>NZ_CANNBM010000001.1 GCF_947502895.1 uncultured Sulfitobacter sp.
GCAACAGTGGCAGGCAACAGTGGCAGGCAACAGTGGCAGGCAACAGTGGCAGGCAACAGTGGCAGGCAACAGTGGCAGGCAACAGTGGCACTAAAGATTGATAAATCTGAAATTATACTTTATCAACAGCAATATACACATCGATCATAGTGGCAAAAAAGGTCAATCAATGAAGGATATGTTATTAGGAAATGTGATCGAGCCCGCAAGGATCGAAGAAATGATCCCAGAGCGTTTGACCGAGCTCGCCCACGAAGTCATTCAAAAGTCTGAGAATTTGGCCGGGAAACTGCATCCTGTGGCCCTCGAACAGCTTACAGATGTCACCCAAATCATGAATGCGTATTATTCAAATTTGATAGAAGGGCACAACACAAGGCCACACGAAATCAAGGAAGCCCTCTCAGGCGACTTTTCGGACGACGACGAGAAACGAGCCCTTCAAGAAGAAGCCGTAGCACACGTCCATCTACAGCGAGAGATTGACCAATCTGCGCGCAAAGGGGAGCTGGAGGACCCAACAACACCCGACTTCATACTTCGTCTACACAAAGAGTTTTGCAAAGATCTTCCGGAGGAATTCTTGTGGATCAGGGATGCAAACGGCAACAAGCAATTCAAAATGGTCCCAGGCGAGTTCCGCAAAACAGAAGTCGCAGTTGGTGAGCACGTAGCTCCTCCGCACGAGGACATCCAACAACTCTTGGACTACTTCAATCTTCGCTACGGTCGCCAAAAAATGGGATCAATCGCAAAGGTTCTGGCGATACCGGCAGCACATCACCGATTTCTTTTCATCCACCCTTATCCGGACGGAAATGGTCGCGTGGCACGGCTGATGAGCCACGCTATGTGCCTTCGCGCTGGCATCGGCGCAGGGGGGCTATGGTCAATCTCACGCGGCCTTGCGCGGGGCTTAGGAGGTGTAGTCGGTCAGGCCCAATACAAGGAGCACTTAAAACGGGCGGATGCAAGACGAAGCAGCGCAACCGATGGTCGTGGGGTGAGAAGTAATTCTGCGCTGATTGCTTTCACGGAATGGTTTCTTCAAATCATGATTGATCAGATTGATTTCATGGGTGCTCTCTATGATTTTGATACCTTAAATGTACGCCTCGAGCGTTATGCCAAACTCAAGGACTTGCACGACACCGCGCCCAAATTGCTACGGCACATACTTGTAAACGGCGAAGTTCCTCGTGGAGATGTTGCAGGGATACTGGGTACTTCCCCAAGGCTATCGCGCGTGATCATGAGTGAAATGCTGAAAGACGGGATCATTGGTTCGGCCACTGCACGCGGGGTACTTTCTTTGCGGTTCCCGCCAAACGAACACGACCTCTTATTCCCCCGCCTATTTATCGAAGCATAGGCGGCGAGCCGCGCCATGATTATCGGCTGAAGGTTGCGCAACCAGGTGCCCAAGTGTAATCATCTACTCGCAGGACAGTGAGGCAGACATCGCGATGGGTCGGAACTCGTATCTCGGCGGCGGCACTACGATTATTGGCGGACAATGGTCGTCCTATGATCCCCAGGAAGTCCGCGACTCCCACATCACGAAAAGTCCGGGCAAGGCGGGCTCCGAGCCCGCTCCGCAGCCTCCAGCTCCGAAGTCGCTGAGCAAGGCCACACGAAAAGCCGCGGCCGTCAAGGCCCGCACGGAAGGTCTGATGCGCTACGCTCATCTCTGCGCTGCGGCCGACCGGACGCACACCGAGCGGCCGCCTCGCCCCGCCGACGTCAAAAAGACTTGGCTGCGCCATCAGAAGCAACGCAACAAGTTCGAGGCGCTCGTCCACTCCTTCCTGTAGCCCGACCGCCCTATCCTGCCGGGAGATGTCCGATCTGAAATTGAAAGCGGGCGGCAGTTTTTTGGCCCCGCGTCCTACAACTCGGAAAAGCTTCCGACTCTTCTTAGCCGGTGCCATCTGTGTCCTATCAGTAAGAATGCGTCACCTTTGGTCTTCTCAATTTTATTGTGAGTGTTTGACGCTCCCCTTGGTTTATAGGCTCTCAGCAGAGTCCGGCAGCATATAGTTGTTGGATTTTTCTCTTAATATGTTTGGCGACTTTCGGAAATTCAGGCGAGGAACCCGATTTGTTTGATATGGTGGATAGACCAGATAGGTCATTGTCGGGTTCATCTCTTGCATCCCCGTGTTCAGGATGTACCCTGACTTCGCCCGACCCTAACCGTTTTACCAAAGCTATATTGGACACATTTTGCACCCCACAAAACGCTTCATCTGCGCCTTCGCGGTAGGTCTTGGAATCCTGCCTGCCGATCCTGTCCGAGCAGAAACCTCCTGGACCAGCGCCATCGAAGCTGTCCAGGAAAAATCGGACAAACTCTACTCCTATGCTATCGATATAGGTTCCGGTCACCCAGGATCAGCGCTGCAGGGCTATGGCCACGACCGACATATCTGCGCCATCACAGGTCGCATGCTGGGGTTTCGAAATGAAATCCTGGAGGCCGAGACACTCGATGAGCCTCCCCTCTCGCCAGATGTCGACCCGATGGAGATCATGATCCACGCGGTGACGCTGGACGCCTGGGTGGCGGCAGCCCGCCGGGCGATCGAATTGACCGAGAACCAAAAGAAGAGCCTTTGGAATCTGGAATGCGTGGGCAAACACGGCATCCCGCGCACTGCCGGTATTGATGATCCCGAACTGAAAGGGGATTTCTCGATCAACGGCAACACCCTGGTAGTATATGGCGATATCGACAGTGGGTTTTCCGACCGTTTCCGTGACGCATTGGAATCCCACCCGAATGTTGTTCAGGTGGCATTGGGAAGCGCCGGCGGCAGTGTCTATGATGCGCTATTGGCCGGAGTTGAGATCAGAGATCGCGGCCTCGACACCACGCTTCACGGCCCATGCTTCTCGGCCTGCCCTCTCGTCTTCATGGGCGGGGTGAAACGTACGATCTGGATGGGGCCCGGTCCCCATCTCGGCTTCCACCGGGTTTACAATAGCTCCGGCGAGACCCCTCTCAGCGATGCCGTCTACATGGACATCACCAACTATCTGCTTAGGATGGATATAAATCCAGCCGCCGTTCTCGGATGGATGATCAAGGCCGGACAGTATGAAATCCACGAGCCACCTCTTGATGAACTCTGCCCACCCAAAGTGGCGACCTGGGTTCAGCGGATATGCTATTGATCAGGCTAAGGTCACCAATAATGCGGTCGTGGTGTTGTCCATGCAACGCAGATAAAAGTGTCGGGCGGACGCTCTCGTAGCCGCATTGCGCAACCTCCTTGGCATCGATCCCTATGAATACATCGGTCTTACCCGTCAGGGCATTCTTGTCGAGATCGATATCCCAAGCCCCTGTGTCCTCGGGATCAGGCTCTGTCGATGGCTCGCCAAACGCTTCGACTAATGCAACAGTTCCCTGCAAACTTATCAACCGCAACAGCTTTCACCGCAAACGCTCCTGACCTTTCAAAAGCCGCTTTTGCGGGTATTTTATTAGCGTGAACTCCGTCCCGCCCTGGTGGCTGTGTTCAGCTAATTCGCGAGACTACATCCACCTTTTCAGTCCCAATATTTGTAGATTAAGAGTAGCTGAAATTCTTGATTGTCTATCTAAAGCCGACATCGGTGCAGACGTGGCGAATTCACACTTTATCCCGCAAAGCAGACCTCGGCGCAGTTTGCAGCGAAGGTCCGGTGTCCGCCCTTCGTGTCGGTATTTACCCTCGTGCCGCACTGCAAGTGCTCCATAAAGACTGGTCCCAAACGCATTGTGCATATACTCAATATTCTTGGGACCAAAAACAAATATCCTCTTGAAATATCTATGTTTCGTAAGGACTGTAACTCCCTCGCGGAGACGCACGCCTGGTTCGATTCCAGGGTCGCCCACCACTTTCACAAGAAAGTTTTCCAACCTTGACGCAAGCCGTAGCGGGTTCGGAAGAACCGTAAAGCTTGGATCCCCTTTGACATGCCCGAATTTGATGTGGCAATCCGCCGACGCCTCTGGAAACATGATATGCCCCACGGGCGGCAACGTCACCGCGCCGCGGCTGGCAGAGATATAGGCCGCCTCGATCGCTGCACCTGCAACTTTGAGGTCAATTAGTTCTTCGATTTGGGTACGATCCAAGATAACCATGGCGTGATAAATCCCTGTAAGCGATCAAAACAATGCCAACACTGCCCGACTTCCGGCTTGAGACCCACTTTTCAAAATGGGAGTTCAAAGCGAGATACCACATGACCGCATCAGATGCCGAGAGTATTTCGCTGCGCGCTTTACTGGCGATGGCAACGCCCGAAGAGCGCGAAGAGTTTGAAGGGATGTCATTGGGCTATACCGAGACATTTGGTGCGCCCGACCTGCGGGAGACGATTGCCACAACCTATCAACGCCAGACTGCAACGGACATTTTGTGTTTTGCAGGCGCAAGCGAAGGTATTTTTGCCGCCAATAACGTGATCCTGAACAAAGACAGTCACGCCATTGTAGTCACCCCGAATTATCAGAGCCATGAAACACTGCCCGTAGCAATCTGCGAGGCCACAGGCGTTCCGCTTGATCCCCACGATGGATGGTCCTTGGACATTGACCGCGTGCGCGATGCGATCAGGCCAAATACAAAGCTGGTTACAATTAACTTCCCTCACAACCCCACAGGTGCGATCCTTCCGCTGGAACGTTATTTGGCCTTGGTCGAGTTGTGCCGCACCCACGGCATCTACATTCTCCATGACGAGATTTTTAATGGTCTGGGCCCAACAGGAACCCAACATCTGCCCTTTATTGCTGATATTTACGAACGTGGCTTGTCTTTGAATGTGATGTCAAAATCCTTTGGCCTTCCCGGATTGCGCATCGGGTGGATCGCGTGTCAGGACGCCGCGATCCTTTCCGCGATGGAGCGGATGAAACACTATCTGTCCATCTGCAATTCAGGGCCAAGCGAACGCCTTGCCAAGATCGCACTGAACAATCGCGCGCATCTATTGGGTCGCAATTGCGCAATCGTGGATGAAAACCTGCCGAAATGGGATGCCTTTTTTGAACGCCATACCGATCTGTTTGAATGGCGTCGCCCTGATGGCTCGTGTATGGCTTTCCCACGCTACAAGGGGCCAGAAGGCGTTGAAGCGTTTTGCCAATCTGCGGTCGAAGACAGTGGCGTGCTTTTACTGCCAAGTACCATCTATCGCTCGGATCTTGGGGCAACACCGACGGATCGGTTCAGGTTAGGGTTTGGCAGGCTTGGCCTTGATGAAGGATTGGCAGCGCTAGAAGCGCACGTCATGAAAAACAAAGCCAGTTGAAGCAATTGCTAACCTGCATTTAGGCATCTTGAATCTGAGCAGCGGTTGCACAAGCCACCTGTCGGTTGCCTCGCCCGAAAACGCGTCGCCACCAACAAAATAATTCGGGTACCTATCCAGTGCGCCTCTACGGCCTTCGCCCGTCGCTTGCATTGAATCCGTCCAGAAGAAAAAAAGCCCCCACCCTTTGTTCAAGGGCAGAGGCTTAGTTCTTAGCGCAATATCTGCTTAGATGATCAGATCATCATCTTCTGCGTCCAATACGTTGATCTCGGCTTTCAGCTGGTCTTCATCAACTGGCTGAAGAACGGGGATACCGGCGATGTACTGTACGTCATACTGGTCGCCTTTGCCGTCATCCTCAAACTCACCGGCCGGCGGGATGTATGTTACATCATCCACAGCGCCCGACCCTACCAGATTGATGTTCATGGACGAGACATTGTCAGCGTTGATAATCAACTCTTGCTGGCTGTTGTCACCAGCGGCAGGGATATCGACAGAATTGATCAATCCGCCATCCGCATCAAACAAATCAACTGTACCGCCTGTTTCTTCGATGTCCAGCATGTTGATGCTGACCACTTCGGAAGGTGCGTCAAAGTTAAATGTCATTGTGCCGCCGTGGGCATTGTCATCGGCATCCGAACTGTCGTTGTCCTCGGAGATGATGAAAGCATTGCCAACACCGTTGTATTCCAGATCGTGGTCACCACCCGTTGGGCTGTTGGTGTCAAAGATCATCGCGTCGTTTTCGCTGTTGGCTGCATCGCCGTCACGCTGGGCTGAAATGCTTACCCCGTCGAACTGGTCTGCAATCACATCGCCCGAGGACAGACCCTCAAAGTCAATCGTCACAGCTTCGCCTGCAGTGGCGGAGCCTTCGGAGGTTTCCGTAACAGTCAGATTGTCAAAGCGGACCACTTCGTCCCCCGCCGAGATATCCGAGATGATGCGGAATTCGACATTGCCGTTCACATCATCCAGCGCGCCACCAGAGTATGAAAGCGTGCTGCCCTCTTCCGTGATCTCGTTACCGGTTTTGTTGCCGACAAGGGCTGTGCCTGCGTCGTTGACGACAAATTTGTCCAACGTCTCCCAGTCGCCGTCCTCCGTGCGTACTTGCAGCACCAGTTTATCGGCGTAGTGACCTGAGGCTTCGAACTTGCTTGCGTCATCAACACTGACGTCAAAGCTCAGCGTGACGTCACCATCGGCGGCCACGGCTTCGGTTTTGAGGCAACCGTCGTTGTTACCATCTGTCACCAATTCGTCACCGCGCACGTCCCAACGGCCATCATACCCGATAGCGGCACTGTCGTCGGGGTCATGGATGTCGTCAAAGCTCTCGGACAGAAGAACCTTCTCGACGGAGGAACCATCGACTTCTTCAGAGGCCGACACCGAAACATTGTCGAGTTTGATCCACTCATCAGACGCTGTGACATCAGAGACAAAGCGGAACTGCACTGTGTCTTCGGCTGTATCCAGAATACCACCCTCATAGGTGATGTTGCTGGCGGAGTTACCAAATGTCTGGCCTGTCTCGGAGCCGACAATCGCCGTGCCATGGTCGTTGACCTGGAATTCATCCAGCAGGACCCAACCGCCGCCATCAATGCTCACTTCGACGCGCAGGCTGTCTGCGGCCCAGCCGGAGTTTTCGAACAGATGGGTGTTGTGCACGTTGGCGTCAAAGTTCAGCGTGACGGGACCGTCGGTGCTGACTGTTTTCAGCTCCAGCACACCTTCGTTGTGGCTGTTTGTGACCAGTTTTCCCCAATTGGCATCCCAGTTGGTATGGCCCTCGACGATTGCCGAATCCTCGGCCTCGTGAATGTCGTTGAAGTTGTCGAACAGCACTTCTTTGGAGACCAGAACAGGTGCCGCATCAGGCGTATCGCCCGAGGTCAGGACCTGACCGTTGCCGCCATCGCTGTCCACAACAGTGGTGAAGCTGGAAACATCCAGATCGGAAATGCTCAGCGGGCCATTGTCGGAAAAGAGGGTAAAGTTCGCCTGCGTGACCTGACCGCCCGTGCTGCTGGGGTCTGTGCCAAACTGGATGCCAACGTCATAGCCGTCTGCAACCTGTGCGCCATTGGACAGCGTATCAACGCTGTTCGCGGCTGCCTGAACACCTGTGACAGGTGAAAAGATCGAGCCTGTGTTGGCTTCTGGGAAGAAGTTCAGCGCGTCCAGCGTGCTGTCATCCGACAGGTTAAAGAATACCCCGTCAAGGTCGACCGGCATTGTCGGATCGGCAGAAGCTACGATGATAAACAACGTACCTGTGTCAGTTTCGGAAATTGTGACAATGGCTTGCGGATCGCAGCCAAGTGTAACGGAAATCGAGTTATTGGAGCTCATGGCAGTGTTCTTCCCAATCGTTAAATAGATATGAACGACGTCTAAGCACACCGACAGATATCTGCCGAGGGGAATTCACAAAAGGGCCACTCACAGGACACAATCGCCATAATTTCGCCCCATTGGGCGCATTTTCACTGCGATTGTGTTTCGCAATGCGCAACAATCACAACATCCGTTAGCAATTGTTTTTGCTCGAATTTCCCGCTGCCTTTATTTCCGAATCACCATTTGACCCTAGGGTATACGGATCTGATCGGCCTCGAATGTCGCGATATCCGTGGTGAGGTCATCATATACGATCTGGACCGTTAACCGCGTCACACTGCCCTGCGGATACGTCAAATAGGGCAATCCATCCTGCTCCAAAACAGCGTTCGGGGTCGCGTATTCCATATGACACTCGGGCATATCCAGATTTTGCATAGGGCCATCGTTTATTGCCAGCGCCATCGCACTCAGCCCGCAACGCCAACTCCATAAATGCGTGACATAGACCAGATCGTTGCCGCCATAATCGCGCAGCGCCACCCAATTGGCCTTGGTCGCTGTCAGAATGGGTTTAACCTCGGTCGCGGTGGTGAATTTGCCTAGTGGTATCTGCGGCTCAGGCATCAGCCCATCGGGCAAAACAGAAAGATCAAAAGCAAGACCGTCAGGCGCGGCGGTGACAGGATCACCGATCACAGTATTGCTGCCAATCTGCACCCCCTCCCCGATGATGACGCTGGGCGCGGCGCTGACCTGATCGGATGGGGAATGTGCGGCTGCTACTGCTATCATCGCAAAAATAAAATCAATCATGGTAACTTCCTAAAGGGGACGACAAAAATGTGTTCTTTCAAAACGCCACTTGCGCCGTATACTGACCCGAAAAAGCGGACCAACCGCACGCAGGCGTAATCGAGGGTATTTATGGCACGCAAAAGTGCAGCAAAACAATCATTCAACGTGGTCGTTGTGGGGCAACAAGGCCGTTTGGCCTATGAGGCGTTGCTTTTTGTAGCCTCCCTGCGCGCGATGAGCCCCGATTTCACAGGTCGCATCCTGATCGCCGAGCCACAACCCGGACCACGCTGGAGCAAAGACCCCAGTATCCGCAATCAGGCTGTCCGCGATGCGCTGACCGAAATGGGCGCAGAGATCATCCCGTTTCACACCCAACACTTCGGCGAGACCTATCCCTACGGCAACAAGATCGAAATGCTGCAAGCACTGCCCAAGGGCGAGCCGTTTGTCTTTTTTGACACCGATACGTTGATCACAGGTGATCTGGCCGCTGTACCGTTTGATTTCGACCGCCCCAGTGCGTCCCTGCGCCGCGAAGGCACTTGGCCCCAGCCACAACTCTATGGTCCTGGTTATACGGGGCTGTGGAAATCGCTCTATGACAAGTTCGGACTGGATTTTGAATCCTCGCTGGACCAGAGCCAGCCTGACGAATACTGGCGGCGCTATCTGTACTTTAACGCAGGCTATTTCTTTTACAAATGCCCACATGAATTCGGCGCGCGCTTTCTTGATTATGCGCTGGCCATTCGTAACGCCCCCCCGGTGGAGCTGTGCGCCCAGAGCTTTGATCCTTGGCTGGATCAGGTCGCCCTACCACTGGTGATCCACAGTTTGGGCGGCGGGCGCGATACATTGCCTGATGGTCTGCTGGACGGTGCTGTAAGCTGCCACTATCGTTTGCTGCCCCTGCTCTATGCCCGCGAAAGTGATCATGCGGTGGCGGTGCTGGACCACATCGCCATGCCCAACAAGATCAAAAAAGTACTCAAGACCTATGACCCGATCAAGCGGATGATCTATCAGGGGCGCGGCGCCAAGGCGCGTGCGCTTTTTGATCGTGAAAACCTGCCCCGCAAGGAACAAGCCATTCGCAATCGCCTCAAATCAAATGGCTATTGGATGCGGTAGCAATGACGCATGATGCAAAGCGGCTGGGCTGGGTCATCTGCGCCAACATCTCTGATCATCTGCGCAGCGGCCGCGAAAAGGGGCGCTTTTACCAAGGCACCCGCAAATTCTCGGGCGGCACCAAAGTCTATCTGGGAGAGCCGTTCTGGGGCATGGGTGGCATGAACCTGCGGGTGGCAGGGTTGCACCGGATATCGCGAAGCTGGACCCATAGCGTGATCTCTAGTGGCGTTTTGGTAAACCTACGCCCCTATGCGGTTTATTCTGTACGAAAATGGGAGACCCTTGGCGATAACTTTGCAGTCACGTTCGATACAAAAGACGACGCACTGGAATTTATGGAGCGCGTTCACCAAGCGGTTCGGGACGAGTGGCCTACAAAGATCAAACCTGTCGTAGCTGAGGGCCCTTGGGGCTCTTTCCAGACAGACCCTTACCATCCCGCAGCAGCCCATCCAGTAGGTGAAACAAGCCTCATCAACCGCGCAGCCCAATACGCCAAAGCAGCCCATCAGGGGCAGACTCTATGGCGCGGCACACAAAACCCATACTTCAACTACCTGAAACAGAACGTTGATATTGTGAAAAAAATCGAACTGGATCCGAGTATTTTAGCTGCCGCTTGGCTACACGGCACACACGCGCGAACAGACAGAGATGCCACAGAACTGGAGGTGCAATTCGGGGGTCGTGTTGCAGCACTGGTGCGCGAATTGACCTATACCCACGATCCCGACGGTCAGCCATCAATGCAGGCACAATACGCCGCTGCGCCGTCAAAAAGTGACGCAGCAGCACTGATCGAAGCGGCAACCCTTGTCGTGACAACACGCGAAATGCGCATCGATCCACCGAATTGGCCTATCGAAGGCACACGCGCCTATTTGAATAACGCCGCCAAAATCATGGCGCGGCTGACCCCGCGCAGGGCCTTGCATCAAATGTTGGAGGAGGAGGCATTGGCGACGGGTCGCCATTGGAAGGCAATCCCGCCGCCCCTTCCAGATTGAGCTTTAGGCAACCGCCGCTGGCGCCGACGGCTTTTGCAGCAGCGTGTAGGTGGCAATAAATGTATCACTTACCTGGCCACGGGCGATATGGCCCAGCTCGTTACGTTTGCTCCGAGCGCCGACAGATTTTTTGATCACACGCCCGATCTGCTGGTTCAACGATACACGCGCCCGTTTTACCGTAGCTGCAGTATCATCCTCGTTCATCTCAAGTGCGGCCTCATAGTGCGTCATAAAATCGGGGTCTTTATCCGCTTCACGCACGACTGTGAGGATGAAATTTTCATCGAATTTACCCTCGGCATCCAGTTTTGCGGCCAAAGCAACCGTACGATCAATGACCTCCCGTTTAGCACCAAGGCGGCGGGCCAAGGGGCTCTCGCTGCCAGCTGCGTCAATCACATGATTTTCCACCAGTTTTTGCATATAGTGGGTCAGGTTCATTCCTGCCGCCTTGGCCTGCGCATCCATATATTTACGCACGGCCCTTTCCAGTGTGAATGTCACTGTGGAGGCTTTGCCGATCTTTTCCAGACGACGCGCACGCCCGCCGGTTTTCTTCACTTCACCATCTGCCTTTGCAGCTTTTGCCGTTTTCGCTTTGAGGCCTTTTTCGATCTTTGCCATTTTTGGTTCCTGCCAAATCACATACACATGATCTATGTTGGTATCACACACTCGTCAACATAGATTACATGTATGTTAGCAGCAAGTTCCCACACCCCTGCGCGGCGGATGTTCTAAAATTACGGCCAAAGCAAAACCGCTGTTCTGCACGCCCGATTTGAGCAGAAGCATTTTCCTATCCGCGCCCGTTCACTTGTTTGTGTTCACGCGATCCCGTATCGCTACGCCAACATTTACAAGGAGAGACCGATGTCACACGGCTTTGATACACTGCAAATTCACGCGGGCGCCCGCCCCGATCCGTCCACTGGTGCACGCCAGACACCGATCCATCAGACCACGGCCTATGTCTTCCGCGATGCCGATCACGCCGCCGCATTGTTCAACCTGCAAGAGGTCGGGTTTATCTACTCGCGCTTGACCAACCCCACCGTCGCCGTATTGCAGGAACGCATCGCAACGCTGGAGGGTGGCGTGGGCGCCGTGTGCTGCTCTTCGGGTCACGCAGCCCAGATCATGGCCCTGTTCCCGCTGATGATGCCTGGCATGAATGTCGTCGCCTCCACGCGTCTTTATGGCGGCACGGTCACTCAATTCTCTCACACAATCAAACGCTTCGGCTGGGAAGTTAAATTTGTCGATTTCGACGATCTTGACGCTGTGAAAGCCGCTATTGATGACAACACCCGCGCGGTGTTCGGCGAAGCCATCGCCAATCCCGGCGGCTACATCATGGATGTGCGCGCGATTGCCGACATCGCGGATGCCGCTCAGGTACCGCTGATCATCGATAACACCACTGCCACGCCATATCTGTGCCGCCCGATCGAGCATGGTGCGACACTGGTGGTCCATTCCACCACGAAATACCTCACAGGCAACGGAACAGTGACAGGCGGCTGCGTTGTGGATTCGGGCAATTTTGACTGGTCCGCCACCGATAAATTCCCGTCGCTGAGCGCGCCAGAGCCTGCGTATCACGGCCTCAAGTTTCATGAGACATTCGGCAATCTCGCCTTTACCTTCCATGGCATCGCCATCGGCCTGCGCGATCTGGGAATGACCCTGAACCCACAGGCAGCACATTATACGCTGATGGGCACAGAAACACTGAGCCTGCGCATGGACCGCCACGTGGCCAACGCCGAGAAGATCGCCAAATGGCTAGAGGCGGATGACCGCATTGATTACGTCACCTACGCAGGTCTCGAATCATCCCCCTATTACGAGCGGGTAAAGAAGGTCTGCCCGAAAGGCGCAGGCGGCTTGTTCACCTTCGCCGTCAAGGGCGGCTATGATGCTTGCGTCAAACTGGTCAATGCCCTTGAAGTGTTCAGCCATGTGGCCAATCTGGGCGATACGCGCTCGCTCATCATCCATTCGGCCTCCACCACCCACCGCCAGCTGACGCCAGAGCAGCAAGAAGCCGCAGGCGCTGGCCCCAACGTAGTCCGCGTGTCCATCGGAACCGAAGATGCGGACGATCTGATCGCTGATCTGGATCAGGCATTGACCCAAGCAACTGCCTAAATTCCTTCCTCCGCGCGGTATCCCGCTGCGCGGAGGACAAGCTACCTTCGCTGAAATCCGCTTGCGGACCTTTTCACAGGGGCAACTGTGCGGTATTCTCCAACGATACGAAGTTGTTGGTTAACCGGACCCGTGATAAAGGCAGCGCATGAAGCCTAATTTTGCCCTTTCTCTCTCTTTCGACGGCATCAAGCTGTTGCACCGCGCTGCGGGCGGCTGGCGTGAAGTTGGCGAAGTTGCTGTTACTTCTGATGACCTTGGCGGGGAGCTTGCCGTTTTGCGCAAGACCGCCAGCAGTCTTGAGCCTGGCGGTGTGCGCACCAAACTGCTGATTCCCTCCAGCCAGATCAAATACCTGACCATCGACACAATCGGCCTGTCCGAGGCGGCCTGCCGTAAGGCCGCTGAAGAGGCGCTGCATGATGCGACCCCCTACGAGGTGCACGAGCTTGCCTATGACATAAGCCTTGATGGCCCCCGCACCCATGTCGCCGCCGTCGCGCGCGAGACATTGGCCGAGGCCGAGGCATTCGCAACCGAGCACCGTTTTCATCCCGTCAGCTTTGTCGCGGTTCCTGATGATGCACCCTATTTGGGAGAACCATTCTTTGGCCCGACCCAAGGTGCGGCAGACCTGCTTGAACCTGAAGAGGTCGTAGAGCCTGACGGCATCGCTGTCGTCATCGTTGGCGCAATACCTGCGCCACAGTCACAGCCCGAGTACGAACCCCAACCCGAGCCCGAGATTGCTGTAGAGGCGGAAGAAGAAGAAGCACTCCCCCCTGTTGAAGACACAATTTCAGAAGCAGTCGTTGTTGAACCCGAGCCAGAGTTCGAGCAACAGCCCGCCCCCAAAGCGGAACCAGTCGCCACCGCACCTGTGGAGCATCCGGACGAGCCAAAGCCTGAACCCGCTGCCGAGCCGAAGCCAGCCGACGTGACACAGGGCGAGCCACAAGACGCTCAACTGCCATTCGATTTGCAAATCGATCCGACACCCGCAGCCGAGTCTGTACATTTAAGCGCGCCCCCAGCTAAGCCTGTAACAGCACCCGCCACTGACGCGCCAAAAATAGCCGAAGCCGCACCAGCACCTCCCATAGCGGAGCCGCCCCTAAATGATGAGGCGACTACCGTCATTCCAGCCGCTGAAAGCCGCCCCGCTGACGAGCCTCTCAGCGCGGCCACGGCCACCGATACACCTAAGGCAGCGCCAGATACACCGGCAGCACCGCCTACAGAAGATATACCAAACCCCGCACGCGCCCGCGCGCTAGCCGCTGCTGCGGCAGTGGTAGAACCCGCAAAAACGATGTTCACCACATCGCAAAAACCCCCGCAGCCTGCCCCCCAAGCGCCAGTTGTTGACACCTCGGCCAGCGAGAAGTCTGTACCACCCTCGGGTTTCGCCAGCCGCCGTGCGGCCGCACCCGCCCCCGCCAAACCTCTTGGAGGGGCAGCGCGCGGCCCTGTGGTTGCACCGCTCACCCCCGACAGCAGCTCGCTTGATCAGCCCGCAGCCGTGGCCGATACGCCAGCACCTGCAAAAACCGGCTTTCTAAGCCGCCGCAAACCGCGTACCGGCGCTGCCGCTCCGATGCCCGCCCCCGTAGCCCAAGTGGCCGCAGCAGGTAGCGAAGCAGAGCGTATGACCGTTTTTGGCGCACGCGCCGATACCATTGGCGGCAAACCACGCTTCCTCGGCCTGATCATGACTGTAATCTTGCTGGTGTTCCTCGCCGGCGTGGCTGCGTGGGCTGCTGTCTTTCTCGATGAAGGCATCGCTGGCCTGATGAAAAAAGACGAAAGCCGCGCAACCGCCTCTGCACCGGAAAACCAGATCGATCCAGAGATCATCCGCACACCGGACGGTGTCGAGACAGCACAGGAAGAAACGGATGAAGCGGTTCAGGTTGCTGCGCTTGATCCTGTCTTGTCCGCAGAAGACACCGCAGTCCTCGATGCTCTGCAAGATACACGCCCCGAGCCTGAGCGCCCTGTCATCACCGAACAGGAAGCTGCGGCACGCTATGCCGTGACAGGCATTTGGCCGCTTGCCCCCGATACGCCCCTGACCGAAGGGGCGGTGACCTCCGATCCTGTATATTTCAGCGGCATTGACACCATCGGAACATCTACTGACGCGATTGCCTTGCCTGCGCCACGCGGGTTTGAAACCGATACCCGTCTTGCTGCAGTTGCGTCACCCCCTCCGTTCGGCCAGCGCACAGATATTGATGAAAACGGGTTGATTGTACCAACTGAAAACGGTGTTGTGACCGCCAGCGGCTTTACCGTTTTTGCGGGTAGCCCACCGTTGAAGCCACCGGCTGCTACGCTGGCCCGCTTCACAGCCCCCCAAGTCACTGCCCCGCCAGTGCCAACTTCTCCGCTGCTTGGGTTCCGTCCGAAAAATCGCCCTATCGGTCTGGCTGAACGGTCGGAGCGTGCGCAGCTTGGTGGTGTTTCGCGCAGCGAACTGGCCGCCTATCGCCCCGCATTGCGCCCACGCTCAATTCAGGAGCGCGCCCGCGCCGCTGAGGATGAAGCCAAGAACAAAGCCGCGCAGGAACAAGAAACGCAAGAGGCGCGGGCAGCAGCGGCAGCCCAAGCGGCAACCGCCGCCGCCGCAGCAGCGCTTGCCATTCCGCAACCAACTGTCACAGAAACCCCTGTCGCAATCCAGAACGCAACCCGCTTTGCAACGGCGAAATCCATCCGCCCCGATACCCGTCCGCGCAATTTCGCGCGTATCGTCAAACGGGCAGAGCGTGCGGCACCCAAAGAAACCCGTGTGGCAGCAGCAGCAACTGTTGCACCGCGCACCGTTTCGCCGAAACTGCCGTCAAAAGCATCGGTCGCGCGCAGTGCAACTGTGAAAAACGCAATCAACCTGCGCAAAGTCAACCTGATCGGCGTTTATGGGAAACCCTCCAGCCGCCGCGCTTTGGTACGCCTGTCCAATGGCCGTTACCAAAAAGTGCGTGTGGGCGACCGCATAGATGGCGGCCGCGTCTCGGCCATCAGCAACTCCGAACTGCGTTATGCAAAAGGGGGCCGCAACGTGGTCCTCAAGATGCCCTGAGGCATAAAACGAGGCAGCTTCCGGCGGATCAACATATCGGTTGATGACAACCCAAAAAAAGAAATGCACGGGACAAGGTCCCGCGCACATCCAGATCAAAGCGGGACGGTTTTAGCTCGCAGTCAATTCGCCACTGTCGATCTGTTCTTGCTCGATACTCTCGAACAATGCTTTGAAATTGCCCTCGCCGAAACCGTCATCGCCCTTGCGCTCGATGAATTCGAAAAAGATCGGCCCGATCACCGTCTTCGAGAAGATTTGCAATAGAATACGGGTCTCTCTGCCTTCTTTACCGTCTACTTCCACAACCCCTTCGCCGTCGATCAGGATGCCATGCTTGCGCATCCGCTCCAGCGGTTCTTCATGGCCCACAACGCGGGTCTTGCTTAATTCATAATAGGTGGCGGGCGGCGGCGGCATGAATTTCAACCCGTTTTGCGCGATGGCATCTGTCGCATCATAGACGTTGCGCGCACCGACGGCGATGTGCTGGATCCCCTCCCCGTTGTACTTCTTGAGATAAGCCACGATCTGCCCCGTCTCACCCCGATCCTCATTCAACGGTATCCGGATACGCCCGCAAGGTGAGGTCAACGCGCGGCTGAACAGCCCTGTAAATTTACCCTCGATGTCAAAGAAACGGATTTCGCGAAAATTGAACAGATCCCCGTAGAACCTGAACCACTTGTCCATATTACCTTTGAAGACGTTATGTGTGAGGTGGTCCAAATAGTAAAACCCGACGCCTTCGGGCTTGGACTGCGCAATCCAGTCGTACTCCCAGTTATAAGGCGAAGTGTCATAATACTGATCCACAAAATACAGCAGCGACCCGCCAATCCCCATGATCGCAGGTACATCCAGCACCTTGCCGTCACCTGTGTATTCCTCCGCGCCTTGTGCCACCGCGTGGGCCAGAGCCTTTTGCGCATCCACAACACGCCAGCCCATTGAGGGCGCACAAGGGCCATGCAACTCCACAAACTTCGCGGCAAAGCTGTCGGGGTCATAATTCAGAACATAGGTGATATCGCCCTGTTGCCAAAGCTCGATTGCCTTGGACTTGTGGTTGGCCACATGGGCATAGCCCATCTTGCGGAAAACGGCGCGCAGCTCTTCTGGATCAGGTGACGCAAACTCGACAAATTCAAATCCGTCCGTCCCTGCGGGATTATCGGGGGTGATGGTGCTTTTCGGTGCATCGTGCGGAAACGGACCCATAGCAAAACTCCTGTGCAGTCTGGTTAAGTCCAAGATACGCGCATGCCTGTGCGAAATTTACGCAATCTAAAGCACCCATATGGTAATTCGCGCGCAAACATCGCACAATAATAGAAAGTAGCGCGAAAGGTCCGCACAGTTTTGGATGAAACCGATAAACGGCTGTTAACCGCATTGCAGCAAAACGCACACCTAACAGCTCATGAGCTGGGTGAGGCACTGAATATGTCTGCCTCGCAGGCAGGTCGGCGGCGGCAACGGCTGGAGGCCACTGGCGTGATCGAAGGCTATACCGCCCGCCTTGCCCCGCCCAAGCTCGGCCTTGCTGTGCAAGGCTTCGTTCAGGTGCATTTGGGAACCCACGGGCCAGAACATTCTGCCAGTTTTGCGCGCCTTATCGCCACCAGCCGCGAGATAGTGAGCGCGTGGACCATGACAGGGGATGCAGATTATTTGCTGCGGGTCTACTGTAGTGACTTACCCGCCCTTAACAGGCTGATTCACGAAGTGTTGCTGCCCCATAAGGCTGTTGCGCGTGTGCACAGCCAAATCGTTATGGACCAGTTAAAACGTGATGGTCCCCTACCCACCTAGCCCCGCCATCGGCACATTTGAAGGATCCCCATGGAAGGTTTTCTGTTTCAGGCCACAATCTATCTTGCCGCCGCGGTCATCGCGGTGCCAATCGCCGCCCGCCTCGGGCTGGGATCGGTACTGGGCTATCTTGCTGCCGGTATTCTGATTGGCCCCGTTCTGGGGCTGGTAGGGGCCGAAACAAAGGATCTCCAGCACTTTGCCGAATTCGGCGTGGTAATGATGTTGTTTCTCATCGGGCTAGAGCTGGAACCCCGCGCGCTATGGGACATGCGGCACAAACTTCTCGGGCTTGGCGGGCTGCAGGTTGGCGTCAGTACGCTCGCATTGATGGGTATCGCGATGCTGTATGACCAACCTTGGGGCGTGGCGCTGGCTATCGGTCTGACACTCTCTCTCAGCTCGACCGCAATCGTGCTGCAAACCCTGTCGGAAAAAGGTCTGATGCAGACCGCAGGAGGCCGATCCGTGTTTTCTGTGCTGCTTGCACAGGATATTGCAGTTATCCCGATGCTTGCATTCCTGCCCTTGCTGGCTGTCACGCTGCCGGTGGCGATGGTATCGCCTGACGGGTCTATCACGGTGGATAACGGTGCCGATGCCGGCCATGGCTCAGGCCATGGTGACGGGCATGGCAACTCGCCCGCTGATGCCGCCTTTACGTTTATCGACAGCCTGCCCGCTTGGGGCGTGACGCTTGTGACAATCGGAGCCATCGCAGGGATCATCATCATGGGCGTGTTCTTTACCCGTCCGGTGTTTCGCTTCATCCACTCTGCCAAACTGCGCGAAATGTATACAGCGCTCGCCCTGCTTATCGTTGTAGGGATTTCCTTCACCATGATGCTCGTGGGTCTGTCACCCGCGCTCGGTGCATTCCTTGCTGGTGTGGTGCTGGCCAGTTCAGAGTTTCGCCACGAGCTTGAGACCGACCTTGAGCCCTTTAAGGGCCTGCTGCTGGGCCTGTTCTTTATCACTGTTGGAGCGGGCATTAATTTTGAGCTTTTGGCATCGGATTTTGTGATCATCTTTGGCATGGCGCTGGTCGTGATACTGGTCAAAGGGATCATTCTGTTTGCGCTTGGGCGAATGTTCAAATTGCGCGGACGCGATCAATGGTTGTTCGCGCTGGGGCTGGCGCAAGCGGGCGAATTCGGTTTTGTGCTCGTCAGCTTTTCCGTCACGACAGGCGTAATGCCCGATAATGTGGCCGAGACGCTGTTGCTGGTCGTCGCGCTGACCATGCTCATCACCCCGCTGCTGTTCATCCTCTTCGATGTCATCTCCAAGCGCAGCAACGATGCGACCGTGCGCCCACCCGATGACGAGATTGATATGGAAGGGCCAGTTATTATTGCGGGTGTGGGCCGCTTTGGGCAGATCGTAAATCGTCTCGTGCAAGCTTCGGGGTTTGAAACTGTCGTGCTTGACCACAGCCCCGATACCATCGCCGTCATGCGCCGTTTTGGATTCAAGGCGTTTCTGGGTGATCCCACCCGCCCCGACATTCTGCGCAAGGCGGGATTGGCCGATGCACGGGTGCTGGTAGTGGCGCTGGATGATCGCAAGGCCGCCCGCGCGCTGGTCACATATGCCCGCGCGCAACGCCCGGATCTGCACATCGTGGCACGCGCCCATGACCGCACAGATGTCTACCACATGTATCAGGCCGGTGCCGATGACATCGTGCGCGAGATGTTTGACAGTTCCCTACGCGCAGGGCGCTATGTGCTTGAAAACCTTGGGCTGACCGAATTCGAGGCCGCTGAAGCCCAGCGCATATTCTATCACCACGACCGCATGTCGGTCCGTGAGCTGGCACAGCTGTGGCGGCCCGATGTGGCACCCGCAGATAACAAGGCCTATGTGGCGCGTGCAAAAGAGCTGGAAAAAGATCTGGAAACTGCGTTTTTGAATCGCGCAGACGAAGAAGAGAAAAAGCAGGCCTGAGCGCGGTTGGCACGCTCGGAGGGGCTCTGCCCCGTCTTTGCCAATGGCAAAGCCCCCTGGAGGATTTTTGGCCAAGAGAGATAGGCAATCAGCCCTCAGGCGCCAGATACCCCTGCTTCGGCAAATGTTGCCATACCGCTATGGCATTCAAGTGCCGCTTTGACGATATGAATTGCCAACGCTGCGCCTGATGCTTCACCAAGGCGCAGCCCCAGCTTCAAAAGCGGCTCTTTCTTCAGGTCATTCAGCAGACTTGCATGGGCCCCCTCAGCACTCAGGTGGCCAGCAATACAATGATCCAATGCACCCTCTGCGGTATGCGCCAGACAAGCAGCGGCAGCGGTACAAATGAAGCCGTCAAGAATTACAGGAATACGCAAGCTGCGCGCGCGGGCAATCGCCCCTGCCATGGCCGCCAGTTCGCGCCCTCCCAACCGACGCAGAGTCTCCAACCCGTCACCCTGTCCTCTGTGCAGCACAAGCCCCTCGGCCACAACACGGGTTTTCTGGGCAAGCCCCGCATCATCAACACCGGTGCCGCGTCCCGTCCACTCTTCTGCGGTGCCACCTGTCAGAGCAGCGGCGATCGCAGCGGCGGGAGTTGTGTTGCCGATACCCATCTCCCCCACGACCAAAAGGTCGGTGTCCGCACGCACCGCTGACCAACCCGCAGACAGCGCCACGACGAGATCATCATTACTCAGCGCCGGTGCCTGCGTAAAATCCACTGTGGGGGTTTCAAGCATCAACGGCAAAACATCCAGCTGCGCCCCCGCTGCCCGCGCCAACTGGTTTATCGCGGCGCCACCATGCTGGAAATTCAGCACCATCTGTTCCGTCACTTCGGGCGGAAAAGCCGAGACGCCCTGCGCTGCCACACCATGATTACCTGCAAAGACAATGATTTGCGGCGCAGTGACAGTGGGGCGGGGATTGCCACGCCAGCCCGCGTACCAAGTGGCGACATCCTCCAGACGCCCCAAAGCACCAGGCGGTTTTGTGAGTTGGGCATTGCGCGCAACCGCGCCATCGTGCGCAGCCGTGTCGATACCCGGCAGCTCTGCCAGCAGCCTGCGAAAGCCGTCGAGATCGGAAAACTCGGCCATAGTCAAAACCCTCATTGCCAGATGTGCACCGTCTGTTTACCCAATGGGGCGCTGCTCACAAGCGTTGAAAGGGGCATTGGGATGGATAAAAACGACTGGGTCACGCAGCTGTGGGTTGCAGCGACACTATTGACGCGCCTGCCCCTTCCCCATTTGCCGTCCGAGGCGTTTGCCGATGGCGCGCGGGCGGTCTGGGCCTATCCGCTGATCGGAATACTGGTAGGGGGGTCCGGAGCGGCGATTGGCCAAACAGCACTATTCCTCGGGATACCCGCATACGGGGCGGCCACGCTGGCTCTTGGGATGATGATGCTGATCACAGGTGCCATGCATGAGGACGGTCTGGCGGATGTGTTTGACGGATTTTGGGGCGGGTTTGCGTCAGAGCGGCGGTTGGAAATCATGCGCGACAGCCAAATCGGAACCTACGGCGTGCTGGCCCTTGGACTAGTGACGCTGTTGCGGATTGTGGCAGTTGCCGCGTTACTAGGCGCATCAGGTTGGGCTGTGATGCTGGGGGCAGTCGCCTCGCGCGCGATGATGCCGCTATGCATGTATGCGCTACCCCATGCGCGCAGCGACGGACTGTCGCAGAGCGTCGGAAAACCGCAATTCTCGCGGGTGATACTGGCCTGCGGGATTGCCGCAAGTGCGGTGTGGATCGGTCTGGGTAAAGAAGGGGTTGTTGCGTTTGTTATGGCACTAGGCGTGTCATTGGCCATGATCCGCCTGGCCAAACACAAGATTGGCGGCCAGACAGGCGATGTACTGGGCGCGACACAGCAACTGGCCGAGGCTGCATTTCTGCTCACGCTGACTGCCCTCTTCGCATAGAAAAACCGCGCCTGACTTTCATCAAACGCGGCACTTATACTCTCTTAGACAGACTTAGGCTGCAATACGGCTGTCTAGCACATCGCCCACTTGCTTAGCCGCCGCCAGCTCATCGCCGCCTGACACAGCTGCAACTTCACGTGTCAGACGCTCAAGGGCGGCTTCATACAACTGGCGCTCCGAATAGGACTGCTCGCGCTGGTCGTCCGTGCGGTGCAAATCACGCACGACTTCGGCAATAGCGATCAGGTCGCCCGAGTTGATCTTTTGCTCGTATTCCTGTGCGCGGCGCGACCACATCGCCCGCTTGACTTTGGCTTTGCCTTTGAGTGTTTTCATCGCATGGGCAATCACGTCTGGCGAACTGAGCGCGCGCATCCCGATCTCTGTTGCTTTGTGGGTCGGCACACGCAGTGTCATTTTGTCCTTCTCGAATGAGATCACAAACAACTCAAGCGTGATCCCCGCGACTTCCTGCTCCTCGACGGTGACGATCTGGCCGACGCCGTGGGCGGGGTAGACGACGAATTCGTTAGGGCGAAAATCAAGCTTTTTGGATTTGGTCATACTGTTCGAACTCCTGTTACGGCGCTGCCCGCACACGCAACGCAAGAAAACGCAAAAACGCAGCAGGCCATAGCCCGTGCATCCCGCATTGAAAATACTGTGATTAGAGGTGCCGTGGCAGAGCGGCAGCCATGTGATGTTTCGTTGATGTCATTGCGGGCATCATAGCACAAAAAGCCCCTCACTAAAAGGGTGCCTGTTGGTCAACATAGCAACACGATTACGCTGTTCACACCTAATGCTGCGAATCAGCGAAAGGGCGCCTAGCCCCCCTCGCCAGGGGCCTCGGAGAACATATCCAGCTTGCCGGGTTTGCCGTCCATTTCCTCTGCGCTGGGAAGGGGATCTTTCTTGGTGATAATAACAGGCCACAGCACCGAGTATTTGCGATTGAACTC
Source organism: uncultured Sulfitobacter sp. (assembly GCF_947502895.1). Classification (GTDB taxonomy): domain Bacteria; phylum Pseudomonadota; class Alphaproteobacteria; order Rhodobacterales; family Rhodobacteraceae; genus Sulfitobacter. The sequence continues at coordinate 22,523 of NZ_CANNBM010000001.1, forward strand.
AACCCACTTTTCCATGTCCGGCTCTGTATCAGGGCGGATCGCGTCGGCAGGGCATTCAGGCTCGCACACACCGCAGTCGATACATTCATCAGGATGGATCACCAGCATGTTCTCCCCCTCGTAAAAGCAATCCACCGGACAGACTTCGACACAGTCGGTGTATTTGCAGGCGATGCAGGCGTCGTTCACGATATAGGTCATGGGGGAATGTCTCTGTCAGGTTGGCTTGACACGTAGCTAAATCAGCCGCGCCGATCAATCAAGATGGCGCGCCTTAGAAAGATCAAGCTGACGGCGATCCCGCTTGGTCGGGCGACCTTTTCCTTCAAACGCAGGATTATGCGGCACCTTGTCCTTTGGGGTGCGCTCTGGCGGGGCCAAATCAGTGTAAAGTGCTTGTGCTTCGGGCGCAGGGCCACGCCGCGTGCCACAAGCCTCGACGCGGATCACGCGAATATGATCGTCTTTTGCAAAGGTCAGCACATCGCCCGAGGTGATTGTGGTGCTGCGTTTGGACGCAGGGGTGCCGTTGATCCGTACCGCTCCACCAGCGACAATACTGGCCGCCAAAGACCGTGTTTTGAAAAACCGCGCGTACCACAGCCATTTGTCGAGACGGAGTTTGTCGCCCGCCTCGGTCATGAGAATGCAAGCCGCCGATGATCTAGTGCCGCATGGCGCATGATAGCGCCATGCGGCTTTTCAGTTGCCGCGATCACTTGTCGTTCTTGAGGCCCATGAGGGCCGCAGCGAACGGGTTGTCAGGATCGATCTGCTTTTCCTTCTTGGGGGGGCGCGCCGAGAAGTTCTGGCTCTTTGCAGCCTTGCTGTCTCTTGCCCCGTCCCGTTGACCCTTTTTGCCACGTGGGTTGGGCTTGCCCTTACCTTTGGCGCGATCCCCGCCAGCTGGAGCGCGGCGCGGGCTGCGCGCCCACGTGAAGGTATAGAATGTCTCCATCTCTACATCGGCCACGGCTGCATCCGCCGCCTCGCCGACTGGCGTCTCTGTTTCCGACATTTCGGGTACAGGCGCAGCTTCGGTGGCGTCCTCGGTCGCCGAGGCTCCCTCCTCCGTCACAGCGCCCTCAGCGGGCGTTTCCGCCACATCCATCACCGGAGTATCAGCAGCAGGCGCTTCAGCCCCCGGCACCACCTCGGTGACGGCTTTCACCTTTGGACGCTCGCCCGCTTCGGCTTTATAGCCAAGACCCTGCATCAGGTCGGCGAATTGCTCCAGCGTGGTGCCCGAAATCGACAGCATATCGGCCTTGGCCTCAAAACCGCTGCGCGAATCCTCGCCGCGCAGCATATCGGCAAGACGCTCCAGCATATCAATCCGGATCGCGCGATTGCCTGCATTGCGGTAGCCCGACATGGTGTCGGCCCCCGCAGGTGCGCCAGCTTCTACCGGAATTGTCACCAATCCGGGTGGGGGCGATTCGGGAAATTCGGACAGACCTTTGGTCAGCGACCACAGCACCAACCGCAAGCGCGTCGGCGCAGGCTTGAGCAGCAGCGGCATAAAGATCGTGAACTGGCCAAACCGGATGCCATGCTTGCGCAGCGCGCCGCGTGCATCCTGATCCAGCGATTTTACTTCCTCCGCAATGTCGGCACGGGGCAGCACACCAAAGCTCTCGACCATGCGGAAGGCAAAGCCCCGCGCCAGCCCCGTCAACGCCTCGTCATTCTTGAGCGCCAAAAGCGGCTCGAACAAGCTCGCCACCTTGCGGTCGATGAAGTGCTGCAAGCGGCGCTGTACTTTTTGTGCAACCTCCGGCCCGGCGACATCATCCACAAATACCTCGACCTGAGGCTTTAACCCGTCAGACCCTGCCACCAGTTTGCCCACAGCCGAGGCGCCCCACATCAGGCCCCCCTGCTCGGTGAAATCAATCTCGGTGTCAGGTGCGTTATAGAAACGATCTGCGCGCAGGTGGAACTGCGGGGCAAGCGCCTGCAACGCCGCAGTCTTGATCGTTTTCGTTTCAGCCGTGCCAGACCCTTTGTCAGCGCGGAAACGGAAACCGTCCAGCTTGCCTACAAATTCGCCTTCAACGGTTACTTCACCGGTCTCGTTTACTTCGGCCACCATGGCTTCCTTCTGTCCTAGCCGGCGCAACAATACAGAGGTACGCCGATCTACAAATCTTTGGGTCAAACGCTCGTGTAACGCATCCGACAGTCTGTCTTCTACGACACGAGCCTCCCCGCGCCAATGGGTTTCGTCATCTGTCCAGCCTTTGCGCTGGGTTACGTAGGTCCAGGTACGGATAAAGGCGAGCCGTTTGGACAGCGCATCAATGTCACCATCGGTGCGATCAATGCGTTTGATCTGCCGCGCGAGCCAGTCGTTAGGCAAGCCGCCACGCTGGTGAAGGTGGTTGAAAATGATCTCCAGCAGGCTGGCGTGTTCCGCGTTGCTGATCCCGCGAAAGTCGGGGATGCGGCAAACATCCCACAGCAGCTTTACCGATTGCCCGTCGGTACACCGCGCCGCAATCTCCGCATCATCACCCAGGGTTTTGAGGGCGCGCAGATCATCTGCCTCGCGCGCTTTGACCAGACGTTCGTGATCCGGCCCTTCCTCCAGCGTGCGGACAAGCGAGGATATGGTTCCGAACTGCAAATGTGGGTTCCGCCAGTTGATCTTGTTCTGCGGGGTGAACTGATGATCCATAATCGCCCGCGCCACCCCTTCGTCCAGCGGGCGCACATCGCCTGTGACACCGAATGTGCCGTTCTTCATCCCCCGCCCGGCACGGCCTGCAATCTGGGCTAGCTCGTTAGGCGCAAGCGGGCGCATCCGCCGCCCATCAAACTTGCTCAGGCTGCTAAACGCGACGTGATCCACATCAAGGTTCAGGCCCATCCCGATGGCATCTGTGGCTACCAAATAATCCACTTCACCATTCTGATACATATCGACCTGCGCGTTGCGCGTGCGCGGGCTGAGCGCGCCCATCACCACGGCTGCACCGCCTTTCTGGCGGCGGATCAGCTCAGCGATAGCATATACATTCTCAACCGAAAAACCCACAATCGCACTGCGCGGGCGCATGCGACTTATCTTTTTCTGACCTGCGTAGGTCAATTGCGACATCCGCTCGCGGTGCACAAAATCGGCCTGCGGAACCAGCGCGGCAATGGTGCCGCGCATGGTATCGGCGCCCATAAACAACGTCTCGTGCAACCCGCGCGAACGCATCAGACGATCCGTAAACACATGCCCGCGCTCTGGATCGGCGCACAGCTGTATCTCGTCAATCGCGACAAAATCCGCGCCCATCCCCTCGGGCATCGCCTCGACGGTGCAGACCCAATATTGCGTGCGCGGCGGCACGATCCGCTCCTCGCCCGTGACCAGTGCCACCACAGACGGGCCGCGCACTGCGACGATACGGTCATAGACCTCGCGCGCCAGCAGCCGCAAAGGCAAGCCGATGATGCCGGTGCGGTGGCCCAACATCCGCTCGATTGCATATGTGGTCTTGCCCGTATTCGTCGGGCCCAATACGGCCACGACCCTGCCTTGCGTGTTCACCGCAAATTCCTAACCTGAATTAGAGCGTACGCCCGATGCCTTCGGATTTCAGCTGCTCAAGCGCCTTCTCGGCGTTCTCGTGATGCGGGTTCAACGCCAAAACGCGGCGGTATAGCTCTGCTGCGCGGCGGCTGTCACCCAACTCCTCAAACAACACACCAAGACCAAAGATCGCATTGTAGTTGTCAGGGTTCAGCGCCAGCGCCGTCTCCAGATCATCCAGCGCGGGGCCATAAAGCTCGGCGCGGTAGTAAGCGGTGGCACGCGCATGAAATCCTTCGGCGAAATCTGGCGCATGGTCCGTCAGCGCGGTCAAATGTTCAATTGCCACGCGAAAATCACCTTCTGCCAGCGCCGCGCGCCCGCGTTTGAGCAACAGATCCATCGCTGCCGAGCCAGAGCGCGACCACTCCCGCTCAAGATCACGCTTGGCGGTTTGCGCTTGCTCGGGCGGTGCCGTGCGGAGCGTTTCTAACAATTGTTGAGCACGGTCGCTTTCTTGTGCGCCCAAGGGGCCACAAAGCAACACAAGCACTCCAAGTGCCGCAACGGTATGTTTGAGGTTGACGGGGTTCATAAGCATAACAACACTGAATGTAACAGGTGGGGGGCCGAATTCCAGAGAGGTCTGTCACCATTTGCCAAAAAAGGGCTAAAAATGAGCGATGTGATCAATCAGGCGGTGGTTGTACTTACGGAAAAGATGTCAGGCGTGGACATCGGCGGCACCGTAAAGTTCGAAATCGAGGACGAAGGCTGTGTCATGGTAGATGACAATGGCGTACGCGCAGGCGACGACGAGGCCGATGTGACTTTGACCGCTGACAAAGAGACATTCGAGGGCATGATGGAAGGCGAGACAAACCCCACTTCCGCTTTCATGACAGGCAAACTCAAGGTTGACGGTGATATGGGCATGGCGATGAAGCTGGCCTCAGCACTGGCGTGATCTGAAACGGTAATGCCTCTGACCCCCGCACCTCTCTATACAGATATCCATCCCGGACCAGACGGTGGCGCGGCCTATTGGGTCAATACCTCTGATGGCAAGCAAATCCGGCTGGGTGTCTGGGAGGCGCGGGGCGCTCGCGGCACTGTTCTGATCTTTCCAGGACGGACGGAATACATCGAAAAATATGGCCCGACTGCGACCGAATTTGGCGCGCGCGGCCTTGCCACAGTGGCGATTGACTGGCGCGGTCAAGGTCTGGCCGACAGAATGCTGGACGATCCGCTGACAGGCCATGTCGAGCATTTTCCAGACTACCAGAAAGACGTAGCTGCCTTGATGCGCGCAGCACGGACGCTCAACCTTCCACGCCCTTATTTTCTTGTGGCGCACTCCATGGGCGGCTGCATAGGTCTGCGTGCCGTGATGGAAGGGATGGCCGTTCAGGCCGCCGCCTTTACCGGCCCCATGTGGGGCATTCATATCGCGCCGCATATGCGCCTGCCCGCGCAGCTTCTCAGCACCTTTATGCCCAAATTCAATCAGGGCCACCGCCTGCCCTATGGCACCACGCGTGAGCCTTATGTGCTGACAGCACCGTTTGACGATAACATGCTGACGACCGATGCGCAGATGTACGACATGATGCGCGACCAGCTTATCGCCCACCCCGAATTGCAGCTGGGCGGCCCCAGCTATGTATGGCTGCGCGAAGCATTGGCCGAGACGAAACACCTGTCAGAGCGTGCGGCCCCCAACCTGCCCTGTATCAGCTTTTTGGGCGGGAACGAACGTATCGTCGATATCCCCCGCATCCATGCCCGCATGGACAGCTGGAAAGGCGGACAGTTGCGCGTGATTGAGGGCGGCGAGCACGAAGTGCTGCTGGAGGCCGAAGCCATGCGCACCGCAATCCTTGACGAGATTGCAAACCTGTTTCTCAACACGACCACAGGTTAGGGCCACCTTAGGCAAAGCTGGCTTTGTGCGCTCCACCAGCTAGTTTGCATCGGTATGACCAAAAACCCAGTTCTCACCTTTACGCCCGAGGGCATCTATTGCCCCGCTGGCGACTTCTATATCGATCCGTGGCGCCGAGTAGAGCGCGCCCTGATCACCCATGGCCACTCCGATCACGCGCGCTGGGGCATGGGCCGATATCTTGCCACTCACGATGCCCTGCCCGTCATGCGCCACCGCTTGGGCGAAATCACAGCCGACGGTATCGCTTATGGTGAGCGGCGCGTGATCGGCGGGGCAACTGTATCATTCCACCCCGCAGGGCATGTTCCCGGTTCTGCCCAGATACGCGTCGAGGTGGGCGGCGAGATCTGGGTAGCCTCTGGCGATTACAAGGTCATCGACGATGGCCTTTCTACCCCGTTCGAGCCTGTCCGCTGCCACCATTTCATCACCGAAAGCACCTTTGGGCTTCCCGTGTTTCGGTGGGATCCACAGGATGTCGTGGCCCGCCAGCTGAACGACTGGTGGCGCGCTTGCGCCGAGGCAGGCAAAACGGCCCTGCTGGGGGCGTATTCATTGGGCAAGGCCCAGCGCCTGATGTCCATGCTGGACCCCTCCATCGGCCCCATCTTGTGCCACACCGCAGTCGAGAACACCAACGCGGTGATGCGTGCTCAAGGCATTACACTGCCCGACACAGTGCTGGCCAACAAAGACGTCACGGCCAAGACACACGCCCGCGCCATGGTCATTGCACCGCCCTCCGCGCTCGGCTCTGCATGGTCCAAAAAATTCGGCGCCCAAGAAAGCGGCTTTGCCTCGGGCTGGATGGCGATGCGCGGGGTGCGCCGCCGCCGTGCGGGCGATCGCGGGTTTATCATTTCCGATCACGCCGACTGGTCAGGGCTCCTTTGGGCCATCAAACAAACAGAGGCTGAAAATATATATGTGACGCATGGTTACACGGACATCTTCAGCCGATACTTGAACGAGAATGGCTGGAACGCGCAAGTTGTCCCCACTCAGTTCGAGGGCGAAAATCTTGATGCAAAAGACGACGCCGGAGAGGCCGCATGAGAGCCTTTGCCACGCTGTTCGAGGCGATTGACCAAAGCACAAAAACCACCGTCAAGGTCAACGCCTTGGCCGCGTATTTCAAGCAGGCCGATGACGTGGACAAGATCTGGACCATCGCGCTGTTTTCGGGCCGCCGTCCCAAACGCGCTGTTACGACAACCAGACTGCGCGAATGGGGCGCAGAGGTGGCGGGCATCCCCCTGTGGCTGTTTGAGGAGTGCTACCCCATCGTCGGCGATCTGGCCGAGACGATTGCACTGGTCCTGCCCCCCAATGACACAACCGACAATCGCCCGCTGTCGCAGTGGATCAATGATCTTCGCGAAGTCTACAAAGCCGATGAGGACGCCAAGAAGGCCTTTGTGCTGGATGCATGGGCGCGCCTTGGCGGAACGGAACGGTTTGTCTTTAACAAGCTGATCACAGGCGGCATGCGGGTGGGTGTCAGCCAAAAACCGATGACCCGCGCCCTCGCCCGTGCCACCGACCGTGAGGAGGCCGAGCTTGCCCACCGCCTAATGGGCAACTGGCACCCTGATGACACCACATGGCATGCGCTGATTGAAGCCGAGGACGCAACCGCCGATGCCTCGCGCCCCTATCCATTCTACCTCGCCCACGCGTTGGAAAACGGGCCCGAGGCACTGGAGGATTCTGACAACTGGCGCGCAGAGTGGAAATGGGACGGCATCCGGGGCCAGCTGATCCTGCGCGGCGGCGCGCATTACGTCTGGTCGCGCGGCGAAGAGCTGATGACAGACCGCTTTCCCGAACTCGCCCGCGCGGTAGATTATCTGCCTGACGGCACTGTTCTGGATGGCGAACTACTGGTTTGGCGCACTGGCGACGCGCATCCTGCCAGCTTTAACACGCTGCAACCGCGCATTGGCCGCAAAACCGTCCCGAAAAAGCTGCTGGCGGAGGCTCCTGTGGTCCTACACGCCTACGATCTGCTGGAGTGGCAGGGCGAGGATATCCGCGCAACGCCCTTCAAAGACCGTCGTGCGCTGCTGGAGGCGGCCTGCGCAGATTTACCGGCGGACGCACCGGTCAAACTCTCTCCGCAGCTGCCGTTTACCCAATTCAGCGATCTGCACGCCTTTCGCGATGCCGCACGGGAGGCTCAGGCAGAAGGGCTGATGCTCAAACGCGCCGACAGCCCCTATCTGGCGGGCCGCAAGAAAGGCGATTGGTGGAAGTGGAAGCTGGCCCCGCTCACCATCGACGCAGTGATGATCTATGCGCAATCAGGTTCGGGGCGGCGCGCCAACCTGTTCACCGACTTCACCTTTGCCGTGCGCAACGGCGATGATCTGGTCCCGTTCACCAAGGCCTACTCGGGCCTGACCGACAAGGAATTTCGCGAAATCACCGCTTGGGTGCGCAAGAATACGCTGCAACGCTTTGGCCCTGTCCGCCAAGTCACGCCGCATCATGTGTTCGAAATCGCCTTTGAAGGTATCCAGGCTTCGACCCGCCACAAATCCGGCGTGGCATTGCGGTTTCCGCGTATGCTACGCTGGCGACAAGACAAACCGATGGCCGAGGCCAATACACTGGATGACCTGAACGAGATGTTGCGCATTTATGGATAAACCCGAAGCCCCGATGCCGCCGGAACCTCGCGCGCCTCTGCGCCGCGCACCGCAAGGCGCTGTTGATACGCATGTGCATATGCTGGCCGGTGTTGATGAATTTCCTCTTTGGGACGGGCGTGTGGAAAACCCCGCCGCTGGCCCCACGTTGGACGGCTGGATTGCCCTGCTGGAAGAACAGATGGACGCCCTCGGCATCGCCCGCTGTGTGCTGGTTCACTCAATCTTCTACGGCACCGACAATAGCGTCACCGCCGAGGCTCTGCGCCGCATGAGCCCGCGCGTGCGCGGCGTGGGCCTGCTGCCAGATGGCGCGTCAGAGGAGCAGATTGATGCCTTTGCCGGCATGGGCATGGACGCTGTGCGCCTTAACTATGTGCACGGCGGGGTCCTTACGTGGGACGGCGCGCGCGCGATGGCCCCCGCATTGGCTGTGCGCGGCATGCACATTCAGATGCTCTGCCACGCGGATCAGCACATGGAAGACATCGCAGATGACATTCGCACTCTGCCCTGCCCTGTTGTGTTCGACCATGTCGCATGGCCCAGCGCGGGCCTTGATCCGAACGGCGCAGGCATAGACACGCTTTGCGCTCTGCTCGCCGAAGGACGCGCCTTCGTCAAGCTATCGGGCCTCTACCGTCTGTGCGATGCGCCCTACACCGATGCCGATGCGCTGGTGGCCAAGCTGATCGCCGCCAACCCGCAGGCATGCCTGTGGGGCACTGACTGGCCGCATATCATGCTCAATGGCGCAGGCATGCCCGAAGGTGCTGCCCTTTTAGACGCGTTCGATCGTGTGGTGCCATCTGATGCGCTGCGCCAGCAGATCTTGTGCGACAATCCACTCAAGTTATACCGTTTTTAACGCAAGCCTTGCCACAAACGGCTCCAACGGCTTGCCCCTTGGCAGTGCCATGCCTACCTATGGCTCAAACGTTCAAAGGATTTACCCATGTTTCATCTGCCGCCCTTCCAGACTGTTCCCACCCCGCTGCGCGACGCCAATGCGGCAGGCGGCGAAAATCCCTTTAGTGACCTGCCCGAATGGAACCTCGATGACCTTTACACAGGTGAGGACGCGGCCGAGCTAAAGCGTGATCTGGACTGGCTGGAACAGGCCTGCGCCAGTTTCGCCACCGATTACGAAGGCAAGTTGGAAACGCTGGATGCCGCAGGATTGCTCGATTGCGTACTGCGCAATGAAAAGATCAACCAGATCGCGGGCCGCATCATGTCTTACGCCGGTCTGCGCTACTATCAGCTGACCACCGATTCCGACCGTGCCAAATTCATGTCCGACGTGCAGGAGAAAATTACCAATTTCACCACCCCGCTGGTCTTCTTCACACTGGAGCTGAACACGCTGGAGGACGATCACCTCGACACCCTGCTGGCCAAAAACGCTGATCTGGCCCGCTACAAACCCATCTTTGACCGCATCCGCGCAATGAAGCCTTACCAGCTGAGCGACGAGATGGAGAAATTCCTGCACGATATGGGCGTTGTGGGCGACGCGTGGGAGCGCTTGTTCGACGAAACCATCGCAGGTCTGAAATTCGACGTGGACGGGGAAACACTGGGCATCGAGGGTACCCTGAACCTGCTGACAGACCCCGACCGCGCCAAGCGCGAAGCAGGCGCGCGGGAATTGGCCGATGTCTTTGGCGAAAATGTGAAAACCTTTGCGCGGGTCCACAACACCCAAGCCAAGGAAAAGGAAATCATGGACCGCTGGCGTGGTATGGAGACCCCGCAAACAGGCCGCCACCTGTCCAATCAAGTCGAACCTGAAGTGGTAGAGGCGCTGCGCAACGCCGTTGTCGCCGCCTACCCCAAACTGTCGCACCGCTATTACGCGTTGAAAAAGAAATGGCTGGGCCTCGACACGATGCAGGTCTGGGATCGCAACGCACCCCTGCCTATGGAAGACCCCAAAATCGTCGACTGGCCCACCGCCGAGAAAATGGTGATGGACGCCTATTCCGCCTTTGATCCGCGCATGGGCGAATTGGCCAAACCCTTCTTTACCGACGGCTGGATCGACGCCGCCGTCAAGCCCGGCAAAGCCCCCGGCGCCTTCGCCCATCCCACCGTCACCGATGTACACCCCTACGTCATGCTCAACTATCTGGGCAAACCGCGTGACGTGATGACATTGGCGCATGAGTTGGGGCACGGCGTACATCAGGTCCTCGCCGCGGGTCAGGGAGAGATGCTCTCCTCTACCCCCCTCACGCTGGCCGAAACAGCATCTGTCTTTGGGGAAATGCTGACCTTCCGCAAAATGCTGGAAAATGCCAAAACCAAATCCGAGCGTAAGGTCCTGCTGGCCGGCAAGGTCGAGGATATGATCAACACGGTCGTCCGCCAGATCGCATTCTATGATTTCGAATGTAAACTTCACGCCGCCCGCCGCGGCGGAGAATTGACCCCAGACGACATCAACGCCCTGTGGATGAGCGTTCAAGCCGAAAGCTTGGGGCCGGAATTCGAGTTCATGGATGGATACGAGACCTTCTGGGCCTACATCCCCCACTTTATCCACTCGCCCTTCTACGTCTATGCCTACGCCTTTGGCGACGGCCTCGTAAACGCGCTCTATGCGGTCTACGCAGAAGAAGGGGCCGAAGGGTTTGAGGATAAATACTTCGAGATGCTCAAGGCAGGTGGCTCCAAGCACCACAAAGAGCTGTTGGCCCCCTTCGGCCTCGACGCCTCCGACCCCGCATTCTGGGACAAGGGCCTGTCGATGATCTCGGGCATGATCGACGAACTGGAAGCGATGGAGGAGTGATCCTCCACCTCGCCCCTGTTGCTCCAGATGATCTCGCTTCGGTCGCCCACATTACTGTGGCGCCCGAGCAGGTTACGTTTTCAGGCACTGTGGCCGAGGCATTCGAGACCGCCGAACAGGGTGTTGATTTCCACGCAATTGTGGAAAGCGGCCACCCTGTCGGCTTTTTCAAGATCGACACGACATATTCGCAAAGCTATCCATTTGCATCCGATGGCAGTTTGGGGCTGCGCGGCTTTATGATCGATCTGGACCAACAGGGGCGCGGTATCGCCACGCGGGCTGTCGCCCGTTTGCCCGATTATCTGGCGGGCCACTACGACGCGCCCGCGCTTTACCTCACTGTCAACATGTCCAATCCGGCGGCAATCCGGTGTTACCGTGCAGGTGGCTTTTCAGATACAGGCGAAGTCTGGGAGCGCGGCATCGCAGGACCGCAGCATGTCATGCGCATGGCGCTAATGAGTGTAACCGAACTGATCCCGTCTGATACGGGTCTTGCCTGAAAATACTTTGACAGCCATGACAAGCGCGACCACATTGGAGGTCATCATCGTATTGAAAGGCCTACCCGTTATGATCCGCACAGTTCTCGTTATCGCCCTTCTGGCCATCGGCAGCACCCAGGCCAGCGCGCAGTCACTGGTGGGAAAATGGGATTGTGAGGGGCGCGAAGGGCGGGGCACCGCGATCCGAACCTTGCAGGAATACCGCGCCAACGGCTCGTTCTATCACCTCGCCAACATGGCGGTGGGCGACAGGCGCGGCCGCATCGACGCCTCCGTGGCGCTGCGCGGCAAATGGACAACCAGTGGCAGCACATTGGTCGAGGACATCACAACCGTCCGCATGCGCAGCCTGCAAGCAAACAGTAAAGACATCTCACGCACCCCAATCGGACGCCAGATGGCACGCACCCTGCCCCAGCGGATGGCCGGTCCCAAAAACGGCAGCCGGACAAAGATCAAATTCATCTCGGCACGCGAATTCCGCATGGTCAGTGGCCGCATCCGTGGCAAATGCATAAAACGCTAACGGTTTACTTAAGCTGACTGTCCTTGCTGCCGCGGCGATTGATGCCACCGCGCGCCTGAAACCTTGCGTCGCGCGCGCGTACACATTCGATACACAGCTTCACACCGGGAATCGCTTCCCGACGCGCCTGCGCGATAGGCTCTTCGCATTCGGCGCAAAACTCAGCGCTCTCGCCAACAGGCGCGCGGCGCGCCTTCAACCGCGCCAACTCGTCATTGATCGACGCCTCGATCTGCTCCGACACCGCGCCGTCTCGTGCCCAACCACCAGCCATAGCCATCTCCTTTGCTTCAAAAGCAAGCTTACCCCGCCCGGCCAACAAACCAAGACCCCAAAATAAAGCACGCCCTTAGCCGTGTCTATTTTTCTTGGCCTTAAATCCTCCGGGGGGCTTTGGCCAAAGGCCAAAGACGGGGCAGAGCCCCACCAACATCAAATAAAAAAAGCCGCCCCGTCAGACGGAGCGGCCTTCCTCGTTGCATTTCAATGGATCACTCCGCAGAAACCATCCCTTTTTCCTGCGCCAGTTCACGCATACGTTTTTGCAGCTTTTCAAACGCACGCACCTCGATCTGGCGGATCCGCTCACGGCTTACATCATATTGGCCGCTCAGGTCTTCCAAGGTCACCGTTTCGTCCGACAAACGGCGCTGCACCAGAATATCCTTCTCACGGTCATTGAGAACATCCATCGCAGCGGCCAACATCTCGCGGCGCGTCTCAAGCTCGTCACGCGCTTCATAGTCGCCCGCCTGATCGGCGTTGTCGTCCTCCAGCCAGTCCTGCCACTGCATCGTCCCCTCGCCCTCGGAGCCGACAGTCGCATTCAACGAAGCATCCCCGCCCGACATTCGCCGGTTCATCGAGATCACTTCGGCCTCGGTCACACCCAGTTGCGTGGCAATGGTTTTCACATTCTCGGGGCGCAAATCGCCTTCTTCCAACGCGCCAATCTTGTTCTTGGCCTTGCGCAGATTGAAAAACAGCTTTTTCTGACCCGAGGTTGTACCCAGTTTGACCAAAGACCACGAGCGCAGGATATACTCCTGAATGCTGGCCCTGATCCACCACATCGCATAGGTCGCAAGGCGAAAGCCCTTCTCGGGGTCAAAACGCTTGACCGCCTGCATCAGCCCCACATTCGCCTCCGAGATTACCTCGGCCTGCGGCAAGCCATAGCCGCGATAGCCCATCGCGATCTTGGCCGCCAGTCGCAGGTGTGATGTCACCATGCGGTGCGCAGCAGCCGTATCCTCTTTCTCAACCCATGCTTTCGCAAGCATGTATTCTTCTTCTGGCTCAAGCAGGGGAAACTTGCGAATCTCCTGCATATAGCGGTTCAGGCCGCCCTCTGGCGTAGGGGCTGGCAGATTTGCATAATTGGCCATGGTATTCGTCCTTTCCCTGGCGCCCTGCTTTTACATGAAATGTAACGGGGCTTAACATTAGATATGGGGACGCAAACATTCCCTTACAAGGGCCGAATGTCCGGTTTTGTTTACCTTTACCCAACAATAGTTAATCAGGCGTAAGCTCACCAGACCCCTCACCGCCTTGTGCAGTATGTGTCAGCGCTCAGGCGCGCGTAGGGTCCAAAAGGGCCAGCAAATCAGCCATATCGTCAGGCAATGGCGCTTCAAACCGCAAAGCCGCTCCGCTGACAGGATGCGTAAACCCCAACACCGCCGCATGGAGCGCTTGGCGCGGAAAGGATTTCACCGCCTCGGCCAGCGTCTCCGCCAAAGCAGCGCGCGCAATCTTGCGTTTGCCGCCATATGTCGGATCACCAACCAGACCGTGACCCGCATGGGCCATATGCACCCTGATCTGATGTGTCCGCCCTGTCTCCAGCCAACACTCCATCAGCGCCAACACGGGTGGGGCCCCGAACCGCGCCACCGTGCGCGCCCGCGTCACGGCATGCCGCCCGCCATGAAACAGAACCGCCTGCCGCTGGCGATCCGTCTTGTGGCGCGCCAAATGGGTGGTCAGCTTCAGGATATTGCCACTTTCGAAATTCGCCCCCTTTACACCTCGCAGACGCGGATCATTGGCGTCAGGTACACCGTAGACCAGACAGCGGTAATACCGCTCGACCGTATGGGCCTCAAACTGCTTGGCCAGCCCGTGATGGGCTGCGTCGGATTTGGCAACAACCAGCAGACCAGAGGTCTCTTTATCAATCCGGTGCACAATCCCGGGGCGCTTCATGCCCCCCACACCTGACAAATCGTCGCCACAATGCGCCAGCAATGCATTCACCAACGTCCCCGAAGGCGAGCCGGGGGCAGGATGCACCACCATACCCGCGGGCTTGTTCACAACGATCAGATCGTCATCTTCAAAGATGACGTCCAGCGGGATATCTTCGGGCAGAATATGGCTCTCTTGTGCCTCTTCTACATCAATGTCGATTTTGGTGCCCGCCGCGACCACAGCACGCGGATCGCGCTGCACTTCACCACTCACCAGCACCATTCCCTGCTCAATCAACTTCATAATCCGTGTACGCGACAGGTTCGCATCCTCTGGCACATCGCGGGCAAGCGCCTTATCAAGGCGCGGCGGGGGCATGTCCCCCAGAATGAATGTAATACGGCGGTGCGACATGGATGATCTTTCTGAGCCAACCAACCTGCGCTTCCTGAGGCGCATGGTCACGGTTCTGACGGGCGTGATGATTGCGGGCGTGGTAGTCGTTATCGGCCTGCTTGTCACGCGTCTCACGCGCGATACGCCCGTTTTACCCGAGCTTATTGAACTGCCAGACGGCGCCAGCCCCGTTGCCTTCACCCAAGCGGCTGACTGGTATGCAGTGGTGACAGACCAGAACCAGATTTTGATCTTTGACAGAATGACGGGTGCGCTACGACAAACCGTGGCGGTAGAGTAAACAACTCGAAAACCTTCAGGGAACGGAAAAGCGTCTTTTCTTCGAGAACTTCCAGCTTTCCGATCTTGCGAAAGCGAACTGGGTTGTCTCAAGAAAAGTGGTACCGGGGGATGGTTTCGAACCAACTGCCTCGTGGACCACAACCACGCGCTCTAACCAATTGAGCTACCCCGGCACTGGGCTGTTGATTAGAGACCATAGGCGGTGGCGTCAACTCCTATCCTCGCGGTTTTTACAGCTTTCCGTATTGGCCGCTGCCCACAGGCAAGTCTTCCCACGACAAGGTCAGGGTCTGCTCTATCAATGGCACGCCAAACGACACGACAGGCTTCTCCTCCACAATCCGCCAGCCGTTGCGCAAGTAGAGCGCGCAGGCCGCCTCGTGGCTTTTATGCGTCCACAGCTGCATGCCGTCATACCCTTGCTGCTGTGCGAATCCCGTGCATGCCTCAAGCAATTGCCGCCCGAGGCCCAAACCACGCGCCGCAGGAACCAACTGAAACAGCCGCAACTTTGCGCGCTCCTCGTCCAGCCGCACGCAAAAGATTGATCCCAGCCGAACATCGCCTTGCCAAGCGATCCAGCCCCGCTCGTCCACTGGATTATGATCTGCGATAAAATCATCAACGATCTGTGCCACCAGCGGTCCAAAGGTATCATCAAACCCCTCTTCGCGAGTGTAGGTTTCCTGATGCACATCAATGAGCCAATCGCGGTCGGCTAGCGTAAATAGGCGAATTTCAGTCTTTTCCATGCACAGCAGCCTGCCCGACAATCGCTTGCCTTTCAACCACCACAGCGGTAGCGATAGCGCGTCTTCACTGCGCCAAAGGAACACGCCATGGGCATCAACGACGAACGCGATATCGAAGCCAACCTCCAAATCGGCCCTACCGAGCTGGGGATGGTCCGTTTGTTCATTGAGGGCGACGGAATCGAAATTCCGATGGATTTCACACCTGACGAAGCCCATGAAATCGCAGAAGAGATCATGGCCGCCGCCACCCGCGCGCGTCAATCAGGCGGCAAAAAGCGCCGCTAGATCAGAAAGCTTGTCAGACGCAGATGCAAAAATGCGCTGCATCCGCCCCCTGACTGCCTACCAGAGCGCGTCGCGCCACACACAGGCCGAAAGGCCAGCCTATCCCCAAGTCGGATGCATATCGGGATCACGCAAAAGCTGCAGGCGACGTGCGGCGGTGGTTGCAAATTTCTGAACCATCACTTTACGCCGCGCAGGCGCCAGCTTGGCCTCGGGGGCCATGCGCAAAATTTCGGCTGTATAGGCGTCGGCAATGATCAACCCATGATCGTCGGGCAACAGCTCGGTGGGGAAATGCTCGTCCACAGCAAAGAAAAACCTGTCGGCCCACTCAAGATAGCCCTGCCATTTGGAATCTGTAGTGAAATCCGCGCGACTGGACTTACACTCAACCACCCAAATCTCGCCTTTCGGGCCCAACGCCATGACATCTACCCGCAAACCACGCGCGGGCACCAACTCCTCCACACAGGCAAAACCGTGCTCCGCCAGATGGCGCGATACGCCGCGCTGTAAAAGTTGACCCGGTTGGAGAAGGCATGTTTCATTCATTCGCCAAATTATGAACGAAACATGAACAAATGCAATCTCAAATTTGCGCCCGCGGCGTATCTAGGAACGTCAATACAGCGCTTTATTGACCATCACCGCAAATGGCCCTTGTCCTAGCCACCTGCGCCCCCTACCTATCAGGAGTGACGGGTTCTGCCCTGCTTGACTGCAAGTTGACATTCCAGTGGCCTTAAGCAAATCCGAGGGAGCTGGCTCTGTCTTAGCCCTGGTTAAGTTACCTGGCGCCCACCTGTATATACAGGTCCTCGGGAATAAAACTGATCGGCAACGGCGGTCCCGTCACACCTAACTGCCTGACAACCCGAAACTATTTCAGCGTACGCGCAGCGCACGGCCAAACAGTTTTTGCATCTCTTCACGGGTAACAGGCTCACTGTCATGATCTGCCATCGGCAACATCTTCGTGGGCTCGATCGTTTCATGGCGCGGTGAAGTACGGCGGTTTGCTTGCGGCTGCATTTCCAGCTTGGGCACAGTAGACGGAATGCCATCCTCTGCCCGCCGCGACATCATAAACAAAATCACTCGTACAAGAAACAAACCACCGTACCTCTTCTTGCGGCAGAGGCATGGCCTCACCGAACAACTCAAAGTAGTAGGGCCTCGCGGAGCCACTTCAACGATTTTTCACCTCATCCGAGAATTTAAGATTTACAGTCCAGCCAGCCCGCGCACGCAAAATCGAAACAGTATGCAAAAGCACAGAGCCACTGTTTTTTCCAACGAGACAATACACATATTAATTATCAATAGGTTAACGAATCCCGTTTCACAAAAATGCACAGCAACACCAGAGAAGTGTGAAATTGATTACGTTGGGTTAACTTGGTTTCACATGTTGTCAATTTGCACCACTTCTTGTTTCTACTTATAAGTGTATTTGAGGCGAATTTACGGGGAAGTGCTTTACGTTATGGGATAATTGCGTAAGTCCATGATGTGATTCCGCCAGATTATTCACAGACGCACAAAGCGGCTTCCCTACATCTGCCTAACTTTCAGGCAAATTTTCCCGGCTAAGTGTCTTGAAACAGCAGCTGGATATACTGGAAATATTCACGTTATGTGCAAATTTGCACAGAAGTTATTACCAAGGTATTAACGACGTGAGCATCAGTCACCGAACACAGCAAAGGCTGCGCTCTTTCTAACGCAGCCTGGGCATTCAGCTTTGATGTATTTCCAGCAGCGGCATAGCTGCCTGTCGGCACTGCCTAAAAGGCGTCGGGCCGTGCTTCGCGCGCCATGTGATCCAGCACCGCGTTCACAAACCGTGCTTCCTTACCGTCTGGGAAAAACGCAGCAGCCAAATCAAGATATTCAGCAATTACAACCTTTGGCGGCGTGCCGGTATCACGCAGTTCTGCACCCGCAGCACGGAACAAGCCACGCAAAGTGGGGTCAATGCGCCCGATCGGCCATTTCGCCACCAGTGCGCGGTCTGTCATCTGGTCAATGGCGGCCTGATGGTTCACAGCATCTTCCAGAACGCGGGTGAAATGCGCCTCATCACCTTCCAGCATCTCTTCGCCATCCAGAAACTCTCCGAAACGATGATCCAGAAACTCCAGCCGCACTTTGTCCAGCGTCAGATTCGAATGCTCCATCTGGAACAGGGCCTGCACTGCATAAAGCCGCGAAGCAGAACGCATCTTGCGCTTCATGTTACCAGTCATATTGTCAGAGCGTGAGGCAGTCATTCGGTGGCGTTTCCATATCGTTCAGAGGGTCGGCAATCGTTCAGGCCATCAGCGTGTCTTCGCCTTTCGGCTTGAACCCGATGCCCGACGGTGTGGACGACCACCTACGGGCGAGCGCGATCAGATGCAAGGCCGCCAATGCAGCGCCGCCGCCTTTGTTCTGCCCCTCAGGGTCCGCGCGCACATCCGCCTGCGCTTTGTTTTCAACCGTCAGTATGCCGTTTCCGATGCATAGGCCCTGCAATCCCAACAGTTGCAATGCGCGGCTGCTGTCATTGCACACTGTCTCGTAATGGGTCGTCTCCCCTCGGATCACACAGCCCAGCGCGACATAGCCGTCAAAGTTGCTGCGCCTGTCACTGATCCCGATTGCAGTCGGGATCTCTAACGCACCAGGCATCTCGACCACGTCATACGTAGCACCTGCCCCGTCCAATGCAGCCTTCGCCCCGCTCAACAATCCTGCGGCGATGTCGCTATAATAGGGCGACACGACGATCAGCACTTTTACAGGTTTATCAAACTCGGGTGCCGGCAAAACAGTGTGGTTTTCGGATGCGGCCATGATGCTCTACCTTTTTGTGATGGGCTGCGCGCCCACGATCTTGAGGTTATAGGCCTCAAGCCCTGTATATTTCGTTTGCGGGTTGTCTGTCAGCAAAATCAATTCATGCACACCAAGCGATGCAAGAATTTGCGCGCCCAGCCCTGTGCGTTTGATGGTGCGCGGCGCGTCGTCATCATCATTGTCCAGCCGCAAGCGCGGGTTCGGCTCACGAAACAATAAAACAGCCCCCCGTCCCTGCTCTGCGATGATCTGCATGGCGCGTGGCAGCTCGTCTGGTGCGCTTGTGCCAAGGCCCAGCACGTCTTCCAACGCGTTCAGCGCATGGGTCCGCGTCAGCACAGGCGCGCCGTCGCCGATATCACCCTTGCTCAGCACAACGTGGTCTGTCCCGCTGATCTGGTCTTCGAACACCCGCATCCGCCATTCCCCGCCGTAGGCAGAATTTACCGTGCGGTCGTCACGCTGCATCAGCATGTTATCGTGTTTGTTGCGGTAGGCGATCAGATCGCTGATCGTCCCGATTTTCATCCCGTGTTCGGCAGCAATGGTCACAAGCTCGGGCAAACGCGCCATCGTGCCATCCGCATTCATAATCTCGCAGATCACAGCAGCAGGTGCTTTGCCTGCAAGACGGCTGATATCTACAGAGGCCTCCGTATGACCAGCACGCACCAACACGCCGCCATTGCGCGCGCGCAGCGGAAACACATGGCCCGGTGTGGCGATATCCGCCGCTCCGTTGTCTTCGTCAATCGCCACAGCAACGGTCAGCGCACGATCGGCTGCGGAAATACCGGTGGTAACACCCTCACGCGCCTCGATGCTGACCGTAAAGGCCGTCTCGTGGCGCGAGGAGTTGTTCGTCGCCATCATCGGCAGCTCCAGCGTATCCACCCGCGCTTGCGTCATGGGCAAACAGATCAACCCCCGCCCGTGGGTCGCCATAAAGTTTATGGCGGTGGCATCCGCATGTTCTGCCGCGATGATGAAATCACCCTCGTTCTCGCGATCTTCGTGATCGACCAAGATATACATCTCGCCCGCGCGGCAGGCGGCGATCACGTCTTCTATGGGTGAAATGGCATTCGCCAGTTCCGCCTCGACAGGACCGGGGGTTTCAAAGCTCATGGGCGGTGCTCCCTTTTTCTACGCTTCGGGACTAGCCCAACAAAGGCCCCATGACCAGAGAAAGCGCTGCGTCACAGTCATCTTCCCGCAATGATCCCCAGAGCCATTGCTCCTTCGCTCTTCGGCCGTCACGGCCCCTAGGGCCTGACAGCGTCACCGCTGCATATCGGCCAGCCGCGCCACATAGCGCGCCAGTGTGTCGATTTCCAAATTCACACGATCGCCCACAGCAACATCACCCCATGTGGTTGCAACTTTGGTATGGGGAATGAAATTGATCCCGAAATCGCAATGATCCACCTCGTTCACTGTCAGCGATGTGCCGTTCAGCGCGACAGATCCCTTGGGCGCGATGAATTTCGCCAAAGCCTCGGGCGCACGCAGGGTGACGCGGGTGCTGTCGCCTTCGTCGCGCATGGCAATCACCTCGGCCACGCCGTCCACGTGGCCCGACACGATATGACCGCCCAGTTCGTCCCCCACCTTCAAAGCGCGCTCTAGGTTCACGCGGCGGCCCACTTTCCAGTCGCCCAGATTGGTCATGTCTACCGTCTCGCGGCTCACCTGTACCTCGTACCAGTCCGGCCCCAGATCAACGACCGTCAGGCACACGCCCTCGCTGGCGATAGACGCCCCCATATCAATAGTGCCTGTGTCATACCCTGTGGTAATGCGCGCCCGCAGATCGCCCTCTTGTGTCAACTCGGTTATGGTGCCGATATCGGTGATAATCCCCGTGAACATCACAGTCCCTTTCGATTTACGTTGAGCGGACATGCGTCACGCCATATTCTGTCCCGTGCCTTACTATGGACAAGGTTTTGAGACTACATAAGACATCACACAACCAAAGAAAGCCCCAGATGGCACCGCACAGCCCCGACAATCGGGTATTTTTGTTCCTGCAAGGGCCACATGGACCCTTCTTCAACCGCTTGGGCAAGATGCTGCGCGCGGCAGGAGCAGACGTGTGGCGCGTGGGCTTTAACGCGGGCGACCGTGCTTTTTGGTTCCATCCCAGCACCTATATCCCCTACCGCGGCACCGCGGATGCGTGGTGTGACACATTCAAGACCCTGCTCGACGAGAAATCCGTCACCGATATCGTGCTCTATGGCGATACCCGCCCCATTCATGCCAGCGCCGTCGCCGAGGCACGCGCCCGTGGCCTGACAGTGCATGTGTTTGAAGAAGGCTACATGCGCCCCTACTGGATCACCTATGAGCGCGGCGGCACCAACGGCAATTCCCGCCTGATGGATATGAGCATTGCAGATATGCAAACCGCGCTGGAGAAATCCGACATGGAAGCGCCCCTGCCCCCCGGCCACTGGGGCGATATGCGCCAACACGTGTTCTACGGCGCGCTCTATCACTGGTTTGTCATGTTCCGAAACGGCGACTACCGCAATTTCCGCCCCCACCGCGATCTGCCTGTGTCAAAGGAACTCCAACTCTACCTGAAGCGTCTGTTCCTGATGCCGTGGCAGGGGATCGAGCGGCGATTGGCAACCCTGCGCATCAGGCTCAGCGGTTGGCCCTATCATCTTGCGTTGTTGCAGCTCGAACATGACAGCTCGTTCCAGCAACACTCCCCCTTCGACACAATGAGCGATTTTCTGGAGCTGGTCATCGACGGCTTCGCCAAGGGCGCGCCACAGCACCACCATCTGGTCGTCAAGGCGCACCCGCTGGAGGATGGCCGCGTGCCCGTGCGCCGCGAAATCAGACGCCTTGCCAAAATCCACGGCGTGTCCAAACGCGTGCATTTCGTGCGCGGCGGCAAACTTGCGCAGCTGCTGAACGATGCGCGCACCGCCGTTACTGTAAACTCCACCGCAGGCCAACAGGTGCTATGGCGGGGTATACCGCTCAAGGTGTTTGGCCGTGCTGTCTATGCCAAACCCGAATTTGTCTCGGATCAACCGCTGCCCGATTTCTTCCAGACTGCCGCGCGCCCTGACAATCGCGCCTACAAAGACTTCCGCCGCTACCTGCTGGAAACCAGCCAGCTACCGGGTGGCTACTATTCGGCAAGGGGCCGCCGACAGCTCATGCGTCAGGTCGTTGATATGATGCTTGGCCCTGAAGACCCCTATCAGGCACTGTCTTCTGGCACCGCACCACCGCGCCAGCAATTGCGTCTGGTGAACTAAGCGCCACAACCCCTTGTGGTCACAAGCAATCCTGCGCTGAAATCGCGGCAGCAAAGCCACACATTTGCCCCCTCGCCCCATATTCAAATCACCCCTTGGTAGATTTTGCCGCACAACTCCGCTACGCTCAGCGCTAATACGTCGAAACAATCGGCGATTTTGAGGCAGTAAATAGGTCGAGGAGACCGGGCAGTGAAAACCCTGAACATCCGGTGGGCGCACCCCATCGCAGTCGTTGCGGCTTGTTCCGTGCTGGCATCCTGCGGTCTGCCGCAGGTAGGCCCCAATAAACGTCAAATCTTTGCAGGCTCTGTGCAACGCGAAGGCGATGCCTTTATCGTCGCTGTGAATGACCGTGTCACCCGCGCCACCGCTGTGGTGCCTGCACTGGGCTTTTCGTCGGCGTTCAAAAACGCAAGCACGCTGGGCTCCGATACGATCCGCGCAGGCGACGTGCTGGGCATCACCGTCTATGAAAACGTAGACGACAGCCTGCTCGGCACTGAAGGTGCCCCCGCCACACTGGAAGAAGTGCAGGTCGACGGCGCAGGCTTCATCTTTATCCCCTATGCAGGGCGCATCAAAGCGGCTGGCAACTCCCCGGAGGCGATCCGCCGTATTATTACCAACAAACTGGCCGATCAAACGCCCGACCCGCAGGTCGAAGTACGCCGCGCAGCGGGTGACGGCTCAACCGTATCGCTTGTCGGCGCTGTAGGCGGCCAAGGTGTCTACCCGATTGAACGGCCTACCCGCTCGCTCGCCACAATGCTGGCCCGCTCCGGCGGCATCACCATTTCCCCCGAGATCGCGCAGATCACCGTAATCCGTGGCAAACAACGCGGGAAAATCTGGTTCGAAGATCTCTACAAGCACCCCGAACTCGATATCGCCCTGCGCGGTGGTGACAAAATTCTGGTAGAGCAAGACACGCGCGCTTTCACAGCCCTTGGTGCCACAGGCTCCCAAGCCCGCGTGCCTTTCGAGACGCAAAACCTCAGTGCCATCGAGGCAATCGCCCAAGTGGGCGGCCTTCTTGCCGCCTCCGCTGATCCGACAGGCGTGTTCGTGCTGCGCAACGAGCCTGAAGAGGTCGCCGAGCAAGTCTTGGGCCGCAACGATCTGGAGGGCACCCAGCGTCTGGTCTATGTCCTCAACCTGACAGAGCCGAACGGCATGTTCATGGCGCGTGACTTTGTGATCCGCGATGGCGACACGCTCTATGTCACCGAGGCCCCGTTCACCCAGTGGACCAAAATCCTCACCGCGATCACTGGCACAGCCAGCTCTGCGGGTAGCATCACAGCCCTGTCTGGCGGCTAAGGCCATGGGCCTTGGTCCTGAAACATATAACAGCTCTGCCGCCGGCCCTGAAAAGGACCGGCGGCTTTTTGTCTACAACGGCGGTTTTCTGACCCAGGGGCGCATCCGCCGCATTCTGCAACTGTCGGGCTATTCAATCCACGTAGGGCTGCCCACGCAGGAGGGTGACGCCGTGGCCGTCTGGGGCAACTCCCCCACCGCCCACCGTGGCGAAGGTGTGGCAGAGGCCCGCGATGCCCCTATTGTACGGGTAGAGGATGCGCTCCTGCGCTCCCTCTTTCCGGGCCGCGAGGGCGAAGCGCCCTTGGGCCTTGTTATCGACCACCGTGCCGTGCATTTCGACCCCTCCAAACCCTCCGACCTTGAGGTGCTGCTGGCAACGCACCCGCTGGATAATACCGCCCTGCTCAACCGCGCCCGCGCCTGCATCGCAAGGCTGCAAGAGGCGCACCTGAGCAAATACGCCGCGATTCCGCTGGATACTCCAGCCCCCGAGGCAGGCTATGTGGTCGTCATCGACCAAACCGATGGCGACGCCT
The DNA here is from genome assembly GCF_947502895.1 of uncultured Sulfitobacter sp. Classification (GTDB taxonomy): domain Bacteria; phylum Pseudomonadota; class Alphaproteobacteria; order Rhodobacterales; family Rhodobacteraceae; genus Sulfitobacter. Next base: position 46,405 of record NZ_CANNBM010000001.1, read on the forward strand.
CGGTCACGGCGTCAGGCGCGGACCGCGCGCGTTTCCTCGAAATGCTCTACTACGCCCAAGAAGAACACCCCGGGGCGCGCATCCTTATCAAAACCCACCCCGAAACCGTCGCAGGCCACCGCAAAGGCTATTTCCGCGAAGAAGACCTGAACGACCGGATTGAGTTCCTCACCGACCCCATCAGCCCCTATGCCTTGTTTGAGGGGGCATTAGGCGTCTACACCGTTTCATCAGGTTTGGGGTTCGAGGCGATCTTCGCAGGTCATAAACCGCGCGTGTTCGGCCAGCCGTTCTATGCAGGCTGGGGTCTCACGTCAGATGCATTCGAGGTTCAGCGCCGCCAGCGCAGCCTCACGCGCGCCCAGCTTTTTGCCGCCGCGATGATCCTCTATCCACGCTGGTATGACCCCTACAATGACGCGCTATGCACGCTAGAGAAAGTCATCGACACGCTCGAAGCACAGGCCCGCAGCTGGCGCGAGGACCGCAATGGCTGGAACGCTGCGGGCATGAGCCTGTGGAAACGCCCCCATCTGCAACAGTTCTATGGCCAGCACACGCCGCTTACCTTCTCTGACACGCCCCTAGACATATCGGACCGCCCGCAAATGATCTGGGCCAGCAAAGCTGACAGCACCACCACGATCACGCGCACCGAAGACGGTTTTTTACGCTCGCGCGGTCTGGGCGCGGCCCTCACACCACCGCTGTCGCTCGTCACGGATGATCTGGGCATCTACTACGACCCCGCCTGCCCCTCGCGGCTTGAGCGGCTGATCGAGGCACGTGCCACCCTGCGTCCCGATCAGGAATTGCGCGCCGCGCGATTGATCCGCACGTTGATCCACGAGGGCCTGAGCAAATACAACACCGGCACCGCCCCCGAAACCTTGCCCGACGGACACCGCATACTGGTCTGCGGGCAGGTCGAAGATGATGCCTCTATCCGTACAGGCACCAGCGAAATCGCCACAAATCAAGCCTTACTGGACGCAGTGCGTGCCGCCCGTCCCGATGCCGTCGTGTTGTTCAAACCGCACCCTGATGTAGAGGCTGGCTTGCGTAGTGGCGCGCTCACCAATAGTGCCAATGCTGACCATATCGTGACCGACACCGATCCCGCTGCGCTGCTGGCGCAGGTGCAGGAGGTCCACACCATGACATCGCTGATGGGGTTCGAGGCGCTCTTGCGCGGTGTCGCCGTCACCACCTATGGCGCTCCGTTTTATGCAGGCTGGGGCCTGACCACTGATCGAAGCGATGTGCCACCGCGCCGCCGCGCCACACCCACAGTCGAAGGGCTAGCCCACGCCGCCCTGATTGACTATCCACGCTATCTCGATCCCAAAACAGGGCTGCCCTGCCCTGTCGAAGTGGCCGTCTCACGGCTGGCCGCGGGCGACATCCCTGTCCCTGCACGCCGAAATCGCATTTTGTCAAAACTTCAGGGCATCTTCGCCAGTCAATCGCATCTGTGGCGGCGCTAAGGGTTGCGGCGCACCCAGCTGTGCATCACATCAGGCCCCACGGCCTGCGTGGAGACCAGATCAAAGCGGGGCGCGTTGCCCAGACGGGCCACACCCATCGCCCCAATGCCGGGCAACCCCTCGGCCCCGATTACAACGCCTGCGTTAAAGCCTATCAGATGATCCACCAGATCGGCCTGCAACACACTGGCGGCCAACGCGCCGCCCCCTTCACAAAACACCCGCGTCAGCCCGCGTTTGCCTAGCTGTGCCATCACATCGCACATATCCATCTGTCCGCCAGAGACGCGACACAGAAGCAGCTCCGCCCCCATGCCTTGCCATGCAGCCACCAGCCCTTCGGGCGCTTCTGCCCCATGACACAACAGCAACGGCACATCGCGCGCAGTCTGGGCCAGCTTGCTGCCCAGCGGGATATCCAGCCGCCGCGACACGACAATGCGCGCAGGCTGCGGTACGTCGCCCATATCGCGCACGGTCAAACTCGGATCATCGGCCCGCGCAGTGCCACCGCCCACCATCACCGCATCATGGCGCGCGCGCAGCGCATGGACAATCCGCCGCGCAGGCGCATCGGTGATCCACTGGCTCTCGCCGGTTGCTGTGGCGATGCGCCCGTCAAATGAATTGGCCAGCTTAAGGGTCAGCATCGGCCGCCCCTGCTCAACACGCATCAGAAACCCGATGTGATCGGCTCGGGCTTCGGCCTCCATCACGCCTGTAACCACCTCGACGCCAGCCGCTTGCAACATCGCAATCCCGCGTCCGGCAACACGGTCGTCACTGTCGCCCAAAGCCATCACAACCCGCGCCACACCCGCATCAATTAACGCCTGTGCACAGGGCGGCGTTTGTCCGTGATGCGCACAAGGCTCTAGCGTCACAAACACATCCGCACCCCGCGCCGCTGCACCCGCCTGTGCCAAGGCTTGCGTCTCCGCATGGGGCCGTCCGCCCAGCGCGGTCCAGCCACGGCCGACAATGCGACCCGCTTGCACGACAACGCAGCCCACCGCAGGGTTGGGCCATGTATTGCCCATGCCCCGCCGCCCCAGCGACAGGGCAAGCGCCATGTATCGGGTGTCGCTCACCCCTCTGGTGGCGTGTCTGGCCGCAGCTCTTGGACAAACTTGTCAAAGTCATCCGCCGCTTGGAAATTTTTGTAAACGCTGGCAAAACGCACATATGCAACAGTGTCGATCCGCGCCAACGCCTCCATCACGATCTCGCCTATCTGCTTTGAGCCGATGTCCGTCTCGCCCATGCTTTCCAGACGGCGCACAATGCCACTGATCATCTGGTCAATCCGCTCAGGCTCAATCGGGCGCTTCTGCATGGAGATGCGGATGGAGCGTTCCAGCTTGTCGCGATCAAAGTCCTCGCGCTTGCCGGATGTCTTGATGACCACCAGATCACGCAACTGCACGCGCTCATAGGTGGTAAACCGCCCGCCACAGGCGGGACAAAATCTGCGTCGCCGGATGGATACGTGATCCTCTGCCGGTCGGCTGTCTTTTACTTGAGTGTCGATATTTCCGCAAAACGGGCAGCGCATTGGCCAGTCCCCTTATTCTTGATCCGCCTCTATTGTGGGATCACCGCCCCACTTATCCACAGGTATACGCCACCCCTACGGGTTTGGGTAGCCCAGATTTTAACCACAATATAAGGGGGCGGAACGCAGCCGCTATTTGGTAGAGCGGGTAAAGGCATCACGGCAAAAACGCCGCGCCGTGGCAGACTTCAGGACAGCGCCGCGCTGTTTGACGGTAACCGTATTGCGCGCACCCACCGCTGGCAGACCCTTTTTGCTCAACGAGAAGACTACGCCTTGGCGCCCCTGCGCCGTGCGCGCGGGCCCAAGAGGGCTGCGCACATAAATCAATGTGGTTTCTGACAGGCCACGCCGCGCTTCGACATAGCTCGCCGCAGCGCACCACAACTCGGACGGGCCCATCTGTTGCAAACGGATCACCTCAAAATCAGGTCCCCCCAGCGGATTGATGACAAAGCGCTTTTCCTCGCCCGTGGTCGCAGCACCTGCTTGCGACGCAAAAACGGCCAGCACAACCGCCGCCGCCCTCATCGGTCACCATCCGTCACCAGCTTGCTATCAGCACAAAATCCATAGGCATGTCCGACACTCAGGTTCGCACCCGCCTTCTTCAAAGACGCCCCAAGGATTGTGACCGAGCTGGGCGTCAGCCCCGCAGCATTCAGCGTAAAGACAATAGCCCCCCGTTGGCCAATGCCAGGTGTACGCCCCTGCGCAATATAAAGCCGCTGGGCATTTCCTGCCCCTGCTCGGCTCCGCGCATAATCAGCCGCCGCACACCACATGCCACGCGCACCCAGCCCCGCGTCACCAGTGACAGAAAAGCCACCCGACACAGGCACAACCCGCACGCCGTTTTCCGCCTTGAACGTCGCCGCCTGCGCGGGGCCCGCCATGACAGCCGCAAATGCAGCACACTGTACAATCAAACGCATACTCAATTCCTTCGCAAAATGCGGTCAGTCGTTTCAAAATCATCACGGCGACAGAACTGGATCGCATGGGCCACTGGCAGCCCTACACCGACCTGACCCGTGCCAAGAGATGTTGACTGGAACGGCCCCTGCGACAACCTGCTGGCGTCCGTGGTAAATACAACCGATTTACGCCCAGCCACACTGCGCGCAGGGCCTCGCGCTGCGGCTACATAGATACGGTCCCGCGCGCCCAGACGCCGCTCTGCGTATTCCGCGGCAGCGCACCAGATACCGCGCGGACCCTCCCCGCGCGCCTCGATCACTTCAAAGGTGGCGCCGGGTAGCGGCACAACACTCAGGTCATTCACAGCACGAAAGCTCTGTGCGCTCGCGATAGCGGGCAAAGTCGTCAGCGCAACGAAGGCAAATATCGCAGCACGCATGGCAATTCTCCTATCAACATACAGTAGAGATAGGCATCGGACGCGATAGGTCAAAATCAAAGGCCCGTGAACGGCAATAGAGCGCCGTAGATCGGGAACTTGGGCCGTGGTGCCTCGATCGGACATTTAGGAAATTCCGGCCCGTTCCTCAAAAAGCCCGCACCCGCCGCGAAACCCCGCGCATCAAAAAGCCCGCCTGAAAATGTTTCAGGCGGGCCAATCTTTTTACCGTAGCTTACTGGTCGAGGAAGCTGCGCAATTTTCGTGAACGGCTGGGGTGCTTGAGCTTACGGAGTGCCTTGGCTTCAATCTGGCGAATACGCTCACGCGTCACACTAAATTGCTGGCCCACTTCCTCCAGCGTGTGGTCGGTGTTCATCCCGATGCCGAAACGCATCCGCAACACACGTTCCTCGCGTGGTGTGAGGCTGGCCAGAACCCGCGTCGTGGTTTCCTTGAGGTTTTCCTGAATAGCACTGTCCAGCGGCAGCACGGCATTCTTGTCCTCGATGAAATCACCCAGCTGGCTGTCTTCCTCGTCGCCAATCGGCGTCTCGAGGCTGATCGGCTCCTTGGCGATTTTCATCACCTTGCGCACCTTCTCCAGCGGCATTTGCAGCTTTTCGGCCAGTTCTTCTGGTGTCGGCTCTCGGCCAATCTCGTGCAGCATCTGGCGGCCCGTGCGCACCAGCTTGTTGATCGTCTCGATCATATGCACCGGAATACGAATGGTCCGCGCCTGATCCGCGATAGAGCGGGTGATCGCCTGACGGATCCACCACGTCGCATAGGTCGAGAACTTATAGCCACGGCGATATTCGAACTTGTCCACGGCCTTCATCAAACCAATGTTGCCTTCCTGAATAAGGTCAAGGAATTGCAAACCGCGGTTCGTGTATTTCTTCGCAATCGAGATCACCAGACGCAGGTTGGCTTCGACCATTTCCTTTTTCGCCTGACGAGCTTCTTTCTCGCCCTTCTGGACCTGCTGCACGATGCGGCGGAATTCAGAGATATCCAGACCAACATACTGGCCGACCTGCGCCATGTCCGTGCGCAGTTCGATCACTTTGTCTGCCGAGCGTTCGATAAACATCTGCCAGCCACGGCCAGCCTTCTCGCCCATCCGCTCCATCCAGTTAGGGTCAAGCTCGTGACCACGGTACGCATCAACAAACTCTTTTCGGTTGATACGCGCTTGGTCCGCCAGCTTTACCATAGCAGAGTCGATCTGCATGATACGGCGGTTGATGCCGTACAGCTGGTCAATCAACGCCTCGATACGGTTGTTGTGCAGGTGCAGATCATTCACCAGCGCCACAATCTCCGAGCGCAGCTTTTGATAGGCAGCCTCGTTCTTTTTACTGAACGAGCCATCCTCGTTCAGCGTCGCTGAAATCCGGCTGTCCTGCATCTCGCTCAGCTTGATGTAGTCGTCCGCGATGATATCCAGCGCCTCCAGAACCTGCGGCTTCAGCGCAGCCTCCATGGCAGCAAGCGACATGTTCGCCTGCTCGTCCTCGTCGTCATCATCGTCATCATCGGCAATCGGATTGCCGTCTGCGTCCAGCTCGGGCGAACCGTCTGCCTTGGTTGCAGCCACAGCCGCACCCGGCACCACAGGGGCAACAACAGGCGTTGTTTCTTCTTCTTCACCCATCTGGGTGCCGAATGTCGCCTCAAGGTCGATTACATCGCGCAGCAAGATATCCTCTGACAGCAATTCGTCGCGCCAGATGGTGATCGCCTGAAAGGTCAGCGGGCTTTCGCACAGGCCCGCGATCATCGTGTTACGGCCTGCCTCGATGCGCTTGGCAATCGCGATCTCGCCTTCACGGCTCAACAGCTCGACACTGCCCATCTCACGCAGATACATCCGCACAGGATCGTCCGTGCGGTCCAGCTTTTCGGAGGTGCCAGAGCCCAGCGTAATCTCTTTGGGTCCGTCAGTGGTGGCGATATCGGTGCCACCCTTCTCTTCTTCCTCGGCCTCTTCATCCTCGATGATGTTGATGCCCATTTCGGACAGCATCGACATCACGTCCTCGATCTGTTCCGAAGACACCTGATCTGGCGGCAAAACAGTGTTCAGCTGGTCATAGGTGATATAGCCCTTTTCGCGGGCCTCACCGATCATCTTTTTGACAGCCGCCTGTGACATGTCCAGCGAATGGCCGCTGTCGGCGTCGTCTCTCTTGGCGTCTTCGTTGGTGTCTTTAGCAGCCATCGACAGCTCCCCTAATCCCTATGCGAATCACCTGGCAGTGATTCGGTTTTTCGAATCATGCGGGGTTTGTGGTGATTCTTAAACCCGCATCCTTGATTTTCCGCTAATTGCGGACAATTGGTCACCCACAGGCAACAAAACTGCCCTTGCGTCATCCGACTTGACCCTCAGGGGCCCTTCTTGCCGCCCTTGGAAAAATCTATCTGGTCGTACATGCTCTGGCGTCGCGCCATCTCGTCACGGTCCAGCCGCGCACCGTTATCGGCTATGACATATTCCGTTTTGTCTTCCTGACCAATGCGTTGTGCTCGGTCTGCCGCACGCGCGGCTTCTGCCAAACGCCATGTCACCCCCTCGTCAGCCTCGCCGCTCAGGTCATCCACGGCATCACTGACCTCGTCCACCAACCCCCGCACAGCCGCCAGTTTCGCCAACTCTTCGGCGATGGTCATGCTGGTCGTCTCGGTATCACCGGGTTTGCGGATGCAGGGCGTAATTGCCACATGGCGCTGCGACAACAGGTTTTCAAGGGCATCCGGCCCCAAGGCCCGCTCTATCTGGTCGCGCAGCATAGCAGCACCATCAGGGGCATGGCGCAGCACCAGATCGCGCAGCACGCGGTGATCGTTGTTGCGACAGGCCATGCTCTCCAACCCGCTCTCGAATGGCTCAACCACATCGGGGCAGCTGATACAGGCAGCAAGGATCACCGACTCTCGCAGATGTTCTGTCACATGGGTATCGGCCGCATTGGCCAGCGCGGATGATTTCGCCCCTGCCGAAGGCCCAAGAGCAGGCCGTGCGCCCCATGGCTGCCCCCACGGCTTGGCCGACCGTTGCCCGCCAGCCCCGCCGCCGCCACCTGTCCCCGACCCTGCGCGAAACAATTGCCAGCGCATGTCCTTGATCGCCTGCCCGTAGTGGCTGCGGATACTCGGATCCTTGATCAGCATGATCTTGTCGCGCAGCGACTTATCCAGCGCCGCCTTACGCTCGGGGCTGTCAAAGTTCTTGCCCTCTACCTCACGGCTCCACAGCAACTGCACCATCGGCTGGGCCGCATCCAACAGGCCTTGCACGGCGGCAGGGCCACTGGATTTGAGCAGATCGTCGGGGTCCTGCCCTTCTGGCATCATGGCAAAGCGCAGACTGCGCCCCGCCTCAAGCAGCGGCAGGGCCAGATCAATCAGGCGCAGCGCCGCGCGCTGGCCTGCCGTGTCGCCGTCCAGCGTAATGATCGGCTCATCACTGATGCGCCACAACATCGCCAGTTGGTTCTCGGTAACAGCCGTGCCAAGCGGCGCAACAGCCGCTTGGAACCCCGCCTCGCTCAGCGCGATGACATCCATATATCCTTCGGCCACCAGCAAAGGCTGCCCCTTGCCTGCTGCCACCCGCGCCGCTTTGACGTTGTACAGGCTGCGCCCCTTGTCAAACAACTCGGTCTCGGGAGAGTTGAGGTATTTCGCCTTGTCGTCAGGGTCCATCGCGCGGCCCCCGAATGCAATCGCACGCCCCCGCGCATCGCGGATCGGGTACATGATGCGGCCACGGAACGTATCATAGGGCTTGCCGCCCTTGGTGCTGGGCTTGGCCAGACCCGCGCCAATGATCAATTCATCGGCGATGTCCTTGCCCTTCAGCGCGTCCCACAGGCCCTGCCAGCTGTCGGGCGCAAACCCGATCTCCCAGCGGTCACACACCTCGCCATTCAGGCCACGCCGCTCCAGATACTCCCGCGCGGCGCTGGCCGCACCTGTGCGCAGCTGCAAGCGGAACCATTTGACCGCGAGCTCCATCACATCGGCCAGATCCTTGCGCGCATCGGCCTTCTCGGCGGCACGCGGGTCCCGCTCGGGCATGGGCATCCCCGCCTCACCCGCCAGAATTTCGACCGCTTCCATAAAGCTCACGTTCTCGGTCTCGCGCACGAAACTGATCGCGTCGCCTTTGGCATGGCAGCCAAAGCAGTAATAAAATCCCTTGCGGTCATCCACGTGAAAACTGGCGGATTTTTCCTGATGGAACGGGCATGGCGCCCACATGTCGCCCTTGCCCTGATTAGACTTGCGCGCATCCCACATGACCTTGCGGCCCACAACCTGTGACAGGCTGGCGCGTGTACGCAGTTCATCAAGGAATCCGGGCGGCAAGCTCATACTTCTAATATGGGGGCCACGCTGGCAGAGTCCATAAGCCCCGGCGCAATCTCAGCGCCTAATTTTCAACGGTCCCGTACAGCGCAGCCTACTGCGACAGGCACAGCTCTTTCCACGCGCCCGCCAGATCGGCCGATTTCACTTCGGACATCTTCATGCCGTACACCCATGGCGTCACCAGCGGGATCACCGCATTGTATTTTTCGGGCCACTCGGCATCTTTCAGATGCGCAGGAACCTTACGCTCTCCCACCCGCGCGACACGCGCCGCCTGCACAGCAGCAACCACATCGCTCTGGTAGCCGCAGTCCTTCGCTTTGGTCGTGTTCGCCAGCGCGGGGATCGCAGATACAGACGCAGCCAAAGCAGCACACACAACAAGACGCAACACAGGGGTCATAACACACTCCACAACCTTCAAATTTGCGCGCACCCTAACGCCGCGCCGCCACCGCTTCCAGTGCGCTCTTCAAATCGTGAACAAGCGTTGCAGCCATTGAGCGGAAAACCGCGATCATGATTTCCTCCTCACCCGTCCGCGTGATGCTGGCATTCATATGTCCCAACTGGCTGCGGACGGTGGCCCCGACAGGGAACACATGCAGCCGCATATCGACAGGCACCAACCGCGCCAAAGCTTCTGCCCCGTCCGCCCCCAGCAGCCGCACCACGGCCCAAGCATCCGATTGATCGACCACAGCCGCATAGGCACCCAGACCTGCATCAGGAACCGCCCCCATCAGCAGCGCCTCGCCCTGTGCTGCCCAGACACAGCGCACGGCACCGTTTTGGCTGGTATGCAACGGCGCGGGAAAGGCCATGCCCAGCGCGCGCTCCAGCGCTGCCTTCGAGGCCCCCTCGAACGGCGTTACAGATGTAATCGGCCCTGCGTCTATTTCCTCCACTGCCAATGCCCCGATACGCAACGGCAACAGGCCCGCACAGGGGCTCACAGCTTGCAACTTACCCACGCAGGCGTCCTCCTGTCGGATCAATGAACACAGGATCGCAAATTTCGACCTCGGTGGTCAGATCGCGCATATGGTCGCGCACGATCATCCGCTCGCCCAGCCGCTCGGGGCCGCGCGCTATAAACCCCAGCCCGATCATCATACCCAGATCAGGCGAATAGCAAACCGAAGTCACATACCCCTGGTCATTCGCATGTACATGCGCCGCCCCTCGGTCAAAAATATGCGCTCCCGCGCTCAGCTGTTTGACGGCCCCTACAGGGCGCAGCCCGACCATACGCGGGCGCATGGGGTCAACCAGCCCCTCCCGCGCGGCCAGCACCTTGCCAACGCAGTCTTTCTTGTCCGAGATCATCCGCGCCATGCCCACATCATAGGCCGTGACCCGCCCGTGAATTTCCGCATGGGTGATATGCCCCTTTTCGATACGCAGCACATTCAGCGCCTCCATCCCGTAGGCACCACCACCCATCGCCTCGGCACGGCGCACCAGCTCGGCAAACAGCGCGGCCCCGTAGCGTGCTGGCACCGCTACCTCATAGGCATGCTCACCCGAAAACGATATGCGGAACAGCCGCCCCGCAACGCCCATCACACCGATCTCGCCACAGGCCATGAAGGGCCAGCTGTCATTATTAACGGGGCTGTCCAGCACATCCCCCAGCAGCGCGCGTGATTGCGGCCCCGCCACTGCAAACTGCGCCCATTGTTCGGTCACAGAGGTAAACGCCACCGCCCATTCGGGATGCAGGGCCTGCGTCACATATTCCAGATGCCGCATCACATCGCCCGCCGCCGCAGTGGTGGTGGTCATCACGTAATGCTCTGGCCCCATGCGCGCACAGGTGCCGTCATCCATCACCGTCCCGTCCTCGCGCAGCATAAGACCGTACCGCACGCGGCCCTCTTTGAGGGTCGAAAACATGCCAGTATAGACAAAATCCAGCAGCTTGGCCGCATCCGGACCCTGAATATCAATCTTGCCCAATGTGCTGACATCGCACACACCTACTGTGCGGCGCACATAGCCTACTTCACGGTCGCATGACTGACGCCAAGTCGTCTCGCCCTCTGTGGGAAAATAGCTGGGCCTGTACCACAGCCCTGCCTCGATCATCGGCGCACCCATCTCTACTGACTGCTTGTGCGACGTTGTAAACCGTTCGGGCGCAAAGCCCTTGCCCTGCGCAGGCCCGCCCAAGGCAGCAATCGCGACAGGCGAATAGGGCGGCCTGAATGTTGTCGTCCCTGTCTCGGGTATCCCCCGACCGGTCGCATCCGCCAATACAGCCAACGCGCCCACGTTGGAGTTTTTGCCCTGATCCGTCGCCATCCCTTGCGTGGTGTACCGCTTCATATGCTCGACCGAGCGGAAGTTTTCGACCACCGCCTGTTTCACATCCTTCACACTCACATCATTCTGGAAATCCAGCCACGCGCGCCCCTTGCCCGCAACCGCCCAAAGCGGCGCAATCGTGTAAGGTGCATCTTCCGCCTCAGGCAAAGCAACTTCAGGAACCTCAAACCCTAAAGCTTCCACAACACGCGCCGCTGCCGCAGCCCCTTCGGCCAAACACGCCGCAGTCGAGAATGCACCATTGCACGCCCCCGCCGCCTCCAGCATCGGCACCGCATCAGGTGTCGGCACAAACGCCGCAATATCCTCACGCCACGCAGGCCGCCCATTCATATGACATGTCAGATGGACCGTAGGATTCCAGCCACCGGACATGGCCAAAAGGTCCGCCGCGACGGTTTTGACCTGACCGCTGGCCATACGGATTTTAACACTCGAAACCGCCATACGCCCCTTTGTGCCGCACACTTGCGCGCCCAAGTAGACGGGATACGGCACATCGCCAACGTCTGCATCCGCACGACAATCAACCAAGGCTGCGACTTGCACACCCGCGTAATGCAGATCATGCGCGGTGCGGTGCGCGTCATCATTATTTCCAAAAACCACGGCGGTTTTGGCAGGCGCCACGCCCCAGCGGTTCACATAAGCCCGCACGGCCCCCGCCATCATAATCCCGGGTCGGTCATTGTTCTCGAAGGCAATCGGCCGCTCCAACGCACCTGCCGCCAAAATCGTGCGCGCCGCCGTGATCCGCCAAAAACACTCCAGCGGTGCACCACTGCGCGCAACATGATGCGTCACCCGCTCCAACGCGCCGAAAACGCCGCCATCATACGCACCCGTCACCGTGGTCCGCCGCATCAGGCGCACATTGGGCATCGCAACCAAGGTACAGACCTGCTCGGCTATCCACTCCTGCGCAGATACATCACCCAGATCATCCACTTCGGCCAGCAAACGCCCACCGTACTCGAAATCCTCATCGCACAGGATCACATCCAACCCCGCCTCGGCCGCAACCCGCGCTGCCATCAGCCCCGTCGGCCCCGCCCCGACAACCAGCAGATCACAAAACGCAAATGCGCGGTCATAGGTGTCGGGATTGTGCTTGCCGCTCAGACTGCCCAGCCCTGCCGCACGGCGGATCACAGGCTCATAGAGCTTTTCCCAAAACGCGCGGGGCCACATGAACGTCTTGTAATAAAACCCTGCCCCCAGAAACGGCGCCGCCAGATCATTCACCGCCATCGCGTCAAACCTCAGCGAAGGCCACGCCGATTGCGAAAACACCTCCAGTCCGTCGTATACTTCCTGCACCGTGGCGCGCACATTAGGCTCTGCCCGCGCTCCGCGCCCCACAGTGATCAGCGCATTCGGCTCTTCGCTGCCCGCAGACAACACACCGCGCGGACGGTGATACTTGAACGACCGCCCCACCAACCGCACGCCGTTGGCCAGCAGCGCCGAGGCAACCGTATCACCCACCCGCGCCGCGTAGCCCACACCGTCAAACCGAAAGCGCACAGTTTCGCCCAGCGATTTCGTCGAAACCCTCACAGTCCCGCCTCCCGCGCCAAAACGGCGCTGAATACCTCGTGGGTCACCGTGTCACGCGACACAACCAACCACGCGCCGCAGCCCGCCTCATGGTGCCACAAATCCCGCGTGGCACCGGCAGGGTTCTCGCGCAAATGCACATACTCATCCCATGCCAGCGCACCCGCATCCGGATCAGGACGCGCAAGGGCTGCTCCCTTATAGTAAAACTCGCGCCGGTCGCGCGCACCGCACAACGGGCAAGGTATCCTCACCGACGCCGCCCTCCGCACGAACGGATCACCTGATCCGCGACGATCACGCTATCCTTCGAGAAGCCCCGCGCGCGCAATGTTGCCCCCATCTTGAAAAAGTCGTCCGAAGTCGCCCCCGCACCGCAAAACCCGCCCGCAAGGTTCTTGCCAAAATCACGGATGATCCGCTGGCCAACAGGTGTCTTGAACGCTTCCGCCGACAATGGCAAAGACACGTCAATCACCAGCGCCGGTCCCAGCGCGCGTGCATTGCGCAAAACCACACCCCCACCATAGTTCTTACCAATGTCGCTGCGCACATCCGAGGCTGTCAGCGCCACAATCTCGCACACAGCTGGACTGGGGCACGACGTATCCCCCACTGGTACCGGATCACATGCCGCCAGCGCCAGCAGGGCTACACCCGCAAGTACAACGCGCCCTTGCTTCTTTATTTTTCCCATAAACTCAATCCCGTCCCTTGCCATATGTTCGACCTCTCTAGTGAAGATTATGCTGCGCACCAGTGCCCTCCTCATCCATCAACCCGCGCCCTGTGCGAAAGCGGTCCAGACGGAACTTCTCGGCAGGGGCATGATGGTTTCCCGTGGCCATCAGATGCGCAAACGAATTGCCCGATCCAGGGATCGCCTTGAACCCGCCATAGCACCAGCCGCAATTGAGGAACAAACCCTCGGTGTCTGTCTTGTCAATGATAGGCGATCCGTCGGGGGTCATATCCATAATGCCCCCCCAACTGCGCAAGACTTTGGCCTTGCCAATCATCGGCACCAGCGTCATCCCCGCTTCCATCACATGCTCGACCATCGGCAGGTTCCCGCGGGACGCATAGGAGCTGTAGAAATCCAGATCACCCCCAAAGACCAATCCGCCCTTGTCCGACTGACTGATATAGAAATGCCCCATGCCAAAACTGATCACATTGTCGATCACAGGCTTCAATCCCTCGGTTACAAAAGCCTGCAACACATGGCTCTCAATGGGCAGGCGCATCCCCGCCATCGCCGCCACCTGAGACGAGCGCCCCGCAACCACGATCCCCACCTTTTTGGCACGGATTGCCCCGCGCGTGGTCTGCACGCCGCGTACGACACCGTTCTCTATATCAATGCCGGTGACTTCGCACTGCTGGATCAAATCGACGCCCCGCTCGGACGCACCACGCGCATATCCCCACGCCACCGCATCATGCCGCGCAGTGCCCGAACGGCGGCTCAGCAATCCGCCATAGATCGGAAAACGCGTGTTCTCGAAATCGAGATACGGGGCAATCTTGCGCACACCTTCAACATCCAACAGCTCTGCATCATCACCCTGCCCGACAATGCTGTTGCCCCGCCGGACATACGCGTCGCGCTGGCCATCCGAGTGGCACAGCATCAACTGGCCGCGCTGCGACAGCATCACATTATAGTTCAGATCCTGCTCAAGGGTCTCCCACAGCTTCAGACTGTGCGAATAAAACTGCGAGTTGCCATCGAGAAAGTAATTGGCCCGCACGATAGTTGTGTTGCGCCCCACGTTGCCGCCGCCCAGATAACCCTTCTCGATAACGGCGATATTTGTCATGCCGTGCTCTTTGGCGAGGTAATAGGCCGTGGACAGGCCATGCCCGCCACCGCCGATGATGATCGCATCATATTCCGCCTTGGGCTCTGCATCGCGCCAATGGGGCTGCCAGCCTTTATTGCCGCTCAGCCCCTCGCGCAGAACGCGCCATCCTGAAAATCGCATAAGGCCCCCCACTGCACACCGTTACAATGTGCCAAACAAGGTGCAGCCTATCAATCGCCAAATGGCCGCAATACCCCGTTTACGCCATTGCCTTGCCCGCCAACGACGCCGCATCAGCCGCAGCTTGTCCGGCAGGTGCAGCATTTGCAGCCTTGCGCTTACTCCGCGCTGCGTTCGCGGTGCGACCCCACGGTGGCATAGGCCCGCTCCAGCGCAATCAGCTTCTGTTTGCGCCACAGCCCCCCGCCGTAGCCGGTCAGGCTTCCATCAGCCCCCAGCACGCGGTGGCAGGGAATCACGATCGCAATCGGGTTTGCCCCATTGGCCCGCGCCACAGCACGGGTCGCATCAGGGCGGCCCATATCACGGGCCAGCTGGCTATAGCTGCGGGTTTGCCCCGCAGGTATCTCGCGCAGCGCATCCCAGACCTGCCGCGTGAACGTGCTGCCCAAAGGCTGCAATGGCGTGTCAAACCGCGCACACCGACCCGCCATAAACGCGTCCATCTCCCGCTCGATCCGGTCAGTGGGCGCATATCGGCCGAACCCCAGCGATCCCTTGGCATCCTTGCGCAACGCCGCTAGCTCGCGGGGCAGCGCCTTGCGCTCGGTAAATTCCAATAAATGCAGCGCATGGGCTGACGATACAGCCACCATCGCCCCCAGCGGTGTCTCGATCCAATCCGCCCGCAGCACAGCGTTTGGCACAAATGCACCCGGCGGCAGCCCCGTCCAGCCCGCAAAGGCCGCCCGAAAGGCCGAGGCAGAGCCATATCCCGCTTCCATCTGCGCCTCGATCACCGATGCACCGCCCACCAGTTCGGCCGCCCCCGCCCGCAAACGGGCCAGACGCGCCATTTCCAGAAAAGTCATGCCAAAGTGCCGCTTGAACGCCCGCCGCACGGTAGACAGGTCATGCCCGCGTGCCGTGATATCGCCCTCTGCCCAGCGCCGCGCGGGCGCACGCTCCAGCGCGGCCAGCAGATCGGCCACCGCAGGATCGGATTGCGCTGCTGTCGCCACCGGATGGCACCGTTTGCAGGCCCGAAATCCCGCCTCTATCGCGCCGCCAATGCTGTCATAGAATGTGCAGTTCTCGCGCTTGGGTTTGCGCGCCGGGCATGTCAGGCGGCAAAACACGCCTGTAGAGGCCACGCCAACCCACGCGCGCCCCTCCCACGCGGCATCGCGTGCAATCAGCGCGGCATACAGCGTCTCATCATCTGGTAAATCAAACATCATAAAGACACCCTAGCGCGGCACAGCATCCCCTGTCCGCCGCCAATCAGGCGTCTATTCAATTTAGGTACATAAAATCGCGCCGCACCCCAATCCTAGGCAACATAGGCGCACAGATACCCGTCATGCACCCACCCCTGCACAGGCAATTCGCGCCGCGTGACACGGCGGCCCTCGGGGCTCATGTGGCGGTAAGCACCTGTCACCCGCACCCAACGGCCCCGCCGTTCGGTCAGGTCCAGATTTATCACCGCCAACCGCTTGAAGCTACGTACCACTTTGAAATCCGTCCCCGGCCCTGACCGTACGCTCAGAAACCCGTCTGGTCCGTTCACATTGCACACCATCGCGCGCCACCGCTCCGCCTCGGGCTGTTTTGTCCAATAGTCGCGCGCCAACCCTTTGAGATAGACATTATTGTAAAACTGCGTCTCGGCCAGAACAGGCGGCACGCTGACCAGCAGCACCATTGCAGCCAAAGCAAGTTTTGCGATCATAATCCTGTCTCCTATCGCCTGCCATCTATCCTAGTGAATGAAATCGCACAAATATCCGTCATGCGCCCAGCCCTGTACAGGCAAATCCCTATAGTTGCGCGCGCGGCCCTCTGGCGTGGTATCGCGGTGCGCGCCCAGAACACGTATCCACCTGCCCCGCCGCTCGCCCGCGTCCACCGCCACAACCGCCAACCGCTTGAGCTTGCGCACCGCCTTGAAATCGCTGCCTGGCCCACTGCGGATGCTCAGATACCCGTCAGGCCCGTTGACGTTACACACCATCGCCGCGTGGCGGCCCTGCCGTGTGGGCTGATCGCGCAGCAGACCGTTCAGGTAGACGTCGCCATAGGTGGCACGCTCGGCAGATGCTGGCGCAGCAGCCAATGCCGCCGCCACCACCAGTGCATATCTCATACTACAGCCCTTTTGCGTGATAGCTTGCCGCGACTTTGCCAATGCTTACAAGATAGGCAGCCGTGCGCAGATCACTCACATCATCGCGGCTGTGCCAAACCTCCGCCATCGCGTCATAGGCGATCCGCATTGTGTCATCGAGGCCCGAGCGGACCAGCTCCAGCTCGCCCGCGCCGCGCAGATACTTCGTTTTGAAATCAGGGCTTAGCGTCCAGTTGATAGAGCCATCGCTGCTGATCCGCTCCAGCTCGTCTACAATCAGCTGGTGGCGGCTCTCTTCCTGACGCCGCCCCATGCGGCCAAAGCGGATGTGGGACAGGTTCTTGACCCACTCAAAATAGCTGACCGTCACGCCACCCGCGTTTGCATACATGTCGGGAATAATCACTGTGCCCATCTCGCGCAGGATATCGTCCGCACCGGCAGTTACAGGACCATTCGCCGCCTCGATGATCAACGACGCCTTGATATTGCGGGCATTGCGCAGGTTGATCACACCTTCCAGTGCGGCGGGGATCAGGATATCGCACTCCTCTTCCAGCATGGCCGCCCCGTCTTCGCTGAACGCACCGCCCGCAAAGCCCTTGGGCGACCCCTCCGCCGCGATGTGCTGCTTGAGCGCCTCGATATCCAGACCGTCCTTGTTATAGACAGCGCCGTTATACTCGATCACCCCGATCACAGGCGCGCCGTCTTCCTCGCTCAGGAACTTGGCCGCGTGATAGCCCACATTGCCCAAGCCCTGCACGATAACCCGCTTGCCATCAAGGCTGCCGCTCATCCCTGCCTTCTTCACACCTTCGCTGTCGCGGAAGAACGCGCGCAGGGCGTATTGCACACCGCGCCCCGTGGCCTCGGTCCGGCCCTGAATGCCGCCTGCGTTGATCGGCTTGCCTGTCACACAGGCCGCCCCGTTGATATCTGTCGTATGCATGCGCTTGTATTGGTCCGCGATCCACGCCATCTCCCGCTCGCCCGTGCCCATATCCGGCGCGGGCACGTTTTGCGCAGGGTTGATCATGTCGCGCTTGATCAGCTCGTAGGCGAAACGCCGCGTGATCAACTCCATCTCATGCTCGTCCCATTCCTTGGGATCCACACACAGCCCGCCTTTCGATCCCCCGAACGGCGCCTCCACCAGCGCGCATTTAAACGTCATCAATGCAGCCAGCGCCTCAACCTCGTCCTGATTGACCCCCATCGAAAACCGGATACCGCCCTTTACAGGCTCCATATGCTCGGAGTGGACACTGCGGTAGCCCGTGAATGTCTTGATATCCCCGCGCAAGCGTACCCCGAACCTGACAGTATAGGTGGCGTTGCACACCCGTATCTTCTCGACCAGCCCGGGCTTGAGATCCATTAGATCAACCGCGCGGTTGAACATCATATCTACACTTTCACGAAAGCTCGGCTCGTTGGAGGATTGGTTCATGAGGAAGGCCTTTTTGTGGGTCAGATTGGAAACATGTGTCAGGCGCGGAGAATCCCGCACGCTCACCCCACCCTAGGCCCGCATCGGGCCTAGTGCCACTTTTTTAGTCGGTTTACGAACAATCCTAAGTAGATATTTGCCCAAGCGCCGCCCGAACGACCGCCTTGACCTTTGCGTCCGCCTTTGGCCCATTAACCATAGTGCATATAAAAGGATGAACAGCAGATGGGCAAAAGCACCACACGCGTTGCAACTGCCGCCCGCGATGCAGGGCTGGAGATCGAGATCATTACCCTGCCCACCAGCGCGCGCACAGCCGCCGCAGCAGCCGAGGGCCTGAACTGCACCGTGGGCCAGATCGCCAAATCGCTCTTGTTTGAAGGGGCCAACACAGGCGCGCTCAAACTCATACTTGTCAGCGGGGCGCATGAATTGAACCTGACACGCGCCGAACAACAGTTTGGCGAGTCTTTGGGCCGTGCCGATCCCAAACGCGTGCGCAGCGACACAGGCTTTGCCATCGGCGGCGTGGCGCCCATCGGCCACCTGTGCCCGATGCCCACCTTTATGGATGACGCGCTCATGCAGTACGACACCGTCTGGGCTGCGGGCGGCGCCCCCGAGACGGTGTTCCAGATCACCCCCCGAAACCTGCTCAAAGCTACGGATGCGAAACTGTTTACCAATATTTAAGAGGTATGCAGAAATTAAGCACGACTCACATCGAAAATAGCCCCCTGTTAACCACGACTCACTTTACGTGAAATCATCTACGTTATCTGAAATGTGGCGCACTGTTCACGGGTCGGAAACACTAGCTCGAATTCGGCGTTACTATATCCTAAAACCCTTTAAAATATGACTATTCTGCATGAACCTGCCCCAATTTAGCCACGTTCATCAGTCATACAGATCGTCGAATTTAGCCATAGACCATATCACTCCGACAGGTCCGGGCTTGAAAGGTGACGATGATGAAAAAACTATTTTCGACAACTTGCATCCCGACGGAAACGGGATACAAAAAATCCCCGTTCTTCCGCCAGTTTGTGCAGGGTGAAGACGGCAATGTAACAGTGATGTCGCTGTTCTTTATTGCGGTCTTGATGATGCTCGCTGGCATCTCATGGGATGTGAACAGCCACGAATACCACCGGGTGAAAATCCAGGGTACAGCCGACCGCGCCGTTCTGGCCGCAGCCGATCTGGACCAGACAATGGACCCCGAGGTCGTTGTGAAAGACTACTTCGAAAAAGTCGGCTACCCCGATCTGGTCTCGACAGTGAATATTAGCGAAGGTCTGAACTTCCGCACAGTCTCGGTGCTGGCGGATGCGATCGTTGATGTGAACAGCATCAATGGCGACGTTAAGACAAACGCCTACATGGGTGGTCGTGCCCTTACTGACGCCCTGAAAAGCGCAGAAGACCGCATCGCTGAGGAGCGGCCTTCGGATGAGGGGATGACAGACGATGAAATCCGCGATCAGGAGCTGGAAAATGCCCAGCTGATCCATGCGACCAACCTCACCAATGAACGGATCGCCGAGATCAACGACGAGTGGTGGGAAGCAACCGAAAACGGCACCGACACCTCCGAGTTCATGAAATACAACGGTTTGACCTACGACGAACTCTTCGAAATGGTCAAAGCCGAAGTGATGGCCGAAGCAATCGAGAAGACCAACTTTGTCAAGCTGCGCGCCATGGCCGAAGCCGAAGAGCGGGTGAACAACGTGGAAATCTCCATGGTTCTCGATATCTCGGGTTCGATGGGCGAGGGCAACAAGATGTCCAACCTGCGTGATGCGGCCCGTACCTTTGTGGACGCCGTTATCAATGAAAGCACGCAAGACCTCGTGTCGATCTCTGTTGTCCCCTACTCCGAACACGTCAGTGCCGGTCCGGACATCATGAACGAGCTGAATGTAGATGTGAACAACCCCTACAGCCACTGTATCGAGTTCTCCGAATCCGACTTCGACACAGCGCGCCTGCGCCGTGACAAACAGTATGATCAGGTCCAGCACTTCCAATGGGGCTATAACGGCCGCAACAACGACCGCAGCACCCCTGTCTGCCCGATTGGGACCCACGAAGACGTGGTAGCCTTCAGCCAGGACGTGAGCGCGCTCAAATACAAAATCGGCCAACTGGTGCCGCGCGGCAGTACCTCGATCTTTGCGGGTATGAAATGGGCCGCAGGTCTGCTTGATCCCGATTTCAATACGATCAACACCGCGCTGATCAACAACGGTGCCGCCGACCCTGCCTTCGCAGCACGTCCGGCAGCCTATGACGACTACGAAACGTTGAAAACCGTTGTCCTGATGACGGACGGTCAGAACCACTATTCCTACCGTATCAACGATAACTACTACGCCAACTACAGCCACGCGGCCCACTGGAACCGGTATAACCTGAACTGGTACCTCAGCCGTTACGTCAACAGCTGGCAGCACAACCAGTTCAAGTACCTGAAGTACTGGCCCGACTATGGCGACAGCCTTCTGAGCAACGTCTGCGACGCAGCCAAAGAGAAGAACATCGTCATCTGGTCCATCGGCTTCGAAGTATCGGACCACGGCGCGAATGTTATGCGCGACTGCGCTTCCTCTCCCAGCCACTTCTTCCGGGTTGAGGGTGTCGAAATCAAAGAGGCGTTCAAAGCGATTGCGCGCCAGATCAACCAGCTGAGGCTCACACAATGATTACCCGTCTCAAAAACCGCCTGAAGCGTTTCCGCTCCGAAGAAGAGGGTGGCGTCTACACCCTCGAATTCGCCGTCATGATGCCCGTCTTGTGCATGACCCTTATCTACGGGGTCGAGCTGACCACACATGCCAACCGACAGTTCCAGTTGGAGCGTGGTCTGGAGGTCACAACACGGATCATCCGCCTTAACACAGGGCAGAACCTGACCCACGCAGACCTCAAGCAGTCCATTTGCGACAACGCTGGCGGCCTCGACAACTGCGAGGACAACATGCGCCTCGAGATGATGCCGACTAACCCGCGTGAGTTTGCCAGTCTGCCCGCATCACCCGATTGCACCAACTCGCCCCTACCGGTCACACCGGTCCGCGGTTGGTCGCTCGGCCAGCAACACGAGTTGATGCTCATGCGTGCCTGCTACCAATACGAGCCCTTCATGTCCGGTTTCGGCCTCGGCAAGTTGATCGGCAACGGTGAAAACGGCAAAGGCAGCATGGTCGCAATGAGTGCATTCGTACAGGAGCCAAGATAATGTTTTACCAAGGTATCAAATCCCTCATGAGCTCACGTTTCGCACGTGAGGAGAAGGGCTCCGCATCTATCGAAGCCGTCATCATGGTCCCCGCGATGTTCTTGTGCATCCTCACTTTCGTGACGCTGATCGACTACACCCGCTTGCACGGTATGCACCAAAAGGCGGCCTACACCATCAGCGATATGGTCTCCCGTGAGACACTGCCGATTGACGCGGACTATCTCGCTGGCACCAAGGCGCTGCTGGATACACTGACACGCAACCCGCAGACCAGCACCGTTCGCCTGTCGATCGTGCGCTACGACGCCGAGCGCGATATCTTTAAACTGGACTGGTCAAAGACCGAAGGTTACGCCACGCCCGTCTCCAATCAGGACGTAAGTGGCTGGACCGATCGCTTGCCCGCCAGCATGGTCCACAACGAGCGGATGATCGTGGTCGAAACATCAGCCCTGTATAAGCCGCCTTTCGATGTCGGCTTGGGCAACAAGCAGATCGAGAACTTCATCTTCACGCGGCCGCGTTATGCCCCGCAAGTGTTGTGGCAGGATCTCGAACCGGATTTCGCAGGCTCCTAAGCTGCGCCATCCAGCACAAACAAAAAACCCCCGAGAGGCATCAGCCGCTCGGGGGTTTTTCTTTGTATAACTACAAACGGTGCAGCCTATTTGCCTTTGGTCAAATCCCGCTGTGCCATCATGATCGCCAAAATCTCCGACATCTGTTTGGAGTGATGCGCAGGGGTCATTCCCCCCACACCGATCCGCCGCCCCACACGCCACCACATACCGGGGCGCCATTCATTCGGCCCCTTGTTGACCGTGCGCAATAAAAAACCGTTGGACGGTTTAAAGGCAAAGAACCCGCGGTCCAGCCCGTCCACATCTTCAATCAATGCAATGACGGTCCCGTCACTGTCGCGCAACGCGGTCGGCGTCAGCTCGATGGTCGAGGCGGTAGCACGGCGCATCTTGTCTACCAGCAACAGCGCACCTACCCCCATGATCAACAACACCAGCCGAAAAATCAGGGAGGGCGATTCCACAATCGCAATATAGATCAGCAATATCCCCAACAGGCCCAGCGATCCCAACCCCAACAACCGCCGGCCTGCGCTAGAGCGTGCAACCGCAAGAACCTCATCAGGGTCAAAAGCGGGCTGAGGCGTCGGATCATCTGGCGTATCGGTCATGGCGGCACTCCTTTTTTTGACCCCTAGACGCAGATGCAGCGGCGGGCAAGCCTTCGCTCAGCGCGGCAGCAGGCTCTGCATGGACGGCGTATGGGGGGTGTACGGACGGTGTACAGGGGGTGCACACAGGGCACCCCCAATAAAATGCGGATGGTGAGCCGAACTATTTATCATTACTCATCAGACAGTTAAATCAATAACTCAAGCTCTCACAGCAACCTTTTCGGGCGTACCTCATATCCACGCTCTTCGGGCTCGTCATCGACAAGTTCTTGCGGAAATCCATCCGCAAGGACTTGCAGGCCCGTGGCCTCTTCCAGCCGCTCGATCATACGGTCTGACTGGGCGCGCTCACCAAAGCGGGCCTGCCCATCGCGCATCATCTGGATCATCATTGGCGAAATCTCCAGCGGCACGCCAGCCGCATCCCCAAGCGATTGAAACAACCCGATATCCTTCTGGATCAGGTCCATCGTAAAATTCACATCGCGCGATCCGGACAGGATCAGCTGGCTTTCTGTCTCATGCACAAAACTGTTGCCCGAGGATATTGCAATCGCCTCATACGTCATCGCCATATCCATGCCCTGCGCCTTCATCACCGTCAGCGCCTCGCAAAGCGTCAGCAAGTTTGCCGTGGCCAGATAGTTCGTCATCACCTTGAGAATACTCGCATTTCCCAAATCACCTACATGCAAAATCCGCCGCCCCATATGGGTCAGCACAGGCAGAACCCGATCAAACGTCGCGCGATCACAGCCCGCATAGATGCTGATATTACCCGTATCCGCACGGTGGCATCCGCCCGAGACAGGGCAATCTACCGCCTGACCGCCTTTGGCCTGAACAAGTGTTGCAAGCCGCTTTATCTCGTTAGAATCGGTGGTCGACATTTCGATCCAGATTTTACCCTCTCGTACCTCTGGCAACATCTGCTCTACCACCGCAGCACTGGCCGCAGGGCTGGGCAGGCAGGTAATCACGGCATCACAATTTGCCATCAGTTGGGCGGGGCTGCCCCCCGCCGTTGCCCCTTGCGCAACCTTCACATTCACCAAATCTTCATCCAGATCGTGTACGCTTAAATCAACACCATTGCGCAACAGGCTCCCCGACAGCTTGCCACCGACATTGCCCAGACCGATAAAACCGATTTTCATATTCAGACTTCCTTAATGTTTGCCGCAGCCTTGTCGCTGCGGTGGTGTCCGTCCAGTCCAAAACCGACATCCGCTCTTTTGCGGGGCCTAAACCCTGCCAGCCCGCATTGCGCATATCTGCACAGATGCTCTGCGCCCCCACTGCTTGTGGCAGGGCGCACGGCGCACTACCTCCACGGCAGACCTGATAAAAAGGAGCCGTGAAATGTCCCTTAGACCCACACTAGAAACCCGCGCAGCCCAGCCCACAATGGAGGGCGCAGGCGTAAAACTGCACCGTGCTTTCGGGTTTCAGGACCCGTCCGAGCTTGATCCATTCTTGCTGTTCGATGATTTCCGAAACGAGCATCCCATTGATTTTGAAAAAGGTTTTCCGTGGCACCCCCACCGCGGGATCGAGACGATCACCTACGTTCTCGAAGGCACAGTCGAACACTCCGACAGCCTTGGCAACAACGGGACGCTTGGTGCGGGTGACGTACAGTGGATGACAGCAGGCAGCGGCATTCTCCATCAGGAAATGCCCCACGGCAATGCACGTGGCCAGATGCATGGCTTCCAGCTTTGGGGCAATCTGCCTTCCGCGCAGAAAATGACCGCCCCACGCTATCAGGACGTCACATCAGACGCGATCCCCGAAGTCACTGACGATGACGGTACGATGGTTCGTGTCATCACGGGTGAGTTCTGGGGCAAGCGCGGCCCTGTAGATGGTATCGCCGCCGATCCGCAATACCTTGATGTGACAGTGCCCGCAGGTGTGCGCAAAACCTTCAAAATTGATACCTACCGCCGCGCATTTGCCTACATTTTTCAGGGTGCTGGCGCCTTCGTTGATGCCAGCCGTCCATCGGGTGTTCTGCTGGAAAAGGAAGTGGCTGGCGAGGAGCTGAACATCCGCGACATGTCCGGCGACCGCACCCTTGTGCGCTTTGGAACAGGCGACGAGGTGACTGTGCAAGCAGGCCCCGACGGTCTGCGCTTCCTGCTGATCTCAGGCGCGCCCATCGACGAGCCTGTAGCGTGGCACGGCCCGATCGTGATGAACACCCGCGCGGAATTAATGCAGGCAATGCAAGACCTTAACAACGGCACGTTCATCAAGCCCGCCCACTAGGGCTCACATCACCGCGCGGCGCACCATCTCCCAATACTGCGCGGTGACTTCCTCCAGCGACAATCGCCCGCCAGTGCGAAACCACGTGTTCACACCCGTCAGCATGGCAATGATCGCCAGAGTGGCAATCTTTGTATCCTCAACACGGAACGCTTCCGCTGCCACACCATCGCGCAATATCTGCTCCAGCCCGTCCTCATAGGCACCACGCAGGGCCTCGATACGGGCAAAGTTTTCCGGCGTCAGATTACGCAACTCCATATAGGCGATGAACACCGCATCGGGGCGCGCATGGTGAAATCTGATGTGGAAGGCGACGAACCTGTGCAGACGTTCCCGCGCATCCAACGCAGGGTCATCGCGCGCTGCTGCCAGCAGCTCGGTCATATGCCCTTCCATCAGATCGAACAAAAGCGTTTGTTTGTCAGGGGTATAGTTATAAAGCGCGCCTGCTTGCACACCCACCTCAGCCGCAATCGCGCGCATGGAAACGGCTGCGTAACCGCCCCGCGCAAACAGCCGCAGCGCGGCATCGCGCACGCGCGGGCCTGTAATGTCCGAGTGTGATCCAGCGGTGCGAGCCATAGTTTCCTTATATCTGAACAGCCGTTCAAAAAGTAACCCCTATCGGTGCATATTCTGCCAAATCGCTTGCGCGGAGGCGGCCTGCTGGTACACACAAAGACTATGGAACGCATTCACATCATCGCGGCCTTTGCGGCCACGCTGGCCCTGACAGGGGCCTGCACACAGTTCCCCGCGCTGGACCGGACAATAACCGATGATCTCAGCAATGCCGATTATCCCGCGCTGGTTCCTCTGGGCCCCGTCTTGGCCCGCGCGCAGACATCATGGGTTGAGCCTGAGCAGGCTACTGCGGCAATCGACGCGCGTGTTGCCGCCCTGCGTACGCGCGCCGCCCGTTTGCGCGGCTCGGTTCTCAGCGGACGCGAGCGGCAGCGGCTTGCACAAGGCCTGCGCTAAGTCGCACGCGCGGCGTTGCACGGGGCCTGCGTTCGGGCTACATCCAGCGCACGTAAAACCGTATCGCCCCAACCAAAGGAATCTCCAACATGTCACAGCCTCTTCGCCTCGGGATTGCCGGATTGGGAACTGTCGGGGCAGGTGTGGTGCAGATCCTGCGCAAACAGACCGCTTTGCTTGAGGCGCGCACAGGCCGTGCGCTGTCCATCTCTGCCATATCGGCACGCAGCCGCACCAAAGATCGCGGAGTGAACCTGACCTCATATGCATGGGAAGACGATCCTGTCGCCTTGGCCAAACGCGACGATGTCGATGTATTCGTAGAGCTGATGGGCGGCGAAGACGGCCCCGCACTTGAGGCTACTCAAGCGGCCCTCGCCTTGGGCAAAGATGTGATCACCGCCAACAAGGCAATGCTGGCGATGCACGGTCAGTCCCTCGCTCTGAGCGCCGAAGCGCAGGGCTGCGTCATCAAATACGAGGCTGCCGTGGCAGGCGGTATTCCCGTCGTCAAGGCATTGGGCGAAGGCCTGGCAGGAAACGAGATTACCCGCGTAATGGGTGTGATGAACGGCTCGTGCAACTACATTCTGACACGGATGGAAGATGCAGGCCTTCCCTATGCCGATGTCTTTGCCGAAGCCGATGGGCTGGGGTACCTTGAGGCTGATCCGCAGCTGGACGTAGGCGGCATTGATGCAGCACATAAACTGGCAATCCTGTCTTCGCTGGCCTTTGGCACACAGGTAAACTTCGCAGGGATCGAGCTTGAAGGGATCGAGCGTGTCTCCATCGAGGATATCCGCGCGGCAGCCGACATGGGCTATAAAATCAAACTGCTGGGCGTAGCACAGATGACAGGCCGCGGGCTGGAGCAGCGCATGCAGCCCTGTCTGGTCCCAGAAACTTCGCCACTGGGGCAGCTTCAAGGCGGCACCAATATGATCGTGCTGGAAGGCGATGCCGTAGGCCAGATCGTCCTGCGCGGCGCAGGTGCAGGTGCAGGTCCAACCGCCAGCGCGGTGCTGTCGGATATTTGTGACATTGCACGCGGCTACCGCAGCCCCGTCTTTGGCCAGCCTGCCACTGGCCTGACCGCCGCCACCCCCGCACTCAGCCAGCGACCGGCGGCCTACTACTTGCGCATGGCGCTCAAGGACAAACCGGGGGCGCTTGCCAAAGTTGCAGCAGTCCTGGGCGAAGCAGGCGTCAGCATCGACCGCATGCGCCAATACGGCCACGTTGATGATGCGGCCCCTGTGCTGATTGTGACCCATAAAACCACCCGCGCTGATATCGACCATGCCTTGGCCGCTTTCGGCGCCACCTCGGTTGTGGCCTCTGATCCAGTGGCCCTGCGGATCGAGGAAGTGTGAGTACGACGCCCCCTGTCCCTACGTTTCTAGGGGTTGAAGCATCGGTCACGGGGCGGCGCTGGATCGGTCCCGGATCGGACACCGTGCGCGCCTCCGAGGCGTTGCACCAGCAAACAGGTCTGCCGATGGCCGTCTGTCAGGTTCTCGCACGGCGTAGCGTGGAGGCCGCACAGGCCGAGGCCTTCCTTGCCCCTGCCCTGCGCGATCTGCTGCCAGATCCCCGCAGTTTGCGTGATATGGAAAAAGCCGCTGCGCGTTTCCTCGCAGCGGTCAAAATGCGCCAGCGGATTGCCGTTTTTGCCGACTATGACGTGGATGGTGGCAGCTCTGCCGCCCTGCTGCTGGTTTGGCTGCGCGAGATGGGCCGCGAGGCCACGCTATATGTGCCCGACCGCATAGACGAGGGTTATGGCCCCAATGACGAGGCGATGGCCGATCTGGCCCGCCGTCACGATCTGATCATTTGTGTCGACTGTGGCACCCTATCGCACGGCCCAATCGCCGCTGCCAAAGGCGCGGATGTGATCGTGCTTGACCACCACTTGGGCGGCGAAACCCTGCCCGAGTGCCACGCCGTGGTGAACCCCAACCGTCAGGACGAAGACGGCGCGCTGGCCCATCTGTGTGCCGCTGCTGTGGTGTTCCTGATGCTGGTAGAAGCGGGCCGCCAGCTGCGCGAGGACGGTGTCAAAGGCCCCGATCTGATGTCGATGCTGGATCTGGTCGCGCTCGCGACTGTTGCCGATGTGGCCCCGCTTATCGGTGTGAACCGTGCCTTTGTGCGCCAAGGGCTCAAGGTCATGGGCCGCCGTGCGCGCGTTGGTATTTCTGCCCTGTCTGATGTCGCGCGGATGGATACTGCCCCCGCCGCCTATCACCTCGGGTTCATGCTGGGTCCGCGCATCAATGCCGGCGGGCGCGTGGGCAAGGCCGATCTGGGCGCGCGATTGCTTGCCACCGATGACCCGCACGAGGCGGCCGCCCTGTCCGAGCGTCTGGACACCCTCAACACCGAGCGCCGCGAAGTCGAAAATGCCGTGCGCGCACAAGCCCTTGCCCAAGCAGAAGAACGCGGCACCGATGGCGCGCTGGTCTGGGCAGCAGGTGATGGCTGGCACCCGGGCGTGGTCGGCATCGTCGCCTCGCGCCTGAAAGAGGCGACAGGCCGGCCTGCCGTCGTCATCGGGCTCGATAATGGCATCGGCAAAGGGTCGGGCCGATCGGTTACTGGTGTCGATCTGGGGGCCTGCATTCAAAAACTTGCGATACAAGGTGTGCTGCAAAAGGGCGGCGGGCACAAAATGGCCGCAGGCCTGACCGTAGAGGCGGATAAGCTGGACGAGGCAATGGCAGCCCTGACCGCCCTGCTGGAAAAACAAGGCGCACACTTGCGCGGCCCGTCCGATCTGCGGCTCGACGGGATGTTGATGCCCGGCGCTGCCAGTGTGGAGCTGACCGAAGCCGTCGAATCAGCCGGTCCATTTGGTGCAGGCGCGCCCGCCCCGCGGTACGTCTTTGCCGATATGCGTATTTTTTCGGCGCGGCGTGTAGGCGAAAGCCATCTCAAAGTCAGCTTTGGCGACGGATTGGGCACGCGATTGGATGCGATCTGCTTTGGCGCATACGATTCGCCCCTTGGACCCGCGCTTGAAGCGCATGGCGGTGCGCATTTTCATTTGGCGGGACGTCTGGACGTGAACACGTGGCAAGGCCGCCAAACGGTCCAGCTGCGGCTGGAGGACGCAGCCCGTGCATAAAACGCTAAAAAACATCATTTGCGCAAAAATTCGACTTGCGCCAATCCGAGCAATTGCTTAGAGACACGCTCACAAACAGTGGCCCGTTCGTCTATCGGTTAGGACGTCAGGTTTTCAACCTGAAAAGAGGGGTTCGACTCCCCTACGGGCTGCCACTTTTTCCTTTACGAGTTGAGTGAACAAGTACACCGAATACCCATTGTGGATTTGCTGCCGCTTTGACGAAACAGATTGTTTCGAAAATTCCCCCTCAAATGTGGCGAGAATCTGTTATCTAAGTGTCAACGGTCAGACGCGGCATTCCGCAGCGTCAGGCAAACAGACGGCAAACAGTCGTTTGAATTGAACACTGTCAAAAGCTCCGAATGCTTTTGATGCAAGGAACGAAGACGACGGAACGGCCCGCTGCTGCCATAGCGATGCACGTACCAGAGGATACGCAACTTGCCGACACAAACGGATGCTCCGAATGGATCGGGGCACCACACGACACGACCAAATGACCCTGGGGGGGTTTGGACTATGAAGAAATTTGATGCGGATCAGCCAGGATACGGCTTGGCACAGCTTGCGGCGGCCAGCGGTGATGTGGATGCCCATATCGCAATGGCCCGCGCTTCTGCCATGCTGTTCGGCACCGAGACCGCGCCTGCGCCGCGTGCGCCGTACCGCAATGGTGGCAAGCGCGCGCTGGAGACTGTTCTCATCATTCTCAGCTTGCCCTTCTTTCTGCCTATCATGGCGATCTGCATTGCGGCCCTCTGGGCCGAGGGCGGCAATCCGTTCTACCGTCAGGTACGGTTGGGCCGGAACGGCAAACGCTTCTCCATTCTCAAGCTGCGCACGATGGTACGGGACGCTGATGCCGTGCTGGAAGAGTACCTCGCCAGCGATCCCGAGATGCGGCGCGAGTGGGATGAAAAGCAAAAGCTGATCAACGACCCCCGCGTCACACGCATCGGTGCGGCACTCCGCTCTACCTCGCTGGACGAGCTGCCACAGCTTTGGAACGTTCTGACAGGTGACATGAGCCTGATTGGTCCGCGTCCCATGATGCCCGAACAGCTGCCAATGTACGGCAACCCGTCGCAGTATTTCGCCCTGCGTCCCGGTATCACGGGGCTTTGGCAAATCTCTGCCCGCAACGAGAACCGCTTTTCGTTCCGCAACGAGGTGGACGCCACATACAACGAGACACTTTCGCTGTGGGGCGACATTGCCATTATCTTCAAGACTGTCGGCGTTATGCTGCGCAGGACAGGGTGCTAAGCCACCTGCGCCCACCTTTGAAATTGATGCAAGCAGGGTTATATTAACCCTATGCTCAGACCCGGAAAGCCTGATCCAATGAAGGATACATATGCATCCTCCGCCAACGATGGCGCGCAAACGCGCGGCGATCTGATGGTTCCTGCGCAGGGTAGTTTTACCCGCCCGCGCCGTTTTACACCGACGGTTGAAGCCGATCTGTTTGTGGACGAGACAGGCGCCCCCCTGCCCGTCGCCTATGAGGTCGAAGACAGCTCTCCACGTGATCTTTGGGGTTTGCTGCACGAACAATTGCCAGGCAAGGATCAACATATCCTGCCAGGAAGCCAAGCCGCCGATGATTTCCGCGAAACCGATGTGTCGCGCGCTTTTGATCTGCTGCGCACCCGTTTGCGCCAGACCGTCAAGCAGCACGGCTGGGTTAATATCGCTGTCGCTTCTCCTACTGCGGGTTGTGGCAATACGTTCACCGCCGCCAACCTCGCGGCAAGCCTTGCACGGGTGCCTTCTTCGCGCACGGTGCTGATGGATTTCAACATGCGCAATCCGGGTTTGGCAGAAATGCTGGACATGGATTCAAGCCAGACAGGCGATCTGCGTGACTTTCTGGCAGGTGATGTTGCGATCAGCGACTATATCATGCGCGCCAGCGATACGCTGGCAGTGGGCCTTGCGGCGGGCCCGCAGGTAGATGCCGCCGAAATCATGCAAGACCCCGCAACAGCGGCCAGCCTTGCCGAGATGCGCGCATCACTAAAGCCAGATATCGTAATCTACGACATGCCACCGCTTCTGTCCTACGACGATACGTCGGCGTTCCTGCCCCAGTTGGACGGGGTTTTGCTGGTGTCTGACGGTACGCAGACCATGGCAAAGCATATCGCCGAATGTGAGCGTGTCCTTGATGGCCAAGTGCCATTGTTGGGCGTTATCCTGAACCGCGCGCGCGCCTCAAGCATCGAACGGTTCTGACAGGCCCAGCGTATCGGCGGCAATATGGCGCTTTGCGCAACGTCCCAAGGCCTGTAGACTGCGCTCGAATGCCAACGTCACATAATAGACAGAATTTACGTTTAATGAGATAGAAACGCCGTCCCCGCCATGGGTGCGGCACGTCTGCGTTGGCAGCGAGTTGGTTGAGTTGAGCGAGGCGGATATGGGTCCGATCTATACAGTACAAGATTTCCTCGACATGACACGGCGCAGGCTGGCCGTGATCCTGTTTGTGATCATCGCAGGCTGCATTGCATCGCTCTACTGGGCGATGAGCCATGTGCATCTCTATACGTCTTCCGAAGTGATTCAGGTTGAACAACCCACCATCAACGACGAGCTTGCCCGCTCGACTGTTGAGGGGTCGTCAGCGCGGCGCTTGCAGCTGATCCAGCAGCAATTGATGGCACGCACCAGCCTCGAACAGATCATCGAAAAATTCGGGATATACAGCAATCTAGAGGCACTAAAGCCCAGCGAAAAGGTCAACCTGCTGCGTCAGGCAGTGTCGATAAATGGTGTCGCCGCCGCGCGCGAAGGCTTTGCCGACGATGGCACAATTTCGGTCCTCACGATTACCGCGCAGATGGAAGAGGCACAGCTGGCCCGCGATGTGGCGCATGAATTTGCCGAGCAAACCCGCAGCCTGATGGCAGCACAGCGGCGCGAACAGACGGCCCAGACCCTCGCCTTTTTTCAGAGTCAGGAAGAAGTCGTGTTGGACCAGATCGCCGCCCTAGAGGCCGAGCTGGAAACATACCGCACCGACAATGATCTGACTGTCGAAGGCGGGGTCGAGTTTCGCTTGTCCGAAGTGGCACAGCTGAACGAGGCGATCCTCGGGCTGGACCGCGATATCATCACCGCCCAGCTGGCCCGCACCCAGATTGACCGTTCGGCCCGCGCCTCAACGGTAGAGCGCGAAGAACGTGCGCTGGACATACAACTGCAAACCCTGACAGAGCAGCGCAGCCTGCTGGACCAGCGCCGCACCGCACTGCGCGAAACGATCCAGAGCTCGCCCGAAATTCAACGCACATTGACCGATTTCGACCGCCGGATGGAGCAGTTGCGCAGCCAGCTGGAAGCCATCGCCGCGCGCCGCAACGAGGCGCAGGTGGGGTTCAACCTCGAAGCAGGCTCTAAAGGCGAGCGTCTGACCACCATCGAAGAAGCACAGGTGCCTGATTATCCTATCACGATGAGCAAGAAAAAGCGCGCGATCATGGGCGCTGTGGCCTCTACCGGTCTTGCCTTTATCATCGCGTGGCTGTTGGAGTTACGCCGCCCTGTCATCCGCTCGGCCCGCCAGATGGAGCGTGAAACAGGCGTTTTGCCCGTTGTGTCCATCCCCGAGCTGGCGCCAAAGTACAAAAGCTCCAAGTGGCGTGCGATGCGTGAGAAACGGCGTGCAGCGGGCCAAGCGGGGCGTGCAGCGCGGCTGGCACGGCATTCCTGATCAATTCAGCGCCGAAAGCGCCACAATCGCATCCCAATGCAGCCAGACAGCAGCGGCGCCGATGGACCCTGCAAGCACAATACAAA
This sequence comes from uncultured Sulfitobacter sp., assembly GCF_947502895.1. Classification (GTDB taxonomy): domain Bacteria; phylum Pseudomonadota; class Alphaproteobacteria; order Rhodobacterales; family Rhodobacteraceae; genus Sulfitobacter. The sequence continues at coordinate 79,296 of NZ_CANNBM010000001.1, forward strand.
TCAGATCATGGCGCGCGTCCCACGCGTCATGCGCGCGTGCCAGCCAGATCATCACAGGATGTGTCAGGATATGCGCCAGCCCCATCCCTATAATCGCCCCGACCAGCCCGAACACCGTAACACCGGTGATCAGTAGCGTGATCTGCAACACCGCACGGCTGGCCGAGACCACGAAAAAACGCCGCGAGTCGCCCGCCGCCAGTGCGGCCTGATCATAGCTCATCCCGATAACCTGGGCGATCTGCGCAACCGCCAGCAGTGTGACAATCGCCCCGCCTTGGGCATAGCGCGCATCATACAAGACCCCGACCAGCCACGGCCCCGCGAGCGCCATACCCAGCAGCAGTGTCAGCGTCACGCCACTCAGCCCTGCGCGCAGTTTGGCGATCTTGGCGACCTCGTGTTTTGCATCACGGTAGACGGGGATCATCACCCGCCCCGACACCGCCGTACCAAGCTGCATCGCAAAACTGGCAAGGAAAAAGGCGATATTATAAATGCCGAGGCTCTCAAGGCTCAGGAATTTGCCCAGCACGGCGCGGTCGCCTTGGCTGGCAAAGAACCAGAACGCAGTGCTGAGAAATATCCATTTGCCGAATGTGACCAGCTCGCGCACCGCCGCCGGTTCCCAACGAAAGCGGTTGGCCGGACCGGGTAGAAACGCCCATGTCAGCGCGAGTTTGACCAATGGCCCTACGACTCCGCCCACCACCAGCGCCAGCACCGATTGCAGCCACCATGCCAGCACCACCATCACCACCAGACCGATAATCTGGCTTGTCAGATCCAGCACCGTCAAGCGCCCCATCAGCAAATGACGGTGCGCCGTTTCGATCCGCGTGGGGTTAAACCCTGTTACCAATAGCGAAAGTGCGGCAATAGGCAGATAAAATGCCAGCTCCGGCGCGTCATAAAACGCCGCAAAGGGGGCAGCCAGAGTTGTTGCAATCGCCCAAAGCACCACACCACGGATCACCTGAATGCTCCATGCGGTGTTTAGAAAATCAGGATCATCGCCCCGTTTGCTCTGCGCAATCGAAGGTGCGATCCCTACGTCCGAAAACAACATCAGCCCCACTGTCACCAGCGAGATAAGGGCCATCAGACCGAACGCTTCGGGGAACAATAGCCGCGTCAGGATCAGGTTTGAGGCCAGCCGCAAGGCTTGACTGCCGCCATAGCCCAACAATATCCAAGAGGTACTGCGCAGCACCCGCGCCATCAGACGTCCGCCGCGCAACTGCTGCAAAAGACCACCCATTTGCCTCAATCATCCCCGCTTTGGCTGTTAGACCATTGGTAACGCGGCCCCGCCCCTTGTGCCAGTGCCAAGAGCGCGGGTAGCCTAAAGTGAGACACGAAGGACGCAGCCTCTTGAACATCGCCTATATCCTCAACAGTTATCCGCAGCCCAGCCACAGTTTTATCCGCCGCGAAATTCGCGCGCTGGAGGCACAAGGCCACAGCGTAACCCGCCTTGCCATGCGTGCAGGCGATGCACCCTTGGTCGACGCGCAGGATGTAGAGGAAGCAGCCGCCACGCAATATGTCCTCAAGGCGGGCGCGCTGGCCTTGCTGCGTGCAACGCTTGCTGTTTTCGCAGCGGCCCCCAGCCGCTTTCTTGCGGCGATGTCACTCGCTGTTTCCTGCGGGCGGCGGTCCGAGGTGGGGGTGGTCAAGCACCTGATCTATCTCGTGGAAGCGGCCTATGCCACGCGCGTCTGTGCGGCGGCAGGCGTAACCCATGCCCATGCGCATTTCGGAACCAACGCAGCCACCGTTGCCATGCTGACCCATGCCCTCGGCGGGCCGCAGTACAGCTTTACCGTGCATGGCCCCGAGGAATACGACGCCCCCCGCGCATTATCTCTTGGCACCAAAGTCGCGCGGTCAAAATTTACCGTAGGCATCACCAGCTATGGCCGCAGCCAGTTGGCCCGTTGGGCCGGCCCCGATCACTGGGACAAGATCAAGGTCGTGCATTGCGGGATCGAGCCTGCGCATTTCCCTGCCCCCACACCCCTGCCCGACGGCCCCATGCGATTTGTCGCGATTGGCAGATTTGTGGAGCAAAAGGGCCAGCTTTTGGCGCTGGACGCGCTGGCCAAGCTGACACAGAGCCATCCAGACGCCCACCTGACTTTGATCGGCGACGGTGAGATGCGCCCGCAGATCGAGGCGCGCATAGAGGCTTTGGGCCTTGGCGAGAACATTACCCTAACGGGTTGGGTGGACGAGGCGCGTATACTAGCCGAGCTTCAATCCGCCCACGCCCTGCTCATGCCCAGCTTTGCCGAAGGGCTACCCATGGTGATTATGGAAGCGATGGCCGCAGGTCGTCTGGTGATCGCCACCTATATCGCAGGCATCCCCGAACTGGTGATCCCGAATAAAACGGGCTGGCTGGTCCCAGCGGGGGATGCAGATGCTTTGGCCCAAGCCATGCGTGACCTGGCACTTGCAGACCCACAAGCGCGCTCGGATATGGCAAATGCAGCACATGCCCGCGTCATGGCGCGTCACGATGTGACAAATCAGGCAGCCAAGCTGGCCAGCTTCATGCAGGGCTAACGGCCCCGCGCCCAGCGGTCCTGAGTGCTATGCGGCAACCGCACGGCCAGCGCAACAAGTGCATAAGCGGCAAATCCTGCCGGATCGCGCAGCGCGCGCTGCCACAAGGGGGGGGCATCTTGTGGTACGGGGTCGTGGTTTTTCCACAGATGGGGATACTGCGCCTTCACTTCGTCCACGCCAATATCCTGACGGCGGCGGACGCGGACCAGTGGCGCCATCCCCTCGATCATCGGCCATTGATAGGTGGCTTTGGCACGGTGTCGCTCGTCAGGAGTGAAACTCAACCTCACGAAGGTATCATCGGAGATGATATCGGGGAAATCTCCCCAGCGTTTACGCCCTGCCGCGTTCACGGCGAATACGCCAAAGCCTGGCACCCCATGGGTACAGAAAGGCAGTTTGGCCCAGAAACGCGCATAGACGCGGGTAAACGCGCTGCCTGCAGCAGCCACAATCGGCGCACCGCTCGCATAACGCGGCTCTTCCGTGTCCAGCAGCGCGGCCAGTTCTGCCACCAGCGATGGCGAGACGGTAACATCAGCATCCACATATATCCGCGCGCCGTGTCGTGCGATCCTGTCGCCTGCATTCAGCGCGCCCATTTTGCCGCCCTGCGCCAGATCCAACACCGTCAGCGGCCAGCCTTTACCGGCGAACCGTGACGCATAACCGCGCGCCACACCTGCGGTGGCATCCGTGCAGCCGTTCGCCATTACGATCACTTCGATGCCCTTGCTGCATGGGTCCGACGCCAGAAGCGCCTCAAGACACTGCTCGATATAGCCCACCTCGTTATGGGCGGGGATCAGGATGCTGCACGCCACGCTCATTGCCCCGCCACCAGTGCGTCCCAGCGCGGGTTTGCATCGTTCAGGTGGCGCAGCGCGCCCCAGCTGCCCCATTTTGTCGGCACATAAACATCAGCATATGCATTGAACAAGCGCCCCCCAACCTCGGCCCAGCCTTCCAGCAGCGCGGTGTAAAGCGCACCCATTTCGGGCGAATAGTTAAAATGCTGGAAGAAAGCCGTCAGCCGCGCATCGTCAACCTGCGCACCAATGCCAACGATATGCGTGCCCCCCTCATACATGATCAGGTCCAACCCCGCCTCTTGCGCGACCCGCGCGTGGTAAGGCCAGACACGGGTGCTCAGATCACTCACGGTATCCACATTCTGCCCCGAGACAGATCCATCCGTCAGCTCTTGCGCGGCCAGTGCTGTGGCATAGTCATATTGCGCCGCATTGATGGCATCTTGCCGTGCTTGGCCCGACAGACCTTGAGCTTTGGCCGTATCTGCCGCCCGTGCAAGGCTTTCGTCCAGCCAGCCTGTCACCTGCTCTTTGCGCGCCTCTAGGCCGAGTATTCCGCCGAAATAGCCTGTAATGGCATAAGCATCAAAGGCGTTAGCAGGGGCAGTCCCGCCTTCGGCAACCACCAAAGGTGCGCTCAGGATGTTCTCTTCAAGGCCCAGCCAGCCTGTTTGGGTCGAGATGACATTCACCAGCCGCGCGGGATCATCCGCAAAGGTCTGCGACCAGATACGCGCCACTTCGGCCGCGCGCATGGCATAGAACTGCGTGCCGACATCGGCTTTACCCCAACGCGCTTGCGCCTGCGCATCAGCCCAACGGGTCTGCGCAAACTGGAAATTCCAAACCTCGTTGGAGTATTCCACATAGACAGTCAGCGCAGGGTCGAGGCCCCCCCGCACTGTCTGGGCAAAGGCGCGCACATAGGCATCATCGGCCAGATGGGGCATGTTGACCCAGATATTTTTACCCAGATCATTGGCCAGCGCCAACATAACCTCCAGCGGCACACCATGATGCGCCCAGCTGGCATCGGTGGCCAGCGGGCGTGCATTCCAACGCCCTTGGGTCGAGTTGTTGGTCTCCATCCAGTCCATAAATCGCAGCGTGTCAAAGGGCGCCATGCGCGCGGTCCAGTCGGGGTTAAAGAGCGCACCGCTCTCCCAAAGAGCCAGACGGTCTTCGCGCACAACGGTGATATTGCGCACGGGATTGGCGGTGTTTGTCCGCTGGATGCGGATTTCGACACTGCCCGGACCTGGGGTATAGTCAAACCGCACCTCACCGCGCCCGTAGCGTATGTTGGTGGCGCGGCCCGCTGGCTCGACCACGCCCGCACCCTCAAAGCGCAGCACATAGCGGCCCTGTACCGACGGGGCCGCGGCCTCGGGCAGATCGGTCAAAATCATCGTCCCGACAGAGCCTGCCTTGCGCGGTAGGCTACGCACCCAGCCTGCCGCATCAATATGCCCGCCCTCGACCAGTTCTCCATATTCGATCCCGCCGAATTGCCCAGCCAGATGACCCAGCCAAGGCCGCGCGGTTTTCATTACGTCCAGAAACGGCTGCTGCGCACCCCAATCCGTAACAGGGGCCAACCCAACGGCAATCGCACCTGCAGGTGGCGCAGGGGCTGATGCCGTCGCGGGTGGCTCAGGGTCTTTTTCTGGCGTTGTAGGCGCTGCTGCTGCGACTTGCGGCGCTGGCGCAGCAACTTGTGCTGGTGCAACAGGCTCGGCAACCGCGACCTGCGCAGGGGCTGCTGCCACTTCACCGCCACGGTATGCCTCGACCGAAGCGCGGGCAATCTGCTGCATCGCGGCCGCCATCGGGCCGTCCAGCCCGCTGATGCGCTGGCCAAAACGGTCCGAGACAGCATGTGGCAATCCTTCGGGACTGGCCCCTGTCAGAACGGCATATTGCACCATCGAGACAAAGTAATGCCCACGCGCATTCAGGTGAATGTCATCATCAAAGACCTGCGCAATCGCACTTAGCCCCGGCACTTCGCCTGCTGCAATCGCATCATCCAGTCGCGCCAGTGCCTGACCTGCGGGGATCAGATGCACACGGTCTTCGGCCCCTGGCGTGCCCGCGCGCAAAAGCGCTACGATGCCTTCCCAATCAGCCAGATCCTCTTGCAGCCTTACCCGCCACGGGGTTACGGCCCCATCGTCATACTCCACGGCTTCGCCTGATCCGCTTTTCAGGCTGTGCCATGTTTCCTGCACAAACACCTGCGCATCCGGATTGCCACTCAGCGCCAGACCGGCAAAAGCCTGCGCGTATACTTCGGTTTCGCTCCATTTCAGATGGTTTGCCAGCGGGATTGCCTCGGTCAGGATCAGATCGGTTGTGCCGCCCTGTGGCAGTACCATACGCGCATCAATGCCCTGCGCCTCGTTCGAGCGTTCCCAGTTGTATTTCAGCGGCGCGCCATTGATGATCTGTGCCTGCACAGAAACGCTTTCGCTGGTTGCCTCCAGCGCGGCATCCAACATATCGGGGCCTGTGGTGCCAAACAGACTGTGGCCCACCATAACAACTGCAAAGGCGGTGCTGGCCAGATCACTCATCGGGGTACTCCGCTATAGGGGGTGGCACGCACCACGTCCCAGACAATTTCCTGCATTAAAGCCCCCGCCGCTGCATCGGGGGCATCCGCCGCTGTACCATCCGCGCGCTGCAACGCCAATGGCAGCCCTACAGGGCTGCGGTGATAGAGCGTGGCATAATGGGTCAGCGCGATCAGATACGCACCCAAATCGCCCAGATGGATCGTGTCCACAGCGCCCTCGGGCGTGCGGGCCAGCAGCGCATCACGGCTGGTCAGATTGCCTATGCCGCCCTGCCCCTCGGCCGCGCGTACAACGGCGGCCAGAACCTGACCACCGGGAATAATATGAATAGGCGCACCGCTTTGCACTGCGGCAGGGAGGGCCAGACGGTTCAGCCAGAGCGCATCAAAATCTGTATCCATCCGCGCCAACCATCCTGCGGGATCGTCGGTGTTGTGCCATGTCTCGTACAGATAGAGCCGCGCATCAGGCCGCGCCCTGCGCGCAAGAGTTGCCCAATTCGCCAGATATTCGGGGCTGTCGTGATATTTGATCGCATCGGTCAGCTCAACCATCTCGGTCAGAACCACAGCGTCAAAGCCGCCCTCCTCCAGCGCTTCGCGGGCGGGGCGGAACTTAGGGTGCGCGTTCTCGGTCTCAAATCCGTTCACTGCCACGTCTGGATACCAGTGCGCACGCAGCGGTGTGCCCCAGCCCAACTGGCTGGCATAGTCATGGCCCGCCCCCGCCATTTGCGCCAGCATCGCGGGCATATCCCGCCCGACCAGCGAATGGCCCAGATGAAACACATTCAGCTGACCTTCGGGCGCGGCGAGGCCGCCCAGATACAGATCATCCGCCGCAGACAGGCGAAGCATGCGCATGCCACTGGTCAGCGCAAGGCCACCGCCTGCGCCGATCAGCCCTGCTGCCCCAAGCCTGAGCGCGGTCCTACGCGATATCATCCGCTATGCCCCTCATCCGTTTATGAAATACTAGCAGTCAGACTGCCCAACCGCCACGCCTGTGACAAGCAATCCCGCAGCATGTGCGTAAGAACCGGCAAGAATCGCCCCTGCCGCGAATGGCCCTTGCGATTGCAAAAAACTGGCCGTGAACCGGCTTTTACTGCGGTCGATCACCAGCTCCAGCACCTCAAAGCCGAACAGGGCACCGCTGAGCGGGTATTGCGCTTTATACGCGGCTTCTTTGGCGGAAAAGATCAGCTTGGCCATCAGGCCGCGTTCGGTTGCGGGCTGTTGCCCCAGCCAGACACGCTCGTTGCGGGTACAAACCTCGGCGACCAACAAAGGGTCCAGCGGTGTCGCTTCCTCCAGATCAACGCCGATCCCCGCCCAATCAGCGCGCAGCCCAATTGCCCCGACACACGCATTCTTGGAATGTGATATGCTACCCACCACGTTGTCCGGCCAGATCGGGGCACGGTCCTGCCCCATTGGAATAGGGCGTGGCGGCAAACCCAGCGATACCATGGCAGCACGGGCCGCCGCGCGCCCCGCGTGATATTCAGCCACCCGTGCAGGCACTGCGTTTGCAACAGCCCCGCCTTCGTCAGCATCAATTGCATCCGGCATCAACCGCGGATCACGGGCCGCCACTGCGATCTCTACAGGAAGGACCGAAGCCGCGAGCGCCGCAACCAAAGCGGGATCGGTGCTCACGTATCGGCCTTCGCCCGGCCTGCACGCATCGCACGGCGTTTTGACATCGTTTCGGCCTTGGCAGGCGCATCTACAGCGACTTCCGGCTGCGGAGCGGGTGCCGCACTACCTTTGTCCAGATGTCCTGCCAACCCTTCCAGCGTCGGGAAGCGGAAGATGTCCGTGATACCCAACTTGTCTGTGCCAAGTGCTGCTTTGATATCGCGGTGCGCTTGCACCGCCAGCAGTGAATGACCGCCCAGCGCAAAGAAATTATCCGACGGGCGGACGTTGGAGACACCCAGAATAGCACCCCAGACCCGCGCAATCGCAGCTTGGGTGCTGGTCTGCTCAGCGGCGCCGACCACAGATTCCGCCGCGGATTTGCTGACAGGCTCCGGCAGTGCTTTGCGGTTGATCTTTTTGTTGGGCGTCAGCGGCATCTTGGCGATTTCCACGATGCGCGCAGGCACCATGATATCAGGCAAGCGCGCCAACAGGGCCGTACGCAGACGGTCTTCGTCCACATCGCTGCCTGTGACATAGCCAACCAATTGCGCCCCACCTGCCGCCTCGCGTGCGATAACTACCGCTTGGGTGACGCCCGATTGCGCGGCCAGCACGCTTTCGATCTCGCCCAGCTCGATCCTGTGACCACGGATTTTCACCTGATCGTCCGCGCGCCCCATAAAGCCCATCGTGCCATCACCACGCCACGCAGCCAGATCACCTGTGCGGTACATCTTGCCGCCGCCAAACGGGTCATTCACAAACCGCTCTGCCGTCATCTCGGCACGGTTGTGGTAGCCTTTGGTCACACCATCGCCAGCGATATAAAGCTCACCCGCGACGCCAGCCGCACAGGGGGCAAGCGCGTCATCCAGCACATAGACCCGAGTATTGGCGATAGGCGTGCCGATTGCGGCTGTGGTTTCGGGGGCGGTCACAGTCTGGGTCGTGGACCAGATTGTTGTCTCGGTCGGGCCGTACATGTTCTGTACCCGCCCGTTGCAGGCCGCCAAAAGCTCTGTCGTCAAAGCACCTGGCAAGGCCTCGCCGCCCACCATCAATTCGCGCACCCCCGATAGGGCATGGCGGGTCTCGTCATTCATCACCAGCATTTGCGCCATTGAGGGCGTACATTGCATATGGCTGACCTTGTGCCGCACCATCTGCGCCGCAAGCGAGAAATCGTCCGGCTCCAGCGCCGCGCCTGCGTTGGCACGCCGCAGCACTTCGGCCAGCGGCACCAGCCCTTCCATCACACGGTCTACGGATATGCCATAGTCGATCAGGCAGGCCATTTCATCCACGCCAATGCGCTTTAACTCTTCTGTGCGGGCAACGGCATCGTCGATGGTGCCGAACATGCCGCTGTCATTGAAATAGCGTTGGAAGGCGAATTCAAGGATCGCATCCATCGCCTCGTCGTCCAGCCCGCCCAAATCCACCTCGAATGGGTTGGTGACACCTTTGGGCCGTTTGAACGCGGGAAAAGCCCAAGCGTATTGCTTGATCAGACCCGCCGCCGAGCGCAGATAGTCCTTCATCGGACCGCGCGCGATTTCCTCGGCCTCCGCCCGTGTGTCGGCCAGATAGGTATGCAGCATCAGCGTGACTTTGAAATCCGCCGGATCATGGCCCGCTTCGCGCAGGGCCTCATGATAGATTTTGATCTTGCCTGCGACCTCGTCAACCGATTGGCCCAACAGATGCGTCAGTACATTGGCTCCGATCTGCCCCGCTTCGCGCCATGTATCAGGATTGCCCGCCGTCGTGACCCAGACAGGCAATTCCTTGGACACAGGACGCGGCTGGGTAAGTACGTCAAACCCCTTGCCATCGCGGGTGGGGAAATTCACCGTCTCGCCGCGCCACAGGCGGCGCAACTGCTCGATCGCGGTATACATCGCAGGCTTGTTATCGGGCGGTGTGTTTTCAGGGCGCAACACAAAGTCATCGGGCTGCCAGCCGCTGGCAATGGCCAGTCCGACGCGCCCGTTGGTCAGATTGTCGATCACGGCCCATTCCTCGGCAATGCGCGCGGGATGGTGCAAGGGTGCCACGCAAGAGCCTGCGCGGACAGCCAGATTTTGTGTCACTGCCGCCACTGCGGCCCCTGTCACCGACGGGTTGGGATACGGCCCGCCAAAGGCATGGAAATGCCGCTCGGGCGTCCAGACAGCGTTAAAACCATGAGCGTCAGCGAATTTCGCGCCCTCCAGCAACAGACGGTACTTCTCGCGCCCGATGCCATCGTCGTTGCCCCAATAAAACAGGTTAAAGTCAATCTTGCGGTCAGACACTGCAATGGGTCCACGCGACAACTCTGTGCGGCTGTCATCGCCCGCCAGCACCAGCTTAAAGCCCCGCGACAGGGTCCAGAACAGCTCCAACACCGAAATGTCGAAGGACAGGCTGGTCACAGCCAGCCATGTGTCGCCGTCCTGCCGCGTGATACGTTCGTCCATGCCGGCAAAAAAGTTGGCCACATTGCCGTGGGCCACCATCACGCCCTTGGGCGTGCCGGTCGAGCCCGAGGTATAGATCAGATAGGCCAGCGTATCGGCTCCTGCCCCCGCCTCGGGATTAACTTCGGGCGCACCCTCAAGGCCGGTGTCCGTATCCATAACCAGCAGCGCGGCAGAGCCACGCGGCAGGCTGTCGGCCAACGCAGATTGCGTCACAATCACAGGTGCGCCGCTGTCGGCAATGTAATGCGCGATCCGCTCTTCTGGGTAGGCGGGATCAAGCGGCACATAAGCCCCCCCTGCCTTGAGTATCCCAAGTGCGCCAATCAGCAAATCAGGCCCGCGCGTCGTCGCCAGCCCGACAGGCGTACCGACGCCGATACCCATCTCTGTCAGGCGATGCGCCAGCTTGTTCGCCGCTGTATTCAGCGCGCTGTAGCTGAGGGATTGATCCTCATACACCAAAGCTGTGGCATCGGGTGTGCGCGCGACTTGCGCCTGAAAGGCTGTATGAATGGGCGTGGCGGTGTAGGCGGTATCCGTCTGATTCCAGGCCTCCAACAGCGTGCTGCGCTCTGCCTCTGGCAGGCCTTCGCCGCCGTGCAGGCAATGGGCCACCCGCTGCGCGATAAGGCTGAATGACGCCTCATCAAGCAGACCACTATCGCCATGCAGCACTATTTCGCGGCCCTCAAGAACCACTGTCAAAGTAGCACCTTGCACGGGTGCCACAGCCACCATGACAGCCGGCATCAGCACCTCTATTTCAGGATCACGGATCACCAGATCAGCGGCGATCCCTGCTGTATTGTCGATGCGCTCCAACTGGGGCGTGATGGCATTGTCGCCGCGCAGGGGCAGCCAAGGCAGAATATGGCCCGAGGCTTTGGGTGTGATCGCATGGCCGATGTCGCCTGACTGCGCGCCTGCGCCCAAACGCATTGCAGCCAAGAGAGCCGTAATCACCTGCGCGCGGTCAAGGCCTTGCGGCACTGCAATGCGCTGCGCAATATATTCGCCAGATGCCACTCCCCGCGCCAACGGCACCGCAAGCGGTGTCAAACACTGCAAGGCAGTACGCCAGTATGGCTCGTCCGCGAGCATGTCTTTTTGCACCTGTGCCAGCGTGTCATCCGCGTGGTCCAACACGGTCCCAACAGCTGGAAGGTTTGCGTCAGCGCCCAGTGCTGCAACACCGGACAGACGTACCGCGCCGTCTGCCGTAGCAACCACCAGCGCATCGCCACCCTCTGCCCCGATCACTTCGCCTGTCGCACCACTGGCATCCGCGACCTCTGCAGTGCGCACACGGTATACGACGCCGTCTGCCGCAATTTTGGCCGTACCAAGCGGGTTCCAATATTCGCCGAAATCCAGCCCGCGCAGCAAGGCTGTGACCTGCGCCGTGGTTTGCGAGAAATCAATCAGGCCCATCACTGCTGGCCGCTGATCGCGCAAAAAATAGCTGCGTTGGCTCAGGTCTTGTGGCGTGCGGGCGGGCGCGCCGCTTTCCAGTTGCGCCATCACGCGGGCGAAACTTTCCATCCCTGCGGCGTAGCATTTGGAATTGAGACTGAAGGCCGTGTCGTTTTCAGCAATTTCCACAAACTCCTGCGCAAGCAGATCACCCTCGTCCACGCCACCCTCGATCATATGCCAGCTGACACCATGCTGCGTCTCGCCGTTGATGATCGCCCATGCAGGGGTGTTCAGGCCTGCGTATCGCGGCAATGGGCCATCGTGAAAATTCACCGCCCCTTTGCGCGGCAACGCCAGCACGGGTTCTGGAATGATACGCAGGTTGGCAATGCTCAGCAGCCAGTCAAAAGGGGCAAAGTCTGCGCCAGTCAAATCGGCAGGCTTGGCAAAGGTCGCAATCCCCTGTGCCTCGGCCCATGCGCGCACATCGGTATCCGTGCTCACCACCGCTGCAATGCTGTGTCCCCCTGCCACGATCATATCTGCACAGGCAATCGTCAGCGATTGATCCCCGAGGATCACACAGGAAAAAGCGGCGGAATTGAACGGGGCAGTCATGAGCGGTCCTCCGGGGACAGACGGTAAGGCGTGGTGGAATGGGCAATCAGATCAGCCAAAAACCAGTTGGGGTCTTGTGGCTTGCGCCCTGCGATACCAGCACGCAGGCGGTGCAGAACACCGCCCACCAGATGGGCCAAAAGGGCAGTCACCGCATAGATGCGGCCATGATTTTTGATAAAGTAATGGCGGCGCGAGTCGTACCAATAGGACGGCATGCGGCGTTTGGTCTTCATCCCCGTCGAGACAGAACCGATGTGAACGACGCGGCTGTCAGGCACATACCAGCAGGTCCACCCTGCCCTTGCGGCCCGCAGGCAAAGGTCCGTCTCTTCAAAATACAAGAAGAACGTCTCGTCAAACAGGCCGATGGCCTCCAGCATGCTGGCACGCATCATCATCGAGGCACCCGCGCTCCAATCTACCTGACAGGTGGCGCTGGGCTGGGGCATAGGCACAGGGGCATGCGGCATCATCCGCTCGAACACGCGCAAGCGCGCCGCCCCCACAAACTCTCCCGCGATAGAGGGAAAGCGGAAGGCGGTGGTATGCACCACGTTGTCTTCCCCACGCACGTGGCTACACGCGATGCCAGCCTCGGGGTGTGCCTCAAGGTGGGCCATCAGGGCGGCAGTGCAGCCAGCATCGGGGAAGGCATCGGAATTCAGGATATAATAGTAATCAGGCACCCGCCCGTCCCTCAGCCGCATGCGCAGGCCGATGTTGTTGCCCGCACCAAAGCCGCCATTCACCGGCGATGCCACAATGCGCACCAGATCATCCACCGCCCAGCCGCGCGCTGCGACTTCCGCTGCAATCATCTCGTATGACCCATCGCCCGAGGCATTATCAACGATCACCAGTTCACCACCCACGCTGTGCAGGTCAGCCAATGCCGCCTCTGCCGCGCGCAGGGTCATGGCGGGGGTGCGGTAGTTAAGCAGTATGCACAGAACAGTTGGCGCAGTCATAGGGTTACTCCGCCGCCGTGGCGCGCTGCGGGGCCGGCTTGTGCAGCGCCTCGCGGATCACCTCACCCAGCTCGGAGGCCATGACGACAACATTGGGCGACAGCACCATGCTGTCATGATCCCCTGGCACTTCGATCACCTGCACATGCGGGGCATAGCGCGTCCAATCATTATCCGCGAAGACGTATTCACGCTCTGAGCTCACCCAGTTTCCGCCGCTGACTTTATAGCGGCAGTCTAGCGCAGGACGCAGCAGGGTCAGCGGGCCGTCCCAATCAGGGGTGCGATACCGCCCGACAGAGCGCAAAAAAGCCGCTTCGATTTTGGTGTTGTTAAATTGCGCAGCACCCGTCTGCTCGGATTTTCCTTGGCGTTTGGTCTTTTCCCATGCGATGCGGTTTTGCGCCCATTCCACCAGATAGCTTGGCCCCTTCTCGCGCAGCTCTGCGAGCTTGATCAGCGCCTTGTCTGGCCTGCTCAGGCTCGGACGGACAGGCAGCGGCGTATCCAGCAGGGCAAGCACAGCCACTTCTTCACCTGCGGCAGTCAACTGCCGCGCCATCTCGTAGGCCGTGATCCCGCCACCGGAAAAGCCCGACAACAGGTAGGGGCCATGCGCCTGTACCTGACGGATTTCCGCAATATAGTCGGCGGCTGCTTCCTCAATCGTTTCATGGGGTGCGCTATCCCCGATCAGCCCGCGCGCTTGCAGGCCATAGACAGCACGCGTGTCGCTGAACTGCAGCGCAAGGTGGCGTAGGTTCAACACATTGCCAAACATGCCCGCCACAACGAACAATGGCGCTGCACGGGCTGGTGCAACCCCGTTGAGCGGTACAAGATGCGCGAAGCCTGTGCTTGTCGCGGTCTCGCTTTTGGTATCCTCGCGCGCCACATCACCTGTCTGGGCTGTGATGCGCGCCGCAATCTGGGCGATTGTCGGCGCCTCAAAGAGGACCGAGATCGGAAATTCCACACCAAACTCACGCTTGACCGAAGCGAACAAGCGCACAGCGATCAGCGAATGCCCCCCCAGATCAAAAAAGCTGTCATCCGCCCCCACGGGCGAAACACCCAGCAGCGTGGACCACATATCGGCCAGCGTTTCCTGCACCACACCTTCGGGGGCAACAAACCCCTCCAGATCGGTCCGCTCAAAACTCTGCCCCTTGGGCATCTCGCGCGGTGGCTGATCGGCAGCAGCGATGAGCGCCTGCAAAGGCAGCGAAGAGACATAGACCTGCGGGACATCCAGCGCGAGCGCACGGGCAAAGGCCTGCGGCCCTTCGGCAGCGGTGATCCCCTGCGATACCATATAGGCCAGCCGCTCCTCTGCGGCAGATTGCGGCCGCACATCGGTCGCGTCATCCTCGTCATAGGCAAGCTCGGCAGGCGATAAGGGGGATGTCTGCGCCGCAAATCCGCCTTTGAGGCGGGACATCGCGAAATCACGCACCTCGACCAGCACCGCGCCTGAAGAATCGCACAAAGTGACATCAAACCGTGCATCATCCGCACCCGATGCGGTCAGGCGCATCCAACTATAAATCTCGCGCGGCAACGGCGCGTGAATGGCAATTTCACCGTAGGACATGGGAACCCAAAGATCGGCGTTATCGTACCCTGCCGCCAGTTCCACAGCCCAACCCGTTGCCAGATCCATTAAACCCGGATGCAGGATTTGTGCGGGGTCCAGTGCCTCGTCCAGCATCAGACGCGCAAGTCCTTCGCCCTCGCCCAACTGTCGCGCGCGCAGAACATGCCACTGAGGACCAAAGCGCAGATGCGCCTCCTGTGGCGTCGGCATATGGGCGCCACCCGCGTCCTCAACCGCACTCAGACGGTTTGAGATTTCTTGCAAGTCGACTGGTTGCGGGGTTGATATCTCATCAGAGATCAGCGCTTCCGCGTGGGTTTGCCAACCTGTGCGTCCGTCCAACGTGAAATCGCTCTGCAGCGTGGCCGAATGACCGCCACCCGTTTCTACCGTCACCCGCATCTGGCGCGCGGCCCCGTCGGGGGCGTCAAACGCGCGCAGGAAATACAAATCGCGCAAGGCAAAGGGCAGGTTCCGGCCAGCGGCATTAGCCGATTGCGCCATAGCCTCGACCATACCTGTGCCGGGCATGACCGCGCTGCCATCGGCCATGCGGTGCTGGTCCAGCACCCAGTCATCCTTTGCCGCAAACGCAGCCTCGAACCGCGTCTCGCCTGCCAGCACATGCGCACTGTCTAACAATGGCACATCCATCGCGCGGGGGGGCAAGGCTGCAACCTCTGTCTGGCCAACAGCCTCGGCGGCCATCCCGACATCTGCCCAGACGCCCCAATTCAGCGCCAAAACACGGGTCTGCCCGCCACGGCGAGATTTCGCGAAAGCGTTGAGATAGTCGTTTGCAGCCACATAATCGACCTGCCCCGCTGCCCGCGTGGCAGTCGAGGTTGAGGCGAAGAGCACCATCAAATCAATACTACCATCCGGCAAAAGCTGGTCCAGCACCCGCAAGCCATGCACCTTGGGCGCCAGCACGGCATCAACCTGCGCTTGGGTTTTGCCCAGCAGCGGCGCATCATCCAGCGTACCTGCGGCATGGATCACACCGTCGATCGGCCCGCGCGCGCGCAGTCCTTCGATCACTTTGCGCATCTGCGCTACGTTCATTACATCGGCAACCGCCACTTCAACGGTACCGCCCAAGGCCTCCAACCGCTGTACCGCACGGATACGCCGCGCAACGGCATCACCCGCATGGGTGGTTTGTAAAACACGCTTCCACGCCGTCCGTTCTGGCAATGCCGTCCGGCTGAGCAGGACAACATGCGCGCTGTGCGATGCCAGCAAATCAGCCGCGATTGTTTGACCAATGCCGCCAAAGCCACCCGTTATCAAATAGGTTCCACCCTTCTTGATAGCCGGCGTTGCGGCCTGCGCGAGGCGCTGGGGGCGGTAGCCCTGTACATAGCGCCGCTCGCCGCGACGCGCGCAAATCGCATTTGCGGGCGTGGCCAGCATATCGTCCAACACACGGCGCAAACCGACCGGATCAACCGCCCTTGTTACCTCGGCCCGCTTGGCAAAGAGACCCTTGGGCGCTTCAGGCTTTGACAGCTCGATGTCCACTGTTGAGACAGTCAAATCCGCAATCTCGTGCGGCATCACACCCGCAGGGCCGCTGATCATCGCCTTTTCGGGGTATGGCAGCGCCTCGGACGCGACTTGCGCCGCACCATTGGTAAAGACGGTCAGGTGGGTCGGTGCGGCATCTTCGCGCTCGGCCAGTGTCTGGCCCAACCACAGCAGGCTGTAGAATCCCTGCTCCAGCATACGGTCATAAAAACTGCTGCCTGCGCGGTGGCTTTCGTCTTGGGTCAGACCCCAGAAATGCGCGATGCGGCTTGGGGCGAAATCACGCGCGGCCAACGCGGCAAACAATGCGTCATATCCAACGCGCCCTTGCTCGGGGGCCAGCGCAAACTGCCCATCCCCCAGATCGGCAAAGCTATCGCTTACATGTACAACAACCACATCAGCGCCAGCGTCCTTCAAGCGTGCGGCAACGGCATCTCCCACCCCGCCAGCATCTGCAAAAATCAGCCAATCCTGCTGCGCGCCCTGCGCAAGGGCCGCATCAAGGTCTTCATCCACATCCGCATATTGCGCACGCCAGCTTGGCACCGCGCCCCAATCAGCAATATCGTCAAGCCGCGCAATCTCGGGCTCGGCCTGCGCGGCTGTCTGCGTGGCGGGCGCAATGAAGTACGCGCTGCGCTGGAATTGATAGGTAGGCAAGAGCACCCGATTGCGCCGCGCCTCGCCCCAAATCTGGTCCCAGTCGGCCTCGATGCCGCACGCCCACAAGCGGCCGATGATGCCAAAGAAATAGATATCATCCGCGATCTGCTGATCGGGATGGCGCAGAGAGCTGAGCACTTGGGCAGGCTTTACCGATGCGCACATTTGCGCCAGCGAGGACAACGCCTTGCCCGGTCCGACCTCTAGATAAACGTAGTCACGCTCCGCGCTCAGTGTCTCGATACAATCGGCGAAATGCACGGTGTTGCGCAGCTGATCCACCCAATAATCGGGGTCAGTCGCCTGCGCCGCCGTGATCGCATTGCCCGTCCGGTTTGACATAAAGGGCATCTTTGGCGCTTGCAGATCAAGCCGGGACAGAAACGCGCGGTAATCAGCCAAAATCGGCTCCAGCATGCGGCTGTGCGCGGCGATGTCGATGGCAATGCGCTGGCTCTCTATCTCGTCCTTGAACAGTCGCGCAGCAAGCTCTTTCAGTGCAGCATCAGGACCGGATATTGCAGTCAGGTCTGGCCCGTTCAACGACGCGATATCCAGATCATCTGTCATGTAGGGCGTAATCGCCGTGCGCGATAGCGGCACGCTCAGCATCCCGCCCGCTGGTACAGTATCAAACAGGCGGCCGCGCAGCAGCACCAGATCAATCAAACTCTCAAAGCTCATCACGCCTGCCAGACAGGCGGCCACGTTTTCGCCCATCGAATGGCCCACCATCGCGGCAGGCTTGACGCCCCAGCTGATCCACAGCTGCGCCAGCGCATATTCGGTGATGGCGATCAACGGCAACTGGACTGACGGCTTCTTGAGCGTCTCGGCGGCGGCGGCCTCGGCCCCCGCTTCGGGCAGCCAAAGCGCGCGGATGTCATACGCCAGCTGCGGTGCCAAATGATCAAGACCACGGTCCATCGCTTCGGCAAAGGCTGGCTCTGTCTCATAAAGATCGCGGGCCATGGCAGGGTATTGCGCGCCACCACCGGGGAACATGAACGCAACCTGCGCGTCTGGCCCCAGAACTTCGTGGGTAAAGACGCGGTGCGTGTCACCCGCCTCCAGCAGGTCGGCCGCCTCGGCGTGGGTTTCAGACACAACAACGCGGCGGCGTTCAAACCCGCGCCGCCCGTTTTTCAGCGTATAGGAGACATCAGCAAGCTCCTGATCGGCACGGGCGCGCAGATGGGATGCCAAGGCCGACGTATTCGCTTCAAGTGCCGCTTTAGATCGACCTGACAAGCACAAGATATGAAACGGAAAATCGCTTTCTTCTGATGCAGGCCTGACAGGCGCCTCAGACAGCACCGCATGGGCATTCGTCCCCCCCACACCCAGCGCATTTATCGCCGCATGGCGGGGCATGTCTGTGCGTGGCCACGGCGTCAGCGCGGCATTGACGGCAAACGGACTGCCCTCAAACCCGATCGCGGGGTTCGGCGCCTCGTACCCCAACGAGGGCGGCATCGCCCCGTGGTGTAGCGCAAGCGATGCTTTGACCAGCCCCGCCACGCCCGCAGCCGTATCAAGATGTCCGATGTTTGTTTTCACCGATCCGATGCGCGCATAATCCACCTTGTCTGTCTGGGCGCGGTAAGCGTCGGTCAGGGCGGCGACCTCGATCGGATCGCCCAAATAGGTGCCTGTGCCGTGACATTCAACCAGCTCAATCTGGTCTGCCGTTACGCCCGACGCGGCCAAAGCCTTGCCGATCGCATCCGCCTGCCCGTCAACCGAGGGGGCGAGATACCCTGCTTTGGCAGCACCGTCATTGTTGATGGCCGAGCCTTTGATCACGGCCCAGATGTGGTCTCCGTCCGCTTGCGCATCTGACAGACGCTTGAGCGCCACACACCCCGCGCCAGAGCCAAAAACGGTCCCCTGTGCGCGGTGGTCAAACGCATGACACTCGCCGTCAGGGGACAGAATTTCATTTTCCTTAAAGATGTATCCCCGCCCCTGCGGCAGCTCTATTGTGACACCACCCGCCAGCGCCATATCCACCTCACCCGCGCGCAACGCGGCAGCGGCATAATGGATCGCCACCAGCGAGGTAGAGCAGGCCGTTTGCAAATTGATTGAAGGGCCTTTGAGGTCAAACACATGGCTTACCCGGGTCGAGAGGAAGTCTTTGTCGTTGCCCGTATGGCGCAACAGAAACATACCCACATCGTCCACCAGATCGGCGTTCGAACAGATGTTGAAATAGAAATAGCTGCCCATGCCGCAGCCCGCATAAACGCCAATGGGGCCGTCTACATTTTCGGGCACATGGCCTGCCTGCTCCATCGCCTCCCAGGCAACCTCGAGAAACTTGCGGTGCTGGGGGTCCAGAATGGCGGCGTCTTTGGGTGAAAAGCCGAAGAAATCGGCGTCAAATGTCTCATACCCCTGCAAATCAGCCGCCGCACGCACATAGTTTTTGCGTGCGATATTTTGTGGGGTCTCGCCAGCGGCCAACAGCTCTTCTTCTGTCAATTTGCGGATGGAGGACACGCCCCCGCGCAGATTATCCCAGAACGCAGAAACAGTCTGCGCACCCGGTACATTCACAGCCATACCAACAATAGCAATGTCTTCGCCTCGGGCCACGGCCTTTGCGTTCTGCTCAGTCATATAGTCTCACCCTTCAGCCCGCCGTGTCAGGAGTTACCCCACCAAAATTGAATAAAAAGCGGACCATTTACGCAGACGAACCCAATCGCCCAAACACAGAAGTACCTGCCGATAGTGTCTATTTCATGGCGTTATGCTGTTTTTTCAAGCCCACCACAGGGGGACAGTATCACAGTAAATCCCCGCGTAAAAATGCTGATTATATCGGATTTGGAAACAATCAGAGTGCTTGAGCGGAAAATGCCCGCCTCACCGCAGGGACATCAAAGCATAGCGATTATAAAATGCTGCGCCGCGATGCGGGCACGCCCCGACCCATTATAGGCGGTTTACGCAATGCATGGCGCGGTGCAGGCGCAGCTCGGGGGTTCAATCGCTCAACGTAGCCCAGAACAGCACCTGCGGTCAGCCACGTGAAGGGCGTCAGCGTCGCGTTAAGCAGCATATCCATCAGCGTGATTCCGAGGATCAGGGCAACGGCACCGATATAGGGCGACAGCTCTGCCTTGCGGTTGCGGATTACATATGCCCCCAGCAGCAGCAACGGCAGGGCCAGCAGACCAAATTCGGCAATATACCCCAGCCATCCAAAGCTACCGAATACAATGATCCAGCGGCCGTCAGGGATGGTCAAAATCTCTCCGTCCTCGGCATCTCGTACAAGGCTGCGGCCCCATCCGCTCCAGCCAAAGGCTGGCTTCTCGGCGGCGCGGTCCAGCAGCTGTGCTTCGTTGTTAAAACGGTATCCAAGCGATTGCGCACGGTGGGGGTTCACCTCGGCCACCTTGGCCACAATCGCATCTGTTGGGACCAGATCAAGATTGCGCAGCATCGGATAGGTCACGGCCACCAAAGCAAACAGTGTCGCCAACAGCACCATCCAGCGGCGCGGCGCAAAATACACAATCGGCACCAGCAGCAGGCCATACGCGATAGATGCAGCGCTTTTGCACGCCAGCAAGAAGGCCACGAGATACAGCGTCCAGAGCACTGCCTTCCATCGATCAAGCCTTGAGGTGACCCGCGCCAGCGCCGCAGCCGCCATAGCAGCAGTGCAGACAAACAGCGCCAACCACAGGCCATGCGGCAAGAACACGATCGGGCGATAGCCCCCCGCGCGCATGGTTTGCTCAAAACTATGTTGGAAAAATCCGTAGACCCACACGTTCATCTGCGGCGAAAACCTGATCTCGATCAGTGACGGGATGGAATAGGCGATTGCCCCTGCCATCAATGCCAGCAGCATTTCGCGCAGCCCAGTCTCGCTGCTGAGAAACTGGCGCGCTATCAGGAAAGGAACCACCGTCAACATCTGCCCGATCAGAACCGAGCCGATGTCCCGAATGGATTGCCCCGGCAGCGCGTCCACCAAGAAAAGGATCGGATCGGCATCGCGCAGCACCTCGAACAGGATGGGCTCGCGGTTGGTCAGCACAGTCGGGATCGCACTAAAGACCAGCAACACCACCAGAACCCGCGCGATACGCCCCTCAGGCCACAGGCGGACTTTGTGCGCCGTCGCAAAGATCAGAATGGCCAGCACGCTAACGTTGGGTATCGATACCTTGTCCATTGACGGGACCAGCGGCAAGTTGAACTCTGCCAGCGGGGGCAACAGCAGATAGCCTCCAAGGATCGACCACACGATTGCCCGCTCCACCGATTGGGTGCGAAACAACACAAGGCAAACAAATGGCCAGCTCAAAAGCATGAGATATGCAATCGGGTTCGGCATCTTGCTCCTGTGCGGTTGTGCAGCGGTCTATCTGGTCCACCCAAATACACTCTAGGCAGGCGCATGTCATCACGGTAGTTTGTGCGCCCAAGTGTTACTCACAACAAAAGACCTGCCCACCCCTATGAATTGGTTATATAATTTCATGTTATACACACCCTTCCCCACCTTATTTCTGTGGCACCGTTGCACAGGTGACATATGAAATATGGCACAGGGGATGCGGCGATCGAGGTCAATATCGCCACCAAAAGCGCATTGTTTCAGGCCGTAAAAAATAAATTTGCGGCAGGTGACGGATTCGCGCTGGCCACGCTCAACCTTGATCACCTGACAAAACTGCCAACCGATACCGTCTTTGCACAGGCCTATCACGCGCATGATCTGGTGGTTGCAGACGGGCGTCCTGTCGTCTGGCTGGCACAGCTTGCAGGTAAGCCGCTGGAGCTGATGCCGGGCTCTGATCTGGTGATCCCGCTGAGCAGGACTGCCGCAGAAATGGGTATGCCTGTGGCGCTCGTAGGCAGCTCGGACGCATCGCTGAATGGCGCAAAAGAGGTGCTGGAAGCGTGTATTCAAGAACTGGATATCGTGATGAATTACGCACCACCCTACGGGTTTGATCCTCAGGGCGCGGAAGCGGCAGAAATTTGCGAGAAACTGAATAAATCCGGGGCGCGGCTGTGCTTCATCGCGCTCGGCGCGCCGAAACAGGAGGTATTTGCTGCGTTTGCCCACACCCGCTGTCCAGCGGTGGGGTTTGCCTCTATCGGGGCTGGATTGGATTTTCTGTCGGGAAATCAGGTACGCGCACCCAAAATCATGCGTATGCTGGCACTGGAATGGCTCTGGCGCGCATTGCAAAGCCCGCGGCGGATGGTGCCACGCTATGCCAAGTGCTTTGCCATTCTACCCGCGCTGACAACGGGCGCGTGGCGACAACGTTAATTTACTTGTATTCAATCAGCCGCTTTTGCCCGCCACTGATGCGCCGCCAATAATAACCAAGCACGCCACGCGCCTCGGCAAATTTGCCGATCACACTAAAGAAGGCCCATGTTAGCCCGCCCCGCCGCGCAAGGCGCGCGACCTGTAGCAGATAGACAAATGCTGCGAGCAATCCGAAAACGCCAAACATCAACACCAGCACAATAATCGCCAGTGGGCCCAAAGCACCCCATAAAACTGCGCGGCGTTTCTCGGCCACCCAATGACGCTCGGGCGGGGCGCCATGCAATGCTGCCCCTTCTGCATAGGCGTGGCCCGCACGTTTTGTACGCTGCCACCACTGACCAAAGCGTGTGATCTGCGCATCGTGGGCTGTCATCTCGGCATCCAGCCGCCAGATGCGCCAGCCCGCCTGCCGTAAGCGCACGCACATCTCCGGTTCTTCCCCCGCGATCAAATCATCGCGGTAGCCCCCGACAGCGCGCAGCGCATCCACCCGCATCAGCGCGTCACCACCGCAAGCCCGCGCTTCACCTACCGGTGTGTTCCATTCATCATCAATCAAACTGTTATAAACCGACGCCTCCGGATTGACTTCACGCCTGCGTCCACAGACGACAGCCACATCCGGATGTGCGCCTAAAAACGCCTGCGCCTGCACAAGCCATCCTTCCTGCACCACGCAATCCCCGTCCAGAAACTGCACCAGCTGCGTCTTAACAGGCAACACTGCCAGCCCGGCGTTGCGGGCACGGGCCGCGGTGAAGGGCTGGCTCATATCCAGTGCGACCACCTGTGCCCCCCGCGCCTGCGCCGCCGCAACTGAGCCGTCGGTTGACCCGCTATCCACATAGATCAACGGCGAGACACCTTGCAGCGCGTCAAGGCAGGCAATCAACCGCGCGCCCTCGTTTCGCCCGATCACAATGGCCGCAACACTCACGCGGACTGCTCCCGCAGAAAGCGGCGGTAGGCGGCAGAATCTGTCAAGAACCCCGCTTCGTACAGCGGCTCGATCCCCCGCCAGCTCTGCGCATCTTGTGAATAAAGCGTCAGTGCCTCTTGCGCACGCAACACCTCAAGGCGAGCAGCATCTTCCCCATGGGCCAGATCACCGCTGGCCGCGGTGGCCGCATCGCGCGCGGCGACATTGCCTGCAAACTTGTAGTGACGGATCAGAGCGGAAAAATCAGACACCTGCACATTTTGTGAAAGATGCGGGTGTGGCGCAGGGATGACCCCTGCCCCGTTAAAGATCAGCGGATGTTTGGTCAGACAACAGGCTTCGCCAAACACTTTACCGCGCACACCACCGAATTTGAACTTCAGCGCATCAGACGGCACACGGTTTTCGCGCAGCAAGGCGCCAAAGGCAATCTGATCGCTGCGGTAATCATAGCTGTCCACGGTAGAAATGTCGTAATATGTAAACGCTTCGAGTGCTGCGGTGTAGTCCAGATCACTCACCTGCGCCAACGGCGCCTTTGGGAACATCTCCAGCATCTGCGCCATCAGCGCCGTGTCGCCGCGCGCTTCCAGATAACGGACGAGAGCAGGCAGACCCTGCGCACCATGCCCGATGAAATCAAACTGTTCATCCATATCGACATAGAGACACCAGCGGTTCTGCCCGTATTTCTGCGCAGGATAGGCGCGCATCAAATCCTCGTATTGCGCCAACGGAAGAACGGCGCGGTCCACAACGCACCCCGCCTCACCGCGCAACCGCGCAATCGTGTCATCGGTTGATCCATTGTCGATAAAGGCAAAATGCGAGATGCCCATAGCGCGGTAGTAGCGCAGAAAATCATCAAGATAATAGGCCCCGTCGCGCACCAGTACGATGGCCAGAACCGCACCTTCTGGCACCACGAAATTTTCACCATGCACGTGGGCAACTGCACGCGAAAAACGGCGGCGGCGCGCCGCTTGGGCCAGCCTGTTGCGGATGCGGGTCACAAGGGAGGGGCGTTCGCTCATACCGTGCTGTTTACGCCAGTGTCAGGGGTCGGTCTACCACCAGACGCGGGCAGCACAGAAATTCTGTGCGGTGTGTGTGGTTTTGCCCCGCCCCCGTTTACCGCTCATATCCCGAGGCGCGCTTGTAGCCCCACCATGCCCTGAACCAAAGCATCAGGCGCACCTATTTCAGCGATCTGCGCAAGCAGCGTGGCATTCAATCCGCCCTCGGTCGCCAGCCCCTCTAAAAGCGTTTCAAAATCAGCGCCCTGCACGGACATCTGCCGCATGAAGCCAGCAAAAACTCCCGCGACATAAGCCTCCGCCGCCTTTGAATCACCCGTTTGTTCGGCCAACCACCCGGCACCCGTTTGCATCATCGCCAAAATTGGTGCGGACAATGCAGAGGCAACAAAATGGGCATTCAGCCCAGCCTCGGTGGCGACAGGTATGATTGTATCACTTTCGCCAAACAGTGCGCGCAAGGCATCGCTGTCAGGATGGCAGGGCAAAACCGAACGGCCCGCAGTGATGGAGCTGAGCGGGATCGTCAGTGCAATATCGCTGGCAGGTGCGCACAGCGCCGTTAGCTGAACCAATGGCAGATCAGCCATGACCGAGATAACCGACTGATCCCCCCGCCACGGCAAAGCCGTCAATACGTCACGGGCAACATCCGCCATCAAACACAGGAACACGACGTCGGCCCCGCTCACGACATCGGGATTGTCGAGAACCCTCACATCGTCAAACCGCTGCGCCAAATCCGCAGCCGTGGCCGCATTGCGCGAAGACACCAGCAAATCATGCCCCCGTCCCGACAAGGCCTCGACCATTGCGGCTGCGATAACACCTGTTCCGACAAATCCAACCCGCATGTGCCCCGGCCCCTTAGTTGATACGGTCCATCCTGTTATAAGACCGCACGCGGCGCATCAGGGTCAAGGGCGGGTATGCCGCGCTAAGGCTTGCTGCTGCGTCCTTTCGGCGGTTCGGTGCTATTTGCAGTTTCGCGCAACTCGGGCGTGTAGAACGTCTGCTGTGCACGGCCCTGCTTTTTGGACGCATAAAGGGCGATGTCCGCATCCTCCAGCACCGTCTCGCGGGTGGCGGATCTGCCGCCCTGTATCCAGACCGTACCGATACTGGCCGATATTTCACACAGTGCACCGTTGAACGGGATCGGCACCTCAATCCGGCTGATGATACGGCGGCCGATACGTTCCAATACATCCAGATCGCGCACCTCTGGTAAAATAACGGTAAATTCGTCTCCCCCCACCCGCGCAACAGTATCGGATGCACGGGTCTCTTCCAGCATGGCGGCTGCGACAATCTGAAGAACATGATCCCCCGCTGCATGGCCCAACGTATCATTAACAGCCTTGAAGTAATCCAGATCAATATGCATCACCGCAAAAGCCGCTTGCGCGGCCAACAACCGCTCCAGCATCTGGTCCAGTGCACGGCGGTTTTTCAGACCTGTCAGCGTATCGGTATAGGCTTGCTCCTCTGCGGCGACCTTTGCACCCTGCAAGCGCAAGTTCAGCTTGCGCGAGGCCTCCATCGCTGCCGTCTTGGCCTCGACCAGATAGAGCATTTCGATAGCGAGATCGGTGGCCGCGAAATCGGCATTGGTCAGCGCATAATCACGCACACCGTCCAGAATAGAGATGCCGAAGGACATGTTCACAATCGACGCCCCACCGCCCACAGGCACCAATACACCTTTGAGCCTTGCTGGTGGCGTCCCCGCCATCTCAAGATGCAGTTTGAGATGCTTTGCCGCGTGCAACTGCGCCAGTGTGGTAATCCCCCTCGGGCGTACCACATTCACGGCATCCAGAAACGGCATCCCCGAAAATGCCAGATCAGGGCGCAGTTTTTGCGTGGTTGGCCCTGCATGTATGATGACACCCTGCGCATCCAGCATAAGGTGCAGCGGGCATAAAACATCCAGAACGTCAGGATCCAGAACAGGCGCGCTCATGCGCTCATCCCCAATTGAAAGTCGCGCCCGTCGGCATAGTCGCTTTGCACCAACTGAATACGCACCGTTTCACGGCCTGTGCCGCTGCTCTCCAGCTCCAGCAAAGCCAATGCGCCGTAATCATCCGCCATAACCCGCAGCACACCCATCATCAGATGGCCGAACCCGTCAATCGGGCTGTCACAAATCAGGCTGTAGCGCGCGTCGGGATGGCCGTGCAATTCAATCGCGGGCAACTGCAGCTCGGCCACCGCCATACGGGCACGGTCCGGCAGATCATCCAGCGAATGTAGGAAATCCTCAAAATTTACCCCGCCAAACCGCAACAGACGGCGCACCGCCTCGGTCTTGGGGTGCGAGACAAGGTAGCTGCCGATATCCTCCATCACCTCGCCACGCGGACGTCGCAACACCAGCCCGATGGCATCCAGAACCGCAGGTGTTACCGCGTCGTCATAGGGCAACATCGCCTCGAAATCCGGCGGCGAGACACCTGCCCGCGCGGCCACTTCCAGCCAGACATCACTGCCGTAACTGTCGGTGACAAAATTCTGAAAACTGCGATTGATAAGCCCGTGCATAAAAGTCTCATATTCCAAGTGCACTGGCAGTTTTCGCTGGCACTCATTAACAAGAGGCTAAATGTAACCGGGTTTCACAGACTTTGGTTAAAAATCCGTTGGCGCGCCGCCCTCGGCTTTGCGGCGTTCCACAAAGGCCGCCAACTCGTCGCGGATCGCGATATCCATTGGTGGCTCTTCAAAGCTGCCGACAATTTCCTTGAACATGTGATGCGCACGCTCTTGTGTCCAGATGCCGCCCGCCACCTCCCATCCTTCGTAGTTCGTCCAATCGCTCAGAAACGGCTGGTAAAAGGCGGTGGTATAGCGGTCCTGAGTATGCTGGATGCCAAAGAAGTGGCCTTGATTACCTACAGATTTTATCGCGTCCAGCGCGATTTCGTCAGGGCCGGTGGCGCAAATTTCGGGCTGCATATAGCGCTGGATCTGCTGCAGGATCTCGCAATCCATGATGAACTTTTCTGGGCTGGCGATCAGCCCACCCTCCAGCCAGCCGGCCGCGTGATAGACCATATTGGTGCCTGACTGCACCGCAGCCCACAGGCTGTTGGAGGTCTCCCACATGGCCTGCCCGTCCGGCACGTTCGCGGCGCACACACCAGAAGAACGCATCGGCAACCCGTAAAAACGGCACAGCTGTCCCGTCATCTGCGTCGCGCGCATGTATTCAGGCGTGCCAAAGGCAGGTGCACCCGTTTTCATATCAACGTTGGAGGTGAACGTCCCAACCGCCACGCTTGCCCCCGGACGGATGATCTGTGCCAACACCACAGCGATCAGCGCCTCGGCCAGTGACTGCGCCACGGCCCCTGACATGGTCACAGGGGCCATTGCCCCTGCCAGCGTGAATGGCGTCACCACCAAGCCCTGATTGCGCCGCGCAATACGCATCCAGCCATCCAGCATCGGGATGTCGTGTTTCAGTGGCGAGGTTGAGTTGATGTTGGTGTACATCTTGGGGCTGGCTTCGAACTCCTCATCCGTCCAGCCCCCCGAGATGCGCACCATTTCCATCACGTCTTCCACACGTTCGCGGCCAAGCGAATAAGCGTGCATCGCCTTATCCGTCAGCGTCAGTTTGTCATACAGAACATCGAGGTGGCGCACAGAGGCGTGGATATCTACAGGCTCTACCGGATAGCCACCGGCAAAGTGGATGCAGTTGAAATACTGGGTCAATTTCAACAGATCGCGGCACATTTCCCGTGTGCCAGGCACTTTGCGGTTCAGCGCCATGTCCCAATAGTTGGGCGGCGACGACACGTTCCCGAACACCAGATTTTTGCCGCCAATCGTGATCTTGCGATCAGGATTGCGCGGCGTGATTACAAACTCGGAGGGTGCCATGGCGACGTATTCCATCACCATATCGCGGCCCATACGCACATTTTCACCATCAATGGTGCAGCCCGCCTTGCGCAAAACTTCCAACGCTTCGGGGTTCAGGATTTCGATACCTATTTCTTCGAGAATTCGCATTGCACCGTCATGCACCGCAGCCACCCCTTCAGGGCTCAGCGGCTCTGTCGGGCGATCGATGTTGATCGGCGGGCTCCACGGCATCTGTTCAATAACAGCCGTACCACGGCGGGTTTGTGCACCAGCGCGGCCACCGCCACGGGTTCTGCGTTTGGGCTGATCAGACATGTGCATGCTCCTTGGGCTTGTACCCCTTAACAGGCCTCAGCCCTCACACAGCAGCCTATCTATTACCGACAAATTCTGTCGTTTTCGACATGTCATTCGGCGTTACTGGGTTTCCAACCATGCTGGGATTTCCCCGATATCGCGCAAAACAACATCAGCCAACGGCGCCAATTGGTCCGCCACTGCCCCGCCTGTCAAAACAGCAACCGTGCGCATCCCCGCCGTGCGCCCTGCATGCAAATCATGGGTGCTGTCACCAACCATAACAATTTGCTCGGGCGGCAGATCTACGGCTGCGGCAAAGGCCAACAATTGTCCCGCCGCAGGTTTACCGCCATGGCCACTGTCATACCCCGCAATGAAATCGAACAATCCCGTTACCCCAGCGCCGTCCAGATGCGCGCGCGCAGGCGCTTCGCTGTCGTTGGTAGCAACGCCCAACTTCAGCCCCGCTGCGCGGAACCCGGTAAGCAACGGAACCAAAGGAACAGCGGGCATTTGTGGCGCAAGGGCTGCTTCTTCGTTCAGCATCTCCAAAAGGCCTGCCTCGGACATATGTGTGAAAAAGGGCGCGATGGTAGCCGTCACTTCCTGGGGCGTTCCAGCGATTACAATGCTTTCGGTGGCGAACTTCCGCTTATCGAGGTCAAAGCCGATGGCCTGCCCCACCTGTGCAGCATGGGCCGTGTCACCCTCGGCAGCACGGAGCAAGAACGCCGCGGCCCATGCCTCCCATGTGGTGGCGAAGTCAAACAATGTACCGTCCTTGTCAAAGCATAGGCCGTTGATTGGAATAGATTTCCTGCTCATGTCCAATGCACCTGACCACCACCGGGCAGCGCCATACGCGCCTCTGACAAACGCTCGTAAGGAAGCTGGTTTGCGTCGCTGCACCCGACCACCCAAGCATCATCCATCATGATGAAATCCAGCACCGAACCCAAGAACGCAGGATCATTCACCGCGCCGCGCATATCGGCCTCTGAAGCGCCTGTAGACCCTAAAAACACTGGCAAAAGGTCTTCGTTGCCAACCAACCAACCCAAAGCCTGAAGGGCTACGGTCTCTGCATTACTTTGGGTCATACTCATGGACACACTCCAATTGCCTCAAAATCTCAACGCTTTGTTAACCAATTGCTTAGACAACTAACGCTCAACAAACAACACGTGCGGGAAAGGATCGAAAGTGCAGGGTAAAATCCTCATCGTTGACGGTATTTCGACCAACCGGATTGTGTTGAAGGTCAAGCTATCTGCAGCATTCTATCAAGTTTTACAGGCTGGCACGATTGAAGAAGCCCTTGATGTGGTCGCCGTGGAAGAACCTGATTTGATCTTGTCTGCGATGACCCTGCCAGACGGCACTGCTGCACATCTTTGCAAGGCGCTGCGCACCTCGGGCCAGACCGCCAAACCCTCCGTATTGGCCATCGGAAGCGCGATAGATACCACCACGCGGCTGGATGCCCTGCGCGCTGGCGCATTTGACGTGATGCAGCGCCCCGTAAACGAGATGTTGTTGATGGGGCGGGTGCGCAACATGCTGCGCGCCCATCACAAGCTGGCCGAGTGGCAAATCCGTGACGATACCACCTGTGCGCTGGGTCTTGCCGAAGCTCCGGCCGAGTTTTTGCGCCCTGGGGCGATCACTTTGGTGGGAACCGAAGCAGGACCATTGCAAACCTGGGTCCGCCAGATGCAGCCACAATTACGCGCCAGCTATAGCGTTGCATTGCTGCGCGATGCGATGGCTGGCTTGCATGCAGGGGCGCCCGCCGATGCGGTTGTGATCGCCTTGCCTGACACGCCTGCACAGGCCGATGCCTGCCTACAACTGATCCCTGCCTTGCGGGCCAGCGCACAAACCCGCAACACGGCTCTTCTGGTGATCCAGAAAACATCCGATCCCGTCCGCGCGACCTCGGCTCTCGATATGGGGGCCGATGATGTGATGATCACGGGTTTTGATGCCGCAGAAGCGGGACTGCGCCTGAACGCCTTGCTGCACCGTAAACGTCAGGTTGCGCAAATGCTGCAAAGCGTGCGTACAGGTCTGCGCGAGGTCGTGCACGACCCCCTGACCGGACTGTATAACCGACGCTATGCCACGCCCTATATGGACAGACTCATTCGCCAAAGCGCGAGTACCAATGGCCCGTTGGCGGTGATCCTTGCAGATATGGACCACTTCAAACGCATCAATGATGTCTATGGCCATGCCTCTGGCGATGCTGTTCTGATCGAGACGGCGCGCAGGCTGAATGCCGCTTTGCGTCCGTCGGATATGATCGCGCGGATCGGCGGAGAGGAGTTCCTGATCGCCATGCCAGCAACAGATCTGACGACCGCACGTCGCATCGCTGACCGTTTGTGCCATGCAATCAGCGCCGTGCCTTTCATCATTCCTGGCGCGGCTGAACCTGTGGCCATCACCATCAGCATCGGCCTGACCTCCAGCACAGCACGCCACGAGATGAACCGTCACGCGCCGGAAACGGTAGAAAGCCTGATAGACCGCGCGGACAAGGCGCTGTACGGCGCAAAGATGCAGGGCCGCAACCGCGTTGCACTCCACAGACCCCACAGTCGCCCCGCAGCCTGAGGCAAAGGCTGAGGGCACAACGACATGCAGCCCGCCGCGCCTTACACCCTCCCGATCACATTAGTCGCGGTTTTTCTTGCGCTCTTTCCATTTCGTGGACCGACGCTCGCTCAGCTCTTCGAGCCGGTCAGCATAGGCACCGCGTTCGGCTACCGACATCTGCGACACTTCCTTCAGCCACGCCGTATTCACTGCCTCGATCCGCGCAAACCCCGCCTTGCGCTGTGCAGCCAGCAGATCGGCCGCCGCTTGCGCATCGAAAGGATCAGCACGCAATACCGCCAGCATCTGCATCGGGTCCACACGCGCGGTGCTGAGCGGGTCACGGGTTTGTTCGCGGATCGATGTGCGTGCCTCACGCGGCAGTGCCTTCATGTAGATAGCCGCACCCCTGTCTGCACGCGGCCCGCCCTTGCCGCCTTCTTTGTGGCGCCACGCAGCCCCCGCCATGGCCGCAACCACGGCAAGGTTCACCGCCAATGATACTGCCAGCACAATGGGCATGATCCGTCTACGGCCTGTCATCTCGTTATCCTTCATCATTACCCCACCCGAAATCAGACATCAGCGTCAGATCTGCATCAATGTCCTGCTCAACGGCGCCGACCAGCACAAGCGGATCAAACCCTTCTGCGGGCGGCGCTATTCCAAACCAAAAGCCAGCGGCAGTCGCAGTGACCAAGCCGCCTACACCCGCAGGGCCGCCCACCGCCGCGATGATACGCTGCCAGATGGGCTTGCGCGGTTGATGGGCCTGCGCGTCTGCCAGAATGCGCGCCGCCAGATCATCCGGCAGCGGCGCAGGGGCCGCGCGGGCTGCGTCGAATGCCGCCTCTAGGTCGAAAGGATCACGCTGTGTCATCTACATATCCCAATGCATCGCGCTGCGCGGCCAAATCCGCACTCAGCGCCCGTTTTCCGCGGGCAGTCAGGCTCTCGACAGCCTCAACCCCCACGTCCAGAATTTCGGCGATTTCGGGGTTCGCCATCCCTTCGATATGCCGCAGCACAACCGCCTGCCGCTGCCTGTCGGGCAGGCGCATCAACGCGGCTTGCAGGGCATCATGGCGCGCACTGTTCTGCAAGCGGTCTTCTGCGCTGGGTGACGGATCGGCGGGTGTATTCACATCATCCAGCACGTCCGTTTGCCGCATCCGCAACCTGTCAGAGCACAGGTTTGCAACCACACGGTAGACCCATGTTGCCGCCTGCGCACGCCCTGCATCCCAGTTCGGTGCCTGTTTCCAAAGACGCAGCATCGCCTCTTGTGTCACATCCTCCGCCTCGGCCCTGTCGCCCAGTACACGGGCGGCATGGGCGAACGCACGCGGGGACAAGCGCGCAGACAACAGGCGCGCAGCAGCCTCGTCGCCAGCAGCATAACGCGCCAGCAAAGCTGCATCGGCCTCACGTGCCGCCATCTGCTCGGTTGTGTCTCTCAACAGGTCATTCCCATCTGCACCCGCCCTTCGCAAAAAGGGCGGGTGCACCGCGATTAAAGGCTTAGTCGGCGTTGCGCTTTTTGCCATGTTTGCCATGGCCGCGCAGCTTAGCAAACTCTTCCATGCTAAGCCCGCCACTGCTGTCTTTGTCCAGCTTTTCGATCATCCGCGCAGGGTCGCGGCGCTCTTGCATCTCGGCCAGCGTGAGGGTGCCGCTGTTGTCCGCGTCCAACTTCTCAAACCGTTTGGCGGCCCGTTTGCCCATCTTGCCCGACGCAGCTTTTTCCAACTCTGCACTGCTCAAAGAGCCGTCACCGTCGGCATCATACTTTTTGAGCAGATGCGCCTTACGCTTGCCTTGGGCCATGGCTGCCATTTCTTCTTGGGTCAATGCCCCATCGCCATTCGCATCAGCCGCTGCAAACCGTGCCGCTGCCTGTGCGCGCAATTCATCTGCCGTCACCTGACCGTCTCCGTTGGAATCGATCTGCGAAAACCGCTCTTCCATATTCGCGCCGCCATCACGGGCCTGCGCGCTGGTGGCAACCAAACCTGCAACGATTGCGACAACTGTTAGTGTTTCTTTAAACATGGTGTTCTCCGTTTTGCTCTCTGCATCGGTCTGTTTCGCCGTGCAGTTGGATGTCTTACGCAATCCGGCTAGAGTTCCGTCGCAGAAATCTGCAAATAATTTGGCCTTAGGCATGTTGAGACAAATCGCCACCTTTTATTCGACCGATATGTTAGGCAAACCCATGTCTTATCCGCAGCAGGACCAATCATGACAGATACCACAAGCCAACCCCGCGAAGCTTCCTCCACCCAAGACGGCGAGGGCGAGCGTTTGCGCATGCCCGCCATGATGCGCGGCTGGCGCGGCAAATGCCCTAACTGTGGCGCAGGCCCCCTGCTGCACAGCTATCTCAAGGTGAACGACCAATGCGCCGTCTGCGAGCAGGAATTACACCACCATCGCGCCGATGACGGGCCTGCCTATCTGACAATTCTGCTCGTCGGGCATCTTATGGGCGTCATGCTCCATTTTGTCTTTGTACATTTCCGACCCGAACCGATCGTGCTGTTTACCATCTTTTCGGTTGGCAGCATCGGATTGTCTCTCTACCTTCTTCCCAGATTCAAAGGGGCGATCGTAGGCTTTCAATGGGCCAAGGAAATGGGCGGTTTTGCACGCAAACGCTGATTGTTCCTCCCACAACCAACGAGGAACAGATGAGCATAGATAAAACCGCGATCCGAAATGCAGCCACCGTGATCGTGATCCGCGACCGTATGACTGCGCCCTCTATCCTGATGGGCCAGCGTGGTGCAAAAGCGGCTTTTATGCCCAACAAATTTGTCTTTCCAGGCGGCGCGGTTGATCCTGCGGACGCGCAGGTGCCATTGGCTGCCGGACTGCCCGACCAATGCGCAGCCCGCATCAGCGATGATGTAACATCCGATCTGGCCCATGCCATTCCTGTCGCCGCCATACGCGAACTTTGGGAGGAAACGGGCCTTGTTCTGGGCTCCAAGGGCACGTGGAACGGAGAAGTTCACCCCGATTGGCAGAGCTTTGCAGATACGGGCCACTTGCCCGATGCCCGCGCGCTGCAATTCGTATTCCGCGCCCTCACCCCGCCCGGACGGCCCCGCCGTTTCGATGCGCGCTTCTTCTTGGTTGATGTCGATGCCATAGCCAGTGATCCTGATGATTTCGGCGCCGCCAGTGACGAGCTTTCGCATCTGCAATGGGTGCCACTGACCCGCGCGCGGAGTTTCGATATGCCCTTTATCACCGAGGTCGTTCTGGCCGAAGTCGAGGCCCGTGCAAAAGATCTGTCGCCCCCCTCTTCTGTTCCCTATTTCAAAAATAACGACGAAGAGAGCCTGTTTTTACGTCTGCGCGGCCATAAGACCCCGTATGAGGAACAGCCCTGACCCTAGATCGCAAGGATCAGCAGCAGGATCGACGCGACCAGTACGGCCATACCCAGCGCCTCGCGTGTGGTGATCTTTTCGCGGAAAAACAGCGTCGAGGCGATCACACTCAGGATCAGCTCCACCTGCCCCAGCGCCTTGACATAGGCCGCGTTTTGCAAGGTGAATGCGATGAACCAGCACAGCGATCCCCCCATAGAGGTCAGCCCGATCCATACCGCTACACGGCGCGCACGCCAGACGCGACGCATCTCGCCGCTTTCCCGCAGCGCCAGCCATATTGCCATAATCACCGTCTGCATCGCCACCACAGCCATCAGCGTCACGCCTGCGCGCAGCAGCGGATCATCCGTGGCCAGCGTCAGCGACGCCCCGCGATAGCTTACAGCTGAAAAAGCAAACAATATGCCCGACGCAATCCCCAGCCGTGCCGCGCGGTTGCGCAGGTCGGACAGGTGAAAACCAGTCGCCTCTTTGCCCCCCGACAACAGCAAAAGCCCGACCAGCCCCAAAGTGATAGCGGCAAAACCGCCCCAGCTCACCAATTCTCCCAGTAGCAGCACGCCCACAAGCACGGTCTGGATCACTTCGGTCTTTTTGAAGGTAATCCCAACGGCAAAGTTACGCTCTTTGAACAGGGCCACCACGCAGACCGTGGCAAGGATTTGTGTAGTCCCCCCCAACAGGCCAAAGCCCCAGAACCGCGCGTCAAGCGCAGGTAGCGATGCGCCTGTTGCCTGCATATAAGCCACCAACAGAAGTGCAATGAAGGGGGCGGAATAGATGAACCGCGAAAACGTCGCTCCCGCCGGGCTCAGTGTCGCGGTGGCAAGCACCTTTTGCAGCATAAACCGCACCGTCTGGAACGCCGCCGCCAGCAAGGTAACAATGATCCAGAGTTCGGGCATATCCATTTGCCCCTAGTGCCTCAATCCGCGCCGCCCCGCCAGAGCGGATGTGGCACATCATCCTTGCACCGCCACAGATAGCGGCGAAAAACCTCGCCGTAAGACGCATAGACATAGCCGCCGTTGCGCGTCACATAGCGTTCGCGCTGCGCACGGTAGAGCGGCCAAAGCCGATACCAAGGCACGTCGGGATGCATGTGATGGACGACATGCAAGCTGTTGTTGAGAAACAAAAACGCCAACAGGCCACGGTCTTCGATGATAACCGTCCGGCCCGAGACACGAGCGTGGGCCTGATGCTCCAGAAAGGTGCGGATGCGCAGTACCGATAATGCGCAATAACACGCCAGCAGATACAGCCAGACGGACATGTCAGACAGCCCAACCAGCCAAAGCGTCAAGACAACCCCGGGCAGATGCGCCAGCCAGTCGCGCGCGACATGCGGCGCACCGCGACGGATCGCAGCCAGATCACCGCGCCAGAACATAAACATCCCGATCAACGGCCCGATCACGATCCGCCCCGCCAACGTATTGTTGATCTGCAAAACCTGCCGCTGCCAGCCCGCCAGACCGTTCCAGACAGCAGGGTCCAGATAGTTACTTTCGGGATCATCATAAGGATCGGTCAGATTGGCGTCCCTGTGATGGGCCAAATGGGTCCGCTTGAACCGCAGATACGGCACAAACAGTCCCGGTTGCCACAGGCCCAGCAGCGTCTCGGCCTGCGTATGACCAAACGGATGGCCGTGCAGGATTTCATGGGCAAGCGAGCTATGCAGCGTCAGCGCCAGAACCAGAAGCACAAAGGCGATCGGACCCCAGCCCGTGGGCAGCATCAAGGCACCAGCCCATACCCCCCCGAACGCCAAAATCAGCAGGACCGTAGGCCAGCACACGCGCGTCAAAGGCTGCGCGGCCTCTCGGGGGTCAGCTGGGGAAGGTTGCATGCAGAAAAGGGTCTCGGCGCTGTTACATATACCCAACCGATAGCGCTAAAACACCGCGCTGCCTGTTCTCAAAACGACATGAAGCCAGAATTTTGGGCCTAGGTGCGCAAACGCGCGCCAATCACACCTTCGGATCGGGGTTTTCGGTATGACCGTCCACCGCAATCACCTGCCCCGATACAAGCCGCGCCGCGTCAGAGCCGAGGAAAACAGCCATATTCGCAACATCTTGCGCCTCGACAAATCTGCGCATGGATGTGCCTACCGCATAGCCCTCATAGACCTGATCGCGTGTCATGCCCTTGGCCGCCGCCTCGCGCTCCAGAACACCCTCCATCCGCGCGCCCTCTACCGCACCGGGGCATATGGCATTTGCGCGAATGCCATGCGGCCCCAACTCCATTGCGAGGGTTTTCATCAGGCCGATCACCGCCCATTTCGCCGCCGCATAAGGCGCACGGTTCGGATAGCCGTAGATGCCAGCAGTAGAGGAGGTAAGGATGATCGCACCGGCCCCCGCAGCCTTCATCAAAGGGGCCGCGTACTTAACCGCAACAAAGGCCCCCTCCAGATTAACGCTCACACAGGCGCGCCAGTCATCCAGCGCGATATCCTCGACCAGTGCTGTTGGTCCGGCAATGCCTGCATTGGCACAGAGCACGTCAATTTGCCCCATCTGCGCAATCACCGCCGCCATCGCCACCTCGTCTACCGCATCGGCGTGATGGCTCTGCCAAGCGTCTGGCAAACACGCCAGCGCCTCGGCATCCACATCTGTCACCCAGACCTCGCAGCCTTCAGCGGCAAACGCCTCGCCCATGGCGCGGCCGATGCCAGAAGCCCCCGCCGTAATCAGGACCTTCCTCAACGCGGCGCGCCGATGGCACGGCCAACCCCCTCTGGCGCAGGCAGGCCCGCGTGGCCCGTGGCAAAGCGCACCAATGCCGCTTCGATATGCGGCGCTGGCGGCGTGGGTTTGCGTGTCTCGAGGCTCACATGCAGCAAGAAATGCTCGCCCGTCGCCAACAAGCGCCCGCCCTCGTACATCTCGTGGAACAAATGCATCTTCTTGCCCTCCCCCATCACCACACGGGTGCGTATGGTGATGGTCGCCCCAGCATGGACTTCGTCGATATGGCGGATATGTGTCTCGGCGGTGAAATAGCTGCCACCCGATTTGATATACGCCGCGTCGCAACCGATGATCTGCATGAAGCGGTCGGTCGCATCGGCAAAGGCATGCAAATAACGCGATTCCGTCATGTGGCCGTTATAATCTGTCCAATCCAGCGGCACGGTGCGTTGCGCAGTCTCTACCAATGCATCCGCAGCCAGATCAGCAGCCTCTGCACCATGCACAGTATCTTTGCGCAGCACAGCTTCATGCGATTGTAGTGTGGCTCCTGCACCCCAACCATTCGCCTTGAGACTGCGCAGAATGCCTACAAGATTGTCGTCGCGAATATGCTCCAATGCGCGCGGCGTCAGATCGCCCGACTGCGTATCACACTGATCGCCTACCATTTCCACGAAATCATCTGTCAGCTCTGGCACATCCATCAGCTTGGTCCACGGCCATTTCAGGCAGGGGCCAAACATCGCCAGCATCGCGCGCATGCCGCCCTCGCCACCTGCCAGATGAAAGGTCTGCATGGTGCCCATCTGCGCCCAGCGCAAACCGGGACCATAGGCAATCGCCGCATCCAGTTCTTCCGCCGTGGCCACCCCGTCTTTGAGCAGCCAAAGCGCCTCGCGCCATAGCGCCTCTTGCAAACGGTCCGACAGAAACCCCTCAATCTCGACGCGGCAGTGCAGCGGGTGCATTCCCAGCGAGGCATAGATGCCACGCGCCGTTTCGATATGGGCCGGATCAGTCTGTTTCCCTGCCACCAACTCGACCAGCGGCAGCAGATAAACCGGATTAAACGGATGCCCCACGATCAGGCGTTCAGGGTGCGCCATGCCAGCCTGCAAATCCGTTGGCATGATCCCCGAGGTTGAGGACGCGATCAGCCCTTTTGTATTCACCGCCTCGATCTCGGAATAGACTCTGTGCTTGATCTCGACACGCTCCGGCACTGCTTCCACGATGAACGCGGCATCCTGCGCGGCAGTTGCGATGCTGTCGCAAAATGTCACTGCCCCCTCGGCGGGCAGCACAATGTCGGTCAATCCAGGCAAGGCGCGGCGCGCATTGTCGATCACTTCGCCGATCTTGCGCTCGGCCTCCGGATCAGGGTCGAATATCCGAACATCCCACCCGTTGAGCATGAACCGTGCGGCCCAACCGCCGCCAATTACACCACCGCCAATAATCGCCGCTGTCTTCATCGTATCACCTTAAGTCGGCTCACATCGTAGCCATTAAAATCCAATATCTCGCGGGCTGCCTTGATCCGGTCTGCCCCGCCCTTTGTGCTGCGGTCCACGATCCAGCCAAAATCGCCCTGCTTGTTGCCCAGCACCGCAGTCCGGAAACCTTCATCCACCCACAGCACCCAAAAGTCGCGGGTACCACCATCAGGCATTGTCACGCGGAACTGCCCCTTGCCCAAGCGGGTCACTGGCAAGTCCTCGGAAAAGTCACCACAAATGCCCGCAGGATCACAGACAAACGCACCCAGCCGCATCACGCGGCCCTTGGGTGTGTCGATCATGCGAAACGCCATGCGCCCCAACGCAGGGTCAAAGCCCGCACGGATGTACCAGACGCCTGCAAATTTCTGCGCGTCATACCGCGATGTCACGCCGATCAGCGCATCAGCATCACGGTATGTAGGGCCAAGCGGCACGGGCGCAGGTGGCGCAGCCACACATCCGCCCAGCGCCAACAGAGCCGCAAGGGCAAGGCTACGGATCACCGCGGCATCCGCTTTTGCAGGCCCAGCTTTTCGCGCACTTGCGCAGGCCCGATCAGCGTGGCGCCCATTCCTTCGATGATGCCGCGCGCACGGGTGACAAGCTGGTGGTTCTCGGCCAAGACCCCCTTGTCGAGCCACAGATTGTCCTCCAGCCCCACCCGCACATGGCCGCCCGCCAGTACGGATGCTGCCACATAGGCCATCTGGTTCCGCCCCAGACCAAAAGCCGAGAACGTCCAGTCGTCAGGCACGTTATTGGCCATCGCCATAAAGGTATTGAGGTCGTCAGGTGCGCCCCATTTCACACCCATGCAAAGCTGTACAAGCGCGGGGCTGTCCAGCACGCCTTGTGCAACCAACTCCTTGGCGTACCACAGGTGGCCTGTGTCAAAGGCCTCGATCTCGGGCTTTACGCCCAGATCGGTCATCATCTGCCCCATCGCCACCAACATGCCGGGGGTGTTGGTCATGACATAGTCGGCCTCGGCAAAATTCATCGTGCCGCAATCCAGCGTGCAAATCTCGGGCAGACATTCGGTTATATGGGCCATCCGCTCGGTCGCACCCGCCATATCGGTGGCGGCCTCGTTCAGGTCCATCGGGTTTTCGACACTGCCAAAAACAATATCGCCCCCCATGCCCGCTGTCAGGTTCAACACTACATCTGTATCACTGTCGCGGATACGGTCAGTCACTTCGCGGTACAGGGCGAGATCACGGCTCGGCGCGCCTGTCTCGGGGTCGCGCACATGGCAATGCACCACAGCCGCCCCAGCCTTGGCCGCTTGTATGGCGCTATCGGCGATCTGCTCTGGTGACCGTGGCACATGATGGCTGCGGTCTTGTGTGGCGCCCGATCCGGTGACAGCGCAGGTAATGAAAACCTCGCGGTTCATGGCTAATGGCATGTGTCTCTCCTTTGATATTCTGACACGGTACTACGCTTGCGGGCCTGTGTTTCCACCCTCGAAAACGTCCTGTCCGTGTCGTGTTTGGTCCTAATAGGGCATGGGGTGGGCGCGGTGTGCCGTGTCGATATCTGCCATCACCGCCTCCGACAGCACCAGATCGGCACCCGCGATGATATGGGTCAGTTGGGCCATGGTCGTTGCACCAAAAATTGCACTGGCCATAAAGGGGCGGTCGCGCACAAAGGCCATGGCCATATGCACCGGATCAAGCCCGTGCTTTTCCGCGACCCCCAGATAAGCCGCCACCGCCTCGAATGCGCGCGGCGTCTTGCGCCCGCCCAATTCAGGCGAGAGCGATAGACGCGATCCATCCGGCACCGCCCCGCCCTGATACTTGCCCGTCAACAGCCCTGTAGCCAGCGGCGAGAATGACAGCATTCCGATGTCTTCGTTATGGCAGGCTTCGGCCACATCCGTATCGGCCATGCGACACATCAGCGAATATTCGTTTTGTACAGTGGCGATGCGCGGCCCGCCCACACGCTCGGCCGCATTGGCCCATTGGGTAAGCCCCCACGCACTGTCATTGCTCATGCCAAAGGCGCGGATACGCCCCCGATCCACCTCGATCTGCAGGGCGCCCAAACAATCCTCGATGTTCTGGATCGTTTCGGCGCGGTCCTGCGCGGACGGATCATATAGCCAGTTCTTGCGGAACATATAGCTGCCGCGATTGGGCCAGTGGAACTGATACAGGTCGATGTAGTCAGTCTTGAGCCGCGCCAGTGATCCGTCGATGGCCTGCGGAATGGACGCCGCCGTGATGGGACCGCCATCTCGCACATATGCGATCCCCTCGCCCGAATGCTTTGTTGCCAGCACCATGTCGTTGCGCCGCCCCGTCGCCGCAAACCAGTCGCCAATCACC
The DNA here is from genome assembly GCF_947502895.1 of uncultured Sulfitobacter sp. GTDB lineage: Bacteria > Pseudomonadota > Alphaproteobacteria > Rhodobacterales > Rhodobacteraceae > Sulfitobacter. The sequence continues at coordinate 120,200 of NZ_CANNBM010000001.1, forward strand.
TCCTCGGTGCGCCCCTGTGTCTCCGCGCTCAGCGGATTGACGGGATACATCTCGGCCGTGTCGACAAAGTTTATCCCTGCGTCCAGTGCGCACTCAATCTGCGCGTGGCCCTCGGCTGTGGTGTTCTGTGTGCCCCAGGTCATCGACCCCAGACAGAATTTTGAGACCTCGATATCCGTGCGGCCCAGTTTCGTCATCTGCATGGCATGCTCCCGCGTTTTCCTGCGCCAGACCCTAGCCACCCGCCGCGCGGTCGCAACCGTTTTCAGTACACGCGGTGGCCTTGCAACGATAAATTCCGCCGCAAACAGACCTGAATTGTCGGATTTCTCTATATTTCTGCGCCTAACAGGATCATTCAGAACCTATGCGTATGATGATTTCCTTTGCGGCGCTGTTTTTCTCGGTCGTCTTGCTACAGCTCTCGTCGGGCGGGGTTGGCCCGCTTGATGTGCTTTCCGGCACGGCGCTGGGGTTTACACGGCAAGAAATCGGCATGCTCGGCTCGGCGCATTTTGTGGGGTTTTTCATCGGCTGCTGGTTTGCGCCACGGCTTCTGGGATCGGTCGGGCACAGCCGTGCTTTTGCCGCGTTCACAGCCGCAGGCAGCATCGGCCTGATCGCTCATATGATGGTAATCAATCCCTACGCATGGGCGTTGATGCGGGTGGCCTCTGGGCTGTGCGTGGCAGGCTGTTACACGGTGGTCGAGGCATGGTTGCAAGCCAAAGTCACCAACGAGACGCGCGGCCGCGCCATGGGCACCTACCGGATGGTCGACATGACAGGCAGCCTCGCGGCGCAGGGTATCATCGGCATTCTCGCCCCTGCTGATTATATCTCCTACAACATCCTTGCAATCCTGTGCTGTGCCGCCTTGCTTCCCATCACCCTCACAACAGCATCGCAGCCCGATACCCCCAAATCCCCGCGCCTGCGCCCGATGCTGGCCTACGTTCGTTCACCGCTGGCGGTCGCGGGGGTAATTGTCGCGGCGCTCTCCAGCGCCTCCTTCCGGATGGTCGGCCCGATCTACGGCCAAGAGCTGGGCCTGAGCGCAGGACAGATCGCTTGGTTTCTCTCGGCGTTTGTGATCGGCGGCGCGTTGGCACAACTGCCCATCGGCTGGCTGGCAGACAGGTTCGATCGCCGCAAGGTGCTGATCTGGCTCTCGGTCGCTGCCATCGGCAGCTGCGGCGTGACCATGTCCACCGCCGAATGGGGCGTAACGGGTATATTGCTGTCGGCAGGCCTTTTTGGTCTCACGACCTTCCCGATCTATTCCGTCGCCGCCGCCCACGCCCATGACTTTGCCAGCTCGGAAGAGCGGGTCGAGCTTTCAGCGGCGCTGATGTTCTGGTTCGCCATGGGCGCTATCGCCGCCCCCTACGGCGCATCCATCCTCATTGAAAACTACGGCCCCCAAGCCCTGTTCATCATGCTGGCCACAGGCCACGCCGCCCTGATCGTATTCGGCGTCGCCCGTATCGGCGTTGGCCGCATCGCCGAACGCCGCACCGCATATGTCTATGCCCCCCGCACCTCCTTTCTGGTTGGCCGCCTGTTTCGTCGTGACCGCGAGAAATACCACAAAAAGCCCTAATCCTGCCCTCCTTTCCCTGCATCCAGAGACAGTTACGGGACATAGGAGATCAAAAGATGCGGATCATACAGCTGGCTGCGGGTGGCCTGTTTGCACTTTTCGGTCTTGTCGCACTCTCTACGATGCTGCCGCAAAGCACGTCAGCATTGCAGTCTGCACCCAATGCCAAGGAACATGCGCAAACGGCAGCTGCAAACCCGCTATTGACCGCACCGCCTGCTGTCTCCGCTCCGATCCCCTTGGCACAAACGTCCGTACCCGACACCACAGCAATTGAAACCGCATGGCGCGCATGGATGACCCGCCACGGCGTCGACACAAGCGCAATCGCGATCGGTATGAACGGCGCCATAATTACAGGCGCTGGCCAAGGCCGCACGTCCGATCAGGCCTATCCTGTCGCCAGCCTGTCCAAAGCCGTCACCGCCATGTGCCTAAACACAATTCTCGCACAGAGCGATCACAGCTGGGATACCCCCCTGTCGGAATTGACGCCCGTCTGGAACACACTTGGCATGGCGCCCCACGCAGAACTGGCAAAGCTACCGCTCAGCGCCCTTGTCACGCACACCAGTGGCCTGCCCAAAAACATCGGGTCGGACGGCACCGCTGGCGAAGGGCGCAATATGTATACCCAAGCCAATTTTGCCCGCGCCGCCCTGCGCGATCCGGCCCACCTGCCCGCAAGCCGCGGGCATCTCTATTCAAACGTGAATTTTGCCTTGCTGGGTCAGATCATCGAAGGCTTTACGGGCCAGTCCTATGGCGATTATTGCCAAGCGGCAGTTATGGCTCCCGCAGATGCCAGAACTGCACAGGTCGCAGGGCGCATGTGGGCCACCGCAGGCTTTGGTGGCTGGTCCATATCTGCCGCAGATTACGCGCGTTTCGCGATGCACTGGTACGCCCCTGCGCGCCCCTGGATGCAGCGTCCCGCCGATTTCGCCTATAATCCCGACAGCGGCGCTGGCCTTGGCGTCTTCCACCGCACCGGCAAAGGCACGCATACTTTGAACCACTCGGGCCTGTGGCGCAGCAAAACACCCGCGCGGCGCATCGGCGCGCTGTTTGTCATGGGAACAAATGGCAGTGTTTTCGTCGCAAACTGGCAAGGCAGCCTGCCGTCCGAAGCCTATGCAGACCTGCGCAAATCGGTCACCGTTCTACTGCACTGATTGATCCTCACAGCGCATGCAGCTATGGGAGGGGGAACACCGCAAGGAATACCCTTTATGACCCGTCACCTCATCACCTCCGCCATTCCCTACATCAACGGGATCAAGCACCTCGGCAATCTGGTGGGCAGCCAGCTGCCTGCCGATCTCTATGCCCGCTACCTGCGCGGCAGAGGCTACGAGGTTCTGTTTCTTTGCGCCACGGACGAACACGGCACCCCCGCCGAGCTGGCCGCGGCCAAGGCAGGCAAACCCGTTGAGGAATATTGCGCCGAGATGTACGCGGTGCAAGCCAAGATCGCGGCAGACTTCGGCCTGTCGTTCGATCACTTCGGCCGCTCGTCGTCCGAGCAGAACAAGCGCCTTACCCAGCATTTCGCAGGTGCGCTGGCCGATGAGGGATTGATCGAGGAAATCGAGCAAAGCCAGATTTATTCTCAGACCGATGGCCGCTTCCTGCCAGACCGTTATGTCGAAGGCACCTGCCCCAACTGCGGATTCGAGGACGCGCGCGGCGATCAATGCGACAACTGCACCAAACAGCTTGACCCCGAAGATCTTATCAACCCCCGCTCCACCGTGTCAGGGGCAACCGATCTGGAAATGCGCGCCACAAAACATCTCTTTCTCAAACAATCCAAGATGAAAGACCGCCTGAACGACTGGATCGAGAGCAAAACCGACTGGCCTGTTCTCACCACTTCCATCGCGAAAAAATGGCTGCATGATGGCGACGGCTTGCAGGATCGCGGCATTACCCGTGACCTCAAATGGGGCGTCCCCGTCAAACGCGGTGACGCACCGTGGCCGGGGATGGAAGGCAAGGTCTTTTATGTCTGGTTCGACGCCCCCATCGAATACATCGCCTGCGCGCAGGAATGGGTCGATGCGGGCAAAGGGGAAAACTGGGAACGCTGGTGGCGCACCGACAAGGGCGCGGACGATGTCCGCTACACCCAGTTCATGGGCAAAGACAACGTGCCCTTCCACACACTCAGCTTTCCCGCCACGATCATGGGGTCAAACGAGCCGTGGAAGCTGGTCGATTACATCAAGTCCTTCAACTACCTCAACTATGACGGCGGCCAGTTCTCGACCTCGCGCGGGCGCGGTGTGTTTATGGATCAGGCGCTGGAAATCCTGCCCGCCGACTACTGGCGCTGGTGGCTGCTGTCCCACGCGCCCGAGACATCGGATGCAGAATTCACGTGGGAAAACTTCCAATCCTCCGCCAACAAGGACCTTGCCGATGTCTTGGGCAACTTTGTCAGCCGCATCACAAAATTCTGCCGCTCCAAATTCGGCGAGGCGGTGCCAAGTGCTGGCGAATACGGCGAGGCTGAACACGCCCTTATCGCCGATCTGACCGCCCGCGTGGCCAAATACGCGGATCATATGGACGCGATGGAGGTCCGCAAATCCGCCGCCGAGCTGCGCGCGATCTGGGCGGCAGGCAACGAATATTTACAAGCCCAAGCACCATGGACCACCTTCAAAACAGACCCTGACCGCGCAGCGGCGCAGACGCGCCTCGCGCTCAACCTCATCCCGCTTTACGCGACGCTGGCAGCCCCGTTTATTCCTGATGCGGCGGCAAAAATGCTGGCAGGTATGAAGATCGCCGATGCAGGCTGGCCCAATGATGTAGCAGCAGCGGTGGCGCAATTGCCCGCAGGCCATGTGTTCGAGGTGCCAGAGGTGTTGTTTGCCAAAATCACCGACGACCAGCGCGATGAATGGGCCGCGCGCTTTGCCGGAACCCGCGACTGATATCTGGAAACAAACTGTTTCCATTTGTGCCATTCGACTCCGCCCCCCTGCTAAGATAAGGTTTTAAAAACCAAAACTTCCTGCTGGGGGGCATAGTGCCATGGAACTGATCCTTTTGCTCGCTGGCGTAGGCATGATTGCGGCCTTTGCCTCTGGCGGTGATACCGACGACGCGCCCGATATGCCCGTCGATCCCGATACGCCCGTCGATCCCGAGGTTCCTGTCGATCCCGAGGTCCCCGAACCAGAAACGCCCAGCCTGCCCGTAGATGAAACGCCGCTCACACCAGAACCACCTGCCCCCCCGACACCGCCGGTAACAGGCCCTATCATTCTGGACGGCGCCAATGACGATTACCTCGGCACCGCGCAGGCCGAACGGATCGAGGGCGGCGATGGCAATGACACCATCTTTGGCAACGGCGGCGCGGATACCATTCTGGGCCAGAACGGCGATGACAGCATCACAGCGGGCGGCGACGCAGATCTGATCGAGGGCGGCGCAGGGGATGACAGCCTGCACGGCAGTGGCTTTGAAAGTAGCAGCGCAACCGATTTTGAAGATGCAGATACCATCCTGGGCGGTGCAGGCGATGATTATCTGCGCGGCTTTAACAGCGACGACAGCCTTGATGGCGGTATCGGAAATGACATCATTTGGGCTGACTTTGGCAATGACACGCTCTTGGGCTGGGAAGGAAACGATACCCTGCGCGCCATGGAAGGTGATGATCTGCTCGACGGCGGCGCAGGCGAAGACAGCCTGAATGGCGGGCGCGGCTCCGACACGCTGCTGGGCGGCGATGGCGATGATGTGCTGAACTTCCGCCCGATCGCAGGCGCGGAACAAGGCCCCAACAATGATCTGCTGGACGGCGGCGCAGGCGACGACAGCTTGCGCGCAGATAGTGGCAGCACCCTGACGGGCGGCCTTGGTGCAGATACCATGCAGCTTGAGGAAAGCATTACCGACGATCTTGTCGCACAGATCACCGATTTTGACCCGACCGTCGATACCCTGCGCATAGATTTGACCGCAGGTAATGGCGATGGCGGCGAGATAACCCTACAGCCCCGCAGTGACGGTCAGGGCAGCAATCTGTTCTTGGGGGACGATCTAATCGTCGAGTTTCTGGGCAACAGCCCTGTCACACTGGATGATTTTGAGCTGAATATCTCGCTGGAATACAACGACAACCAGTCCGAAAACTACGCCAACACCTATACCATCGGCAACAGCGCCAGCGGCATCGGCACGGATGTATTGGGCAGTTACGGCGACGATACGATCATCGGCAGCGATGGTGCCGACCGGATCGACGGCACCTTTGGCGGCAGTGACAGTCTGGTGGGCGGCGAAGGCAACGATACCCTGATCGCCGTGGGCGGAGACTACTTCATCTCCGATACCGATGATCTGGACTCAGACGGCAACCGGTTTGAACGGATCACGCCAGAGCCTGACACGCTCATTGGCGGCGCAGGCGATGATGATCTGACCCTTGCCCGCGCAGGTGAACTGACAGGCGGCGAAGGGGCCGATATCTTTGCAATACAGGACAGCCGTGAGGCAGGTCTGTTCGCCCCTGCCCTGATTACAGACTATGACCCCAGCGAAGACTTCATCCTCGCGCTGGCCGTCCCTGGTACATTGCCTGACAATGACGCCCTGATCGTGCGCAATACCATTGATGGCACGGCCTCCGAAGTTGTGATCGACGATGCAGTCGTGGCAGTCGTCCAAGGCGTACCTGACCTGACGGCGGCAGATGTGACCTATGTCCAGATCATCCCCGACTTCCAGCGCCCTGCCTAAGCGCGGCTAGCCTGTTCGGCGCAGCCCTGTTGCCGCATCAAACAGATGCGCCTTGCCGGGCTGGATGCCGAACCGCAGCACGCGTGTGTCATCGCTCAGCAGATGCACGCCTTGCATACTGGCGGTAAAGCTCTCGTCCGTACCGTCCAGTTTGCCATGCAGAAGCGTGTTGGCGCCCAGCGGCTCTGCCATCGCGACATTCACACAGATCGGTCCCGCGCCGTCAAACACCAGATGTTCTGGCCGCACGCCCAGCTTTACGGGGCCATCAGCGCCTACTGCATCTGCCACAGCCACACCGCCCACCATCACACGCCCCCCCTGCACCTGCGCATCAACGATGTTCATCGCAGGGCTGCCGATAAACTGCGCGGAAAACAGCGTGCGCGGCGTCTCGTAGACCTCCAGCGGCGTGCCTATCTGCTCGGCCACGCCACCGTTCATCACGATCATACGGTCCGCCATGGTCATGGCCTCGACCTGATCGTGGGTCACATACAGCGCGGTAATCCCCAGCTTTGATTGCAACTCCTTGATCTCAAGGCGCATCTGCACCCGCAGCTTGGCATCCAGATTTGACAGCGGCTCATCGAACAAAAACACAGCAGGTTCGCGCACAATCGCACGGCCCATGGCCACCCGCTGGCGCTGACCACCCGACAGCTCGCGCGGCTTGCGATCCAGCAGCGGCTCCAGCTGTAACAGCTTGGCCGCCTCTTCCACCTTGGCCTTGATCTGGTCCTTGGCCAGCCCCGCGATTTTCAGCCCGTACCCCATGTTCTGGCGCACCGACATATGCGGATAGAGCGCGTAGTTCTGGAACACCATGGCGATATCACGGTCCATCGGCTCTTTGTCGTTGGCCCGCTCGCCACCGATCATCACATCGCCCGCGCTCACCCGCTCCAGCCCAGCGACCATGCGCAGCAGCGTGGATTTCCCACAGCCCGACGGGCCGACAATCACGATAAACTCGCCATCCGCAATATCGGTAGTGATCCCGTGGATCACATCCGTCGCACCAAAGCTTTTCTTCACATCCCGCAGGGAAACCGTTGCCATATTTTACTTCTCGCTATCGACGAGGCCGCGGATAAACAGCCGTTGCATACTGACCACGACAATCACCGGAGGGATCATCGCAAGAATCGAAGTGGCCATGATCGTGGGCCAATGGGCAAAGTCATCCCCGGACGGAAACATCTGCTTGATGCCCATCACGATGGTGTTCATCTCTGGGTCCGTGGTGATCAGCAGCGGCCAGAGATACTGGTTCCAGCCGTAGATAAACAGGATAACAAACAGCGCCGCTATGTTGGTGCGGCTCATCGGCACAACGATATCGCGGAAAAACTGCATCGGGCTGGCACCGTCCACGCGCGCGGCCTCTGCCAGCTCATCGGGTATGGTGAGAAAGAACTGACGGAACAGAAATGTCGCCGTGGCCGATGCGATAAGCGGTAAGATCAGCCCGCCGTAACTGTTCAGCATCCCAAAGCCCGCCACCACCTCGTAGGTCGGCACGATCCGCACTTCGACAGGCAGCATCAGCGTCAGAAAGATCATCCAAAAGAAAATCATCTTGCCCGGAAATCTGAAATACACGATGGCAAAGGCGCTCAGCAGCGAAATCGCGATCTTGCCCACCGCAATGCCGATCGCCATCACCATGCTGTTGAACAGCATCGTGGCGACAGGTACGTTCACTCCGTCAAACAACGCACGGCTGTAATTCTCGACAAACTGGTCACCGGGCCACAGCGGCATCGGCGGCTTTACGATATCCGCCTGCGTGACGGTCGAGGCAACAAAGGCCAGCCAGATCGGAAAGAAAATCACCAGCACGCCCAAGATCATTACCACATGTGTCAGCCACAGGCCCGAGCCACGCTTCTCCACCATGCCATGCAATTCTTTGGCCATCAGTAATGCACCCGCTTTTCAATGAATTTGAACTGGATGATCGTCAGCAACCCCACCACAAGCAGCAAAATCACCGACTGCGCCGAGGAGGAGCCGAGATCCTGACCCACAAAACCATCCGAAAACACCTTATAGACCAGCACCGTCGTTGACTGTTGCGGCCCACCGGACGTGATCGTGTGGATCACACCAAACGTCTCGAAAAATGAATAGACCACATTGACCACCAGCAAAAAGAACGTGGTCGGCGACAGCAGCGGCAGCACAATCGTCCAGAAGCGCCGCCAGAACCGTGCGCCGTCAATCGCGGCCGCCTCGATTACCGATTTCGGCACCGCCTGTAACGCTGCAAAGAAGAACAAAAAGTTATAGCTGATCCGCCCCCAGGCAGAGGCGACGACAACAAGGCCCATCGCCTCGCCCCCGTTCAGCACATGGTTCCAGTCATAGCCAAGCGTGCCCAGATACCACGATATCACGCCCACGCGGGTGTTGAACATGAACAGCCACAGCACCCCCGCAATCGCAGGGGCCACCGCATAGGGCCAGATCAACATGGTGCGGTAGACGCCCGATCCCTTAATCAACCTGTCCGCCATCACGGCCAGAAACAGCGCAGGGATCATAGAGCATAACGTCACAAGGATCGAAAATATAGCTGTGGTCAAAAACGCCCCACGGTAGAACTTGTCGCCCAGCAAAAACTCGAAATTGCCCATGCCCACATATTGCGAGGACAGGCCAAACGGATCAGGGATAAACAGCGACTGCCAGATCGCCTGCCCTGCCGGATAGAAAAAGAACACAGCCGAGATTACAACCTGCGGCGCGATCAATAGCAAAGGCAGCAACCAGCCGCGAAACGTGACGCGTTTTTCCATGTGTCTGCCCCCTTGATGTAAAAGGCAGGCCGAAATCAGGCCTGCCTTCAAAGTTACTTAGCGGTTGGCGCTCTCGAAACGGCGCAGCAGGGCATCGCCGCGCTCTTTCGCGCTGTCCATCGCTTCTTGGGCGGTCTTGTCGCCCGACCAGATGCCTTCCAGCTCTTCGTCAATGATCCCGCGGATCTGGTCAAACGAGCCAAGCCGCAGACCTTTGGAATTTGCCGTAGGCTCGTTTGTAGTCATCTGGATCACTGCGATGTCCGTTCCGGGGTTCGCATCATAGAAACCCGCAGCACGGGTGGCCTCGCCCGCTTCGGCAGTGATCGGCAGATAGCCTGTATCCTGATGCCATTTGGCCTGCACATCCGAAGATGAAAGGAAGCTCAGGAATTCGCCTGCGCCTTTGTATTCGTCCTCTTCATGGCCCTCCATGACCCACAGGGACGCACCACCGATGATGGTATTCTGGGGTGCGTTTCCGACACCTTCCCAATAGGGAAGCGGACGCACATCAAAGGCGAACTCGGCCTCGGCCTTGATCCCTGCATAGCCAGCAGAGCTTTCGGTAAACAGCGCACATTCGCCAGAGCGGAAGTTTGCACCCCCCTCATTGCGGCGGCCTGTGTAGATAAATTTGCCGTCCTGCGCCCATTGGCCCATGGCCGTCAGGTGCGCAACCTGCGCCTCGCCATTCAGCATCAGCTCGGTATCCACACCAGCAAAACCGTTGTCTTTGGATGCAAATGGCACATCATGGTAAGCCGAGAAATTCTCAAGGTGGATCCAGCTCTGCCATGCTGTAACCAGCGGACATTCCTCGCCCCCTGCCTTTAGCGCGTCCAGCGTCTCGCCGACCTTTTGCCATGTGGACAAATCGGTATCGGGGTCAACTCCCGCCGCAGTCATTGCATCACGGTTCACCCACAGCACAGGTGTCGAGGCATTGAACGGCAGCGATAGCATGTCGCCTTCGGTGGTCGTGTAGTACCCCTTCACAGCACCGATATAGCTGTCGGGATTAAATTCCGCACCACTTTGCGCCATGACCTCGTACATGGGGCGCACAGCCCCGCCAGCAGCCATCATCGTGGCCGTGCCGACCTCGAAAACCATCAAAATCTGGGGCTGTTCGCCCGCACGAAACGCAGCGATCCCCGCGTTGAGCGTTTCCGAATAATTGCCCTTATGGCTTTCCACCACAACATAGTCGGTCTGGCTTGCGTTGAATTCTTCAACCTGCGCCTTGACCAACTCGCCCAGACGGCCCGTGAAGGCGTGCCAGAACTGCACTTCGGTTTGCGCCATGGCCGCAACCGGCGACAGCATTGTGGATACGGCGAGCGCGCCGAGAATAGATTTTTTCATTGTTCCTCCCATGCACCAAATCGGTGCTGTGTCGTTTTGATGCTTTGGGGACAGCCCCCGCATCATTTGTGTGACCCCTTGACGATACACGCGGGGATTTATAATTCAAGGCACCTTGGAGTTACAAAAATACATTCCCTGACAATAACTTAGCGCAATCACCAACGGATTGAATGCAAGCCCTTGCAGCCCGCGCGCCCGACTCATACCCCAAGGCACGACAGGCAGCTGCCGCGCCACGCAACACAGACAGTCCGTCAGGTCGGCTTCACCTGAATGCAATCAGCACCTCAGATTTACATGTCGAAAAAGACAGTCTCTTTGGGACCTTGAAGATGAATATCAAAGCGGTAAACGCCGTCCGCTTCTTTCGTGGCCAGCAAGGTCGGGATACGGCCTTGGTGCTCAAGACGCGTCAGAATGGGGTCTGCGGCATTCGCCTCGCGCTCGTCCTCGAAATAGATGCGGGTGTGCAGGCCGATGTTGATGCCCCGCGCCACGACCCACGCGGTAATATGGGGCGCTTGCATCCGTCCATCAGGGAAAGGCACCGCCCCGGGCTTTACCGTATCGAACATAAATTCACCCGTGTCCATATGCCCGGCCGAGCGGCCCCAGCCCGTGAAATTGCGGTCGGCAGTGCCACGCGTTTCGTTGACAGAGGGGAAAAGCCCTGCCGCATCCGCCTGCCAGATTTCGATCATTGCATCGCGCAGCGGAGTATCAAACCCGTCAAAAACCGCCCCTTTCAGGGTGATTTCAGTACCCTGCACAGGGCCGGTCTTCATCGTGGCCCCCAGATCACCGCCATACATGTCCAGCCCCGCAAAATTGGGCGTGCAGCCGATATGCACATAAGGGCCCGCTGTCTGGCTTGGGCTTTCGCGCAAATACTCCAGTTTCTGTGCCATGCTCACATCCCCTCCTTACGGTTCTCGAAATAGGTTTGCCGCCGTCCACGCAGCACGATGTCGAACTTGTAGGCACGGCTGTCCATCGGCACCGTGCGGTTCATGTCCAGCGGTGCGGTCAAAGCATCAATCGCCTCTTGGGTTTTAAGCACGCCCACAATGGGACACAGCTTGATATGCGGATCACCCTCGAAATACATCTGGGTGATCAGACGCTGGGCAAAGCTGTGGCCAAAAACCGAAAAATGGATATGCGCGGGCCGCCAGTCGTTCATACCATTGGGCCACGGATACGGGCCGGGCTGGATGGTGCGAAACTCGTAATTGCCGTCCCCGTCCGTAATCGTGCGCCCGCAGCCGCCAAAATTTGGGTCCAGCGGGGCCAGATAACTCTCTTTTTTGTGGCGGTAGCGCCCCCCCGCGTTCGCCTGCCAGAACTCCAGCAATGCGTCAGGCACAGCGCGCCCGTTTTCGTCCATCACCCGTCCATGCACGATGATACGCGGGCCGATAGCGCTTTCGCCAGGCTGGGCGAAATTGTGGATCAAGTCGTTGTCCAGCTCCCCCAACATGCTCTGCCCGAACACCGGCGATGTCTCTTCGCTCAACGTAGTGGGAAACGACAGCAGCGCCGATTGAGGGCTGCGTTTGATGCTGGTTTTGTAGGGCGGCGTCAGCGCATCAGGCTGCCAGTTACGATCCCGCGGGATAAATCCCCCCACGCTTGACGGTGTCTTGCGTGTGCTCATAGTTCAATCCCCATTTCTGCATAGGTTTGCTTGGCCAGCTTGATGGCGTGGTTGGCCTTTGGCACCCCCGCATAGACAGCAACATGCATAAAGGCCTGCAATACATCCTGCGGAGCAGCACCGGTATTGGCCGTGGCGCGGATGTGCATGGGGATTTCGTCGAAATTGCCCGTTGCCGCCAACAGCGACAGCGTCAGCATCGACCGCTCGCGTTTTGTGATCGTATCGTCAGACCACAGCGTCCCCCACGCCCCTTCGGTTATCATCGTCTGGAAAGGTGCATCAAAATCGCTTTTGCCTGCCTCGGCACGATCTACATGCGCGTCCCCCAACACCGCGCGCCTTGTGGCCATCCCCTGTTTGAAACGGTCATGCATCGGCGTGCTCCTTATGTAGTGGCGCGAAAATATAGGCGGGATGAGAGGCATGAAAACCCAGCATCAGTAGGGCAACCCCACATAATTCTCGGCCATAGATTGCTGCGCTGCCTTGTTGGAGCGCAAAAATTCGATCTCGGCCAACTGCATCTTCAGATCAAACTCCGATTGATCGGGATAGGTATGCATCAGCGACGAGAACCACCAGCTAAACCTCTCGGCTTTCCAGACGCGCGCCAGTGCTCTTTCGGAATAGCTGTCGATCCCCGCAGTGCTGTCATTTTCATAAAAATCGCACAGGCCGTTGAACAGGTAATGCACGTCAGACGCAGCAGTGTTCAGCCCTTTTGCACCCGTAGGCGGCACGATATGGGCTGCGTCACCGCATAAAAACAACCGTCCCCAGCGCATCGGTTCGGTCACAAAAGACCGCAGCGGCGCGATGGATTTCTCGATGCTCGGTCCCGTGACCAGAACATCTGCCTGCTCGGTAGGAATACGGCGTTTCAACTCTTGCCAGAACGCCTCGTCCGTCCAGTCATCGGGTTTGTCGCTCAGCGAACACTGTATGTAATAGCGGCTCAGGTTCTCGTTGCGCATGGAGCATAGGGCAAAGCCGCGCGGCGAATTGGCATAGATCAATTCATGGTTCACAGGTGGCGTTTCCGACAAGATACCGAGCCAGCCAAACGGATAAACCTTTTCATACTCCTTGCGCACATCCAGCGGGATGGCCTGACGGCTGACCCCGTGAAAGCCGTCGCACCCCGCGATATAGTCGCACTCGATCTGCCGCTCGTCTCCCTCGACTGTATAGCGGATGCGCGGCGCATCCGTATCCGCGCCCTCAATCACCACGCTCTCGACGTTAAACTCGATCTTCCCGCCCGCTTTTTCGCGCGCATCATACAGATCCCGCGTCACCTCGGTCTGGCCATAAACGATAACCGGTGTGCCTGTGTGTTCGGTGAAATCAACGCGGAACATCTCGTCGCCATAAGACACCAGCGTGCCGTCATGCACGATTCCCTCCGCATGTAGACGCGCAGCACAGCCAGCCTCCTCCATCAGCTTTACCAGCCCCTGCTCCAACACGCCGGCACGGATGCGGCCCAGAACATAATCCTTGGTCTTGCGTTCCAGCACCACGCTGTCGATGCCGCGTGTGTGTAATAGCTGCGACAAAAGCAGGCCGGACGGCCCACCACCAATAATTGCCACCTGCGTTTTCATATCGTTCCCCCGTCTTTGCAGGTTGCATCTTTCATAAATTTTTAGATACCTGAAATGGTAATTTCCACCATTGCGAATGCAAAATGATAACGCGGCGGATTAGATCGTGCGTTCAGGTCACCGGACTGCGCCCAGCGCTGGCGCAACATAGCCCCCCTGCCTGCCAGACAACAGCCAGCCCCCCCGCGCTACCGCCTCGTCCCAGATCGCTTTGCCTGCATAGAGCAGCACCACTCTCGCTCCCTTCTTCGCGTTCCCACCTTGCGCTTTCATTGCTGTCAATTTTCACCCGTCTGCCCCTATTGTCGTGCAAGGACCAAGGGAGGCGCAAAATGAGACTATCAACATACGCAGTGACAGGTGTGGCAAGTGGCATCGGCGCGCAGCTGGCCCGTATCCTGAAAGAGCAGGGCCACACAGTCATCGGTTTTGACATCCACAAGACACAAACCAACATAGACCGCTTTATTCCGCTGGATCTCAGCGACCCAAGCAGCATCGCCACGGCGGCTGCGGCCATCGACACGCCTCTAGACGGGTTGTGCAACAATGCTGGCCTGCCCCCGCGCGACGGGCTGGAAGCGGCGATTTTGCAGGTCAACTTCCTCGGGACGCGCGCCTTTACCGCAGCAATGGTCCCGCATATGCGCGCAGGCGCGTCGATTGTGAACATGGCCAGCCGCGCAGGCCATGGCTGGCCCACAGGGGTTGAACAGGTCAAACGCCTCAGCGCACTGACCAGCACAAGCCAGCTTGCTGCGTTCATCGCCGCCGAAGGCATCGACGCCACGCGCTGCTATAACCTGAGCAAAGAGGCGATGATCCTGTGGACCGTCGCCGAAAGCGAAGCGATGGTGAACAGGGGCCTGCGCATCAATTCCCTCAGTCCGGGCGGCATTGCCACAGGTATTCTGGCAGATTTCCAAAAAGCCTTCGGCGACAAGATGGCCAGGAACGTGGCCCGCGCAGGCCGCCCCGGTGCGCCCGAAGAAATCGCACAAATCGCCGCCTTTGTCCTCTCGCCCGCCGCCAACTGGCTCAAAGGTGCGGATATCGCGATTGACGGTGGCATGGGGTCGTTCAATCAGTCCGATGCCATGGGTCTGGACGTGCTTCGCCAGTCTACGCAACACGATGCCCCATGAAAACGCCCTCCCTCGATATTGATTTCTACTCCGATGACGTGATCCTTGATCCCTACCCCGTCTATGCGCAAATGCGCGAAATGGGGGCCGTCGTCTATCTGCCGCGACACGACATGTACGCGCTGCCCCGCTACAACGAGGTCAGCGAAGTGTTGCGCCAGCCCCTGCGGTTTGTCAGCTCGCGCGGGGTGTCGCCGATCCAGAAGGTGAACGACATCCTCGTCGGCTCTACCCTCAATTCCGACCCGCCAGAGCATGACAAAACCCGCGCCGTGACCTCCGAACCACTGTTGCCTGGCGCACTTAAGGACATCGAACCGCTGCTCGTCTCCTCCGCCAACGGGCTGATCGACACGCTCTGCCAGCGGGGCGAATTTGACGCCATCGCGGATTTTGCCCAATTTCTGCCTGTCACCATCGTGGCCGAACTGGTGGGCCTGCCCGTGGACAGCGACCAGATGCTCAAATGGGCGTCGGCCACCTTCAACCTGTTCGGCACCGAAAATGCCCGTACGGATCAGGCCTTCAAAGACCTCACAAACCTGCGCGATTTCCTCCTCGAATACGGCCGCCCCGAAAAACTGAAAGACGGCGGCTGGGCCAAACGTATCTTTGAGGTCGGCCCCGAGCGCGGCATCTCCTACGAGACATGCGCGCAACTGATGCGCGACTATATCAATCCCTCGCTCGACACGACCATCTCCACCACAGGCCAGATCATCAAATTCTTCGCCGATCATCCCGACCAATGGGACCTGATCCGCAAGGATGCCAGCCTTATCCCCAATGCCGTCGAAGAGGCCGTGCGTATGGCGACCCCGATCCGCGCCTTTACCCGCTACACGGTTGAGGACAGCACAATCGCAGGCCATACCATAACCGCAGGCAAGCGCGTGATCGTCATCTATGCCTCGGCCAACCGCGACCACCGCAAATTCCCCGACCCTGACCGTTATGACGTGACCCGTGATGTGCATGACCACCTCGGTTTCGGCCAAGGTGTGCATATGTGCATGGGCATGCACCTCGCCCGCCGCGAGATTATTCTGCTGATCGAGGCGCTGCGCCGCCGTGTCACGCGGTTCGAGATGTTGTCAGAGCCGGTTGTCGCGATGAACAACACAATCCGCGCTTTCGCCAGTATGCCCGTAAAGGTCCATCTGGCTGCGGAAATCCTGCAAGACGACAAAAAGGAAACCACAGCCGAAACCTCTGCGTGGCTGGATGTGACAGTGGCAAAACGCACCGATGTGGCCACCGATATTATCGGGCTGGAACTGGTCGGCACTGATGGCAGCGCCCTGCCCGCCTATGACGCTGGCGCGCATGTGGATGTTTATGTGAAATCCGGACTGATCCGGCAATATTCCCTCACAGGTAATCCTGCGGACAGATCAAAATACCGTCTCGGCATCCTGCTCGATCCGAAATCGCGTGGCGGATCAACAGCTGTTCACACGGATTTCACCCAAGGCCAGAGCATAAGGATCGGCCGCCCCCGCAACAACTTTCCCATGGTCAGACACGTGGCGCATACGGTGCTATTTGCAGGCGGGATCGGCATCACACCGATGCTGAATATGGCCTACGCACTAGAGGCGTCGGGCGCGTCATGGGAAATGCACTATTGCGGGCGCACGGCTGACAGGCTGGCCTTTATGGATGAGCTGGCACAGTTTGGCAGCAAGGTGCAGGTGCATATCGACACTGGCCCGGATGATCAAAAAATGGACATCAACGCAGTACTCTCATCGCCCGCGCACGACCATCACCTTTATGTTTGCGGGCCTAACGGGTTTATGGATTTCATAGTGCAGTCAGCCGAGAATAAGCAATGGGCAGCGGGGTGTATCCATCTTGAGCGTTTCGGCGCCGAAGTGAACACCGATGGCGCAGCCTTTACTGTGGTTGCACGCAGATCAGGCAAAACCTTTGATGTGCAACCGGGCGAAACGATCTCGCAAAAACTTCAGGAAAACGGCATCCACGTGCGGGTCTCTTGCCAATCAGGCGTGTGCGGTACCTGCCTGACAGCCGTGGCAGAAGGCATGCCAGATCACCGCGATCTGGTGCAGACCGATCTTGAGAAAGCCTCGAACACTCAGATAACCGTATGCTGCTCACGCTCTAAAACCAAAAAGCTGGTGCTGGACCTGTGATCCTTGAAATAACTGCGCCGCACAAAGCCCGCCCAAGATCTACTCCCCCGAACTGCCTCGGGCGGCTCATGCAGACAGCACTTGCGCCTTCACGGCTATACCACTGCGCACCGTTACACCGCTTGCAGCTTGCGCGCCTCTTTACCCGCCAGCCCCAGCAGTTCCTGCATATAGGCCTTTTCGCGATCATCCTTGCGGATCGCCGCATATAGCCTGCGGGTGATGCCATCGCGCGTCAGGGGACGCGTGACATAATCGGACGAATATTTCACCTCCCGCACCACCCAGTCGGGCAATACCGAAACGCCACGATTGCTCGCCACCAGCAGCAAGATCACCGCTGTAAGTTCAACCTGACGGATGCTTGCAGGCTCCACCTTGGCGGGGATCAACAACTGGCTGAACACATCCAGCCGCGTGCGCTCCACAGGATAGGTGATCAAGGTCTGGCCACGAAAATCCTCTGCCTCGACAAACTCTTTTTGCGCAAGCGGGTGCGTACTGGAGGCCACAAAAACAGCGCGATAATCAAACAGTTCAATAAACTCGACCCCCTCGATCTCTTCAGGGTCGCTTGAAATCACCAGATCGACCTCCTCGCGCAACAGCGCAGGCAATGCCTCGAACGCCAGACCGGGGCGGATATCCACATCCACCTCGCCAAAGCTGCGCCGAAATTGTTCCAGCACAGGGAAAAGCCATTCGAAACAGGCATGACACTCAATCGCGATATGCATCCGCCCGGCACTGCCATCGCGCAGCCCGCTGAACTCCTCCTGCAAGGCCGCGACCTGAGGCAAAACCTGCTCGGCCAGTTTCAGCAGCCGCTGCCCTGCGGGAGACAGCTTCAATGGCTTGGAGCGGCGCACAAACAGCTCGACGCCCGCCTGATCCTCCAGCCCCTTTACCTGATGGCTCAGCGCGGACTGGGTGATGTTCATCATCTCTGCCGCCCGTGCCAGACCTCCCGCACGGTGAATTGCCTGAATGGTTCGCAAATGCCGAAACTCGATGTGCATAGCTGCTCCCGATATGAGGCGCGCCTCATGTAAAAGATGAATGTTATGAATTTGTCTCACAGGGCGTCCCATGCGACAAGAGGGTAATTCAACAAGGAACAGCACCATGCACCTGCCTGCCGTCTCGTTCGAAGTCTTCCCGCCGAAAACCGTCGATGCTGCCTTCCGCCTGTGGGACACGGCGCAGGCCCTTGCCCCGCTGGCTCCGCGCTTTTTCTCCGTCACCTACGGCGCAGGCGGCACCACCCGCGATCTGACCCACGATGCTGCCCATGTGCTGCACCGCACGTCCAAACTCCCTGTCTCGGCGCATCTCACTTGCGTGGGCGCAAGTGTCGCTGAAACGATGGAACAGGCCGAGAAATTCCACGCCGCAGGCGTGACCGACATCGTCGCCCTGCGCGGCGATCCCCAAGACGGCACCGACCGTTTTATCCCCCATCCGGACGGCTTCAAAAACTCGGTAGAGCTGATCGAGGCGCTGGCCCTGCTGGATAAATTCACCATCCGCGTCGGTGCCTACCCCGATTGCCACCCCGATGCGGCCAGCCAGCACGCCAACATCCAATACCTCAAACGCAAATTCGACGCCGGCGCGGATGAGGCGATTACCCAGTTCTTCTTTGAGCCAGAGAGCTTTCTGCGCTTTCGCGATCAATGCGCCGCCGCGGGCATCACCCAGCCGATTATTCCGGGCATCCTGCCCATCACCAACTGGGCCGCCGCCCGCAAATTCGCGATCCGCTGCGGCACCAAAATCCCCGCATGGATGGAGGATGCCTATGCAAAGGCCGAGCGTGATGACAGGACCGAATTGCTCTCGACTGCGCTATGCGCCGAGATGTGCAGCACCTTGATGGATGAAGGCGTGGATGCGCTGCATTTCTACACGCTTAACCGTCCCGACCTGACGCGAAATGTCTGCCGCGCATTGGGGGTCACGCCGCAGTCCTCGCTGGCCAACGTGGCCTGACCACTCCTTCAACAGACACTGTGGCGTGGCAATCCAACGCCGCGTCACACCTTGCACGTCGGCGCTGACTGGCTCTAGGCTTGGCCCAACACCCCCAGCCGGAGCCACCCTATGCCACGCCGCGCCACCTCACCCGACGAGCTGCTCAGCCAGTCCGAAGCATTGGCCCTCTCGGGGCTGGAATTCATGCAGAAAATCCTCGACGGCACCAATCCGGGGCCACCCATCGGGGCCACCATGGGCTATACGCTCCACAGCGTTGACGAAGGCAGCTGCGTGTTTCGCGGCGCGCCCCAGTTCAACGTGACCAACCCCATGGGCACCGTGCACGGCGGCTGGTACGGCACCTTGCTCGATTCCGCGATGGCCTGCGCCGTGATGACACGCGTGCCGCGCGGCTCGGTCTATACGACGTTGGAATACAAGGTGAATATCCTGCGCTCCATCCCGCTGGGCATGCAGATAGATTGCATCGGCACCGCCGATCACGTGGGTCGCTCCACAGGTGTCGCCCATGGCGAGATCAGAGGCGTGGAGGATGGCAAGCTCTACGCCACAGGCTCCACCACATGCATCGTGATGAAAATCACCTGACAGACTGACCGGATTTTTCAAAAACTCCGGACTACCCACTTGGGCGTTACACTGACGCGGCTGCTATCTTGGCTCTGCGTGACGGTGCCTGTTGCACCGTATGATGCACCGTTTCGGACGGGTCAGCCCCCACCACCCGCTTGCGCCGTGTCACAAACAGCTTGGCCCAGCCCGCCCATGTACCGATAGAGGGCGCAGCGGGGTCACAGACAAATCGCCCCTCCCAGCCCACTGGCAGCGGCAAACCCGCCTCCGCCGCCTGCTCCAGCATCCAGACCAGCGGAATGTTGGACAAAGGCCGCGCTGCATGCCGCCCGTTCAGATGTCCGCCCACATCCCCATGACTGCCCCGAAACCAGACCTGCGTGATCTGCGCAGGGTGGTCGGGGTCACTGTCCCATAGCACAGGTCTATAGGCCACACGCGTCTCGTCGTGGGCCAGTGCATGGGCGCCGCGTTTCACACAAGCACCCAGCGCGTGATTGTGAAACGCATGGCGCGCCACGCTCAGCCGCCACAGCACAGGCGCGTTCAGCCCTAGTGATTTCACCGTATCCCAAACGCCAATCAGCTCTATCGGAACCTCGTCATGGCAATGCAGCCGCCCGAACGCCTGCGCGACTTCACTGTCAGGGTCACATTCATACAGACGGTAGGCTTGGCGGATGTTCCGTTCGGTCGCACAATCGCTGCGCAGCAACCCCACGCGGTCAATGATCCCCGCAAGCGAACGTACCGCATAAGCGCCACGCGAATACCCCATCAGATAGATGCGATCCCCCGCACGATACCGCGAGGCCAGATAGCCATAGGCGCGCTTGATTTGACGGTTGATGCCGCGCCCCATGGCCACATCGCGCAGACTGCGCCAGTCGCGCCATTGCAATCCCGGTTCATAGTAAATCGAAACCGCACTGCCCAACTCTTGCGCCAATCGGTACGTCAGGCCTGCGTTCGTCTCGCATCCGGGTTTGAGCGTGGACATCGTCCCGTCCAAGATCACCAGATGGGTCTGCGGCCCGCGCCCGCCCTGCGGACGCCGCGTTGTGGTGTCGCTGTCAGGCCGCCGCCACAGACGGCCAAACAGCCGCGCCACCCAAGACCCGTCAGATTTATTCGGCAGCGATGACCTCACCTTGCAGCAACTCCCAAACCTTATGCGGCGTAAACGGCATGTCCGCCTGTCGCACGCCCTTGTCCCACAACGCGTCCTGCACAGCATTGGAGACAGCCGCCAGCGCGCCAACCGTTCCCGCCTCGCCGCAGCCCTTCATGCCCATGATATTGGCCGTAGAGGGGACAGGCTCGCTCGTGAACGAGATATAGGGAACATCAGCCGCCCTTGGCATGGCATAGTCCATAAACGATGCCGTGAGCAGCTGACCGTCTTCGTCATAGACTACACGCTCCTGCACGGCCTGCCCGATGCCCTGAACCACGCCACCATGCACTTGGCCTTCGGCCAGCAAGGGATTGATAAGGTTTCCGAAATCGTCAACGACAGTGTAGCGGTCGGTGGTGACAATCCCCGTCTCGGGGTCGATCACAACTTCGCAGATATGCACCCCGTTGGGGAAGCTGCGGCCATCCAGTGTTGCCCGCTCATGCTGGGTCAGCAGATCGTCGCGGCCTTTTTCGCGCGCCATGTCTGCCACTTCCAGCATCGTAGGCGTCAGGTTGGAACCATCTGCACGGAACCGCTCATCATCAAAGCTGATCTCGGCAGCAGGCACACCCATTTCCTCGGCCAGAAACGCGGTGAACTCTTCCTTGATCTTGCTCACCGTGGCCAGCGTTGCATTGTTCTGTGTTGTGACAGAGCGGGATCCGCCCGTGCCGCCACCTGTCTTGATCAGGTCACTGTCGCCCTGGATCACACGGATCGCTTCCAGCGGAATGCCCGTCTGGTCGCTCAGGAATTTGGCATAGACCGTCTCATGCCCCTGCCCGCCCGATTGCGTCCCCACAAGGATTTCAACAGTCCCGTCCTCAAGGAAGTTGACCTTCGCCCCCTCGGTCGGATCGCCCAGAATACTCTCGATGTAGTAACAAATCCCCTGTCCGCGCAGCAACCCGCGCTTGGCATCCTGCGCCTTGCGCGCCTCAAACCCGCCCGCATCTGCCTCGGCCGCGCCGCGCGTCAGCACCTTGTCAAAATCGCCCACGTCATAGGTCTCGCCCGTGGCGGTGGCATAGGGAAACTGGTCCGGCTTGATAAAGTTGATGCGCCGCAGCTCCCACGGATCAACACCCAACTCACGTGCCGCACGGTCCATCACGCGCTCCAGCACATAAATCGCTTCGGGCCGCCCCGCGCCGCGGTAGGCGTCAACCTGCACTGTGTTGGTATAGTATCCCTCAACCTGCAACCATGTCGTCTGCACGTCATAGCAACCCATCAAAACACGGCTGAAAAGCGTGGTCTGGATCGGCTGGCCGAACTGGCTGTTGTATGCGCCCAGATTACACTTGGTCCGCACGCGGTAGGCGGTGATCTTGTTGTTCTCATCGAACGCCAGCTCCGCGACCGAGACCAGATCACGCCCCCCGTTGTCACTCAGCATCGCTTCGGTCCGCTCGGACATCCAGCGCACAGGGCGGCCAAGCTCTCGCGTGGCATGGCTGATCAGGTAGTACTCGGGATAGGCCATTGCCTTCATTCCGAAAGCGCCGCCTGTATCAGGGTTGGTCACACGCACGTCCTCTTCGTCCAGACCGAACGCCTTGACAAGATTGCCCTTATGCACCCAGACACCCTGCCCGTTGTTGGCCAGATGCAGACGTGTGCCGTCCCACTCCGCGTAACACCCGCGCGGCTCGATCGAATTGACGATAATCCGGTTGTCATCCACTTCCAGCGCCACCGTCCGCGCCGCCTTTTTGAACGCAGCCTCCGTGGCAAGCTCATCGCCCATGCCCCAGTCAAACGCACAGTTGTCCCCTGCCTCCGCATGCAACGCCTCGCCGCCACGCTCCAGCGCGATCTTGGCGGGCAGCTCGTCCACGTCGAACATGATCAACTCGGCTGCGTCCCGCGCTTGCTCGTAGGTATCAGCGACCACCATCGCCACAGGCTCGCCCACATACCGCACACGCCCCTTGGCCAACATCGGCCGCAGCGGCGATGCCGCATCGCTGCCATCACGGTTCTTCAGGATCGCACCGCTCATGGCGATGTTCACCCCCGCCGCTTCCAGATCCGCACAGGTGAACACCAGATGCACTCCCTCGGCCTCGCGCGCTTCACTCACATCCAGCTCGGCAATATCCCCATGCGCAACGGACGAGCGGAAGACATAGGCATGCAGCGCATCCTTCGGCGCGATATCATCCACGTAACGCCCCTCACCTGTCAGAAACCGCACATCCTCGACCCGCTTGATCGGTTGGCTTTTGCCGAATTTTTCCATGTGTCTGCTCCCAAAAGTGTTGCGTCCGTCTGTTGCCCAGAACTTAGCGGCCCAGCCCCCCGTGTCCAGTCACCACATAACGTCACGAATGCGGCTGGGGACGGTGGGCGGGGCGATCTGCGGCCCGCGGGGCAGCAGCAGCGCCGCACACCCTTCCCCTCTGCTCCAACCTCGGCTACATCAACGACCAAACGCAACCGACGGGAGCCACACCATGGCACTGGACAAAAAATTCGACGCACAGCAGGCCGAAGCCCGCATTTACGCCGCTTGGGAACAGTCAGGCGCATTCAAAGCAGGCGCCAACGCCTCGCGCGACGAAACATACTGCGTCATGATCCCGCCGCCCAACGTCAACGGCTCGCTACACGTGGGCCACGCCTTCAACCATGTTTTGCAGGATATCCGCGTGCGCTGGCACCGTATGCGCGGCTTTGACACGCTCTGGCAGCCGGGTCAGGACCACGCGGGCATCGCCCTGCAACTTGCTGTGGAAAACAAACTCGCCGAGAGCCAGATCAAACGCACCGATCTCTCCCGAGAGCAGTTTTTGGAACACGCATGGGCGTACAAAGAAGAAACAGCAGGCACGATCATTGGCCAGATGAAACGTCTGGGCAATTCGTGCGACTGGTCGCGCAACGCCTTCACCATGTCGGGCGCGCCCTTTGACACGCGCGTCGGTCACGAGAACTCCCCCAACTTCCACGACGCGGTCATCAAAGTCTTTGTACAGATGTATAACGAGGGCAAGATTTACCGCGGCAAACGGCTGGTAAACTGGGACCCTCGGTTCGAGACTGCAATCTCCGATCTCGAAGTCGAGAACACCGAAGTCCCCGGTCATATGTGGCACTTCAAATACCCGCTCGCGGGTGGTGCAACCTATGAATACATCGAGAAGGACGAGGACGGAAACGAGACCCTGCGCGAGACTCGCGACTATATCTCTATCGCCACAACCCGCCCCGAAACCATGCTCGGTGACGGTGCCGTTGCCGTTCACCCATCAGATGAACGCTACGCCCCAATAATCGGAAAACTCTGCGAAATTCCTGTCGGCCCAAAGGCACTCCGCCGCCTGATCCCGATCATCACCGACGAATACCCCGACAAGGATTTCGGCTCGGGCGCAGTAAAGATCACAGGCGCGCATGACTTCAACGACTACCAAGTGGCCAAGCGCAACAACATCCCGATGTACAACCTCATGGACACACGCGCCGCCATGCGCGCCGACGGCAAACCCTACGCCGAGGAAGCCGCCGTGGCCCAGAAAATTGCCAACGGCGAGCAGGAGTTCGACGAGGCCATGATCGCCGCCATGAACCTCGTCCCCGACGAATACCGTGGCCTAGACCGTTTTGAGGCCCGCGAAAAAGTCGTGGCAGACATCACCGCCGAGGGCCTCGCCGTGATGCACGACGTGACCCGCACGGTAAAAGACGAGGACGGCAACAAATCGGACGTGACCGAGACCGTTCCTTACGTCGAGTCCAAGCCCATCATGCAGCCCTTCGGCGACCGCTCCAAAGTCGTGATCGAGCCGATGCTCACCGACCAATGGTTCGTGGACACCGACCAAATCGTAGGCCCCGCCCTCGACGCCGTGCGCAATGGCGACGTGAAAATCATGCCCGAGAGCGGCGAGAAAGTGTACTACAACTGGCTCGACAACATCGAGCCATGGTGCATCTCCCGCCAGCTGTGGTGGGGGCATCAGATTCCGGTTTGGTATGGGCCAGTAATCGAAAATGGCGCCATTCAATTGGGTAAATGGGAACCGTTCTGTGCTGCTTCTGAGAACGAAGCAATCGAAATAGCCAAAGCACATTATGGCTCCTCCGCTAATGTTGTAGATGCCAAAGGGAAATGGTCCGCAGAAGATGATGATAAAATCGCTGCGTTCGCTGATGCGGCGAGCGTAGGCATGAGGCATGGCAACGAGCCGTTTCAAGTTCGCCTAAAGCGCGACCCCGACGTCCTAGACACATGGTTCTCCTCCGGCCTCTGGCCCATCGGCACCCTTGGCTGGCCCAAGGAGACGGAGGCGCTCCAAAAATACTTCCCCACCTCCGATCTCATCACAGGTCAGGACATCCTGTTCTTTTGGGTTGCCCGCATGATGATGATGCAGCTCGACACCACGGGCAAAATCCCGTTCGACACGGTCTACCTCCACGGCCTCGTCCGCGATGCCAAAGGCAAGAAGATGAGCAAATCCGTGGGCAACGTCATCGACCCGCTTGAGATCATCAATGAGTACGGCGCAGACGCCCTGCGCTTCACCAACGCCGCCATGGCGTCCCTCGGCGGTGCGCTCAAGCTCGACGCCGCGCGCATCGCAGGCTACCGCAACTTCGGCACCAAGGTTTGGAACGCCCATAAATTCGCCGAAATGAACGGCGTGTTCGACGCCGAAAGGGTGCACGGGGGGTGTACAGGGGGTGTACCAATGGCACCCCGTGCCACGCTCAACAAATGGATCATCGGAGAGACGGCCCGCGTCCGCGAAGAAGTTGATGCCGCCCTCGACACCTACCGCTTCAACGACGCCGCCAGCGCCCTTTATGCCTTTGTCTGGGGCAAGGTTTGCGACTGGTATGTAGAGCTGTCCAAACCCCTACTTCAAGACGATGACGGCAAAGGCGCATTGGCAAAAGAGACACGCGAAACAATGGCTTGGGTGCTGGATCAATGCCTGATCCTGCTGCACCCCATCATGCCCTTCATCACCGAAGAGCTGTGGGGCGAGACCGCCAACCGCGACAAGATGCTCGTCCATGCCGACTGGCCCAGCTACACCACCGCCGACCTGCTCGACGAGGCAGCTGATCGCGAGATGAACTGGGTCATCACCCTCATCGAAAACATCCGCTCCGCAAGGGCCCAGATGCACGTCCCCGCAGGTCTCAAAGTGCCCATGATCGTCACCGAAATGGACGCCGCAGCCCAAGCAGCATGGGACAACAACGAGACGATGATGAAACGCCTCGCGCGGGTAGAAACCCTTGATAAAGCGGATGAATTCCCAAAGGGCACAGTCGCTATCTCTGCTGCGGGCGCGATGTTCGGCTTGCCCCTCGAAGGCATCATCGACATCGCCGAGGAAAAGACCCGTTTGCAAAAATCCCTCGACAAACTCGCCAAGGAAATCGGCGGTCTGAACGGTCGCCTCAAGAACCCAAAATTTGCCGCATCTGCCCCTCCTGAGGTCGTAGCAGAAGCTCAGGAAAACCTCGCTGCGCGCCAAGAAGAGGCCGACCAGCTGCAAGCTGCAATGGACCGCCTCGCCGAGATCGGCTAACAATTCAGGGCGCAGCCTTCCCGCTGCGCCCTTCTTTATTTTTCCTTTAAACTCAATCCCGTACCTACCAAAAGTACGGCCGGCAATTAGTCGAAAACCGCCGCCCGCTTCCCAAAGGCAGCCGCGACAACCTCCATCTGGTGCGGCTTGCCGATGAGCTCCACCTGCTCGCGCGATTCCGCGTCCAGCACTGTTACCGCATCCGCTGTTTCCGCCACATCAATCAACCGCTTGGCCGCACGAATGGCAGACGGGCTCTTGCCTGCAATGGTCTCCGCCAATGCTTGCGCAGCCGCCATCGGATCGTCCGCAATCTCGGTCACCAACCCCCAGCGCTCTGCTTGCCCGGCGCCCACAGGCTCTGCTGTGTAGGTCATACGCCGCAATACGTCCGAGCGCACGAGGCGGGGCAGCAACACCATCCCGCCCATATCCGGCACGATACCCCACTTCATCTCCATCACCGCGAATTTCGCATCTGGCGATGCTATCCGGATGTCGGCCCCCAGCGCCAACTGAATGCCCGCACCAAAGCAGACACCATGCACCGCAGCAATCACGGGGATATCCATCCGCGACCAGACCATGGCAAATTCCTGCCACTGGTTTGTCGTACCATCACCGTGGGTGCGCGGCATCAGCAGCTCGGCAGGGTCTTTGCCGATCATCCCCGACAGCCCCGAGATATCGATGCCAGCACAAAACGCTTTGCCCTCGCCGGAAACAACCACTGCACGCGCGTCAGAGGCCGCAACCTCGTTACCAGCAGCAATAACTGCCGTGATCATATCCTGATCGACCGCATTCATCTTATCCGCGCGGGTCAGGCGAACATGGGCAATGTGATCTTTATAAGTGACCGAGACGCGGGACATGGGCTTTCCTCCGATAGGGTTTTGCCCACATCAGCAGATGCCGCCGCACCACACCAGCAAAACGTAGCGGCATTTACCGCGGTACGACACGTTCGACCGCGCGCATCATTCCAAGGCTTTTGTCGTACACCAGCGTCAGGATCCTGCGCATCGGCGGTTTACCTACCGCCACACCCGCACCGCGCAACGCACCTGCCGCAGCGGCGGTGCCAATAAACCCGCGTCTTGTTAGTTTGGCCATATCTGCCTCCCGTATTTGCGATCCATTCTCATTTAGGCAGCATTTCAATCCGTTACAAGGGCTTGCCCCCGCAACCCCGCCCGACTTAACTGGGCGCATGACAGATTTTCGCCTCACCCCGCTTGCACATTCCTTGCCCGCCACCGTTCCCTTTGTGGGGCCGGAAACACAGGAGCGCGCACGCGGGCTAGCGTTTGATGCGCGGCTAGGCGCAAATGAGAATGTCTTTGGCCCTTCGCCCCGCGCAACAGAGGCCATGGCACAGACACCCCAATGGATGTACGGCGACCCCGAAAGCCATGACCTGCGTGCGGCCCTTGCTCTGCACCACGGCTGCACATCCGCAAACATTATGGTTGGCGAAGGCATCGACGGGCTTTTGGGATATCTGGTACGGTTGTTTGTGGGGCAAGGCGATGCTGTTGTCACCTCAGCGGGCGCGTATCCCACATTCAACTATCATGTCGCGGGGTTTGGCGGTGTGTTGCACACGGTCCCCTATATGGACGATCACGAATCTCCTGCGCAGCTATTTGCAAAAGCAGCCGAGGTAGATGCAAAGCTGGTCTATCTGGCCAATCCTGACAACCCGATGGGCAGCCACCACACAGGCGCAGACATTGCTGCTGCAATGGCGGATTTGCCCGCTGGCACGTTGCTTGTGCTTGATGAGGCCTATGTCGAATGTGCGCCCGAAGGCACAGCCCTGCCCCTGCCCGCAGATGATCCGCGTGTGATGCGGATGCGGACATTTTCCAAAGTCTACGGACTGGCTGGTGCGCGTGTGGGGTATGCCATCGGCCACCCCGATCTCATCTCGGCGTTTCACAAAGTACGCAATCACTTCGGCATGAACCGCGCAGCCCAAGCAGGCGCTTTGGCAGCGCTTGCCGATCAGGATTATCTGGCGCAGGTCCAGCAGGAGATCGACGCTGCCCGCAACCGTATCGCTCAGATCGCGCGCGACAACGGGCTGGTGCCACTGCCTTCTGCCACAAATTTTGTCACACTTGATTGCGGACGTGATGCAGGCTTTGCCAAGGCCGTTCTGGATGGATTGATCGCGCGAGGCATCTTTGTGCGGATGCCCTTTGTTGCCCCGCAGAACCGTTGTATCCGGATCAGCTGCGGCACGGAGGACATGCTGAACAGGCTGGCAGCGCATTTGCCCCAAGCCCTTTCTGATGCCACGGCCGCAGCAGAAAAAAGCTGACGTTAGGAATTTCTGCGCTATCCTGAGTACCGGACAAGCAGAGAGACAAACGATGCGTCATTCACAAGGCAGCGCGCCCAATTTCACACAAGCCTGTATCGTCATGTTTGGCGTCAATATCGCATGGGTCTTTGTGGCGATCTGGGCCATCTGGGGCTTGATTGCGGTCGCTGTAACGGGTTGGTGCATAAACCGCGTTATCAGCTACATCGAAGCGCGGCGCGGCTAGCGCCCGCCAATCACTTTTGCCGCCGCCTCCAGCGCGCCACTGCCATGCGGAATATCGAGGGCTGTCAGACCTGCCTGCATCCCCCCCAAAAGGCCCATGATCATCTGACCGTTTACATGGCCCATGTGGCCCAAACGGAAATAGGCATCACGCGCCGGATCCCCCGGCTCTGCCATACCAAGCCCGATGCCCAGCGTTAGCCCCAGTTGGCCCTCGACCCAATCGCGCAAGCGGGTGCCGTCATTCCCGTTGAGACGCAGGGACGTGACAGCAGTGCTGCGGCAAGCGGGATCGACGATATTCATGCGCAGATCACCACCCACGCCCCATGCATCACATGCGGCCCAGATCGCGTTGGCCAAGACAGTATGCCGCGCCCAAACCTGCTCGATCCCCTCGGCATGGATCATGTCTAGTGCGACACGCAGTCCATAGAGGTGGTGCGTGGGCGCCGTCCCGTTGAAATACTGCCAGAATTCCGTGGCCGTGCTGCGCGGCACCCAGTCCCAATAGCGGCTGACACGCGGCATGGCATCGCGCACGGTTTGTGCACGGTCGTTAAAGAACACAAAGGAGCATCCGGGCGGTACCATCAGACCTTTCTGGCAGCCCGTCACCATGACATCGACACCCCAGTCATCCATCTCGAAACGGTCACATCCGAGCGAAGCGATGCAATCGGCCATAAGCAGTGCGGGGTGGCCCGCTGCATCCAAAACGTCGTGCACCCCCTTGATATCATTCAAAACCGAGCTTGATGTATCGACATGCACGGCCAGCACGGCTTTGATCTTGTGATCCTTATCATCGTCCAAGGCCTGCGCGATAACCTCTAGATCCATGGGGGATGATTTACCAAAATCAATCAGTTGAACATCGGCACCAATGCCTTCGGCCATCTCGCCCCAACCGATGCCAAAGCGCCCTGTCGCAGGGACCAGCACGCGGTCGCCAGGCGCGATCACATTGGCCAGTGCCGCCTCCCATGCCGCATGACCGTTGCCGATATAAATAGCAGCATAGTGCTGTGTGCGTGCGACACGTTTGAGATCATCCATGATGCCCGGCATCATATCCACCAACTCACCCGCATAAATATTGGGCGCAGGGCGGTGCATGGCCTGCAAAACCGCTTCGGGCATTACCGAAGGGCCAGGAATGGCAAGGTATCCACGACCATGTGACAGGTTTGCTTTGGGTGACATACGTTTGAATCCTATATATTTATCGCGCGGGCGGGCACAGCGTCTCTTGCAACCATAGCCTGCGCCGACCCGCCGTCAATCACGCCGCGCGCTTGCTCCTTACCTGCGCGGGCATTAAGGTCTGCCGAACGGCGCACCGCCTATTGCTATAGGCCAGCCCAACAGGACACCGCGACCCAGATGAAAACCGACACCCCTCCCAGCAGCGGACAGACTTATACCTCGGGCGTGCTGATGCGCTGGCTCTGGCGTGACTACTTGCGCAAGCACATAGGCAAGCTCGCCATTGCGGTGATGTTCATGGTGTTGGAGGGCGCGAGCCTCGGGGCTATGGCGAAATTGATGGAGCCAATGTTCGACCGCGTTTTCGTAGCTGGAGAG
Source organism: uncultured Sulfitobacter sp. (assembly GCF_947502895.1). Taxonomy (GTDB): domain Bacteria; phylum Pseudomonadota; class Alphaproteobacteria; order Rhodobacterales; family Rhodobacteraceae; genus Sulfitobacter. The sequence goes on from NZ_CANNBM010000001.1 coordinate 150,757, forward strand.
CAGTCTTGGCTGTTGATCGTGGGGTTTGTGCTGATCGGTATCTTTGTGGTCCGCGCCATATCAGGTGTTGCGCAAAAGGTATTGCTGACACGTATCGCCCAACGTTCAGCGGCGGATATGCGGATTGATCTGCTGGACCGCATGATGCAGCAAGATGGCGCGTTCCATCAGTCCCACCCGCCCGGCTTTCTGATCCAGCGTGTGCAATCGGATGTAAATGCTGTCGGTGATGTCTGGCGCGCAATCATTACCGGTGCAGGGCGCGATTTCATCGGCCTTCTGGTACTGCTGGGTGTGGCCATCTCCATTGATCCGGTATGGGCATTGCTGGCCTGTATCGGCATCCCTGTCATGGTCCTGCCTGCTGCCTTTGCCCAGCGCTTCGTGCGCCGCCGTGCGCGTGAAGCGCGCGATCTGGGCGCCAGCCTGTCGACCCGGCTGGACGAGGTATTCCACGGCATTGTGCAAATCAAGCTCAACGCACTGGAAAGCTATCAGTCCCGCCAATACCGCGAGATAACGAAACGCTTTGTCTCTACCGAAGTGCGCACAGCCTTCGGCAGTTCGGCCATACCTGCTATGATTGATATCATCTCGGGGATCGGGTTCATGGCTGTAATCCTTTATGGAGGTTCCGAGATTATCTCGGGTGACAAGACAATCGGCCAGTTCATGACTTTCTTTACGGCGATGGGTTTTACCTTCAATCCACTGCGCCGTCTGGGGGCGATCAGTGGTCAATGGCAGACCGCCGCTGCCGCACTTGAGCGCATAAAAGAGCTGATGGACGCGCCCTTGCACCTGACGTCTCCCGAAACGCCAGTGCCAGCACCGCTGGGCGATGCGGATATTACCCTTGATCGCGTAAATCTGTCCTTTGGCGAGACACAAGTACTGCATGATCTGTCACTTACGGCGCCAGCGGGCCAAACAACCGCGTTGGTCGGGGCATCAGGCGCGGGTAAATCAACGATCTTCAATCTGCTGACCCGCCTTCTGGACCCGACATCGGGTACGGTGCGCATTGGAGGTGTCACAACGACCGAAATGGCAATTCCCGATCTGCGAACGCTATTCTCTGTCGTCAGCCAAGAGGCGCTTTTGTTCGATGAAACCCTGCGCGAAAATATCGTACTTGGCAGAACAGATGTGTCGGATGAGGCACTGCAAGCAGCCCTTGACGCAGCCTTTGTCTCTGACTTTTTGCCACAGCTGGAAAACGGCCTCGACACGCATGTCGGGCCGCGCGGCTCTGCCCTGTCGGGGGGGCAACGCCAACGCGTAGTGATTGCGCGCGCCCTCCTGCGCAACACACCAGTGTTGCTGCTGGACGAGGCGACAAGCGCGCTGGATGCTCAATCAGAGCAGGTGGTGCAAGACGCGCTTGATCGCTTGTCCGAGGGGCGCACAACACTGGTGATTGCACACCGTCTCAGCACCATCCGCAATGCGGACAAGATCATCGTGATGGACCGTGGTCGCGCTGTGGACGAAGGCACGCATGAGGAACTGCTGGCGCGTGGCGGCATTTACGCCGACCTCTACCGTCTACAATTCAAAGATGGCAAAACCGTATCAGACCGTCGTGGCCGCACGTCACACCGCAGCGATGGTCCGCAGCCTGAACAACAGCCCAGTCTGCTACAACGGATCGGTCAACATTTCTTCGGAAGCTAACCAGCGGGTTTTGCGAGAACATCTGCTAAAGGCAGCAGTACGGTGTCACGCCTCAGGCGTGCCATTTGGATCAATCCTGCCAAAAATTGGATCAATCCTGCCAAAAAGATGCACGCGCTATCGCCGATAGGCCTGCGCCAACACCTCGGGAGAGACCCCCGCGAAGTAGCGCAGCAGCGTCCAAAGATTGCGAATACCGCGTCGTATCCAGCCCTGTTTTTGATACCGCACAGCTGATGTAACAGCCACGCCGCCCATCTCGCACAGCTTGCCGCGCAGGCGGCGGACAATATGCACATCCTCCATCAAAGGCTGGTCAGGATAGCCACCTGAAGCATCATAGAGCTGGCGATGGATCAACAACCCCTGATCCCCGTAGGGCAGCCCCGCGCGGCTGCGCAGGTTTGCCCAACCAGCAACAAACCGCGCCGCCATCCCGCCGCGATCAAAGGCCAGCCGAAACCAGCCTGCACGGTCTGGCTTTGACAGATGTGCGCTGACAGCTTCGCACCAGCCTGCGCTCAGTACTGTGTCCGCATGAAGGATCAGTATCCACTCTCCTTGCGCGGCAGCCACACCGCGTTTTAGTTGCCCCCCGCGCGACGGCGGACCATGCAGAACTATGGCCCCCCATGCCTGGGCAACCGCACCTGTGGCATCGGTTGATCCGCCATCACTCACGATCAACTCGCGGATCAGCCCCTGATCCAAGCCTTCCATCAGCGCACCCAGACACGGGCCAAGGGCCGGTTCAGCATCCAATGTCGGGATAACCACTGAAATTTGCGCGCGCATCTTTGCCCTCATCACCATCTGCCCCCTGTAAAGCGAAGCGATCATTGCTATATTAAACAGAACGCCAAAAGGACAGTCCGATGAACGCACCCGCCCGTACGATCCTGCGCCTTGCAGGCAAAGATACACGCGATTTTTTGCAAGGCCTGATCACCAATGACATTTCGGGCGTCGACAGTGGTCTCGTCTATGCCGCAATCCTCACGCCACAAGGTAAATACATGGCGGATTTCTTTTTGTCAGCGAAGGACGATGCGGTGTTGCTGGACGCGGACACCGCACAGGCCGATATGCTGGTTCAACGCCTGTCCATGTACAAGCTGCGCGCTGACGTGACGATCAAAAAGACTGATTTGTACGTTCACCGCGGCACTGGCGCGATACCCGAAGATGCTATGGCTGATCCGCGCCATGACGCGCTGGGTTGGCGGGCGTATCGTGAAACCCTGCAGACAGACGACAACACCGATTGGACAGCTCTGCATGTGACACACATGATCCCTTCCAGCGGGGTTGAGTTGACCCCTGACAGCTTTATTCTGGAAATGGGGTTTGAACGGCTCAACGGCGTCGATTTTCGCAAGGGCTGTTATGTTGGCCAAGAGGTCACCGCGCGCATGAAGCATAAAACCGAACTGCGCAAAGGTCTGGCCTTGGTTGCAGTTCAGGGCAGCGCACAAACTGGTGCAGCGATCCTGTCAGGAGAAAAGCCTGCAGGCACCCTGCTCAGCCGGTCGGGCGATCAGGCCTTGGCCTATCTGCGCTATGACCGCGCCACTGGCGAGATGACGGCACAGGACGCGACAGTCACCCGCCTTGCCTAAAGCTGTCAGTTGCACACGTTACGTGATGGACAAACAAAAAACGCGGCCTGAAGGGCCGCGCTCAGACTTTTACATGTGGTCCTGATGCCTAGGCACGCTCAACATATTCAAATGTCTCTGTATTGACGATGATGTCTTCGTCCTGACCTACGAATGGCGGTACGCTGACCTTTACACCGTTGTCCAGAATGGCAGGCTTGAACGAATTCGCAGCTGTTTGGCCCTTCACCACTGGTTCTGTCTCGACGACCTTGCAGGTGACCTTCTGGGGAAGTGCGGCGTTGATTGCCTCATCATCATAATACTCGACGACGATCATCATTCCGTCTTGCAAGAACGGGCGGCGATCGCCCAACAGATCGGCAGCCAGTTGCACCTGATCGTAGGTATCGGTGTCCATCAGTACCAGCATCCCTGCATCTTCATACAAGAACTGCTGGTCCTTTTGCTCCAGACGCACACGCTCGACTTTATCCGCGCTGCGAAAACGCTCGTTCAATTTGGAACCGTTGCGCAGGTTCTTCATCTCGACTTGCGCAAATGCACCACCTTTGCCCGGTTTTACATGATCGACCTTTACAGCCGCCCAAAGGCCGCCGTTGTGTTCAAGGACATTTCCAGGGCGAATCTCGTTTCCGTTGATTTTGGGCATGTGGCAAAACTCTGGCAAAAGGTTGATGAAATCTTGTTAACGCCTATATCTTGCGTAGAAACCACGCGCAAGCAGCCGTGTTTAGTAGCGAGTGCAGCAAAAGCCATGCAAATTTGGCATAGCTGCCATGCGTAAACAGGGTATCCGAATCGCTCGAGATATGTCAGAAGAAGCGGACGCCGAAAATGACAAGAGCAAGAATAATGGAAGGACGACGAGTTGAAAGATTTCGTTGATGGCACGGCCTTTAATAACGAACAAGGTAACCGCGCCCGTAAACTGTTCGCAGCTGTAGTACTGGCTGCACTCGATGATGCAATCGCAGATGACAAGAAATATGGCAATGGCCCAGAGCAGATCGCCCGTTGGGCGCGTTCGCGCGATGGCCGTGAAGTACTCAGCTGTGCGGGCATTGACCCGAACGAGCGTGTTGTAACCGGTCTGATGGATTTCGTCGGCAAAGGTGTACGGACTTCCGTCGCCCTGTCACGCGAAGAGTCAGAGCGTCGCAATGCCGCCCAGCAGGCCGAAGCCGCTTAACCGCACTTCTCCCTGTACTGAAAAAAGACGCAGCTTTCGGGCTGCGTTTTTTTATTGGCTGAACACAAATATCCAGATCCACGTGATCCATAGCTCTGCCATCAATAAGATAGCGGCGGTGGTCGCGATCAGCAAACCGGGCCGCCAAAGCCACAAGCGCACCGCTGCCGCAGCCGACAGCGCCCCCTCAACAGGGCCAATCAAATGTGCGCCATGCCCACGGTCCCAATAGCTGTAAGGGCTTTCATATACCCAATCACTTAACGGCCAGAAATGCGCGCGTCCGTCATCATGGTGCAACGGAAAGTCGAGACACAAATGAATGAGACCTGCGCCCGCAAATGCAACCACAAGCGGCATCTGCCGCCAAAGTGCAAAGGCCAGCATCGCCCCCCACAGCAAAAACGAGTTATCGACCGCAAAAACGGTTTGCCAGCTATCGGAAAAATATAACTCGTCGAAGACTACGCGCGGCGATATCCCCAGCAGATAAAGCGACCCGCCCGCCAAAAGATAAAGGGATAAGTCAGGGGCCAATGCGCCCGCCATCGCGGCCCAGATGACTGCGCGATTACCCTTTTTGCCCATCACGGCTGCACCAATCAGTAAATGTGCCGGTGTGTTCATCTATTCCACTTTTCCTTGAGGGCATTTTACGCGCATTATCCGCCTTCGGATGTTCACTCTCTCGGCAAGGACACGCAATGGCAAAAGCCATCATGATACAAGGTACGGGCAGCAATGTTGGAAAATCCATGGTTGTGGCAGGGCTGCTGCGCGCGTTGCGCATTCGCGGGCTAGAGGTCCGGCCATTCAAGCCGCAAAACATGTCCAACAACGCCGCAGTAACCGCAGATGGCGGCGAAATCGGGCGCGCGCAGGCGTTGCAGGCGCGTGCATGTGGTGTGGACCCTCACACCGATATGAACCCGGTGTTGCTCAAACCGCAAACTGCGACAGGTGCGCAGGTGGTTGTGCAAGGCAAGGTCGTGGGCAATCAGGAAGCACGTGCCTTTGGCAGTAAAAAAACCACGCTTATGCCTGCTGTGCTAGAAAGCTTTTCGCGCCTTGCCAGCCAGTGTGACATGATCGTGGTTGAGGGTGCAGGATCCCCCGCCGAGACGAACCTGCGCGCAGGGGATATTGCCAATATGGGGTTTGCGCGGGCGGCGCATGTGCCTGTGATCCTGATGGGCGATATTGATCGTGGCGGCGTAATTGCGCAAATCGTTGGCACTGACGCGGTGCTGGATGCCGATGATCGGGCTATGGTCAAAGGCTTTTGCGTAAACAAGTTTCGCGGCGATCGCAGCCTGTTTGACGAAGGTCGGGATGATATTGTTCGACGTACGGGCTGGCCCTCGCTGGGGGTGTTACCATGGTTCGATCAGGCCAGCCGCCTGCCCGCCGAAGATGTGATGGACCTGCCAGCGCGCGCACGCTCGGGCGGCGCAGGGTTGGTGATATCGGTGCCACAATTGCCGCGCATCTCGAATTTTGACGACCTGGACCCGCTGATCGCCGAACCTAATGTAGATTTACGGATGATCACGCGCGGAACCCCTATCCCTGCCGATTCCGACCTTGTTCTGCTGGTCGGAAGCAAATCCACTATCGCGGATCTGGCTGCTTTGCGTAGCGAAGGGTGGGACATCGACATCGCTGCGCATGTGCGGCGCGGAGGGCACCTTGCAGGGCTCTGCGGCGGGTATCAGATGTTGGGCCAAACCATCAGCGATCCCTTAGGCGTCGAGGGAGAAGCAAGCACCGTTGCAGGCCTCGGTCATCTGGCGGTGGATACGGTGCTTGAACCAATCAAGCATCTTGCCCAACGCAGCGGCACCCATCTGGAAAGTGGTACAGATATAAACGGATACGAGATTCATATAGGCTCAACGGTAGGTGCAGACTGCACACGCCCTGTCTTGCAGCTGGAAGGGACAGATGAAGGTGCAACCGCTGCGAACAGGCGCGTTTGGGGCTGTTATCTGCACGGGCTTTTTGCCTCGGACAATTTCCGCGCCGCCTATCTTGCATCGCTTGGGGCAACCTCAACGATTGCTTATGATGACGGCGTGGAAGAAACACTCGACGCTTTGGCCGCGCATATGGAGCGTTATTTTGACATTGATGCGCTGATCGAACTGGCAGGTCAGACGGCCTGAGTTACTCCATTTCCTGCGCTGTCAGTGCACGGTGAATTTCACGGCGGACCAGTTTCCGCACATTGCGGGTGATCCGCTCTCCCAGTGCACCTTGCAATTCGGCGCGCACAATTTCGCTCACCAGATCGCGCAGGGTTTCTTCGTCCATCAGCTGATCGTCTGAACTGCCCGTAGGGGCCGCAGCAGCAGTGACCGTCTCGGCCGCATCAGGGGTTACATCCACCTGCTCCGGCGTTTCATTGTGCAGTGGCGCACCAGTGCCGTCTAGCGGAACATCATCTTCCCATGCCATTGCAGGTGCCACGGATGCGGCGAGTGTCTCAATCTCGTCCCCGTCAGGTTCCCAATCATTCGCGATCTCGCCAACCGCAGCTTCAAGTGCAGCCAGTTTTGCCGTCAGCGGAATGGTCGAAGACTGCGCAGCAGGCTCTGACTCGCCCTGCCCGTCTGCCTCAAAAAAGAACTCTTCAGGCGTGCTGTCATCGGCATCCAGACCTGACGTATCATCATATTGAACACTGGTATCGTCGGCTTCGTCCTCGTGCATCTCATCAGCGACAGGCTCAATCTGCGCGGGAGTATCGTCCTCGATATCCCAATCAGCAGCTTCGACAGGCGCATCATCCTCTTCGGCATCCTCTACTAGCATGTCGGCGTGTGGCGCGTCTTCTACGTCCCAATACGTTTCATCACCATAGTCGCCGTCTTCCAGCGTATCATCATCGGACATGAAGGCAGCAGCCTGTGCATGATCTTCATGCGTCTGGTCTTCGTGCGTCTGGTCTTCATGCGCGCCCTCGGACGGCTGAGAATCTGCGTAGTCCTGCGGCCCATCGAAATGGTCGTTAAATTCTTCTGTGTGCTGCGCTTCGTCTTTCAGTGCGCTCTGCACCAAAGCATCCAATGTGTTAGTTTCCTCCACCTCATCGGCGTTGGACGGGAATAGAACCATCGGGCCATCATCATCCAGCGCGTCATCTGCATCGTCTTCGTCCGAAGCGACCCAAGTTTCCCGTGCGACCGACCCAAGATCAAGCGGCTGCGTATCTTCTTCAGGCAGCGGCGCATCGTCTGCCACACGCAATGCAGGGGTCAGCACCAAACGGTCTGCGGCAACATCATTTTGCACAGGATCAGGCGTAGCAGCCACCTGCTCTGGCTTTGGGTTGCGTAAGCCGGCCAGCGGACGCTTGTCTTCTGATACCAGACGGCGGATCGAAGACAGCACGTCTTCAACCTCTTCATTCGTGACAGCTTTCGACATTGTTCACCACTCTCTACTCAGTCGCCAAGATAACCCGTAGATGGGATTCTCACAATGGGGCGAAAATCGTTAAAAATTATAAAATTAGCCTGTTGCCTTAACGCAGGCGTACGGTCAGTACCAGCAAAACGGGCCGCCCAAGAGGACGGCCCGCTGACTATTTGCTAAGTCTAGACACCTAGTTTTTCTGCAAGCGCTTCAAAACCCGGTCTAGTTGTGCGCCTTGCTCGGACTGCTTTGTCGGGCTGTCTTTTACCAGATTGTAATACTCGGTCACGTCATATTGCTGCACCGGCAAGCGCAGATCGCGCGCTGTGAGCTGCCCTTGAGTCGACAGGACGAGATAGGTCGCGACATAGACCTGTGACTGCGCAGAAATGCGCGCGGCTTCGGCATCCAGAAGCGCCTGTTCCGCATCCAGCACGTCCAGTGTGGTCCGTGCGCCCAATGTTGCTTCCTCACGCACACCGCGGAACGCGATGCGCGCCGCTCTGATCTGGCGCTCTGACGCTTCCAACGAAGCACGGGCAGAACTTAGCTGTGCATAGGCGATGCCGACATTCTGCTGCACATTGTGGCGAACAACATGCAAATTTCCGCGCTGTGCATCACGCTGCGCCTGCGCACGACGCACCGCAGCTGATCGGGCACCGCCTGCATAGATCGTCCCACCAGCATTCAGGCCGATGGATGCACCTGTGCTGAAATTACTGCTATCAAGGTTCTTGCTGAGCGACAGTGTGCCTTGCGCAGAGACCGTGGGACGTTTTTGCGCCTCAGCCCGTTTGATAGCCAACTCTGCTGCCGTTACCTGATGCTGGACACCGCGCAAATCGGGGTGCGTACGAACAGCCAGCGCTTTGGCAGCATCGACACTCTTGCTCAACTTGGGCAAGCGCGGTGGCGGGGCCAACCGACCTGGTTTGCGTCCGATCACGTTGCGATATTCCTCTATCGCAATGGCAAGGTTACCCTGTGCCGAAGCCAGACCGCTGCGGGCTTGCGCCAATTGTGCCTCGGCCAATGCGACGTCGGTACGCGTAACTTCACCTACTTCGAAACGGTTCCGCGCAGCACGCAATTCTTGCGTCAAAACGCGCAAGTTGTTCTGACGGAGGGCCACAAATTCGTTAGATTCGATTACACCCATGTAGGCCTGAACCGCGCGCTGGAGAACTTGTTGCTCGATACTAATAAGGGCCTGACGCGTCGCCAATACAGTTTCCTTGGCCACATCAATGCCCAGCGCAGTAGCGCCAAAATCATAAAGCAAAAGATCGGCAATCAAAGACCCGTTGGCAACGAGACTGTCAGCATCTTGGGCCCCTACCAAGAGGGAGGTCTGCGCCCGACCAAAGCGTTGCGTAAGGCTAGCCGTCCAGCGCAGGACGGGTTTAAGGGCAGCACCCGCGGCGGCAACATCTTCGTCAGCAGCCCGCAGCAATGCACGGTTCTGCTCCAGCAGGCCAGAATGATTGTAGGCACTTACCAAAGCATCTGCGAATGTATCCGCCCGCGCCACTGGCGCGCTCACCCCTGTGACCACAGCAGCAACCAGCCCGAAAACGCCCATACGCAATGCGCCGACGCCTGCTCGCTTCACATCCAAAATTGCCATTCATCAGCCCCCAAAACTATGCACCGGCCAAGATAGACCTTTTGTGTGCCATCAAAGTATGGCGCGCAGCACGCCACCCTTCGTCAAAACGTAAACGTCATTTCCCGCTCAAATCCCGGCAAAACGGGTGCAGTGGCATTAAACGCCAAGCGCCAGCTGATCTGCCCTGCCCGTTTGTGGCCCAACCGAACCTCGCCCAGCACACCGTCCATGAAAAGCGCGACGATGCGACCGTCCTCTTTGAGCTGGTCTGTCAAGCTGGCGGGAATATGCGTCACGCCGCCCTGCACTACGATAACGTCATACGGACCATGTTGCGCCGCACCGGCCACAAGCTCGCCATGGTGTACGACCGCATTATCCGCATTCGCCGTCATCAGCGCCTCTTGCGCCTCTCGGGCCATGTCTTCGTCCTGCTCAACTGCGACAACCGCTTGCGCCATGCGCGCAATAACCGCCGTTGAGTAGCCCAGCCCACAGCCAACATCCAGAACCAGCTCATCACCGTCGATGGCAAGCGCATCCAACATCTTGGCCAATGTGCGCGGTTCTAGCAGAACGCGCCCCTGTCCAAGATCGAGGTTCTCGCCCACATAGGCTGCCTCACGCTGGGCGGTCGGAACAAAGTCCTCGCGTGCGACACTCAGCATCGCATCAATAATGGGAAATTTGGTAACATCTGACGGGCGCACCTGCGTGTCGACCATCATCGTGCGGCGCTGGGAAAAATCGGTCATGGGGAAAGCTCGTCTATACAGAATCCTGATCTGCCCCAATGTGCCACAACCAGCACCCAGCAGCAACGCCGCATCCCTCGCTTTGCAGCAAACCGCAATCGCACAGCAAAGCAGCCCATCTTGCCCCTTGCGGCCCTCACAGACCTGGTTTAAAGCGGGGCACCGTTGGCGAGTTGGCGGAGTGGTTACGCAGCGGATTGCAAATCCGTGTACAGGAGTTCGATTCTCCTACTCGCCTCCACTTACTTTCAATGACTTAGGAGATACCTCCAAGTCGGGTTTAGTAAAGTCTAAACATTCGTCTAAACTTTCTGTTTTTGTTCCGTTCTCTTTTGCTGCGCTTGAATGGCGCGCAGCTTCTGGCGAACCTTCTTGGTGTAGTGCAACACCATCGCGGGGCTTTGCCCTGTCACAGCTGCAATGAGATCATCTTCGCAGCCGGCCTCAAGCAGCTCGCAGGCGGCGTTATAGCGCCAACTGTGTATATCATAGTTGAGCGCACCAACCTGCTGCCGCACATTACGGATAGCCTGAGATGCCCCACGATAAGACCAACGGTTCGTCCCTTTCTCATTGGTCAAGATAAACACAGAATGGCGGCTGGCGACGTTCAAGGCCGTTTGCAGTTCAGGCAAGATCGGAACCCAGAGTTCCTTATTGGTCTTGTTCTGCTTTACAACAAAAGCGCCGTCCTGAATGTCAGACCACCGCATTTCGAGCACGTCACCGATCCTCTGTCCGGTACCGACACAAAGCTCCATAACTAGCCGTTCACGGGTGCCAATGGGGCAAGTCGCACGGTACAGCTCAAGCAGTTCACGAGGCCATGGATCGCGCTCTATTTTTTCGGTTTTGATCTCAGGGACACCTTTGGCAGGGTTTGTCTCACGCCACCCCAGATCGACGCAATGCTCCATGACAATTCGCAACACCCTCAAAGAGTAATTGGCAAAGTAAGGCTTTTGTGCATTCGCATCGCGCAGCCGGATAACGTCCTTGCGCTTCATGTTTGCTGGATTCGTGCCTGCCATAATTGTCAGGAAGAATTCTAGATACTTATCATAGTCCAACGCTGTGCGTGGCTTTAAACGTTTGTAGCGGTGAGAACCGCGATAATTCTTTATAAGTGCCGCAAAATCACGAGAAATCACGCGCTTTGGAGGGGCTTTACCACTTAAAATATCGGCATATTCTTTCCAAAATTCAGGTGTCTGAAATTCACTTGAGAACTTTTGCGAAGGCCAACCACGCCGCTGAAAATACAGGCCGTTTCTTTGCTTGTAGACGTGCTTGGGAAGCTCACGTTTTGTCATGGCGCATATCCACCCTTTCAAATTCATCCACTATTAGCTCCTTAGATAGCACAAGTTCGATCTTTCTGCCCTCAATCGTAACGCGACTGACCACCCTGCCCGACTTCTCAAAAGCATCGAGAATATTAAGTGCACGCTGTTCAATCTTTGGGGCCGACATATCAAATATCCTTGCTGATATGAGCAGCTAAGGCAGAGAACCGCGAAAATATGCAAAGAGTTTTTTCAGATGGTGTCACTAAAGGCATATAGGTTTTTGTAACAATTCGTTACCGAAATCCGCCCTAGTGACGGTTTCTCTGACTGAACTCTGGGCCAAGCATCCGGTCAGATGCAAAATACCAGCCACGCGTTGGAAGGTAAATAAATGATCAAACTTGTTCTAGAACATAGAGGCGTTAGTCTTCCCAGACCCCCGCACCGCGCGATAAATCGAACGGTAAACCGTGCTGAGTGCAGTATATGTCTGGGGAGCTTACGGACGGGCGAACATTGTTACCGGCCCGTCGTAGATTAGTGACAACAAATGCCGCCTCCCTAGAGTATCCGAACGTTTTTCGTCATTTGGTGTCACTAAAAGCATATATTACCAAGTTAGAGTAATTTCCTCGCCTCTCACCCTCTTCGATACTTACGTCTACGAGGGTGACAGGCTGATGTTCCCGCTGCTATCAAGTGTCTTGCTGCACAGCTGAGCCTTTTTGCTGCAAAGCACACGAATTCGCGGCAAGAGGCAGCACGCCGGCCATGGCGGCAGGGTACCCAGACAAACAAGGCGACCTAAGCGATCTAAACGCCCCTCTGTTCGCCTCTGCTCGAAGCTGGTGCATATAAAACGTGCGGCTCAGAGATAGTTGCATTGCGTTAGGAACATGCTTAGCGCCTTGAGAGAGGGCAAAGCTCACCCGACACGTTTTATGCCAAGGTCTGGACCCAAAAGGGCGCTTTGCAAAGTTACACGAACGGCCCATTGCGGACCTCGGTGCATTGGACGTCTAACGACCGCTCCCAGCCCAAAGCGGACATGGCCGTTCGACACATGTTCGGAAAGCGATCTTTCGCTGCAGGAAATTGCAGTGTCTAGCCTCGGGAATCGCGTTACTAGCTTTTCGTAGTTATAGCTCTAAGAAATAGGAACGCAATATAACCTCGCTGACGCCCGCAAGTCAGCACTACTTACCCCACCAAGAAACAGCAGATTTCGCAAGGGCCACATAATCGAACCTAGCCTTACTTCTTCCCTTTTCTGCGATGCTGCTGAGTACTCCCGACAATAGGTATCCATGAAAATCGTCGTCATTCGAACGAGAAACAGCTTTATGTATGTCCGGGACGCTGTAAGCTCTCAAGCATATCTCAAAGTCGGCTAACCCTGCAAAAGTTACAGGAATTCGGTCACGTTCTGGAACCGACAGATCGTCCGCTAAACGCCCCGCGCGCACGAATATCTCTTCCAGAAAAGAATTCCCCATCACGGTCCACGGATCATACAACAGAACAACTCCTACAAGGCTTTTACCTGAAGTTGAGAATAGCTCGCTATTCGTACGCCAAATCTGTACTACACCCTTGATAAGGTCGCCAAAATCGTCCTTGCAGTCCCGCCAAGGATCAGGAGAGGTGAGGATTCTCTGTGGAATCCGCCTAATCTTGCATTCAACGACAATTCCTAAGTCAGAGGCTTTGTCCATAACGAACAGATCAGCGCTTTTTCCGTATGAGGTGTCCTTTTCTCGGTCCACGTCGCTCGAAGTCCCGCAGTAGTGTTTAATAAGTTGAAAGCACAAGTCTTCGAAGTAGTCGCCAGAAACTCGCCGCGCATTGCTGTCTTGGACAATATCATAGTAAAGACCGTCAGTTATCCTGAGTAACAATTGCTCGCGGGATGGAACTAAGAAAACCCGGCCTTTTCGATCATCTATTTCAAATAGCGGTCGTTCCTTTACAATGCTCCTCTTAAAGTCCCTTGGAATATCCGAGTTTCTTATCGATTGAGCAAAGTTCACATGCCCACTGAGGGTTTCTCCAATTATCTTTCGAATCTGAAAAATCTCTGCTTTTGTAGCTCCGACATCTTCAAGGCTTGATGCTCTAGCCGCGGGATTCTGTTCGGTTAAAGCATAGATTGCAAACGTAACTCTTAAGAAGAGCTCAAGATCAATCAGGTGTTTCCGCGCAAAAGCCTTCTTACCAGCTGGAGTCACATATACATACCACGCCCGAGCAATCCTAAACGAGTTTTCGAACCCCATTTGCCAGTCATACTGTGGCCAGAAGAGACGCGGCATTGCAGCTATAATCTCGTTGCCGTCAAAGTCTTTGACACCTTCGATATTCGCTAGGCCATTATATGTATTTAGAAGTTTGGCTATTGCCCCCCAGGACTTAAGGTTAAGAGGTCGACCTCTGGGATTAGGTGCAATACCAAGAACGAGCCGCTCATTGATAACCGCATCAATATTCCAAGGTGGGATGAAATACCTCCCTCCGATCTTATGTTCCTCCAACTCTCCCGGAATCGAAGCATGGGCTAGCGCAAGCGCCTTTCTTCCATTTCGAAAGGCTTCAATTGCCCAGCTCATTACCAGCAGGTCAGTAATGAGAATGGGAGAAAGGACCCCCAACAACCTGCCTTCACCAGTACCGTTGCTTTTCGTTCAATGTTTTTGCCGCCAATTAGTTGATTTCTGCTTGCACAAAGAATGCTAGCAATGCGTGAATTCAGCCACACCAATAAATTTGTAGATTACTCGAATCTGCTATTGGCGAAAAATATCGCTAAGGCCAGCTTTGTCCTCCATTTGCCAATACGTTTCTTTCTCAGTCGTCACTCATCATACCGCACTGAATACACATAGTTCCAGACCAACCTGTAACACCGCAATTGGGGCAGTGCCAGCTCCAATGACTACCCTTACCGATTGGAGCTGTATGACCCGTTCTCCCTGACGGGTGTTGCACAATCGTTCTGTACTGGTCTTGGTGGATGATTTGTAGCTGGGGTGTCAGCATCAGCGGTTGATTAGCTCGCTCGGGTTCACGATACGGCGCGTTAACCTCCCGCAGGCTTAGCTCGGCTTCTTGCAAAAGCTTAATATCTTTCTGGCTAATTTCCCCTGCTTCAATCAGAATAAGAGCATCAGCAAAGACCTTGTCTTTCTTACGTTTTTGGTCTGTCTTCACAATCAGTTGTTCGACTAAATTCTTCTTTTCTATAGCTCGTTCGATCTCGTGTTGGACAATGGGTGAAGGCCTGAAGGCACGACCGGACTTACGTTGATTGCAGGCACTATGAGACGGGAGGAGATTTTCGTATGAGAATAGATCAAAGGCATCATCAAGGCCGAATCCTTTTAAAATCGTCGGCAGATCATCTGATTCCGCAAGACGTTCCGGTATTACGTGGTCAATCTCAGTATCAGAGAATACACAGAGTTCATGACAGAGGTAACACCGCTCACCATGAACGGTCCAAATCGCTCGTCGTTGCGAAGTGTTCAGATTTTGTTTACTCATAAACGATTTATTAGGGGATTTACTCGTTTTCCAAAAGGCTATTTCTGAACATGTAGGGGTAAAAGTGCCTTATGAAACAAGTACAAATGTTTCACGGTAATGTCGGCTCTTAGAATGCCGCATCGTCACAAATCCGGTTCAATCGAACGGCAGTTTTTTGGGGCCTATAGCTGACGTTCAAACAAAGTGCAGCGAACGACCGGTTTCCGCCCTGTCTAAAGGCGACGTCTGCCTTTGGTTGACGGCATTAGACATCCTTTTCACAAACAGCGGACCTAGAATTTTTCAAGATTTCTTCTCACCGTTGTCCTATTTTTGCCCATCATTCTTTCCAAACATTCATGCTGTCCGTCAGGTATTCGTAGGTACGTTGATTTGGCTATTCTCGCAAAACAACCTCTAAACATTCACTCTATGTTCTTGCCAATACTTGCACAAATCTAAACTGGATATCGTTTAAATTCAACCTCATGCCTAGTCTTGCAAATCCGTGTACAGGAGTTCGATTCTCCTACTCGCCTCCACTTATCCCCTCTATTCCGGATGCCAAAGTTTCGCATTCCAGTCGTGCGCTTGGTGCAAAGGTACACAGCCCAATCAAATCACTTTAACAACAGCGCGCGAACAAATGACGGCACATTGCGCGCATCAACAGTTGCTTCTCTCACCAGCCAGTCGAAGTGGTTTGAAAGAGATTTCACGCGTTCGACCTCGCGAAACGCGAGATAACATTGGCCGACATATACAACAGCCAAGTTCGGCCCAAACACGGTGATCGGAGAGCTGAAAACACGGTGCGCATCAAACAAGAATATTCGCAGCCTCGGAAACATCTGTTCGCATGTATCTGCGATTAAGTTCAACTGTTCTTGGCGAATGCCTATGTCGACGCCAGCATAATACGCTGTTCCTGCGGCGCATGCTTCGATTTCATGGAGGGGAATGGCGATTTCATAGTCGGAAACCCCCGAGGAGAGCCATTCAAGCTGGTCTTGCATGGCGTTGTATGCTTCGGGCAGACGACGCTCTTGCACGGCTGCGTACTCCCACTCCAACATACGCCTTGTCTTTAGAATATCTGGCAGCGTGGCAGGTACGTGGCGCACCTTGTACCCTGCTGCCTCACGGTGCCAATCAAGCAGCTGTTCATCTGCTGAAGTCCTCTCGGCCGGACTAAGAGAAAGCGCTGCCGCCACGATATCACCAGGCGTCTCTGGCCGATTTGTCAGCCCCAACAGCCAGTCAGTACTTACGTCCATCGCAACAGCAACGTCAGCTGCCAGCTGAGCATTCGGCAATCGCGGATGATCACCCTTCAGCAGTTGACCGATGGTTGAACGGTCCACCTTCGCCGCTCTAGACAAAGCACTTTTGCTTACACCTTTACGTAACATCGCCTCTTCGAGACGACTGCGAAAAATGTCTGCGCGATATCGTTTGTCCACTCTTATTCACTCTGCAGATTAAAGTTAACAAAATAGAGTTAGCGCAGCAAATTCACCCAATGTCCATATGCGCGCTCAAGCTTTACCAGTTTGGAAACACAAGCCAGCATGAAGAACGGTGCAAAAATGGATAGTAAAACCAGACTCCTTATCAAATCAGTGACATGGCAGATTGCCGGTCTCTTCACTATGATGCTGATCGGTTTCGTCTTCACGGGGTCTGTCGCTGCCAGCAGCGGCATTGCATTTACTGGTGCCGCTGCCGGTTTTGCTGCCTATTTTCTTCATGAAATGGCATGGTCCAGAGTGTCATGGGGCAAGATTAATACAGGCCAGATCAACGACTAGCGATCAAATGCGCATACGGGGCACATCCGCGGGGTCGAGGCGAAGCTCGATCAGAACGGGGCCGCTACGGCGCGCAAGCTGGTCAAGCGCCTCGTCAAGGTCCCCACCCGAGCGCACTTCGAACCCTGTTCCGCCAAGAGCGTTTGCAATGCCCGCAAAGGATGGCCACGCGAACTGTGTCAGGCTCGGGTCCATCTGCCGGTCTACAAACTGGATATGTTCGGCACCATAAGCGGCATCGTTGGCGATAATGATGATCAAATCGAGCCCTAGGCGCACCGCTGTGTTGAACTCATTAATACCCCCCATCATAAAACCACCATCACCGCTGAACAGCACAACGGGCCGATCGGGCGCTGCGACCGCTGCGCCTACAGCTTCTTGCAGGCCCAATCCGATAGCACCAAAATTCACACTGTTCATAAAACTCTGGGGATTAGGCACCGAGACACGGCACCATACTTCCGTCATAAAGCGCCCGCCATCTGTGACCAGCACACGGTCTTTGGGCAAAGCAGTCTCCAACCGCTCAAGGGCTTCAACATAGTTCACATACCCCTCCGGTGCTTTGCCAGATCCCGGCAGATGCGCAGTGAGCGAGGCTGTATCCAACTCAGCTGTAAATCCGCTTGGTTGAATCTCTGCCTCGTCCAGCCAGTAGACTATTGTCTTCGCGGTCAACCCGGCATCTGCGATCAAAGCGACGTCTGGATGCAACCCGCCGCCAATCGCTTTTGGGTCGCTGTCTACCTGCACGATGCGCTTGTCTTGCATCAGCTTGCCACGGTCGGTCGTGAAATCATGCAGGGCTGTGCCAAAGCAGATTATGCAATCGGACTTTGCAATCAGGTCATACGCCTCGGGCGTGGACAACGTGCCGAAGATGTCGATGTTGTAGGGGTGGTCATTAAATAGCCCCTTGGCGCGCAGAGTAGTCGCAAGAGGCGCTTCCAGACGGTCGGCAAGTCGCACCAATTCATCACGCGCATGGATAGCCCCGCCCCCTGCGAGGATCAACGGACGCCGCGCCGAGGCGATCATGCCGATTGCATTATCCAGTGCGTCGCCTTCAGCCACCCCGCCAGGTTTCGTGAATACATTCAGCACCTGAATCGCAAAGTCAGCTTGTTGCCACATGAAATCAGCTGGCATGTTTAACACGATAGGGCGGCGTTCGATCCGCGCACGGTAAAACGCGCGCGCAACGTCCTCGCCTACGGTTGCGGGCGTCCGCAGCTGAACAAAGCCCGCGCCTGTGACCTTCACCAATTCCCGCTGGTCGATACTCTGCAAGTGTCGCGGATTGTCAGCTGGCGTGTCCCCTGCCAACACCACAACCATCGCATGACTGCGAACAGCTTCGGTAAGGGCGGTCACACAATTTGACAGTGCAGGACCATGAGTGACTGTGGCAACACCAACATGCCCCGAGACATGGGCGTAGGCGGCCGCCATCAAGATCGTGCTACCTTCGTGTGCCGCAGGGATGAAATCGCCCCCAAAATCGCGCACGAAACTATCCACCATAAACAAATTGGCATCCCCCATCAGGCCGAACATCTTTTTGCTGCCGTGGTCTTTCACCGCGCGCGCAATGGATTGATAGACATAGCTCTGGCCACTCATTGAGGGGATCCCTTTCTGCAAGTTGCTTGCTGTGATATTTCTACAGAAACGATACCACCTTCGGTGGGTGAAAAGTCTTTCAACCTGTTCTGCAATGCGCTATACTGGGTAAATTCTGTCTCAAATCACACCGGAACAGGTAAAATCTTGCTCGACACTTTTGAAAAGCTGATATTGAAGGTTCTGCAGCGTGACGGACGCGCAAGCACGCAGGCGCTGTCAGAGTCTGTTGGGTTATCCCCCTCGCCATGTTGGCGCCGTGTCAAACGGCTCGAAGAAGATGGCTACATCACCCGTTACGCGGCAATCCTTGATGGCAAGAAACTGGGTCTGCGCGCCCTTGCGCATGTGCAGGTGTCGCTCGTTGACCATGAACCTGCTTCGATCAGCATATTCCAAGCCTTCATCGACAGGCATGAACAAGTGCTGGAATGTGCGTCAATTACGGGTGATTTTGACTACCTGCTAAAGGTCGCCGCTACCGACCCCGAAGGTTTAGAGCATTTTATCATGCGGGATCTGCTTGGCTTGAAGGTCGTAAAAACAACGACAACCATTTTCATACTAAGACAACTGAAAACATATGGCGCATTGCCAGTAGACCTCTGAACCGCTCAGGTGTCGGCGTTACTATTCGATCCAACGGGGCACGCTGCCTGCTGAACCAGTCTGTTCATGTTATATGGACGCAAGTTTCAAGTGAAAACGAATGCATCAGCAGACAGCCCGCCCGCGGCGCACAGCGGGGTGTCCTTATTGGTGTTTCAGACTGATCTGCTCAAACAGAGATCACGCCAGCGCGCCCTGCAATCTCACCTATCATGTCCGGGGTTCTGGCGCGCCAGTTTGCGCATGAGGCCTGGCCAGACAAGGTTGTCCCCCATCCCAGGCGTGAACGCGGCAGCGGCTTGCCCTGCGACAGTGTCCGCCATCTCCGGTGGTTCTTCATGCAGCGCGCCCTCACCCGCAGCCTGCGCAAGAATCTGGGTCTTGCAGGCGTTTTCCAGAAAATACATCCGGAGGAAAGCAATGGCGCAATTGGGTCCAACAGTAAGCGTGCCGTGATTACGCAGCATCAAAAGACTTTTGGTGCCAATGTCCGAAACGATGCGTGCGCGTTCATCAAGATCAAGGGCAATACCCTCATAGTCATGATAGGCCAGATCATTGATGACAGTCATGGCAAACTGAGTATAGCGGCGCAGCCCGCCGTTTTGCACAGAGACAGCAACGCCATAGGGTGTATGCACGTGAATTACACAGCCCGCGTCATCGCGATTAGCATGGATGGCACTATGAATGGTGAAACCTGCTGGATTGATGAAATAGGGTGTTTCGGAGCAGATGTTCCCGTCCAGATCAATTTTCACGAGGCAAGAGGCTGTCATCTCGTCAAACATCACCCCATAGGGGTTAATCAGGAAACGTTCTTCACCATCTTCATCAGGAAGGCGCGCGGAGATGTGAGTGAACACAAGATCTGTCCAACCATGCATCGCGCATAACCGATAGGTCGCCGCCAGCTCACAGCGCAAGGTCCACTCGGCATCACTCACCACATCTTTGAGGCTGAGTAATGTCGCGGGATCGGGAATGTCGAATCCCCCTGCGCCGAGGGCTGTTTGCGTATTCATATCGATCTCCCGTCCAAAACCAGCTGTTCTTTGCACTGTCGGACGGGGAAGTGGCACCTGTCAATTATGCGCGCGCAGCATAACGCGCAGTTGAAGCGCGATACGTATTTCGAAAGCGCGTATAAAAGCTGACCACCGCCACAGCGCAAAGATCGCTGTCGCATTGCGCCGAATTTACTCCGCACGAAAAGCGGCCCCAGAACATACGGTTTCTTGGCGGGGCATCCCTTGCGGTTGTCGTGGAGGGATCTGCTAGTGCATTTGCCAATGCTGACCGCAAGCCAAGCAAAGCAGCGGATAGCCTTGAAGGATAGCCCAAGCCACGCGGGACAGTTTCGTGCCCCGCGCAAGTATATGAGCGGTTAGTAGATGTACCGTATCTGATCGGTCCAATACCGCTCAACCCGTTTGAGCGATGCTGTTATCTCGATGATACCTTCGGGCCCCAGCACGCCGCGGTCTTCCAGACCCCCTGCATGACGTGCAAAAAGTTCGGCCACCACATCCCTGATATAGCGACCGTTTTCTGTCAAACGCACCCTGACCGAGCGACGGTCAATTTCGCAACGTTGATGGTGCATATACCCCATCTCAACCAGCTTTTTCAGGTTATAGCTCACATTGCTGCCCTGATAGTAACCACGGCTCTTCAACTCGCCTGCCGTTACCTCGTTATCGCCGATGTTGAACAACAACAGCGCCTGCACCGCGTTTATCTCCAAAACACCGACACGCTCGAACTCGTCCTTGATCACATCCAACAACAACCGATGCAGCCGCTCTACCAGTGAGAGCGCCTCCAGATATCCGGTCATGAACCCTTTTTCGGGGGGGAATGCTTTCTCATTGGCTGGCAGGCCAATGGGATCCTGAATACTCATACTACTCTCCGACTTTTGGTTGGCTATTGCGGTCAGAGTGCAGAATAAATCAGAATATTTCGTTAAAACCCTTACAAACAAATTACCCTTTAGAAATATGGTCTTGGATGGACTTTATTAATTCTACATAGGGTGGTTTTGGTGCGAACTGTCCAGTGACCCATTGGTAAAGGTCATGGTCGTTCTCATCGAGCAGATCATCGTAGAGGTCCAGCGATGCCTCCTCCATGTCGCCAAGGCACTCATCCGCATATGCCGACAGGATCAAATCCATTTCCTTAATTCCCCGCCGCATGGAACGCATGGCAAGGCGTTTGATGCGTACTTCACGCGGCTCGTTTTCGGGGCGGTCTGGGCGGGGCATTTCAAACATCAGCGCCCACCGTCATTACAGCGCGCATACGTTTTTCCAGTCGCGCCACCTTCTTCATGCTCTGGGACAGCTCAACCCGCAGGCTGCGCATCTCGTTTAACAGATCAGCCGCGTCGCTGTTCAGGACACTTGGCTCCTCTGTGCCGTCCAGCCCCTCGCCGCCACCGTTGATGAGCCACATCATCGAAACGTTCAACAAGCCTGCAAGCATGGACAAATGGTTCGCACGCGGCTCGGAAACGTCGTTTTCCCACGCGCGCAGTGTCGTCACCCGTACCCCCAGACGCCGCGCAAGCACGGCTTGCGTCATCCCCGCTGCATCACGGGCAGCCGCGACACGATCCCCGAAAGTAGCCACATCGGGGCTATACCAATCGGTCGGTGTTTCGGAATCGTCTGAATGGGTCATTAGTCTTCTCCTATCGCGCCAAAGACGCTTGCATACGCGGGGGGCCACCCCCTATGACTGACATGACCGCTGTATAACGTAATGAGGCCGAAATGGAACTGCTCTCCCGTACACTTGCCCGCGTCAAACCATCGCCCACCATCGCGGTGACGACGAAGGCGCAAGAACTCAAAGCAGCGGGCCGCGATATAATCGGCCTCGGCGCAGGCGAACCTGATTTTGACACACCGCAGAACATCAAAGACGCGGCCGTCGCCGCAATCGCTGCGGGCAAAACAAAATACACGGCCGTGGATGGTATCGCCGAGTTGAAGCAGGCGATTTGCGCAAAGTTCAAGCGTGACAACGGGCTGGACTATACGCCCTCCCAAGTAAGCGTTTCGAGCGGTGGCAAACAGGTGCTTTACAATGCGCTCATGGCCACTCTCAATGAAGGCGACGAGGTCGTGATCCCTGCCCCGTATTGGGTCAGCTATCCGGATATGGTTCTGTTGGCTGGCGGCACCCCTGTTATCGCCGAGGCCTCTTTGCAGACCGGTTTCAAACTGACGGCTGATCAGCTGGAAGCGGCGATTACAGACAAGACAAAGTGGTTGATTTTCAACTCGCCGTCCAACCCGACTGGTGCGGGTTACACTTGGGACGAACTCAAGCAGCTGACAGACGTGCTGATGCGCCACCCGCATGTCTGGGTGATGACCGATGATATGTATGAGCATCTGGTCTATGATGATTTCAAGTTCTGTACCCCAGCGCAGGTGGAGCCACGCCTTTATGACCGCACGTTGACAGTGAATGGTGTCTCGAAGGCTTATTCCATGACGGGTTGGCGCATCGGCTATGCTGCCGGGCCGGAAAAACTGATTGGTGCAATGCGCAAGGTCCAGTCGCAATCCACCTCCAACCCCTGCACGATCAGCCAATGGGCCGCAGTCGAGGCGCTGAACGGGACACAAGACTACATTGTTCCCAACAACGAGATGTTTGTCCGCCGCCGCAATCTGGTGGTGGAAATGCTGAATGCAGCCGAGGGTATTCGCTGCCCCGTACCTGATGGTGCATTCTATGTGTATCCGTCGATTGCCGGCTGTATTGGCAAGACATCCAAAGCAGGCACTGTCATTGAAAATGACGAAATCTTTGCGACGGCATTGCTGGAGGAAACAGGTGTGGCGGTGGTCTTTGGTGCTGCCTTTGGCCTCAGCCCCAACTTCCGCGTCAGCTATGCGACGTCAGACGAAAATCTGGTAGAAGCCTGCAAACGGATCACCGATTTTTGCGCTAGCCTGAGCTGAGCATCAGGGCGGCGCATCGTGCGCTGCCCTTTCCACAGACAAAACGAAGGACCCGACCCATGGCCGACAAGCTGCCCGAATACTATTTTCGCGTGCGCGAAAACGGCGCGTTTGTCTTTAGACTTGATACCGAAAACCGCCAGCGGCGCATCGAGATGGACCAGATCGCCGTTCTCAACATGCGCAATGGCGAGATCAAGGCGCATGGCGACCGCAATCTGTCCGAAACAGATATCACCGCAATCAAGGACTGGATGAACGAACGCGCGCGTACCCTCGCCCACCGTGAGATTGACGACATCTTACGTGCGGTCGACTATCTTAACACCACAACCCATTGGGTCCAAAGCCGCGCAACGGATGAACAGTTAGAGGCCGTGACGGACCCGCTGCTGCTGGCGATGCATGACCTGCGCAGCACGCTGGTGCGCAAAAAAGCAGCGCGGCTAACGCAAGACTAAGCGACAGGGGTTTGCCCCGTTGATGCGCTGCGCCCTGCGCGTACGTTCGGCAAGACCGTGCGCCAAAAACGGACATTCAGCAACACTGCGGCCACGCCCAAGCCGATACCAAGTCCTGCCCAAACGCCCACACCTTCCAGTCCAAAGGTAAAGCCCAACAAATATGATATCGGTACCCCAATGCCCCAATAGCTGATCGCGGCATATACCATGGGTCGCCGCGTATCCTGCACCCCGCGCAGAACACCCAACGCAATGGCCTGCGTGCCATCCACCAGTTGGAAAAGCCCCGCCATAAACAGAATACCAACCCCGATTTGCAAGATTTGCGCGCGGGCCGGATCATCATCAAGGATGAAAATGCTGATAAAGAACTCTGG
This sequence comes from uncultured Sulfitobacter sp., assembly GCF_947502895.1. Lineage (GTDB taxonomy): Bacteria > Pseudomonadota > Alphaproteobacteria > Rhodobacterales > Rhodobacteraceae > Sulfitobacter. The sequence goes on from NZ_CANNBM010000001.1 coordinate 174,710, forward strand.
AAACAAAAAGAAACAAGAAACAGTCAGCACAGAGAACACCAGCGACATGACTGTCACAATCCGCGCCCCCCGCGCCAGATGATCGGCATCCGAACGGCCATATGCATTGCCCGCCCGCACTGTGGCCGCATTGCTCAGCCCTAGATGCACCATAAAGGTGATCGACACCAACTGTAGCCCGATCCCGTGTGCGGCCAGCGGTATTGTCCCCAGCCAGCCCATCATCAAAGCAGAGGCCGCAAACAGCCCCACTTCGCTCAGCGCGGTGATCGAAATCGGCCAACCTAATGAGAATACTTTTCGCAACATGTCCCAATCCGCAGCCCAGAGGCGGCGGAACAGGTCGTGCTCGGACAGTGCGATGCGCACATAGATTACCACCCCGACCAGCGACACGATCTGCGTACACAGCGATGCAATCGCCGCACCGCGCACGCCCATTTCCGGGGCCCCCCAGTTTCCGAATATCAGCGCGTAATTGACAACCGCATTTACCACAGCCGCCAGCACCGTGATCCACAGCACGATCTGGGTCCGCTCCAGTGCGGCAAGATAGCTTTTGAGAACCATGACAAACAATGCAGGCAAAATGCCCCAACCCGCGATGGCCAGATACTCAGCCGAGCGCACGACCACATCCTCACCCTGCCCCATCAGCCGCAATATCGGCCCCGCAAAAAGCATCAAAGGCAAAGCAAGCAGAGCAAACCCGAAGCTGAGCCAAAGACCCATACGTGTGCTGCGCCTGACCGTTACCTCGTCGCCTTCCGCCTGTGCCGTCGCGACAATGGGCATCACGGCCCACGCATACCCGGAGCCAAAAATAAACAGCACAAAGAAGTAGGTCGAGGCCAGCGTGACAGCAGCCAGCGCTTCTACCCCGTACCAGCCCAGCATCACCGTATCGGTCACGCCAATCGCCATCTGCGCCAAATGCCCGCCGATCAACGGAAGGCCAAGAATCGCAATTGCACGAACGTGGGCGGGGGTGGACATGGTTTGATGCATAACCTCTGTCTAGGCCGAACCGTGGCTGTCGAAAAGCGGCAAATGTCCCGCGACACGCTTGGCATCGTGATGTTACGTCATCGCTCGATCTGCCCGATTGTACAGCGTGGCAGATCCACCGTAGGCTTGAAGGGACAGCAGATACGCAAGAGGACCGACATGGCAGATCATTGGACCGAGACAGTCGAACTGAACGGGGAGACGTTTTTTCTGCGCCACTGGGGCAACAAGGCAGCGCCCAAGATATTGATGCTACACGGGTTTCCCGAATACTCTGGAGCATGGAATGATCTGGCCCCGTTGTTGGCCACGCGCTATCACTGTATCGCACCCGACCAGCGCGGCTATGGCCAAAGCTGGCGGCCTGCCGACCCTGCTCTCTACAAAACGGCTCTGCTTGTTTCTGATCTGTTCACGTTGATCGGGGACGAGCCTGTGATCGTTCTAGGCCATGATTGGGGGGCCTCTGTCGCTTATGCGCTGACCATCGGGCGGCCCGATCTGGTATCAAAGCTTATTATAATGAATGGCGTACACCCCGCCCCCTTCCAGCGCGAATTGGCAAAAGGTGGCCCACAGACGGACGCCTCGCAGTATATTCACTTTCTGCGACGAGAAGGATCAGAGGACATTCTGGCCGCCGATGATTTTGCCAGACTTATGGGGCTGTTTTCAGCTCATATGGACATGGACTGGCTGAAGGGCGAGACACTGGCAGGCTACAAAGCCGCTTGGCGTGACGCAGCGGGACTGCGTGGCATGGTCAACTGGTATCGTGCATCCCCTCTGAAAATCGGCACTTCGGGCGAAGCGATTGAAGGGCTGAGCTTTGACCCTGCACGCCTGCAAGTCCGTTGTCCGCATCTGCTGGTCTGGGGCACTGCAGATACCGCTTTGCTGCCTGAAACAACACAAGGGCTTGAGGACTATGCCCCCGACCTCACCCGTGTAGAGATTGAAGGGGTGGACCACTGGCTGCACCACCAAAAGCCGAGGGAAGTTGCTGATGCTGTTCTGGACTGGCTGGGATAAAAACCGAGACCGCGATCAGAAAAGGCAGGCGCACAGTGCTGCCGAGGCAAATTTGGTTTACCGCTGTATCCCGTGCAATTAATGGCCATTGTATTGCGCACCCAAGCCAAGGTGCACAGCTTTCAACCCACGATGGGCGCTGTCTGACACCTTTGCCAATCCCCCTTGGCTCAAATTTGCGTATCTCTTTGCCTAACGGGGCAAATAGAAATAGTTATTCATGCAGTTCGGTCAAAGGCGATACGCGTGACATCCCAGCCCCGACATTTCAGCAGGTGACTGGAATTTAGCAGCTTTGCCAATTGGTTGTGTCTTCACTCGCGTGCTTAACAATACCCTATTTTACGGTGAGCATCCTGCGTTGGCTCGCGGGTTTGATTCCGCACATGCAATTGGACCGGCTGGATACGGCGTGCTTCGGTTTAGACCGCGACCACGCACATCACTGCTGACATCACGTGGTCAGCAGTGATGTGCTAGTTCAGTAGACCAGCGCACCGAGAAAGCCTGATGAAACAACATACCAACTCCGAGCCAGACACCGCAGGTTACAGCACAGTCAGAAAAGGCAAACATGGTGTCATTCTGTTATGCCTGTCTGCATTGGCGTTCAGCACAGCAGGCATCTTTACAAAATCAGTAGACGCGAACGCATGGGATGTCATCTTTTGGCGTGGCCTTAGCGGGACGGTATTCACGTTGATGTTTTTATACGCCCGCGCAGGAATGAAAGACGAGTGGCATCGTTTTGGCACATCCGCACTGTTGGCCACTGCACTGATGGCATCGGGGACAGCCGCCTTTATACCTGCATTCAAACTGACAAGCGTCGCAAACGTAGCATTGATCTGGGCCACAGCACCTTTCTTTAGTGCCATACTGGCATGGCTGTTCATCAAAGAAGCGCCATCAACAAAGGTCGTCATCTGTAGTGGGTTTGCATTTATCGGTGTCGCGGTGACAGTGCTGAGCGCACATGCAGATGGCAATGTCGCGGGGGACATGCTTGCTTTGTGGATGACCTTGATGATGTCTGCCGCCATGGTCATTTATAGGGCCCGACCCAAAACCCCAACCAAGCTGCCCGCTGCATTCTCGTCTGTTATTCTACTACCCTTCGCGCTCGCGCTGTCTGATCCATCGCAGGTAGCAGTCGCGGAAATCGGCGTCTTGCTTGTCTTCGGTGTGGTGTTTGCCGTTGCATCGGTCCTGCTGGCCGAAGGCGCGCGCTGGATCCCTTCAGCGCAAGCTGCTTTGGTCAGCGCACTTGAAACGCCATTGGCACCAATCTGGGCTGTTTTGATCTTGGCAGAATGGCCCGCCAATACGACAATTACTGGCGGCGCAATCATCATGGTGGCCGTATTCGCATCACAAGCTTCACTGCAATCTGCAGATACGCACCACAGTCGCCGCTGACCCGATTGTGAGACAAACCCACCGCAATTTTCAGAACGAACCAATTAGACAGATCATATTACCTGCTGCGGAAGCCAGCAGCTGATGCCCCCCCCCGCATGGTGCCAAGGGCGTTCCATAACTAACCCTTACCCAAACGCGGGGGAGGCAAACCTAAACGTCAGGAATTGGCTGGGCCTGCAAGCGGGAAAGCGGACCGATGCATTATACGATGCACACTTTCTTCTTCGTTATTTTCAAAGCAAGGAGGAACCGCACTCCGTTCCAGCGTTCTTGGCTTTAGCTATGATTCCAGTCTTCTGGGTCGGCATTGTTATTGGGGCTCAGACCGATGATGTCGCCTTCGGTAGAGCAGCCAAGGCCCAGAACAGTCCGATTGGCATAACAGAAATATGATGTCACCTGATTGATCTCAAGTATTTCACCGTCCTCCCATCCAGCCATACGCAATGCCTCTACATCCATCTGAACCATGTCCGCTGGTGTCTGCGCCAACCGCTGTGCATAGCGCATTGCCGCGTGGTGCCGCGCCTCAAACGGCATGGCAGAAACATCCCCACTCTCTATCGCCGCTCGGAATGCGTCAGAGCGTGCATCATCCCCGAGCAATCGCTTCATCCCGGCGAAGTGATGCTCCACACAATAGTCACACCCGTTAAGCTGCGAAACCCAGACGCCAATCGCCTCCAGAAACCACTTCGGAATGGTATTTCCCGAATGGTGCAGCACATACTTGTACACCGCCATATGCGCCTCCATCGTATGCGGGCGCAAGGAATGTGCCATCATGATGTTATCGACGTTGTTGTCAGGGCCTGTGACACGGGCATAGAGCGCTTTGAGCTTGCCGGTCGCGGCGTCGAAAGGGATGGTTTTGATCCAAGTCATGAGGGTACTTTCAATACTGTGCACATTTAACCAATTGTTGCGCAAATAGGCATCAGAAGAACAGTACATTATAGACTGGCGATAGGTTTAGAAGACGGCTTTGCGGACTTTCCGGTCTTTTGCTCACGCGCCGTCTGCTGACGCAGCATCCCCACGCTTTCGCGGCACGTTTGCTGCCGCGATGAAGCGCATTTAACCAAAGCAGATATTGAAATCTGGGATTGGATTCCAAATCCAAATTGCTCTTTCGTTCGTGCGGGTCCAACAGCAATTTGTTTGCATTGAGGATATTAGGTATGGATTGCCAAACGGATTGCGTATGCAACAACGCCAAGTGCTGCAACGCTTGCAACCCAGATCGCGATGAACCATCCAAGTTTTCGCAAAGTTGCATAAGTCATCAGTGATACCCCTCTTCGGGATCGATTTTGCCCCGAAATACCCAATAGGCGTATGCAGTGTAGGCAAGGATCATCGGCACCAGAACGACTGTACCGACGAGCGCAAAACGCAGGCTTTCATCTGGAGCTGCGGCCTCGGCAATAGTGAGGCTCGGGGGAATGATATTGGGGTAAAAGCTGATCCCGATACCAATGAAACACAGAACAAATATGCTTAGCGCCGCCAGAAAAGGCTGCGCATCCTTGCCAGCGTTCAGGCCGGTAAAAAGCGCCCAAGCGGCCGCAAGAACAGCGCCAGGCATGATCACGCTAAAGATACTGCCGGGCAGGTTTAGCCAGCGTTGAAAATATTCGGGGTCTTGGAAGGGCGTCAGGATGCTCACCGCACCGATGAAGACCAACGTGCCAGCGCCCAGATACCACGCATAGTTTTGCATGCGGCGTTGCAGAGAGTTTTCGGTTTTGAGGATTATCCATGTCGCGCCCAAAAGGGCGTAGCCCACCACGACTGCGAAGCCTGTCAGAATTGAAAATACGCTCAGCCAGTCCCACCAGCCACCTGCATAGGCGCGGTCCGCAACTTCGACGCCCTGCACCAATGCACCCAATGCGATGCCTTGCATGAAAGCTGCGACGATTGATCCGCCAAAGAACGCGGCATCCCAGATGTGTTTTCCATGCTCGGTGCGCCAGCGGTATTCGAAGGCAACGCCACGAAAGATCAGCGCAAGCAGCATCAGGATGATCGGCATGTAGAGCGCGGGCATGATGACGGCGTAGGCAAGCGGGAAAACCGCGAACAAGCCACCGCCCCCCAGAACGAGCCATGTCTCATTCCCGTCCCAGATGGGCGCGATTGAATTCATCATGGTCGCTTTCTCTCGCTCGCCATCAGCAAGCGGGAACAGGATACCGACGCCCAGGTCGAATCCGTCGAGGATCACGTAGGTCAGGACGGCAAAGGCGATGATGCCTGCCCAGATAAAGGAAAGTTCAAACATTGATTTGCTCCTATTCGCCAGGAATGGCGTCCGGGTTGGTTTGGGCAATCGGGGTGATGCCTGAGGTGCGGATCGGACCGTCGCGCAGGCCCAGTTTCGGGGTCGCCGGTGCTTTATTCATCATACGAAGCAGATAGACGGTGCCGGCGCCGAAGACGAAAAAGTAGACGACGATGAAAGCGATCAGCGATGCGGCTACTGCGGGGGCTGCGACCGGTGCCAGACTGTCAGAGGTCCGCAACACGCCGTAAACAGTGAACGGCTGGCGTCCGACTTCGGTGGTGACCCAACCTGCAAGGACTGCGACGAACCCCATCGGCCCCATCACAATAGCGGCACGGTGCAGCAACGGCGTATCATAGAGCTGCCCGCGATAGCGCCGCCAAGCAGCCCAAGCGCCAAGCCCCAGCATCGCAAAGCCAAGGCCAACCATGACGCGGAAACTCCAGAACACGATAGCGACAGGTGGTTCTTCGTCATCAGGGATGGTGTCCAAACCGTCCAGCGGGGCGTCCCAATGGTGCTTGAGGATCATGCTGGAAAGGTTCGGGATTTCAATTGCGTAGTCGATCCGCTTTTCTTCCGCGTTTGGAATGCCGAACAGGATCAAGGGCGCGCCGTGAGGATGACTGTCATAGTGCCCTTCCATGGCCATCACCTTGGCTGGCTGATGTTCCAGCGTGTTGATCCCGTGCATGTCGCCCGCAAAAATTTGCAACGGAGCCACGACGATCAGCATCCACATCGCCATCGAGAACATCCGCCGCGCGGGCGCGTCCTGTTGGTTGCGCAGCAGGTGTAGGCCGCCAACGCCACCAACGACCAAGGCGGTTGTAAGGTACGCGGCCAGCACCATATGCGTGAGGCGATACGGGAAGGACGGGTTAAAGACGATCTGCCACCAGTCCTCGGGAACGAATTGCCCCAACTCATTAATGCTGTACCCCGCAGGGGTCTGCATCCATGAGTTCACCGACAGGATCCATGTGGCCGACATCAATGTGCCAAACGCCACCATAGCAGTTGCAAACATATGCAGCTTGTCGCCGACGCGTTCGCGGCCAAACAACATGATGCCAAGGAACCCTGCCTCTAGAAAGAAGGCTGACAGGACTTCGTAAGCCATAAGCGGCCCTAGTACCGGACCCGTTTTGTCAGAGAACACCGACCAGTTGGTGCCGAACTGGTAAGACATGACGATGCCCGACACGACCCCCATGCCGAAGGCGACGGCAAAGATCTTTTTCCAGTATGTGAACAGCGTCAGGTAAGTTTCGTCATGCGTGCGCAGCCAAAGCCCGTTCAGGACGGCAAGATAGCTTGCCAGCCCGATGGAGAATGCAGGAAAGATAATGTGGAACGACACGGTGAATGCGAACTGCATCCGGGCCAGTGTCTCTGCTGTGAAACCATCAAACATGTGCTTGCTCCATCGGGTTGGCAGGAGTTAGATTTTGACTTTGCGCAGGTAAGGGCGAAGCGTCTCGAAACCTTGCGGGAAGGCGACCTTGGCATCTGCGTCAGAAACCGACGGCGGTATGATAACCTCTTGCCCTGGCACCCAATCAGCGGGCGTCGCGACTTTGTGCTTGTCCCCAGTTTGTAGCGCATCAATCACACGCAGGATTTCATCAAAATTGCGTCCGACACTCATCGGATAAGTCATTGTCAGACGGATTTTTTTGTGCGGATCAATGATAAAGACCGAACGCACAGCGGCTGTTTCGCTCTCGCTTGGATGGATCATGTCGTACTGCTTGGCGATGGTCAGATCTGCATCCGCAACAATCGGGAACTGCAAGTCTGTGTTTTGGGTGTCGTTCACATCATCGATCCATTTGACGTGCTCTTCGACCGTGTCGGTGGACAGGCCGATGGGTTTCACGCCACGCCTTGTGAACTGTTCCGACAGTTGCGATGTGCGGCCCATTTCGGTTGTGCAAACGGGGGTGAAATCCGCCGGGTGGCTGAAAAAGAACGCCCAATCGTCGCCGATCCAGTCATGGAAGTTGATCGGGCCTGTTGTTGTCTGTGCGGCAAAGTCGGGGGCGGTATCACCGATTCTCAGGGTCATTTTTTATTTCCTATATTTAGAATAGTTCTTTTGGCGATTTAGCGCAGCCTCTTTACAAAAGCAATAGTTTGAATGTATCTTTTACTGCGGCAACAGGATGCACCTATGAAATTGACCAGCTACACCAACTATGCGATGCGCTCGTTGCAACTCGCAGCGCTCAAGTCGCCTGACCTCGTGCGCATTGATGACGTGGCGCAAATTCATAATCTCTCGCGGCCCCACATTATGAAGATCGTGCACGAATTGGGCAAAGCCGGATATCTGGAGACGGTTCGGGGCCGTAACGGCGGCTTTCGGCTCGCCCGCCCTCCCGAAAAGATCATCGTAGGGGAAGTAGTTCGGATCACGGAAGGACCGCTCGACGTTGTCGAATGCTTCAACCCAGAGAAAAACACTTGTCCGTTGATGGGCATCTGCATCCTGTCGCGTAAAATGCAGGAGGCGACAGCCGCCTTCATGGCCGTTTTGGATGATCTGACAATCGCAGATATCGCCGCCAATCGCGGCCAGCTGATGGACCGTATCGCCCCGCTTGAAATTCCAAGAGCTGAAAAGGTTGTAACATGACCGAGGACTCCGACTGGGTCGAACGGTTTCCAGGCCTCTCACGACTAGACCTGCCAACCAAACAACTTCTGACGAAGCGCAGTACAATCGTGCGCGTTCCCAAGAACACAATGGTGTTCGGCCCCGGCAAGTCACCAGAGAACATGCTGTTCCTGCTAGATGGTACTGTGCGTGTGCAGCAAGTTTCCGAAACGGGACATCAAATCGTACTTTACCGGATCGAGGCCGGGCAAAGCTGCGTGCTAACCACGGCCTGCCTTCTGGCATATGACGATTATTCAGCGGAAGGCATCGCTGAATCCGTCGTGAAAGCAGCTGCTGTGCCACGGGAGGTTTTTGACGATCTGGTTGCGGGATCTAAGCCGTTTCGTGATTTCGTGTTTGCCGCCTTTTCCAAGCGCCTCACTGATCTGTTCTTGATGATTGACGAGGTCGCCTTTCAACGGGTCGATGTGCGGCTGGCAGACAAACTGATCAAGCTTTCCAGCGGAGCCGACAGTGTCTCGACCACTCATCAAAAGCTATCTGTTGAACTTGGCACAGCGCGCGAAGTGATCTCTCGCCAATTGCAGGAATTCCAACGGCGTGGCTGGATCGAGCAGGCGCGCGGCAGCGTTACTCTTAAAGACCGACAACAGCTTCAAACGCTCGCAAATCATAACGCATAGAAAAATTCGGATGTTTGGTGACATTGTCACTGAACGGTGTCGATAAAAGAGCTATTCAATTTATAGCTTTTATTGGAGACAGCGACATGACAACGAATCTAGGAACTTTTGACCGCATATTCCGCGCCCTTCTGGGTATCGTTTTGCTGGCAGCACCGTTTGTAAGCGGGCTGGCCATTTTCAATGGAACAGCTGCGACGGTTATCTCGGTTATTGCTGGTCTTGTGATGCTCGGGACATCGGCCATGAAATTTTGCCCGCTCTACCGCATCTTCGGCATTCGGACCTGCAAGCTGTGATGTTCGAGACTGCATTCACACCGTTTCAATCGCTTGGTGGCGGGGCCTTGATCGGCCTTGGAGCCGTTCTGCTGATGCTTGGTCTTGGCCGCATCTTTGGCGCGACCGGCATTATGTCCGGTCTCGTTTTCTTTGAAAACCGCGAAGAGCTGTCATGGCGGGTGGCGCTTGTGATCGGGATGATCCTCGCTCCCGTGCTGCTCTTTGCCGTCACGGGTTCAATGCCCGCGCTTACCATCCCTGTCAGCCCTGCGATGATTGTCGTTGGCGGTGTTATCGTGGGTCTGGGCGCGAGCCTCGGGTCTGGCTGTACGTCTGGCCACGGGGTCTGCGGGCTGTCGCGACTTTCAATCCGATCGCTGGTCGCTGTGCCAACATTCATGGCGACCGCCGCGATTACCGTTTTCCTGATCCGCCATGTGTTTGGAGGCTAAGACATGAAACTGATATTTGCACTCGTTACAGGCCTCGTCTTTGGGACTGGTATCGCGATTTCTGGCATGATGGACCCTGCCAAGGTTCTGAATTTCTTTGACCTCGCTGGCACGTGGGACCCCAGCCTTGCTTTCGTTATGGGCGGCGCGCTTGTTATTACCTTCTTCGGGTACCGTCTGGCGTGGAAGCGGAACGCGCCCCTGTTTGGCGGGCGTTTTCAAGTGCCAACAGGCACTGACATCGACATGAAGCTGGTCGGCGGCTCGGCGCTGTTCGGCATCGGATGGGGCATCGCAGGGTTCTGCCCTGGTGCGGCTATTCCAGCGCTTGGCACAGGCCGCTGGGAAGTCGCCCTGTTCCTTGTTGCGGTGGTTGCAGGATTTTATGTGCGGCGGCTCGTGTCGTCCGTCTCATCTGCCAAGGCGGCCCAATGAAACACCTGTTCTCTCCCAAGCGCGCTGTGATCGCTGTTCTGGCTCTTGGCATCGCCAGCGCCGGAGCATTGACGCTCGCGCAAACCATGCACGGTGGCGGACATCGCCACGGTGCGGGTCACATGCATGATGAAGTCAACATGCCGGGCCTGCGCGGAGAGAACGCAACAGCACAAGAAAGTGCTGAAATCGCGATATTATTCAGAGGCTTCGAGACAATCACCCGTGAGGTGGAAAACCTGCCCAATGGGATCAAGACCATCACCCGATCCTCTGACGTGGCGGTGAGGGAAGCCTTGATCAGCCATTCGGTTGGCATGATTGACCGCGTCGACCAGTTGGATGATCCTAAGATTATCATCCAAAGCCCGACGCTTGATATCTTCTTTCTGCGCGGTGCCGCCATCACGTCGAGCATCGATATTATCGATGACGGGTTGGTCGTGGTCCAGACCTCGGATGACTTGGAAGTGGTCGCAGCCCTACACACACATGCCGCCGAAGTGACAGCCATGACCGAGCGCGGCATGGACGCCGTACATGACATGATGATGGAGCGCGGAACGGGCCATTGAGCTGAAGCCCGCGCATCCCGAATACTGGAGGAAATCAAATGACAAACTATCCCGTAGACATGAGCGTTAAGCCCGAGGTCGAAGCCTTCTTTGACGAGGCAACAAACACGATCAGCTATATTGTCAAAGACCCCACATCCGATGCTTGCGCCATTATTGATAGCGTTATGGATATCGATTACGCCGCTGGCCGCATTACCTATGATCATGCGGATGCAATGATTGCGCGCATCAATGAGATGGGCGGCAAGCTGGAATGGATCATCGAGACCCATGTCCATGCCGATCACTTAAGCGCTGCGCCCTATATCCAGCAAAAGCTGGGCGGCAAAATCGGTGTCGGCGAAAAGATTATGGTCGTCCAGGAGACCTTTGGAAAATTCTTTAACGAAGGCACGGAATTCCAACGCGACGGGTCGCAATTTGATGCGCTATTCAAAGACGGCGACACCTACCAGATCGGGAACATGCAGGCTTTCGCCATGTACACGCCCGGCCACACGCCCGCCTGCATGGTGCATGTGATCGGCAATGCAGCCTTCGCAGGTGACACGCTGTTCATGCCTGATGGCGGATCCGCACGATGCGATTTCCCCGGTGGGTCAGCGGGCGAGCTGTATGACAGCATCATGAAAGTGCTGTCGCTACCGGATGAGACACGATTGTTCATGTGCCACGACTACGGCCCGAACGGCCGCGCGATCCAGTGGGAAACCACAGTGGCCGAACAGAAAGCCAGCAACATCCATGTCGGCGGTGACAAAACCCGCGAAGATTTCATCAAGTTCCGCACCGAAAGAGACGCACAGCTGGCGATGCCCAAGCTGATCATTCCGTCTTTGCAGGTGAACATGCGTGCAGGTGAAATCCCAACAGATGACGACGGCAACCCAATGCTCAAAGTGCCGATCAACGGTCTGTAAGGAGAAACGGATAAATGGATATCAAAACACTGACCGCGAACCTGTCAGTCACCCCGCAGATCACCGTATCTGACCTCCAGACAATCAAAGACGCTGGATTTCGCGCAATTATTTGCAATCGCCCTGACGGCGAAGGTGCTGATCAACCCACCTTTGCCGAGATTGAAAAGGCCGCAAAGAAAGTTGGGATGGAGGCGGCCTATCAGCCTATCGTGTCTGGCAAAGTATCCGATGAAGATGCGACAGCCTTTGATGCGGCTGTTGCCCACTTGCCCGGGCCAGTGCTCGCCTATTGTCGCACAGGCACACGCTCCGCCACGCTTTGGTCGCTGTCTCAGGCGAAAACGCGCAGTGCCGCTGATATCTTGGCAGCGACAAAGGCCGCGGGCTATGACATGGGTGGCGTCGTGCGTCGGATTGTGAACGGTGGCAAGACACCGACCGATACGGGTGATGCGCAATATGACATCGTGATCGTCGGTGCCGGTGCTGGCGGGATCGCCGCCGCGGCCAGCCTGAAATCGCGCAAGCCGGGCCTTGAAATCGCGATCATCGATCCTGCTGACATCCACTACTACCAACCGGGCTGGACGATGGTCGGCGGTGGCATTTTCGAGCCGCAGCAAACATCCCGCACGATGGGGTCCTTGATCCCGCAGGGTGTGCATTGGATCAAGGCCGCCGTTGCGGCCTTCGAGCCTGAGAATAATGCCGTGATCCTCGATGGGTGTCGTGTTGTGAAATACAACCGAATGATCGTTTGCCCGGGGCTTAAGCTTGATTGGAACAAGGTCGAAGGCCTTGTGGATACACTGGGCCAGAACGGTGTGACATCGAACTATCGCTATGATCTGGCGCCTTATACATGGGAGCTGGTGAAGGGCATGAAAGAAGGCCGCGCGATCTTTACGCAGCCGCCAATGCCGATCAAATGCGCTGGCGCACCGCAGAAGGCGATGTATCTGTCTGGTGATGCATGGCACCGCAAAGGCGTTCTTAAAAACATTGATATCCAGTTTAACAATGCTGGCGGCGTGCTGTTCGGGGTGAAGGACTATGTTCCTGCGCTGATGGAATATGTCAAAAAATACGATGCTAAGCTCAACTTCTTCCACAACCTTGTCGCTGTGGACGGGCCTGCGAAAAAGGCGTGGTTCGATGTGGCCAAGCCAGACACAGAGGTCGAGCGGGTCGAGATGGCATTCGACATGATGCACGTCTGCCCACCACAAACAGCACCAGATTTCATCCGTGCCTCTGCGCTCGCAGACGCTGCTGGTTGGGTCGATGTGGATCAAGCCACACTGCGCCACAAGACTTACGAGAATATCTGGTCCTTGGGTGATGTAATGAATGCTCCCAACGCCAAGACGGCAGCGGCAGCGCGCATTCAGGCCCCAATCGTGGCCGAGAACATTGTCGCTGACATGCGCGGCGGAGCCCCCGTCGCGCAGTATAACGGCTATGGGTCCTGCCCGCTGACGGTTGAGCGCGGCAAGATTGTCTTGGCCGAGTTTGGATATGGCGGCGCCATGCTGCCCAGTTTCCCGAAATATCTGGTGGATGGCACCAAACCAACGCGTGCGGCATGGTTCCTCAAGGAAAAGATGCTGCCGCCGATCTACTGGAAAGGCATGTTGAAAGGTCGCGAATGGATGGCCAAGCCAGAAAAAATCGCAGCTGAATAACCTCATCGTCGCCTTGCCCAAAACAGGGCAAGGCGGCCAACATTTACCGAGACGTCCATGACCCTGTCCCAATATCTGCCGATCCTGAGCTGGGGTCGCACCTATACTCGCACGGCCCTATCAAACGATCTGATGGCCGCCTTGATCGTGACGATCATGCTGATCCCCCAATCGCTGGCTTATGCCTTGCTTGCTGGGCTTCCGGCAGAGGCAGGGCTTTACGCGTCAATCGTTCCGATCCTGCTCTATACTGTGTTTGGCACCAGTCGTGCATTGGCGGTCGGTCCTGTCGCGGTCGTCTCGCTGATGACAGCCGCCGCGCTGAGCAACATCGTCGAACAGGGTACGATGGGCTACGCCATTGCAGCGCTGTCACTCGCGGGGTTGTCTGGCGTCATGCTGCTGGCAATGGGGCTATTCCGGCTGGGTTTCATCGCGAATTTTCTGTCACACCCCGTCATTGCGGGTTTCATCACGGCATCGGGCATCATCATCGCAGCCAGTCAGCTTAAACATATCCTCGGGATCAACGCGCATGGTCACAACTTGCTCGACCTCGTGATCTCGCTCGTTAGCCATTTGTTTGAGATTAATTGGATCACTGCCCTGATCGGAGTGCTCGCAACAGGCTTCCTGTTTTGGGTCCGCAAAGGGCTAAAGCCGCTGCTGACCCGCCTTGGGTTGGGCGCAGGGCTTACAGGTGCGCTGGTCAAGACCGGGCCTGTTTTCGTTGTTGTTGCGACGACGCTAGCGGTTTGGGGCTTCGACCTTGCTGAACAGGGCGTCAAAATTGTCGGAGACGTCCCGCAAAGCCTTCCACCGCTCACGCTGCCATCACTTTCGCCAGAGTTGTTGGGACAATTGCTTGTGCCAGCCTTCCTCATTTCAATCATCGGCTTTGTTGAGTCGATCTCTGTCGCACAAACGCTGGCCGCGAAGAAGCGCCAGCGCATCGATCCTGATCAAGAACTTATCGGCCTCGGCGCGGCCAACATTGGCGCATCTCTTACTGGCGGCTTTCCTGTCACGGGCGGTTTTTCCCGTTCTGTCGTAAACTTCGATGCGGGTGCGGAAACACCAGCGGCGGGCGCGTTCACAGCTATAGGCCTAGCAATCGCAGCTCTGGCCCTGACGCCGCTGATCTACTTCCTGCCCAAAGCCACCCTAGCTGCCACGATCATCGTAGCAGTCCTTAGCCTTGTAGATTTTTCGATTCTCAAACGTAGCTGGGGCTATTCCAAAACGGACTTCGCCGCTGTTTTAGCGACGATCCTCATCACCCTCGCAACTGGTGTCGAAGCGGGGGTCTCTGCAGGCGTTGGCCTGTCAATCTTGCTGCACCTATACAAGTCCTCGAAACCGCATATCGCTGAAGTCGGGCAAGTGCCGGGAACCGAACACTACCGCAACATTCTGCGCCATGACGTCATCACCGACGCGCATGTCCTCACCCTGCGCGTTGACGAAAGCCTGTACTTTGCCAATGCGCGGTTTCTGGAGGATAAGATCCAGGCGCGGGTCGCCGGAGACAAAGCAATCCGCCACGTGATCTTGCAATGCTCCGCGATCAACGAGATTGATTTAAGCGCCTTGGAATCCCTCGAGGCAATTAACGAACGCCTCCGTGAAATGGACGTGCAGTTGCATCTTTCAGAAGTAAAAGGCCCAGTCATGGACCGACTGAAGCGGGCGCATTTTCTCTCGGAAATGACCGGGAAGGTCTTTCTTTCTCAATTTGAAGCTGCAAGCTCTCTCAAAGTCAAAGCACCGAATTAGTCAGAGGAGATTGCACCATGTGGGAAGAACGATTTGCTCAAGAGGGCTATCTTTTCGGGACAGAGCCTGTCCCGTTCTTGCTAAAGCACGACGCCTTTTTTCAGGCGGGCCAGTCTGTCTTGTCAATCGCAGAAGGTGAAGGCCGTAACGGCGTACATCTGGCTAAGAAGGGTCTGAACGTGACCGGCGTAGAATTTGCACCTTCTGCGGTCGCAAAGGCCGAAAAGCTGGCACGGGGAAACAACGTCACTCCTCGCTTCATTCAGTCCGATCTGTTTGATTGGGACTGGCCCAAGAACGCATTCGACATCACGCTAGGTCTCTTTTTCCAGTTCGTCGGCACCGCTGAACGCGACATACTGTGGAGCAGAATGCGCGATACGACCCGACCCGGTGGGTTGATCATGATCCATGGATACACGCCAAAACAATTGGAATTCGGCACAGGCGGCCCACCTCTCGCCCAGAACATGTATACCAGCGCCGATTTTGAAGGCGACTTTATCGGCTATGATGTTCTGGTTTGCGAGCAGTATGACGCCGAACAACGCTCTGGATCAGCACATGTTGGGATGTCGGCATTGATTGATTTCATTGCGCGCAAACCAGTTTAGCAGCTCGACTGCCTGCCTTCCTCAACCGTTCGTCCGAAAAGAAGGTGGGATTGCCCCTATGCTTTGCGCTTGAGGCTCGGTCCGCCGTTACAGCCGTGATGAATATCCAGCTTTCCCGCTACGCTCTAGTGTTGAATTCTGTGCGATTGCGGCATTTTCGGTGCCGCAAGCGCACGCAGTATGAAGATTCAATTTACAGGTTGGGCGCAAACCGGACATTCCCTGTTTCTGACATCACTTCACTTACGAGGTCGCGAAAATACCATCTTCTGCGCGTGCAAGTCCTGCGGCGCGCCAATCCATGCATAGGCCAGCAATGCAGGTTCTCGGTCGCCAACGGTGATGCGGTGCAGATGGTTGGGCGGGTTAAAGATCATGGAGCCAGGTACATAAACGCCCTGATGGTTCTCCGAGACGGCACCCGAAAGACAGACATAGCTTTCCGTAATCCCCTTGTGCGCATGGGCGGGATAGGTGCAACCAGGCGCAAAAAGCACCACGCCCAGAATGATCTCATCACTCACCACTGGTCCGTTCAGCCCCGCAAGCTCGGCGTAGGCATAGCTGTTGGCCAGCCCCTTTGGCACTTTCTCATAGCCGTACTGCCAGCTGAGTTGGCTATCAAGCGCATCGAGCGCGCGCACAACGGGAGCCAGCACACCCTGCCGCCCCTCGTCCAGCGCACGGCGCAGATGGGCTGTAACAGGCTTTTCCGCACGCGGTTGCAACTGGATCGGTGCATTTTTCTTGAGCAGGCGACTGATCGCTTCGCGCACTTTACGCTGGTGACTGCGAATGCGGTCACTGCCGCCTGCAGGCAGATAGCGGTAGAGCTCGTCATACTCTTGCAGCAGATACCGCCAGTTGGGCAGATCGCGCAGGGTCTGGTCGGCTGGGGGCGTATCCATAGCGTTGCTCCGTCTCTCTTTCGCCGCGAGGTAGCGCGGCATCGAGCCTTGGGAAAGAGGAAAACTGCGATAAACCGCCATAGCTGCAAAATAGGATGGGGATAACCGCCTTACAGCGATTGCCCCGCTCGCGCGGGCCTGTCAAAATAGAGGCCAATCAAAAGCAACAGCAGCAGGCGCATCCCATGTCCGATCTCCTCTCCGGCAGCACTCCCGAGCCTACAGATTACGATGCCTCATCTATCGAAGTCCTTGAGGGACTGGAGCCCGTGCGTAAACGCCCTGGCATGTATATCGGTGGCACGGACGAGCGTGCTTTGCACCATCTGGTGGCCGAAGTCCTCGATAACTCGATGGACGAAGCGGTGGCAGGACACGCCAACCGGATCGAGGTCGAGTTGCACGAGGACTACTCCTTTACCGTGCGCGACAACGGGCGCGGCATCCCGATTGATCCACACCCCAAATTTCCCGACAAATCCGCACTTGAGGTAATCTTGTGTACGCTGCACGCAGGCGGCAAATTTTCGGGCAAGGCCTACCAGACATCTGGCGGCCTGCACGGTGTTGGTGCCTCGGTTGTCAACGCGCTGTCGGATTCCATGGTCGTGCAGGTTGCACGCAACAAAGAGCTGTACGAGCAGCGCTTTTCACGCGGCATTCCGTTGGGCCCTGTCGAGAAAATCGGCGCGGCCCCCAACCGCCGCGGCACCACCGTAACCTTCCATCCTGACGCGGAAATCTTTGGCGCGCTCAAGTTCAAACCCGCACGCCTGTTCGCCTCTATCCGGTCCAAGGCGTATCTGTTCTCGGGCGTTGAAATCCGCTGGAAATCTGCGATCAGCGACGGAGAGACACCGCAAGAGGCTACTTTCCATTTTCCTGGTGGGCTGTCTGACTACCTGACAGAGACCTTGGGCAAATCCACCACCTACGCCGAGGCCGCATTCGCAGGCACCGTAGATTTCGGCGAGAAATTCGGCGAAGCAGGCAAGGTCGAGTGGGCCATCAACTGGACGCCTGCGCGCGATGGCTTCATCCAGTCCTACTGTAACACCGTCCCCACCCCCGAAGGCGGCACCCATGTGGCAGGCTTCTGGGCTGCGATCCTCAAAGGCATCAAAGCCTACGGCGAGCTTGCCAACAACAAAAAGGCCAGCCAGATCACCCGCGAGGACTTGATGTCGGGCGGGTGTGCGCTGGTGTCGTGTTTCATTGCAGAGCCTGCTTTCGTGGGCCAGACCAAGGACCGATTGTCCTCCGAGATTGCCCATAAAATGACCGAAGGGGCTGTGCGCGACCACTTTGACAACTGGCTGGCCGCAGATACGAAGTCGGCAGGTGCGATACTTGATTTCCTCGTCCTACGTGCCGAAGAACGCCTGCGCCGCCGTCAGGAGAAAGAGACAGCCCGCAAATCCGCCACCAAAAAGCTGCGCCTTCCCGGCAAGCTGACGGATTGCACGTCCAAGACCCGCGAAGGCACGGAATTGTTCATCGTGGAGGGCGACTCGGCGGGTGGCTCTGGGAAGGGCGCGCGTAATCGGGTCAATCAGGCGCTGTTGCCGCTTAAGGGCAAAATCCTCAACGTGCTGGGCGCAGCCTCTGGCAAGCTTAACACCAACGCCGAGATCAATGATCTGTGCGAGGCCTTGGGCGTTGGCATGGGGACGAAATTCAACCTCGACGATCTGCGCTATGACAAGATCATCATTATGACCGACGCGGATGTGGACGGGGCGCATATCGCGGCGCTGCTGATGACGTTCTTCTACACCCAGATGCGCCCGATGATCGACCACGGCCACCTATACCTCGCCTGCCCGCCCCTCTACCGCCTGACCCAAGGGGCGAAACGTGTCTATGTCGCCGATGATGCGGAGAAGGACGAACTGCTGGAAAAAGGCCTCGGCGGGAAGGGCAAGATCGACCTGCAACGCTTTAAGGGCTTGGGCGAAATGGACGCGAAGGACCTCAAAGAGACCACGATGGACCCCGCCACCCGCAAGCTGATCCGCGTGACCGTGCAGGAAGATGTGGCGGGCGAAACCTCCGATCTGGTCGAGCGGTTGATGGGGAAGAAGCCGGAATTGCGGTTCCAGTATATCCAAGAGAACGCACGGTTTGTGGAGGAGTTGGATGTTTGAGGGGGTAGCGCACTTTGCTTCATGAAATGTTATCGAAACTTGCGGAGCAATATGCTTATGAGCGAGCAAAGCAATTCGCTGGTAGTGAATTTGGAAACTTCGTTCGTCATGACATCGCTATGGAAGCAAAGAAGAGGCTTATCTTTCTTCCTTATGATCTGAAAGTGAAGGCAAGTGTTGGCGCTGGCAATTGGGCTGCGGTTCCGTGGCTCGGCTTCTTCGATCCGTTGATAACAACGAGTGCAACGTCAGGCTTCTATATTGTTTATTTAGTTAATGCCCAAAATCGAAGCATGACGCTATCCCTCAATCAAGGGACAACGGCGATTTATCAAGAGTTTGGTGATAGAAAAGGACTTGAAGTTCTGCAACGCCGAGCAATCGATATTCGCAATCGTATTCCGGAATTCGCAAAGCTCTTCGATACACAACCGATTGATCTCGGCTCTACTGAACGATTGCCAGCCGGATATACCGCTGGCCATTCGTTCGGCAGAACTTACGATTCCCAAAAAATTAATCCAATACAGTTCAATCAAGATCTCGAACAGATGTTCAGCGCATATGAAGTGCTGATTGATCGCGGCGGTACTACGCCGTTTGATGCGATGGTTGAAAATGTGGGTGGAACCACCGTTGAAGAAACTCGCCGTCGCACGCTATCGAGCAGAATTGAACGGGCTTCAAATGTACGTAAGAAAGTTCTAGAGCGCCGGAAACCTATTTGCGAAGGCTGCGGTTTAGACCCCGTGCGTGACTATTCGTTCAACGGTCCGTTGGATAGAACCCCATTGGATGTTCACCATTCGGCGGCTCTTAATACGTTAGCCGAAGGCGAAAGCAGAAGGTACAAAATACCCGATGATTTCTTAATTCTCTGTCCAACATGTCACCGAATGATACACAAACAAAATGACATGTCCGATATTGACCTACTGAAGAAAAAATTAAAGTTCAGTCACGGCTAGGTGAATTAGATTTTCGAGAAAATAATACAAATATGCGCTATGCCCTCCTCCTCGTCCTCCTCCTCGCCTCCTGCGCCCCGTCCCGTCCGCTGACGGAAGCGGAGCGGGCGTTTGCCGCCACCATCCACGGCCCTGCGCTCGACGTGAGCAAAGTCCGCCTGCATGACGGGGCGCCCACCCGTGCTGTCACGTTCAAACGCAAGCCGCGGCCTCGGACGACGTGTCGGGAGTTGATCTTTCCGCCCAGCCCGCCCGAAGAGAAGATTGTAACCTCCAAACCTGCGGCGGTGGCGCTGTATAACCGTGTGCTGTTTGACAAGGACTGGTACCTCGATGACTACCTGCCCGACTACCCCGACCGCATCGGGCTGGTCGCGGCGATGTTGCTCGCGCATGAGTTGACCCATGTCTGGCAGTGGCAAAACCGCAAGCTGACGGGGTATTCACCGCTCAAGGCAGCTAGAGAGCATCAGGTGAGTGATGATCCCTATCTGTTTGATCTCAAGGACCGCAAGTTCCTCGATTTCGGGTATGAGCAGCAAGGCTCGATCGTGGAGGAGATGGTCTGTTGCACGGCGCTGCAACCGCAAGGGGCGCGGACCAAGCGGCTGCATGCGCTGGTCAGTCAGGTGATGCCCGTCGCCCCTCTGCCCCAAAGCCCTGCATATGACGTGGGCCTGCCGTGGGACGGGGTAGACCTCAAGCGGATTTGTACGTGAGAGGGCCAATGGCACAATATGCTCTTATCATGACGCTGGCAGGGATCGGCATTCCGGTTCTGGCCGCCCTCAACGCCCAGCTGGGCGGACGCATAGGCTCCCCTGCGGCGGCAGCGACGGTGCTGTTTGTGGTGGCCTTTGCGACCTCGCTGGTGGTTGCAACGATCACTGGTCCGCAAGGCTTCGCCCAGTTGGGCACCGCACCCAAGCATCTGTTTCTGGCGGGTGGGTTGATCGCGTTTTATGTGCTGAGCATCACTTTCATCGCGCCGCATTTCGGCATCGGGAATGCTGTGTTCTTTGTTCTGCTGGGGCAACTTCTATCAGCGGCCCTGATAGATCACTTTGGCCTTTTCGGCGCGCAAGTGTCACCCGTCTCGCTTACGCGGGCGGCTGGCATCGGGACAATGGCCCTCGGTGTATGGTTGACGCAACAGGCGTAACGCGCGCGGGATTTTCAAAATTCCCGCCGATTTTTTTCGAAAACACCGCTCGCCGCTCAGGCGTTGGCGAGAGTTTCGATCAGCGCCCACGTCTCATCGCCAACCTCGACAGGGTCCATCGCTATTTTGTTTTGCCCCGGCATACGCGCGCCCTCATCTTGGGCGATATGATCTGCTAATGCCTGCACTTTATCTGCGAAATCGGAACTCACCGTGGGGTCAATCAGCAGATAATACTGACCCAGATCATGCGGTGCGCCTTCTGGTGCTTTGAGCGGTTTGACGTCGCGCGATAGCACCGACCCTGTAAGAGCTGCCGCAAGAACTTCGGCCATAAGGCCAAAGCCCCAGCCTTTGTAGCCGCCCATAGAAACCAGCGTGCCTTTGATCGCGGCGTCAGGATCGGTTGTGGGCTTGCCCTCCGCGTCCAGCGCCCAACCTTCGGGGATGGATTGGCCCGCAGCTTTGGCCATCGTTATTTTTCCAAGTGCCACAGTGGTGGTGGACTGGTCGAATTGCATGGCAATGCCCCCCTGACCGTCAGGCACTGAAAAGGCGATAGGGTTGGTTCCTATGGCGCGCGTCTTGCCGCCCGGTGCGGCCACAATAGGCGAGGCATTGGTAAAGCCGATGCCAATCATGCCCGCCGCTGCAATCGCTTGCGTGAAATACCCCAGTGACGTGCATGTATGCGCATGGGCCACCGAAAGCGACGCCACCCCCGCCCGACGCGCCGCATCCAACGCAACAGGCAACCCGTGAGAAAATGCCGGCTGTGCAAAGCCAAATCCCGCGTCCACCACTACAGCGGCGCTGCGCGGTGTACTGACCTGCGGCGTCACTGACCCGTTGACGCGCCCGGACCGAAGCTGCTGGCAGTAGCTCTCGACGTAGTAAAGACCGCAAATTTTATTGCCAACGCTTTCGGCTGCGCGCACTGCGCGGGCCACTTCGGCTGCTGCAAACTCACCGGCCCCATGTGCTGTCAGCGCCCGCCGGACGGTTTGTTCAATAAGGTCGAGAGATATCTGTGGCATCAGGCAGGCTCCGCTGAAAATTTCTGCCCCTCTCAGAGCAGGAGCAGCATTCCGCGTCAAGCCATCCCTATTGGCGACCTCGCGCGTCAGCTGCCGAGCATGCCTTGATCAAGCCTGATCTGGCGATCCATGCGGGCGGCCAGTTCAAGGTTGTGGGTGGCGATCAACGCGGACAGGCCTGTACTACGGACCAGTGCCATCAGGGCGGCAAAGACCGTTTCAGAAGTATCAGGGTCCAGATTACCAGTCGGCTCATCCGCCAACAAAAGCTTGGGCGCATTTGCAAGCGCGCGGCAAAAGGCAACGCGCTGCTGCTCTCCCCCCGACAGGGCCGCGGGTCGGTGTGCTGCGCGCGGGGCAACGCCCACCTGATCCAGCAACCCCATTGCGCGTTTTTGTGCTGCCGCCTGTCCAACCCCATTGGCAAGCTGTGGCAGGGTGATGTTTTCGACTGCGCTGAATTCGGGCAGCAGATGGTGGAACTGATAAATAAAGCCAACCGCACTGCGGCGCACAGCCGTGCGCTGCGCATCCCGCTTTCCAGTCATATCAACACCGTCAATCGCGACAGTTCCCGCATCAGGCGTATCCAGAAGCCCCGCGATATGCAAAAGCGTTGACTTGCCTGCACCTGAGGGCGCCACCAATGCAACAACTTCGCCTTTTGCGACCTCAAGGTCGATGCCACGCAGCACAGTCACCTCATTCGGTTTGCCGTGGTTGTATGCTTTGGCAATGCCCGACAGGCGCAACACTGGATCATTCATAGCGCAGTGCCTCGACAGGGTTCATACGGGCCGCACGGCGCGCCGGAAAAATGGTCACAACAAATGACAGGCCAAGCGACAGGCCAACAGCAGACATGACATCGCCGAATTCCAGCTTGGCGGGCAGGAAATAAATTCCCCTGATTGACGGGTCCCATGCATTGCCCCCCGACAGCCAGTTCACCATACCGAATATCTGATCCACATAGAGTGCAAACAGGCAGCCGAAGAGCACGCCCAGCGCCGTGCCGATAATACCCGTGAAAGCCCCACAGATAAAAAATACCCGCAGAATTGATCCCTCTGACAAACCCATGGTGCGCAGGATACCAATGTCGCGACCTTTGTTCTTTACCAGCATAATCAGGCCAGACACGATGTTCATCGCTGCGATCAACACCAGAATCGACAAGATCACAAACATCACATTATCCTCGATATCCAGCGCGCTGAGAAAGCCTGACGATGCCTCGCGCCATGTCCAGATCAGCGCCGTATCCCCAGCAGCTGCAAGAATATCAGGCCCCAACCTGTCCACGCTGTCAGGGTCGGCAACCATAACTTCAAGCTCGTTCACCGCCCCTTCGGAGTTGAAGTAGCTCTGTGCCTCGGCCAAGGGAAGATAGGCCCGCGTGCGGTCGATGTCATACCGGCCGGCAGTAAAGATATACGTCACCTCATAGGCGTTCACACGCGGGCTGGTGCCAAAGGCGGTCTTGACCCCGTCGGGCGAGATCAGTCGTATCAAATCACCTACTTGCGCCCCCAGACTGCGCGCCACACCCGAGCCAATCGCAATCCCGTCTCCGAACTGTGCAATGTCGCCCTGCGCCGTCTGCGGGTTGGCAATACGCGGGATGGTGTTCAGGTTCTCGGCTGTGATCCCGTAGACCTCCATCCCCGCATTATTGCCCTGAAACGTCGCCATAACCTGACCGCGCACAATGGGCGCCACGCGCGTCACACCATCAACGGCCCCAATGGCGGCGGCCAGCGTGTCGTAATCGCGGATGTTGCGATCAATCGCGCCATTGGGCTGGACCACACCCATCTCATAGACAGTGACATGGGCGTTAGCGCCCAGAATTGTGTCCACAAACTCTGCCCGAAAGCCCGATCGCACAGCGAGTGTCGCAATCAACGCAAAGACAGCCAGCGTGATACCGATCAGGCTGATCCACGTCATCGTGCTCACCCCGCCCTCGGCGCGGCGGGCACGCAAATAGCGCCAAGCGATCATCCATTCAAACGGGGCAAAGGGGGGTGTTCTGGCGGCCATTTCGGTCCTTGCGTCAGCAGGTTTTGCGCAAGGTGAGGCTTTGCGCACAAAGGGTCAAGGCGGCATTGCGCATATCTTATGCTGTTTCCCGCCGCCGCCTGAATGGCGCACGCACCAACCCTGCAATCAGCCCCACACCCAAGCCCCCCAGCACAAATCCTACGCCTGCAAAACTCAGGCCTGCAAAACTGAGGGGAACCGCTGGCTTATAGGCCTGCCAAGCGGCCTGTGCGATCTCTGGGTCGGTAAAACGGGCGGCATGGTAGGCCCGCATGAACGGCCCCTGCCCCTGCAGCACAGCCAGATCGGACTGCAGCCGCGCATGGCGGGTGATGGAGCGGGCCATATCAGCCCCGCGTCGTTCCAGAAATGCTGTGCCTTGCATTTGCGCCAATGCTTCTTCGCGGCTCAGATCAGAAGCAGCGGCAGAGGCGTCAAAATCTGCCACAACCTGTCCCAGCGCATCCACCGCTCCGCCCAATCGCTGCAAATATTGCTGCGAATACTCAGGAAATTGTGAAGTTGTTGCTGCCCCGAACAGACCACCTGCCAATGCCATGCTGCGCAAAATCATCTGTCGTACACTACCTCAACCAATGCCGTATCGAGGGCGCGCATCGCGTCCCAGTCAATGCACTTATCATAGACCGCGACCGCGCTCCATTCCCCTTTCCAGATGACCGCATAGGCGCCTGCATCCAGCCGGAAAGGCAAACACCACAGGCCAAAATGCCAAAAGTTACGATGAACCGCCACGCGGCGTTCGAACATTCCAAGGCCGTATTGCGCGCCGCCGCCTACATCCACGCGCAAGGCAGCGGGCGCACCCTTTGCATATGCGCCCTGTGGCCCGAACCAATGATAGTGAAAACGTGCATATTCTCGCGCGCTCATCTTCCAGCCGCCCCATGGCAGCATTCCGCCCATTACATCCGAGGCGCGTGCGCCCTGCACCCCAGCAGGATCAAGCGCGCGCTGCTGGCAGGCCTGCTCGTAAGAGACGCCCAAAGCAACCTCTATCATTTCACCCAGAACTGCATAGTTTTCGTTGTTGTATTGATATGTCCCTGCCCCGTCGCGTCTGCGGTTCAGCGCGGTCTCGGTCACAATCCGTTTGCGCGGTACAGTCGACGTCACCCACATAGCTGTCAGGCCTTGGGTACTGTCCGGCATCAGTCCAGAGTGGTGGCCAATCAGATCGGCAACGGTAATACCGTCATGCCCGAAACCCAGCACCTCTGCACTGGTGGTTTGCGCGTTCCAGAGGCCCTCGTCGATCAGCGATGCCGCGCAAACGGCTGTAATCGCTTTGCTCAGGCTTGCCATCTCGACGGGTGTATCCGCATTGCGCGAAGCACTCACAACTGCACCTTTATGCATCACAACCAATCCAGGAGTGGGTATCTGATGTGCCTGTGACCAGCGATCGAATGCAGCCTGTAGCCCAACCGCCGTATCCGCAGGCTGTGCCGTCGCGGCCCCGACGAAGAGCGCCCAAAGGGCAGCGATGAGCAAGCTTTTCATACCCGCAGCCTGACCATGTGCAAGACCCGATGCAACTGCTACCTCGGCGTCAAACGCAGCAAACGCCCGTCTGAATTATCAAGGATCAGAATTGCGCCATCGCGGTCAATCTCGACATCGCGCACGCGGATCTCCCCGTCCAGAAATCGCTCTTCGCCCACCACACGGTCGCCTTCCAGCACCAGCCGCACCAGCCCTCCCGGATTTAGCGATGCAGCCAGCACATCGCCCTGCCAGTCGGCAAACATATCGCCGCTGTAAAAAGCAAAGCCGCCGGGCGCGATAACAGGATCCCAATAGTAGCGCGGTTCGGTAAAACTATCAGCACGCGCCTTGCCACTGCCCACGGGTGCGCCGCTATAATTCACACCGTAACTCACCACCGGCCAGCCATAGTTTGCTCCCCGTTCGATCAGGTTCAGCTCGTCACCTCCTGCGGGTCCATGCTCTAGCGTCCAAAGTGTGCCATCCGAGGGGCGTATGGCAGCACCCTGCACATTCCGGTGTCCCAGCGACCAGACTTCATTGCCAAACGGGTTCTCCTCAGCCGCTTCACCTTCAAGCGTGACCCGCACGACCTTGCCATAAGTCTTGTCCACGTCTTGCGCAAACTGCCGCTCGCGGTTGGAGAAATGCTCACCCGTGGTGATGAACAAATAGCGGCCTTGCGGCACCACACGCGCGCCGAAATGCATCGCATTTGGCGAAGGCGGGTTCTGAACGAACACATCCCGCATTTCGCTAAGCTCTGTGCCATCCGCACTCAGCACAGCGCGGGCCGCTGCAGTCGCCGATTGCCGCCCGCCCATCGGTTTTGCGTATGTCAGGAAAATTATGCGACTGCTTGCGAAGTCCTCGGCCAGTGCAACATCCAGCAGGCCACCCTGACGTTGGGCGAGAACCTGCGGCACACCCGCAATCGGTGGCCCCGCACGACCATCACGTACCAGACGCAACGCGCCCGACCGCTCGGTCACCAGATAACCACCATCGGGCAGCACTGCTATGCCCCAAGGCGTATCAAGCCCGTCAGCCAACACTTCGACTTGCAACTGAATACCGCTGTCTTGCGCAGGTGCGCGGGTCTGCATGGGCCAGGCTGGCGTGAACTGGGGCGCATTCTTGTTCCCCTGCTCTACGCCTTGCGCACATGCCGCTGCTGCCAGCAGGGCAAAGCCTACGACTGAAATCAGGTATCTCTTCATGGCACATCCTCCAACAACGCACGACTAAGGATGGCGCAAAACGATGCGAGGTCCACCCCGCACCGTATCATATCAGTCAGATTCCGCGCACGGTCAGACCTTGGTAGATTTGCGCAATGCGCTCGACGGCCTGTTCGGGCGGCAGCTCCTCGCTCTCGCCCGTGCGGCGCGAGGTCAACTCGACCACACCATTCTTGAGCCCGCGCGGACCCACAGTGATCCGCCAAGGCAGACCAATCAGGTCCATCGTCGCAAACTTACCGCCCGCTCGCTCGTTACGATCGTCATAAAGCGGCTCAAGACCCAGCGCTGTCAGGCTGTCATAAAGCGCCTGACAGGCCGCATCCGCTTCCTCGTCGCCCTGCTTGAGGTTTACAATTCCACAATGGAAGGGCGTTACACCCTCGGGCCAGATGATGCCCTTGTCATCATGGCTGGCCTCGATGATCGCACCCAGCAGGCGGCTCACCCCGATGCCGTGGCTGCCCATGTGCACAGGCACAACCTTGCCGTCAGGGCCTTGCACGGTGGCGCCCATTGCTTCCGAATATTTGGTCCCAAAGTAGAAAATCTGCCCCACTTCGATACCGCGTGCAACGCGGCGGCGCTCCTCTGGGACTTGCTCGAACAGGGCCGCGTCATGCGTTTCGTCCGTGCGGGCGTATTTAGTAGTGAACTCTTCCATGATGGCTGCGCACTCGGCATGACTGTCATAGTCAATCGCGCGGTCGCCAAACCGCAGATCAGTCACGGCGCTGTCATAGAAAACCTCTGACTCGCCCGTCTCGGCCAACACCAGAAATTCATGCGTGTCATCGCCACCAATCGGGCCACTGTCCGCACGCATCGGAATTGCTTGCAGACCCATCCGTTCATAGGTGCGCAGATAGCTGACGAGGTGGCGGTTATAGGCGTGCAGCGCGTCTTCTTTGGTCAGGTCAAAGTTATACCCGTCTTTCATGAAAAACTCGCGCCCGCGCATGACGCCGAAACGCGGGCGCATCTCGTCGCGGAACTTCCACTGGATGTGGTAAAGTGTCAGGGGCAGGTCTTTGTAGCTACCCACATGGGAGCGGAAGATGTCGGTAATCATCTCCTCGTTGGTGGGACCGTACAGCATATCGCGGCCCTGACGGTCCTTGATGCGCAGCATTTCCTCGCCGTAGTCGTCATAGCGCCCGCTTTCGCGCCACAAATCGGCAGGTTGCAATGTAGGCATCAGCATCGGCACGTGCCCCGCGCGCATCTGCTCTTCATGCACGATGTTTTCCAGCTTGCGCAGCACCTTAAAACCCATCGGCAACCACGAGTATATGCCAGCGGCGTTTTGCTTGATCATGCCGGCACGCAGCATGTAGCGGTGGCTGACAATTTGCGCCTCCGCAGGTGTCTCTTTCAAAACAGGCAGAAAATATCGGCTCAAACGCATGGGGGTAAACTCCTGAAAACGGCTACACCGTCCCTAGTCCAAACCATACCACGATACAATATGCCCATGTCTCTTGGCCTTAAATCCTCTGGGGTGTTTGAGGGGCTAGCCCCTCACTCCACAGCAGCCACCGCGCGCTGCGCAAGACGCAGGGCCACTTCGGTCGCCTTGCCCATATCCTGTACCGATATCCATTCCAGCGGTCCGTGAATCTCCTGCATTCCGGTAAAGATGTTCGGACATGGCAACCCCATTTCCGTCAGACGCGAGCCATCGGTGCCGCCGCGGATCGGTATTGATACAGGCTTTAGCCCCACATCGCGCACCGCAGCATGGGCCAGCTTTACGGGCGTCATGTCTTTTTCCAGCCAATAGCGCATGTTGCGATATTGCGGCGTGATCTCGCAGGTGATCTGCGCGCGCGGCTCGCTGAGGGCCACCAGCTCACAGACAGCACGCAGGATTTCGCCCTTTTTGGCCAGCCCCTCACGCTCGAAATCCCGCAAGATGAAACCGATACGCACTTCTGCTGCACCCCCCGATATATCCGTCGCGTGGATAAACCCCTGCGTGCCGCTGGTGGTCTCGGGCGTCATGTTCTTTTGCGGCAGCGTGTCGATGATCCGCGCAGCCAGATGCATCGCGTTCACCAGCTTGCCCTTTGCCCACCCGGGATGGATCGACACTCCCTTGACGGTCACAATCCCCCGATCCGCCGAAAATGTCTCATGCTCGACCTCGCCGGGTTTGGAGCCATCGAAGGTATAGGCAAAGTCGCAGGCCATATCATCGGGCAGACGCGGATCAACCCCGCGACCAATCTCTTCGTCAGGCGTAAACGCAATACGGATTTCACCATGCGGTATTTCAGGATGCGCCAGCAGATGCCGCGCCGCCGTCATGATGATGGCAACGCCTGCCTTGTCATCACCGCCCAAAAGGGTCGTGCCCGAAGCCGTGATCAGGTCATGGCCGACACATTCTGCAAGATGCGGCGAGATATCAGGCCCCAGCCTGCGCTCGGGCGCATCCGGAAAGGTGATATCGCCGCCGTTGTACCCTTTGATCACACGCGGCTTTACGCCGGTCGCATTGAACTGTGGCGCGGTATCAACATGGGCGCAAAGCCCCATGACAGGACCGTCCACCGTTGCAGGAATGGTTGCCAGCACAACTCCGTAATCTGTCAACGTGACATCCGACGCGCCCATCGCTTTCAGCTCGTCGCTCAACATATTGCTCAGATCCAGCTGGCAGGCCGTTGATGGCTGGCTGCCACTGTTTTCATCTGATTGGGTGTCAATCGCGGCGTACCGCGTCAGGCGATCTTCGAGTTCGGCGTCGAATAGGGTGCGCATGAGGCATGCTCCGGTCATTTATGTGTCTTGCAATAGGGTGCCGCACCACGCGGCGCTGTCAAGCAACTGTCCAGTGTCCAAGAGGCATTTTGCCGACGCTGAACGCTTGGCATCCGATCGCGACCATTTTACGACAGATTTTAGGTCATCCGCGTGTCACGCTTCCTTTTGCGCAATGACTTGATTGCGTGGCAAAACACGTCTTGTCCGCTGGCGCATCCTGAGCGACGCCATTTAGTTTGGCGGGTCTGGATACACGCTGCCTAGGCTGGCGCATCTTCTGATACGACAAACAACTGCCCCAACATCGCCGCGCGTGCAATTGCCTGTGCTGTTGTCTCCACATCCAACACATCACGCGCCCCGCGCAGATGCTTTTCGACCGTAGCGACGGACAGGCCCGTCAGAACCGCAACATCCTGCATTGATTTTCCATCCGCGATCCACTCCAACATTTCGCGCTGGCGCGGACGCAGCGGGTTGCGTTTGCTGGGCAAAGGCATGCGCGCAATATTCAGGTGCGCTGCAATGCACATTGTCTCGATGCAATCACCATGCTGGACCCAAAGCGCATCCATGTCAGCTTGCGACCAATCCCGCCGCCCCATCATGCCCAGCCCACCCTTCAACCGTGTGGTGTCCGACGGAAAGCTGAGCAGGTAACCCGCAGGCTGGCCCGAACGCTCCATATCTTTCAAAAACGCACGCTCTTCTTCTTTCAACCTTCCTGCTGCGGCCTCTTGCACAAACCAACCCCAAGACACCGCACCGTCGTTTTCAGCCATCCAGCGGTAATGCGGCGAGCGGCGATAAAGCCCTGTCTCGATATAGTCGGTAAAGTCCTGCTCGCCCAAGGTCGATAGAAACAAGATGTCTTGCAAGTCACCCAGCGACATTCCGTAACGCGAGCGGGTAAGACCGTAGCGAACTGCTGTGATCCCGAAATATGCCAACCCTTCCAACAGCAAAGCCCAGACCTCACTGTAAGAGTTGCCCCTCAGGATTCGCGCCGTCTGCTTCATCAGCACATCCGGTTCCGGAAATTGCAGATTTTCTTGCATAACAAGCCCTCCCAAGCGGTTCTGGGCCACAGCGTAGTGGTCATTGGACGCAAGTGTCCAGCAAAGACACCCCGTGACCAGCAGCAAGGATCATTGCGGATCGCGCAAATAAGCGCCCCTCCTCTTGAAACATAGCCGCCCATGGGCGATGTGTCATCCAACCCGCAAGGAGAGCAACATGGCACTGCCGATCAAAGAACAAGCGAAATACTGGGGCATCGCAAGCGTCGGATTCTTGATCGTCTTGTGGTACATGGGCGATGTTCTGCTGCCGTTTGTATTAGGCAGTGCCGTGGCATATTTCCTTGATCCGGTCGCTGACCGTTTGGAGGAAATGGGGCTCAGCCGCGCCATGTCTACTGCTGCGATCACGGTGATTGCACTCATGGTGTTTGTTGTCATGGCGCTCTTGGTCATTCCAACGCTTGTCAGTCAGGCAATCAACCTGTTTGAGACTGCCCCCGATTTGACAAAACGTCTCACTGTTTTCCTGACCGACAGATTTCCTTCCCTGCTGGAGGAAGGATCGACGTTGCGCAATTCGCTGATATCGCTGGGCACTGCCGTGCAGGAACGCGGCGGCGAGCTTTTGAACACGGCGCTAAGCTCCGCGGCGGGGATCATCAATATTATCATGCTGTTTGTGATCGTGCCTGTTGTAGCCGTCTATATGCTGCTGGATTGGGACCGTATGATTGCCCATGTGGATAGCCTGCTGCCGCGTGATCATGCCCCGACCATTCGTAATCTGGCCAAAGAGATCGACAATACGCTCGCGTCCTTCATCAGGGGGATGGGGACTGTTTGTTTGATCCTCGGTACATATTACGCGATTGCGCTTATGCTGGTTGGCTTGCAATTCGGTCTGGTTGTTGGTTTCGTTGCGGGGATTGTTACGTTTATTCCGTATCTCGGCGCGCTGATTGGCGGAACACTGGCGATTGGTCTGGCCTTGTTCCAGTTCTGGGGAGACTGGGTCAGCATCGGGATGGTCGCGGGTGTATTCGCCGTCGGTCAGGTCATCGAAGGCAATGTTCTAACCCCCAAGCTGGTCGGCAATTCCGTAGGCTTGCACCCCGTCTGGCTGATCCTTGCGCTGTCTGTATTTGGTGCTTTGTTCGGGTTCGTGGGTATGCTTGTCGCCGTGCCAGTGGCCGCCGCACTTGGCGTGATTGCGCGCTTTGGCGTCGATCAATACCAGATGAGCCTTCTGTACCGCGGTACTCAGCAGGTAGAGATACCTGATGTGGACAGTGACGAGACCTGAGATGGCAATGCAGCTGGGGTTCGAACTGCCGGTGCGTACCGCGCGCGGACGTGATGATTTTCTGGTAGCGCCTTCCAATGCGATGGCCGTTGCGATGATCGAGAATTGGCGCAACTGGACAAGCGCCAAAATGGTGCTCACCGGACCTCAGGGGGCAGGTAAAACCCACCTGACCCATGTTTGGGCCGAAAGCGCACAGGCACGAATTATCCCTGCCTGCGAACTTCACAGCGATGATGTGCCCGCATTGGCCCAAGGCAACATCGCAGTAGAAGACATAGATGTTATCAAGAATAACCCCGACGCACAGACCGCGTTGTTCCATTTGCATAATATGGTGTTGGCCGAAGGTCACTCGTTACTGCTGACAGGTACAGGCGCTGTAGCACATTGGGGCCTATCCCTGCCCGATCTCGTTAGCCGCTTGCAGGGCGCGCTCGAAGCCTCCATTGATGCGCCAGATGACGCACTTCTTGCGGCAGTGCTCGTCAAACTGCTGGCTGATCGCCAGCTGGTCCCCCCCGCCGATCTGATCCCCTTCTTGCTCAAACGCATGGACCGCTCTTTTGCTGCTGCAAACCGCGTGGTCGCGGCCCTTGACCGTGAAGGTCTTGCCCGCAAGCGCCCAATCACCCGCGCCCTTGCGGCGGTTGTGCTGGACAATGATACGCCCCCCGCGCGATAATGGGGCAATCCCCGCCCTATTACCGTTTCATTTAGCTGGATAAGCACGCCCATGTCCGATGCCGACTTCCTTACCGCCCCTTTTGACGCACCCGTCAGCTTGGGTGATCTTGACATCACAGGCACTGGCCGTTTCCAAAACCGCGAGCTTAGTTGGCTGGGCTTTAACTGGCGCGTGGTGGAAGAAGCGGAAAACCCGCGCGTTCCCTTACTGGAGCGGTTGCGCTTTCTTTCTATTTCTGCCGACAATCTTGACGAATTCTACACCGTGCGCGTTGCGGGCCTGCGAGAGTTGGCACAGGCAGGCAATACCACACCTGCCGCAGACGGCCTCACACCTGCCGAACAACTGGTTCTCATCAACGAACAGGCCCGCGCCCTGATGCTTAGCCAGCAACGCGTACTAGCCAATTTGCTGATCGAGATGGACGCCCAGAATATCATGCTCGAAGGGCCTGATGATCTCAGCGCAGATGATCGGGACGCGCTAGAGAACGTGTTTCTCAATCAGGTATTTGCAGTTCTGTCGCCGCTTGCGATCGACCCTGCCCATCCGTTTCCGTTTCTGCCCAACACCGGCTTTGCCTTGGCTCTTCAGCTCGAGCGCACCCGCGACAAAAAACCGTTGCAAGCCCTGCTGCCAATCCCTGCCCAGATCAACCGCTTTGTACGCTTGCCCGCAGAGGAAGGATGCAAACGCTTCCTGCCGCTCGAAGATTTGCTGGTTCTCAAAGTTCCCGACCTGTTTCCGGGCTATCGGCTTAAGGCACATTTTGAATTTCGCGTCCTGCGCGACAGCGATCTTGAGGTCGAGGAAGAGGCAGAAGACCTCGTGCGCGAATTTGAAGTCGCGCTGAAACGTCGCCGTCGCGGCGAAGTTGTGCGCATGACCCATTCCGCCGGCGCGCCCCCCAAACTGCTGGGCACAATCATGGCCGAGTTGGGCGCAAAACCACAAGATGTCATCGAAATTGACGGCATGATCGGCATCGACGATCTGGCAGAGCTCGTAACAGATGATCGCCCCGACCTGCTTTGGCCGCAATTTACACCGCGCATTCCGGAACGTGTCACCGATCACGATGGCGATATGTTTCGCTCCATTCGCACCAAAGACATGTTGCTGCATCACCCCTATGAAACTTTTGACATGGTGGTGCGGTTCTTGCAGCAAGCCGCGCGCGATCCCAAAGTGGTGGCAATCAAACAGACCCTCTACCGCACGTCGCGTGACAGCCCGATTGTCGAAGCGCTCTGCGAGGCCGCGGAAGACGGAAAATCTGTTACTGCGCTGGTAGAACTGAAGGCGCGATTTGACGAGGCCGCCAACATCCGCCAGTCTCGCAGGCTGGAACGTGCAGGCGCTCACGTGGTCTATGGCTTTCTCGATCTGAAAACCCACGCGAAAATCAGCACTGTGGTACGCCGTGAAGGCGACGAGCTGGTCACGTATACCCACTATGGAACGGGCAACTATCACCCCATTACCGCCCGCATCTACACTGATTTGTCCCTGTTCACCTGCGACAAAAAATTGGGGCGTGATGCCACCAAAGTTTTCAACTACCTGTCAGGTTATGCCCAGCCTGCGCATCTGGACAATCTGGCTATTTCGCCCACCACGTTAAAGTCGCGATTGCTTGAGATGATCGCCGCCGAGGCCGATCACGCCCGCGCGGGCAAAACAGGTGTGATCTGGGCAAAGATGAACAGCCTTGTAGACGATGAGGTGATCGACGCGCTCTATGCGGCCTCCAATGCGGGCGTGCAGATTAGCCTGATTATCCGCGGCATCTGTGCCCTGCGCCCCGGCATCACAGGTCTGTCGGAAAACATTCGTGTCAAATCCATAGTTGGACGTTTTTTGGAACATAGCCGCATCGTTTGCTTTGGGAATGGCTATGGATTGCCCCATAAAAAGGCGCGCGTGTTCATGTCCTCTGCCGACTGGATGGGCCGCAATCTCAACCGCCGAGTGGAGACCCTGATCGAGATTGAGAACGCGACAGTCAAAGCGCAGATAACCAGCCAGATCATGGCCGCAAACATGGCCGATATAGCGCAAAGCTGGGTTATGGCACCCGATGGCAGCTTCACCCGCCCGCCGCTGCCCGAAGGCCAATTCGCTTTCAGCTGTCACCGTTTTTTCATGGAGAATCCTTCCCTCTCCGGGCGCGGATCGGCAGGTGCTTCTGATGTGCCAAAACTCACCCATACCGAAGACTAGAGTAGCGTGGTCAAAGATCTGTGGCTCACGCCTGCCACACGCGCCAATCATGTCGAGAAGGACGGCAAAGCCGTCCTTCTCTGCGCGGTCACGGCGCGTTAACGATTGACGCGCGCAGCGGCTTGGGCCAGTTTACCGCAACTTTCCGCCCCACCTGACGGAGCGCGTATGCCTGATCTCTCCCCCGCAAAAACCACCAGCCAAGTTCCCGAAACCGGCGTCGCCGATCTGGGCCTGTTTGGTAAGCCGTTGTTTCAGGATCCGGGCGCACGGGCGCTCAGGCGGGTCGGTGTGGTCGATGTAGGCTCGAACTCTGTCCGTATGGTGGTGTTTGACGGGGCCGCGCGCAGCCCTGCGTATTTCTACAACGAAAAAATTATGTGTGCGTTGGGTTCAGGCATGGCCGATACAGGGCATCTGTCGCCACAAGGGCGCGTGCGCGCGCTCTCTGCCATGCGCCGTTTCTCGAAACTCGCCGAAGGCATGGGCCTGTCCGAACTTACAGCCGTTGCCACAGCTGCTGTGCGCGATGCTACTGACGGGCGCGCGTTCTGCGAAGAAGTCCGCGCCGAGACGGGTATCAAAATTTGGGTCATCGATGGCGAGGAAGAGGCCCGCCTGTCTGCCCAAGGCGTGCTTCTCGGCTGGCCCGGTGCGTATGGTCTGGTCTGCGACATCGGCGGCTCCTCGCTGGAACTGGCAGAAATTTCGGGCGGGCGTGTCGGCAAACGCGTGACTTCCTCGCTCGGACCGCTGAAATTGCGCGACATCAAAGGCGGGGCCAAGGCGCGCAACGCCCATATCAAGGAAACAATGCAAAACCTTGCCGACAAAATGGGCAGCCAGAGGGACCGCTTGTTCCTCGTGGGCGGCTCATGGCGGGCCATCGCGCGGATCGACATGATCCGCCGTGGCTATCCCCTGCATGTTCTGCACGAATACCGCATGACCCGTGCCTCGGTGCGCGACACGGTCGAGTTCATTCGCAAATCCGATATGGATACCTTGCGCGCCGAGGCCGGCGTGTCCTCTGCCCGTGCGTCACTCGTACCTTACGCCTGCGAGGTGCTCAGCCGCTTGGTAAAGACGTTCAAACCAAAAGACATCGCCATTTCCAGCTACGGCATCCGCGAAGGAATGCTCTACGAGCAAATGCCCCAGCGCCTGCGCGACCGCGACCCTCTTATCGAGGCCTGCCGCTTTGCCGAAGACAAAGACGCGCGCAGCCCGGGCTTTGGCCGGATGCTTTATAACTTCGTTCTGCCGCTTTACAAATCGGCCCCTGCCCCGCGCAAGCGCCTGATAAAGGCTGCCTGTCTGCTGCATGACGTCAGCTGGCGCGCGCACCCCGACTATCGCGCCGAGGTTTGTTTTGACAATGCAACTCGCGCCAATTTGGGCGGGCTGAAACACTCCGAGCGTATATTCATGGGTCTCGCCCTCATGCACCGCTATTCCAACAAACGCGAAAACACGCGGTTTTCCGATCTGTTTGACATGGTCGATGAACAAACCCGCGCAGAGGCTGAAATTCTGGGCAAGGCCATGCGATTTGGCGCGATGTTGTGGATGGATAAGGTGGCCGAGCTGGGCGAGATGCGCTGGTATCCCAAGAAGAAAGAGCTGCATCTGCACCTCAGCGCCGATATGATGCCGTTGTTCGGCGAGGTTGCAGAGGCGCGGTTTACATCGCTTGCCGCCTCTCTGAACGCCCAAGCAGTTGTGAAATCCGCAAAGCGTTAAAGCTCGATCTGCGGCATTGTCTCTTCGGGCGACACATCAGGCGCATCAGGTTTTCGGCGGATGATGATATCACCGTTCTCAAGGACTTCAGGCGCTTCATATACGCTCCAGTCCTCGACCTCCTCCAACACCTCGCGCAGCTTTGGCCCCATTTCGGCGACAAAACTCTGCAGCGCCGGTCCAGCTTCCTCCATCAATGCCGTCAAATCCTCCAGCGCAGGTGCCATTTCCTGCATCAACCCTTCGAAAAACAACTGCGCACCACGCTCCATGAGCGATGGCGGCTCCTCGGCCTTTACAGGAACCGTAAGAAGAACAAGGGCGAGCGGGGCGGCGAGTATCTGTTTCATGGTTTTAATATAGGGTCGGTTCACCGTTTCGCCAAATTCAGACGTCAATATCCAATGTAACCGGAAAATGGTCCGAGGCGGTCACGAGTGCTTCGCGCAGGCCAGCATCACCCCAACAAGCAGGATCATCCAGCGGGTGCCAGATACGCCAAGCGGGGCTTTTGTTGCGCAGCGTCGGGCATACCATGATGTAGTCCAACAAGGCCTGCAAAAAGCGTTTTTCCTGACTAATCCAAAACCGTGACGTTGTGGGCATTGCGCCTAACCGCTGGCCCAAAGCCCGCGCTGCATGGGGATCATACAGCGGATGATCGCCTTCGCTGCCCAGAATAATCTCGACAGAGGAGCGCCCGAACAAATCCTCGAACGCATCCAGACCAGGACCATCGTTCAGATCTCCCAGCACCATCAATGGCGTCTGCAAGGACACATGCGTGTCAATCCGCCCGCGCAACCAGACCGCTTGGGCCAACTGTTTGCGGCGGTTGGCAATGGCAATCTGCATTGCGTGGGCATCATCACGCGCGCCATGCGGCGCCTTGGATTTCAAATGCGCGCCGATCATGCGAAACGCAAACCCGCTGCGCGTCTGCACTGCCAGCTCTAGGGGCGGTTTGGAAAAAACGACTTTGTCTTCAGTGGCGTCAATATCCAGATCTATTCGTAAAATACCGTCAAATCGCGGCGCCCCCCGCGCGCCCTTTGCGCTGGTTTCCTGCCCTTGGGGATCGTGACTGGCCATCATAACATCAGGATCAAACAGCAAAGCGATTTCCTGTTGGGTATCATTGACGAACCCCATCACCGCGGCACGTGCGCGCAGATCAAATCGCGCAGCAAAGTTCTCTAACGCCACGACGGCGCTGTGTTTGCGACCGGCATCAGGGGCCTCGATCACCATAATGGCATCTGCATCCATCGCGCGAAACACATGGCCCAATGCGGCGATCTGTTGCGCGCGCGTCACGTTCCAGCGGCCCGACCATCCGTCATCATCGCGCAAACGGTCCCGATCATCGAACAGCCCTGCAAACCACTCCACATTATAGGTGGCAATCCGCATCAGGCAGCCTTGCCCGAGATTGTCTCCCAAGCCCGGTTGATGTCAATCATCCGCTTTTCTGCCATGCGAACTGCTTCTTCAGGCAGGCCACGAGCCATCAGCGCATCGGGGTGATTGGCCCGCACCAGCTTGCGCCATGCGGCACGCGCCTCCTCCTTGGTCGCATTCGGTGCGATGCCCAAAACTGTGTGTGGCAAAGGCGAAGAGTTGGGTACAAACCGCGCGCGCAGGGTTTCGAACTGCCCCTCAGGCAATGCAAAAATCTCTGCCACTTTTTCCAGAAACGCGTTTTCGTTCGGATGATAAATGCCATCTGCCATGGCGATATGGAACAACCCTTCCATCAGATCGCCCAAAATCGGCGTATCATCCCCGAACATGCCTTTTATCCGCCGTGCGTAATCATCAAACCCGGCCACATCAGTGCGGGCAAGGTTAAAGACGCGGGCGGCGCCCTGCGCATCATCATCGCCAATCTGGAACACCTCACGAAAGGCCGTCACCTCGTCGCGGGTGACTTGTCCATCCGCTTTGGCCATCTTGGCCCCCAACGCGATCACCGCAATCGTAAAGGCAACCGAGCGTTCAGGCGCTGCGCGCAGACGATCAAAAACAGCCGATAGTCCCTCTCCCGTGGCAAGGGCAGACAACGCTTCGGATATGCGGGTCCAGATCGACATGGGTGTATCCTAACGCGGCAGGTAGGGTTTGTCAGGGCTTGGCGGTGGGCCGGTGCATTAAAATCAAATCATGCCAGCGCCCGTTCTTGCGCCCTACCTGTGGCAAACGCCCCGCCATTGCAAACCCCAATCGCGTATGAAACGCAACAGCAGCGGCATTCTCATGCCCGATCCCTGCGATCATTGTACGAATGTTCTGGCTCGCAGCAGTCTCTAGACATGCTGTCATAAGCATGCGCCCCGTACCCTTCCGCGCGGTATCGGTGATACTACTATGTTCGGCCGTGTGAACATATCCATCACCTGCGCGAAATGGTCCCCAAGTGACAAAGCCCCTTACCCCACCGGCATCCTCGGCGACAAGAAAGCGGTCAGCGCGGGCAGCGAGAAGCGCGGACAGGTCTGCGTCACTCTTGAGTGTGCTGGTAAAGGTCGCCACCGTGTCAGAGATCATCCCGTTCCATAGCGTTTTGATCACTTGCAAGTCAGCTCGTTGCGCCGCGCGGATCAGCATAGAACGGCAGTGCCCTCCGGCGTTGTGAAATGCGCGGTCAGCTGGGGGACATCACCAGGCTTGAACTCGACACGCCTGTCCACCAGCAGAGGCGCCAGCAAAGCACCAAGTACCGAGGCTTTGGGGTGCTGCACCGTGAGGGTTGTGATGCGGCAGCCTTTTTGGGCCATACGCGGCGCAGGATGAGCATCCCCGATCCACTGGATAAGTGCAGGCGCGCAATTGTCGTAGGGCAGCACACCGCTGGCCGGAACCGCCATGCGCCAGCGCAAATCACCGCGTTGTAAATCAACAGGTTGCCCGAACCCGTCAGGCAACCCCGCCAGCGTGGCATCCAGATCATCACAGCGGCAAATCCAGTTCGTCAGGCGCGGCACCCCGCTGAAATTATCCAAATCAAACCACCGTGGACGCGTGGGCGCAGGCGCATCAGGATTGATCGCTATTGCCTCGAGGTACATCCCGTCTTCCAAACCCAGCAGCGTATTGTGGGTATGAAACACTGCATGTTCACCCCCCTGCTGCAGCGGGACGCCCAATGCACCTTCCGCATGCGCAGTCGCAGCGGCGAGCGTTTCACCCGCCACCGCTATATGGTCAAATGTAATCATGCGCGCGCGGCACGGATGAGTTTCAGAATATCCTGCGCCGCGTTGGGGATGTTTGTTCCAGGACCAAAGATCGCCTTTACCCCCGCATCATAGAGAAACTGATAATCCTGCTGTGGGATAACACCGCCGCAAATTACCAGAATATCCTCGGCACCCGCCTCTTTCAGCGCCTTGACCAATTGTGGTGCCAGCGTCTTGTGGCCAGCCGCCTGAGAGCTGATGCCGATCACATGCACGTCGTTGTCCACCGCGTCCTGCGCAGCCTCTGCAGGCGTCTGGAAAAGCGGGCCAACATCCACATCAAAACCAATATCAGCAAAGGCTGTCGCAATCACTTTTGCGCCACGGTCGTGACCGTCTTGCCCCATCTTTACAACCAGCATCCGCGGGCGCCGGCCCTCATCTTCGGCAAAGTCCTCAACCGATTTCTGGATCGCGGCAAAGCCTTCGTCGCCCTCATAAGCAGCACCGTAAACCCCTGCGAGGGTCTTTACCTCTGCGCGGTGACGTCCGAACTCTTCTTCCATGGCCATGCTGATTTCTCCTACGGTGGCACGGGCGCGGGCGGCCTCTACGGCAGCTTCCAACAGGTTTCCGCCCTCACGGGCGCGGCGCGACATCTCGGTCAGTGCGGCGTTGCACGCCACCTCGTCACGTGTGGCACGAATGGTCTTGAGGCGGGCGATCTGGCTGTCGCGCACGGCGACGTTGTCCACATCCATAATGTCGATGGCATCTTCCTTGTCGCGGCGATACTTATTCACCCCCACGATCACGTCTGTGCCACGATCGATCCCCGCCTGACGCTGCGCTGCGGCCTCTTCAATCCGCAGCTTGGGCATACCGCTGGCCACAGCCTTGGTCATGCCGCCCATTTCCTCGACTTCCTCAATCAGCTTCCACGCAGCCTCTGCCATGTCGTGGGTCAGCTTTTCAACGTAATAGGACCCCGCGAGCGGATCGACCACATTCGTCACACCCGTCTCTTCTTGCAGGATCAGCTGGGTGTTACGCGCGATGCGGGATGAGTTTTCGGTGGGCAGGGCAATCGCCTCGTCCAGCGCGTTGGTGTGCAGCGATTGGGTGCCGCCCAGAACCGCCGACATCGCCTCATAGGCCGTGCGGATCACGTTGTTATAGGGGTCTTGCTCTTGCAGGCTCACGCCACTGGTCTGGCAATGGGTGCGCAACATACTCGATTTCGGGTTCTTCGGCTCAAACTCGGCCATGATGCGGCTCCACAACAAACGTGCTGCACGCAGTTTTGCGGCCTCCATGAAAAAATTCATACCGATACAGAAGAAAAAGCTCAGACGCGGCGCGAATTTATCCACGTCCATGCCGGCGGCAATCGCTGTGCGCACATATTCACGGCCATCGGCGAGAGTGAAGGCTAGCTCTTGTACAAGGTTCGCACCTGCTTCTTGCATGTGATAGCCCGAGATCGAAATGGAGTTAAACTTCGGCATCTCGTTGGCGGTGTATTCAATGATATCCGCGATGATCTTCATCGAAGGCTCAGGCGGGTAGATATAGGTGTTGCGCACCATGAACTCTTTCAGGATGTCGTTCTGGATGGTTCCAGACAGCACGGCGCGACTGTGCCCTTGCTCCTCCCCCGCGACGATGAAGTTGGCGAGGATCGGGATCACCGCGCCATTCATCGTCATCGAGACGGAAACTTTGTCGAGCGGGATACCATCAAAGAGGATTTTCATATCCTCGACGCTGTCGATCGCAACGCCCGCTTTGCCCACATCACCCTCGACGCGCGGGTGATCGCTATCATAGCCGCGGTGGGTTGCCAGATCAAAGGCGACCGAAACACCCTGCTGCCCCGCTGCCAATGCGCGGCGATAAAATGCGTTGCTTTCCTCGGCTGTGGAGAAACCCGCATATTGGCGGATCGTCCACGGACGGCCCGCATACATCGTCGCTTTGACACCGCGGGTATACGGCCCCTCGCCGGGTATGCCGCCCAGATGGTCCACGCCATCCAGATCTTCGGCCGTGTAGAGGGGAGCGACATCGATCCCCTCAAGTGTTTTCCATGTCAGATCATCCAGCGGGCGGCCCCGCAGCTCACCCTCAGCCAGTTTGCGCCAATCGTCCTTGGATGCGGGGGTTGGTTTGTTGGTCATGGGACTGTCCTTTTGTTAACGCTCC
The DNA here is from genome assembly GCF_947502895.1 of uncultured Sulfitobacter sp. Classification (GTDB taxonomy): domain Bacteria; phylum Pseudomonadota; class Alphaproteobacteria; order Rhodobacterales; family Rhodobacteraceae; genus Sulfitobacter. The sequence continues at coordinate 216,665 of NZ_CANNBM010000001.1, forward strand.
TGCTGGCAGGCTGAAGCCTGCTCTTTTGCGGGAGGGATCCTCTGTCAGTGTCGCAAGCCCATCCGCACCAGCGGTGAGCCACATCAAATCGTCGGCATAGTCTTCGCGTAGACTGGCCGCTTGCGCGGGCGTGAAGGGGTTCCACCGCCCCTCGCCCTGTGCCAAATGGTCGGGCAGATCGTCGGACGACATACCGTTTTCCGCCAGCCTGTCGCGCAACATACCCACATCGGGTGAGCGGTTGAGCCAGCATTCCGCCTGATAATGCGGGGCCGGACGGCCGGTGGCTTGGGCCATAACCTTATCCACCTGCCCTGCAAACTGTTCAAACGGCAATATCTTTATCTGTGCGTTGGGCAAGGCACAGGCCAGATCGGTGATTACATCACGCCACGTGCGCGGGCTGCTGGCCAGTGCCGCAATACGGGCCGCATTGGGCAAGGCATGCCCGCGCCCTACCCCGTATGCGGAGACGGAAGACCACCACAAATCCTGTGCGCGGATCGACATCACTACACGTGTGATACCCCCCTCGAACGCCGCATCAAGGCGGGCCATACGCTCGCCCATCGCGGGGTAAAGAGATGCGGCACGCAGGCACGCACGCGGCGCGCCGATCATATTTTCCTCGGTCACAAGAAGCCGCTCGGCCCCTGCCCGTCTGGCTTGGGCCACATGCATCCGCAGCCGCCCCATCGCGCGGCGTTGCAAGTTGCGCCCGTTGAGCATACGCGGCGGCGCAAACAATCCGTCAAACAACCCATTGCGCAGCATATGCGGCTCCCAAAGAGCTGTGCCGTCATCCACAAGGCGCGCGCGGTTGCCCCGTGCATAGTGCTGAAAACTGGTAGAGCCTGTCCGATGGGCCCCCACGTGCAGAATGATATCCATAAGCCGAGCAATGCCTTTTCGCAAAGAGGCCGCCGCCGGCAGCCCTGTGAGAGAAACTGCGGCATTCATGCGGCAAAACCTCTTGCAGCGGACTTAATGGTAAAAATGGCGCGATCCACCTTCGCAATCGCGGATATCCCCCCTATATATGAGGCAGAGGGAGAGCATATGAAATCTTTGTTAGGTGCTGTTATTATTGCGGTTTCCGCCAGTAGCGGACAGGCACAAACCCTGTTTTCACCCGACCTTCCAGTAATGGTAAGGCAGGCCAGTGAAACGGATTTGAGTGAATTTAAATGGAAAAAACGCCCCGTCATCGTCTTTGCCGATTCCGAGGATGATCCTGCGTTTATCGAACAGATAGAACTGCTTGCACGAGGTGCCGAGGGCCTCAGCACGCGCGATGTAGTGGTGATCGTCGATACCGACCCCGACGGGCGCAGCGACATCAGGTTGCGGATGCGGCCCCGTGGGTTCATGCTGACACTGGTGGGAAAGGACGGCGCGGTAAAGCTGCGCAAGCCCTTCCCGTGGAGCGTGCGCGAAATCACCCGCAGCATCGACAAGATGCCGATGCGGCAGCGCGAAATCCGCGATGCGAAAGAAGCGCCCGAAGGGTAGATACCGTGGGCGATACCGCCCACGGAAAAAGTTATGTCAGGTGTGAGGGTCACTCGAATTCCATGATGACATCATCAACGGCGAGGCTGTCTCCAGCATCTGCGTTGATCTGTGTCACAACACCCTTACGCTCGGCGCGCAGGATGTTCTCCATTTTCATGGCCTCGATTGTACATAGGGCCTGACCCTCCTGCACTTCGTCGCCCACGGCCACATCCAGTTTCACCACCAGACCCGGCATCGGGCACAGCAGCAGCTTGGACGTGTCTGGTGGCACCTTCACAGGCATCTTGCGCGCCATTTCCGCCTGTAGCGGCGTGCGCACATGCACCTTCAGATCGGCACCACGGGTACGGATACGGAAACCGCCCGAGATTTTCCCGACCTTCAGGATCAACGGCGCGTCAGAGACGGTCATGGTCGCAAGGTGATCACCCGGTGTCCAATCGCCCGACACGCGCAGGGTGTCGCCGCCTTCAAACGTCACCGAAGCACCCGCCTGATCCGCCGCTATCGTCACATCAAAGCTGTGGTCTTGCACGGTCACATTCCAATGCGTACCCACTTTACGTTCGTGATTATCCATCCGACCTGAGACACGCGCACGGCGAATTTCGGCCACACGGTGCATTGCTGCTGTCGCAGCTGCAATACGGCGCAATTCGCTTTCGGGCAGCTCAACCCCTTCAAAACCATCGGGATACTGCTCTTCAATAAAGGCTGTCGTCATCTCGCCCGCAACAAAGATCGAGTGATCCATAACAGCACTCAGGAACGGCAGGTTATGACCAATGCCTTCAACCTCGAAGCTGTCCAAAGCCACGCGCATCCGCTCAATCGCTTCGCCGCGTGTTGGGGCCCATGTACACAGTTTCGCAATCATCGGATCGTAATACATGCTGATCTCGCCGCCTTCATAGACGCCGGTATCATTGCGCACAGCAGTCTCGCCTGCGGGGGCATCATCCTGCCATTTGCCATTGTCCAGCAGCGGACCCGCCGCAATTTCGGATGGCGGACGGTACCGCGTCAGACGGCCGATCGAAGGTAGAAAGCCGCGATAAGGGTCTTCTGCATACAAACGGTTCTCGATGGCCCAACCATTGATCTGTACATCTTCCTGCTTGATGCTCAGCGGCTCACCATTGGCGACACGGATCATCTGCTCGACCAGATCAACACCCGTGATCAGCTCGGTTACAGGGTGTTCCACCTGAAGGCGCGTGTTCATCTCAAGGAAGTAAAAGTTTTTGTCGCCGTCCACAATGAACTCGACCGTACCTGCGCTGGTGTATCCCACAGCCTGCGCCAGTGCGACTGACTGTTCACCCATCGCTTTACGCGTGGCTTCGTCCAGAAACGGGCTGGGCGCTTCTTCGACAACTTTCTGGTTACGGCGCTGGATCGAACATTCCCGCTCGTTCAGGTAAATTCCGTTGCCATGTGCATCACAGAGCACCTGAATTTCGATGTGGCGCGGCTGGGTCACGAATTTCTCGATGAAAATACGGTCGTCGCCAAACGAATTGGCTGCCTCGTTCTTGGAGCTTTGGAAACCCTCGCGCGCTTCTTCATCGTTCCACGCGATACGCATGCCCTTACCGCCGCCGCCGGCAGAGGCTTTGAGCATGACCGGATAGCCAACCTCATTCGAAATCTTCACCGCCTCATCCGCATCGGCGATCAGGCCCATATAGCCCGGCACTGTGCTAACGCCCGCCTCTTTGGCGATCTTCTTGGAGGTGATTTTATCCCCCATCTTTTCAATCGCACCAACAGGGGGGCCGACAAACGCCACGCCGGCAGCATCTAGCGCCTCGGCGAATTTGGAGTTCTCGGACAAAAAGCCATAACCCGGATGCACCGCTTGCGCGCCAGAGGCTTTGACCGCCTCCATCACCTTGTCGATCACGATGTAGGACTGGTTCGCTGGAGGCGGGCCAATGTGGATCGCCTCATCTGCCATTTGCACATGCAGCGCCTGCTTGTCTGCGTCAGAATAGATCGCAACAGTAGATATGCCCATTTTGCGCGCGGTCTTGATGACACGGCAGGCAATCTCGCCCCTGTTGGCGATCAGGATCTTGTTAAACATGTGCTAGGCCCTTTTGTATTGTGAAAGAGTGGTGTGGAACGCAAAACACCCCGCTGGCGATGCGGCCAGCGGGGGATTGCATTGAAACAGCGGGTGCAACGCACCCGAAGCGAATATTAGTTACAGTCGACCAGTTTGCTCTGACAGGCGAGCACTGTGGCACCCGCGCCGATGGCCGCCGATTGCAGGACGGCGCCGCTGGTGACAACAGCCGCCCCTGCCCCGACAGCCGCGCCAACGGCCGCTTGCTCGGGGATTGTATCGCCACAGGCGGCAATGCTGCCGACAACGGCGATTGTGAGAATAATCTTGAATGGCCCCATGCCCGTTTTCCTTTTTGATTTTGGTCCGGTGCACAGACGCGACATGGACAAGCGTGGTCCCGTCTCATCGCAGGCACCGCACAGCGCTCAAAAAGGACGGGCAGCGCGGCGGAGGGACTTGCCTGCTGCCCGTCAAAGGAAGGGGTGTGGTTTTGAGACGAGATACGCGCAAGCTCATGAACCCAGCGCACCGTCATGTTTACCGTGGCAGTGAAAGACGCCGCCGCAAAGCACCGCTTTGCACACAGGCCGATATCGGCCAAGGTTCGCTGAATTTGGGGCAAGCTGCGCAACATCATGCCGATCACTCGCCTATAATGTCAGGAAATGCAGCACGGGCCGCGCGGAGATCAATAACCAGCATCGCCTCATAGTCGGCAGGGTCAAACGGATCGGTCGCAGGGATCACCTCACGGCCAAAGAACCAGGACAGGCGCCCCGCATCCAGATTGCCCCGCTCGAACGGTTCTGTGCCGAAATTTTCCCATAAAGCTTTGAAAAATGCCTCATCCGCACGGCGGTCCGGCGCACGGCGGTCCGAGCGGCGTTCGCGCGCAGCCAACGGCGTAGCCCCTTTGGGGTTGGCGCGGCGTAGGGTAAATTGGAAATCGGTTCCGGGCAGTCGGCCGGGGAACCCGCGATGTTTCAGCATATAGGCTAGTGCCATGCAGCGCCCTCCGCGGTTAAGGGCTTAGGTTGGGTCAGGGCGGGCGCGGACGCCCACCCTGTATGTGAATTACTTGTACTTGCCTGTGTAAACGGGCTCTTGGCTGATCGGCTCTGGATCAACCACGACAAATTCTTCGACCTGCTGCTCGCGCGCACAGGCAGCAACGGCGACCAAAAGGCCGAATGTTGCCAAAAGTTTGATGCTCTTCGACATCTGTATCTCCTGTCACTTGTTGTACGGGACGGTTTTGTGAAACCTGCCATTTTTCCCGCAATAGATGCAGGCAGCACGGATGTGCCGCCCATGGGCATCTTACCCAAGCTCGGGCGATGTGGATATGTGGATAAATCTGTGGACAAATTCTGTGACGCATTAGCCGCAAAAAGTTGTTCACATGAGGGGTGAGCCGCAAGATATTGTGTATGCATCAAAATTCATCCCACATACAGATACCGTTTTCAGGACGAAACGACTCGAAATACTGCACCGCATCAGGGTCAGGCTGACCAAATTCAGTAATCCGATCCATAAAAGAGATCACAATCTTGTCCCCCTGCAGCGCATATTCCGCCATGTAAGGCAGCGCCAGTGCCTCGCAAAGATGCGCCATATCCTGCCCCGCGACCTCGTAGGGCACCTGCGCGGCCCCCGCCGCAATCTGTGGTGTCAAAAACCGAAAGCGCAGATAGGTAGTCGTCTCTTGCGCATCGACCAATACCTCGTGCAACGTGACGTCTTGGCCCGAGGGGACCTCAGCCGCGGCCAATGGCATCGCAAACAGTGCAAGGGAAGTAGCCAGCCTCATGGCGCTTCGGCCGGTTGGGTATCGAACGCAGCGGGCGAGACGATTTCAACCAGCTCCATATCGTCGGAATGGCGCACTTCGCGGTGACGGATGCCCGAAGGCTGGAGAACGCAAGAGCCTGCGCGCAGAACATGCTCACCCTCCCCCTCATACTCGAACACCACCCAGCCTTGGGTCACATAGACCATCTGGAAATCCAGATCATGGGTGTGCCACGTGCCGGGGCTTTCCATTCCTGGTACGGCGCGGATGACATGCGCACCGAATTTACCAGCTGTCGCCTCCGAGACGCCAAGCTGGCGATACTCGAAGAACGGACGCAGGCCAGCGCCTTCAAACACGCCGCTATCGGCGTGGCTGATGGTAAACCCTGATGTGGACCAAACGCTCATTCCGCACCTACAGGGGAATGTTGTCGTGCTTCTTCCACGGCTTGTGGGTCTTTTTATTCCGCAGGCTGGCAAAAGCGCGGGCGATGCGTTTGCGGGTGCTGCGCGGCTGGATTACCTCGTCGATGAACCCCCGCTCGGCTGCAACAAAGGGGTTCGCAAACCGCTCTTCATAGTTGGCAGCATGCTGGGCGATCTTTTCGGGATCGTTCAGATCGGCACGGTGAATGATCTCGGTCGCACCTTTCGCGCCCATGACCGCAATTTCGGACGTGGGCCATGCATAGTTAAAATCGGCCTTGAGGTGCTTGGACGCCATAACAACATACGCACCGCCGTAGGCCTTGCGCGTAATCACGGTGACCATAGGTACAGTCGCCTCGCCATATGCATAAAGCAGCTTGGCCCCGTGTTTGATTACGCCGCCATATTCCTGTGACACACCTGGCAAAAAGCCCGGCACGTCAACCAGGGTAAGGATCGGAATTTCAAACGCATCGCAAAAGCGGACAAAACGCGCAGCCTTGCGGGCGCTGTCGATGTCCAGAACGCCCGCAAGAACCATCGGCTGGTTCGCAACCACGCCCACGGTCCGGCCTTCTATGCGGATAAAACCGGTGATGATGTTCTTGGCAAACTCTTCCTGAATCTCGTAAAAATCGCCCTCATCCGCCAGCTTGAGGATCAGTTCCTTCATGTCGTAAGGGGTATTGGCGTTTTCCGGCACCAAAGTATCAAGCGATGACTCGATGCGGTCCGGCTCGTCAAAGAACGGGCGCACCGGTGGTTTTTCGCGGTTGTTAGCTGGCAGGAAATCGACCAGACGGCGGACCTCGGCCAGCGCCTCCACATCGTTTTCGAACGCTGCATCCGCGACGGAGGATTTGCGTGTGTGGGTGGTGGCACCGCCCAATTCTTCGGCAGTGACCTGTTCATTCGTGACCGTCTTGACCACGTCAGGGCCAGTCACAAACATGTAAGAGCTGTCTTTGACCATAAAGATGAAATCGGTCATCGCAGGAGAGTACACAGCACCACCGGCACATGGCCCCATGATGACACTGATCTGTGGCACGACACCTGATGCCTCGATGTTGCGCTGGAACACATCGCCGTAACCAGCAAGGCTGTCGACACCTTCCTGAATACGTGCGCCGCCAGAATCGTTGATGCCGATAATCGGCGCGCCGTTTTGCACAGCCATATCCATGATCTTGCAAATCTTCTTGGCGTGTGTGGCTGAAACGGAGCCACCCAGTACGGTAAAGTCCTGTGCAAAAACATAGACGAGACGCCCGTTAATCGTACCCCAGCCCGTGACAACGCCGTCACCCGCCGGTTTTTGATTTTCCATCCCGAAATCGGTGCAACGGTGCGTGACGAACATATCAAACTCTTCAAAAGAGCCTTCATCGAGCAGCAAGTGCACACGCTCACGCGCGGTGAGTTTGCCGCGCCCGTGCTGCGCATCAATACGTTTTTGCCCGCCACCAAGACGCGCATCATCGCGTCGGTCGTCAAGCTGTTGCAAGATATCTTTCATGGACGGATCCTCCCATCGGATTGCTTGCCGACCTACCTAGCGGAGTGGGGAGCCGAGACAAAGGATGATTTAGCAAATTTGCAAATAATTTTCAGCACGTCATTTGCAAATTGCGAATTAGCTAATCCGCCCCTGCGAAGCCGCTGAATGGGACAGCCTTGCTGACAAAACTGGACAAGCGCTTCAGGGCAGACTACCTGTTTCATAATGCAAGGTATACGAGAAGATCTGCGTCCTGTTCAGTTGGGCGACCGAAGATCGCCGCCCCATATCGTGACACTGATCCTGCTGGCTGGCATGTCCGCCTGCGCGATGAACATGTTCCTGCCCAGCCTGCCCGCCATGGCCGCCCACTTTGAAGCCGATTATGCGGTGATGCAGCTGTCGGTTGCAGTTTATTTAGGGTTTTCAGGCGTTTTGCAGGTTTTTATCGGCCCGCTGTCAGACAAATACGGCCGCCGCCCTATCACGCTTTGGGGTTTGTTCATTTTTATGATTGCCACTGTGGGTTGCATATTTGCCCCCACCGTCGAGGTGTTTTTAACCTTCCGCATGATGCAAGCCGCAATCGCTACGTCGATGGTGCTCAGCCGTGCGGCGGTGCGCGATATGTACAGCCAGGATCAGGCGGCCTCTATGATCGGTTATGTTACCATGGGCATGGCCGTGGTGCCGATGATCAGCCCCGCGTTCGGCGGCGTGCTGGACGAATGGTTCGGCTGGCAGGCGGTTTTTTGGGCGCTGCTGGTCATGAGCGGTCTGGTCTGGCTGCTCGCCCTTACTGACATGGGCGAAACGGCACGACGGTCTGACAAATCGCTCACTGCGCAATTTGGCGAATATCCCGAGCTGCTGCGCAGCCCACGCTTTTGGGGATATGCCGCTGCATCAGGCTTCAGTTCAGGTGCGTTTTTCGCCTACCTCGGCGGCGCGCCATTCGTGGGCCAGGAGGTTTTCGGCATGTCACCTGCTACGCTGGGATTTTTCTTTGGCGCACCAGCAGTGGGCTATTTCCTCGGCAATTTCATCACGGGCCGCTATGCCACGCGCTATGGCGTGAACCAAATGATCTTGTGGGGCTGTATCGCAAATGTGACGGGCGGGACGATCTCGGTTGCGATTTTCCTTGCAGGCTATGGCAGCCCGCTCAGCTTTTTCGGCATGATGACATTGGTTGGGCTAGGTAATGGCCTGTGTATTCCGAATGCCACCGCGGGGATGCTCTCGGTACGGCCCCATCTGGCGGGAACGGCATCTGGTCTTGGCGGGGCGATTATGATTGGCGGCGGTGCCGGACTTAGTGCATGGATCGGGATGCTGCTGACACCCGAAACAGGGGCATACCCGCTGCTATGGATGATGCTTATCACCGCAATCTTCGGTCTTTTCGCAATTCTGCTGGTCATGCGCCGCGAACGGGTGCTGGCCCGCCGCGCGTAAGCGCCCTTGTGAGCCACGCTTTGCAAAGTTAACATTGCACTTAGCGAAGTTTGCAAAGGACATTCTCAATGGCTACCCAGAAACTCTATGCAGGGGCAAAACTGCGCGAGCAGCGGTTGCGCATTGGCCATACCCAAAAGGACTTTGCGGCAAGATTAGGTGTTTCCCTGCCCTATCTGAACCAAATGGAAAACAACAACCGCCCTGTCTCTACAACGGTTGTTCTTGCACTGGCGTCCGAATTCGGGATGGACGTGACAGAACTCAGCTCGGGCGACAGCGAGCGGCTGGCGAGTGACATGCAAGAGATCCTCGCCGATCCGGTCTTTGCCGGTGATATACCCCCCATAGCTGACGTAAGGCTCACGGCGTCTAATGCGCCCGTTCTGGCCCGTGCCTTCATTGCGCTGCATCAGAGCTACCGTCAGGCGCAGGAGCGGCTTGCATCACTGGATGAAGCATTGGGCCGCGAAGATGCGCGCGCCACCCCCAGCCCTTGGGAAGAGGTCCGCGATTTCTTTCACTACTGCGACAACTATATCGACGCAGTTGACCGCGCCGCTGAACATTTCGCCAGCCGTGCAAGCGCACCCCAGCAGATACGTAGCCTTGCCATTGATGCGCTGGCCAATGCAGGCATCAACGTTGAATTTACTGATATGGACGCCCTTCGGTTGCTAGAGAGCGATCCTGCTGTCCTGCATATCTCGTCGCGCGCCCAACCCGAAACACAAACATTCCAGCTGTTGTTGCAAGTCGCGCTGCGCCAGCAAAACTCCTTGCTCGAAGCCACACTGGATTTGGCCCGCTTCAGCTCCGAAGCGGCCCGCGATATCGCCAAAATCGGCCTTGCGAACTATTTTGCAGGGGCGGCGCTGCTGCCCTACGGCGCGTTTCAGGCGCGCGCGCAGGCTTGCCGCCACGATCTTGAAGTTCTCGCCCAGCATTTTGGCGCGTCGATCGAGCAGGTCACGCACCGCCTTTCCACCCTTCAGCGTCCGGGTGCCAAAGGCTTGCCATTTTTCTTTGTAAGGGTCGATCAGGCCGGAACGATCACCAAACGTCACTCTGCCACTCGGCTGCAGTTTGCCCGTTTCGGCGGAGCTTGTCCGCTTTGGAACGTGCACCGCGCGTTCGAGACACCAGGCCAGTTCCTGCGCCAACTGGCCGAGACACCGGACGGCGTGCGCTACATCTCGATTGCCCGCGACATATCCAAATCAGCAGGCCGCTTTGGCGCACCAACCCGCCGTTTTGCCATCGCACTGGGTTGCGAAGTGCGCCATGCATCGCAACTGGTCTATGCCGACGGTCTCGACCTGAGCCGCGACAGCGCATTTGAACCTATCGGGATTTCATGCCGGATCTGCGCGCGCAAAAATTGCCATCAGCGGGCGGTTCCCCCACTGGAACGGAACCTCGTCGTCGACCCCGACCGCCGTGATATTCTGCCCTACCGCGTCGATTAACGCTTGGACGCACGCCAGCCCGCCGCCCGAGCGGCCGCAGCCGAACAAAACCACCGCTCGCCCCGCGCCTCGTTAATGCCCGTTCCTTCATAGAACCGCTGACCCGGTTGATGGAAAATCCGCTCTCCCTTGGTGCTGATATTCCCTTTGATCCTGCATTCGTAATCGGGGGGAATACGCCCCTTGCCACGGGTTCTGCGGTGCTGCTCTGGCGATTGCAGGCGCACGGCATGCAGTCCGCGATCCACCTTTGCGGCAGCGCGCTCAATCGCGGCATAGTCACGCCCGTATTTCACATAAGCAAACGCCAGCCCTTCGCGAACCAACCACGCGCCAACATCCTCGCCCAAGGCGGTACAGCGTGCAACCGTACGGCCGTATCTGTCCAGCTCAATCGCTGTGCAATTGGCGGTCTGACCGCTGTAGCGGTCGGTCACAACTTTGGTAATCCACCCACCACAGGCCCATTGCGTGCCCTGCTCTGTCTCACACATCTGATCATTCTCGGGCGCATCGATGGCATGCAACCGTATCTTTGTACCTGCCACTTCAAATGAGTCCCCGTCAATCACGCGGATCGGCCCATTGATCTGATCTTCGCTCAGATTGGCGCGCAAGACGCCGCCCGACAGGCCCAGCGCGACAAGGCCCACAAAGAGGACCAACCCGCCTTGCCAGCGGCGGAAATATGATCGGGATGCAGCCATTACAGCCGCTTGTGCGAGGATTTCATCCCCGCAATATATCCCTGAAGATCCGAAAGGTTAACAAAAAGTTAACGCAGGTCGATTTTGACCCTCAGCCGTTAACCTTTACCGCTGTAGCGTCTCCCATTCCGGATGCACCCAAGGCACATCATTTGATGCCGCCATTGGGTCTTTACCCAACACATGATCCGCCATCTTCTCACCCACCATAATCGAGGGACCATTCAGGTTGCCGTTGGTGATCCGCGGAAAAACCGAACTGTCGGCAACGCGCAGCCCCTCAACCCCGATCACACGGCCATGGGCATCTACGACAGCGTCCGGGTCATCCGCACGACCCATTTTGCAAGTCCCGCACGGGTGATAGGCGCTCTCGGCATGCTCGGTCACAAAAGCGTCAATCTCGGCATCGGTCTGCACGTCGGCGCCGGGCTGAATCTCGTGTTTGACGAAAGGTTTGAACGCGTCCTGCGCAAAAATCTCACGCGTCAAACGGATGCAACGCCGCCAATCCTCCCAATCCTCGGGATGAGACATATAGTTAAAATTAATCTTCGGATTGTCCGCAGGATCAGCGGACCTAAGCGAAACACGACCCCGCGATTTCGAGCGCATCGGCCCCACATGCGCCTGAAACCCGTGTCCCTCTGCCGCGACCTTACCGTCATACCGCACGGCGATGGGCAGGAAATGATACTGGATATCAGGATAGGGAATGCCTGCACGGCTGCGGATGAACGCAGCACTCTCAAACTGGTTGGAGGCCCCCATACCTTTTTTGGTGAATAACCACTGCGCGCCGATCACCGCTTTCGAGATCAGGTTCCAGTGCTTGTACAGCGTGATCGGCTGGCTCGCCGCCATCTGCATGTAAACCTCAAGATGGTCCTGAAGATTACCTCCCACACCTGCGCGGTCCGCGATCACGTCAATGCCATGCTCTGCCAGATGCGCCGCAGGCCCGATCCCCGACAACATCAAAAGCTTGGGCGAATTGATGGACGACGCCGCAAGGATCACTTCGCGCCGCGCGCGGATCACTTCGGTCTTGCCGCCACGGACCACTTCGACCCCGACCGCACGCCCGCCTTCTATCACAACCCGCTGTGCCAGTGCGCGGGTCAGCTCTACATTGGCGCGCTTCAGCGCAGGACGCAGATATGCATTGGCCGCCGACCAACGCCGCCCGCGCCAGACCGTCTGCTCCATCGGTCCAAAGCCTTCCTGCTTTTCGCCGTTATAGTCATCAGTCGCCTCATAGCCCGCCTGCTTGCCCGCCTCGACAAAGGCTTTGAACAGAGGGTTCTCGCGGGGGCCACGGCTCACATGCAGCGGGCCATCCTTGCCGCGCCAATAACTATCGCCCCCGTGCCCGCCACTGTGCCATGTCTCCATCCGGCGGAAATAAGGCAACACATCCGCATAGCCCCAGCCCTCAGCGCCCTGATCGCGCCAATGGTCATAATCCATCGCATGGCCACGCACATAAACCATCCCGTTAATCGAGGATGACCCGCCAATCACCTTGCCGCGCGGGCAAACCAATGCCCGCCCACCCAGATTTGGCTCAGGCTCTGACAGATAGCCCCAATCGTACCGCTTCATATTCATCGGATAGCTGAGCGCCGCAGGCATCTGGATAAACGGCCCCGCATCCGTACCGCCATGCTCGATCACCAGCACCGAGGCCCCCGCCTCACCCAGACGGTAAGCCATCGCGCATCCGGCGCTCCCTGCGCCCACAATTACAAAATCAGCTTCCATTCATCTCTCTTTCGCCTCGTGATTCCATGACGGGTCAAGGAGGCCAAAGGCCCGCGCCTGCGCGCTTGTCCTTGAGGCGTCAGGGAATCGCATCCAACCTCGTCGAGGTGACTTGAGGATCAATCCGATCCCTCAAGCACCTCTCAGCCAACTGGACCACCACAGCCCAACCAAAACCCACTCAACGCTTTGCGAGAACGCCAGCCACCCGCTTCAAAAATGAAACGCGCGGCACGCGCACCGCCAGATCAGGCCCCGTTAGAACGGAGCCTCCAGATCGCCCATGCGCACATAGACCGATTTAACCTGACTGTAGTGTTCAATCGCGGCCTTTGAGTTTTCGCGGCCCACGCCCGATGCTTTGACCCCGCCAAACGGGGCCTCTACTGGCGCATCATTGTAGGTGTTGATGTAGCAGGTCCCCGCCTCAAAGGCGGCGGCCACACGGTGGGCGCGGGTCAGATCGCGGGTAAATACCCCTGCTGCCAGACCGAATTCAGTATCATTGGCGCGCGCCAGGACGTCCGCCTCACCCTCGAAATCCAGCACCGCCATGACAGGGCCAAAAATCTCTTCCTGCGCGATCACCATATCATCGGTCACATCGGCAAAAACGGTGGGCTGCATGTAATACCCCGCACCCTCAATCGCCTTACCACCATAAACTATGCGCGCCCCTTCGGCCTCGCCTTTAGCGATATAGTCCAGCGCGATGTCCAACTGGCGCTTTGACACCATCGGCCCAAAGCTCGTGGCAGGATCCATCGGATCACCGATCACGGCTGTCTCCAGCCGCTCGGCCAGACGTTTCAGAAAGGCCTCCTTGATGGCTTTATGCACAAACACCCGCGTCCCGTTCGAGCAGACCTGACCCGAACTATAAAAATTGCCCAGAATGGCGCCTGATACGGCGTTCTCAATGTCCGCATCCTCGAATACGATCATGGGGGATTTACCGCCCAATTCCATCGTGACGTGCTTCATGCCCTCTGCTGCAGCCGCATAAACCTTGCGGCCCGTAGGCACCGACCCCGTGAGCGAGACCTTATCGACACGGCTGTCTGTCACAAGTGCGGCCCCGACATCGCCCAACCCCTGAACGACATTATACAGACCCGCCGGCAAACCAGCTTCATGCAGAATTTCCGCCACTTTCAACGCGCAGAGCGGTGTTGTCTCTGACGGTTTGAAGATCACCGAATTGCCGCAAGCCAGCGCAGGCGCACCTTTCCAGCAAGCGATCTGGGTGGGATAGTTCCATGCGCCAATACCCACACACACGCCCAGCGCCTCACGGCGGGTATAGACCCAATCCTCGCCCAGCTGGATATGCTCGCCCGTCAGGGTCGCAGCCATACCGCCAAAATACTCCAGCGCATCCGCACCCGAAGTCGCATCGGCGACCGAGGTTTCCTGATAGGGCTTGCCCGTATCATATGTCTCCAGAATGCTCAGATCATGGTTGCGCGCGCGCATGATATCGGCAGCACGGCGCAGGATGCGGCCCCGCTCTGTCCCGCTCAACGCGGCCCATGCGGTTTGTGCCTCTTTCGCGGCTGTAATTGCATGCTCGATAATCGCAGGGGTGGCTGCGTGAACTGTCGCAATCACCTCGCCTGTGGCGGGGTAAATCACTTCGATTTGCGCGCCTGCTGTATCTTCAACGTATTTGCCATTGATGAAATGGCTCGCGGTGGGTTGGGTTTGCATAACTCTCTCTTTTATCAGATGCGGCCCCGCACAGCGTTCCGCGCGGGGCCTTTTGATTTTGTAATCGTATCAGTTCAACGGTGCCGCCTGCCCGTCCAGATCGCCCAGCGTGTGGCGCTTGCGGAAGAACATGTAGGCAAGTGCGGCCAGATAGATCCCGATCACCACGGTTCCGACCCACTGGATCTGCAACCACTGGCTCTGGAACAGCAGCGTCAACACGAACAAACCGATCGCATTGGCCAGCACATAAGACACGGTGCCGAAACGCTCGGCCGTTAGGTTCAGGTTGTCGGTGTACAGACGGATCAGGCTATCAAACGAGTTGATCACAAACACGATGCCCACAACTGTCATCGCCCAGTTCGGCAGACCTGCCGTGCCAATGCCATTGAGGTGGTAAAAGTACAAAACCGAAAACCACAGCGCCAAAGGAATGGACGGGAACACAAGCAGCGCCGCCAGCAACTGATAGGTTTTCAGACCGCCTACAAAGCGCGACACAAACTGCCCGATCATGATCGACCACGCAAACCACCAGAAAAGGTAGAATTCGTGGTAGTCTGTCAACGGAATGATAAACTTGTGAATATTGGCGAAATAGCCGCCGATATCGCTGCCTGTGCTGGCCAGATCACCCACGCTCATCCCTGCATTCAGGAACATGTAAACGATCAAGCCAAAGAACAGCACGGTCGAGCTTACCGAGAGGACCTTCACGAATTTGATGTCCGTCGAGCTGAAGGCAGCGACAAGGATCACAAGGAAACAGATCAGGTAGAACACTGGCAGGATCGTCTCACCGTCGCCCACTTCGGCGATGTAATAAGGCATGTAGATCAGGAACAGCGCGCCTGTGAACGCACAGGTCGTGATGATCACGATGTTGTTGAGGATCTTCACCGCCGGGATGTCAAAAAACCTGACCCGCGGCTCAATCGCGCAGAAATAGAATGTAGTGAGGAAGTAGAAGGCCCAGATCAAAAAGCCCCAAAACCCGAACTCAAGCGCCAGTGGATTGGTAAAGCCATAGGCAGGCTCGGCTGCTACATCGGCATAAAGCGGATAGTCGAACGCCAGTGGGAACATGATAAGCCCCACATCAAGGCCTGATGTGAACAGGATCGCAATGAACACAAAAAGCGGCTGCGGGTTGGTCCCCGTTAGCGTCAGGTTCCACCATTTTATGGTGCAGAAGATCACCAGCGCAAAGGCAAGGATCACTCCAAAGGAGATGATTGAGGTTAACATAGATTTCGTCCCTATCGGTTATTTCGGATGCCATTTATCGCCGCCGCCCTGCATCCTTCGGGTCAGCGGTCGTCGTTCACTCCCCGCGGGGGAAGCGCTTGTTTTCTTCCAGCACGTTCAGGTCCATGTGGTTGCGCATATAGGCCTCGGAGGCATCGCGCAGCGGCTGGTAGTCCCACGGATAATACCCGCCCGATCGCAGCGCCTCATAGACCACCCAGCGGCGCGCTTGGGATTTGCGCACATCCGCGTCATAGGCTGCCAGATCCCAACGCGCCTCGGATTTGGCGCGTAACTGGTCCAGCGTACCCTGATGGGCTGGCACCTCGGCGAGGTTGGTCAATTCATGCGGATCAGCGTCCAGATCGAACAGCTGGTCGGGGTCCAGCGCGCATCGGTTATACTTCCATTTGCCATACCGCAGCGAGACCATCGGCGCATATGACGCCTCTGCAGCATATTCCATCGCCACAGGCTCGGTCCGCTCTACGCCCTGCCCCATCGGCAAAAGGCTTTGGCCAGTTGTCCATTCCATCACCTCATCCATGCTGACGCCTGCCAGATCACATAGCGTCGGGCAAACGTCGATGTTACTGACAGGAGTATCAAGCAGTCCCGCCTCCATCTGAGGGGCCGCGATCATCATCGGCACGCGGGCGGCGCCTTCGAAAAAGCTCATCTTGAACCACAATCCGCGCTCGCCCAGCATATCACCGTGATCGGACACAAAGACGATGATCGCTTCTTGGCGCGTGTCCTCAAGGGTCTGCAAAATCTCGCCAATCTTGTCGTCGAGATAACTGATGTTGGCAAAATAGGCGCGGCGGGAGCGTTTGATGTCCTCTTCGCTGATCTCGAAATTGCCGCGATCATTGGCATCAAGAATACGCTGTGAATGGCTGTCGTGGTCGTCATATGGCATCATGGGAACGTCGGGCAGCAAATGTGCGCAGTCCTCATACAAATCCCAGTATTTCTTGCGCGCCACATATGGGTCATGCGGGTGGGTAAAGCTGGCAGTCAGGCACCATGGGCGCCCGTCCAGACCGCGCGACAACTCGTATATCTTGCGCGTGGCCTCATAGGCGACAGCGTCATCGTATTCCATCTGGTTGCTGATCTCGGCCACACCTGCGCCTGTGACGGACCCCATGTTGTGATACCACCAGTCAATCCGCTCTCCCGGCTTGCGGTAATCAGGGGTCCAGCCGAAATCGGCGGGGTAGATATCGGTGGTCAGGCGGTCCTCGAAACCGTGCAACTGGTCAGGCCCGACAAAGTGCATTTTGCCCGCCAGACAGGTGTAATACCCGGCACGGCGCAGATGATGCGCATAGGTCGGGATGGAAGAGGCGAACTCGGCCGCGTTGTCATAAACCCCTGTGGCCGAGGGCAGCTGGCCGGACATAAACGCCGCCCGCCCCGGCGCACACAGCGGCGAGGCCGTATACGCGTTTTTGAAACGCGTTGAGCGTGCCGCCAGTTTTTTGAGATTAGGCGCATGCAGCCAGTCAGCAGGGCCGTCTGGGAAGAGCGTTCCGTTTAATTGGTCCACCATCAGGATCAGGATGTTCGGCTGGGTCATTTCGTGTCTTTCAGAAGATGGGAGAGTGTATTCAGGGCCGCCGCTGCCGCGTCATCGCCCGACCCCGCATCGGACAAGGCCGCACGCAAATACAGCCCGTCAATCAGGGCCGCCAATATGTCTGCGTGGGCCTGCGGCGTGGCACTCAACGGGCGCAAGGCATGCGTCAGGTTTGAGCGTAAGCGCGACTGGTACAATGCCAGAAGACGCTTTGTTTCGGGCTGGTTGTAGGCCGCAGCATAGAGCGTCATCCATGCAGCAACCGTATCAGGCGCGAAGCAGGTTTGATCGAAACTGGCTGTGATAATCGCCTCTACACGCGCGCGCGGCGAAGGGGCTGCACGCAGGTGCGCACGCACCACACCCCCATATTCAGTCAGGATATGGCGCATCGCCGCAATAAAAATCTGGTTCTTGCCACCAAAGTAGTGATGCGCCAACGCCGTAGACATACCAGCAGTCTTCGCAATCTGGCCCACGGTTACGTCTAGCGATTGCGCACGCCCGATCTCGTGGATCGTGGCTTGCACAAGGGACGCACGCCGCAAGGGCTCCATCCCTAATTTGGGCATGAGAATCTGATCGGTTTGCACATGGCACGTAGGGTGGCGGTTTTAGATTGATCCGTCAATCAATAATAAAACCTGCCGTTTCAGCCCTTGGTCGCAGGTGCATCGGGCGTCACGCTGCGCTTTAACATCGCCTCACGCCATGTGATGAACGTGACCGATCCAAGGATGACGATGCCTCCGAGAACCACCCAGATATCAACAGGTTCCGCAAACCAGATAACCCCCAACAGCGTCGCCCATATCAGCTGGAGGAATGTGACGGGCTGCGTCACCGTCACGGGTGCTGCGGCAAAAGCCAGCGTCATCGTGTAGTGCCCCGACGTGGCAAACACCGCAACGCCCGCGAGAAACATCAGCTCGCGCGGGGTGGGCGTGATCCAGTCGGCGGCGGCAAAGGGCGCGAGGCCAATGGTCACAAAAATCGACAGCATCGCCACAACGATACCGGGC
Organism: uncultured Sulfitobacter sp.; assembly: GCF_947502895.1. Lineage (GTDB taxonomy): Bacteria > Pseudomonadota > Alphaproteobacteria > Rhodobacterales > Rhodobacteraceae > Sulfitobacter. The sequence goes on from NZ_CANNBM010000001.1 coordinate 234,950, forward strand.
TTCACCTCGTCGGCCATGACTTTGGCCACCAGATAACTGCCCGCAAATACAACTGCTGCCAGCAGCATGGCCAGATGGCCCTCGCTCACTTCACGGAAACCGGGGCGTAGGATGATCGCGGCGCCAACAAGTCCCAGCACGACAGCGACAATCCGGCGCGCCGCCAGCCGCTCTCCCAGAAAGAACGCAGCGCCAATGGTGACATAGATCGGCGCCAGATAGCCCATTGCCGTGACCTCAGCGATGGGGATGCGCACCATGGCATAGAACCACAAGATGACGCCACCTGCGTGGCAAAACCCGCGCAACGAAAACAACCCCCACTGCCGAGGTGTCAAATGCGCGGCAAAAATCGCCTTGAGAGAGGGTAGCAAAAATACCAAGCCCATCGCATAGCGGATAAACGCCGCCTCCCCTGGCGGGAGGCGCGGCCCCATCGTTTTCACAAGGGCGGTAACCATAATAAAACAAAAGCCCGTTACGAGCATCCAAAAGATGCCGACCAGCGGGCGGGAAGGGCTTTGCGTTGTCATAATTTACCTTGGCTACATTCAAACAGGGGGCGCAAGGGGTTACACGAACAAGAGTTTTGCCGCGATTGCCCACATCGTCACGGCAATCAGTGCATCTAGCACCCGCCAACTCAGAGGTTGTGCAAACACGGGCTGTACCAAGCGCGCGCCGTAGCCCAGCACAAAAAAGAATGTGATACTGGCCAGCACGGCGCCCGCGCCAAATGCCAGCCTGTCATCATATTGGGCCGAGATCGAACCGATGAGTACAAGCGTATCAAGGTACACATGCGGGTTCAGAAACGTCAGCGCCAGCAGCGTCAGCAGTGTTTTGCGCAGCGATGATGCCCCCGTGCCTTCAGCCATCAGCATACTGCCACCGCGCCAAGCACTGAGCGCGTTTTGCCAACCATAAACGATCAGAAAAGCTGAACCGCCGTACCGCATTGCCGTCTCGAACCACGGCACAGCTTTGGCCAAAGCACCAAAACCCGCGACCCCCGCCGCAATCAACACCGCGTCAGAGATACCGCAGGTCAGGCACACCCAGAAAACATGCTCGCGCCGCAAACCCTGCCGCAGGACAAAAGCATTTTGCGCCCCAATGGCGAGTATCAATGACAGGCTCAGAATAAATCCCGGTATAAATGACGACATTCCGCTCCTGCCCCGCACTCAACATATTTTGGGCCTGCTATGGCCACTTGGTTACGTGATGTCGAGGACATGCGCCCATTTTCACACCTTAATCACAGCAACGCGTTTTGCCCGTTACCAGTGTCTTTGCTATATTCTGGGTCTCATAGAGCGGTTGATAAGTTAACTTTTATCAATCACTTGCAATCACGAGCCCGTGAAATGGCATTATTTCGCCAGATCACAGTAATCTGAACCGCCCGCCCTAGCGTATACTACCCAGAGTACCTATCTGCCTCATATGATGAAGGAACAGCAGATGAACCAAAATACCAAGAAGCTGGAAATCAGCACAGCCGAGCTGGAAATTATCGCACGCGCGCTTGAAACCCAGACCAAGATCCTGACCATGCAGGCCAGCGCAGGAGGTCACGGTGCCCTCGCGCGGCTCAACGAGGTCAAGCGCCTGCTTGCCACAGTGTCCAGCCAGCGTGAAGCACCCCGCCCGAAGCGCGCCGCCAATACGGGATTTTGGGGTATGCTGCGCGCGATGGGGCAAGCGATTTAAGCAGTCGACCGCCCGCTATGTTACGCAAACCGTCCTTCGGGGCGGTTTTTTATTGGCCAAACCGGAAAACAAAAAAGCCGCCACCGCAGAACCTGCGATGACGGCCGGAATCAGCCAAACACTATCAGTGATTATTCCAACGCTTCCATGACTTCGTCGGACGCCTCGAAGTTGGCAGTGACGCGCTGCACATCATCATCATCTTCCAGCGCATCAATCAGCTTCATCAGCTTTTGCATGCCTTCAAGGTCCATCTCTGTGGTGGTGGTCGGACGCCAAACCAGCTTGGTGCTATCGCTCTCGCCCAGTTCTGCCTCCAACGCCGTCGAGACCTCGTTCAGGTCGGTATCTGCGCAATAGATCACATGGCCGTCTTCGGTGCTTTCCACATCCTCGGCGCCCGCCTCAATCGCTGCCATCATGACCGTGTCGGCATCGCCAACCGTTGGCGGGTACGTCACCTCGCCTTTCCGGTCGAACATAAAGCCTACGCTGCCCGTCTCGCCCAGATTGCCACCGTATTTGGTGAAGGTTGAGCGGACGGTTGAGGCCGTGCGGTTGCGGTTGTCAGTCATCGTCTCGACGATCACAGCCACACCATTGGTCCCATAGCCTTCATAGCGGATTTCTTCGTAATCCTCTGCATCGCCCCCTGTCGCCTTTTTGATCGCGCGGTCAATGTTATCCTTGGGCATCGAGGCCTGCTTGGCCTCTTTTACCGCCAGACGCAGGCGCGGGTTTTTGTCTGGGTCAGGGTCGCCCATCTTTGCGGCGACTGTGATTTCTTTCGAAAACTTCGAGAACATTTTGGAACGCAGCTTGTCCTGACGTCCCTTGCGGTGCTGAATATTTGCCCATTTGGAATGGCCTGCCATGGATCTTCTCCGTCTAAGGAATACTGTGTCAGCCGCGCTTATAAGGCAGGCGCGCCACGATGGGCAAGGCTCACATCAGGCCGAATGCATCAGGGCTTCGCGTCCCGCTCCGCGCGCGCAACGCCCCGATCGCGGCAAACAGCGACTTGTGTAAAGCACCACGCTACTCAAATCGCGCAGTCCAATCGGACGCGGCCCCCACACCAATCCCTAATATCCCCTTGTCCTATGCACCGACCTGCAACATGGTGCAGGACATGAACCAAGATCAAATCATCCTCTTCTGCCTCTTTGGCGGTGTCTTCGGCCTCTTGCTCTGGGGGCGGTTCCGCTATGATATCGTTGCGTTTTCCGCGCTTATGGCAGGGGTTGTGCTCGGTGTGGTCGACAGCAAAGACGCCTTTAGTGGTTTTGGCCATCCCGCAACATTGGTCGTGGCACTGGTGCTGGTAGTCTCGGCAGGTTTGGTCCGCTCGGGCGCGGTGCTACTGATCACCCGAACGCTTGTCGATTCCTCTCGCTCGCTTGGTGCGCACATAACATTGATGGGGGCCGTCGGCGGCGTCCTGTCTGCGTTTATGAACAATGTCGCTGCTCTTGCCCTACTGATGCCCGTCGATATCCAGACCGCACGCAAGGCAGGGCGCGCACCTGGCCTCTCGTTGATGCCACTCTCATTTGCCACGATCCTCGGCGGCATGGTCACGCTCATTGGCACACCGCCCAACATCATCATCGCCGCGATCCGCGAGGAGTCCCTCGGCGCGCCCTTCAAGATGTTTGACTTCGCCCCTGTCGGCGGGATCGCGGCAATCGCTGGTCTGGCGTTTGTAGCGCTTGTCGGCTGGCGACTGATCCCCGCCCGCGATGACGGCGGCATCAGCGCCGAAGACCTCGCCGCCTATATTGCCGAATTGGTCGTGCCCGAAGGCAACAAACACATCGGCAAGCGCCTGTCCGAGCTGGAAGAGACCGCCGAAAAGTCGGACGTCACCATCATCGGACTGATGCGCGACGGCAAACGCCGCTATGGCCGCGCCCAAAACGCCGAACTGCGCGCAGGCGACGCCCTCGTGCTGGAGGCCACGCCCGACGCGCTGGATGAATTCCGCTCGACCCTTGATCTGGCCATCGCTGACAGTGCCCGTGAGGAACGCTTGCGCGCAGACGGCGAAGGCGTCGAGATCATCGAAGTCGTTGTCACTGCCGAAAGCCGCCTTGCAGGGCGTAGCGCGCAGGCCGTAGGGCTGGCATGGCGTCAACGTACTGTGTTGCTGGGAATTTCGCGGCGTGGCCGCAAAATCACAGCGCAACTGCGCAAAACAACGCTGGAGACAGGCGATATCCTGCTGCTGCTGGTCCCGCGCGACACGGGCAATGATGTGGTAGAGTGGTTGGGTGTGCTGCCACTGGCCGACCGCGGTCTGGCCGTTACCGAAAACAGCAAGGTCTGGCTCGCCATCGGTCTGTTCGCAGGGGCTGTCGTTGCTGCTTCATTTGGTTTGATTTATCTGCCTGTGGCCCTCGGCATCGTGGTCGTGGCCTATGTTCTGACCAAGATCGTACCTCTGTCCGAATTGTACACTCATATCGAGTGGCCCGTGGTCGTGCTGCTCGGTTCCATGATCCCGTTGGGGGCTGCATTGGAAAAATCGGGCGGCACCGAACTTATCGCAGGCTCGCTTGTCACCCTCACAAATGGTATGCCAGCTTGGGCGGTCCTCACGGTGCTTATGGTGGTCACCATGACCTTGTCAGACGTACTCAATAACACCGCCACAACAATCGTTGCGGCCCCCGTTGGCATCCAGATGGCCCAGAGCCTCGGGGTCAACCCCGATCCTTTCCTAATGGCGGTTGCCATTGCTGCATCCTCGGCTTTCCTCACCCCCATCGGGCACAAGAACAACACGCTCATCCTCGGCCCCGGCGGCTACAGCTTTGGCGACTACTGGCGCATCGGCCTCCCACTCGAAATCATTGTGGTCGCCGTCTCCATCCCCGCCATCCTTGTGTTCTGGCCCCTCTAGAAAGCGGCAAGGTTGCCCCTATTTTTCTTGGCCATAAATCCTCCGGAGGTCCGGAGGCAGAGCCTCCGAAAATTCCCGACCTCGCAACAAGACTACGCTTAGAAAAAGAACGGGATCGTCGCACTGGCGATCAGCGACATCGACAGGTTCAGCGGTATCCCTACGCGCATGAAGTCGGTGAACTTATACCCCCCCGGCCCGTATACCAACGTATTGGTCTGATACCCGATGGGCGTGGCAAAGGCGCAGGATGCCGCAATCATCACCGCAACCACCAGCGCGCGCGCATCCATACCCAGCGCCGCTGCCAGCGAAATCGCAATCGGGGTCATGATCACTGCTACCGCGTTATTGGATACAATCTCGGTAAAAATGGTGGTCAGCAGGAACACACAGAAAATCACACCCACAGGCGGCAGCGTCCCCAGAGTGGGCGAGATCGCATCGACGATCAGCTGCACAGCGCCCGTATGCTGCAACGCAGCCCCCACGCAAAGCATCGAAAAAATCAGCGCCAGCAAACGACCGTCAATGTAGGAAAACGCCTCATCCGCGTCGATGCAGCCTGTCACCAGCACCACAGCAACCGCTATCACTGCCAGCATCAGGATCGGTGCCACGTTCAGTGCGGCAAGCACCACAATTGCCGCCAGCGCCCCAATGGCAATCGGCGCGCGCCCGCGTCTGTACGCGCGCTGCGACGGCGTGCTGACATCCACCATATCCATATCCGCCGACAGCCGCTGAATGTCTTCAGGCGCACCTTCCAGCAGCAAGGTGTCGCCAACCCGCACAACCAAATCGTCCAACTGCCGCCCGATGTTCTGGTTCCGGCGGTGTACCGCCAGCGGATAGACGCCATAGCGCCGCCGCAGGCGCAGCGCCCCAAGGCTGCGGCCAATCATTTTGCACCCCGGTGTAATCAACACCTCGACTGTGTTCGTCTCCACCGCCGAAACCTGATCCACGCGCTTTAACTCTGGCGTGGCCTGAAGGCTCAGCAATTCGGCCATCTGCGTGCGCAACACCACACGGTCGCCGGTTTGCAGCACCACATCCGCCATATTCCGCCGCAATGACGCATCCCCGCGCACAACGTCAATCAGGCGTACCCCTTCGCGCTTGAACAGCTTTACGTCCAGCACCTCACGCCCGATCAGGTTGCTTTCGGGCGGGATCACTGCCTCCGAGAAAAATTTCATCTTCGAGCGGTCGCTCAGCATGCCCGCCATACTGTCACGCGCGGGCAGCAGCCGCCGACCGATGGTCGCCATATAGAGCAACCCCCACGCACAAACGACCAAGCCGACGGGCAAGATTTCAAAAATGCCAAACGGCTCCAACCCCTGCGCACGCGCCACCCCGTCTACCAACAGGTTCGTCGAGGTGCCGATCAATGTCAGTGACCCGCCCATGATCGCCGCATAACTTAGAGGGATCAGCAGCTTGGAAGCCTTTGTTCCCAGCGTCTTGCTCAACTGGACCACCACAGGGATCATCACCACAACAACAGGCGTGTTGTTCATAATTGCCGATGCCCCCATCACCGACAAGATCACCCCGACCACCGCCAGCTTGGGGTTGGTGCGCGCGTAACGCTCCGCCATTTGGGTCAGCACTTCTAATGCGCCCGTACGCACCAGCGCCCCCATGACAATAAACATAGCCGCAATCGTCCAAGGCGCCGAGTTGGACAGCACCAGCCGCGCATCCTCATAGGGCAACAGCCCCATCGCCAGCAGGGAAGCGGCCCCTGCAAGGGCCACAACCTCGGTCGGGAATGTCTCCCGCAAAAACAGGATGAACATCACCGCCACGACGGTGAGCGCAAGAATAGCCTGAGAAAATTGTGTGAGTTCAAACATATCGTGGGGCCAGCCTCAGTGATCGGTTAAGTGTCGCGCATCGCAACGGTCTCGGCAAGAGCGGCGTTGGGTCGTGGCTGAACCAGATACATGCCCACAAACATCGCCGCCAGCGCCAGCCAGATCACATGGCTGAACGCCTCGCCCAGCACCAGCCATGCCCAGAACAAGCCAAACCCCGTGACCATATAGCTGACCTGCACCGCAAACACTGCGCCAGCACGGCCCACCAGCCAGACATAGCTCGCATAGACAAACACATGAATGACCGACCCGGCGATCAAGGCCGACTGCGCCACGGGCAACGGCCATTGCGGCACGATGGCATGGCCGCTGACCAGCATCAGAGGCAGCACAATAACCAGCCCAATAAGAGAAGCGCCCAACATCAACTGGAACGGGTCCAACCCCGCAACACCCCAACGCGCCACGTAATTGCCCTCAAATGCATAAAACAGTGCGACCACCAGATAGGCGGCAGCCCAGCCCATCGGCACAGCCGCCCCAAGATCAACAGCAGGTACAATTATTATCAGTACCCCCACCAGTCCGAAACACAGCCCCAAAAGCCTGCGCCATGCAAACCTGTCATTGCCCAGCGCCAAAGCGATCACAAAGGCGAACATCGGAATGATGCTGAGCAGCAGCGACATGATACCAGCGGGCAGATGCACCGCAGCTTGATACGAGATGCTGTTGGGCAATACCGCGCCGATCAAGGCAATCACCAGATACGCCCGCAGGGCTGCCGCGTGATAGGGAAGTCCCGTGCGCCGCCATGCGCAGACACAAGCCATCAGGACTGCCCCCAATACCTGCTGCCACATCAGCAACCCGAAATAGCCGTACCCCGTGCTGACCGCAATCTTGGTTAGCGGTTGGGTCGCCCCCCACCCCGCGCCCATCAGCACAAGAAAGCCGCTGAACAGCAGGACCTCGCGACGGCTCAGCGTGCTGGTGTCCACCACCTTAGCCCGCATGGCAAACCCCCGTTGTCACGGACCGCTCTGCTGAAGCTGCCCACCCTGACGCACAGGCACGACCCGCGTGGCGCGCCCCGTCTTGTCATCGGTCTCGATATAAACACCCGATAGTGTGGCCTCGCCCCCCGCAGGGGTGAACCGCTCTTTCGGCATACCGGTGATAAAGCGGCGCAAAGGCTCGCCCTTTTCCATGCCGATTACCGAATGATAATCACCGCACATGCCAGCGTCTGTCAGATACGCGGTACCCGAAGGCAGGATCATCGCATCGGATGTGGGGACATGGGTATGCGTGCCCACCACAAGTGACGCGCGCCCGTCACACCAATGCCCCATCGCCATCTTCTCTGATGTCGCCTCGCAATGCATGTCCACGATGATCGCATTGGCCAACCCGCCAAGCGGATGGGTTTTGAACACCGCATCAAGCGCCGAAAACGGATCGTCAAACGGACGCTTCATAAACACCTGACCCAGCGCCTGAGTGACCAACACCTGCTTGCCCGTGCGCGTCTTGAACAGCCGCGCGCCCTTGCCCGGTGCGTTTTTAGAGAAATTCAGCGGGCGGATAATGCGCGGCTCCTGCTCGATAAAGGCCAACATGTCCTTTTGATCAAACGCATGATCACCCAAGGTCAGGCAATCGGCCCCCGCCTCCAGCAGATCCTTCGCATGCGCGGCCGACAGCCCCATTCCAGAGGTCGCGTTTTCACCGTTCACCACGATGAAATCGAGTTTCCATTCAGTCCGCAAGCGCGAGAGATTTTCAGCAATGGCGCGGCGCCCGGCGCGGCCCATCACATCACCAAGAAAGAGTATTTTCATGGATGCATCGCTACGCGGGTGCTTAGCCGCGTGCAAGAGGATAGGTGCAAAGCAGCACAAGACGTCGCAACATGTACCTAGGTCGCGGAAGTCTGCTTCGAGCCCAGACGGACCAATACTGCATGGGGCGCGAATGGCTGCTTTGGATGTTTTCTAGGTCATCTCTTAAGTTGCAGTGGGCTACGCTAAGGTAGCTAAGGCGTCTCCTCAAAGTGTGCTGAGTCTTTTACGCCGGTCAGACCGTTCGCAAAAAGAGCATCGTGAAACGCGTCCGTCATGAATATCCCAAGTTCACGCTTTTCCGACCAGATATGTGCAGAGCCAATCTGAGATTTGCTGAACACTATCTTGTCGTCTGGGTCGTAATTGGGTGTATACAATCTGTCATTTGGCCCGATTGGCGGGACACAGGCGGCATGATCCAAAGCGTCAATCCGGTTCGTCACGACGAAATAATAGACTATTCCAGCGTCCTTTTTGCCTGACTTGACTGCCATTTCAAAGAATTGGTGAACACCGGGTTCGAATTGCTCAACCAGGGCCTTGAAAGCTGCGCTCACATAAGACGCGCCTTTCGCGGCAGGCATATAATCATCCAACGGATCGCTGCGTTTATGGTCCCGCTTTAGCCGCGTGGGCAGGTGGTCAGGCTTGATCGCCCGCCCTACCTTGAACTGCGTATTACTGATTTTTTTACCACCGTCCGGCGTCATGTCGGCAATCGTCACCTTGTTGAAATCTCCGTCAGTCTCAATAAGGTGATCCGTGATGCCTGACGACGGTGGTCCGTGAATAAGTTGGTAGACCATAAATAAAGCTCCACATATGTTCTCAGATTAATACTCGGAAACAAGATCCTGTAGCAAACTGATTTCTGGGCTTGTGATTTCCAAATCCGCGCCTGCTTGCCCCAGTCGGTGAGTTTCAAGCGTCGCACCAGCTTAGACCCAAAAAGCAGACCTGCAATAACTTGAAACAAACGGCAGCTCCGTCCGGCACAGCTGAACTCTGGGTAGTCAAATCGCTGCAAAAACGATGAATGACTGCTTTGGTGACGCCGCACCGCAGCTTTCAAACCCAGCGTGAAGGTCCGGTTTGGGCCGTCAGTAACGCCTGTCGTAAGCTCATGTCGTGGAGATGCTGCACTGCCTCCAAGGTCGGCAGTGAGCCCAAAGTGTTGAATCCTGCGAGAATGATAAACGTCTGCTTACGGCTCCTAAGATTACTAACGCTGTCATCGCTACTGAGCCCGCTCGCAATGCGTGTACCTCCTGCTCTGAATTGCGAGACAAATCATCTGTAGGACTATTCAAGTCCTTCAGCTAAGAATTCGTCGAGCGACGGCCACACGAAACCGTCAAACTCATTGCAGAGCGTTCGCTGCACCGGCAAGATCAGACCGCCTGCCGGTGCGGATTTGAAGACTGACGTATGGATCGTGTGCGTCAGGGTTTGATGTAGGTGTAACCCTGCATTTGCAGGTGTGAAAGTTCCGCCACACCGCTGGGTACAATGTCCTCCTCAAAAACGTCGAAAAGGTCGTTTTCATAAGAGATCTTACGACCCTTCAATGTGTTGTTGCAGACGTGAAAGTCCGCGTTCTGCCCTTTAAGTTCCAGAACCTGGCCTTGGAGCAGTTCGTTTGTTTTTGCTTGCGATAAAAGTCCCAGACCATTTCCGTGCAGCACAATTTTGATGTCCATGTTGTCGGCACCAACAGCATTGATGTGGTTTTGAATGTTGCGCATCGCGCCACGGTATTTTTTGTCGTCTTGACCGCCATCATAGTTAATATGATATACGACTTTTTGCTTTCCATAGCGTTCTTCGGCCTGCGCATCCGTCGCTTGCGCAAACAATGCGGTCACAACAAGTGCAGTCGTCAGGCACAAGGATAATAGATATTTCATTTGTCTCTCCCTAATGACCGTTCCTTTTTGAACGGATATAAGAAGTCTGACATTGAAAGTGATCCCGCACACCTCAGCAGAACCCTAAGAATTCAATAAAACAGTGCTAGGGTTTACCCTAGGTTGCCAACGCAACAAGCTGGCTTGAAGTGCGCGCACCAAACTTGCGCAACAAATTTGCGCGGTGAAATTCGACGGTCTTTGGGCTTATCCCAAGATCAATTGCAATTTCTTTTGTCGAATATCCTTTGGCAATAAATGCCAGTATTTCATGCTCACGCTGGGTCAGATTGGCAGCTTCATCCGCCATGACGTCGCCCACTTCGTCCAGCTCTTTCGCTGCATGATTGGCGCGCCACCACCAAAGCAAAGCACCTGCTGATAACAGAACCAGCAACCCAACCGACACCGCTTTCGCAAACAAGGTGGACTGTAGCAAACTGGTGTGCTGCAAGCGCGCGTGGAAGGCTTCTGTCAAGTCCTGCACACCGTGATACGGAAGGGGTGCAGACCATAAGTCATTCATTCCGTACTCGGCGGCAAGCGGGCTATTTCCGCTCTGTAGCAGTCCTACGGCGAATTGAGTTTTGAGGTTCGGGTCAGTCGCGGCCAAAGCCGCAAATGGCCACTCTGGATAGAGATTTGTGCTGACCGTGTCCGGATGATCATAGATCACATTGGTATTCAAAAATCTTATTTCATCTTTATCAACACGTCCTTCGTGCAACATGTCTTCCATCAAACCGCTTCGGACGATGCCGACGTCCGTTTCCTTTGCCAAAACCTGAGCAACAACCTGATCCATTGGAAAACCAACAAATGTCAGGCTGGAGGTGTCGGAAAACAGATCAATCCCGGTGCGATCAAACTCGTACCAAGCGATCTGAAACCCCCCAAAAGCATTTGCGTCGATTGCTGTTACAGACCTACCCGCAACATCACTCAATGACTGGATGCCGCTATCTTTACGGGTAATTATAGCACTGCCGAATTCAGTGGAGTGCCGCTCGTCAGATTTTTCCTGTGATCGCGACGCAAGCACACTCATACGGTGTTCTCGGTTGAGCGTCACAAAGTGACCAGGGTTTGTCACGACAAAATCCAGCTGGCCTGACTTGATCTGCTCCGTCGCTGAAGAAAGCGTCATAGGAACAATCTGAAAGGACCATCCGGGAATTACGGCCATCAAATATTCACTGAGAGGCATCCATTTCTGCTTTAGTTCGGCTGAACCACGATATGCCAAAACACCTATCGTCGCCTCGTTTGTAAGTGTCTCTGCCCTGCTGATACCCGATGTTAGGAAGCAAGCGCATAAACCAAAGGTCAAAGTTATTCGCATTCTATCCTCCCCTTCAACACTACTTCGGGACGAGCGGTTTGCGCAAGAAATTACGCGCAACTGTATGGTCTGCTCGCAAGAGCGCATTAACACAAGCCAGCAAGTTCACCGCATTGACTGGCAAAACCGGACATTGGTACGCTTGCGGCGATCGCTCACTCTGTCCGCATTGCTGCCATCCAACATGGTTTCGTTCCGCTGCAGCGCCACAGGTCTGGTCTGACCTCATTTTTCCGAATGCCGTGTGTCGCATGAACATCTGGTCACAGGAAATGATGATTATATAAGGCTCGCTGATCGGGTGTGCATCCTTCCGAAATCTGGTCCCTCAAATCAGCAGTGCGCCAACGTCTGGCCTCACCTGCTGGCGCACAGTCTGACCATAGCCGGAGATGTCACCTCCAAGCTGCGGGAACATATTGAAAATCTGCGAGCGGCATGCTGGAGACAGCATCTTCATGCACTCGGATCCCAGATACAGGCTCTCTGCCCACAGCCCGTTTGCTTGCACCAGATTATGCTGATCAAGCAGAATGTGAAAATAGCTGACAGACGCAACAGTGCTGCGGTACGCATAATCCGCATTCAGAAGACTTTTCGCTGTCGTGAGAACTTCTGCATCCCCGAAGAAAAGTGACGCCTTCCAATGGGTGTTCAAAATGGCATGGTTCGGTGACACCTTGGTATCACAGCTGGGAACGCCTTGGCCAAAAGCATGTGCCTTGATTGTAATCGGTTGATTGCTGTGGCCTGACAGATCGAGACCCATCAGGTCTTTGCGGCCAATCCAGCGGATCTTTTGCGCACCAGCGTCCTTCGTGACCACTTCATCACCAATGCGCAGATCTTCAACTGCACGGTTACCGCCCGTAGTTAAAATCTGGGTGCCTTCGGTAAAACAGATATAACTGCTTCCCGGCTGTGGCGTCGTCTGAAGGGTGTAGTCGCCATTCGCTTGCCGCTCTAGCGAACTGACGCCCGAAACCTGACCGGTCGTGTCCAACAGTTCCGCAACTTGCCCCGCAAATGGATCACCAGAGGCGGTGGAAACGGTATAACTCGCACCGCTCCAGTTATAGAGGCCATAGGTCTCTCCGGTAACAGCATTATAGAGCCCGACCGCATCTTGCATGTGTAAACGGATGTTTGTGCCGTTTTCGGATTGGCCGATAGTATAATGCAGAACTCCGTCGTCGTCATTGCCATCACTGTCAACGTCTTCGGTATACAGATTTCCCACTGACGTGATGTTGTAAACATCCGCTGCAGCGGGTGATGCGCTGGTGGAGCCGTTGTGCGAAAGATCGTAGATGACCAGACGCAGGTTTGCCGGATCGGGATAGTCGTCAGGCACACGGACTTCGAGGAAGTCCAACGGTCCTCCGCCGAGGTACTTGATTTCTGATATGACAGGATCTGGCATTCACCGTACTCGTTTCTCTACGTTTTGAGATAAATGCTGGTGATTGGTGTCGTTATTGCGGCGACGGTAAGAAACTGTTGGGATTACATTAAGGATATGAGCGGGAATGGAGGGCTCGGGCTGACTGCAGTTTGTTCTACAAAGTGACTGCTGTAGGGCTTTTTTCACTATGCCGTGTGCTGCAAAAAATCAGTCATTTGTCCAATCGCGGCAGAAGCCCGCGTTGCCCCGCAATGGCGTCATCACCCGCAAAAACAACCCGCCCTGACACACCCCTGAACACGCCGCTGTCGGGCGCGGGTATGTCATGAAATACGACGCAACGCGCGCTGTGTAAATCGGGCCAAACGCCTGACAGGGTGCACTGGGGGGTGTACGCAGGGTGTACGGCAAATGTACCCACCGCACCCCCCTCAAACTCCATCAAACTTGGGTGTTAACGCGCCTGTTCCGAACCGCACGGAAATTTTAGCTTAGCTGTTGCGCGCACGGTGCTGTTGCGCTTCTATCGGAGGAGAAACGCAACACCACGGGGCGGCCCATGAAATCCAAACTCCTGCTCATCATTCTCGACGGTGTACCCTACCGCAACTGGCGACGTCTGTTCGGCAATCTCGAAGGCTGGGTCGACAGCGGCGATGCCCGTGTGTGGAAGATCCGCTCGGTGCTGCCCTCCATCTCGGCCTCTTGCTATGCGTCCATCCATACAGGCCTCGCCCCCGCTGTGCATGGATGTACCGGCAACGGCAACGTCTTTCACCTTGGCCAGCCCGATGTGTTTGGTCAGGTGCGCAAGGCAGGCGGTGTGACAGGCGCTGTTGCCCACAGCTTCTGGTCCGAGTTCTTTAACCGCCATCCCTTTGATTACGTTCGCGATATTGAATACGATGAGCCTGACAGCGACAGCATCAACCATGGCCGTTTCCACACCATGACAGGCTATGGCCAGTCCAACCAGATGACCCCATCTGACGTCGATCTCTTTGCCACGCTGACCAACCTGTGCCTGCGCTTTGGCCTTGATTACGGGATGCTGCACACCTGCACTCTCGACAGTATGGGCCATCGCTTTTTCCACGACTGCCAAGAGATGGACCATGCCTGTCATGTAATGGATGAAATGCTCGCACCCTTCATCTCGAAATGGCGCGCAGCGGGATATGAGGTGATCGTCACTGCCGATCACGGACAAGACGCGCGCGGGCACCACGGGGGGCGTGACCCGCTGCAACAAGAGGCCGCGCTCTACTACTTCGGTGATGCACAGGGGCCGGAGGCGGACGCAGTCATCGATCAGCTACAACTCGCTCCGACGATCCTGACACGCCTCGGCGCGCCCATCCCTAACACTATGAAAGCAGACAGCTTTCTGACCTAGTCTAAGGGCATTTCATCATAGGGCCACGTCCCCTGCCCCAAGGCATCGACAGCCTCGACAACCCTGTCAAACAGCTTCGCCGCACGCTGCGACATGTGCCGTGCGCGCAGACAGCCATGCACCAGCCCTGCCTCGTTGAACCACACTGCCTGCCCGCCAGCAGCCGCTATCGCGTTGCGGTATGCCTCCCCGTCACTGGCCAGCGGATCACACTGTGCTGTGACGCAAACCGTTGGGGGCAGCGCAGCAAAATCCGCGTCATGCAGCGGCGCATAGCGCGCATCGCCAACAGGCACCTCAGCCCCACCTGTGCGGACCTTTTGATAGAACAGCATATCGCGGGTCGTAAGCTCGGGCGCGTTGGCATGTTCGACATAGCTGCCCTCCGTCGGATCGCCCCCAAGGCCAGGATAGATCAAGACCTGCCCCGCGACGCGGTCCCGCGCATGATGCGTAACGGCAGCAGCCAGATTGCCGCCGGCACTGTCCCCCGCCATGATGATCGGGCCTTTATATACCTCGGCAATGCCTTCGAACACGGCCAACGCATCATTGTAGCAGGCGGGAAAGGGATGCTCTGGTGCCAGCGCGTAATCGACTGAAACTACACGAAAACCTGTGCGGTCGCATATCTCGGCACAGACATCATCGTGGCTGTGCAAGCCCCCGACGACAAAGCCGCCACCGTGGTAATAGACCACCGTGACATCGCTCGGGCCAGTCTCGTATCTGCGGCAAGACACACCGCCCCATTCCTCGTCCCATGTTTGTACGCCTTCGGGGCGGCCTGCATGAAACGCCGCACACATTGCGTCATAGACTTCGCGCTGCTGTGCTATCGTCAGATCAACCGCGTTGGGGGGATAGAACGTAGCCCCCCGCGCGATGTAGGCGCGCACCTCATCATCGAGGAGCGCGCCATAGTCAGGTTGGCTCACGCCTGATCCCATTGGGTGATGAAACTGCCCAGCACCTCGCCAACGGCGTCAGGCTCGGCCCCGTTCATCGCCATCATCGCCACCAGACCACGCTTTTTATCGTCGATCACATGATCCACGCGCGCAGGCACACCAGCAGCTTCAAGTGCGTGATCAAACACGCGCGTAATGGCACTGCGGCGCAGGTCGGGCTTGAAGATTTTGCCAACGCCCGTCTTGGGCAATTCATCCATGATTTCAAGGTACTTGGGCTGCGCTGCACGCTCCTGAACATGCGTTTTGCAGAACGCCATCAGCTCTTCTGTCGTGACCGATGCACCGTCCACCAGCTCAACGAATGCGCAGGGCACCTCGCCCGCATGGGCGTCAGGCTGGCCAATGGCACCGGCAAAGGCAACGGCCTCATGGCCCAGCAGCGCCTCTTCAATCTCGGCAGGGTCAATGTTGTGGCCGCCACGGATGATCAAATCCTTGGCGCGGCCTGTGATCCAGATATAGCCGTCCTCGTCCTTGCGGCCCAGATCACCTGTGCGCAGGTAGATATCATCGTAATAGAGGTCTTTGTTCTTGTCCGCCTCGGTGTAGGTATTTCCGGGGAACACACCAGGGTTGGAGACGCAAATCTCGCCCACTTCGTCCACTGCAGCATCCACATGACCGTCTGGCGTGCCTTTGATGATACGCACGCGGCAATAGGGGAATTCCACGCCGACAGAGCCTACTTTTTTGACACCGTCCGCGGGGTTGCCTGACACCATAACCGTCGCCTCTGTCAGGCCGTAGCCCTCAAGAATTTCAACGCCTGTCGCCTTTTCAAAGCGGCGAAACAGCTCCATCGGCAGCGGGGCAGAGCCGCTGAACGTGCTCTTGACCGAGCTGATATCAGCATCCACAGGCCGCTGCATCATCGCGGAAATAGCAGTAGGCACGCCAATGATAAAACTGATCTGCCAACGCTCTACCAGCTTCCAGATGTTGTCGAACACGCCCTCCCCGCGGAAACCCTGCGGCGTGGGAAAAACGGTGTGCGCCCCTGCCGACAGCGCACCCATCAGGATCACGTGACAAGCAAAAACGTGGAAAAGAGGCAGCGGACACAGGATGTTATCCTCTTCGGTTAGCAAAATCTGCTTACCGATCCAGCCGTTGTAAATCATGCCCGAATATTTGTGTTGGGCAACCTTTGGCATCCCCGTGGTCCCGCCCGTGTGGAAATAGCACGCGATGCGGTCTTCCTGCGGATCCTCGAATTGCAGCGTTGTGGGCTGCTTAGCCATTTCTTCGTTCAGGTTTTTGTAGGTGGCTTGGTTCTGGGCGGTCCGCTTGGGGCGGATCAGCGGCACGATCACCTTTTTAAGGCCTGTCAGGTAACGGTGCAGGTCTACTTCCAGCACTGTTTTCACATTCGGTGCCAGCGCCACCGCCTCGGCTGTTTTGTCGGCCACATCGGTTTTCGGGAAGGGACGCAGGGTCACGACGACAGTCGCATTTGTCTCACGCAGGATGGCGCCGATCTGTTCCGCCTCCAGCAGCGGATTGATCGGGTTCACGATGCCTGCAATGGCACCGCCGAACAGGGTGTAGACCGTCTCGTTCGTGTTGGGCAGCACATAGGCCACCACGTCCTTTGGTCCCACCCCAAGGCTGCGGAACAGATTGGCCGCCTGCACGGATTTGTCGTGCAGCTGTTGCCAGTTCAGTGTCTCTGCATGGTCCTTGGGGCCCGAGAACAACTGATAGCTCAGCGCATTGCGTTTTGGAAATTTTGAGGTTGTGTCAGCCAGCAGACTGTAGAGTGTCTTGTGTACATCGCGGTCTTCCCACGTGCACTCCGCCTCGATGGCGTCGCGGTCGATGATTCCTGCGAATCCCATGTGTCTTCCTCCCCTGTGCTGCCGCTTGGTGCGGCATGCGTAATTTTGATACGATACGATGCCGCCCCTGATCCAAAAATTCAAGCAAAGCATCGCTACAGACGCAGCGTTAAATGCGTAAGTGCCCGAACGTCAGTCGGGTAACAACGATATGGGGAGGCGCCATTGCTGGCAAAAGAGGCTGCACCCCGATTTATGGGGCAGGGTGCAGCAGGGTCTTAGGCTGCGGGAATGCGCAGCACCTGACCGGGATAGATCTTGTCCGGATGGGTCAACATCGGCTTGTTGGCCTCGAAAATCTTTTCATAATGGGCGCCGTTGCCCAGTGTTTTTTCCGAGATCGCCCAAAGGGTGTCACCCTTTTCAACGGTGTGGAACGTAGGCTCGCCTTCGCCGCCCGTTACATCATCCTCTACCGCAGCAACACCTTCGACGTTGCCCACAGCCAGAATGACTTTTTCGCGCATCTCCTGAGAGGCCGCATTCCCCGTCACTTTGACTTTGTCGCCCTCGACAGTGATGTCCAGACCTTCGGCGTCCAGACCCAGTTCTTTCAGCTCGTCTTGCAGCGCCGCGCCCGAAACTTCGGCCTCATCATCGCCGCCGAACACTTTTTTGCCCGCACCTTTTACAAAACTCCACAGACCCATTTGAATACTCCCTTATGGATTGGTTTATGGGTCCGAGTGTTTCACCCAGCGCCCCATAGACGCAAGAGGGAATTACTCGGCTGCGATGCCATCTGTAAATTGCAGACGGGCAAGGCGCGCATAAAGCCCGCCCTTGTCCACCAATGCGTCATGCGTGCCCGTGTCAACGATGCGGCCATCCTCCAGCACCACGATACGGTCCGCCTTTTTCACAGTGGCCAGACGATGCGCCACGATCAAGGTTGTGCGCCCAGCACTCAGCTCCTCTACCGCCGCTTGCACGGCGCGCTCGCTTTCGGCGTCCAGCGCGCTGGTTGCCTCATCCAGCAGCAGCACGGGGGCTGCACGCAGGATCGCGCGGGCGATGGCGATACGCTGCTTCTGACCACCGGACAGCATCACGCCACGCTCGCCCAGATAGCTGTCATATCCATCTGGCAGGGCCGTGATAAAGTCATGGGCAGCGGCGGCGCGTGCGGCGCTGTCAATCTCGACATCGGTCGCATCGGGGCGACCGAAACGGATGTTCTCGCGGGCGGAGGCCGCAAAGATAACAGGGTCTTGCGGCACCAATGCGATCTGGCGGCGGAAATCATCGCGCGCAAGGTCGCGCAGATCCACACCGTCAAAGGTGATGCGCCCCTGCTGCGGATCGTAAAAGCGCAGGATCATCTGGATGATGGTCGTCTTGCCAGCGCCGGACGGCCCCACAAAAGCAACCGTCTCACCCGGTTTTATTTCCAGACTTACACCATCCAAAGCGGCAACTTGTGGCCGTGCAGGATAGCTGAAGGAAACATCTTCAAACCGGATGTGACCCTGCACAGGTGCGGACAGGCTGCGTGCAGCGGCAGGATCGTTCACAGGGTCCTCGGTCTCCAACAGGTCCACCAGACGCTCGGTAGCACCTGCGGCGCGTTGTAATTCCGACCAGATCTCGGACAGGGCTGCGACCGCACCTGCCACCATAACCGCATAGATAACAAACTGCACCAATGCCCCCACGGTCATCAACTCATCGCGCACATCGCGCGCACCGATCCACAACACGCCGACAACGCCTGAAAAGGCCAAAAAGATCACAATCGCGGTCAGATAGGCCCGCGTGCGGATGCGCCTGCGCGCCGCATCAAACGAGCTTTCGGTCATCTGGGCGAACTGCGCACGGCTTGCCGCCTCGTGGGTAAAGGCCTGCACGGTCTGCACCGCGCTCAGGCTTTCGGAGGCATTTCCCGAAGAGGCCGCAATCCAGTCTTGATTTTCGCGGCTCAGCACCCGCAGGCGGCGGCCCAACAGCAAAATAGGCACCACTACAGCCGGTACAATCAACAGCACCAACCCCGCCAGTTTTGCCGAAGTCAGCAGCATCAGGATCAGCCCGCCAATGAACGTCAGCATATTGCGCAGCGCGATCGATATGGACGAGCCGATCACACTAAGAATAAGGGTCGTGTCGGTTGTAATGCGGCTCAGCACTTCGCCCGTCATGATACGCTCATAGAAGACGGGGCTCATCGCGATCACGCGGTCGAAGGTCTCTTTGCGGATATCCGCAACCACACGCTCTCCCAAACGGGTGACAAGCGCGTAGCGCAGCGCAGAGCCAGCGGCCAGCAGGCCCGCAATGGCGAGGGCCGCGACAAAATACTGGTCCAGCAGCGCGGTCTCACCCGTGTCAAAGTTATCCACCACACGGCGGACGGCCAGCGGCAGCGCGAGCGAGATCATTGCAGTGGCCACCAAAGCCGCAAGCGCCGCGAGCATCAGCAGACGGTAAGGGCGCAAAAACGGCAACAAGGCCCGCAGTGCCCCTATCTTGCGCGAGCGGGCGCGCTCTTCCGTAGCCGAGGGCGGAACCGGTGCGTTTTTCTGCGTGGAGCTATCCGCCATGCGCTGTCCTTTAACAAATCGTGCAGCGCTTATTGGCGCGCCAGTTAGCTGTGGTCAAGCGTTGCGCTGTCGCAGGGATATATATGGGAGCAAAATGATGGAGCGGGCGGCGGGAATCGAACCCGCATCATCAGCTTGGAAGGCTGAGGTCTTACCATTACACAACGCCCGCAAGACCGACCTTGGTGTTATGGGAGCGGCTGGGTAAGGTCAAGAGCAACCGAAGGCTGTTTTGCCAAACGTGCCACCACGAGCAACGCGGTGATCGAGATGTGGCAAAGGCAGGCCAAGAGGAACCGGCATTGCCATTACCCCCTTAGCACGGCAGGCGCCTTACCGCAGCGCGTCTGCCAACCGGCCCGGTACAGTTGCATCTGGACTAAGATGCCATGCCAAGGCCTGATTGCTGGACAGGCAAGGTAATCCTGTGCGCCCCTCAATCTGCGCGATCACGTCGAGGGTGCGCAGATTGGTGCAGGACAAAAAGATGCCATTAACATCGCCCTGCCCCGCCAGATCACAGGCCGCCTCAATTAGGGACACCGCATCGATGCGCACAACGCAGGCTTCGTCTGCCTCGTTGAAGCTGCCGAAAACGGGCGTCTCGATTCCCGCTGATGCCAGTGCCGCGCGCAGCCTGTCCGATACATCCGCCGTATAAGGCGACAATAGCGCCAAACGCGTGATGCCCATTGCGGTACAGGCGGCGACAAGCGCACTCAGCGGGTCCGATACCCGCTCGGTGCGGACCCCGTCGCCGATCAACCGCGCAACCTTGTCTGCACCAATCTGTGAGGTAGCCGAAGTGCAGCCGTATCCGATGGCGGAAAATGGCACTGCTTGGGGCAGCAGCCGAGCAGCTTGGGTCAGGTGTTGGGCCATCTCGCGCAGACTTTCGGGCGTCACCTGAGGTGCAGAGGGCACGCGCGTTACATAAACAGGCGTGCGGGGCGGTAGCATGCGCCGCATGTCCTGCTCTATCGTCTCGTCGGTTTGCAAAACCACAAGACCGACAGGCGCCAGCCCCTCCTGCGCGCGGGTGTAGGTGTACTGGGTCATAAGGCAGCAATATCGCGGGAGGCGCGCGGCGACAAAAATCGCGGGGCGCCCTCGGTGATCAGGATATCTTCTTCATGCACAATCATCCGTCCGTCCCCCGTTTCGATCCCTGGCTCAAGGGTGATTACCATTCCCGCCTTCAGTACTGTTCGGTCTTGTGGAATCAGCGATAGCCCCTCGGTCAACTGCATGCCAAGACCGTGGCCCAGCCGCCCAGCATCAGAGCCGCCCGCCCCGCCAGTTACGATTTCGTCCATCGCGTGAAACAGCTGCGCTGCGGTGGTGCCTTCGCGGGCAATCGCTGCTGCACTCTCTACCGCGTCAATCAGGCGGGCATGGGCGCTTTGCGTCTCTGCCGTGGGTGCACCGATGCTAAAGTTGCGATCAAAGTCGCAGAAGTAACCGTCCCAAACCAGACCTGCATCCAGCATCAATACATCACCAGAGGCAAGCGGCACGTCTTGCGCGGGCGAGATAACATCACCGTACCCACCCTGCCCCGCACCGCCCGCCAGATAGGGCACCCAATCGGCACCTTCCTCTAGACATAGCCGTTGGAAATCCCGAAACACCTGCGCGACGGTTACACCCTTGCGCGCAATTTGATCCATCCGGGCGAAGGCACGGCCCGCAATCGCGCATGCCTGCGAGATCTTGGCGACCTCTGCCTCGGACTTGACCGCGCGCAGCGTTGCCACAATGCGCGCATCATCCCTAACAGTGCCTGACAGCGCTGCCTGCACGCGCGCCCAATCGGCCAACGGCATGCGCAGATGGCTTTCGGCGCCCATGGGAGTGCCGATCTCCAGTGCGTGCAAGCTGTTCAATGTATCGACCAGCAGGCTTACCCCGTCATCCAGCACGTCAGGCGCACGCCAAGTGCGGATATCATCCAGCCACGTCTGGCCCATTAGGGGTGCGCCAATCGACGGGATCACCGCAATGGGTTTGCCCTGCGCGGGTAGGACCAAAAACCAAGGACGCGACGGGCTTTCCCAAAAGCGCGTCAGATAGCCCGTGAAATAACGCACGTCCGCTTCTGTTGTCAGCAGCAGCGCATCCAGCCCTTGTTGCGCCATCATTGCCTGGGCCGCCATTGTACGTGCCTCGAACTCGGCCCGCGCAAAGCCGCGCTGCATCATGCAGGCCCTTCGCTGAGGATGCACAGCACCCGCGACTGCGCATTAATGCCCAAGGCGGCGCGTTGATCGGCATCCAGTGCGGCCAGTGCCGCAATTCCCGCCGCCCCCGAGGGAGACGAGCCTAGCCCTGCAACCATAGCCAGACCTGCGCCTGCCTGCCCCTCATGTTCTGATATCAAAGCAAAGGCATCCGCATCCTCCGCCAGACCTTTAAGCGCGATCAGCGAAGGCATTTTGCAATCAAGCCGTCCCATCTCTGAAACTGGTCCGACGCTCTCTACTGCCTCGCCCGCAACGATAGAGCCGTGCAGCGCGGGAGCCGCGTCAGGCTCAACCACTACAATCCTCGGCGCATCGCCCCATGCCTGCCGCGCCAAGGTGGCACAGGCACAAGCCAGACCACCAACACCCGCTTGCAGAAATATATGTGTAGGCGCGAGCGACAGTTGTTCAATCGCCTCGGCCATCAGCACGGTGTAGCCCTCCATCAAACGATGGGGGCGGTCTGTGTAGCCGTGCCACGACCCGTCCGACAACAAATCCCAACCGTTCTGCTCTGCCGCTTGCTCTGCTGCTTGCAGGCTGTCCTCATATGTCTCGCCTTCGCGCACCACGCGCGCGCCCTGTTCTTCCAGCCGCGCGGCAAAGCTATCGGGGACGGTCTGCGCAATATAGACCACCGATGCTGCCCCGAATGCCGCGGCGCCTGCTGCAACAGACATGCCATGATTGCCCGCACTGGCGGTCACATAGGTGCGTGCCGATACAGGGCCACCTTGGGCATCGCACGCAATAACATAGGCAGCGCCCAGCGCCTTGAAGCTGCCTAGCCCCATGCGGCCCCGCTCGTCCTTTATCCAGACGTCTTGCACGCCTGTTTGCGTGGCAATCGCCACCGAAGCCTCCAGAGGTGTTTGCGCCGCAACAGGGCAGCGCGCCACAAGTGCCTGCGCACGCGGCGCATCCTGAGATGGCAGCGGGATATCATCTAAGCCCCGAAGGGATACGGGGCGGGATATGTGCAAAATCTCCATGCATTGACGTGGGACAATTACAGCCCGCAGGTCAAGAAAATTCAGCTAAGCTCAAATACCTGCCATCAATCCTGCGGACAGGGCATTCCTGCATCACCCCATGCTTGCAAATCTTTTGCCAGCGTTGCTGTTGAGCCAGCAGCAGGTGTACGCCCCGCGCCCGGCTCGAACCCGTAGCGAACGAATTCACTGGTGCGGACATGGTCAATAAGGTCTGCCAGATCAAAGCCATCGTTGGTTTCTGGGTTGCGCAATTGTGCGCAGACCTCGGCGCCCGATTTACCGCGCCACGCCAGCTCCACTGGCGGCAAGCGCCACGCATCATCAACCTGCGGGGCCGCGTGTGGCCGGTCATTCGGCCCTACCGCGCCGATGTGGCAGGTACGACATGGGATCGTCTCGGCACCGATGCGGCTGTCTCCCGCTACGATGTTCATGCCATGCAACTTAGTCGCACCATAACCCAATCCGTCCCAAGCAGGACGACCCGATGCGCCTACGTGGCAGTTGGTACAGCGCGGATGTGACGCAACAGCAAAGATACGCACCCACGCTTGCGCACCGGCGTCAGATACTGCTGCCGATTGCGCCTCAGCGCCCGATGCAAAACCCAGCACCAGCGCACAGACCAAAGGGGCGATCCTACTCACAAGAAGCTGACCGTGTTGTAGAAAGGCATTTCACGCAAACGGGTTCCCGTAGCCATAAAGATAGCATTGGCAAGCGCGGGTGCTGCCGGCGGCACGGGCGGTTCACCGATACCACGAATGGTATCGTTGTTCTCCAGTGCGCGCACTTCGATCACGGGGCATTGATGCAGGCGCATTCCCTCGGCGAGGTGATAATTGTCCTGTTCTGCACGACCGTCCGAATAGGTGATCTCGGAGTTCATGGCGTGGCCCAAGCCCCAGACAACACCGCCTGCCACCTGATTTTCGAAAGTCACAGGATCAACAACGCGGCCCACTTCGGCAGCGACCCAGACATGGTCGATCTTGATGCCGTCGTCCATATCGGTGACCTGCACCACCTCCGCAACAGGCACGCCAAAGGACGTGACCAGCGCCACACCGCGTCCCTGTCGCGGGCCCAGTGGACTGCCCCAGTCCGACATCTCGGCCACGGCCTCCAGCACCGCACGGGCGTCTGGATCATTCACGAGGCGCAGACGCTCTGCCATCGGGTCGGCACCCGCCGCATGGATCAGCTCATCCAGAAAGCTCTCGGCGAAAAATCCAGCTGTGGACGCACCGACAGAACGCCACGACGACGTCGGCGCAAGTTCGGGCACCGCATAGGCACGCACCCGCAGGTCAGGCACACTGTAGCGCATGTTCCATGCGCCTGCTGCAATCTGTGTATCCGGCCCCGGTACAGGCGCGCCAAGTCGGCCCGATTGTGACCGTGAGGACGAAACTGTGGCGATGTCCAGATCAAGCGCGGTGACCTGACCGCCTGAATGCGCGCCACGCCCGCGTGCCATGCCAATCTGGCGGTTGTAATCCTGCGCGAAATCCTCCTCGCGGCGGAAGGTAAGTTTAACAGGTGTGCCGGCAACTTCACGCGCCACGTCTACGGCGACGTCGATATTGTCAAACTCCAGACGGTGCCCGAAACTGCCGCCAGCGTACTGGTTGTGCAAGAAAATCTGGTCTGTTTCCATGTCCAGACGTGCCGCGATGCGCTGCTGTACAAATCGCGGCAACTGGTGCGCGGCCCAGATATCCACACGGTCTGCGGTAACGGTGGCAATCGCGCTCAGTGGTTCAAGCGGCTGGTGGGCGACATAAGGCGCGCGGTATTCGGCGCTAACCACATCGGTCCCATCGAGTGCGGCGTCGACATCGCCATCATGCCGCCACTCCTTGTCCAGATGATCGGGGGTGAAGGAGGCCTCTACTGCGGCCCAATGATCCGACTGCTCGGCCGGAAAAGATGCTTCAGCCCAGTCAAACTCGATCTCTTCAAGCGCTCGGAAGGCGCGCCATGTATTGTCAGCAATGACCGCAACACCATTGGGCAAACCCACGATTTTGGACACACCGCGCATACCCTCGGCGCCGCTTGCGTCAAATCCGAGCATTGGCGCGCCCTTGCGCGGGTTCATCTTGACCGAGGCATGCAGCATCCCCTCCACTTTCACATCGATCCCGTAGGTCTGGGTGCCAGTTGATTTCGCCGTAATGTCCATCCTTTGCAGCGGCTTGCCGATCAATCGCCACTGCGAAGGATCGCGCAGAGCTACATCTGTTACGGGTTCCATCGCTGCCGCGCGGGCGGCAAGCGTGGTGTAGAGCATGCGCGTACCGTCGGGCAGCACAACTGCACCGCGTTCTGTTTTCAACTGGGAAGCATCAATACCTGTTTCGGCAGAGGCCGCTGCCTTGAGCGTTTCGCGTGCAACGGCACCCGCTTGGCGCAATTTGTCAAAGCTGTCAGGCACCGAAGTCGAGCCGCCTGTCACCTGCGCCCCCAACACTTTCATCACCGCACCCATAGTGCTGCGCATCGTTTCGGCGGCGAACCCTTCGTCATTAGAGCGGAATGGCACTGCCTCGGCGGCAAGTGCCGTGTTGTAATAAGCCGCAGCAGGTGCGCCAGGTGTCGTGGTGATCTGATCCAGATCCACGTCCAGCTCCTCGGCAATCAGCATCGCCTGCATGGTCGATGCCCCCTGCCCCAGATCCGTGTGCGGTGTGACCAGCATAATGCCGTCTGCGTTGATCTTGACCCAAGGGTTAAAGACGGCATCACCTGCCGAGGCGTCCTGCGTCAGCGGGTTTTCAGGATCGCGGCGCACCATATAGGCACCGAACGCGACACCACCGACAATGGCAGCGGAACCGATCAGAAACGAACGGCGTGCAATCGTTTTAAGACGACCCATAACTCAAGCTCCCTGCAATTTTGCGGCGGCGGTTTTCACGGCGGCACGGATGCGCGGATAGGTCCCGCAACGGCAAAGATTGCCGCTCATCGCTTCGTCAATCTGCTGATCACTTGGTGCCGCGTTTAGATCAAGAAAGCTGGCCGCTTGCATGATCTGGCCTGACTGGCAGTAACCGCATTGCGCAACCTGATGCTCAACCCACGCCTGCTGCACCGCGTGCATCGCCTCGGGCGTGCCCAGACCTTCGATGGTTGTAATATCACCATCCACATCCCCTGCTGCCAACTGGCACGACCGTACAGCCACGCCATCTACATGAACGGTACAAGCACCGCACTGCGCGATGCCGCATCCATATTTTACACCTGTGATCCCCAGTTCGTCCCGCAGGACCCAGAGCAGCGGCATGTCCTCTTCGACGTCTACGTCGTGGGCTTTCCCGTTCACATTCAGCTTCATTCTGTTTCCTCCTGATGGGGACGATTATTTGCTTTGCATCCGCTCTATCATTTTCAGAACCGCACGGCGCGGCAGCAGCGGGATGATCCAGTCAATCATAAAGCCCAACTGCTTTTCATTCACAGCCACAAGCTCTCCTCGAGACATGGCGTCGTAGCCGTATTTTGCAACAGAGCGGGGCGTCTTGCCTCCACCTGCAACCAGCTTTGTACCGTGCAAATCAGCGCGATCTGCAAAGGCCGTATTCACATATCCTGGCGCCAGAAGCGTCACGGTCACACCCTGCGGGCGTAATTCATGGTCCAGCGCCTGAGAGAAACTCTTCACAAAGGCTTTGGTTGCAAAATAGGTGGCCTGCATCGGACCAGGCATAAAACCCGCGCTGGATCCCACGTTGAGGATACAGCCCTGTGCACGCTTGGCCATTTCGCGACCAAAATAGTGGCTAAGGGCCACCAGCGCCTTTACGTTAAGGTCGACCATCCCCAGCTCTTCGGCCAGATCACGATCAATGTGCCGCCCCTGCCCGCCAAAGCCTGCATTGTTAATCAGGATGTCGACCTGCACACCTGCCTTGATGACTTGCGCAATAAGAATATCCGCACCATCTTGCGCGCCCAGATCGGCAGGTAACACATGTGCCTTGATCCCGTATTCGGCAGTCAGCTCATCCGCGAGCGACTGCAAGCGGTCTGCCGAGCGCGCCGTCAGCACGACATCCCCCCCTTTTTGCGCATGATAACGGGCGAATTCAGCACCGATACCAGAGGAAGCACCCGTAATAAGCGCGGTCTTTGCCATCGTATCTCTCCGATAATTCAACAGTCGTTGACACATGACATACTGTGCCCTGCGCTTCTGTCAACATATGTTGACAAAATTGTCTCTGCCAGTAGGTTAAGTCCAATGACCAAAGCACTGATGACTCGCGAGAAACTGCTGATCCATGCACGCGCTTTGCTATGGCGGCACGGGTATTCAAACGTTCCACTAAGACAAATCGCAACCGCAGCGGGCGTCGATGTCGCGCTCGTCTCGCGCTATTTCGGTGGCAAGCGCGGATTGTTCGAGGCAACGCTGGAAGGTGCATTTGACACGCCCGAAGCTTCCTCGCCCGCAGAACTGGTTGATATGGTGGTGCAGCTGTTCGTGAGCCATCCCCGTGATGCGGGTTCTGTCTCAATCCTGCACCTGATGTTGATGAACGCACAGGACGAAGAAGTGGGCGAAGCTGTGCGCGAAGCGCACCAGAAAGGGCTACAAACAGCCTGCGAACGCGCGGTGGGCGATCCTGCCCGCGCGGCCCTATTTATGGCGGTGATTTTGGGGATGAGTGTCGCAGAGAAATCGCTGCACCTGTCTGGCATAGCGCCCTTTGACACGCCGGAATACGAGGCACAGTTGCGCCATATGCTCAACGCTGCGCTCGCCTATCCAGTCTAGCCAAGCGGCGCCTGTCTGCCAGCGACACAGTGGGCCGGCAGACAGGGCAATGGATCAGAACTCGACAACAGCGCGGATGGATTTACCCTGATGCATCAGCTCAAACCCTTCGTTGATCTGATCAAGCGTCAGTTTGTGGGTGATCATCGGGTCGATTTCGATTTTGCCATTCATGTACCAGTCTACGATTTTCGGCACATCCGTGCGCCCCTTTGCCCCACCAAAGGCAGTGCCACGCCAGACACGGCCTGTGACCAGCTGGAAAGGACGTGTGGAGATTTCGGCACCCGCAGGGGCCACACCGATGATGATGCTTTCGCCCCAGCCTTTGTGCGAACACTCTAGCGCGTCACGCATGACCTTTGTGTTGCCTGTGGCGTCGAACGAGTAGTCCGCGCCGCCGCCCGTCAACTCCACCAGATGCTCGACCAGATTGCCGTCGATCTTGGAAGGATTAACAAAGTCGGTCATGCCGAAGTATTTGCCCGTCTCTTCCTTGTCGTCGTTCAGATCGACGCCAACGATCTGATCTGCTCCTGCCATGCGCAGGCCCTGAATCACGTTAAGACCGATGCCGCCCAGACCAAAGACCACGCAACGCGCACCAATCTCAACCTTGGCAGTATTGATTACCGCACCGATGCCAGTCGTGACGCCGCAGCCAATATAGCAGATCTTGTCAAACGGCGCGTCCTTGCGCACTTTGGCCAGCGCGATTTCGGGCACCACAGTATGGTTGGCGAAGGTCGAGCACCCCATGTAGTGATGGATCGGCGTGCCATCCAGCATGGAAAAGCGCGTGGTGCCGTCGGGCAGTTGGCCGCGCCCTTGGGTCACACGGATCGCTTGGCACAGGTTGGTCTTGCCGCTCAGGCAATACTCGCACTCGCGGCACTCTGGCGTATAAAGCGGGATCACATGGTCGCCGACTTCCAGAGTAGTAACACCCTCGCCGACTTCCATCACGATGCCCGCGCCCTCATGGCCCAGAATAGCAGGAAAGATGCCTTCGGGGTCATCGCCCGAACGGGTGAACTCATCCGTGTGGCACAGGCCAGTTGCCTTGATCTCGACCAAGACTTCGCCGCGCTTTGGTCCTTCAAGGTTGACCTCCATGATCTCAAGGGGCTTGCCTGCCTCTACAGCAACAGCGGCGCGAGTCTTCATCATGGGTCTGTCCTCTTTGTAAATTACCTCTCCAGCAGGACCAAAGCGCAGGCACGTTGTCAAGTAGGTCAGGCTGGATATGCCTGTACATCGACACGTGGCGGGATGAGGTCGGGGACGGCATCCTGCATCGCGACCGACAGCGGCGTGTCTTTGTAGTCGGGCAGCAGCTTGCGCAACGCTGTCCCGTCCACGCGGTGCGGCGTGTTCCACAGATAGCGCATTTCCATGACTTCGCGCACCACAGGATTGATCAGGCCCAACACCCGCATCAGTCTCCAGGGCATTTTGGCCGTCTTGAGCGGCTGACCCACAGCAAGAGCAACAGCCGCCTTCAGCTCGGCCCCTGTCAGGCTATACCCCTCAAACCCGAGCGCCGTAAAAGCGGGTAGATCAGCACGAATGCGCGCAAGCTGCTCCATTGCGCGGCCGACATCAGGCAGGTAGGCCCACGCATGTACTGCATCCATCCGGCCCGGATAGGTGAACACCCCTTTGCTGGCCTTCTTGGCAATATAACTTTCAAACCAGCTGCCTGTATTCTGCCGCTCCATATAATCACCCGATCGCAGAATGATGGTGCGCAGGCCCTCTGCTGCCGCATCTTCAAAGGCGCGTTCCATCGTGACGCGCAGCGCGCCTTTGCGGGTGGTCGGTGCGCGGGCCGCTTCCTCACGCAGGATGATACTGGCGTCCTCACCGTATCCATAGATATTGCCCGGGATCATCACAGTGGCGCCGCTAGACAACCCTGCGGCGATTATGTTGCGTGTCAGATTCGGCATCAGCTTGGCCCAGTGATGATAAGGCGGGTTCACGGTATGAACGATCACATCCATGCCCTGCGCCGCTGCCACAACTGCCGCCTTGTCTGTCGGATCACACGCGATCGTTTTCACGCCGCGCGGCACCTCGCCGCCCCCTGCGCGGCTGGCGGCAATTACCTGCCAGCCTGCATTCGCAAAGGCATTTGTTGCAGCACGGCCAAAGCGGCCTGTTGCGCCAAGGATAAGAACTGTTCCGGTCATGGGTATCTCCTATTCATTGATGTTGACACCCAGACCGTATCAATCAATTTTTGGTGGCATAATTGACGAAATTCATATATTGATATCCATATATGAATAGCGAACCTCTCCCATGGCACCTGTTGCAGTCTTTTGCCGCGATCAGTGACACCGGTTCACTCTCTGCGGCAGCCAAAGTGTTGGGCAGCAGCCAACCCACGCTAAGTCGCCATTTGACCCAACTGGAAGAACGGATCGGATCACGCCTGTTCTTTCGCACATCAACAGGTCTGACCCTCACACCCGAAGGGGCGGCCGTGCAGGCACATGCGGATGCGATGGCGAAATCGGCCGCCCAACTTTCCTTTAAGGGCCAGCAAACGCTCAGCGGCACAGTGCGCATTACGGCGAGCCAGATTGCAGCGACCTATCTGCTGCCCGATATGCTGGTATCGCTGCACACAGCACACCCTGATCTGGCCTTGGAGGTCGTAGCAACCGACCAGACCGAAAACCTGCTGCGCCGCGAGGCCGATCTGGCTGTGCGTATGTACCGGCCTACCCAAAATGATCTGATTGCCAAAAAAGTCGGAAATCTAGCTATCGGCATCTTTGCCGCGCGCAGCTATATCGAACGGTGCGGCCTGCCGGAACATCCAAGCGATCTCTACCATCATAGCGTGATCGGCTATGACCGCAGCACTGCAATTATCGACGGAATGCGTCAGGTCGGTATCACCGTTGACCGCAGTTTTTTCACTTTCCGATCGGATGATCAGGTTGTTGGCTGGCGTATGGTCCAGGCGGGCCACGGCATCGGGTTCAACCAGACTGTCATCGGACAGAGCGACCCCAATCTCGTTCAGTTGTGGCCAGAAATCGACATAGGCGCTCTTCCTGTCTGGCTGACAGCGCATCAGGAATTACGGATGAGCCCAAGGGTGCGCATCTGTTTTGAGCATCTGGCAAGCTGCTTTGGCGCGCTCTAGGTCTTGGTGACAGTGATGACGTCTTCGACCTGGTCCGTTTCAGGCACAGCGAAAGTAGCCCACTGCTCGTCTTTTTCAAGCTCGGGAGGTGTGTCGCAGGCACGGCGATGGATGTTCACCTTTGCAATGAAATTGGCGGAAATAGGCGCGGTGACAAACAGAAATGCCATGATCAGCAGATCGTGAATAGCGCCGTCGCCGAACACTCCGTGATAGATGATCGAAGCCAACAGCAGCGCCCCTACCCCTACGGTACCCACTTTGGTGGGCGCATGAAGGCGGGTCATACTGTCGTTGAATTTCAGCAGGCCAATAGCGCCCACCAGCGTGAACAATGCGCCCACCACCAGACAAAAAGTAACGGCATAGAGTGCGATAATCTCGATGTTCATTCGATGATGTCCCCGCGCAATACAAACCGCGCATAAGCCACGGTTGAGACAAAGCCGAGCATCGCAATGATCAGCGATACCTCAAAATAAATCCGCGTGCCTTGTGCCAGACCCATTAGCACGACCAGACCGATGGCGTTCACTACCATCGTATCCAGCGCCAGAATGCGGTCGCCCACGCTGGGGCCAATAACGACGCGGATCATGGCCATAACCTGACACAGCCCCACCACCACAAACGCCCCGATCAGCGCGTAATTCATCAATTCGGTTGCAAGGGTCATACGAAAATCTCCTTCAGGCGCGCTTCATAGCGGCTTTTGATGCCGTCGCGCTCGGCGTCGGGATCATCGGTGTGCAGCACATGCACCAACAAGTGATGCCCACTTTCGGACAGGTCCGCCGATACCGTCCCCGGTGTCAGCGTAATCGTCCCTGCCAACAGCGTAATCGCCTCGGGCGAGCGTAGCTCAAGCGGTATCGTGATCCATGCAGGCTTAAGCTTGGAATTGGGCACCGTGAGCACGATCCACGCGACTTGCACGTTAGCCACCATGATATCCCAAAGCACCATCAACGCATAAGAGATCATCTTGCCCATGCGAAACCCTGCCGGACGTTCGGGCCAGAAGGCCGCCGTGATGCGCGCAATAATGATCCCGATAATCAGGCCAAATACGGCCATGCCTGCGGAGAACTCATTTTGCAGCAATATCCAGACCACTGCCAGAATGAGCGTCAGCAAGGGGTGCGGAAAGAGCCAGTGAAACAAGCGTGCCATCTCAGTGATCCCCTTCTTTTGCATCGGCCTTACCACCGCTCAACTTGCCCGGTGTCTCCAATACAGTGCTGATATAAGCCTGCGGGTTGAACAGCTGCTGTGCCGTGGCGCCCGTGTAGTCATACATCTTGCCCGCAAGTGCAGTATGCGCCAGCAGCAAGGCCAACAGCCCTCCAACAGCGACATACGATAGTGTCGAAGGTGCCGCGCGGGACGGATCGGGCACAGGCGCCCCATCCGACTGCGCCTTCCAGAACAGGACAGACCCTGCGCGTGCAAACCCCACCACACTGATCAGGCTTGAAACCAGCACAACAGCCCAGATCCAGACCGCTGGCCCCGCATCAAAGGCCGCGTTCAGCACCATCAGCTTGCCGACAAACCCTGACAGCGGTGGCAAGCCCGTCATCGCAATCGCGGCAACCATGAACAGGCCCGCAATCAACGAGGCGCCAGCCACAGGTGCATCCGTGATCAGGTTCAAATGCCCACGGCTCTGTCGGACCAAATCAACGATCAGGAACAAGGCCGCTGCCGCCAGCGTCGAGTGAACCATATAATAAAGCGCCGATGCGATGCTTTCCGGTGTGAAGAGCGCGATAGCGACCATCACCATTCCCATGGAGCTGATCACTGCAAACGCCACCAGACGGTCCAGCTTTCTTGCGGCCAGCACACCGACAGCACCGACCGCCAGCGACAGCAAGGCAACCGGCAACAGCCATGTCCCGTGCAAGCCGGAAGTCACCTCAAGGTCAACGGGGAAGATCATGGTGTAAACGCGAATGATCGCATATGCGCCAACTTTGGTCATAATGGCGAACAAGGCCGCTACGGGCGCGGGCGCTTCTGCGTAGGAGCTTGGCAGCCAGAAGTGCAGCGGCACCACCGCAGCCTTGATCGCAAACACAAGGATCAGCAGCACAGCCGCCACACGGATGCCGACGGTCGCATCCGCCTCGATCAATTGCACACGCTGGGCCAGATCGGCCATATTGAGCGTGCCCGTTTCTGCATAGATCGCGCCTAGTGCGAACAGAAACAGCGTTGAGCCGAGCAGATTGAACAGCACATATTGGACGCCCGCGCGCAGCCGCGCGTTGCCCCCTGCGTGGATCATCAGGCCGTAGGACGCGATCAACAGCACCTCGAAGAAAACAAAGAGGTTGAACAAGTCGCCTGTCAGGAAGGCCCCTGCAATGCCCATCAGCTGGAACTGGAACAAGACGTGGAAATGCCGACCCCGTTCGTCCCATCCAGAGCCAATCGCATAAAGCAGCACGAACAACGCCAGCACCGCCATCAGCAGCACCATCATCGTGCTCAGCCTGTCGCCAACCAGCACAATACCGAACGGTGCCGCCCAATCACCCAACTGATAAAGCATGACAGTGCCGTCAGATGTCTCCAGCGCGAGGCCGATAGCGACAGTGATCATCGCCAGAACGCCAGCAACAGAAAAGACACGCTGGATGCCCATATGGTAGCGCGCAGCCAGAATGATAAAGGGCGCAAGGATGGCCGGCAGGACAACCGGCATAATCAGCCAATGGGTCATGTCGCGTCCTCCCCATCGGGTGCATCATCAACATGATCATCATCCGTGCCAAGATAGGCGCCCAGCGCGATCATCACCACAACGGCAGTCATCCCGAAGGAAATCACGATGGCTGTCAGCACCAAGGCCTGCGGCAGCGGATCGGCGTAGGTCGTCGCATCTGTCAGGATCGGTGGGGCGCCTGTCGTCAGGCGGCCCGAAGCGAACAGGAACACATTCACAGCATAGGTCAGCAGCGAGATACCGAGGATCACAGGGAAGGTGCGCAAACGCATCACCATGTACAAACCACCAGCGGTCAAGACGCCGATAGCGGAAGCGACAAGGAACTCCATCTTATGCTCCCCCCCCTTTTAGTGCTTCGTTCTCGGACCGTGCGGGATTGATGTCCATCGCATAGTCGCTGTCTTTTACATGGGCGCGGCGCGCAAGCCTACTGAACCCGTCCAGCGACAGCATGACTGCCCCCACCACGGCCAAAAACACGCCCAGATCGAACAAAGCAGCTGTCGCCAGCTCAAACTCCTGAAATGGCGGGATGCGCACATATGTGAAATCGGATGTCAGGAAAGGCTTGCCGACAAACCACGATCCAATTCCCGTCAGACCCGCAATCAGCACACCAGCGCCAATCACACCATGGTGCGGATAGCGTTGGCGGGCGGTAGCCCAGCTATAGCCGCTGGCCATATACTGCATCACCAAACCAATCGAAACGACCAGACCCGAAATAAACCCGCCGCCCGGCTCGTTATGGCCGCGCAGGAAGATATAGAAACCAACGACCATGACCACAGGCATCAGCACACGGGTCATGACGACCATCATGGTGGGGTGCATATCCCCAGCCAACGGTTTGTCGGGTTTCCGGTTGAGCAAACGGGCGCGCACGGGGCCGCCCAGCAGCGTTTCGGTCAGCGCATAGATCAGCACGGCAGCGATCCCCAGCACGATAATCTCGCCGAAGGTGTCAAAGCCACGGAAATCAACAAGGATCACGTTTACCACATTCGTACCGCCGCCCCCCTTATAGCTGTTGGCAAGGTGGAATTCGGAAATGGGCGACGTGATCGCGTCGCGCAGCAGATAATGATAGCTGAGCGCCATGGCCGCAGCACCGCCTGCGATGGCAACAGTCACATCACGCATACGGCGCAAAACCGTGCTTTCGACAGGGGTCTCGTTCGGGAGGAAGTTTAGAGCCAGCAACAGCAGGATCGTCGTGACCACTTCGACCGTGATCTGTGTCATTGCCAGATCAGGTGCCGAGAAGAATACAAAGCCGATAGAAACCATCAGCCCGATGATGCCGATCAGCACCAGCGACAACAAGCGATTGCGATGCA
Organism: uncultured Sulfitobacter sp.; assembly: GCF_947502895.1. GTDB lineage: Bacteria > Pseudomonadota > Alphaproteobacteria > Rhodobacterales > Rhodobacteraceae > Sulfitobacter. Next base: position 269,916 of record NZ_CANNBM010000001.1, read on the forward strand.
GGAACACCATGCCAAGCGTTGCTGCCACCAGCATGACCCAGCCCGCAATCTCGATCGCGCCCGCAGGCTGAACTGTGCGTGTCGGCGCGCCGACTGTCCCTGTGGCCCAAGCGTAATAGCCCGCAGCAACGACAGTAACCGCCATGACCGCGCCATAGCGCGAGAACGCGCCATTGTGCAGCGGCAGGGTCAGCCCTTTTGCCAGACGGACGATGCCCTCGACCGACCCTTCGAAAATCGTCTTGGCCTCGGGGCGCGGGGCCGCATCCCAGACACGCAGTAGCGGGTTGAAGAGCGCCAGCACAATCAGGCCACCCACAACCGCCGCGATGGACATATAAAGTGCCGGCACCAATCCGTGCCAGATTTTGAAATACGCTTTCGGCACTTCTGCTTCGCCGCCCAGAACGGCGTAGGTAATGCCCTTCACCGCAGGCTCGGCAAGGAATGGCGCCACGCCGATCACCACAACCAGCATCACCAGCAACGCGGGAGGCAGCCACAAACCGCTAGGCGGATCATGCGGCTTGGCCGGATAATCGTCACGTTTGGGGCCAAGGAAAGTATGCCCGATCAAGCGGAAGCAATAGGCAGCAGAGAAGAGCGAGCCGAGTACTGCCAGCGCAGGCACCACCCACCACGGGCCAAACAACTCGGTGTGGTAGGCCTCTTCCAGCATCATTTCTTTGCTGAGGAATCCGTTCAGCAGCGGGATACCCGCCATCGAAAGCGCCGCGAGCGTGGCAATGACAAAGGTGATGGGCATCAGATGCCGAAGGCCGCCAAGACGGCGGATATCGCGTGTGTGTGTCTCATGGTCAATGATGCCAGCGGACATGAACAACGCCGCCTTGAAGGTCGCGTGGTTGAGGATGTGAAACACCGCCGCCATCGCACCAAACGCCGTCCCTGTGCCCAGCAGCATCGTGATCAGGCCAAGGTGGCTTACTGTAGAAAAGGCCAGCAACGCTTTGAGATCATGTTTAAACAGCGCGATCACCGCGCCCAGCACCATGGTAATCAGGCCCGCGGTTGTGACGATCCAGAACCATTCAGGCGTACCGGACAGCACAGGCCACATGCGTGCCATCAGGAAAATCCCCGCTTTTACCATGGTGGCAGAGTGCAGATAGGCCGAAACAGGCGTTGGGGCTGCCATCGCGTGTGGCAACCAAAAGTGGAACGGAAACTGCGCTGATTTGGTAAAGCAACCCAGCAAAATCAGGATGAGCGCGGGCACATAAAGCGAGCTTTCCTGAATAATTTCACGGTTTTGCAAGATAACGCTCAGGTCATAACTGCCCGCGATCTGGCCAAGGATCAGCATACCACCGATCATTGCCAAGCCGCCCATACCCGTCACGGTCAGGGCCATACGCGCGCCTTGGCGACCCTCGGGCAGATGCTTCCAATACCCGATCAGCAGGAAGGACGACAAAGAAGTCAGCTCCCAGAAAACCAGCAAAAGCAGTATGTTGTCGGACAGAACGATACCAACCATCGCGCCTTGGAAGAGTAGCAGGTAAGTAAAGAACTCACCCATGTTATCTTCACGAGCCAGATAGAAACGCGCGTAGGTGATGATAAGCAGACCGATACCAAGGATGAGCGTCGCAAAGAAAAAGCCCAGCGCGTCCAGCATCAGCGTGAAGTTCAGACCAAGGCTGGGGATCCAGTCAGCGCGAAACATCACCACATCGCCTGCCATCACAGCAGGCAGGTTGGTCAACAACCCGATAAAGGCGGCAAGGGTGACGGTAAAGGTGACGCCAGCACAGGCCGCACGGCCTGCCTGGTTCATCAGTCCGGGCAGCAGCGCCCCCAAAAACGGCAATGCTACAATCAATAGAAGAGACACGGCGGCTCCATACTGTTGGGGCCCGAGGATGTATCCCCTCTGGGCTTGTCGTTTCGCCCCGAATGGGAATCATGGCGATGATTTCAAATACGTTACGCGGTATTTAGGAAAGGTGCGAACCGATACCAAGACACGCAAAGCAATTTCTTTAGGTTTTTTATCAGATACAGCGGCCACCATCGACTTCCATACAGACACCCGTAATCATTGATGCTTCATCCGAGCATAGATAGCAGGCAGCGTTTCCCATATCCTCCGGTGTTGAAAAACGTCCCAACGGGATCGTGGAAAGGAACTTTGCGCGCATCTCTGGCGTATCCTCGCCCAAAAAGCTGGCAAGCAGAGGCGTCTCTCCCGCGACAGGGTTCAGCGCATTAACGCGGACACCTGCGGGAGCCAACTCTACGGCCATGCCTTTTGTTGCGTTGTTCATCCAGCCTTTGGAGGCGTTGTACCAGCTAAGGTTGGGGCGCGGGGACACACCCGCAGTTGAAGCGATATTAAGAATATTGCCCGTGCGGCGCGCTTTCATCAAAGGCACGATGTGCTGCGCAGTCAAGTAAACGGCCTTACAATTCACTGCAAAGATGCGGTCGAAATCCTCCTCGCTGACGGTATCCATCGGAGCGGGCAGATGGGTAACACCTGCGTTATTTACCAAGATATCGATATGACCCCAAGCGGCAACCGCCTGAGCCGTCATTGCACGCACATGTTCGCTGTTGGCGACATTGGCAGTGGCAACAATAGCATGTGCGCCCATTTCCTGTGCAAGATCCTGTGCCATTTCCGTGTTGAGGTCAGCAATCATCACCTGCGCCCCCTCGGCCACAAATTTACGCACCATTCCGGCGCCAAAGCCCGATGCGCCCCCCGTTATGATCGCTGTTTTACCCTGTAGCCGCATTTCTATGCCTCCCAATCCAGTTTCAATACGTGTCGTATGTGCCCGTCTCCTTCGGGATCCGCCGGCACAAGACGTTCATGCACAAATCCCTGCCGCTCCCAAAAGGCGCGGCCACGCGGGTTGGCCTCCAGCACTGCCACACGGATGCACACGGCGCCCTGCCCTTGTGCTATGGAAAAGACATGCTGCGCCATACGTGCGCCCAGTCCCGCACCACGGGCGGCAGGGTCCAGCAACAGCAGACCCATGTACCATTCACCCTGCGCATAAAAATTGCGCAGACAGGTCACGACCCCGTCCAGCCGCCCTGCCCGCCCTGCACCAAAGGCAAAGACATCCTTGGATGGCAGGTCGGGCGGCGCTTCAGCCAATAGATTGGCTGCGTAATCGGCATCAGGCGGCGCTCCGGTTTCAAGCGTGATATAGTCGGCAGCACGCACACACAGGTCAGAAACAGCAACCGAATCCGCCTGCGGGTCGATCATGCGGATAGCTGCCTCACCCATGATAGGCAGCCACAGTCTTGAGCGCGGTAAAGGCATAGAGCGCCTCGAACCCTTTTTCACGCCCATGCCCTGACAGACCCGCCCCCCCAAAGGGCAGTTCGACCCCGCCACCTGCGCCGTAGTTGTTCAAAAAAACCTGTCCTGCACGCAAGGCCCGTGCCAGCCGCATCTGCCGCGCCCCGTCCCGCGTCCAGACAGAGGCGACTAGCCCGTAATTGGTGCCATTTGCGATTGCCAAGGCCTCGGCTTCATCCTCGAAGGGGATAATAACCTGAACAGGCCCAAAAATCTCGTCCTGTGCAAGCACATGATCGGGGGGCACGTTTTCGAACAGGACAGGTGCCACATAGGCCCCCCCACTTGGCGCCTGTGTAATGACCTCACCGGTGGCTGCGCGGCTCAGGTCTGCCCCTTGGGCCAAGAACCCCTCCACAATCTGTTTTTGCCGCATCGAGACAAGCGGACCGACAGCCAGATCGTCTAAGGCTGGCCCTGCGCGCAGGGCGGTATAACGTGCGGCCATTTTGCTGACCACCTCGTCATAGACACCGCGCTGCACCAAGATGCGCGAAGAGGCAGAGCAGGTCTGGCCCGCGTTCTGTATCCCTGCGCCCACAAGAAACGGCAAAGCGGCATCAATGTCGGCATCCTCAAAGACAAGCTGCGGTGACTTGCCGCCCAATTCCAGCGTTACAGGCACAACGTTTTGCCCCGCAGCCTGCTGGATCAGCCGCCCCGTTGCAACCGAGCCTGTAAAAGAGATGTGGTTGACGTCGTGGTGGGCAGTCAACGCTGCCCCTGCCTCGGCCCCTGTGCCGCTAACGACATTCAGCGCGCCATCAGGCAACCCCGCTCGGCGCGCAAGCTCGCCAAAGGCCAGCGCGGTCAGGCACGCCTCCTCTGCGGGCTTCAGAACAGCTGCGTTACCAGCCGCCAGCGCGGCCCCTACGGAACGGCCAATGATCTGCATGGGGTAGTTCCACGGAATGATATGACCTGTCACGCCATGCGGCTCCCGCAGGGTATAGACGGTATATCCGTCCAGATAGGGAATAGTCTGGCCGTGCAACTTGTCCACAGCGCCTGCGTAGAACTCCATATAACGGGCGAGTGCTATGACATCTGCACGCGCTTGGGCCAGGGGTTTGCCCACGTCCTGCGCCTCCATTCTTGCCAGTGCGTCAATGTTCTCCAGCACCAGCGCGCCTATTTTCGACAGGATGCGCCCCCGTTCAACGGCAGTGCTGCGGCCCCATGGGCCGTCAAAGGCAGCGCGGGCCGCGGCCACTGCAGCGTCGATATCGTCAGCACCGCCGCGCGCGATTTCACAAAGGGCTTTGCCATCTGAAGGGTTAACCAACGGCATGGTTTCCCCCGAGGCGTTACGCTGCCATCTGCCTGCGATCAGGCAATGGGTGGAATCAACATCAAGAATGCGAAATGTCATAGCAGCCTCCTGTCCGGTGTCGCGCTTAGATTGGCAATCATGCCCTGCTTTAGCAAGGCGCTGCGCAGACCGTCACTGGCAACGCGCATAACTAATCAATGGACATCACCGCACCACTCGCACCAAGATCACCCAAATTCAGGAGGATCCAACATGGCACTTACCGCAATCATCGAAACCCACGGCGGGCCGGAACAGTTCAAACTGGTCGACCGCGAGGTCGGCGCACCACAGACAGGCGAAGTGCGCATCGCCCACAAAGCAATCGGGCTGAACTTTATCGATGTATACCAGCGCACGGGTCTCTACCCCATGCAGCTGCCCCATGCGATGGGCATGGAAGCCGCAGGCGTGATCGAGGCTGTGGGCGAAGGTGTTACACATCTCAAAGTAGGCGACCGTGCCGCTTATGCCTCTAACCCGCCTGGCGCATATGCCGAGGCGCGCGTTATGCCTGCCGCGCAGGTCTGCCCCTTGCCTGACGGGATTTCTTTTGAGCAAGGCGCTGCAATGATGCTGAAAGGGATGACGGTTGAATATCTGTTTCACCGCACCAGCCCGCTGAAATCAGGCGACACGGTTTTGTTCCATGCGGCGGCGGGCGGTGTCGGGTTGTTGGCCTGTCAATGGGCGCGGTCCGAGGGGATTACGCTGATCGGAACAGCAGGCACTGACGAGAAATGCAAGCTGGCGCTGGATCACGGGGCAAGCCATTGCCTGAACTACCGCACCTCAGATTGGGCCGCAGCCGTACGCGATCTGACCGAAGGACGTGGTGTTGATGTGGTGATGGACGCCGTGGGCAAGGATACGTTCGAAGGCTCGCTCGCCTCGCTCAAGCCGTTGGGAATGATGATGTCCTTTGGCAACGCATCGGGGCCGGTACCGCCATTCGATCTGGGCATACTGGGGCGGATGGGGTCGCTGAAACTGACGCGCCCTACCTTGTTCACCCATATCAACGACCATGCAACCTGTCAGGCTATGGCACAACATCTCGCACAAAAGGTGCTGGACGGTGATGTGAAGATTAATATCGGACAGCGATTTGCCCTGCGCGACGTCGCCAAAGCGCATACTGCATTAGAGGCCCGCAGCACCACAGGCTCCACCGTGCTGGAGGTATAGGCCGCCAAAAACACAGACCCTGCAAATTTGGAACAGGATACCACATGACAAACGCGCCGCATCTTTTTGAGCCGATGACCCTTCGGGGTATCCAGACACGCAACCGTGTCGTTATCTCGCCGATGTGCCAATATTCGGCCCATGAGGGGCATATGGATGATTGGCACCTTGTACATTTGGGCCGTTTTGCAACGGGGGGCGCAGGTATCGTCTTTACCGAGGCCACGGCAGTGCAAAAATCAGGCCGCATCACCCATGGTTGCCCCGGCTTATGGGCCGACAGCCAGATCACAGGCCATGCAAGGGTAGCGCAATTTGCGCTGCAACACGGCGCAATCCCTGCGATCCAATTAGCACATGCTGGCCGCAAGGGCGGGATGCAGCGACCTTGGTTTGGCAATGGCCCACTGAACGCGGATGATTTCGCCCGTGGGGATATGCCTTGGACCCCACTCGGACCATCGCCCGTTCCTGTTGCCGAGGGCTGGCCTGTCCCGCATGAGATGACCCAGACACAGATCAACGAACTGATCGGCGACTTCGTCTCTGCCGCGCGGCGCGCGTTGGCGGCGGGGTATAAGATTGCTGAAATTCACGGCGCCCACGGCTATTTGCTGCACAGCTTCCTGTCGCCACTCTCGAACCGGCGAAGCGATCAATACGGCGGCGATCTGGATGGCCGTATACGGCTGGCGCTGGAGATCACCCAAGCCGTACGGGATATCTGGCCGGATGAGCTGCCGCTCTTCTTTCGCACCTCAGCCGTTGACGGGACTCCGGAGGGCTGGACGCTGGACGATACAGTGGTTCTGGCCAATAAGCTGAAAGCAATCGGCGTGGATGTGATGGATTGTTCTTCCAGCGGCATCGCCGGCTCCGCAACCGCAGGCAGCCCCAAGAAACGCCAGCCCGGATTTCAGGTTGAATACGCAGCACGCGTCCGTACGGATGCGAAGATGGCAACAATGGCCGTGGGCCTCATCACACATGCCCAGCAGGCAGAACAGATCTTGGCGCAGGGTCATGCAGACCTGATTGCATTGGGGCGCGAGGCATTGGTCAACCCCATGTGGGCACTGCATGCGGCCCGTGATCTGGGCCATGATATTGCATTTGAGAACTGGCCCGAACAATCGGGGTGGTGGCTGGCAAGTCGTCAAAAGACATCAGAGTTTTACCAACCTGATTGACAGCAATTTGCAGCAAGCATCGCGGCTGACATCTTTGCGGGCGGAAATCGTTGGCCTAGGGGCTAGCGAGGCACCGGCCAGCCTACGCCACGCCACGCGGTAAAGCGCATCCTAAGCAGCGGTAATCCCGCGGCCAGTACCAGCACTGCGAGATAGACAAACCAACGTATTCTTTGAATATTTCAGAAGAGTAGAAGCAACATCAAAAACGGAGGCACACAAAATGAAATCCAGAACACTGGTCAAGGACGGGGCAGGTATCCATCCGGTCGGGATCGGGGCCATGTCATTTTCAAACTTTTACGGCCCCACGACCGAAGCTCAGAGCATAGCGATCCTTGATGCGGCAATGGACGCGGGTGTGAATCACATCGACACGGCAAATGTCTATGGCATTGGCACGTCCGAGACGGTGATCGGCACCTACCTCAAGAGCAATCCCGAGGCCAAGGACCACTTCACAATCGCCACCAAAGGTGCGATTTCCCGCGCGCCCGATGGCAGCGGCAACATAATTGATAACTCAGCCCAGCATCTTGAGGCCGCACTGGACAGCAGTCTCAAGCGTCTGGGCCTCGAAGCCGTTGATCTTTATTATGTGCATCGTCTTGATGCCCGCATACCGATTGAAGAAGTTGCACAGACCCTCGGTCGCTTTGTCAAAGCGGGCAAAGCCAAAGCCATCGGGTTTTCCGAAATTGCCCCCACATCGCTACGCCGCGCGCATGCAGTGCATCCTGTCGCGGCGGTGCAGTCTGAATACTCGCTCTCTACCCGCTCACCCGAGATGGGATTGGTCCAGACCTGTGCAGAGTTGGGTACTGCTTTGGTTGCTTTCTCGCCCGTGGGTAGGTCGTTTCTGACGGACACACCACTGAGCCATGAAGCGGTGCAAGACCTGCCCTTTTTGGTGAATAACCCCCGTTTTATGCAGCCAAATTATGACGCGAACATCGCCGCTGTTGCCCCGTTTCAGGCGCTTGCCGTCGATATGGGCCTATCGACTGCGGGCCTTGCTATTGCTTGGGTGCTGGCACAGGGGGAACATATAATCCCGATCCCCGGCACACGCTCTGTAAACCATCTGCGCCAGTTGCTCCAAGGGGCCAACCGCCCCCTAACCGACGATGAATTGCGCGAGATAGAGCGTGTCCTTCCGATCGGCTGGGCACATGGCGACCGCTATTCAGTAGCGCAGTGGGCTGGCCCTGAAAGATACTGCTAACAACCAAAACAACGCGCCGCGCTGGCAGCAAACCATGTCTAGGTTGCTTTGCGCAGCAGATCGGTCCTATCTCGCTAGTTATCGGACGACATGTACCGAACAAGTAGCATGGCGCACCACGCGGGCAGCGTTGGGACCCAGCAGATAGTCTGCAAGGTCGGCCCGATGCGCGCCCACGACGATAAGCGATGGTTTGGTTTCGCGCGCAAGCTTGAGCACTTCTTCATAGGCGCGGCCCGTGGCGATGACGTGTCTGACCTTTTCATTCTGGGCGGCATCCAGTGCTGTGGTGACTAGCGCGTTAAGGTGCTCTTTGGCCTCTTCCATCATCTTGTCGTGATGGTCGGCCCGAAAGGCCGCCCCCACCCTGCTCATCCCGAAATCAGGCACAACCGCGATTACGTCAAGCTGTGCGCCGTCCAGCGCGGCCAGTTGGGCCGCCTTGCGGATCACGTCAAGATCGGACTCACCGTTACTGACGTCAACGGCACAAAGAACTGAATTGTTCATGCTGGAACTCCTTCACGGGACATACGGGCGCGTTGCAAGAAAGCAATGAAGAACAAGAAGATCAGCGCCGGAATAAAGACAAGCTCTTTTGGCATCTGATCTGCCGGTGCATTGACCGATGCAATCTGCACGGGATCATCACCATAGAAATCAAAGCTGGAGAGGCTGTCGGAGAAAGGCGAACCAAAAGCAGGCTCATCCATTTTCGCCAAACCGTCTTCTTCGATCAAAAGCAGGCCCGAGGCTGCGAGGCGCTCATCGGCAGAGCCTTCGCTGACAGGCAAAACCAAAGTGGTTTCCTTTGTCTCGCCCGTATCAATGTCGGGGCCAGAAACAACCAGCCTTATCTCGTCGCCCGTCGTGGCATTGCCCAGTGCCGTTGCGAACATCGCAGGCTCAACCTGCTGGAACGGTGGCTGTATGCGGTCCATCACAAAATCGGGACGGAACAAGACGAAGGCCACAAGGATCAAGGCAATACTCTCGTAGATGCGGCTTTTGGTCAGGAACCAACCCATTGTGCCTGCGGTGAACACAAGGATCGCAATGGAGGCTGTGACAAAGACCAATATACCCTGCGCCCATGTCACATCTATCAGCAACAGATCTGTGTTGAAGATAAACACAAATGGCAAAGCCACGGTGCGCAGGCTGTAGAAGAAGGCGACAAAGCCTGTCTTGATCGCATCCCCGCCAGACACGGCAGCTGCTGCAAAACTGGCAAGACCCACGGGCGGGGTCACGTCGGCCATGATACCAAAGTAGAACACGAACAAATGCACAGCGATCAACGGTACAATCAGTCCCGATTGCGCCCCCAACTCGACCACAACACCTGCCATAAGCGACGATACAACGATATAGTTCGCCGTTGTCGGCAGACCCATCCCGAGGATGAGCGACAACAGCCCCACCATCACAAGCATCAAGATCAGATTACCGCCCGACAGGAACTCTACCAGATCAGCCATAACCTGACCGACACCTGTCAGCGTCACAGTCCCTACAATAACACCTGCTGTCGCAGTCGCCAGACCGATACCGATCATATTGCGCGCCCCGTCGATCAGGCCCTGAATCAGATCGCCAACGCCCTGCTTGAAGGCATTGACCGTCTCGTTCTCGCCACGAAAGATTGACTTCAGTGGTCGTTGGGTGAGCAGGATCACAAAGAGCAGCATAGTCGCCCAGAAGGCGGACAGGCCCGGTGATTTCTGCTCGATCATCAGGAAATAAACCAGCACCACAATGGGCAGCAGGAAATAGAGGCCCGATTTATAGATTTCGCCAACAACCGGCAGCTCGACTTCTGCTGCGTTGGGGTCATCAGGCTCCAGATCAGGCACGGTAGAGGCGAGGTACAAGAGGGCCGCATAACCGCCGAAAATCAACACAGACATGACGAGGCCCGCAGCATCACCCGCAGCCGCGGCAACCCAGCCCACAGGAAACTGGACGCCATAGCAAAGTGCTGCAAACCCGATAAAGAAGGCCATCATGCCGCCAATCGTCTTGCCCATAGAGACAACGCGGTTCCCCAGCGTTGGCATGTTGTTCTTCACCGCTTCGAGGTGCACGATATAGACCAACGCGATATATGAAATCGTTGCAGGCAAGAAGGCATGTGTGATGACTTCCACATAAGAAATGCCCACATACTCCACCATCAAAAAGGCCGCAGCCCCCATGACGGGCGGCATGATCTGTCCGTTGACCGAAGAGGCAACCTCAACCGCGCCTGCCTTTTCCGACGAAAATCCTACCCGTTTCATCAGCGGAATAGTGAATGTGCCTGTGGTGACAACATTCGCGATAGAAGAGCCGGAGATCAGACCGGTCGCAGCAGAGCCTACAACGGCTGCTTTAGCCGGACCGCCCTTGAGGTGGCCCAGCGCGCCAAACGCCATCTTGATAAAGTAATTGCCCGCCCCTGCCTTATCCAACAAGGCACCGAATAGCACAAAAAGGAACACGAATTTGGTCGAAACGCCTAACGCGATACCAAAGACCCCTTCGGAGGTGATCCACATATGGCTCATCGCTTTTTTCAGCGAGGCCCCTTTCCAGCGGATTACATCAGGCACCAGTTCGGACGAGCCGAAGAACACGTAGCCGAGGAAAATCGTGGCGATGATCGCCATTGCCGGGCCAAGCGCGCGGCGCGCGCCCTCAAACAGGATCAACAGGCCCGCAAGTGCAAACCATTTGTCCATATCGTCAGCCAGACCGCCTGCATCCACGATCTTTTGATAAAAGACAAAGCCGTACATGGCAATGAAAGCACCCATCAGCCCAAGGAACCAATCCGCCATCGGGATGTATGCGCGCGGGCTCGACTTGAACGCGGGATAGGCCATGAAGGCCAGAAAGACAGCAAAGGCCAGATGGATCTGGCGCGAATTATTAATGACATCACCGGGGAACACATAGTTGGCCAGTGGCGAGGCCAGCAACACTTGGAACAATGACCAGACAACAGCGACAACAGCCAGCAGTGTGCCTACTCCTCCCGCGGGGTCGCGCGCGCCTGCGTCAGAGGATGCTACAAGATCTTGCAACTCTTCTTCTGTTAACGGACGGTTTTTGGGTGTCTGATCAGCCATGGTCTTTTGTCCCCCTAGAGTAGCAGTTCAAACTGCATTTGTTTTTATGGGTCGTGTGTTTTTGAGTCGCGTAAATGCAGCATCGAAATTGTCTGGTTCGAAACGGAGGGGCAAAATTCGCCCCTCCGACAAGCGCGATCAGTCGATCAGGCCAGCTTCTTTGTAGTACTTCATTGCACCGGGGTGCAGAGGTGCTGACAGGCCAGCCGTTGCCATTTCCTTGGGATCAAGGTTGGCAAATGCGGGGTGCAGCTTTTTGAAGTCTTCGATATTTTCCATCACGGATTTCACGACCTGATAAACCGCTTCGTCCGATACATCAGTCGATGTCACGAATGTCGCACCTACACCGAATGTCGCGGTATCCGCATCGCTGCCCCTGTACATGCCACCTGGAATTTTCGCAGAGCGGTAGAAGGAGTTGTCGTTAATCAGGCTGTCTACTTCTGCACCGCTGACCGTGACCAATACGGAATCGCAAGCTGTTGTTGCTTCTTGAATGGAGCCGGAGGGGTGGCCAACGGTGTAGACCATCGCGTCGATCTGGTTGTCACACAGGGCTGCTGACTGCTCGGCCGCTTTCAGCTCGGTTGCGAGCGCGAAGTCATCGGTGCTCCAGCCTTTGGCTTCCAGCAGTACTTCCATCGTGCCGCGCTGGCCGGAACCGGGGTTGCCGATATTCACGCGTTTGCCTTTGAGATCATCAAAAGACGTGATGCCGGCATCTGCACGGGCCACGACCGTAAAGGGCTCAGGGTGTACGGAGAACACCGCACGCAAGCCTTCAAACGCGCCTGCATCTTCAAATTTGGATGTGCCGTTATATGCGTGGTACTGCCAGTCCGACTGGGCAACACCGAACTCCAGCTCGCCTTCGCGGATGGTGTTGATGTTGTAAACCGAGCCGCCAGTCGATTCGACGGAGCAACGGATGCCGTGCTCTTTGCGGCCCTTATTGACCAGACGGCAGATCGCGCCGCCCGTCGGGTAATACACACCGGTCACGCCACCAGTACCGATTGTGATAAATTCTTCTGCATAGGCCGCAGGTGCCATCATCGCCCCTACAGCAAAGGCCGCGAGTGAGATTTTAAGGTTTTTGGACATCAGTTTCTCCCTAGTTGATGTTTTGGTTCGCTTGCTCGTCCCAGACTTCGCCAAGACGGCGATTTCTTAGCTCTACTTCCGCGATACGCGCACGAGCAGGTGCTCCGGCGCGACCTGCAACCATCGCGATCATGACCTCACATAACACGATTGTCACCGCGTAAGACGAAAAGAAATTGTGGCTATGGGTCGGCACAATGAAATGCGCCGACGCGTGTGGCAGGGCCGGACAGGTATGTGTGTCGGTAATTACGATCACAAATACGCCCGCCGCATGGGCTTCGCATGCCGCATTGAGGGCGTTGTTCGCAAACGGTGGCTTGGTCATGACAATCAGCACGTCGCCATCTGTCATCCCGACCAGACCACTGGCCAAGGATGCCCCCATACGGCTGGCCATTGCCCATTTGTCGCTAATGAAACTGGCCATGTATGTCAGATATTCCGCCGCGCCCGTCGACCCTAAGGCCCCAGCGACCAAAACCCGCCGCGCGCTGTGCAAACGCTCCACGCAGGTTTCAAGCATGGCATCGTCAATCGCGGCTCCCAACCCTTGCAGGTTGGCCGCGCAATCCATCACGTGTTGGTGCAGAAATCCCTGCCCCCCTTCTCCATGTTGCTGTTGCAGTGCCTCAACCCGATGCGAAAATGAATTGGCAGGCTGCATTGCCTTGCGCAAAACATCGCGCAGGTCCTCATAGCTGTCATACCCCAATGCCGTCGACATCCGCGAAAACGTAGCAGGCGACAAGCCCGCGTCTTTTGAGAGCGTGCGGAGACTTCGGGTCGCTGCATCAATCGGGTGGGCCACAATATAATCCGCAGCCTCCTTCAGCTTGGCGCTGAGAGATGCGTATTTTTGCGACAGTTGGTGTTCAAACGACAGACTCAAGCTCGAATATCCCCCGAAATCTCGCCTTACTAGAATGTTCCATCTGTTTCACGTCTTGTCAACTTCAGAGGCGTCTGTTTCAGTACAGCGATACCAAGACACATAAGGACGCAGACCGTGTCACATGTTTTTCCACGTCACACAAAGTCGGCACTGCCTACAATCGCGCGCGGTGAAGGTGTTTATTTGTACGACCAGTCCGGCAAACAATATTTTGACGGCTCGGGCGGTGCGGCAGTGTCCTGCCTTGGTCACGGTGATCAGGATGTAATCAACGCGATCAAATCCCAGCTGGACAATATCGCCTATGCGCATACCAGTTTTTTTACATCTGATCCGGCTGAACAACTGTCAGACAAACTGATCCAGCACGCGCCTGAAGGTATAGACCGCGTCTATCTCGTATCCGGTGGCTCCGAGGCGATGGAGGCTGCGCTAAAACTGGCCCGACAGTATTTCGTGGAGATCGGGCAAGACCAGCGACGTCATGTGATCGCGCGGCGGCAAAGCTATCACGGCAATACGCTGGGGGCCTTGGCAACAGGCGGAAACGAATGGCGCCGCGCGCCGTTTGCGCCGCTGATGGTTGAGACGACGCATATCTCGCCCTGCTTTGAATACCGTGGCAAGCGCGCCGAGGAGACCACCCAAGACTACGGACTGCGTGTTGCCAATGAGCTGGAGACAGAAATTCTGCGCCTTGGGCCAGACGCGGTCATCGCGTTCGTTGCAGAACCCGTTGTCGGCGCCACCGCAGGGGCTGTTCCGGCAGTCGAGGGGTATTTCAAACGGGTGCGCCAGATTTGCGATCAATACGGCGTTCTATTGATCCTCGACGAAGTCATGTGCGGTATGGGGCGCACTGGCAAACTGTTTGCCAGCGAGCATGACAGCATCCGCCCCGACATCGTCGCCATCGCCAAGGGCCTTGGTGCGGGGTACCAGCCGATCGGCGCGATGCTTTGCTCGGCCGAGATCTATGAGGCGATTGAAGCGGGCAGCGGTTTTTTCCAACATGGCCACACCTATGTGGGCCACCCCACCGCTTGCGCCGCCTCCCTTGCTGTTCTGACGAAACTTACCGATGGGGGGCTTGTCAGCCAATGCGCCGCGATGGGCGACAAGCTACAGGACGCACTGTTACAGGCCTTTGGTCAACACCCCAACATTGGCGACATCCGCGGTCGCGGCCTGTTCCGCGGCATCGAGCTTGTTGAAGATCGCGACTCAAAACGTCCCTTCGATCCCTCCCGCGCCATCCACAAAGCCATCAAGAAAGAAACATTCGAAGCAGGGCTTGCCTGCTATCCGATGGGCGGCACTATCGACGGTAAAAACGGCGATCACATCCTTCTTGCACCGCCCTTTATTATGCAAGAGTGTCACATTGATGAAATCATAACCAAACTTGAAATCGCAGTCGCAAAAGTGTTCTGAACCACCCTATTTTTCTGCATTCGTATGACGGTAGCTCAAAGATATTCGCGTATATCAGACGGCGTCACATATGCAGGCTGGGACAGATCAAAAAGGGACCGACAACACCTGTGAAACCCCGCATTTTCAGGTAAAAGGCCCCCGCCAAAAGCCTTTGATAGCAAACCAGAACCACCAAGGTTAGCAGCCGAGATAACTAGCATGACAAAACTTGACAAAGCTAAATACTCGGCGAAATTCAAGACTAAGCAGCCCCACAGAAACCGCGAGACTGGTGGAGGAAAATAGCTAAGAGTGATTGCCTCAGTTTTGTGGAGTTTGCCACAGGAAAGGCCGCATTGTGGGACCTGTGCGAGTGTCATCGCAAGCCACCAACCACCGACCTGAGCTTTCTCAGAATACAGTGTCAGCCCCAAGCCTTTCGGCGAAATGCCCGTGAGCAAAAATAAATCTCAATAGGGCACATAAAATCACTCCAGGACCGATCGAAAACCCCAAAAGAATAATCCGCACCCGGTTCTAAATCAGCCAAAACATGCGCTTCAACAAACCAATATTGCTTCGTGAATTAAAGGCGCGGTGGCGGAGACGAAGGGATTCGAACCCTCGAGACGATTCCTCGCCTACTCCCTTAGCAGGGGAGCGCCTTCGACCACTCGGCCACGTCTCCGCTGACCCGTTTAGCGATGGGGTGCTGGGAGGGCAAGGGGGTTTATTGGGTGAATTTTCGGGGGGTGCTTTTGGTACACCCTGCGTACACCCCCTGTACACCGGCTGGCACAGGGAGCGATGCAGGCAGAACACGGGAAAGAGCCCTCCTGCGCCCTGCCCTGTCGAGACTGTCAGAGCGCGCCGCCGCCCGCCCATGCGAGGGAGAGGTGCGCGAGAAGGGTCAGCACGACCACCCACCGGACAGGGACGCCGATGAGAGCCAGCGCGCAGATTGCTGCGAAGGTGACGTTGCTGCCTTGCGCGGACATCGTCCACGCAATCATTGATTGAAGTTGCCACATCATTGGATATGTTCCTTGTAATGCGACGAGCGCCCGTCTTGGGTTTAAGACGTTGTCATGACAAGATTTAAGATAGCGGTTCTGGGACGGGCAGCCGTTTGCTCAAGGGTGTCCTGATGTTGCAAGGAGTGCCCTGAGGTTGCCTGACGTTGCCCAAGAGATTTTGACCGCCTTCGGGGATGCTGTTCGGAAAGCGAATGGGCTGAAAGGTTGGTCATTGGATTCGCTGGGTGCGGCAATCACGCCGCCGATGAGCAAAGGCTACCTGTCGCGCATCCAGAACGGAAAACGGCAACTGTCGCCTGCGACGGTGGGCAAGCTGATCAAAGTGCTTGATCTGGACGAAAGCTGGATGGATCGCTTTCTTGGCAATGCCGAGGATGAGGTCACGCAGGAAGACCGCCGAGCGGAACAGCTTCTCTCGGCGACTGGGCATGACGAGGCAATAGACATTGCCGAAAACCTGATGATCGCGCTGGCCTATGAGTATGCCGAGGGCGATGCGAACGATCTGGACAGCGCCTATCGCGGCTTGAAGGTCGCGTTGCAAACGGCGGTGGAGATGAAGGCGCGGGCCGCCCTGCCCGACAATACGGATGCGGGGATTTCTGCGGTGCGCGCAGAAGTGCAACGGCTGAACGAGGCCGAGGAATTGGACGCGGCGGCAGAGGCGATTGATGCAGCGATGGCGCAGAAGTCAGCGGAGGTTTCTGCCCTGCTCGACCTTGGGGTGCAGCAGGATCGGATGCGCAATGAGCCGGAGGCGGCTGCGGCAAAACTGGTGCAGCAGGTGATGCTGGATGCGCCGAAGGAACCGTTCGAAGCGCTGCGCGGTGTTATGCTTGAATGGTATGAGCGCGGCCGCGATCGCGGGCTGGCGTTCGAGGCGACGGTTGCGATCCAACTGGCGCGGTCCAATCTTGCTTTTGCAACAGATGCAAATGCGCGCGGGACGGTTCAGAACGATCTTGGTAACACGCTAAGCATCCTTGGAGCGCGGGAAAGCGAGACAGCGCGGCTGGATGAGGCGGTTCTAGCATACCGCGAGGCGCTGAAAGAATTGACACGCGAGCAGGTGCCGCTGGACTGGGCCACGACGCAGAACAATCTGGGCAATGCGCTAAAATCCCTCGGGGAGCGGGAAAGCGGGACGGCACGGCTGGATGAGGCGGTGATGGCCTACCGCGAGGCGCTGAAAGAGCGGACACGCAAGCAGGTACCGCTGGACTGGGCCACGACGCAGAACAATCTGGGCACTGTGCTGAAAAGCCTCGGGGAGCGGGAAAGCGGGACGGCACGGCTAGATGAGGCGGTTCTAGCATATAGTAAGGCGCTGAAAGAGCGGACACGCGAGCGGGTGCCGCTGGACTGGGCCGTAACACAGAACAATCTGGGGAATGCCTTGACCTCCCTCGGGGAGCGGGAAAGCGGGACGGCGCGGCTGGATGAAGCAGTGCTGGCCTGCCGCGAGGCGCTAAAAGAGCGGAAACGCGCGCGGGTGCCGCAAGACTGGGCCACGACGCAGAACAATCTGGGCACCGCGCTACGCATCCTTGGGGAGCGGGAAAGCGGGACGGCGCGGCTGGATCAGGCGGTGCTGGCCTACCGCGAGGCGCTTAAAGAGCGGAAACGCGCGCGGGTGCCGCTGTACTGGGCTGCGACGCAAGTTAATCTTGCGATTGTATATGTTGCGTATTTTGAGAAAGACGGGACGGTGGCGCATTTGGACGTGGCAGAGCGCCACGGCTTAGATGCGCGTGAGGTTTTTGATGAGGCGGGGGTCACGCATTATCTGGCGAACGCGGATGCGCTGCTTACCCACATCCAATCCCTGCGGGATTAGGTGTTAAACAAGAAGTGCAGCACGTCGCCGTCTTTGACGGTATAGGCTTTACCTTCGGCGCGCATTTTTCCGGCTTCTTTGGCGGGGCCTTCGCCGCCTAGGGACACAAAATCATCATAGGCGATTGTTTCGGCGCGGATGAAGCCTTTTTCAAAGTCGCCGTGGATGACGCCTGCGGCCTTTGGCGCGGAGGTGCCTTGTTTGATGGTCCATGCGCGGGCTTCTTTGGGGCCTACGGTGAAATATGTCTCGAGGTGCAGGAGTTCGTAGCCTGCGCGGATGAGGCGGTCGAGGCCTGCTTCTTCGAGGTTCATGTCGTCGAGGAACATCTGGGCGTCGTCGGCGTCAAGCTGGCTGATTTCTTCTTCGATCTGGGCAGAGATGACCACGGCAGAGTTGCCCTGCGCCTCGGCCATTTTCGCCACGGCGGCAGAGTGTGCGTTGCCCTGCGCGGCGTCATCCACGCCTACGTTGCAGACATAGAGGACCGGTTTGGTCGTCAGCAGTTGCAGCATGCGCCATGCTTTTGCGTCGTCCTCGTCAATCTCGACCACGCGGGCGGGCTTGCCGTCCTCAATGGCGGCTTGGGCTAGCGCCAGCAGGCGGTCTTGCTGCACGGCGTCTTTGTCATTGCCTTTGATCTTGCGTACAAGGCCTGCGCGGCGTTTCTCGATGCTTTCCAGATCGGCGAGCATGAGTTCGGTGTCGATGGTTTCGGCATCGGCCACGGGGTCCACGCGGTCTTCGACGTGGGTGACGTCATCATCCTCGAAACAGCGCAGGACGTGGGCGATTGCGTCTGTCTCGCGGATGTTGGCGAGGAACTGGTTGCCGAGGCCTTCGCCTTTGCTCGCCCCCTTCACCAGACCCGCGATGTCGACGAATGTCATACGGGTGGGGATGATGGATTTGGATTTGGCGATCTCGGCCAGAGTATCAAGGCGCGCGTCTGGCACGGCGACTTCGCCCACGTTCGGCTCAATCGTGCAAAAGGGGAAGTTGGCGGCCTGTGCGGCGGCGGTGCGGGTGAGCGCGTTGAAAAGCGTTGATTTGCCCACGTTTGGCAGACCTACGATACCCATTTTGAAACCCATGACAGCGTCCTCTTTTGCAATAGGGGCCGTGTTAGAAGGTCGCGGCGTGCTGTGCAAGGGAATGGTGGGGCCTGTACGTGCAGTCGTGCATTGATTTCTGCCGCGCAATTGGGCATTCCATCGCCAACAGTTCTTACAAAGGCCAGCCCCATGACCCGCATTGACGCCAAATTCGCCGATCTCAAAGCCCGTGGTAAGAAGGCGTTCGTGTCTTATGTGATGGCGGGAGATCCCGATTTTGACCGCTCGCTGGAGATTGTACGCGGGCTGCCTGCAGCGGGCGTCGATGTTATCGAGCTGGGGTTGCCGTTCACGGATCCTATGGCGGATGGTCCGACGATCCAGCTGGCGGGGCAGCGCGCACTGGATGGCGGCATGACGTTGCTGCGGACGCTGGAGCTGGCGCGCGCGTTTCGCGAGGCCGACGACACAACGCCGATCGTGCTGATGGGCTATTACAACCCGATTTATTCAATGGGCGTAGATGCCTTCCTCAAGGCCGCTGTAGAAGCAGGTATTGACGGGTTGATCGTTGTTGATCTGCCGCCCGAAGAAGACGTGGAGCTGTGCGTGCCTGCACAGGAAGCGGGGATCAACTTTATCCGGTTGGCCACCCCTACAACCGATGACAAACGACTGGCCCGCGTTGCCCAGAACACCTCTGGTTTCGTCTATTACGTCTCGATCACCGGCATCACCGGTGCGGCCGAGGCGGACGCGGGCGATGTCTCACCTGCCGTGGCGCGCATCCGCGAAGCAACCGGCCTGCCCGTGGTTGTGGGTTTTGGCGTTAACACCCCCGAGAAATCCCGCGCGATTGCGCAGGTCGCGGACGGTGTTGTGGTGGGATCGGCCATTGTGAGCCAGATCGCAGCAGGTAAAAGCACCGAAGATGTGCTGGCCTTTGTCAAAACGCTGTCAGACGGAGCACACTCCGTCTGAATACGCATAGCCTTGGCGCTTGCGAAAACGTCGGATGCGCGTTTGAGGCACTGCGCCTCGGCAGCGTGAACACTGCACAAGATAACAGCCGTTGAGCCACTATGCGCGCCACGGCGCGCAGGTAATCCATTGCACGCGCAGCAGCGTTCCGTTTGAAAAAGCGGATGCCGTCGTGCGCCCTGTCCTACCAACATGTCGCATTGCGGCACATGCCTGTTGCACCGGATCAAACTAATCCGCCAGTGCTTCGGGATCGCCATTGTTGTGGGCCAGGCCGCCGCGGGCCAAGGTTTTAGCTGGCCCCGACGAAAAATCCATACTGTTCGGCAAGGACGTGCCGCGCATCTATACCTAGCTCTTTTGCTGCGTTGAAAGCCCAATGGGGATCACGCATCATTTCACGGCCCAACAAAACGATGTCGGCGCAAGAGTTGGCAACAAGCGCGTCAGCCTGCTTGGGATCGGTAATGCCGCCAACAGCCATGACAGGCAAACCTGTCGCCTTGCGCAGCTGACCCGCCATTTCGGGTTGTTCCGCGGTGCGATTACCGATTGCGCCACGCGCCTCTGGCACAGCGCCACCGCCTGAACAATCCAGAATGTCGACACCAAGCTCCTTGAGCCACAGCCCAACTTGCGATGTGTCATCAAGGGTCAGACCGCCAGCAGCAAAGTCATGCACCGAAAGACGCACAGAAAGAACCCTGTCCTGAGGCCATACTGCACGCACCTTTTCAACGGTTTCCAGCAGAAAACGCGCGCGTGCGCGCAGATCGCCGCCGTAGTCGTCAGTGCGGGTGTTGACCAAAGGCGTCAAAAACGAATGGAGTAGATAACCATGGGCGCAATGCACCTCTAGCAGATCGTACCCGACCTCAAGCGCCAGTTCGGCGGACCGGACGAACTGGCCCTGAATTTCGTGGATTTCAGCGATAGACAGGGCGCGCGGTGCCTTCCAAAGTCGGGTGCCATCCGGATCAAATGCATCAGCGGTCGGGCCGACAGTTTCCCAGCCGTTGGGATCATTGGCATCGAGGTGGCTTCCGCCTTCAAGCGCGGTGGCGGCACTACCTTTGCGGCCAGAATGTGAGATCTGAATACCAGTCACAGCGCCGAACTGCCGCTGTAAGGCGACAATTGGCTTTAGGGCGGCAACCTGATCTTCATTCCATAGGCCAGCGCAGCCTTGTGAAATGCGTCCCGTTGCCGATACAGCCGTGCATTCGGCCATGATAAAACCGACGCCGCCAACAGCGCGCGCACCCAGATGCACCATATGCCAATCGCTTGCGACACCATCGGTGGAGCTATATTGGCACATCGGCGACATACCAATGCGGTTCTTGAATTCTACGTTCTTGATCTGGAACGGCGTGAAGAGGTCTGAAGACATGAGGTTCCTTGAATTGGGCTCTATTCGTTGATCATCCAACGATTGGTGCGTAACGCCGCCAGATTTAGAGGTGAAAATCGCAATATAGACAAGCCATTTCGACACTGGCCAGTCGGTTGCGATGCAAAACACTGACATGCGCGCAGCCGATCAAAGCGGCCTTTTGCGGCGCAGTGGCAACAGACCGTTCCGCCAAGGGCGGGCTATTGCGTACCCACGGCCAAGTGTTTCCCAAGTCTTTTAGCGGCTGGATGGGCCTGACCGCCCGATCAATCGGCCGAATATGCCCCGATTTTCGAAGTGCCCAGACCATTGTTCACCAGTGCCTCGGCAAAGGTGACACCAGCTGCCACACCATCAATCACCGGTAGGCCGAATTCCTCGCTCAGCTGCGCCATAAGATCCGCCATCCCCGCACAACCCAGAACGATCGCTTCAGTTCTGTCGTGCGCGATGGAGTCGCGAATTTCTGATTTGATTTTGAACAGAGTCGCCGGATCGCCCTCTTCCAGTTTCAGAACAGGGATATCCGTTGCGCGAACGCGCGCGCATTTCTGGGCCAGCCCATAGCGCATCAAATTGTTTTCAAGACCAGGGACAGAGCGTGAGAGAGTTGTGATGACGCTGAACTTGTTGGCGACCATACTGGCTGCGTGGTAGGCCGCCTCACCAATGCCCAAGACCGGCACATTGACCAGTGTCCGCACTGCATCAACGCCCGTATCATCGAAGCAAGCGATCACAATCGCATCGACATCAGGATGCCGTGAAACCTCGGCCAGCAAACCGGGGATGCAAGTGGCGACGTCCAGAAAACCTTGGATGCTGGCAGGTCCGTCTTGCGAATTGGCCGCAATGATCTCGGTATCGGGGCGGGCGACAGCCCTTGCCGCAATCGCGATCTTATCGGTCATGGAACTGGTTGTGTTCGGGTTGATAACGAGGATTTTCATATCAGCTCACACCTCACCGCCAAGATAGGCGGCCTTGATCCGGTCATCATGCAGCAACTCCTTGGAGGCGCCTTCGATGACAACATTCCCTGTCGCCATTGCATAGGCGCGGTGCGAAATGCTCAGCGCCATGCGCGAGTTTTGTTCCACAAGCAGTACCGACACGCCTTCGTCACGGTTGATCGCGACGATGGAACGGGCAATGTCCTGCACCAGCTTGGGTGCGATCCCGAGACTTGGCTCATCCAGCAACAACAGTTTGGGCTTGGCCATCAGGGCGCGGCCAATCACCATCATCTGCTGCTCCCCCCCCGAGAGGGTACCCGCAGCCTGAGAGTAGCGTTCTTTCAAGCGCGGAAAGCGGGTTAGTATGCTGTCCAGCGTATTCTGAATGTCGGCTTTGTCCGTGCGCGTGAAGGCCCCCATCATCAGGTTGTCCTTGACCGACATGAACGGAAACACGCGGCGCCCTTCGGGCACCATGGCGATACCGCGTTTGACAATATCCGAGGGATCAGCGCCATCGACACGCGTGCCCTCAAACGTCACAGAGCCGCTTTTGGGCTTGGCCAAACCTGTGATGGCGCGCAGGATTGATGACTTGCCCGCGCCGTTTGCCCCGATCAGGGCAACGGTTTCACCTTGGTTGACGTTCAGGGACACGCCCTTCAGCGCATAAACGTGATCGTAGTACAGTTCGACGTCTTTGAAATCTAACATGGCTGTCATGGTTTACATCCCGATCTCATCGTCGACGCTGCCAAGATAGGCCTCGATGACTTTTTCATTGTTCTGGATTTCCGACGGCGTGCCCTCTGCGATCTTTTCGCCAAAGTTCAACACCACGATCCGGTCCGAGATATTCATGACCGCTGGCATATCGTGCTCTACCAGCATGACCGTCACCCCGCGTTCGTCCCGAACCGAGCGCACCAGATTGACCATATTCATGGTCTCGTCATGGTTCATGCCTGCAAAGGGTTCGTCCAGCAGCAGCACCTTGGGGTCTGTGGCAAGGCCGATTGCAATCCCCAGCGCGCGCAGGCTGCCTTGCGGCAGATTGCTGGCCTGTTCATTGCTAATTTCGGACATGCCCAGAAATTCCAGCAGCTCGTCCGCATATTTCTCAAAGGCGGTCACATCTTCCTTGGCGGTCTTTGACCCCCAGAAGTATCCGGCAAGCGAGGCTTTGGCACGCAAGTGCTGTGCTACCACAACGCTTTCCCGCACCGTCATACTTTTGAAAATCGTAGTCTCCTGAAACGTGCGCACCACCCCTTTGCGCGCCACGATATGTGGCTTGAGGTTGGATATCTGCTCGCCCTTAAAGATCACTTCACCCGAGGTTGTTGGCGTGAAAGAGGCGATCATTTTGAACAACGTAGACTTGCCCGCACCATTCGGCCCGATCACCGACAGGATTTCGTTCTCGGCCACGTCGAAATTGATCGCATTGTTTGCCGTCAGACCACCATATTTCTTGGTGACATTCTTGACTTGAAGAAGCGGGCTCATTTGTCACCTCCTTTGCCGAGACGAATGCTCAGCAGGCCATTGGGAAGGAAGCGAATGATGACGATCAGGATCGTGGAGTAGATCAGCATCTGGTATTTGCCGAATTCAAACAACAAATCCCATCCGAAGTAGAGAACCAGCGTACCCAGCATCGGCCCAAAGACATAACCGAGGCCGCCAAGAAAGCAGTTCAACATGAAGTTGACCGAGTCCGCGACTTGAAAGCTGGACGGATAGACCGACTGCGCAATGGACCCGAACATGGCCCCGCCTACCCCGCCGAAAAAGCTGGAAATGGCAAAGATCACGATGCGGATGTAGGAAATGTTCACCCCGATTGAGCTGGCAAGTTCTTCGTTTTGTTGCATAGAACGGCACAGATGCCCGAGGCGGGAATTCACCAGCCTGTACAGCGCGGCATAGGTCACGATCATAATGATGCAGGCGGTGTAATAGAAGGCCAGCTTGGTGTTCTCCATCGCGGCAAAATCGGGCAGGATTGGAATACCGAACACCGAGATGCCCGAGGGCAGAGGAATGTTCGAGATACCCCGCGCGCCGTTGGTGATGGGCAGCGCCAAGGCTGTCAGCGTGACAACCTGCGTCAGCACCAGCGTGATCATGGCGAAATATACGCCGCGCAGACGCAGGATCGGCAGACCGATCAGGATCGCGACCAAGGCTGCGAAGAGGCCCGCCGCTGGCAGCGATATCCAGAATGACCAGCCCGCTTTAACCACCAGAATGGCGGAAACATACGCGCCGATCAGCGCAAAAGCACCTTGGCCGATATTGATCCGGCCAATGTAGAAGGTTAGCCAAACTCCGGCACTGGCGATTGCCAGAAGGGCGACCGATGTCAGGGTAAAGTAAAAGTCCCAACGCCCCGTTGCGCCAATGATAAGCGGAACGCCGATGAAGATCATGAACAAGAAAATCGAGACCCCGATAAGCTGTTTTGAGGTAAATCCAAACATCACATCAACCCCACGGCTTGCCCATCAGACCTTGCGGTCTGATGGCGAGGAAGATCATCAGGGAAACGAAGATCAGCAGATAGGTAATATCGCCGTACTGATAGAGCAGCGCGAGGCCGATAGCTTCCATGAAACCGAGGATGATACCGCCCCAGATTGCGCCTGAAATCACCCCTGCGCCGCCGATCATGACCATCATGAAGGCTTTGATGGATGTTGCGCCGCCCATACCAAGGTTCACGCCTGTAATCGTGACCAGCAAACCACCGACCAGACCGGCAAGCATTGCGCCCAGCGCAAAACCGATCATCGAATACCGATCCACGTTCACGCCCATTAACTGGGCAGCGGTACGGTCCTGGGCCAAAGCGCGCAGGGCGCGGCCTGTTTTGGTGTATTGCATCAGACCGATGAACGCGACGATTGACAGGATCGCGAGAAAGCAGATCAGAATGCGATCATAGGGCATAATCAGGCGGAAATCATAATTGAACACGCCGTCGACAATTTTGGGAACGCCGCGTTGTTTTTCGCCAAAAACAAGAAGGATCACGGCATCAAGAAAGAACGCGATACCAGCCGCCAAAAGCATCGTGCTTTCTTCGCGGGCTGACCCTTTGATTACGGGTGCAAAGAGGTATCGTTCGATCAGCGCGCCAAGGATCGCCAAAGTGACACACGACATGACAAGGGCCAAAACAAACGGCACACCCCATTGACCGTAGAATGTGTAAGTAACGAAGCCGCCAATCACATACATCTGCCCGTGGGCAAAGTTGAGGACGTTCATCAGCGCGAAAATCAGGGTCAGACCAAGCGCAATCATCGCGTATTGGGACCCCAGATAGACGCCATTGGCCAGTATCTGTTCCATGTCGGTTTTCTTTCGTGGAAAAGCCCCGGGCCAACGTGGCCCGGGGAAGTTTTGCTCAGGAGAGGTCCAGAGCAGGGGAAAAGTTAGTCTACTTCAGCGACGAACAGTGTTTCGAACTTGCCGTCCTGATAGACGTTTACCACCAATGGCACCGCGACCTGACGCTTTTGGCCAAAGGATGTCATGCCGACATAACGCAGTTTTGCATCACCGTTCATGTAGGGGTTTGGTGCTTCGAATGTGTCCATCTTTGCTTGGAACGCTTCGACATTGTCGATGGCGGATGGATCAGCTTTCAGCGTTTCCAGAATATACTCCAACGCATAGACTTTTGTGTTGGACTCGTCGTTGTATTCGCCAAACATCTTTGTGTAACGGTCGACGAATTCATTCATCATCGGGGAGGCCAGCTCGGGCGTGGATGCCCCACCGACCGAAATGAAACCGTTTGCCAGATCGCCAGCGCCTTCGGCCAAAACACCCGCATCTTGCGCGGTCTCTGTCGAAATGACGCCTTGGAAGCCCAGCTCACGCGCGGAGCGGATCAACTGGGGGGCATTTGCCGGAGAAACACCAGACAGCACCAGCAGATCAGGGCGCGAGCGCATCACGGGTGTCAGGACCGGTGTAAAGTCGGTCGTATCCACCTGATACGTCACGTTGTCGGAAACCACTTCCAACCCAAGCGCATTTGCGGCCTCGATGCCACCATCACGCTGGCTCAGCGGGTCGGATTCGTTTGCTGCGATGAAGGCGACGGTTTTGACGCCCTTTTCTTCCATCAGGTATTTATAGATCACGGGGCCGGACTGGTAGTTGGCGACCATACCCAAAACGGCATTAGAGGCCGGTGCCTGATAGAGCGACTTTGGGAATGCGTATGGGAAATACATGATCCCGTTGGATTCAGCCACGGGGCGTACGGCTGCTGCGCCGTCGTCAACATTTGGCCCCACAACATAGTGGATGCCCTCTTGGGCCATCTTTTCCATGCCCGCAATTGCGCGCTTGGGGTCTTTTTGGTCATCAAAGGACACGATTTCAACGTCATAGGTAGTGCCACCGATGGTGTAACCGCCTGTCTCATTGATCCATGCCGCGCGCGCTTCCATTGAACGCTGGTTGGAGATACCCCAAGCCGCAGCAGGGCCGCTGGTCACGCCAACAAACCCGATTTTCAGAACCGGGTTCTCCGCAAGAGCGGTCGTAGCCCCAAGCGCCGTCAAAGTTGCAGCCGTCAAAGCCGCCTTAATCACTGATCTTCTTTGCATATCATAACTCCCGTTGAATTTGATTTCGACACGTTTTGCGTCATTCTTGGCCGGCAGTTAGATGGAATCTCCATTCGTGCCGCACGATGAGTTCATGATTGTTAACAATTTTTGTCAACACAGTTTGTATTTTTGTCGACAAATTCTGACGCTTGGCCTTACATTGATTGAAGGTTAAGCATTCACAGCCCAAAATGCCCGAATGCCAATCAATCGTGAAAGTGAGCTCGTGTCCTCCAATCCACAACAAAGCAACGTCGCTGCTTCGATCCCGCGTTCGGGGTCCGATGAGAACTTTATTGTCGAGCGCATCTTCAAGGCCGTCATGGAACAGCGTTTGGCGCCGAATACCAAACTAAGCGAGGCGCGCCTGTGCGAGACATTCGGTGTTGGTCGTATGCGCGTGCGCCGCGCCCTGCTTCTGCTCTCAAGTCAGGGCATCATTGAACTTCAGTCAAACCGCGGTGCGTATATCGCCTGCCCCGACAAATCCGAAGCAAACGATGTATTTGCGGCGCGGATGTTGATTGAACCCCCGCTTGTTCGTCAACTGGCGCAGAACTCGGATGATATTGATCTCGCCATTCTCACGGAACACATCGCGCATGAGGACGCGGCCCGCGAGAAAAAAGAACGCACCGAGATCATTCGGCTGTCCGGTGAATTTCACACAAAGCTCGCTCAGGCGACCGGAAACAAGTTTATCTTCCGAATGATGCGTGAGTTGGTCACTCGGACATCCCTTATTGTCGGCCTCTTTGGATCATCGGAAAACGCCAGCTGCCCAGATGATGAACACAGCAACATCTTGAAAGCGATCCAGTCCAACAACCCTGAGCTGGCCGAGGAATTGCTGATATCCCACCTCAACCACATTCAGAGTGGTCTGGATATGGAAGCGCGCCAAGAGCCCCAGGATGATTTGGCTGCCATTCTGCGATAGGTCTGAACGCGGGGATGCCCCAGCTGCGTTGGCAGACACAGAACGCCGGAGTGTCCTTCATACAGATGCAAACGATCTAACGGGTGCTGGTGTATTCGGTTAAAACAGCGTCGGTCGCTTGATCCTGTTCCCGGATGCTGGGCAGCATTTCAATATGTGTTGCACCCTCAGCGTTGGCTTGGGCATGTGAGGCATGGCGGGTTGTGGGCGCTGCAATGCAAGAAACCAGATCTGCCTGCGATTGGGCAGCTGTTGCAGGCGGCTAAAAGCGGGCCTTTGCACATTGCTGGCACTCAGGGATACGTCAAACGCGAAAAAGCCCCGTGGCTTTGACCATCCCGCCAAAGCCACGCTTTTGGTCAGGTCCAGAGACGGAATTGAAGCTGAGGCACAAGAGCCTGTCGCAGCGCGACAGAATACCCTGTCACACCGGATTTGACACGAACTCTAACCAGGACTTTACTCGCCCGCGCAGCAACCAACATTGGAAACAAAAGATGCCGCTTGATCTGGCCCGCTTTGAAAACGCTCTCGCTGACATCCATCAACGGTTTCAAAAGAAGTCTGACCCGCTAGACAGCTGGGTGATCGCCCAAGGCGTTGCGAAAGACATTGGTGCAACGGCGATAAATCTTGGCGGCACAAATTTGGAGGGTGATCAGCCCGGCTGGGGCCGTTCATCCATGTCAGATGGTTGGCTTGAGAGATATGAAGATAAGAAATACCATTTAGTCGATCCGTTTATCGCGGCTTTGACTGCTGGCCAGTCGGAAGTGTTGACAGACTGTGGCACGCTCCCCCGTTCGGACCCTGCATATGACTTGAACCACGACCTGAAGTCATACGGTTATATGTCGCTCTATGGGACGATGTATGGCAGCGCGGACAACGGCTATCGCTCGATTGTCGTATACTGCTCTGACAAGAGCATTGCCGAAGTGCAAAAAGAAATTGGTCTTCCGAAACTGGCGATAATTCACGCATTGATCGCCGCGCATACGCCAAGGCCGAATACAAGTGACGGGGGTGGTCAGTTTGTTGTGCGCATAGATCCGCTATCGGCAAGAGAAACTGATGTTCTCAGATGGCTTGCCTGCGGGTTTCGCAATGACCAGATCGCGCTCAAAGCGGGCATTGCAGAAGTGACAGTGCGCAAACACCTGCTTTCTGCACGGCGCAAACTGCGGGCGAGCACGCGTGAGCAAGCAGTTGCGATCGCCATTCGGGACGGCTGGATCACCCTGTAGATCACGTATCGCTTTCGATATCTTGTCTAGGCGGGAAAATTGGAACGATAGTAACGTCAGACAGCAATTTTTTATAGATTTAAGAGTAGTTTATTATGCCAATCCCTACAGCATCCGCCGACATATTTGACATAAGAAGCTTCGGCATCTCGGGGGGGGACCCCCGGATGGTAGAGCTACCCGATGGCAGGGTTTTTGTCGTCTGGTCCCAACAAAGCCACCCGTCGTCCGAGGATCGGCTGAGCATTCAAGGGCAAATCTTCTTTCCCGATGGCACGCGGTCTGGCGAGCAGTTTATTATAAACGATCCTTCCACAACCTATGAGCAAACGCCGTCCATCGCCCTTTTGGACGATGGAAATGTTGTTGTCACATGGTCGACAACGGGAAACAGCGGGCTGGATTTTCTGATAGAGGCGCAAAAATTCGGGGGCTCTGGCGAAAAGTTGGGCGATCAGATCACTGTTTTCACCAATCAGGTTCAGTATGAAATTCCAAATGAACCGAATGTGGGTGCGCTGGCTGATGGTGGGTTTGCAATCACTTGGGAAATGCAGCCCGATGGCGGATCGCGGGATGTCTACCTGCGTGTGTTCAATGCAGACACAAGTGCAAGAACCGACACTGCCAAAATAACGTCGAGTGATCTGTCGATCGAATTGACAGCCCAGTTCCCGAACTCCAACACAAATTTCTTTGAAGAAGATTCAAAGCCCGAGGTTGTGGGCTTGGCGGACGGCACATTCATACTGGTTTGGTCAGACGTGACGTATGTGGGTGTTGGAACGAGAACGTCTTCGTTGAAAGCGCAAAAGTTCTCGTCGGACGGAACCGCCCTCGCGCCGCCTGTTGATTTGGCAATATCATTTGCTGATCGCTTTGGTAGCACAGTTCAAAAACACGACCCCTCGGTCATCGCACTTGAGGATGGTGGCATCGCAGTCGCTTGGCAGAGCTTGTCGCATGGGTCGATCACGGTAGTGGCGACCTATGATGAGGATCTTGTTGCAACAGGAAACCGGACCACTGTGCGCTATGCGCCGGACGAAAGCCCGTTTGGCACGGGCATCGACATCATTCGCCCCACCATCTCCGAACTGAGCGATGGAAAGCTGGTGGTTGGCTGGCATGAAACCAATCCCGACTATGATTTCGGGTATCAAGCCGCGCGAATCCTGAACTCGGATTTATCCCCGTCTTCCGATGCGTTTCTGGTCGACCCGAACCCCGATCCACGAGATGCGCCTGGCGTTGTGTATGCCCTGAGCAACGGGGTCTTCTGGTCTTTGGCAGGAACAGAAGCACGGGTTTTTGACACGCGGAACGAAGCACAGAACATTGAAGGGGATGGGGCGAATAACGCGATTTTGGGCACTGCTTTTGACGATACGCTGACTGGAAATGCGGGCGACGATGCGCTTTTTGGTATCGCGGGTGCGAATGTGATTGAGGGGGGCGCTGGTGACGACCTTATCGCGGGCGGAACAGGGAATGACACGGTTACGGGCGGCGCTGGCGAAGACGTTTTTGTGATCTCGCTTGGTATGGGGCAGGATATAATCACTGATTTTACCCCGGGCGAAGACCGTCTCGATCTCGCGGCGCTGACGCCCGAAGACCGGGATGCGGCAGTGGTAAGCTATAGCGAGAACGGGCGAACTGTTACGCTTGGTGATGGGTCGTCCTTTTTGATGGCCGGCGTTTTGGTCAATCAAATCCCGATTGGGCTACCCAAAATTACAGGGGTCCCAGCCGAAGAAGACGTCCTGTCTGCTGATATTGTGGATATTGTTGATGCCGATGGGATCGAACCGCTTACCGTCCGCTACGAATGGCTCAGAAATGGTGACGTCATCGCTGAACAGACGGAGGCTGAATACACGTTGGTTCAGGAAGATGTGGGCCGAACCATTCAAGTTCGCGTCACCTATGAAGATACGTTCAAAGCGACCGAAATAGTCACGAGCGCGCCAACGCAGACAATCCAAAACGTCGATGACGAAGGCCTGATAACGATAGAGATCGACGGCCCGCTGACCCAAGGGCAAATTCTAACTGCCAGAGAGTCGATATCTGACGAGGACGGTGTCGGGCGCGTTTATTACCAATGGTATTATGGGCAAGACACCGAAATTAGCGGCGCGACCGGCGCTCTTTATGTTCTGGGACAGCAGGATGTCGATAAAAGGATTTCCGTCGAGGTCCAGTACGAAGATGATTTTGGTGGCACGGGTGCCCTGCAAAGTCGTTCGTCAACTTTTGTGGCAAACATCAACGATCCCGTCTTTGGATCGGTAGAGCTATGGGGCGCACCACAGTCGGGCGAAACGCTGACAGCGGATGCGACCGCTGCCTCGGATATCGACGGGTTAGGTACGTTCCAGTATCAATGGGTCAGAGGGACGGAAGACATCAGCGGTGCGGACGGGTTGGCATATGTTCTCGGGGACGATGACATCGGCTCGCAGGTCAGCGTGCGTGTATCCTATACTGACCGCTACGGCGCAGCAGAGAGTATTTCAAGCCAGAAGACGAGCGAGATTGAAGGCGTAAACGCGCCAGTTTCAGGCGATGAAACCGCAGATGTCCTGACCGGATTGCCGAGTAATGATCGCATTGACGGGCTGGACGGCGACGACTTCATTATCGGCGGTTCAGGCAGTGACGTGCTGCGGGGCGGGAACGGCGACGACACCTTGATAGGTGATGCGTTGCCTTTATCGCAGGTCCGTGATGTCGCTGACCAAGTATACCGTTTGTACCGCAGTACGCTTGATCGCGACCCGGACGGTGACGGGCATTTGAACTGGGCAGCGCACCTGCTCAGCGGTGAAATGGATTTGCAATCTGTTGCAAATGGCTTTGTGAACAGTGCGGAATTCCAGAGCAGATATGGTCTTTTGTCCAACGACCTCTTCATCGAGCAGCTGTACCAGAATGTCCTTGGGCGTGGCTCTGACGTGGACGGAAAGCAAAACTGGCTCAATCAAATGGTCGACGGTACGACAAGAGAGCAGGTCGCGCTTGGCTTTTCCGAGAGTCTGGAATTCAGGAACGCGACGCAATCCGATGCGGCCAGATCAGCCTTTGCGCACACCCAATCCGATTGGTCTGATGATGTCTTTCGCCTATACCGCGCAACGCTTGAGCGCGATCCAGATTTAGCCGGATTCAAGGCGTGGTCGGCACGTCTGGCGACGGATAGCGATTTGGAAACAGTGGTAAGCGGGTTCACCAACAGCCGCGAATTTCAGATCAAATATGGTGACCTTGCCAACGACGGGTTTGTTGAGCAACTCTACCGCAATGTTCTTGACAGAGCCTCAGACGCGGCTGGCAGACAAGGGTGGCTGGAGGAACTGGATGCAGGCATATCGCGTGCTGAAGTTGTGATCGGGTTTTCACAAAGTCAGGAGTTCACGCTCAAGACAGCTGACGCTTTGGCTGAATGGATGCGCGCACAAGGTGTGAACGACCGGCTTGAAGGAGGGGCAGGCGATAACACTCTGGCAGGCGGGCTATTAAGTGATGTCTTTGTATTCCGCGCGGGTGAGGCTGGCAGCAATCAAGTTCTTGATCTTGAGCCTTGGGACTATTTGCGCTTTGACGGGTTCGGTTATGCCAATACTAACCAAGTGCGTGACCAGATGGAGCAACAGGGCGAAAGTGTCGTGTTCGAAGATCAGGGTGTTTTGGTAGAGCTCAAGAATACCGATCTGTCGGATATTTCTTCTGACACATTTATAATCTGACGCGTGAATACGCGATGGCTCAGGCGCGCAAAGACCCCTTTTGCGGCTGGGCTTTCTGAATTTGTGTGCGCAGCGCATGTCCCCCTTCTGCCGTAGATGCGTTGAAAGGCAACTGAGCCAACCGCGAAAGCAGCCATTTGCGGTGAAAACGAAGAGAAGCACCGCAGATCGTAAATGTCTGCGTCCAAACACCTTTTGCTATCGCGCTGAACTGCGGTTGTTTCGCAGGGCGCCCCCCTTCGGGGGCACCTTCTGAATCACAATGAATCCGTTGTTGATCTTCATTTTCAAAATTGGTAAACAATATTTACCAATAATTCCTGGAGACTTTGCATGCCCGTCATCACCAACATCGACGATCTCAAACGCATCCACCGCCGCCGCGTGCCGAAGATGTTTTATGACTATGCAGAAAGTGGCAGCTGGACCGAGCAAACATTCCGCGAGAATACATCGGATTTTGACCAGATCCGCCTGCGTCAGCGCGTGGCGGTCGATATGTCGGGGCGCAGTACGGCCACAAAGATGATCGGACAGGATGTAGCAATGCCTGTGGCCCTCGCCCCTGTCGGCCTGACAGGCATGCAGCACGCGGATGGAGAGATTAAGGCCGCCCGCGCGGCAGAGGCATTCGGCGTGCCTTTTACGCTGTCGACCATGTCGATCAACTCAATCGAAGAGGTGGCCCAAGCAACGAACAAGCCGTTCTGGTTCCAGCTTTATACCATGCGCGACGAGGATTATGTAAGCCGCCTGATCGAACGGGCCCGCGCGGCAAACTGCTCGGCACTGGTGATCACGCTGGACTTGCAGATCATCGGGCAGCGGCACAAGGATATCAAAAACGGCCTCTCGGCACCGCCAAAGCTGACGATGGCCTCGATGGCCGATCTGGCGACAAAATGGCGCTGGGGCATCGGGATGTTGCAGACCAAAAGCCGCAGCTTTGGCAACATCGTGGGGCATGTGGACAATATCTCGGACGCATCAGACCTAAGCGCATGGACAGCCGAACAATTCGACCCCACGCTGGACTGGAAGAAAATCGCCAAAATCAAGGAGCAGTGGGGCGGTAAAGTGATCCTCAAGGGGATACTGGACGCAGAAGACGCCAAGATGGCCATGCAGGTCGGTGCGGACGCGATTATTGTTAGTAACCACGGCGGTCGCCAGCTTGACGGGGCGCTCAGCTCGATCCGGATGCTGCCCTCCATTCTGGATGCCGTGGGCGATCAGGTGGAGGTACATCTCGACAGTGGCATACGCTCGGGTCAGGATGTGTTGAAGGCCATGGCGATGGGGGCCAGCGGCACCTACATCGGGCGGGCGTTCATCTACGGGCTGGGCGCAATGGGCCAAGCGGGTGTGACCCGCGCGCTGGAGGTGATCCATAAAGAACTGGACACGACAATGGCACTATGTGGCGAGACGAAGGTGACAGATCTCGGGCGGCACAACTTGTTGATCCCCAAAGGGTTCGAGGGCAACTGGCAAGACTGATGCTGGTTTTTTCAGAGCAGAACCTTGTGCTGCTGTCGGTCCCCAAAACGGGGTCGACAGCTATGGAAGTGGCGCTGAAACCTTGGGCGGATATCGCGTTCTACAAGCACCGCAAACACGCGCCCTACGGCAGGTACCAGCGCAAAATTGCGCCCTTTCTGCGCGAGGCATTTGATCTGACCCCCGAAACCATGGCCGTAATCCGCGCCCCGCTGGAGCATCTGCGCAGCTGGTATCGCTATCGCGCGGCGGACCTCGATGTGGATTTTGACGGGTTCGTCCGCGCCGTGACTTCCACCGCTCCCCCGTCATGGGCACGCATCGGCACCCAGCATAATTTTCTGACAGACCGGCACGGCACCTTGGGCGTCACGCATCTGTTCGCATACGAAGCCCAGCCGGTTCTGCGCAGTTGGCTGGAGGCGCGCATGAACAGCGAGATCGCGTTTAAACCGCTGAATGTCTCGCCCCCTGCCCCCACGCCGATAAGCCGCGAAACCCAAGAATTGTTCGACGCGGCCTACGCTGCCGAAATCGCCTTGCATGCCCGTGTAACTGCCACCGGCGGACATCTGGTGAATGCCGTCTGAACTGCCTATTTTTCTTGGCCTTAAATCCTCCGGGGGGGGCTTCGCCAAAGGCGAAGTCGGGGCAGCGCCCCAAACTCCCACACGCAACACACGCCGACGTCAGCAAGTGGCCGCAGTATCAGTCCTCATTCCCGAGAGAGCAACGGCACCAGCGTCACCGCGACGATAGAAATCAGCACTGCAACAGTCATGAATGCAGCACTCAGCCCGAATCCCTGCGAAATCAGACCCATCAGCGGCGGGCCGAAGAAAAACGCACCATAGCCCAGTACAGAGACACGCGCGATCACAGCCAGACGTATTCGGGCAGGCACCCTGCGGCCCGCTATTGCTAGGGTCAGCGGCGCCACCACCGATATGCCCAAACCAGCCAGCGCAAAGCACAACAAAGCAGCCCCGACCGAGTTGGCCAGTGCGACACCGGCAAGCCCCGCTGCGGTCAACAAACACGCCGCGATCATAAGTAATTTTTCGCTGACAAACTGGGCAACAGCATGTCCCGAAAGCCGTCCCACCCCCATCATCAGTCCCAGCAATGCAGGGCCAAGCGCACCTTGGGCCGCGGTACCGTCCAACCCGCGCTCGATGCGCAGAGCGGACCAGCCTTCGGCGGCAGCCTCTGTGAGAAACGCAAAGAACACCAGTGTTCCTGCTATCCAGATCAGGGTGGTTGGCAGTGCGCTGGCCGGGGCCGAATGCTCCTCGCTTAGCGGCGCTGCGATCTTGCCGATGGTCGTCCATGCGAGGCAGGCAAACAAAACCAAGCACGCGCTGAATACTTCGGCAGGGCTCCATCCGGCGCTGCGCAATGCGCCCACTGCCAGTGCCGCCCCTGCATAGACAAATGAATAAAGCGCGTGGTTGAGATTCATCAGCGCGCGTCCTGTGCGGGCCTCGATTTCGGCCACCTGAGCGTTTACCAGCACATCCACAATGCCCGATCCCGCCGACATGAGCAAAAGCATCACCGCCAGCGCCCAGAGTGCGGGCACCAGCCCTGCGCCCAGCAAGCCCGACGCAATCGCACAAATCGCCAGCGGCACCGCAAACCGCCCTGCACGCGCCTGAGCAAGGGGCGCCAGCCACATCGCAGCCACCGCTCCCAACGACGCCCAGAGCAATGCCACGCCGTACGCCCCGTCAGAGGCACCAACACCTGCCTTGATCACCGGCATCTGCGCAAAATAGGCAGCCCACGCCAGCCCGATCGCGGCAAACCCGCCCAACGGCTTGTAAGATGCAGAAATATCGTGCCTAATTCCCATGCTGGCAGGCTTGCCATGCGACTCTGAGCGGTTCAAGCACAGCTTTGTCAACGCAGCGCGCGATTCACTCTTTTCACATCGCATTTTCCCGTCTATACGCGCGACTTCATGCGGGCTGTCCCAATTCCGGGCGTCTGTTCATGCGGGTTGCCCATGGGGGCTGCCTGTTCACGCGGGACGACAGCCTTGGAGGCGTCCCGAGTTAGATATTGGAGAATTATTATGGCCGGAGAGATCCCAGATCTTGAAGTTCAAGAACGCACGGGGACAGGCAAGGGCGCCGCTCGTCAGGCGCGCCGCGATGGCATGGTTCCTGGAATTGTTTTCGGGGGCGACGTTGATCCGCTGCCGATCCAGATGGACTTCAACAAGCTGCTGACAATGCTG
Source organism: uncultured Sulfitobacter sp. (assembly GCF_947502895.1). Classification (GTDB taxonomy): domain Bacteria; phylum Pseudomonadota; class Alphaproteobacteria; order Rhodobacterales; family Rhodobacteraceae; genus Sulfitobacter. The sequence continues at coordinate 306,285 of NZ_CANNBM010000001.1, forward strand.
CGCAAAGGCCGCTTTAAAGCGACATTGTTCAACATGAAGGTAGAGGGCCACGACGATGTGCGCGTGATCTGCCGCGATGTACAGCGCCACGTTGTCAAAGACCTGCCAACGCACGTCGACTTCATGCGCCTCAAGCGTACAACCAAAATCAACCTGTTCATCAACGTCGAAGTTGCTGGCGAGGAAGAATGCCCCGGCCTGCGCAAGGGCGGCACGCTGAACCTTGTACGTCCCGAGGTTGAGCTGGTTGTAACGGCAGCTGATATCCCAGAGAGCATCACAGTTGATATCTCTGAACTGGAAATCGGCGACAACGCGACAATCGCGAACGTGAAACTGCCCGCAGGTTGCAAGCCGGTCATCGACCGTGACTTTGTGATTGCACAGGTTTCCGCACCATCCGGTCTGGCATCCGCCACCGATGATGATGACGCGGATGATGCCGCACCAGAGGCGGCAGAGGGCGGCGAAGAGTAATCTTTGCACAGCTTTCGATCTGATCGAGACGGGGCTGCCTTGGAGCGGCCCCGTTTTTCGTTTCAGGGGGCGGGTCAGGGCGCTGGTTTTCATGCCCTCTTTGGCCTGCACGCAGTCTTGGCGGCGCAGCGCAAGCGCTGCGCGATACCGGCGGCGCATCCCGCATCCGCTGGACCCTGCCCCCCACCGCCCATAAGGTAGGGCCAAGCAGCGGAGACATGAAATGAAACTCATCGTAGGTCTGGGCAATCCAGGCGCGAAATATGCGCGTAACCGTCACAATATCGGCTTCATGGCAGTGGAGAGGATCGCGGCGGATCATGGGTTTTCACCGTGGAAGTCAAAACATCAAGGCAGTATCAGCGAAGGACGCTTTGGCAGCGCGCGTGCCGTGTTGCTGCGCCCCGAGACCTTTATGAACCGTTCGGGCGACAGCGTAATGGCAGCGTGCAATTTCTACAAAGTAGACGCGCAGGATGTGATTGTACTGCACGACGAGCTGGACCTCGCCCCTGGCAAGGTAAAGTTCAAGATGGGCGGGGGCCATGCGGGGCACAACGGGCTCCGCTCGATCCACGCACATCTGGGGCCTGACTATGGCCGTGTGCGGTTGGGCATCGGACATCCTGGTCACAAGGACCGTGTGGCAGGCTATGTGTTGAATGATTTTGCCAAAGCCGAAGCTGACTGGTTGGACGATGTGTTACGCGGTGTGAGTGATGGTGCGCCATGGTTGGCGCAGGGCGACGCTGCCAAGTTCATGAATGCAGTGAGTTTGCGCACAGCCCCCCCACGCCCGTCAACGGGCACCAAAGGCCCCGCCAAAGCGCCACCCCCTGCCAAGGATGAGGAGCGCCCGACGGGCAGCGATGAACGCACGGCCCTGCAAAAACTTATGGAGCGTTTCAAATGACACTAATACAAGCCTTCCGCGATCAGGCGATCTCTTGCGCGGCGCTTGGCAGCCCGTTCATGGGGCAGCTCTTGAATACTCTGGCCGAAAACTGGCCGCAGGACAGCGCATTGGCGCGCAAATTTGAAGCTTTCGGAGGTGATATCGGGCCTGCGGGCCATTCGCTTCCGTTGCGCGTGGCAGGTGGCTTACATGCGCTGGTGTTGACGCGGCGCGATGCGGGGTTGGTGGCGGTATATCCACCCAACACGCCTTCCGACGCTGATCTGCGCGATGCAGTTCTTGCGGCGCTCACAACACACGCGGCGTTTATGGAGACCTGGACAGCCAGCGCGCCACAGACGAACGAGGTGCGGCGCTCTAGCGTGCTGATTGCGGGTGCGCGGGTCGCAGTGGCGCAGTTCGACCTGCCTCTGCACCTGAGCGAGCTGGGCGCAAGCGGCGGTCTGAACCTCATGTGGGATCACTACGCCCTTGATCTGGCGGGTACACGCTATGGCCCCGACATGCCTGTTCTGTCTCTCAGCCCCGAGTGGACAGGCCCGCCACCACCCGTAGCCACGCCGCAGATTGCAAGCCGTGCGGGAGTGGACCTTAACCCGCTAGACCCTCAAAACGGAGATGATCTGCTGCGGCTCACGGCATATCTATGGCCGGACCAGCCCGAGCGTCTGGCGCTGACGCGGGCGGCGGCATCGGTAATGACAGCGCAGATAGACAAAGGCGATGCAATCGAATGGCTGGCAACACGTCTGGCCTCGGCCCCACAGGGGCAGATCCACCTGATCCAGCATTCTGTCGCGTGGCAGTATTTCCCCGCGGCCACACGCGCCCGTGGCACCGCATTGATCGAGGCAGCAGGCAACAAAGCCACAGCAAACCGACCGCTGGCGTGGCTTTCGATGGAGAGTGATGGCGACACGACGGGCGGTAAGGGGGCCGCGATTACCCTGCGTCTCTGGCCCGGTGATATGACACTGTCGTTGGGACGGGCAGATTTTCACGGGCGCTGGGTACACTGGGCGCCAGCAAGCGGGTGATACGGGACTGGCAGCCTTTGGTTGCGCGTGATTGAGTGGGGCCAACAGAAAAAGGAACGATCCCATGCGAACATTCATAAAATGGCTGCTTAGAATTGTATTCGTTCTGGTGCTTGCCGCGCTTGTGATCGGGCTGTGGCAGCGCGAACAGATCACGCGACTGCTGGCGGTCAATTCGCTCTTTACCGAAGAAAAAATCGTGCAGAATTTTTCGAACATGGACGCAGCGTTTCTGACCGTGCCCGTGCCGCGCGGCGATGGACCCACGGCAGAGCTGCCTTATGGCCCTGATGCCGTCCTGCCCCCGCAGGTGGCCGACTGGGCAGAGGCACGCGATGTGACGGCGTTGGTCGTGCTGAAGGACGGGCAGATCGTGCACGAGAGCTATTACAAAGGCACTGCGCCTGAAGATTTGCGGATATCGTGGTCGGTCGCCAAAAGCTATCTGTCCGCGTTGTTCGGTGTGCTGTTGCAAGAAGGTGCCATTGCATCACTGGACGATCCCGTCACGCGCTATGCGCCTGCGCTTGTGGGTGGTGCATACGACGGGGCGAGCATCCGCAACGTGCTCAACATGGCCAGCGGCGTGACTTTTGACGAGGATTACCTTGACCAGAGTTCGGATATCAACCGCATGGGCCGTGTGCTGGCGCTGGGCGGCAGTATGGACGAATTTGCCGCTGGCATCAGCGAGACGTTCACGAACGCGGGCGAGATGTGGAAATATGTCTCGATTGACACACATGTCCTGTCGATGGTCGTGCGCGGCGCAACGGGGCGGCCCATTGCCGCGTTGCTGAGTGAAAAGGTCATCGCCCCTATGGGGCTGGAGCAGACGCCCTATTACCTGACGGACGGGTTTGGCACCGCCTTTGTGCTGGGGGGCCTGAACCTGACCACGCGGGATTATGCACGTATGGGCCAGATGTTTTTGCAAAACGGGCGCTATAACGGTGTGCAGATCGTGCCTGAAGATTGGGTCGCCGCTTCGACCGTACCATCCGCGCCAACAGCGGTGGGGGCGATCGGCTATGGCTATCAATGGTGGATACCGCAGGGCGCTGTGGACGGTGAATTCATGGCGCGCGGGATTTACGGGCAATACGTTTATGTCAACCGCACACGCGGCGTGGTGATCGCCACCAATGCTGCCGATCGCAGATTCCGTGACGAGGGCGTCTCGGCACAGAACATCGCAATTTTTCGTGCCATTGCAGATAACATTTAGGGAGACAGGATTATGGAGCCGGACGAAAGTACGAATGTCGAAGGTGGCACGCTGGAGCTGTGCGGGAATGATCCTGTGACAGGTTTTTTCCGCGACGGACACTGCAACACCTGTGCTGCGGATCAGGGCAGCCATACGGTTTGCGCAATAATGACCGCCGAATTTCTGGCGTTTTCAAAATACGTGGGGAATGATTTGTCCTCGCCCAACCCCGCCTTTGGTTTTGCGGGGCTGAAACCCGGTGATAAATGGTGCCTGTGTGCGGGGCGCTTCATGCAGGCCGCCGAGGAAGGGTGTGGGCCAAAGGTGCATCTGGCCGCCACACATCTGCGCGCATTGGAAGTGGTGCCATTAGATGTATTGCGCGCGCACAGTCTGGACGCAGCCTGATGCATCGCGCGCTGCTCCTCGCTGCCCTTTGGGCGCTCCTCGCAGGGGTTGCGGCGGCGCAGGACATCCGCGTGCAAGAGCAATCAAGGCTGGACCGGTTCGAGAGGTTGGCAGGCACAGCTTTGCTGGAGGCATTTGCACAGGGCAGTGCGGGCGATGTAGCAGCCCTGACAACGGCCTTGTCCGGCACACCACAGGTTGCCTTTGACCCAAGTTTGCAGGGGGAGTGGCGCTGCCGCACGATGAAGCTGGGCGGCACGCCTGCGCTGGTGGTCTATAGCAATTTCAAATGTCGCATGACGCTGGATAATACCGGCGTGACCTTTGAAAAGCTGTCAGGCTCACAGCGGACCTCGGGGCGGATCGAGATGCGGGACGGGCGCGCAGTCTATCTGGGCGTTGGGTATGTGGCGAGCGAGACGCCGCGGGCGTACAGCGATCTGGCTGCGGATTTTGAGGGTACAGGCACCATCACACCCGATGTCGCCGTGTTCGAACGGGTATCAGACACACGGGCGCGGCTGATGTTCCCCGCTCCCGTAAACGAGAGTGATTTCGACATCCTTGAGCTTACACGTTAAGGCGGGCGGGGCACATGGCCCCTGCCCTCGTCTTGCTCAGGCGAATTCGCCCATCTCGAAGCCCAGCGCGCGGGCCACGGTGAAGATGTCCTTGTCGCCACGGCCACACATGTTCATTACCAGCAAATGGTCTTTTGGCAGTGTCGGCGCGATCTTGATCACATGGGCAAGCGCATGCGACGGCTCCAGTGCGGGGATGATCCCCTCCAGCTCACAGCATTTCTGGAAAGCAGCCAATGCCTCGACATCAGTGATCGAAACATATTGCGCGCGGCCGATGTCATGCAGCCAAGCGTGCTCTGGCCCGATACCCGGATAGTCGAGACCTGCGGAGATTGAGAAACCTTCGAGGATTTGACCATCATCGTCTTGCAACAGATAGGTGCGGTTGCCGTGCAGCACACCAGGGCGGCCACCTGTGAGAGAGGCGCAATGCTCCATCTTGGCATTCACGCCCTTGCCACCAGCCTCGACACCGATGATGTTGACCTCTTTGTCATCGAGGAAGGGGTAGAAAAGGCCCATCGCGTTAGAGCCGCCACCGATGGCCGCGATCAGCGTGTCGGGCAGACGGCCTTCGGCCTTTTCCATCTGGGTGCGGACTTCTTTGCCGATGATGCTTTGGAAATCGCGGACCATTGCGGGGTACGGGTGCGGGCCTGCAACGGTGCCAATGCAATAGAAGGTGTCGCGCACGTTGGTGACCCAATCGCGCAGCGCATCGTTCATCGCGTCTTTGAGCGTGCCACGACCCGATGTGACGGGAATAATCTCTGCTCCCAGCAGGCGCATGCGAAAGACGTTGGGGGCCTGACGCTCTACATCGTGGGCGCCCATGTAGACCACACACTGCAGACCGAATTTGGCGCAGACGGTGGCCGTGGCCACACCGTGCTGGCCTGCACCTGTCTCGGCGATGATGCGTTTCTTACCCATACGACGGGCGAGAATTATCTGGCCCAGCACATTGTTGATCTTATGCGCACCGGTGTGGTTCAGCTCGTCGCGCTTCATGTAGATTTTCGCGCCACCCAGCTCTTCGGTCAGCCGCTCGGCGTGATAGAGGGGGCTGGGGCGGCCCACGTAATGCTCCCAAAGGTCATCCATCTCGGCCCAGAATGTAGGGTCGGTTTTGGCAATGTCGTACTGGTCCTGCAATTCGAGGATGAGGGGCATCAGCGTCTCGGATACGAACCGCCCGCCGAATTCACCAAAGCGGCCATTCTCGTCGGGGCCAGTCATGAAGCTGTTGAAAAGATCGTTTGCCATTGCGCATATGCCTCTTGGAATATCTGTTGAGCATAGCAGTATCGCCCATGCAGAGAATGGTAAAGAAGCCAAAGACGCGCAGTTCAGCGGGAATTAGGCCTCTTGCGCCGCGCGCACCAATGCTTGGATGAGAGCAGCATCTTTGACACCCGGGCTGCTCTCGACGCCAGAGGCCACATCCACCTGCCGTGCGCCTGTGCGACGGATCGCTTCGGCCACATTGTCAGGGGTCAGACCGCCTGCAAGCATCCAAGGGCTGCGCCAGACGCGCCCTGCCAGCAGTTGCCAGTCAAACGCCAGACCGTTGCCGCCGGGCAGGTCCGCGTCTTTTGGGGGCTTGGCATCAATCAAAAGCTGGTCGGCCAAACCTGTATAGGCGTCGATTTGGGCAAGGTCCGCCTGATCTGCCACCCCGATGGCCTTCATCACGGGGAGGCCATAGCGCGCTTTGATCTGCGCCACACGCACCGGGCTTTCGCCGCCGTGGAGTTGCAGCATATCGAGTGGTACCGCACTGGTGAGCGCGTCGAGGAACGCATCATCGGCGTTTACGGTAAGGGCCACTTTGCAAATGCCCACTGGTACCGCGGCTGCGAGATCGGCAGCCTGCGGAAACTCCACAAAGCGTGGGGATTTGGGGAAGAAGGTAAACCCGACGTAGCGCGCGCCTGCCTCGGCGACAGCGCGCACATCCTCGGGTTTGCGCAAACCGCAAATCTTTACAGAAACATCAGATGACATGTCCGCTTAGCCGGCTTTGTCCAGCAGCGCGATGACTTCGTCCTTGCCTTCGTGCTTTTCGGCTTTCAGCTTGTCCAACTCACGGTGCAAGCGGCGCAGTTCGCGCGCTTGTTTGGCCGCTTCGGCACGTTCACCGTATTCGCGTATCCATTCCCAAACGAAACCGATCAGCAGACCTGCCAGTACACTGCCGAGAATCACGACAAAGAGCGGCAGCTGAACCGAAGGGTTCATTGCAAAGAGGCCGGAGACCTCTGCTGGCAAGACCTGAAGCGATACCATCGCACGATTGGCCAGAGCCACAGAAATAAGGGCCACCGCGAAGATGGCGATACACAAGTAGCGGACGTAACGCATTAGCTTTTCCCGTTTAACCGATCACGGAGCAGTTTGCCCGTTTTGAAGAACGGTACATGTTTCTCTTCGACATGAACAGTCTCGCCGGTGCGTGGATTGCGGCCCACACGTGCATCACGCTTCTTGACCGAAAATGCGCCAAAGCCGCGCAACTCGACACGGTCGCCTTTGGACATCGCGGTCGTAATCTCGTCAAATATGGTGTTTACGATCCGCTCGACATCCCGTTGGTACAAATGCGGATTGTCGTCTGCGATCTTCTGGATCAATTCTGACCGGATCATTCGTTTCTCCCCTGCGCATTATTGCGTCATTATGTCGCCACTATAGAAAAAATCGGCGTTTTTGAAAGTCACAGAACCGACCAAATCAAGCAGTTTATTGCATATTGACCCTCAGTTAGCCAAGTGAAGTACAACCAAAAGGCGATTCCTTAACAAACTAAGTCCGTCAACGCCGCAATTTTAACCTATCCCTAGCCGATTCGCAAAAAGGCCCCACGCGGTATGCGCAGGGCCTTTTGATATCTTCACTGCCTTTCGGCACTTCTATCAATCGTCGCTGGTTTTCAGCGCGGCACCAAGAATGTCGCCCAGTGATGCGCCCGAATCGGAGGAGCCATACTGCTCGACGGCTTCTTTCTCTTCAGCGATTTCACGCGCTTTGATCGAGACGCCCAGACGGTGTGCTTTTGTGTCGACATTGGTGATGCGCACATCAACCTTGTCACCCACAGAGAAACGCTCGGGGCGCTGCTCGGCACGGTCGCGGGACAGATCGGAGCGGCGAATGAAGGCTTTCATGCCTTCATATTCCACTTCGATGCCACCGTCTTCGATGGAGGTCACAGCCACAGTCACAACAGAGCCGCGCTTCACGCCGCCCACTGCTTCTGCAAACTTGTCGCCGCCCACGCCTTTGATGGAGAGCGAGATACGCTCTTTCTCGACGTCGACTTCGGAGACAACTGCCTGAACCATGTCGCCTTTGCGGTAGTCCTGAATGGCCTCTTCGCCGCGCTGGTCCCATGAGAGATCAGAGAGGTGAACCATGCCGTCGATGTCGCCGGGAAGACCAACAAACAGACCGAATTCGGTGATGTTTTTGACTTCGCCTTCAACTTCGGTACCTTCAGGGTGTGTTTCTGCAAACACTTCCCACGGGTTGCGCATGGTCTGCTTGAGACCAAGGGAAACGCGACGCTTGGCGCCATCGATTTCCAGAACCATGACTTCGACTTCCTGAGACGTAGACACGATCTTGCCGGGGTGTACGTTCTTTTTGGTCCAGGACATCTCGGAGACGTGAACCAGACCTTCAACACCTGGCTCCAGCTCAACAAAGGCGCCGTAATCGGTGATGTTGGTCACGCGGCCAGTGTGCGAGGATTCCAGTGGGTACTTGGCAGCAACCAGATCCCATGGATCTTCTTGCAACTGCTTCATGCCGAGGGAGATGCGGTGTGTCTCTTTGTTGATCTTGATCACCTGCACCTTGATCGTTTCGCCGATGGCGAGGATCTCGGATGGGTGGTTCACACGGCGCCATGCCATGTCTGTCACGTGCAACAAGCCGTCTACGCCGCCAAGGTCCACGAACGCACCATATTCGGTGATGTTCTTGACCACGCCGTCAACTTCTTGGCCCTCGGTGAGGTTGCCAATGACTTCGGCGCGCTGTTCGGCACGGGACTCTTCGAGGATCGCACGACGCGATACAACGATGTTACCACGGCGACGGTCCATTTTCAGAACCTGGAACGGCTGCTTGAGACCCATCAACGGGCCTGCATCGCGCACGGGGCGCACATCAACCTGCGAGCCGGGCAGGAACGCAACCGCGCCGCCAAGATCCACAGTAAAGCCACCTTTGACGCGACCAAAGATTGCGCCTTCGACGCGCTCTTCTGCTGCGTAGGCTTTCTCCAGACGGTCCCATGCTTCTTCACGGCGCGCCATCTCACGAGAGATAACCGCTTCGCCGCGAGAGTTCTCTACCTGACGCAGGAACACTTCGACTTCGTCGCCGACAGCAATTTTGGGAGCTTCGCCGGGATCGGCAAATTCTTTAAGCTCGACGCGGCCTTCCATCTTGTAGCCTACGTCGATAATGGCTTGGCCCGCTTCAATCGCGATCACCTTGCCTTTGACAACAGAACCCTCTTCGGGTGTGTCCATTTCGAAGCTTTCGTTCAAGAGTGCTTCAAACTCGTCCATCATATTCGCCATGTAGCGTATCGTATCCTTATAAAGTGTTTTCTGGCCGTGCGGTTGTCTCCGCCGGTCTTGGGTGAGCATTGGCCTGCGGGGTGGTGTTCCGGTCGGGATAAAGAAAGAGGGCCGGAAGACTCCGACCCCTGTATTAGATATCTCGCCCGAAGCCTGTTATCGCCCCTTAGACAAGCGCGCGTATAGGCCAAAGAGGCACTGCGCGCAAGCGATTTGGCCCCTTCTTATGCGGCATATACCCGCCTGCGGCCAAATCCGGCTTTCAACAATAACCCGCAACTAACCCTATTGTTGCCACGATCTGCCCCACTCATGCCCGAAACATAGTCCAAAAAGATTCAAATTGTTTTGATCGGCGCGGTCCAGCGCCACCATATTGAAGGATAGACAATATGCTTGCTGTTGGAATTATCGCGATGCTCTCGCTTGGGTTGGTCGGAATTATGGGTGGTAGTGACGATGGAGACATTGAGCCGCAGGACCAGACAAACGACGAAATGCTGGAGCCAGAAACGGAGGCCGAAGCCGATCCAGTGACGCAAGCGCCCGTCACTGAAACACCTGTCGCTGGCGAAGAAGAAACCGAGACGCCCGTTACCGAAGCGCCTGACACCACCGCGCCGGATAGCGAAGACGAGGAGATTGCCGAGCCCGTAAGCTATTCCCCGCCCCCCGATTTGCCGATTCCTGTCCTGTCTCTTGATGAAATGGTAACAGTTGTGACGCTCGACGGTGGCACGCTAAGTGATGATGCTGTTTTGGTCGAAGGTCCTGAAACAGGAGAAAACCAAGACCGATCCTACATTGTCGAGCCTCCAGAAGATCTGCATGTCATTGATCTGGGGTATGACGCCGACACGACCTTTGCCGTAACCCCGAACGAGGACACCGCGTTGGTTATTGCCGCGCTGAATACCAATATTGCGGGCGGTGAGAGCGTCATCGTTTCGAGCACCGAAGATAAGGTGGACGGGGGCGGAAACGTCTTTTCAGAGACCGTGATTTCCAAAGAATACGCCAATAACGTGGATATTGTAATCAATATCGACCAGTCGCAGGTGGGCAGCCATGTCACCGAGATAGACCTGTCAAACCCCGCAGATTCGCTTCACTTCGAATTCACGAATCTCAGAGGCTTTATGCACCTGATTACCAACGAGGTAGAGAGCGCAGACACAGGCGACAGCCTGACCGATACCACACGGACGCTTTATGTGATCGAAACACCATTGGACGTGCGCTATCTGTCTGCGAACGAAATCAGCCGTATCATTGATGGCGATGGCGCTGTCGACAGCCAGACCAAACTGGTGGCCGAAGTGCATCTGGGCACCTCCAGCCTAACACAGGTAGGTGGCACCAACGGCACGCCTGTGACGTCACAGACTATTGTCGATTTCACCAATGACGACCCCGACATCAGCACTAATTTTTATTGGGCCTCAGAGGGTGAACATGATGGTGAGGATGTAACGCAAGAGGCCAGACCAGTGGCGCAGACCGGTGATATCATTCAATCCGAAACAGCCGATCAGACCGATCAGGGCCAGACCAGCACGCCTGTCGTCGTACCGACAGCGCCCAGCACGCCGACAACGACACCTGTCGTTCAAGTAGAGACCACAAGCCCTTCGGCTGACGAAACGCCGACCACCGGATCACCTTTGACGTCAGAGGAGGTGACCCAGAACGAGATTGATCGGGCATTTGATATGTGGGATCGCGCCAACGACAATCTGAGCGGGGTGGATATTCCGCGGACCAACCTGCCCTCCTTTCTGACCTAACGGTTCAGTCCGTCTTTTGAAGGCCGCTTTTTTATCGGGTCTGAAGCGCTCTTTTCGGGGTGCTTCAGGCCCGTTCGGCGATTCTGCTTTGTTTTTTCTTTCCTATTGGCGCCCGAGGTCAGTTGGGGTGCCTTGCGCCGCGAAGGTGCTTGGATCGCTGGTTGTTTGCGTCTCTAAATAGCTGCTGCCCCCATTTCGGTTCTTGGTAACACGCAGGCGTCCGTTCAGGAATTTGGCGGTGATGGTTCACGAGTGCCGTGACGCTTTCGCCCTTTTGCGAACTTTGATCTGGGTCAAAGCGCGAATGATGCGTTTTTGTAGATTGAGGTCAGTCGCGCAGTTCTCTTCCTGTTTGGAATTACTCCCGTTCCAAAGGGTGGAGGGCTGCAAGACAAACCACTCAAGGCGCCTCTGGCTGCTGCCTTCACCCCTTCGGACCCAAAGGACTGCATGATGGACCCTGTGATAGACCGCTATGCCAGCCGCGCCACGCCGCGCTATACCAGTTACCCCACTGCGCCACATTTCGAGAAAGATTTTGCCGAAACGCGGTATCGCGAGTGGTTGTCGGATCTGGATGTTGAGGCCCCCGTCTCGCTTTATCTGCATGTGCCTTTCTGCCGCCAGATGTGCTGGTACTGCGGGTGCAACATGAAGCTGGCCTCGAAATACGCGCCTGTGGCCGCTTATGCACAGACATTACGCCGCGAAATTGCGCTGACAGCAGATGCGCTGCCTGCGCGCATGACCGTATCGCATTTGCACTGGGGCGGCGGCACGCCCACCGCCCTCAGCCCTGATGATCTGGAAGCCTTGATGAACGAGGTGCGCGCGCGCTGGAATTTCGCCCCTGACGCCGAGATCGCGATCGAGAGCGATCCGCGCACGCTGACGCCCGAGATGGCCGCACGCATTGGTGCGCTGGGGTTCACCCGCGCCAGCTTTGGCGTGCAGGAATTTGATATGAAGGTGCAAAAGGCGATCAACCGCATCCAGCCGCCAGCAATGGTGCGCACATCGGTTGATCAACTACGCGCGGCAGGCGTTTCCGGCATCAACTTTGATCTGATCTATGGCCTGCCCTTCCAGACGGTGGACAGCCTTGTTGAAACCGTAAAGCTTAGTGCAGCCATGCGCCCTGACCGGATCGCGCTGTTTGGCTATGCGCATGTGCCGTGGATGGCCAAGAACCAACGGATGATCCCCGAAGACAGCCTGCCCGATGCCAGCGCGCGCAAGGCCCAAGCAGATGCCGCCGCCGAGGCCCTGCTGGCCGAAGGTTATGTGGCGATTGGTCTGGACCACTTTGCCCTGCCCGAAGATGATCTGGCGGCAGCAGCGCGCAACGGGGAGCTGCGGCGCAACTTCCAAGGCTATACCACAGACCGCGCCGAGACGATGATCGGCATGGGGGCCACATCTATCGGGCGCACACCATCAGGGTATTTTCAGAACATCGCCGAAACGGGCGCATGGTCGCGCGCCGTCGAGGCGGGGCAATTGCCCGTCGCCAAAGGTCTGCCCTTTGTCCATGAAGACCGTTTGCGCGCCCAAGTGATCGAGCGATTGATGTGTGACGGGCATGTAGATCCGAACGCGTTAGGCCGCGCCCATGGCGCCGCTGACGGCTGGTGGTCCGATGCCTTTGATCCACTGGAGCAAATGCAGGCAGACGGCCTGCTAACGCTAACGGAGGGCAAAGTCGTCATGACAGATATGGGCCGCCCGCTGGTGCGGATTGCAGCCTCTGCCTTTGATGCCTATCTGGCCAAAAGCGACGCGCGCCACTCCGTTGCTGTCTAGCGAAATTACCCCCCGAACGGTTTTGGCCTTTGCGGGGGCCTTTCACTCAGCTTTCAGTCGGGCCGCCTGCTTGTTTCCACGCACTGAACCCGCCGATATTGGTTACATTGGCAAAGCCCATGTCCTTGAGGGTTTTACCTGCCAATGCGGCCTGCCCGCCTGCACCACAAATCAGATAGTACTCGGCATTTTTGTCAAAGACCGGATTATACATCGCTTCGACTGCCGGATCGGCGCGAAATTCGATCATGCCGCGTGGCACACGGTGTGCGCCCGCAATTGTGCCGCTCTCGGCGATGGCGGCACTGTCACGCACGTCGATAAACACGCCCTGCCCTGCGGCATGTCTGGCAATTGCGGCAGGGGCGTCCATCTTTGGCACATCCGCGTTTGCAGCATCCATATAGTCTTTTGCGGTTTTCATTCCGGGTGTCCTTGTGAGAAAGTTGGAGTGTGCAGATGTAGCGCAGATCGCGCTAGAGCGCCTCACCCTTTTTCTTTAGCTCCTCGAACAGTTCGCGGTAGATGCCATTGGAATCCCCCCCGCCAAACACCTGCGCCCCGCCCGAGTATGTCTGCCCATAGCTGCGCGCCACATTCACTGTTTGCACCAACGCACTGATAAGCTGGTCGCGCTCCAACGGCGACAGCGGGTGGATGAATACCCCCCACAACCGCCCGTTTGCCACCGCATAACGCGCATCAAGTGCCGTGTCGAAATTAGCCTGCATCATGCGCAGCAAATCCTGCGCGCTGAGCCCTTCTGCACTGGCGATAGGTACCATGGCGCGCATCCTGTCCGCGCCTGCATCCGCGACAATCATCACGGGAATACCGTCGATGTTAAACTGCAAGGTCGGCCCTTGGGCCACCACATCGGCATCAAGTGCCGTGATGATCCCTGCCAACCGCTCCAGCGTCATTGGCGGTTCGGCCACTTGCGGTTCGGCCAGATCAGGTACAGGAACTGCCTGCTGCGCCAAAAGGGGCAAAGGGCACAGCATCAAGGCAAGGGTAAGGGCGCGGAACATGGCAAGTCTCCTTGTTAAGACCCCAAGCTTAGCAATCCCGCGCCAAAACGCGATACACCCTTTGGTGAGCACTGTTACGCAATTCGCGGCTTAGTTGCGCGCTGCCTCTACCGCTGCAATCGCAGCAGCGATGGCCTGTTCAATCGACAGATCGGACGTGTCGATCACTGTGGCTTGCGCTGCGGGGCGCAGAGGTGCTTCCGCCCGCTCCATGTCGCGGGCATCACGGGCCTGAACATCAGCCAGAACCTGATCATAGCTGTCCGTATTTCCCTTGGCCGACAGCTCTTCAAAACGCCGCTTTGCGCGCACGGGAGCACTGGCCGTGACAAACAGTTTCGCATCCGCCTCGGGGCAGATCACGGTGCCGATATCGCGCCCGTCAAGAACCGCACCGCCACTACGCGCGGCGAATGTGCGCTGAAAGTCCAGCAAAGCTGCACGGACACCGGCAATCACAGCCACTTTGCTGGCCGCTTGGGCCACATCGGGGGTCCGCAGGCTGTCATCCTCCAGATCATCCGGCAAAAGGGTCTGCGCCGCGTGCACAGGCTCGGTCCCTGCCAGCACCTTGGCGCCCACCGCGCGGTAGAGCAGCCCTGTGTCCAGATGCGCGAACCCGAAATGCGCCGCGACCGCTTTGGAGACCGTGCCCTTGCCTGCAGCTGCCGGCCCGTCAATGGCGACTGTAAATCCTGTGCTCATCTTCACACTCCCTCAGACCTGATCGCGGCTAACAGACGCGCCGAGGTCCGCCATCAATTGCTCGAAGATAGGAAAGGACGTGGCGATGGGGCCGCCATCATCCACCCGTACAGGCCTGTTGGCGGCCATGCCCAAGATCAGAAATGACATGGCGATACGGTGATCAAGCTGGCTGGCGCACAGACCGCCCCCCGCCACATTGCCGTGGCCCGCGCCAGTGACCGTCCACCAATCCTCACCTTCAGCCACTTCAATGCCATTGGCCCGCAATCCTTTGGCCATCGCATCAATCCTGTCACTCTCCTTGACGCGCAGTTCGCGCACCCCGCGCATGACGGTATCGCCTTTCGCGTAAGACGCCACGACGCTGAGTACAGGATATTCGTCAATCATGCTGGCCGCTCGCGCAGGTGGCACTTCGATGCCCTTCATGTCAGGCGAATAGCGCGCACGCAGGTCCGCCACAGGCTCGCCACCTTCCTCACGCGCATTTTCATAGACCAGATCGGCACCCATTTCGCGCAGTGTAGTAAACAGGCCCGCGCGCGTCGGGTTCAGCCCGATGCCAGGCACCAATACATCTGACCCAGGCACGATCAGCGCCGCACAAACCGGAAATGCGGCCGAGCTTGGATCGCGCGGGACTTCGATATGCTGTGCACGCAGCTCCGGCTGGCCTGTTAGCGTAATTTCGCGCCCCTCTTCGGTATCGCGCACCGAGACTTCGGCACCAAATCCCTCAAGCATACGCTCGGTATGGTCGCGGGTCGCTTCCTTTTCGATCACCACTGTCTGACCGGGGGCGTTCAGCCCTGCCAGCAATACTGCAGATTTCACCTGCGCCGAAGGCACAGGTACAGCGTAGCGCACAGGCACAGGCGCACGGGCCCCAACCAGCGTCATGGGCAAACGCCCGCCGCTGCGACCCACTGCCTGACACCCGAACGCCGCCAGCGGGTCCGTTACCCGCGCCATAGGTCTGCCATTCAGGCTCGCGTCGCCGGAAAAGGTCGCGGTGATCGGTTGGGTCGCCATAGCGCCCATAATCAACCGCACACCCGTACCGGAATTACCGCAGTCAATCACGCCATCGGGCTCCGCGAATCCCCCGACACCCACACCCTGCACCGACCAACGTCCGCCGCCATGCTCTGTCACCTGCGCGCCAAAGGCCCGCATAGCAGCGGCTGTATCCAGTACATCCTGCCCTTCCAGCAAACCGGTGATCGTCGTTTCACCCACACACATTGCCCCCAGAATAAGCGAACGATGCGAGATTGATTTATCACCCGGCACATCTGCGATGCCTTTCAACGGCCCGCAGGCAGTTGACGTCATTGGAATTGGATCACCATGGCCCGACATGTTAGCGCCCTCACTACAAATTCTAAGGCTTTCTAGACCAGCCTTCATACCCCGTCCATGACCCTATCTCTCTTGGCCACAAATCCTCTGGGGAGTTTGAGGGGCAAAGCCCCTCATCAGCAAAATAAAATCGAATGCGCGCAAGCGCTCCTTTTGCTCGGGGCTTACAGCCGCCGGAAGGTCAGGTAATGCGGCACACGCCCCTCGCGCAGGGCTTTTTGCTCGTAGCGGGTAGAATACCAGTCATCCCACGGTTTGCGCCAGTCATCAGGGCCTTCGGCCAACCATTCAAATCCATAGCGCGGCACTTCTTCCAGCGTTTGGCGTACGTAATCTTCAATATCCGTCGCCACGCGGAAAATCGCCCCCTGTTTCAGAACGCGGTGCAGCGGTACGAGGTGTTCTTCGGTCACGAAGCGGCGGCGGTGGTGGCGGGTTTTGGGCCACGGATCGGGATACAGCAAAAAAGCCCGCGAGATGCTCTGTTCTGGCAGGACATCAAAGATATCGCGCGCGTCACCGGGGTGAACCTTAATGTTTTGCACCTCTGCGCGGCGGATTTTACCCAACAGCATGGCAACACCATTAATGTAGGGCTCACAGCCTATGATACCTGTTTCAGAATTCAGCGCCGCCTGATGGACCATATGCTCGCCGCCGCCAAAGCCGACCTCAAGCCAGACAGGTTTGCCCCCAAACATCGCGTCCATATCCAGCGGGATGCGTTGCGGGTTTGCATCCCAATCCACAGCACCTGGCGACAGGGCAGCAAGGTCCTCCTCCAGATAGTCCTTTTGGGACTGTTTGAGGTTGTGGCCCTTGAGGCGACCATAAAAATTTCGGCGGGGTTTGACGGGTGTGTTCATGGCGCTGGATTTAGCGAGGTTCGCGCAGGGCTGCAATACATGTGCAGAGGCGGACGCACAGCGCTCACAGATCGTTAAGACTGTTTGCGTTACACCAGCACCTGTACCGCGTGACAGGAGCACCGCATGAGCCATTTCACAAAAATCCAAACCAGCGCCCAGCAGCAGGCCGCAGCGGCACCGGAATTTGCCAGCATTCTTATCGTGGATGACCAGCGGTTCGACCGCAAGCGGCTCAAAAACATGTGCCAGTCTTTTAGTTTCAACACCCATGTGGCCGAAGCGGATTCACTGGCGGAGATGCGGGATAAACTCAAAAAAGACCGCTTTGATCTTGTCTTGCTTGATTACCATCTGGCCGACGGTACCGGCATTGAAGGGGTTGATTGCATTCGTGCCGACAGCGTCAACAGCACCGCCGCCGTGGTCATGATTACAGGAACCGAACAAAAAGATGTTGCCATTCAGGCGCTGAAATCGGGCTTCAGCGATTATCTGACCAAAGACGAGCTGAGCGAGGAGTCTCTGGCCCGCACGGCAATCACCGCTTTGCAAAAATCGCAACTGTCGCGTGGAATGCAGATCAGCACGTCACAGCGCAACACCATGCACGCCTCACTGCAGAGCTTTTCACGTGAATGCGCGCAAGATATCAAACCCATTGTCAGCAGGATGATGCGGCAGATGCGCGAACTGCGCGAGATCGAAAATATCAGCCCCCAAGACGCGACCAGCCGCATTCAACGGGTTGAAGGGTCACTGCGCAGGTTATGGGCCTTTTTGGATGATCTTGACCAGCTTGCCGCGCAAGGCGGTCCAACAGGGCCAAGCGTGTCAGGGCAACGCGGCAGCAGTGCTACAAGCATCAACATGCGCGTCCCTTCGGAGCGCCCGCTAAAATCCCCTACAAAAGCAAAACCGCCGTCGATTTTTCGACGGCGGCCAGACTAGATCACGATGGATAACGCGTGGGTTACAGCGCCGCTTTCAGGGCCGCAGCCAGATCGGTCTGCTCCCAGCTGAAACCGCCATCCGCTTCTGGCGCGCGGCCAAAATGCCCGTAAGCTGCCGTGCGCTGGTAGATCGGCTTGTTCAGTTGCAGGTGGTTGCGGATGCCACGTGGTGTCAAATCAATCACCTGACCAATGGCCCGCTCGATCGCTTCGGGGTCTACTTCGCCCGTGCCAAACGTATCGCAATAGATTGAAAGCGGCTTGCTAACGCCAATCGCATAGCTCAGCTGGATCGTGCATTTGGACGCCATCCCCGCAGCAACCACGTTTTTCGCCAGATAGCGCGCAACATAAGCAGCCGAACGGTCAACTTTGGTCGGGTCTTTGCCAGAGAACGCACCGCCGCCATGCGGCGCCGCCCCGCCATAGGTATCGACAATAATTTTGCGGCCAGTCAGGCCAGCATCGCCATCAGGTCCGCCGATGACGAAAGTGCCTGTGGGGTTCACCCACCATTCGGTCGCGTCTGAAATCCAGCCATCGGGCAGCACTTCGCGGATATAAGGTTCTACGATATCGCGGATATCAGCGCTGGTTTGGGCCTCGTCCGCGTGCTGGGTGCTTAGCACAATAGATGTCACGCCGACGGGTTTCCCGTCTTCATATCGTACCGACAGCTGCGATTTCGCATCGGGGCGCAATGTAGGTTCCGAGCCGTCTTTACGCACCTCGGCAAGCCGGCGCAGGATCGCATGAGCGTAGTGGATAGGCGCTGGCATCAGCTCGTCCGTCTCGTTGGTGGCATAGCCGAACATGATGCCCTGATCGCCTGCGCCTTCGTCCTTGTCCGCACCCGCATCAACACCTTGCGCGATATGGGCAGATTGTTCGTGCAGCAGATTGGTGATCTCGACAGTTTCGTGGTGGAACTTATCCTGCTCGTATCCGATATCCTTGATACATGCGCGCGCGATATCTTCGATACGCTCCATATAATCGTGCAGTTTGTCGCGGTCCGACAGACCTACCTCGCCCCCGATCACGACACGGTTCGTGGTCGCGAAGGTTTCAGCAGCGACGCGCGCCTCTGGCTCTTCGGCAATGAAGGCGTCAAGGACGGCATCGCTGATGCGGTCACAGACCTTGTCCGGATGCCCCTCAGAGACGGATTCGGAAGTGAATACATAGGATTTGCGGGACATGTACGTGCTCCAATATAAATAAAGCACCACGTCAGGAAGCCGTTGTGGTGCGTTCGGGACTGATTAGGACGCTGTGCGCAGCGGGTCAATCACTATTCGGGCAGCGTGCGGTGGGGTCGCAGAGCGCGCAACAGCTAGGGTTTTCGCCGCCTGCACAACACCGCCAACCCAAGCAGAATGGTCAAAAGAGCCGTGACAGGCCAATCGCCTGTGCGACTGTAGAGCGTAGGGGCAAGAGGCAGAGGCAATGCAGCATCTATGAATCCGGCCTGCCCCAAGCCGATACTGTCCAACACGCGTCCTGCAGGATCAATCATCGCGGTGATGCCTGTGTTGGCGGCGCGGGCCACAGGCAGACCTTGTTCAATCGCCCGCATCCGCGCTTGGGCCAGATGCTGTTGTGGCCCCGCATAGGTGCCGAACCACGCATCATTGGTGGCATGTATGATGAAATCGGCACGCTCGGGTGCAGCGTTTACGTCATGGGCAAAGACCGCCTCGTAGCAAATAAGTGGCAGTGCGCGGCCAATCGCACCAAGGTCCATCAGCTGCGCGCCTGCCCCGCTGCTGAAACCCACACCGTTTTGCGGGGCCATCCCCACAATGCCAAAGCGGGCGGCAAAATCCCCCAAGGGGACATATTCACCAAACGGCACCAGATGGTGTTTGTCATAGAGCTGGGACACCTCGCCCTGCGGGCCAAGGGTGATAAGGCTGTTGTAATGACGCCCTTCTTCGGTCCGCTGCACACCCAAAACAACAGGTTTCCCCCCCGCCGCCGCACTGATTTCCTGCAGGATCGTCTCGGCGTAAGCGAGGTTCCACGGGATAGCTGTTTCGGGCCAGATAACCGCATCGGGTGGACCAAACGCGGCTGTCGGCGGCGCTGCAGTAAGCTCCAGTTGGCGTGTGTAGAAGATCCCGACCTTTTCGGGGTCCCATTTTTCATGCTGGGGCGCATTGGGTTGAACAAGGCGCAAAACAGTATCCGACAGGGGAGCTGGCGCGCCCTGAGACACAGGCCAGACAAACGGCAACAGCGCCAGAAACGATGCAACCCGCAAAGGCGTTGCCGCCTTCATAGCCACGACAAATGCAAAAGCCACGGCGAAAAGCAAGAAATTCAACCCGTGCGGCCCGACCCATGCCAGCGACTGCCCTGCAAACGTATCAACCATGGCCTGTGCTGGGCTGGCCCACGGAAACCCTGTGAAGATATATGCGCGCGCAAGCTCTACTGCTGTCCAACAGGGGACAAGCACCCACAGCTGCGGCGACAGACGACGCGCGGCCCAAAAGGCAGCCGCCCAGAACAGCGCACCACCAGCAGCCATGAGTACAACGGCAAAGGGCGCCATCCATCCGTGGCGCGCTGCGTCCACCAGAAACGGTGAGACGATCCAGTGCAGCGTGATTGCGAAATAGGCAAACCCTACTCCAAACCCTGCGGCAGCTGCCGCACGCGGAGTCTGGGCGCTGCGGGCAACATAGAAAGCAATCGAAAGGCCCAGCACCATCAGGACCGGAACATCAAACGGGGCTTGGCCCATTGCTGCCACCGCCCCTGCCAGCAGCGCCAAAAGCGCCCCCTTGAGGCGGGGTGTCATGCGGTTGGCGCGCCGTTCATCCGCACCCGCAGCCGTTTGATCCGGCGCGGATCGGCGTCCATCACCTCAAATTCGGGACCATCAGGATGCACGACCACTTCGCCCCGCGCAGGCACACGGCCCGACAGCATAAAGACCAGACCGCCCAGTGTTTCGATCTCTTCCTCATCCACATCGTCGTGATCGGTAAGCGACAGGCCTACTTCGCTCTCGAACTCGGACAGTGGGGTTTTGGCGAGGGCAAGGTACTGGCCGGGTTTTTCCTCGGACCAATAGGTGCCTTCATCCACGTCATGCTCATCCTCGATCTGGCCGATCACCTGTTCGATCAGGTCCTCAATCGTGACCAGACCGTCAACACCGCCGTATTCGTCAATGACCAGCGCCATATGACGCCGCTCTGCCTGCATTTTGGTCAGCAATACGCCAATTGTCATGGAGGGCGGGACATACAGAAGCGGGCGCAGCATTTCTGTCAGATCAAAGTCTTTGGGCGTGCCGTTAAAACCAAAACGCAGCGCCAGATCTTTGAGATGCGCAAGGCCAACGGGCGTATCCAGCGTGCCGTCATAGACGGGCAAACGTGTCAGACCACTGTCTTTGAAGACCGACACAAGCTCATCCATGGTGGAGGTGATGCCTACTGCCACAATATCAGCGGTCGGAACCATGACATCATCCACACGCATGCGGCGCAGATTGCCCATACCTGTGGTGCCGCGATCGCTTTTTGGTGCGGCATCTCGCTGGTCGTCTTGTGTATCCGAGGGGCTGAGCGCGCCTATGACACGGCTGAAAAAGCCGCTCTTTGCCGTCTCACCATCGCCCTGTGGGCTGGTCTCGTCGAGGGAGAGTTGATCCTGCGCGCTTGGCGCTGCGTTAGAAGATCCGTCAGTGTCGCCCATTGGGTCCTGTCTTTGGAAACGGCCGCATCAATGCGTGCCAGTGAGGTACTTGTCGCTATTATATGGGTCATCCCACCCCAGATTACCAAGAATTTCGACCTCCAGCCCCTCCATAAGAGCGGCATCGGCATCTGTTTCATGGTCATAGCCCAATAAATGCAACACACCATGAACAATCAAGTGGGTCAGATGGGCCTCGAAGGGTTTGGATGATTCGGTAGCCTCAGCCGCGCAGGTGTCATAGCTGAGCGCGATATCGCCCAGTTCAAACATACCGTCAAAGCCCTGTTCGGGCGGTGGTGGGGGCGCACCCTCGGCCACAGGGGAAAGCGGTTGGGTCGGCCAGCTAAGAACATTTGTTGGCTGTGGTTTGTTGCGAAATTCAGCGTTGAGGATCGCAATGCGTTTGTCATCACACGCCAAAAGCGTGACCTCGCACACGGCAGGCTCCAGCCCCATGTGGTGCAGCGTGGCCTGAACGGCACGTTCGGCCAGCGGTTGCAGTTCCACCGCGCCCCACACTTCTGCTTCGATGATGACATCCAAGTTAGTCATTTTGCTTAACCGTCGCGGTTCAGGGCGCGTTCGGCTTCGGCCTCATATGCCTCGATGATCGCGGCTACAAGCGGGTGGCGGACCACATCCTTGGAGGTGAAGTAGTTAAAGCTGATCTTGGGGATGGATTTGAGCAACCGCTCGGCATCCGCCAGCCCCGAGGCCTGCCCGCGTGGCAAATCAATCTGCGTGCGGTCGCCCGTAATCACCATACGCGAGCCCTCACCGAGGCGGGTGAGAAACATCTTCATCTGCATGGCGGTGGCATTCTGGGCCTCGTCCAGCACCACAAACGCATTGCTGAGCGTGCGGCCACGCATAAAGGCCAGCGGCGCGATCTCGATTGTCTTCTCCTCGCGGAGCTTCGCCAATTGCTTGCCTGGTAAAAAGTCGTTCAGCGCATCATAGAGCGGCTGCATGTAGGGGTCGATCTTTTCGTCTTGTGTACCGGGGAGAAAGCCCAGACGCTCGCCCGCCTCGACGGCTGGGCGGCTGAGGATGATTTTATCAACCTTGCCTGACAGAAACATCGAGACCCCGACAGCTACAGCCAGATAGGTCTTGCCCGTACCCGCAGGGCCGATGCCGAAGGCCAGTTCGTTATTGAAAAGCGATTCCACATAGGCTTTTTGCGCTTTTGTGCGCGGCTCGACCCGTTTTTTCCGGGTCTGGATTTCGATCCCGCCGCTGATCGGCATCTCGATCTGGTCCCCTGCCCGCACGCCTGTGTCTTTGGCAGACGTACCCATGCGCAGTACCATGTCCACATCCGCAGGCTCCACCGTGCGGCCACCTTCAAGGCGGGCATAAAGCGTTTGCAGCGTTTGTGCCGCAGCTTCGGTCGCTGTCGCCTCGCCCAGCAGCGTCAGAAAATTACCGCGCCGCACGATCTGTATCTCATAGGCCT
Source organism: uncultured Sulfitobacter sp. (assembly GCF_947502895.1). Taxonomy (GTDB): domain Bacteria; phylum Pseudomonadota; class Alphaproteobacteria; order Rhodobacterales; family Rhodobacteraceae; genus Sulfitobacter. The sequence continues at coordinate 329,195 of NZ_CANNBM010000001.1, forward strand.
TTTCGATTGCCGCCAAATGCTGGTCGTAAGGGCCGCACAGATCAATCAGCAGACGGTTGTCTGCGAAATCAAGCACGGGTCCGGGGGGACCAGTTTCAGGCGTGAGCGTATCGGAAGAAGACAAAAGCAGATCCTTTCAGGAGGCAGATTAAATCAGATAGGGCGCGCATAGGGTCAGCGCCAGTGCAGCGATGCAAAAAGGGCCGCAGTGCGATGCACCACGGCCCTTTGAATGTCGTGTATGCAGTGGCAAGATCAGATCGGATCGCCAATAAGGCCGGTTGCACCTTTTTTGAAATCACCCACGGTTTGGGTGGGCGGTGCAACACCAGAGCAGACGGGCTTGCCATATTTGTCCAGACGCGCCGAGAGATACCCTTCGACGCCATCATCGATAATCCAGTGGTCACAGCCGTTTGGATCGACCCAAATACCCGCCTCAAGCTGGCTGAGGTGCTTTTTGTCGATGCCACGGTCAACTGTTTTGTCAGGGCCGTTCTGGCGGACCTGAAAATCTTCGCAAGCCGCAAGGGTGGTCGCAAAAGCAACAAGCGCGGTGATTTTAAGAATGTTCATGTGCTTGTTTCCTCAGCGAATGCAGATGATTTCGACGCGGCGGTTCTTTGCCATGCCAGATGCGGAGCGGTTGGAGGCCGCAGGCTGACGCTCACCATAGCCGCGTACATCGGCGATACGTGCGCCGGATGCTTTCGCGATTTTAGCCACCGAGTTGGCACGGTTCAGCGACAGGCGCATGTTGTATGCGTCAGAGGCGCGGCTGTCTGTGTGGCCGGTGATGATATAGCTGGTGGCTTTTGCTTCGCGGAAGAACTTGTGCAGACGCTGCTGACCATGTTTGGAGACACGTGCACTGTTGGTTGCAAAGAACTGGTCGCTCTGCATCACGCCACAGACATTGCCACGGCGGCAGACCGGAATGCCCTGACGGTTGGTGTGGGGCGTCATATAACCCTCGACGCCGTCATCCATAACCCAGTGCTCACACCCGTCGGGATCAACCCAGATTGTCGGAATGTACTGGCCCTTGTCACGGCCCTGTTGTGATTTCGTCTGCGCGCTGACAGCAGCACCCTGAAGGGCCATCACAGCAACCAATGCGGCCCCTGCGGCGATGCGCAATGTTTTGAAAAGTGTGTTTGCCACAGCTCTTTTCCCTTTTCTGTTCCCCCGAAGCCATGACAAAGCCACAATTGTGCCTTGAAAGCTCCACATTCCTACAGGTTAGGCAAAAGGGCGGGCGGTGGAAAGGACTATGTGTCCATATCTGGTGGGCATAAGGCCGAAAACCGCAATTTCAGGCTAATTATGGTAACTGTTGGTGGTGACGCTGGGGAAATCCCCTTAGCGCCACACACTTATGTGATGATTCTCGTGCTTGGCCGCGACTCACTTCGCCCGTGGGACGTTCAGCGCTGGCGCGCGGTGAGCGAGTTGGTCATTGCGCGGGTGATACGGACGGGCACCACATCACCAATCTGTGCCGTCGCATCCTCGATATGGACAGCGTGCAGATATTCGGATTTGCCTAGCATCTGGCCCTCTTTGCGCCCTGCCTTTTCCACAAGCACCGACAGGTCGCGACCTACCATGCTTTCTTGAATGGCGTATTGCTGGCGGCTGATGAGCGCCTGCAATCGCTGCAAACGATCGTCGGCTTCTGCCGGATCAACCTGCGCGCGCCCTGCGGCAGGTGTGCCAGGGCGGGTCGAATATTTGAAGCTGTAGGCGTAGCCGTAGTTGACCTCTTCCACCAAATCCATCGTCGCCTGGAAATCTTCTTCGGTCTCTTCGGGGAAACCTACGATGAAATCACCCGACATCATGATATCGGGGCGTGCCTCGCGGATACGCTCGATCAGGCGCAGATAGCTCTCGGCTGTGTGGCTGCGGTTCATGCGTTTGAGGATTTTGTCGCTGCCCGACTGAACAGGCAGGTGCAGATAAGGCATCAGCTTGTCCGTGTCCGCATGGGCTGCGATCAGATCGTCGTCCATGTCGTTAGGGTGGCTGGTGGTATAGCGGATACGCTCCAACCCGTCGACCTTTGCAAGCGCACGGACCAGTTGCGCCAGTGTCATGCCGCCGTGGTAGGCGTTTACATTCTGGCCCAGCAAGGTCAGCTCGCGCACGCCGCGCTCGACCAGTTCTTGCGCCTCGCGAATGACTTTTTCAGCAGGGCGAGAGACCTCGGCACCGCGCGTATAGGGCACTACACAAAAGGCGCAGAATTTATCACAGCCTTCTTGCACGGTGAGAAAGGCAGCAGGTGCGCGGCGCGCCTTGGTGCCGCGCCCTTTGAGATGGTTAAATTTATCTTCCTCGGGAAAATCGGTATCGAGCGCGGTTTGGCCTGTGCGCACCCGTGCCTCCATCTGCGGCAGGCGATGGTAGGATTGCGGCCCGACAACCAGATCAACAGCAGGCTGGCGGCGCATGATTTCAGCGCCCTCGGCCTGCGCCACACATCCCGTAACCCCGATCTTCAAATCAGGGTTCAACGCCTTGAGCGGCTTCATCCGCCCCAGTTCGGAATAGACTTTTTCAGCCGCTTTTTCGCGGATATGGCAGGTGTTGAGCAGGATCATATCCGCGTCTTCTGCCGTATCTGTCTGCACATATCCTTCAAGGCTTTCCGCCATGCGTTCGCTATCATAGACGTTCATCTGACAGCCGTAAGTCTTGATAAACAGCTTTTTAGGTGTCTGTGTTTTTGTCTCGGACATGGGGCTACGCCTGACGGTTGCATGGTGGACGGGATGCCGCGCGAACTATCAGTCGTTGCGGCGTCTTGCAATGCACGGCGATTTAACCGATTCTGGGTCAAAACCCAACCAAGCCTATTCGACAGCAGAAAGACCTCATGCGCTATACCTCGCTCGACCAGTTTGTGACCCAGAACCGTGCAGGCCTTGCCCGTGGTCCCATCGCGATTGTGCTGGTAGAGGATGATGTGGAGGTAGACACAACGCTGCGCCACCATTTGCAGACAGGGTTCGCCCATGTGCTGGCCCTGATGCCTGCTTCGTTTGATCTGCCGCGCGATTTACAGGAAACCGTGCACCGCATCGACTATGAAGCATCGCTGGAAGGGGCGACCGAGAACGCGGTCAACACGATCATTGATGCTGCCCCAGGACAGTGGATATTCTACTGCTACAATGCCGAATATCTGTTTTATCCGTTTTGCGAGACACGCGTGATCTCTGAAATGCTGGCGTTTCACACGGAAGAGCGGCGCGATGCTATGCTCACCTATATCATTGATCTTTATTCCGACAATCTGGATGTCCACCCCGATGCCGTATCGCTGGAGCGCGCGCATCTGGACCGCTCGGGCTATTACGCGCTGGCGCGTCCCGACATGGAGAAAGAAGGCCACCCGAAAGAGCGACAGCTGGATTTCTACGGCGGTTTGCGCTGGCGCTACGAAGAACATGTGCCCGCAGCGCGGCGCAAGATTGACCGTATCGCGCTATTCCGCGCCAAAGCGGGGCTGCGTTTGCGCGCCGATCACACCTTCTCGGACGAGGAGTACAATACCTACGCCTGTCCGTGGCACCACAACATCACAGCGACTGTTTGTTCGTTCCGTACCGCCAAGGCGCTGAAATCCAATCCAGGCAGCAAATACGATATTGAAACATTCACATGGCACAACTCTGCCCCGTTCGAGTGGCATTCGCGGCAACTGCTGGATTTGGGGCTGATGGAACCGGGCCAGTGGTTCTGAAGACCTAGCTTTCGCGCTCTGCCAGCGGCAGGGTCAGGCGAAAAGCTGCGCCATCTGGCGGGTCCAAAATCTCTAACCGGCCGTGGTGGTTTTCCATGACCCGTACCGCGATGGGCAGGCCAAGCCCGCTGCCCGGCCCGCCGCCTGCCTGACTGAAACGCCCAATCGCCGCCACATGTTTATCGGGCGGGATGCCGACACCGTTGTCAGACAGGATCAGCGATGCCTGCCGCGCATCACACGACAAATGCAGTTTGATAGAGGTCATATCAGGACCACCGTGTACAACCGCATTGCCAAGCAGGTTCAGCACCGCCTCTTGCAGCATCACCGGATCGGCCATGACGTAGACCGCAGTAGCGGGCAGTACTTGGTCCACTGAAACGGGCGCGCCCTTCTGCTGCGCGTGAAAGGTGCTCACGGCTTGGTGCAGGAGAGGTTTCAGATCAAGGCGGGTCGCGGTCTGGCGCATGTCGCTGCCGCTGGCCCGCTCGAACGACAGCAGCTTGTTGGTCAGCGCACTCGCCTCGCGCGCGGCTTGCACCAGCTCGGCACTGCGGGTTTTGGCGGCGGCGGCGTTAGGGGCGTTTTGCACCGCCTCGGCCAGCGCCAGCACACCCGCGACAGGATTGCGCAACTGGTGGGCAGCGTTTGAGATGAATTCATCCTTGGAGCTGATGCGCCGCGACACGCGGTTCAGGAGTGTATTGAGCGTATTCACCAGCCCCTGCGCTTCAACAGGGACGCGGCGGCGGATCGGCTCCAGTTCGCTCGGGGTGCGGCGCGCGATGGCTTGTTCCAGATCCAGCAGCGGGCGCAGGCCCAGCCCCACGCCAAACCAGACGACAACACCGGCACTGACCACCAAAAAGGCGATCACAGCAAACGAGCGTGTGGCCACCTCGCGCACGAAGGTGCTGCGCACTTGTGCGCTTTGCCAGACGGTGATGTTGAACACACCCGCAACACCGCTGACGACAGACACGTCCTGAAAGCGCAACACACGCACTTCTTCGCCCTGATAACGACCATCATAAAAGAAAGGCTGCGTCAGATCACGGCTGGCTGAATGTGCCAGCACAGGCGGCGTGGAATAGCCCGTCACGAAAACCCCGTCAGGCGCATAGACATGATAGAACAGCTCCCCCCCCGAGGTATCGTTGACCAACCGCCGCGTAGCCGGACTGAGCGCATCGCCGTCCGATACAGCCACATCGCGCGAGATCGCCAATGCTGCGGACAGAAGGCCTCGGTCAAAAATGCTCTCTGCGCGTTGGGTTGTGCTGCGGAACTGCCAAGCACCTGCCACAAGGGCGATTACCAGCAGCGGCGTGAGAATAATCACGATGAGCCGCGCGCGCAGGGAAGTGAACCTCATTCCGCCCTATCCGCAATCATCTGATATCCCAGCCCGCGCCGCGTTCTGATGGTCACGCCATGCGGCCTGAGACGGCTGCGCAGACGCGAGACATAGACCTCGACCACTGTTTCCTCGATATCCGCGCCAGTGCCATAAACGTGGTCCAGCACGCCGTGTTTCGAAACCACACGGCCATCCGCCAGCAGCAGAACCTCGAACACCGAAACCTCGCGGCGCGGCAGGGCAAGCTCGGTGTCATTTGCGAAAAGCTGGCGGGCGCTGGCGTCATATTGCAGAGCGCCGATGCTGCGAAACTGCTGTTGCGGCACAGTGCGGCGGCGCAGCAGCGCACGTACGCGGGCCTCAAGCTCGGCCATTTCGAAGGGTTTGATGAGATAGTCATCGGCCCCCGCATCTAGGCCCTGCACGCGGTCATCAGTTTGCGCGCGCGCGGTCAGCAGGATCACAGGACGCGCATCGCCACGCCTGCGCATCTCGGTCAGCAGGGTCAGCCCGTCGATACCGGGCAGGTTGATATCAAGGATCACCAAATCCGCACCGTCATCGCGCAAAAACTCCTGCGCCTGTGCGCCGTCATGCAGCGCGTCTACTGCGTGGCCCGCATCCTCCAGACGGTAGGTGATGCCTTTGGCAAGGCTGATGTTGTCTTCGACCAGTGTGATGCGCATCCCCTCTTATCCGGCGCTTGCAAGTCTGGTGCAAGGTTCACCAAGCACAACAGGCCCAAGCGCGGGGGCACTGCCATCTGCCGCTCATTCAATCGACCCCTTTGGGAGAAGGGGCGATCCACAACCGGGAGGAACTTATGTTTACGTTGAAAAACACACGCCGCGCCGCACTGGGGCTGGTGGCCGCTGCTGCTGCGACCTTTGGTCTGCAAGCCCACGCTGGCGGTCATGGCATTGATCTTGAGGGTAAAACCGTTGAATGGATCATCCCGTTCTCGGAAACAGGTGGTTCGGCCAAATGGGCCAACTTTTATGCACCATTGCTGTCAGAAGCCCTGCCAGGCCAGCCGACTGTTGTCGTGAAATTCATGCCTGGTGCAGGCTCGACAAAGGGTGCGAACTTTTTCCAAGAGCAGAAATACAATGACGGCACGCTGATCTTCGGCTCGTCCGGCTCGACCCAGTTTCCCTATCTGTTGGGCGATCCACGGGTAAAGTTTGAATATGCCGACTGGAATGTTGTTCTGGCCTCTGGCACGGGCGGTGTCGCCTATCTGCCGCCGGAAATCGCGGCCAAAATGGACGGTCTGAACGCGGCCCCGCTGCAAGGTGAGGATTTCATCTACGGCAACCAAGGCGCCACGCGTCTTGATCTGGTGCCAACGCTGGCATGGGAAATGCTGGGCCTGAACGTGGAATCGGTCATGGGCATCAAGGGCCGTGGTGATGGCCGTCTGATGTTCGAGCGCGGTGAGGCCAACATCGACTATCAGACGTCCTCGTCCTATCTGTCGGGCGTCACGCCACTGGTCGAGGCAGGCACAGCTGTGCCGATGATGACATGGGGCTCGCTGGATGATGCAGGCAATATCGCCCGCGATCCCACCTTCCCCGACATCCCGACCTTCAAGGAAGTCTGCGAAGCCACTGACGGTTGCGAAACATCCGGCGAAAAATGGGACGCATGGAAAGCGTTTTTCATTGCGGGTTTCCCAGCGCAGAAAATGGTGTTCCTGCCAAACGGTGCCAGCAACGACGCGATCGTGACCTACACCAAAGCCTTTGAAGCCGTCAAAGCACGCGCGGATTTCGCCGAAATCTCGGGCAAGCGTCTGGGCAAGTACCCGCAAATGACGGGTGATGCGGCCCAAAAAGCCATGGAAAGCGCCACCAAAGTGACGCCTGAAGCCAAAGCATTCATTGTGAACTGGTTGCAGGAAAAATACGGCGTGTCGCTAAACTAACCTTTGCTTTTTGAGCGCCCCGCCCGCAACGGCGGGGCGCTTTCACAAGCAAAGGGGGAGGAGATTTCATGGAAGTCATCATGGAGGCGCTGCCCGCGTTCGGCGATGCTTGGGCGCTGATTTTGCAGCCTGTCGTGCTGGGCTATCTGGTCATGGGTGTAGTCATGGGCCTGTGCATCGGGGTCTTTCCGGGCCTTGGCGGGATCGCTGGCCTGTCGCTGCTGCTGCCTTTCATGTTCGGGATGGAGCCTGTCTTGGGCCTTGCCCTGATGATCGGGATGGTGGCCGTTGTGCCGACCTCCGACACATTTGCCTCTGTGCTGATGGGCATTCCCGGCTCTTCCGCGTCGCAAGCCACCGTGCTGGACGGCTTTCCCATGGCGAAAAAGGGCATGGCGGCGCGCGCGCTGTCGGCGGCCTTTGCCTCGTCGTTGTTTGGCGGGCTGGTGGGGGCGAGCTTCCTGACAGTGTTCATTCTGATCGCGCGGCCCATTGTGTTGGAGTTCCGCACACCCGAGCTGTTGATGATTACCATATTTGGTCTTTCCATGGTGGGCATCCTTGCAGGCCGTGTGGCGATCAAGGGGATCGTGGCGGCGGGCCTTGGCATGTTGATCGGCACCATTGGCGAGGGCGCCTCTTCGGGTGATTTGCGCATGTCGTCCTATGATTTCCCGTACCTCACGGACGGTTTGAAACTGGTCATCGTAGGCCTTGGTATTTTCGCCATCCCCGAGATCATCTCGCTATTGCGCAAGGACCGCGCCATATCCGAGCGCCCGCAACTGGGCGGTGGATGGATCGCGGGCATACGCGACTGGTTTGCCAATATCTGGCTTTCGGTGCGTTGCTCGATCATCGGGGTGGTTGTGGGTGTAATCCCCGGCCTTGGCGGATCGGTGGTGGACTGGATCGCTTATGGCCATGCGGTGCAAACCACCAAGGACAAGTCCAACTTTGGCAACGGCGAAGTGCGCGGCGTGATCGGGCCAGAAAGCTCCAACAACGCCAAGGAAGGCGGCGGGCTGGTCCCAACGCTGCTGTTCGGTATTCCCGGATCAGGGTCTATGGCAATTTTCATCGGGGCGATTGCCCTGCTGGGGTCGGGCCAGATCGAGGTCGGGCCTGCCATGCTGAAAAACAACCTTGATATCACTTATGCGATCGTCTGGCTGCTGGCGCTGGCCAATGTAGTGGGCACCGTGATCTGCATCGCCGCATCGGGCGGGATCGCCAAGCTGACGACAATCCGTTTTGTACTGCTGGCCCCGTTCCTGTTCATGATTATCAGCTTTGCGGCTTTCCAGTCAGGCCAGAACCTGATGGATCTGGTGGCCCTGTTTGCCATCGGATTTCTGGGCATCCTGATGCGCCGGTTTGACTGGTCGCGCCCTGCCTTTCTGATCGGGTTTGTCCTGTCCAACCCCGCCGAGACCTACGCAAATCAGGCGATCCAGATCGCACAGTCGCGTTTCCGCAAAGGATTTGGCGAGGGGATCGACTATATCTTTTCGCCCATCGTTATCGTGCTGCTGGTCATCACGGTGATCTCGGTTGTGCTGGGGCTGCGGCAGGCCAAACACATCATGGCCGAAGGCGATGTGCAGTCAGGCTCCAAACGTGCGCCGCTGGTGTTCTTGCTGCTTGTGACGGGATATATCGCCTATGCACTTTTCGATGCGGCCTCAATCCCCAGCTATAGCCGTGACCGCACATTCCCGATCTTTGTAGCCTCTGTCTGTCTGGTGGGCTGTGCGCTGCTGATCATCCGCATGATGCTAAAACCTGAAACCGACACTATTTTCGCGGATCGTGAACGCAGCGGCGAAGATGCAGATGCGACCCATGGGCTGTGGTCCACATTGGGCTGGTTCGGCGCCCTGCTGGTGCTGACCTCGCTGTTGGGCTTTATCCTTGCGCTCATGCTTTTCCTGTTCACCTTCATGCGGGTGCGTGCAGGCGTCAGCACGGCATATGCCGCAGGCTACACGGCGGCAGGGCTTGCGTTTATCTGTGCGATGGCATGGATGCTGAACCGTGATTTCCCACCCGGATTGCTGCAAGAAACCTTCACTCTGCCTTGGCCTTTGACATGACCCAGACTGCTATTCCCTACCTCTTCATGCGCGGCGGCACATCGCGGGGCCCATACCTGAACCGCGCAGACCTGCCCGAAGATTTGGACACGTTAGCCCAAGTGCTGATCGCTATTGTCGGCTCTGGCCATCCGCTCAACATTGACGGGATTGGCGGTGGGGCCGCGGTCACGACCAAGGTCGCGATGTTGTCGCCTTCAAGGGACGCATGGGCGGATGTGGATTATTTCTTTGCGCAGGTCAGCGTCGAGGACGGGCTGGTGGATTTCAAACCAACCTGTGGCAATATCCTGTCGGGTGTCGGGCCTGCGGCGATTGAGATGGGGTTGGTCGAGGCGCGCGAAGGCCAGACCACTGTCAATATCCGCGCCGTGAACACCGAAGCGCGGGTAAGCGCGATTGTGCAGACGCCAAAAGGTAGCGTCAGCTATGAGGGAGCCACCGAGATCGCAGGTGTCCCCGGCACCAGCGCACCCGTTGCCCTGCAGTTCATGGAGACAGTGGGCGGTGTGACAGGAGCCTTCCTGCCCACCGGAAACACGGTTGATACCATCGACGGGATCGACGTGACCTGCATGGACGTGGCCATGCCTATGGTGATTGCACGCGCCGATAGTTTCGGCCTGAGCGGGTACGAGAGCGCGGCAGAGCTGGACGAGAACAGAGAGTTCTTTGCACGTATGGAGGCGCTGCGTCTCAAGGCGGGCGCACTGATGGGCATGGGCGATGTCACAAAATCGGTCACGCCGAAGTTCGGCTTGTTGGCCCCTGCCCGCGCAGGCGGGACAATCGCCACGCGGTATTTCATGCCTTGGAACACGCACCCCTCAATGGCGGTGACTGGCGCGCAGTGTCTTGCGTCATGCGTGCTGACACCTGGCACGGTGGCGCATGGGCTGGCGGCTGTGCCAAACATGACGCCCGCCTCCATCACGCTGGAGCACGCATCAGGCACCATTGACGTGGTTGTGGATTACGCCCGAACCGACAAAGGTTTCGAGGTGCGATCCGCTGGCCTTGTCCGTACCGCACGCAAGATCGCCGCCGGTGAGGTGTTTGTGCCTTCCCACGTTTGGGCGGGTCTCTGACTTCTACAGACAAAAGGACGTTCCCATGAAGGTTCACATTCTTGACGATTGGTTCGACACGCTGCGCGGCCTGCCGTGCTTTGCAAAGCTGGCGGCGCATGATGTGACTGTCTGGACTGACCACGCGCCCGACCCCGCCACGCTGGCCGCACGCGTGCAAGAGGCCGAGGCCTTGGTCCTGTTTCGCGAGCGTACAAAAATCGGGGCGGACCTGTTGGGCGGGGTGCCGAACCTCAAGCTGATCTCCCAGCGCAGCGTCTATCCCCATATCGATGTGCAAGCCTGTAGCGATCATGGCGTCCTGCTCTGCTCGAACATGCATTCTGGCACGCCGTCCTATGCAGCGGCGGAGCATACGCTGGCGTTGATCCTTGCCAGCTATCGTCAAATTCCGCAGCAAGTGGCATCGCTGAAATCGGGCAACTGGCAGTCAGGTGTCGGGCGCACATTGCGCGGCCGCACGCTGGGCCTCTACGGCTATGGCCGCATTGCGGGGGCCGTTGCCGAATACGCGCGGGCCTTGGGGATGCAGGTGCAATGGTGGTCCTCGGACGAAGGGCGCGCACGGGCCACGGCGGCGGGTGAGACCGTTGCGGCCTCGCGTGAAGCGTTCTTTGCCACCAGCGATATTGTGAGCGTTCATGTCAGGCTGAAGCCCGCCACACGGGGGATCATCACAGCGGCTGATCTGGCCGCGATGCAGCCGCGGGCGCTGTTTGTGAACACCTCACGCTCGGGGTTGGTCCAGACAGGTGCGCTGGAAGCCGAGATCGCGCGCGCGCGCATCCATGCCGCTGTTGATGTCTTTGATGTGGAGCCGCTGACCGATACGAACCACCCGCTGTTGACCCATCCAAACGTCATTGCAACCCCGCATCTGGGCTATGTGACCGAGGATGAATTCGATCTGCAATTCTCGGACATCTTTGACCAGATCAACGCTTATGCGCAGGGTGCGCCCATTCACATGATCAATCCAGAGGTCTACTCCTGAGCAGCCGAGTGGGCAGCGACAAACCCGTCGGACACGGCCCGCGCGACAAATTCGTTGAGCGCCGCAATTGCCACTGCGTCGTGATGGGGCAGCACCATGGCCTGTCGTACTTCTGTCATCACGCCAGACAGGATGTGTACAGAAGGGTCGTCCGCAAAATACCCCTCCAGCGAGGCGCGCACACCAGCCACTGCATCGCATTGCCCAGCAGCAAAAGCGGCAAAGCTGTCGGGCGGCGTACCCGAGCGTTCCAACGTCGCATGTTTCAGCGTTTTGGTCAGGTGCATGTCATAGGCCGAGCCCGTGGCCGTCAGCACTGAGACGCCGGTCGCATCAATATCGCCAACATCACGCAAATATTCCGCATCAGCGCGCACCGCGAATGTTGCCTCGATCACGATGTAAGGATCGGTAAACGCGACCTTTTGCGCGCGCATGGGATCAATCGCCAAAAACCCGACATCCCAGCGCCCCTGCCCCGCATCGGCAAAGACTTTGCCCGCGCCTGCATACACCACTGTTTCAAGCTCTGCGCCGATTTCCGACGCCAAACGCCGCGCCAAGGCGGGACTAACCCCTGTGAGGGTGCCGTCCGATTGCTGCTGCACCAATGCGCGGTTGCCCGTGTTGATGGCCGCACGCAATTCGCCGTTCTGCGCCAAAGCGGCAAGTTGGGTTTTCATATCGGGTCCTGACATTTTCTAGATTTTACGGCGGCGTTCAAACCATCGCGCAAAAAGCGGCGCACCAAGGATGACCACAAAAATGCGTAGCACATGATGCGCCACAACAAATGCCATATCCGCACCTACGATAATCGCCAGCACCGTCAGCTCTGCCTGACCGCCAGGGGCAAAGGCGAGAATCGTCTCCATCGGCGGGGCGAGTCCCGCAAGGTGGATCGTTTCGGCAAAGAACACCGTTAGCAGAAGCAGGATCACACAAAACCCCAACCCAGCAATCACGATGCGGCGCACTTCGCCCATGGTGACGCCTGCATATTTGCATCCCACACTCATCCCGATAAAGAATTGAGCAGCCCAGATCGCCTCGGCTGGCGGGCGGTGTTGCAGCACACCGGTCAGCGCCAGAAGGGCTGCCAGCAACAGCGGGCCCAGAATGGTAGCGCCAAACATGCCCGCACGCTTGGCCAGTTGCCACCCCGCAAGGCCGCAAAACACCATCAGCGCCAACTGATCGGGCGCGATCGTGGTTGCAGGCGCGCCAGGCGGATTGGTCAGGTCCGCATCCCATACCCAAACCAGCAGGAAAGGCAGCGCCACCACGATTACCATCACCCGTGTTGCATGGATCAGCGATAGGGCGCGCACGTCACCGCCCGCCTCTTCGCCGAACACCAGCATATCCTGCAAGCCGCCCGGCATGGCCGCGTAATAGCTGGTGGCAAAGTCAAACCCGCACAGGCGCTGGAAATACAACACGCCCAACACGCCAATGCAGCCTGTCATCACAGGGATCATCAACATCGTGGGCCACATCCCCCCCATCGAGATCAACAGCGTTGTCGTAAATGTGGCCCCCACAGCCACTCCCAAAATCGTGCGCATTGCTTCGTCAACAGGCTTGATCCCGCGCATCGGCACACCTGCCAGTGCGGCGATCAGACATGCACAGATCGGCCCTAGCAACCACGGCAGCGGCAGATGCAGCGCCTTGAACAGGGCCACACCGATGCCCGCCACAGTAAAGGCCGCGATCAGGGGCAGTATGGGCTTGCTCATCCTTGCATGCCGCGCAGACGGTGCCGCAAGGAGGTCTGCAAGTGCGCCGCTGCCGCCTCGCCCGCCGCTTCTGCGTCCCCCATACGAATGGCGGCAATAATCTCGCCATGTTGGGCGCAAACGGTGACAATCCGTGCCTCGGCATCCAGCGTCGTGGGCCCCAGCAACAGCAGCGCATTGTTCAATCCCCGCGCTGCATCCAGCAAAAAGCGGTTGCGCGTGGCCATGTAGATACAGCGGTGAAAATCCTGATTAAGCGCGGCGGCGGCTTGGGTATCGTCCCCCGCCGCGTGGATCTGAGCATTCAGATCCTCCAGCACGTCGATCTCTGCCGCACTTGCGTGTTTAGCGGCCATCTGCGCTGCCGTGCGCTCTAACACCAGCCGCATTTCATACAGCTCAACCACCTCGGGCTGCGACAATGTGCGGATCACTGCCCCGATGCGGGGGCGATGCTCGACAATTCCGTCGCTCTCCAGTTTGCGCAGCGCCTCGCGCACAGGCGTACGCGACAGGTCCAACTCAGCGGCGACCTCAACCTCGCGAAGACGATCACCCGGGGTATAGACCCCTGTACGGATCGCCGTATGCAGCCGGTGGTAAGCAAGCTCGCCCTGCGAAAGTTCTTGTAATTGCGGCGCGTCCATTTTAATCAGCCCATATTGTATCCACGTGGATACAATACAGCAACCAAAGGAAAACACCAATGTCAAAATCAGTGATCGTCGTGGGAACAGGCAATGCCGCCCTATGTGCCGCCCTTGCGGCGCTGGAAAAAGGCGCGCAGGTGACATTGCTGGAGAAAGCGGACGAAGCATTGGCGGGCGGTAATACGAAATACACTGCGGGGGCGATGCGGTTTGCCTATGACGGTGCCGAAGACTTGCTGCCGCTGCTGCGCGATCCTGACGATGCCCGCCTGTCCCATACAGACTTTGGCAGCTACACCACCGACAAATTCGCCGCTGATCTGCTGGGCTTCAACGACGGTCGCCCGCTATCGGACGAACAAACGACACTGGTCGAGACTTCGGGAGAGACAATGCGCTGGCTGGCGCAACACGAAGTCAAGTTCGAGCCGATCTGGGCGCGCCAGAGCTTTGAAAAAGACGGGCGTCACGTTTTCTGGGGGGGGCTGACACTGGCCGCCGAAAACGAGGGCGTCGGCCTTTTTGATATGGAAATGGCGGCGGTGACGCGGTTGGGCGGCACCGTGCGCTATAACGCGGCCGTAACCGGCCTGATCATGGACGGCACCCGCGTCACAGGTGTGCGTGTGGGTGATGAAGAACTGCTGGCCGATGCCGTGGTCCTTGCCAGCGGCGGGTTCGAGGCGAATGAGGATTTGCGCGTCAAGCATATGGGGCCAAATTGGCAAGCGGCCAAAGTGCGTGGCACCCCCCATAACACAGGCGATGGCCTGCTGATGGCGCTTGATGCGGGTGCTGCCGAATACGGCCTTTACGCAGGGTGCCATGCCACCCCGATGGATTTGCATATGGCCGATTTCGGCGGTCTCGACCTGCCCCCGTCCGAGCGTAAGAACTATCGCAAAATCTCGTATTTTCTGGGTGTCATGCTGAATGCCGAGGGCGCGCGGTTTGTGGATGAGGGTGCAAATTTTCGCAACTACACCTATGCGCAATACGGCGCCGCGATTTTGGAGCAGCCCGGACAATTCGCATGGCAGGTCTTTGATAGCAAAGTGTTTGATCTACTCTACGCGGAATACCGTTTCCACGATGCCCATTTCGTCGAAGCCCCGACACTGGAAGAGTTGGCCGCAAAGATGGAAGGCATCGCCCCACATGCAACACTGGCGACACTCAATGCGTATAACGCGGCCGTCGACGAAGCCTGCCCATTTGACCCGACTGTTCTCGACGGGAAGGGCACAGCAGGCATCACGCCGCCCAAATCAAACTGGGCGCAAAAGATTGATGCAGGCCCGTTTCGCGCTTTTCCTGTGACAGGCGGCATCACCTTTACCTATGGTGGTTTGAAAGTAGATACGGACGGCACCGTGACCGCACGGGATGGCAGCAAGATAGAAGGGCTGTTTGCCTGCGGCGAAATTGTCGGCGGCGTATTCTATGCGGGCTATCCGGGTGGGTCTGGCCTCACCTCTGGGGCGGTCTTTGGCCGCCGCGCGGGGTACGGCGCCGCAGCCTAACCTGATCCGGGACGGTTGATTTTGACCCTGCTCTGCGGCATGCGCGCGGTGGTGGGCTGCTGGGGTGCCGCGCTGTCCGAGATGCCCAGCGTCTCAAGCGCGCGCGCCTCATCACTGCCTTGGGCATAGCCTAGCGCGCGGATCGCATCGGATTGCGCATTGGCGGTCTGGCCAGCACTGTCGGGCATGCTTGCGCCAACAGCCGCCATGGTCACATCCTGAACCATCGCGCGCAATTGCGGATCCGTCCGCAGCGCCACCATCAAACAGGCAGTCAGGCCAAAGCCGATCACCCGGCCCGCAATGCGGGCTTTGCGCGCCCGTGACCGGCGGTTGATCAGTCGCTCTTCGCGGTATGTTTCTGCAAAACTCATGACGTGACCGTACCCAACAATCACGGCGATAGTTTGACCACCGCGTGAAACTTGAGCCAAACGTATAGAAATGACGTGCAGCAGCCCCGCCCATCCCCTAGATGGAGGGCTATGAACACAGACCACACCTTCGAGATTTTCCTTGTTACCGTTCCCGGGCTGGAACAGGTATTATGTGATGAAGCTCTGGAGCAGGGGTTTACAGGCGCTACGGCCCAACCGGGGGGTGTCGCATTTCTGGGCAACTGGACAGACGTATGGCGCGCCAATCTGGTATTGCGCGGGGCAACACGCGTGCTGGCGCGGATCGGTGGTTTCATGGCCTTCCATCTTGCCCAGCTCGATAAACGCAGCCGTAAATTCCCCTTTGGCGATCTGCTGCGCGCAGATGTGCCACTGCGTGTGCAAGTGACCACCAAAGCATCCAAGATCTATCACGCCCGCGCCGCTGCACAGCGGATCGAGACCGCCCTGACAGACACGCACGGCCTCACCCTCGACCCCGAGGCGGCGCTGGTGCTGAAAGCACGCATTGACGACAACCAAGTGCAATTCAGCCTCGATACATCGGGCGAAAGCCTGCACAAACGGGGCCACAAAGAAGCGGTCGGCAAAGCACCCATGCGCGAGACACTGGCAGCACTCATGCTGCGGCAGGCAGGCTATCACGGCACGGAGCCTGTTCTCGACCCCATGTGCGGCTCGGGCACCTTTGTTATCGAGGCGGCAGAGATTGCGTCTGGCCTGCAACCGGGCCGGTCCCGCAGCTTCGCGTTTCAGGACTTGGCCAATTTCGATGCCGCAGCTTTTGACGCCCTGAAATCCCACCCTGACAAAGCGCCGCCTTCACAATTCTACGGATCAGACCGCGACGCAGGGGCAGTCCGCATGGCCCGCGCCAATGCCGAACGCGCAGGCATTACCGATATTACCCGTTTCGAAAACCATGCCGCAGGCGAGATTACACCACCCGACGGCCCTGCTGGCCTTGTGATCGTGAACCCGCCTTATGGCGCGCGGATCGGCAACAAGAACCTGCTCTATCCCCTTTATGGCACACTAGGCCAGACGCTGCTGACCCGGTTCAAAGGCTGGCGTGTGGCACTGGTCACGTCCGAGCCGTCATTGGCCAAAGCCACAGCCCTCCCATGGAAACCACAAGGCCCTGCCATCGCCCACGGCGGCACCAAAGTCTGGCTTTGGCAAACACCACCCCTTAGATAGGATCCCGCCTATTTTTCTTGGCCATAAATCCTCCGGGGAAGCTGCCCCTTGGGGCAGATGGGGCAGAGCCCCTCTTTTGGAACTACCTGCCCGCCCGCTCGACCCTGAAACCTGTCGCACGGTCATAGGGCATCGCCCCACGCCAGCGAAGGATAGGCCAGATATACATGGCGAAAAAGACAAGAAACACAGTCAGCCCACCCGCAATAAACATCCATACAGGTGCCTGCGCCAGTGCAGCCAAAGAACTGGTCGAAAGCGCACTTATCGTAAAAGTCACACACCCGATGAGAACAAACATCCCCCAGCGCCGAAGCTCGCGGCACATTGCACAGCCCTCACCCGTCACTCTTATTTTGGCGAGCCGCTTGCCAGGCGTCTGCCACCCCCGCGCCAAAAACAGGCCACTCAGAATCATCAGCAACAAGGGCGTGGCAATCGATTGCGGCACAATCGCCTGAACGGGTAGTCCCTCACCATCCACCGCCAGCGACAGGCTGCGCGACGTAGAGGTGTTGCCGCTCTGATTGAGGGCATAAACCAACGTCAGCGTACGCCCATTGTTAATCATAAAGGGCCGGACCTCGCACAGGGTCGCCGCCGCAATCACCTCGGGCGCGACCAGATCGGCAATCTCTTGGCGCACCGAACTGACATTCTGACAAGTCGTGAACGTCAGCGGCGCGCCTGACAGCCGCAGACCCGTCTCATCGACCCGCAAAAAGGGCAACAGCAAGACTGTCGTCAGCGCGGCAACGATAAACCAGTCCACAAACACGGCCAGCAGCCGACGCCAGAAATAGCGCGGCTGCGGAATATCCGGAGGCGCGCTCAGAGGTTTTCCGCCTGTGGCATGCCCAACACGTGATAGCCGCCATCGACGTGGATAATTTCGCCGGTGGTACAGGCACCCGCGTCAGAGGCAAGATAAACAGCAGTGCCGCCCACAGCCTCAAGCGTTGCATTTTCACGCATGGGTGCGTTTTGCCCAGCATGTTTGTAGGTCTTGCGCGCCCCGCCAATAGCCGCGCCCGCCAGCGTTTTCATCGGACCGGGCGATATGGCATTCACACGGATGCCTTCTGGCCCCAGATCGTTGGCCAGATAACGCGTGGCACTTTCAAGTGCCGCCTTGGCCACGCCCATCACATTATAGTTCGGCACCACTTTGTTGGAGCCTTGGTAGGTCAAGGTCATCAGCGTTCCGCCATTCTCGACCATCATAGGATGCGCGCGCCGCGCCACCTCGATAAAACTGTAAGCCGAGATATCCATGGAGTGTTTGAAATTGGCGCGGCTGGTGTTCAAAAACCGCCCCGTCAGTTCGGATTTGTCCGAAAACGCAATCGCATGGACCACGAAATCAATCGTCGGCCAACGCGCACCCAATTGCTCGAACGCTGCATCCAATGAGGCATCATCGGTTACATCTACATCGACCATAAAGTCCGAGCCGACACTCTCTGCCAGCGGTTTAAGACGACTGCCAAACGCCTCACCCTGATAGGTAAAGGCCAGATCGGCCCCTGCCCCTGCCATCGCTTTTGCGATGCCCCATGCGATGGAACGCTCGTTCGCGACCCCCATAATCAGACCGCGCTTACCACTCAACATGCCACTCATCTTACTGATCCTTACCCGTTATACTTTGAAAGGATCATTGATCCATTGGTGCCGCCAAATCCGAAAGAGTTGGTCATGACGGAATCAAGCCCTGCATTGTCCACCCGTGTGGTCGCAATCTCGGACGGGTCCAGCCGCTCGTCCAGTGTATGCACGTTGATGGACGGGGTGATGAAATCATCCTCCAGCATCAGCAGACAAAATATCGCCTCCAACGCGCCAGCAGCACCTTGAGCATGGCCGGTCATGGATTTGGTTGAGCTGACCGGCGGAGTGGAGCCTTGCCCGAACACACGGCGCACGGCCTCGATCTCGCCCACGTCGCCAACGGGAGTGGAGGTGCCATGAGCGTTGATATAGCTGACTGTACGGCCTTCAGGCAGCGTGGACAGCGCTAGACGCATGGCCCGCTCACCACCCTCGCCGCTGGGCGCGACCATGTCGTGGCCGTCAGAAGTGGCTGCGTATCCCGTGACTTCGGCGTAGATTTTTGCACCACGGGCAAGGGCGTGCTCAAGATCCTCAAGCACCACCAGGCCACCACCACCAGAGATCACAAACCCGTCGCGGTCCTGATCGAACGCGCGGCTCGCCAGTTCGGGTGTGTCGTTATATTTGCTGCTCATCGCGCCCATGGCGTCGAACAGACATGACAGGGTCCAGTCCAGCTCCTCCCCGCCGCCCGCAAACATAACATCCTGTTTACCCATCATAATCTGCTCTGCTGCGTTCCCGATGCAATGCAAAGAAGTCGAGCAGGCAGAGGTGATGGAATAGTTGATGCCCTTGATCTTATAGGCGGTGGATAGGTTCGCACTCACCGTCGAAGACATACATTTTGGCACGGCAAAGGGGCCGATCCGTTTGGTTGCACCCGTGTTTTTAACGACGTCGTGCGCCGCCAGCATTGCCGAGGTTGACGGCCCCCCCGACCCTGCAACCAGACCCGTGCGCGGGTTGGAAACGATATCCTCACCCAGCCCCGCGTCCTCGATCGCCTGCCCCATCGCGAGATAGGCATAGGCCGCCCCCGGCCCCATAAAGCGATAGGTGCGCTTGTCGATCAGGGCTGCCGGATCCAGCTTGAGCGTACCCGCAATCTGGCTGCGAAACCCGTGTTCTGCCATCTCCTCCGAGGCGACAATCCCGCTGGTGCCAGCCTTCAGAGATGTTTTGACCTCGGCTGCATTGTTCCCGATGGAGGAGACAATCCCCAAACCTGTGACGACGACACGGCGCATATGCGGCTCCCTTTTACTGACTTACCTTCGGTGTAAGTGAGCAACGGCATGGGGGCAAGAGGATGGACGTTACAACGATAGGCAGTAGGGATGAAAGACTTAGGTCTTATGGTGGTCCCATCGGCGAGATCGAGGATGGACCAAGCTTTGAATAAAGAGGTCCATCCTCAGTGGCTGCTTTGAGCCCAACCAGTAAATTTGATTTCCTCGCTGTGTGCGCTCGCAGCGGAAAATATGCGGCACATGCAATATTTTCTATGCTGCCTTGCGGCGAAAGAACCTGTCATTCAGGAAAAGCACGGCCAGACTTCACTTTCTGCGAGAGATCGACAAATAGCCTCTGCGCTCAACTTCGGGAAAGGCGTCGCCCCGCCGCACGTAATTTGTATTTTGAGTCAATGCGCGCGGAGTGAAATCCCAAAGCTCTTCGCGACCAATGCTGAGCGCGTTGTCGATTACCTTGCGATCGATTTGCGAGCGAATGACATCATCCAAAAGAGTATCCAAAGGCCACGTATTTTCTGCAATTGTTCGCAATCTCTCTTCTTCTGGATGGTCGTTTCCGGCAAGATTTGTGAGCTCAAGAGGATCGGCCAACAGGTCAAACAATTGCGGCGGATAGGCACGAGAAATCGTTAGCTTCATATTCCCATCCCGAACACACACACGCGGTGCAGCGGTTCCGCCATCAATGTGCTCGGCTAACACTGGTGCATGAATTGGGTTTCCGTGCATCGCCGGAACAAGGCTTTTGCCGTCGAGTTGTGTTTTGATCTGATCAACGGGAATCCCTGCAATATCCAGCAGGGTTGGAAAAATATCCAACAGCGATGCGGGGCTCGCAACACGGCCTGCTGCTAGACCAGGATAAGAGATCATTAAAGGCACGTGTATTGCCGGATCGAATAGGGTTTTCTTGAACCACATGCCACGCTCACCAATCATGTCCCCATGATCCGAGGAAAAAAGAACAACGGTATTGTCGGAGAACCCGGCATCCTCCAAGGCCTGCATCAACTGTCCGAACAGATCATCCACATAGGAAATCATACCGTAGTAGCCCCGCCGCGCATGCTGGTAATCTTGCTCACTCAGCGTGCATTTGTCCTGCCCGTAATGGTAATACAGCGATTGGCTATGTGGATCTCGTGCTTCAACTGGAATGTCAGAAACCCGCGGCGGTTCAATGGTGTCGTTTGGATACATGTCCCAATACTTTTGCGTCGTTACATAGGGATCATGTGGATGGGTCAGCGAGACGGTCATCATAAAAGGACGGTCGTCTGTTGAGCGCGCGCGCGCAAACAGCTCGCGCTTTGCGTGGTGAATGACGTCTTCATCATAGTCGATCTGCATGGACCGAGCGACGGGACCCGCGTCTTTGACCGTATCGATGGTTGATACGCCAAATGTATAGGCGCGTTCTTCATCACTGTTGTAGTCTCGAAAATCCGCGTCCGGAGTCCATGACATATCTGCCGGATAAATCTCGGTAGTCAGGCGTTCCTCAAATCCGTGATATTGATCTGGGCCGACAAAATGCATCTTGCCTGAGATACAGGTGTAATAGCCTGCTGATCGAAGATAATGCGCGAATGTTGGCGTGGATGCCGTGAATTCGGCCCCGTTGTCATAGGCCCCGATCCTGGATGGCAAGCGGCCCGCCATCATCCCAAACCGCGACGGTGCGCAAAGCGGATAAGCGCAATACGCGTTCTCAAAGACCGTACCGCGCGCAGTAAGTGCATCAATATGCGGGGTCTTGCAGGTGCTGCCGCCGTAGGCATTCAGAGCAAAGGCAGTCAGCTGGTCGACCATAAACAGAATGATATTTGGTTTGGTCATTGAAGGGCATCCTTATGGAAACTGCTGATCTGAGGAAACAGAACACGTCTCCAGAATTGCGCATGCGGTCATGAGATCCAGATGCGCACCCCCCCCGTTTTTGAAGACGGTGATGTCTGCCGGCGATGTGCGCCCCAGTGCCCCGGCTTTGAGTTGATAGAGATCTGCCAGAATGTCAGTTTCGGTTATAATGCCTGCTGCCAGTGGTATCTTGATCTCACCGATATGGTGCACCGTGGTGTCTCGGCTGTCGACAAACAGGCGGGCCTTTTGCAGCAATGCGTCATCGGCCTCGCGCATTTCAGCGCGAAAAGCACCGATCAGATCGACATGGGTGCCCGGTTGTACCCATGCGCCCTTTAGCACCGGTTCGGTGGACATCGTGGCGGTGGTGATGATGTCGGCCTCAACAACTGCGGCTTCCAGATTATCAACTGCCGTAGCATTCAGGCCTTTGGCACTGAGCTCGGTTGCCAGCGCTTTGGCTTTTGATCCGGTGCGGTTCCAAATCATAAATTCCCGCAATTCTGAGAAGGTCTGACTGTAGGCGGCAATGACGTTCGCAGCGACCTTTCCAGCCCCAATCACTAGCATTTTGCGGCTGTCAGGCCTTGCCAGATAACGCGCTCCCAAAGCGGAATCCGCTGCCGTTTTCAGGTTGGTCACCAGATCGCTTTCAATGACAGCGCGTAACGTCCCTCGCGTTTCATCAAAGACCAGCATGGCTCCCTGAACCGTCGGCAAGCCAATACCTGCATTGCCTGCCATCACCGTCACGCTTTTCACGCCAAAGCCCAAGCCTTGAATCCAAGCTGCGCGGCTGAGAAGGGTTTGCCCCTGCGGCCCTAAGAACGTGTCCTCAATCTGGGCGGGTGGCAGCGCATGGCCTGCGTCGATAGCATTTATAAACAGGGGCCAAAGGATGTCTGGACCAAGAGCGTTGGCGGTGATGGTCTTCATGAATTCACAACTTTCATAAATTCGCGGGTGATCTCGTGTTGCGGGTTGTTGAACATCTGTTCTGGTGTGCCTTCCTCAACGATTTCACCTGCCGCCATCAGGATCACGCGATCCGCGACGGCGCGTGCAAACCCCATCTCATGGGTGACGCAAACAATCGTCATGTCTGCGCGGGCGAGGTCTTGCATCACGTCCAGTACCTCTGAGATCATTTCGGGGTCTAATGCCGAGGTCGGCTCATCAAACAGCATGATTTCGGGTTTGAGACACAAAGCGCGCGCAAGGGCCACGCGCTGTTGTTGCCCGCCCGATATTTGATCAGGGAATTTGGAGGCGTGGATGTCGACTTGCATTTTCTTGAGCTGGTCTCGCGCTTCCTCAGTGGCGGCCCCACGATCCCGACCCAAGGCGCGGATTTGCGGCAGAACGCAGTTTTCCAATATTGTGAGGTGCGGGAACAGATTGAAGTTCTGGAACACCATGCCGACACGTTTGCGTACTTGGTCAAGCACCTGCGTATTGTCGCCCACGGCCATTCCCAAGACGTCGATCTGCCCAGAGGAATAGCTTTCAAGCCCATTCATGCAGCGGATCAACGTCGATTTACCCGATCCCGATGGCCCACAAATAACAAGGGTTTGGCCATCGGGCACCTCAAGATCGACGTTCTTAAGAGCGTGAAAATCACCATAATGTTTCTCAAGTGAGATGATTGAGATAGCTGGATTATGCATGGCCAAGCCTCATTCGTGTTTCCAGCCACGCCCCATAGCGCGACAGACCAAAGACAAAGACGAAATAGATCAGTGCCAGAAAGACGTAGACCTCGATATATTGATTGCCCCATTCGCCCGTGCCAATCGCGGCGTTGCCTGAGGCCATGACCTCAAAGAATCCGATGATTGTAACGATAGAAGTTTCTTTGAAGGTGATCACCGCTTGGTTGATGGTTGATGGCAGCGTGTTGCGGAATGCTTGAGGCAGCAGAATGTCCACCACCAACGACCAATAGGGCATGCCAAGGGCGGAAGCGGCCTCCGCTTGGCCATCAGGTGTGGATTGCAAGCCAGCGCGAATGATCTCTGCCTGATAGGCCGCAAAGAACACCGCAAAGGCGACAACCACGCGCATTAGCTTGCTGCCTTGCAACCATTCAGGCACCAGCAAGGGCACAATCACAGCCGCTGCAAACAGGATTGTCAGCAAGGGTAAGGAACGCACGATGTCGATAAAGAACCCCATTGATTTGGCGATCACCGGCAAGCTGGAACGGCGTGCCAAAGCAAAGACCACTGCCAGCGGCATGCCGATCACAAAGACGCCTGAGAAGATGAAGATCGTTAGGGACAGGCCGCCCCATTGCTCAGACGTGACTAATGGTAGGCCAGCGAATCCGCCTCGCATCAGCAGAACAAAAGCACCAAACCCGACGACCCACATCAACGGCAACCGGCGGATCGACCAAAACCGCGGCAGACAGGACAGCGCGATCGTGATGATCACGGCGATACACGCGAGCGTGGAGCGCCACTGCTCGTCGTACGGGTAAAGCCCGAACAGGATCAGCCGACCGCGGCTTTCGATGACGGCCCAGCAGGCACCGGCATCATGGGTGCATTGGTCCTTGTTCTCGACCCGCCATATTGCGTCAACAAACGCCCAGCCGATCAGTGCTTGCAGGCCCCAGAAAATGAGGACGGCAAAGATGATCGAAAATATGGTATCGTACCATGTGTTGAAAAAGTTCCTTTTTAGCCAAGTGATTGCGCCCATTTGCGGGGCCGGAGGTGCCATTGCTTCTGTCATGATCAGCTCCTGCCCTTAAGTTTGATACGCTCGTTCAGCATGTTCATTGCAAAGCCGATGGAATAGTTGATCACGATGAAGCCGCCCATCAGCAACGCCAGCAGCTCCATGGTTTGGCCGCTTTGGTTGATCGAGGTGGACACGATGGCAAAGTAGTCAGGATAACCGATGGCGATGCCAACGGTCGTGCCCTTCATCAGCCAGACATATTGGTTGGTCAGCGACGGCAGCATCGCGCGAAACGCCAGTGGAATGCGGATCAGACGGTTGATTTGGAAGGGTGAAAGGCCAAGGGCCGTCCCCGCCTCCAGCTTGCCGCGATCAACCGAGAGCAAGCCACCGCGAATGATCTCACCGATATAGGAGGCACCGAACAGGACCAGACCGATTAAGAGGGCTGAAAATTCGGGTTTGAGGGAAATGCCACCGACAAAGCGCAGGCCTTTGAGTTCAGGGGTTGAGATGAGCGGCATGTCGGGTTCACGGCCGGTAACCAGCAGAACCGCACATATGACGCCGAAGACCACAGCGGCACCAATCCAACGACGCATCGCAGTGTGGTGGTTGCGCATGACCCATATGCCAATGCAGAGCGCAACAAACGCGAGTGCAGTCAACAGCAAGTCATTGCCAGAAAATGAGGGAGCCGGAAACATCAGGCCACGGTTCGACAGATAAATGCTGTCAGCGATGGAATAGGCCTGTTTGGGGCTCGGCAGATGGGTCAGGATCGCGTACCAGAAAAACACTTGCAGGATCACGGGTACATTGCGGAACACCTCGACGTATGTGGTGCCGACCAGCTTCATCAATGTATTGCTAGATACCCGCATGAGGGCGAGCAGTAACCCGAGGATAGTGGCAAAAATTAAGGTCAAGAAACCCACCAACATGGTGTTGAGCAATCCGGCCCATAGCACGCGGGCATAGGTGGATCGACCTGAGACTTCGATGACGGAAAAATTTATGGGCCAGCCGGTTGTGCGCTCCAAAAAACCAAATCCGGTGGCGATGCCTTGGTCCGCGATATTGCGTTGGCCTGTCAGGATGATCGATACGATCAACAGAACGGCAGCGATGGCAAACCCTGCCTGCAGGGCCGTGCGTCTGAACTTCTGTGATGCGAATAATTGGCTCATGAACTTACCCCAAAATGGTTCGGGGCCACGTCAAACGCGGCCCCGATAGTTTGATCAATCTAGAACGAGCGGGTAGTGTAGGCCGCCGTTGTTCCACAGATTGTTCAAGCCGCGCGGCAGTTTGTAGCGTGATCCTTCGCCGATAGTGCGGTCATAGATTTCGCCGTAGTTGCCGACGGTTTTGATCACGTTATAGGCCCAATCATCATGCAACCCGAGGCGCGTGCCGACACCGGGGGTCACACCCAGCAAACGCTCGATTGAAGCAGAGGGCGGGTTGGCCTTCATCTCATCCACGTTGGCTTGGGTGATGCCGTTCTCTTCAGCCATCATTAGCGCACTGACCATCCAGTTGATGACGTCCATAAAGTCGTCTTCGCCTTGACGGGTCACAATGCCTTCAGGCTCAAGTGCCAGAACATCTCCGAGGATTTCAAAGTCGTCGGGGTTTTCGGCATTAACGCGGGTTGCTGACAGGAACGGACCAAAGCCGGCAATCGCATCGCAACGTCCAGCGTAGAATGCTGCGCGCAGCTCTTCGCCTTTTTCAAAGGCTAGGGATTCATATTCGATGCCATTGGTTTCCATATAGTCAGTCAATACGCGCTCAACTGTGGTGCCTGCGTTGACACAGAAAACACCGCCCTCAAGGTCTGCGATCCCTTCTGCCCCAAGCTCTGTCTTGGACATCACGTAAAACGGGCCAATGAAATAGGGGCGCGAATATTGCAGGCCCAGTTCGGTGTCGCGCGTCATGGTCCAACCCGTGACCTTGATGATCACGTCGATGTCACCCGATTGGATGGCCGGGAACCGCTGTGCCCAGCTGACAGGGATGATTTGAAGCTTGTCAGGGCTGCCTAGGATGGCGGTGGCCAGCGCTTTGCAGAACTCAATGTCAAAGCCTTGCCATTCACCTTCGCCATCCACCTCGGCAAAGCCAAGGTAGCTGCCGTTGTGACCCGTACACAGCAGGCTGTCGCGTTCAATAATTGTGTCAAGGAGGCCTTGGCCTTCAGCCTGAACGGCGGTGACGCTGCCCAATGCAATTGTGCCTGCAACCGCGAGGCTTGTGAGTATGTTTTTCATCGTTCTCTCCACTGTTGTGTTTCAGATAGTCGTCACCGCTTGGCGCGGTAGTTGGGCGATGTGATCATCGCCGGTTGAATAGGCTGTCGAAACATCAGTGCTCGGCAGCGTGATACCCAAGCCCGGTTCATCGGGCAGGGAATGGCGGTTGTTGGCTTGCTTTTGCAGGCGCAGAGTGTCGAAAAAGACGGAGTGAACGCTGTGGTGTTCAACATGGGCGATCATTGGATCTGCGGCTGCAATCTGGCAGGCGGCCATTAAGGCCACAGCGGTTGAGGACACCTCGAGCGACAGGCGCGTCGGGGTGTCTGCAACCAATCGCGACAAGGCCGTAACCCGAGAGATGCCACCGCAGGCAATTGGAGCGGTCTGTAAAAACGCTACCTGTGCGTCATGGGTTAGTTTTTCATGTAATTCGGGGCGGTATTCTGCCTCGGTTGCCATCACAGGCACACCCGCTTTAGACAGTTGTGCCATGCCGTCGTAATCCCACGCTTTGGTAGGGGATTGAAACGCCTCGATCCGGTCATTCGGCAGCGCCTCAAACACGCGCAGAGCGTCATCAGCGCAATAGGTATATACACCGTCGATAATCAGCTTGGTGTCAGGCGGCAGAACATCAAGAACAGCATGAACGCGCGCGACATCCGTCTGGATCGTTTCCCCGCCCACTTTCATTTTGGAAAGCTTAAACCCGCGTTGTGCGTGCCCCGCCATTTCATCAGCTAACATCGCGAGGGTTTTGCCGGTCCCGTACAGACCGCCGCTGGCATACAGATTGACTGTGCCGCACGCGTTTGGGGACAGAGTTTTCCAGATGGGTTGGCGCGCGTGCTGTGCCCGCAAATCCCACATCGCTATGTCGATCCCTGACAAAGCCGAGGCCAAGATACCATGACGCGCTGTCAGTGTTGCACGTGTGATCATGGTGTTAGAGATATCTGCCATATCCTCAAGGGAGGTTCCAAGAAAATGTTGGATCATTTCGGTGCGCACAAACGCTAACAACGCATCGGGAGCCGTGTCAAAGCACCAACATTCACCCAGCCCTTGCCGCCCTGTGTCGTCTTGAATGCAGACGAACACTGCGTATTTCTTTGTCCAGCGGATCGCAGGGTTCCAGATTTTGCCACCCAGATCGTTGCAATGGGTGAACACAGATATGCGGGTGATTTTGGCGGACATCTATTGGCCCGCCTTTGTTGAGGCCAACGAAAGCCCAATATCAAAATCCCTATCAGGCGTGTGTTGCAGCGCCTTTAGAAAGCGGTCATGAAATTGCATGGTATGAGCATGGGCAATAGCATCGGCCTGCATGATATCTTGAGCGGCGATGGCGTCTATGAAATCGCCATGTTGGTCCTGCATGACTTCTTTGCGCGCGACTGTATCAAGCACCTGAACATGCATATGTAAAAGACGGCGGGCCTCAGATAGAAGCTCTCGGTAGTGGCGAGTCACATAGGGGTTTTTTCCCGCCTCGGAGACCGCGATGTGGAAGGCAAAGTTGGCCTGCATTATATCCAGTGGCACGGCCATAACTATGGTTTTGTTAAATGCGCTTGCAAGATTGCGAAGGTTGGCAAGGTCTGCGTCTGTCCGGTTTTCGGCAGCCAGTCGCGTCGCGAGGCGTTGCTGAATGTCTAGCGCCTGAATGAATGCAGCAAAGTTGCGCAAATCGATCTGCGCCACAATCGTCGAGCGGTTCGGCAAGGTTTCGACAAGCCGCTCAGCCAACAGGCGGTTCAACGCCTCGCGTATCGGAGATCGTGATACCGCAAACCGCTTGGACAAGCTTGTTTCATCTAGCGCCGCACCTGGCTCTCGCTTTAGCGTCAAGATTTCGTCACGCAGAACGCCGTAAATCTCGTTTGACGCAGCTCCACGCTGATAGGTTTTTGCCGGTTTGTCGGATGCCACAGGAAATGCCCCAGAAGGTACTAGAGAAATAATTCTTGTCGACAGTGTGTCGACAAATTAAGCCTGTGTCTACAAATCTCTTGCAAAGCGGCATACGACAAACGAATTCTACTCATCACTCAGAGCGCAAAGTTTGAAAGAACAGCCTTCAACCAGCGCGCACCAGTACTGGACGAAAGTCATCCAAGCCACTTATTTCATGCAGAAAAGACAACAGCCGCGCACGGAGCAGCTTCAGTGAAAGCTCTCAATGTCTGCACCTGCACAAGGCTACTTCATCTGCGGTGTGTGAGTTTATGCACCGTGCGGCGAAAGGTCAGTTTGAGATTCAGGGCTATTGACCAGTTTGAACGACTGCTTTGGTGAAAAGTGCTGCAATGCCAAAAACGCGCCGCTGCAATTGAGAACGAATGCTGCATCAGCAATAGCTGCAGATGCATAAGGCTGGTTTGTCCGCACAGCGGACATAAAAGCATTTTGCAGCGAACGGCAGCAAAGAGCCCACTTTACCAATTTTCTGTGCCGCGGCTAAAGTCCGCTTTTGGAAAATAGATCGACATCATACGCAGAAGCTTAGGCTACGCCGACTTCACTACTCCCCCAGACTTCTGGCTGCACCAAAGCACCTCGGTATGAACCCTTCTTACGCAGCTTTAGAAACAGCATTGCGGTATCGGTGATACAGTGCTGATCCAATGTCTTAGGAAGCGACGTGATATCGCAGGTGGCAATAATCTCGCGTGACGACTGTGCATGCGCGACGATCGTGACGCTAATATCAGCAGCGTCATGGTGGGCCGCCAGATATGCGCTGATGTCCGGTGCTGCCGAGACCGCCATATAGAGTGCGATGCAACTGCCCGGCATGAGGTTTTTTACGCCGTCGGGGACAGCGCAGCCATCGGTGGAATGACCTGTCGTCAGGATCAATGTGTCGATCGCCTCTCTTTCTGTCAGGGTTTGCCCGCTTGCAGCAGCAGCGCCGCAGGCAGCCGTCACGCCGGGTACAATTTCCAGCGGAATTCCTGCGGCGCGCACAGCGTCCATCTCTTCCATACTGCGCGCAAAAATGCCCGGATCACCACATTTCAACCGGACCACGCGCGCCCCGTTTCGGGCGGCTGTCACGACAGTCTGCGTAATTTTCTCTTGTGGCCAACTGTGGCACCCAGGGCGCTTGCCCACATAAATCCGTTCGGCATCGCGGCGGGCAAGTTCCAGAATTTCAGGATCAACGAGACGGTCGTAATAGATCACATCCGCCTCTTGCAGGCGCTGCACACCCCGCAATGTAATCAGATCTTTGGCACCAGGCCCTGCACCGACAAGGGCGACACTGCCCCCTATTTGCTGATCGAAATCACCTGTGGCGATCGCCTGTTTGATCATTTGTGCCACTTCGCGCGCAGCGCCCCGCGCATGGGTGCGGCGTGGCACATCGCCGAACACCCAGCGCCACAGGTCACGTCGCGCACGCGGACCAAGACGTGCAGCAGCACTGGCCCGCAGGCGCCCCGCAAGTGAGGCCAGATCACCAAGGTTCGGCTCCAGCATCTGCTCGATCTGTGTCTTGATCTGACGCGCAAGAACGGGTGCCGTGCCTTCGGTCCCGATCGCAACAACGACAGGATCACGGTCCACAATAGAAGGCGTGATGACATCGCACAATGCCGGCTGGTCGACGACATTTACAGTGGCGCCTGCTGCTTTGGCCAACGCATGCAGGGCCATATCCGCCCCCGCGCAACCCGTTGCAATGAAAACCAGTGCCGTGTCTTTCAATTCCTCTGCTTGAAGTGCGCCGTGCTGATGAATTATGCGGCCAGCGGCGGCCAAAGCGGCCAACTCATCATCAAGGTAATCGCTGCGCAGGATGATCTGTGCCTCGGTCTTGAGTATCAGTCGGGTCTTTTGTGCCGCTTGCTCGCCGCCTCCGATAATCACGACCCTGCGGCCTTCCATCTGGATGAACATTGGAAACGTCTTCATGCGGGGACTCCTTGGGATATCGCGCGATTGGCCCAGAGCGCCTGTGCTTTCTCTTGGGCTTGATCAAGCGTGGCGTTGGGATCGACAGTCCAAAGCGCGAGGGCAGCTGTGCCTGTCACCGTCGCTTCGGCAAACGGATCGCCAATGTCGCCGCGCCAAAAGGCCATGGGGTCGACCTGCGCGTCCGCGTCGTTCAGGCGGCGGGTCTGAGACAGGATTGCGGGTGCTGCCTGCTGGATATGGGTGCCATCACGCAGGCCGAAGCAAATGATCTCTTTTGACGGATGCCGCTCGAACTCTCCGCCGCCGCCTTTGATGATAGTGAGGGTCCTCTGCCCTAGCAGTTCGGCTGCACGGGCCTGTAGGCTGCGGTAAGACGGGTGGAACACACCCTGCACCGTTGCAGGGGCGCACGACGGGTTCCACATGCGCAAAACTGTATTGATGCAAGAGCGCAGGCCGAGATCGCTGCGCAAATCTAGGAGCGCAAATGCTTTCGGGCTTAGACCTGCCAGCGGATCATAGCGGACCAAGGGTCCGACCAATTCACGGATTTCAGCAGTGCTCAAACTTGCGTTTTGATAGGCGTTATACCCATGCATCGAGACAGACACCCCAGCCTTTGCCACCAGCCGTGCCGCCAGCAGATAGAGCGGCGCACCACGGCTGCGACCTGCCGCGTAGCTGGGCCAGTCCAGATCGGCAGGAGGCAGCGTGCCGCTTACATGGGCCCGCAATGCGGCCGTAAACCCTGCAATTTCTTGCGGCTCCTCACCGCGTAGCCGCAGGACCATCAGGAGCGCCCCCACAGCCTCAGGTGCTGCGCGGTCCTCAAGGATCACGGTCATCGCCTCTTGCGCCTCACTCAAGGTCATCGCCCGCGCGCGGCCCTTGCCCTGTGCGACGATCCTGACAAACGGCGCGAGGGTCATTCCGCCGCCAACGGCAAGGCGGCTTGCGCGACAAGACGTGCCAACTCGGGCTTGCAGGAGCCGCAGTTTGTTCCAGCACAGGTCACAGCGCCCAACGCTTTGACCGTACCTGCCCCCGCATTCACAGCGGCCAGCAACGTGTTCTGACCCACATTGAAACAGGCACAGACCACAGGCCCCGGATCAGGCTGGTCTTGTCCCATGCGGCCCGCAAGTGCGGCAAGCGGCGGCGCGGATGTCCCAACATAGGCAATCGCAGCACTACGCGACAGCACAACAGGCTGTGGTGCGGCAAAGAACACGGCTTGTAGAATGTCCTGTTCATAAAGCGCTACGCGTATGGTGCCCTGTATACCATCGTCCAAAACCGACGCCGTCGCGTCAGGCAATCGCGTAATATCACGCAGCAGTTGCACCCAATCTTCGGGCGTCTCAAGCGCTGCCATCTCAACTTGCCAGCCCGTCGCGGTGCGGGAGGTTGCAGCGTAGGATGTATCCGCAACAGGCCGTGGCGCGCAGGCCAGAAACCCGTACCATCCAGCCTTGAACAAGCTCACCGATACAGAGCCGCGCTTTAGCGCAGGCTGGCCCGAGACCGGATCGGTCACGGAGGCGATGACGCTGTTGACGGTGCCACCGCGTGCGGTTTGCCGTGTCCAGTGCATCGGGGCAAAAGGCTGGCCTCGGGCTACACGTTGCGTGACAAGTGCACGCAGGATCGTGCGACCAAGGGCGTTTTGCACCTTGACCAGATCACCGTGTACAACGCCCGCCTTTGCCGCATCATCGGGGTGCAGCTCCAGATAAGGCTCCGCCAGATGCGCGCCAAGCTTTGGAGCTTTACCCGTGCGCGTCATCGTATGCCATTGGTCGCGGTTGCGGCCTGTATTGAGGGTCACGGTATTGAGGGTCGGTACGGCCTTTAGTGGGGTCGGCGCTTGCACGGCAAGCATCCGCGCCTTGCCATCTGCGTGATAAAATTTGCCGTCCGCAAAGAAGCGTACGTCATTCCGCGGCCACTGTGTCGGAACCAGAGTGGCATAGTCCACATCGGCAAAGATACTCAGGTCCAGATCGCGGGCAAAGGGGCGTGCTGCGGCATCAAGTGCGATGTATTCGGCAAAGATATCCGCAGGTGTGTCATAGGCGAAGGCCGCACCAAATCCCATGCGCGTGGCGACATCGCTGATGATGCGCCAGTCAGGGCGGGTTTGCGAAGGCGCAGGCAAAAAGGCGCGCTGGCGCGAGATGCGGCGCTCCGAATTGGTCACGGTGCCGTCTTTCTCACCCCAGCCCGCAGCGGGCAGCAGCACATCGGCCAGATCGCCCGTATCCGTGCGTGCCATGATGTCGGAGACGGCGACGAAGGGAACATTGCGGATGGCCAGTGCAACTTTGTCTGCGTCTGGCATCGAAACGGCTGGATTGGTGGACATGACCCACAGCGCCTTGATCTTGCCCGCAGCACAAGCCTCAAACAGATCGACAGCTTTCAACCCCGCTGCTGTGCAGATTGTCGGGCTGTTCCAGAATTCCTGCACTGTCTCACGGTGGGCGGCGTTCTCGATATCCAGATGGTTGGCCAGCATATTGGCCAGACCGCCGACTTCGCGCCCGCCCATAGCGTTGGGCTGGCCAGTGACGGAAAACGGGCCACTCCCTGCCTTCCCGATCCGGCCCGTCGCAAGATGACAATTCAGGATCGCGCCGACTTTGTCTGTGCCGCTGGCGGACTGGTTCACCCCTTGGGAATAGACGGTGACGACCTTGGGCGTGTTCGCCCAAAGCTGAAAAAAGCTAGCGATCTCGTCGGGGGCGGCGCCGCAGTCCAGCGGATCAGTGGCGCGGGCTGCTGCGATTGCAACGGTGCAGCCCCCCACATGCGCGGTGATATAATCCGTGTCCAGTTTGCTATGATCCGCCAAATAGGCGAGCAACCCGTTGAACAGTGCCACATCCCCGTCGGGGGCCACGCGCAGGTGCAGGTCCGCCAGATCACAAGTCGCCGTGCGGCGCGGGTCTATGTTGACGACCCGCATGTTCGGGCGCGCTTCCTTGGCCGCGGCGATACGCTGGTAAAGGACAGGATGGCACCACGCGAGGTTGGAACCAACAAGGACGATCAGATCGGCTTCCTCCAGATCAGCATAGGTGCCGGGAACGGTATCGGTGCCAAAGGCGCGCTTATGTCCTGCGACGGACGACGCCATACAGAGCCGCGAATTCGTGTCGATATTTGCCGACCCGATGAACCCTTTCATCAGCTTGTTGGCGACGTAGTAGTCTTCGGTCAGGAGTTGCCCCGACACATAAAAGGCCACGCTATCAGGTCCGTGATCGCGGATTGCCGCGCTGAATTTCTCGGCCACCAGATCAAGCGCGCTGTCCCAATCCGCGCGCTCACCTGCGATCTGCGGGTGAAGGAGGCGACCCTCGAGATCAATCGTCTCGCCCAGAGCAGAGCCTTTGGAGCAGAGACGGCCGAAGTTGGCGGGATGATCGGGATCGCCTTTGATGGTGCCACCCGCGCCCGCCAGAACGCCGCAACCGACACCGCAATAGGGGCAAGTGGTGCGCGTCAGGCTCATGCTGGTGCCTGCGCCGCAATCACGGACCTGTCTAGCAAGATGCGGCCGTTCTCAACACGGGCGGGATAAGTCTCTACGCGGCCACTGTCTGCGCCCTGCGCTTCACCACTCTCCAGCGAGAAAACCCAGTTGTGCAACGGGCAAGTGACGGAGGCACCGTGCACGATGCCTTCGGAGAGCGGCCCCCCCTTGTGCGGACAGGAGTTGTTCAGCGCATAGACTTCATCTTGCGCCGTGCGGAACACTGCAACACAACCGCCTGCCGTTTTCACCACCCGCGCCCCGCGCTGGGGAACCTCGTCCAACGCGGCAATATCCATCCAATCGCTCATTCCGCTGCCTCCAAAGCAAGGTTCGCAAGGGGCTGATAGCTTTGCGGTTGCTGCGCCACATGTGCGGCCCAAGGATCATGGCGATAGATGCTCTGGCTGAGCTCGAAACGCTCGACCAGCGCGTCCCGCTCGGCCTCGACCCGCTCGGTAATCCAGTCCAGCCCGACCTTGGCCATCCATTTGTACATCCGGTCGAGGTATTTGGCATTCTCGCGGTAAAGCTGTGTGATTGCCTTGATCACATCAATCGCCTCTTCTTCAGTGGCGACCTGCACGAGCAGTTCGGTCTCTTTAACGTCCATCCCCGCCGCGCCACCGATGCTGATCTGAAATCCGCTGTCGACACAGACCACGCCGATGTCCTTGCAGGTCGCTTCTGCGCAGTTGCGCGGGCAGCCCGACACACCGAGTTTGAGCTTATGCGGCGTCCATGAGCCATGCAGGGTCTTCTCAAGCTTGATACCAAGGCCAGTGCTGTCTTGAGTGCCAAAGCGACAATGATCGGTGCCCACGCAGGTCTTCACGGTGCGCAGCCCTTTGGAGTAAGCATAGCCCGAGACCATGCCTGCCGCGTTTAGATCAGCCCAGATGGCGAGCAAATCCTCGCCCTTGACGCCCAGCAGGTCGATACGCTGACCGCCCGTGACTTTAACCGTCGGCACCCTGTATTTGTCGGCCGCATCCGCAATCGCGCGCAGCTCGTTCGGGGTGGTGATCCCGCCCCACATGCGCGGCACGACACTGAATGTGCCGTCCTTCTGAATGTTGGCGTGCTTGCGTTCGTTGATGAAACGGCTCTGCGGGTCGTCGCGGTATTCCAACGGCCAATCGGCCAGCAAGTAGAAATTGAGCGCGGGGCGGCAGACATGGCAGCCGCAGGACGTTTTCCATCCGCACTCCTGCCAGACGGCAGGCATCGAGGTGAGGCGCTGTGATTTGATCATCCGGCGCACGTCTTCATGGGTCATGTCGGTGCAGGCACAAATGCTTGCTGCGGCAGGCAACACAAAATCATCGCCCAAAGTGACAGCCAGAACCTGCTCCACCAATCCGGTGCAGGTTCCGCAGGAGGCCGAGGCCTTGGTGGTGGCCTTTATCGCCGCTAAGTCGCTGGCTCCTGCTGCGATGGCGTCTTCGATCTGGCCTTTGCAAATGCCGTTGCAGCCACAGATTTCCGCATCACGCGATAAGGCTGCAACGGCTGCGAGCGGGTCCAGCGGGGTCCCTCCCTGATAGGCGGGGCCAAAGATCAATGTGTCGCGCATCTGTGCGATATCTGTTTTGTCGCGGATCAGGCCGAAGAACCAGTTGCTGTCGGCGGTATCGCCGTACATCACGGCACCGATCACCACATCATTCTCGATCACTAAACGGCGGTAAACGCCGCGCGCTGGATCACGGAACACGATGTCTTCGCGCCCCTCGCCATCGGCAAAATCACCCGCGCTGAACAGATCACAGCCCGTGACCTTGAGCTTGGTCGACAGCTCCTTTTGCACAAATGTCGCCTCTTCACCGAGCAGGGTTTTGGCCGCGACCCGCGCCTGATCATAGAGCGGTGCGACAAGGCCGAAGATGGTGCCGTCATGCTCCACACATTCGCCCACGGCGAGGATATCTGCATCGGATGTTACCATCTGGTCGTCCACATGGATGCCGCGCCCGACGGCCAATCCCGCCTCGGCTGCCAGCGCCACATTGGGACGGATGCCCACGGCCATGACCAGCAGATCGCAAGGCAGCTCGGTTCCGTCGTCCAATAACAATGCGCGCACATGCCCGTCCTTGCCGAGTATCTCCTTCGAGTTGGCGGAGCATCTGATCGTGATGCCTTTGTCCACCAGCGCGCGGCGCAAAAGATAGCCTGCGGCTTCGTCCAGTTGACGCTCCATCAGGTGGCCCATGATATGCACAACCGTGACATCAACGCCGCGTGCGGCCATGCCCGCCGCTGCCTCCAGCCCCAGCAGGCCGCCGCCGATGACCACACATTTATTGTCCTGCCCCAGCACCATCATCCGCTCGGTATCTTCCAGATCGCGGTAAGCGATCACGCCTTCCAGATCATGACCTGGCAGCGGGATCATAAAGGGGTTGGAACCTGTGCCGAACATCAGTTTGTCATAGGCCAGAACATCGCCGTTTTGCGCGGTGACCGTTTTGGCCTCGCGGTCGATGCTGGTTATCTTCTCGCCGAAGCGGCAGGTAATATTATTGTCGGCATACCATGCGGGCGTATGCGTCTCGATCTCGGCATAGGTCTTGTCCCCCGCCAGCACGGGCGAGAGCATAATGCGGTTATAATTCCCCCGCGGCTCTGCATTGAACAAGGTTACGTCATAGGCGTCGGGGGCCTGCTCAAGCAGGGTTTCCAATGCACGGCCCGTCGCCATGCCAGCCCCTATGATAATCAGCTTTTGCTTCATTGTCTCACTCCGCTGCAAGTGGTTTGGGGGGCGTGGCTTTACCCTTTTTGGAGGTGTTGCCATGCTCGTATTCCTCAAGGAAATCGAGGACCTCCTGCCGGTAGGTGTAATAATCGGGATGCTCGAGCAGCGCCTTGCGCGTGCGCGGACGGGGCAGGTTCACGTCTGTGATCTTGCCAATTGTCGCCTGCGGTCCGTTGGTCATCATCACCACGCGGTCGGCCAGCAGGATCGCCTCGTCTACGTCATGGGTCACACAAACTGCAGTCACTTTTGTGCGTGACCAGACCTCCATCAGCACCTCCTGCAACTCCCAGCGGGTGAGACTGTCGAGCATGCCGAACGGCTCATCGAGCAGCAACAGCTTGGGCGAGAGGGCAAAGGCGCGGGCGATGCCAACGCGCTGTTTCATGCCGTTCGACAGCGAGGCTGCGTTCTTGTCCATACTGTCGGCAAGGCCTACACGCTCGAGGTAGTACTCAATCACATCCTGCCGCTCGGCCTGTGACGCGCGGGGATAGACTTTGTCCACCCCTATCGCGACGTTCTCTTTTGCGGTGAGCCAAGGGAAAAGATTGGGCGACTGGAAGACAACAGCACGTTCGGGGTCCGCACCTTCCACGTTCCAACCGTCCAGCTTGATCGCACCTTTCGAGATCGGGTTGAGGCCTGCGGCCATGGTCAGCACCGTGGATTTGCCACAGCCGGAATGCCCGATGAGCGAGATGAACTCGCCCTTGTTAATCTTGAGGTCGAAATCCTCAACTACGGTGAGCGGCCCTTTGGGCGTGGGGTAGACTTTGTGCAACTGCGAAAATGTGAGGTAGCGTTCTTCAATCGGGCTTTTCTGTGCGTCGGCCACGACTTTTGGCACGGCATGGATGGGGGTAACATTTGGCAGGGTCTTCGTCTCGTCAACCTTTGCCTCGATCCCCACATCCATCAGGTATTTCGTGACGCTGGCGCGTAGGGCTTTGAAGGTATCGTCGTTGTTCATCGCCATCCGGTCACGCGGCCGCGCGATGTTGACGTCGATAGGATCGGCGAGGGTCCCGTCCGGGTTTAGCGGCACGATGCGGTCGGCAAGCAATATGGCCTCATCCACATCATTGGTAATCAGGATGCAGGTCTTCTTGTCCTGTTCCCAGATGTCGAGAATCTCGTCCGCCAGATTGGCGCGGGTCAATGCATCCAGCGCGGAGAGCGGCTCATCCAGCAACAGCATCTCAGGGTTCATCGCCAGTGCGCGGGCCACAGCGACCCGCTGGCGCATGCCACCGGACAGCTCGGCGGGACGCCGAGATGTAGCATGGCTCAGGCCGACCATGGAGACGTAATGATCGATCTTAACCTGCCGCTCTGCCTTTCCCAGTTTGGGAAAAACCGCATCCACGGCAAGCCCTACATTGCCGCCCACTGTCAGCCACGGCATCAACGAATAGCTTTGGAAGATAAGCCCCCGTTCTGGACCGGGTTCAGTGATAGGCGCACCGCGGTAGGTCAATGTGCCGCTGTCGGGCATCTCAAGCCCAGCGATCATGTTCATAAGCGTCGACTTGCCGGTACCCGAAAACCCGAGAATGGCAAGGAATTCCCCCTCCTTCACTTCCAGATTGATACCCTTGAGGACTTCAGCGCGGTGGATGCCCACACCGAAGCCCTTGCTCACGTTTTTGATGCTCAGAATGCTCATATTCTTTCCTTTATGCGCTACCGCTTCGCTGCTGACGCGCAAGTCACCGGTTTGCCGAAAAGGTGAAGGCCGACTGCAGTGCGTACATCACGCGGTCCAGCAAGAAGCCGATGATGCCAATGGTGAAGACAGCGACCATGATTTTGGCGAGTGACTGACTTGACCCATTCTGGAACTCATCCCAAACGAATTTTCCCAGACCAGGGTTTTGCGCCAGCATTTCGGCCGCGATCAGCACCATCCAGCCCACCCCGAGCGACAGGCGCAGACCGGTAAAGATCAGCGGCAGCGCGGAGGGCAGCACCAGTTTTGTGATTTTGGTATAGGTGTTCATCTTGAGCACGCGGGAGACACTCACGAGGTCTTTGTCGATGCTACTCACGCCCAAGGCCGTGTTGATCAGTGTGGGCCAAAGCGAGCAAAGCGTCACAGTAATGGCCGATATTAGGAAAGATTTGGAGAACATGCCGTCATTGCTGGCATAGACCGCCGAGACGATCATGGTCACAATCGGCAGCCATGCCAGTGGCGAGACGGGTTTGAAAATCTGGATCAGCGGATTGAGGGCGGCATTGGCTGTCTTGGACAGACCCGCCGCAATCCCCAGCGGGATCGCTATGACCGAGGCGATCAGAAAGCCGAAGAAAACCGTGTAGATCGACGTGACGATCTGGTCATAATATGTCGGGCGGCCCGTATAGACGCGTTCACGCACGTCGTCGGCACGGCCATCGGCCACCAGTTTGGCGTTGCGAACATCTTGGCGCTCATAGAAGGCGGCTTCCTTCTCTCCTTCGCGTACAGCATCGGCATGCAGACCTTTTGCTTCGGTCCAGACTTGGGCCGGACCGGGCACCGCTCCCAGCGAGGTTTGCACTTTGGGCGCCAATGTACCCCATGCTACCAAAAAGAGCATGATCGCCAGCAACGGAACCCCCAAAAGGCGCCAGATTTCCGACAGTTGCGCACGGGGGTTATCCCCTGCCGCCGCCTTTAGCATTGGTGTCATCCAGCCAAGGCCCAACACCTGAAACCAGGTATCGGCCTTGTTGATGCGGGTGAAAAGGCGGGCGCGCTTCGCCTCGTTGCTGAGTGTTTCTGGATCAGTGACGGACATATCTTGGGCTCCTGAAATCGGGACGGGCATCTGCCCCCCGCGACCTGCGCGAGGGGCAGGATTGCTCAGTTCTGGATCTGGTTGTTCACGATCATTTGCTGGCCCTTCAGGCCAATTGGCAGGCTTTCGAGGTAGGCGTTGGGTGTGCGCCCGTCATAGGCGATGCCGTCGATGATATCCTCAGCGGGGGTCGGCGCTTTGAACCCGTCGCTGTCCCAAGGGAAATCCGCCTCGTTCGCCATGCTCTCATCCACCAGCAGGCGCGCGGCCTGGAGATAGATGTCGGGGCGGTAGACCTCTTTGGCGGTGTCCATGAACCATTCATCGGATTTCGGCTCTGCGATCTGGCCCCAACGGCGCATCTGGGTCAGGTACCAGATCGCGTCGGAGTAGAAGGGATAGGTCGCGTTGTAGCGAAAGAATACGTTGAAATCAGGCGCAGGGCGCACATCGCCTTTCTCGAACTCGAAAAAGCCGGTCATGGAGTTGGCGATCACCTCGGCGTCGGCGCCTACATATTCGGAGCGTGACAGCAACTCGACTGCTTCTTTGCGGTTTGTGTTGTCATTCTCGTCCAGCCAGATCGCCGCACGGATGAGCGCCTTGGTCAGCGCAACCGTAGTGTTGGGGTTCTCTTCCGCGAACTCGGCAGTGATGCCAAAGACTTTCTCGGGGTTGTTTTTCCACATGTCATAGTCGGTGATCACGGGCACGCCGATGCCCTTGAACACAGCTTGCTGGTTCCATGGCTCGCCCACAGAGTAGCCAAAGATCGTACCTGCCTCCATGGTGGCGGGCATTTGTGGCGGAGGGGTGACGGAGAGGAAAACGTCGGCACCGATCTGGCCAGAGATATCCTGAGGTGAATAATAGCCCGGCTGAAGCCCGCCCGCAGCCAGCCAGTAGCGGATTTCGTAGTTGTGGGTCGAGACAGGGAAGACCATGCCCATGTTGAACGGCTCGCCACGGTCCTTGAACTCTTCCACCACAGGTTTGAGCGCCTCGGCACTGATCGGGTGCTGCGGGCGGCCATCGTCCATTGTAGGGACATTCGGTTTCATTTGCGCCCAGATGTCATTAGACACAGTGATCGCGTTGCCATTGAGGTCCATTGAGAACGGTGTGATGATATGCGCCTTGGTGCCGTAGCCAATGGTTGCGGCCAGCGGCTGACCCGCGAGCATATGCGCCCCGTCAAGTTGCCCGTCGATCACACCGTCCAGAAGCACCTTCCAGTTCGCCTGCGCTTCCAACGTAACAAACAAGCCTTCGTCCTCGAAATACCCGTTCTCATAAGCGACAGCCAAAGGTGCCATGTCGGTGAGCTTGATAAAGCCGAAGGTCAGCTCGTCTTTCTCAAGATCAAGCATTTCAGCATAGGAAGCTGTCGCCATCAGGCCCGTTGCCGCGAGGAGTATGGGGAACTTTTTCAACATCAATCATGTCCTTTGTCTGGTCGGGCAAAGCCCGCAAAAACGAAAAAAGCCGCACGTAAGCATCACGGCATTGTCCGTGGTTCTTACGAGCGGCTTTGCTCTGTGGAGTGTTCCACCGTCATTGGCAGAAGAGGGTCAGACAGCAGCGCCGGACCTGTTGGAATAGGATTTTAACAGATCAGGTGTGGGTTCAAGAGATTTCTGCGCTGCGGCATGGATTCTTTGACGGCTGCACTAAACTGCCTAATTATTCATCTGATGCTGTGCCGAAATCAAACGTCCTGCCGTCAAAAAAAGCATCTGGCGCAAGAATCATCTGCCCCCGAGAGGACGCAACTGCGGTTGCCTCAGCCATCGCACCTTCAATTTTTTCCGAAGCACCCGGCAGGTCTGAACCGATAGGGCCAAGGTTCTTACGGTAGAGATCCGTCCGGCAAACATCCTTTGCCTTCGCAATACCAGCGGCATCCGCACCAAGCTGTGCTGCGATCCATGCGGCCTGACTGCGCCACGGAAACGACGCCGCGTGGTCATGGAACATCAAGAAGCGGTCGACGGATATAGGGGGGCCGCCCTGTGTGAGCGTGAGATTGCCAGTGACCGCAGGCTCGATCACTTCGTGCGACAGGTTGAGATGCTCACTCCGGCCCAGAATTTCGACAGCCAAAGGTTTGTTGTTTTCAACATCCAACCAGCGGGCAGCTTGATAAACAGCGCGCATCAACTGGCATGTCGTATCGGGGTTGTCTGCAATCCAGTCATGGCGCGCAGCCAACACCTTCTCAGGGGCAAAACCCCAGACATGCCGGCCGGCCATCACGATACTTCCCACACCGCGGCCCACAATTGCGCTTCCCCATGGCTCCCCGACCCAGAAGGCGTCCACATGGCCTTCTGCCACAGCTGTCGCCATGCGCGGCGGCGGCACGGTCACAACTTCCACAGTCAGATCAGGAGCGCAGGCCGTCCAATACGACAAGAGCAAGCGGTGCATGGAGAAAGGAAAAGGTACGCCAACGCGCAGCGGTCTACGCATTTGCCGCGTCAAAGCAGACAGCAAAACATGGGGATCGCCAAAGGGCACTTCGCCCAGTTCCTGCGCCATTCTTGTCGAGAGGCCAAATACTGTGCCATTGGCCGACAACCCCATGAGTGTATCAATGCGTGCGGCCAACCCGCCCAGCCCCAGGGACATCGCAATAGGCATCGGTGACAGCATCTGCGCGGCATCAAGATGCCCTAACGCCAACATGTCGCGCAATGCTGACCATGACGGCTGGCGGATCAGATTGAGATCCAGCCCTTCCTCGGCGGCAAATCCCAATTCGCGGGCGATGATCAATGGTGCGCAATCGACCAAAGGAACATAACCGCAGTTCAGCACTGTGCGGTTCATGACATCAAATCCGCCGCAGTCACGAGCGCTTGCGCCACATCAATCACTTTACGCCCCTGATCCATCGCCGCCTTGCGCATCAGTTTATAGGCCTCATCCTCGGAAATAGACCGCCGCCGCATCACGATCCCCTTGGCGCGGTCAATGGTTTTGCGGTCCTCCAAAGCTTTTTTCGCCGCATCCAGTTCCGACTGCATCTGACGCATCATCTGAAACCGTGCGATGGCCGTCTCGATCACGGATTTGATGCGGTTCATTTGTAACCCGTCAACAACATATGCGCTAACACCAGCAGCCAGAGCCGCTTGGGTCAAAAGCGGGTCGGTCTGATCCACAAACATCGCAACAGCCCGCGATTTGGTATCCGATACAACGCCGATATGCTCCAGCGTATCGCGGTCGGGGTTGGCCACGTCGATAAGGACGATGTCGGGTGCATGTGTAACGATCGACTGCTCAAGGCCCGATACCTGCGCAATGGCATGCAAATCGGTCCACCCTGCTTCCAGCAAAGCGTCAATTATGTTTTTCGCCTTGGCATCATCAGCCTCGACGACAAGTATACGCAGGTTTTGTCGCATACCCTCTCGATAACCCTCCCCTCAAAAAGAGAATAGGCAACGGGTCTTTTTTGAATGAAGATTTTACCTGATTGCCTGTTTATTAAGCATTTCAAAGCGATGATCAGACGCTGGATATTTTCTGAATATGTAGAGAGTTTGTAAGACCGAGGACGACGGCATTCTGCAAAAGTAAGGCAAGCTCTTGGTCGATATACATTTCGGAGTGAAAGCGCTATGATTTGCAACTGTGGCCTGAAATAAATCAACTGCGACCGCTCAGCTATTGCCGAAGGCGTATCTTACCG
Organism: uncultured Sulfitobacter sp.; assembly: GCF_947502895.1. Classification (GTDB taxonomy): domain Bacteria; phylum Pseudomonadota; class Alphaproteobacteria; order Rhodobacterales; family Rhodobacteraceae; genus Sulfitobacter. The sequence goes on from NZ_CANNBM010000001.1 coordinate 372,330, forward strand.
CCGATGCACGACTGCAAAAGCAGCCTTTCGCCCCGTCAACGGCAAGGTCAGTTTTGTCCGCAAAGCAAACCATCGCAGCTTCCAGCAAAGTGAAATTTCAAGATACGTCACCCGACCTCGATCACACCCGCCTCTGTCACAATTAGATCAAGCGGTTGATCCGTCGCCTCCAAAGGTGCCGCGTCCACTTCTTGCCCCGAAAAGGCAAAGCCGACAGCAATCGTTGCACGGCGTGCCCGCAGCATCTCTAGCGTGCGGTCATAAAAGCCACCGCCATATCCCAAGCGCCCGCCTTTGCGGTCAAAACTCAGCAATGGCACGATCAGGATTTCAGGCTCGAAAAACTCAAGGGTTTCTGGAATGGCCGCCCCGAACGACCCTGCCACCATCGCCGCATCAGGCGTCCAGCGCGCAAATTTCAGCGGCTGCGCCTCGGCCTCGATCACTGGCACACCGACCATGCCATGCGCGGTGGCTTCTGCCATCGCGGGACGCGGATCAATCTCGGTGCGGATCGGCATAAAGCCAGACACCGGCACGCCCCGATATCCAGCAAGAACTTCGCTCAGATATCCCGCTTGTGCGGCATTGGCCGCGTCAAAAAGCGGCTTGCGGCGGGCAAATGCTTCTTTGCGGGCCTGCGCCTTGAGTTCCGTCAGGCTCACAGCAGCACCGCCGCGGCCAAACCGAGGAAGGCGAAAAACCCGACCACATCCGTCACCGTCGTCACGAACGCACCAGAGGCCAGCGCAGGGTCAACGCCGATGCGCTCCAGTACAATCGGGATGCCCGTCCCCGCCAGCCCTGCCACCACCATATTGATCACCATCGCCACAGCGATGACACCACCCAGCGCGGGCGAGCCGAACCAGATCACGCCCACAATGCCCATCACCACGGCAAAGATCGTACCGTTGATCAGCCCCACCAGACACTCACGCCGGATTACCCGCCACACGTTCGAGCCGGTGAGGTCTTTCGTCGCCAATGCGCGCACCGCAACCGTCAGGCTTTGGGTGCCCGCATTGCCGCCCATCGACGCCACAATAGGCATCAGCACGGCCAAAGCCACGATCTGCGCCAGCGCCACTTCGAATTGCGCAATAACAAGGCTTGCAGCAATGGCCGTGACAAGGTTCACGGCTAGCCATGGCAGGCGCTGTTTGGTCGTGTTGATCACACGGTCAGAGAGCGAACCTTCCCCGACCCCCGCAAGACGCAGAATGTCTTCCTCATGCTCTTCGTCCAGCACTGCCATAGCATCATCAATGGTAATCACACCAATCAGGCGGCCATCTTCATCTACAACAGGTGCCGAAATCAGGTGGTACTGGTTGAACGCATAGGCCACATCGCCCTCATCGCGCGTGGCGGGAATAATCTGGAACGTTTCTTCATAGAGCGAGGCAAGAGGCACTTCGCGCTTCGAGCGCATCAGTTTGCCCAATGTCACATTCCCCACAGGATGCAGGCGCGGATCAACCACAATGATGTGGTAGAACTGGTCAGGCAAATCGTCCTCGGGGGTGGCGCGCAAATGGTCGATAGCGGCCCCGACGGTCCAGTGCTCGGGCGCCATTACGACCTCGCGCTGCATCAAGCGACCTGCAGAATATTCAGGGTAAGTCAGCGCCTGTTCGACCGCGGCACGGTCACCGTCATCCAGTGCGCCCAGAATGGTCTCCTGCTGCGCATCCTCAAGATCTTCGATGATGTCGACCACATCATCGCTGTCTAGCGTACGCATCGCATCTTGCAGCACCTGCGGTGTCAGGATCGCAATCACTTCGTCACGGATCGAGTCGTCGAGTTCCGACAGGATTTCACCGTCAAACTCGCGGTCGTAAAGACGGATCAGACGTGCACGCTCAAATCCGCTGATCTGCTCCAGCAGGTCGGCGATGTCGGCCGCGTGTAACGGGTCCATCAACTCGATCAGCTTTTCGCGGTCATCAATTTCGACAGCATATAAAATTGCCGAAACATCGCGTTTGCCCAGCACATAAGCCTCTGGCATGTCGTCCTCAGGGAGCGTATCGGCCTGTGAATTGTGATCTGACATGCGTTGCTCCCCAATGATCTTTCCGCAACATAGGCAGCCACTCCAATTACCACAATGCTACATCAATACCGCAAGCCATTGCGCCGCGACGTGAAAAAGGTACAAACTCGCAAATGACCAGCCAAACCCTTCTGACCGGCCAAATCCTGACCTTTCATGGCGATCCATTTGCGCAGCCCTGGCAGGACTGTGTGCAGATCGACAGTGCGGGTGGCGTCGTATTGGAAGGGGCGCGTATCATCGCCGTAGGCAATGCCGCTACACTTGCCGCAGCCTATCCAGAGGCGACAAAAATTTCATACGGCAGTGACCTGATTTGCCCCGGATTTGTGGATGCACATGCGCACTATCCCCAGACCGCGATGATCGCCAGTTGGGGCAAACGGCTGATCGACTGGCTCAATACCTACACCTTCCCCGAGGAAGCGCGGTTTACAGATGCTGACTATGCGCAGGAGATCGCTACGCGCTACCTCGACCTGACAGCGGCCAACGGCACCACAACAGTAGCTTCCTTTGCCACCATCCATCCACACAGCGTAACGGCCCTGTTCACTGCCGCCGCGGCGCGTAGTCAATGCGTGGTAACAGGTAAAACCTGTATGGACCGCAACGCCCCCGACGATCTGCGCGATACCGCGCAGTCTGCCTATGACGACAGCAAGGCGCTGATCGCGCAATGGCATGGCATAGGGCGCGCCCGATACGCGATCACACCGCGTTTCTCACCCACCTCCACGCCAGACCAACTGGCCGCCCTTGGCGCGCTCTGGGCCGAGAACCCGACCTGCCTCATGCAAACCCACCTGAGCGAGCAACCCGACGAGGTTGCGTGGGTCGGTACCCTGTTTCCCGATGCCCGCGACTATCTGGATACCTATGAAGCCCACGGCCTGCTCGGCGCGCGCGGGCTGTATGGGCACGCCATCCACCTGCGCCCGCGCGAAATTGACAGGCTGGCCGAAGTTCAGGGCCGCGTCATCCACTGCCCCACGTCCAATGCTTTCATCGGCTCGGGCGCTCTCGATTTGCCGATGCTGGCAGCGCATCGCGTGCCATTAGGACTGGCCACAGATACTGGCGGCGGGTCATCTTTTTCAATGCTGCGTACGATGGCGGCGGCCTATGAGGCAGCACAGCATCACGGCCATGCTCTGCATGCAGCACAGCTGATGTGGCTGGCCACCGCAGGATCAGCAAATGCACTTCACCTATCACATGAGATAGGGAGCATAACTACAGGAAATTACGCAGATATTGCTGTGATAGACCTGCACTCCACAGCGGCGATCAGTCAGCGCACTAACCGTTCTGCAGATGTCTGGGAAGACGTGTTTGCAACGCTGATGATGGGTGATGACAGGGCGATCCGCGCCACATGGATCGCAGGCGCCTGCGTTACGCAATAGCCGTATACGGTGTGGCTCACGCCAGACACCCGCGCCCCGAGAAAGGATCACGGCACCCGCCCGCAGGGCGAGGCCGTTCGATCAAGTCAAACTTCGCTCAGCAGCGTTTTGCGGCCAGCACCAGTACCCAATAGTCCCCCGCTTTGGCCAACCCGAAATCAGTGACCTTGCGCTTGGTCATATTGCGGTAATGTGGTGCCGACTTGCGCCAGCTTTCAAACGCGGCATCGCGGCTGCTGTAGCCCTTGGAGATGTTCTCGGCAACAGTGCACCAGCGGTAGCCCGCGCGCTTTACGCGTTTGCCAACTGTAGACCCGTTGCTGCCCTTATGATCAAAAAAACCATTGCTGGCCATATCTTGCGCATGCCCCAACGCAGCAGCATCCAACACAGCGTTGCGGCGCACCGCAGCTTGCCCAGCCGCCGCACGGATCGCATTCAACGTACCGCCTCCAGAGCTGCCCAGAACAGCGGGTGTGTCCGCTTGCGACGTGGACAGAGAGGTCGAATTGCCACCGCTGCAGGCCGCCACGGCAAGGCATAGTGCTATCGATACAAATATCCGTCTCATAGTGTCTCCTTCAGGGTTTGGGCCATCTGGCGCTGCCGCGCCAACAGCGCCGCCATGTCTGTTGTTGTCACCTGGCCATCCTGCACCACAACGCGCCCTTCCACAAAAAGATCCCGCACGGTCGTTGGACCAGCCAAAAGCAGCGCAGCAGGGTCCCATGATCCCGCCGATTGCACGCCCGTGACATCCCAGACCGCAATATCAGCGCGCTTGCCCACCGCCAGACGTCCGCAATCAGGGCGGCCCAGCACATCTGCACCGCCGCGCGTAGCGATCTCTAGCGCCTCGCGCGCGCTCATCGCGTCAGCGCCCAGCGCCACGCGCTGCAACAACATCGCCTGTCGCGCCTCGGAAACCAGATTGCCTGCGTCGTTGCTGGCAGAGCCGTCAACCCCCAGCCCAACCTTGACTCCCGCATCGCGCATCCCCCTCAGCGGTGCGATACCACTGCCAAGGCGACAGTTTGAGCAGGGGCAATGCGCCACGCCCGTCCCCGTCGCCGCAAACAGCGCGATTTCGGCGGCGTCCAGCTTGACACAGTGGGCATGCCACACATCCGGACCCACCCAGCCCAGCATCTCGGCGTATTCCCCCGGACGACAGCCGAAAGTCTCCAGCGAATAGGCGATATCCTCGTCGTTTTCAGCCAGATGGGTATGCAGCATCACACCCTTGTCCCGCGCCAGCACCGCTGCTTCGCGCATCAGGTCTGTACTGACCGAAAAAGGCGAACATGGCGCGATGCCTACACGGCACATGGACCCTTCTGCAGGGTCGTGAAACGCATCAATCACGCGCACGCAGTCTGTCAGTATCGCCTCTTCCTGCTCCACCAGCGCGTCAGGCGGCAAGCCACCCGCGCTCTCTCCTATGCTCATTGCGCCGCGCGTGGGATGAAACCGCAACCCGATCTCGCGTGCTGCATGGATTGTATCTTCCAACCGCGACCCGTTGGGATACAGATACAGATGGTCCGAGCTGAGCGTGCAGCCCGACAGCGCCAGCTCTGCCAGCCCGACCTGCGCCGAAACAAACATGTGGTCTGGCGTAAACCGCTGCCAGATCGGATAGAGCGTGCGCAGCCAACCAAACAGCAACGCATCCTGCCCGCCGGGCACAGCGCGGGTCAGGCTCTGGTACAAATGGTGGTGCGTGTTGACCAGCCCGGGTGTAAGCACACAACCCGCCACCTCATGCACAACACAGCCCTCGGGGGCGTACAGGTCCATCCCGATGGCTGCAATGACGCCACCGCGCAGCAAGATATCCGCCCCGACCAGCTCACGCCTTGTATCGTCCATTGTCAGAATAGTATGCGCACCGCGCAATAGCACCACATCACCTTGCCGGTCTTTGGCCTGCACCATATCAGCCATCCAGCACGCCTGCGTTTTTGAGGATCTCCAAAGCCTCTGCATGAATTTGCGGATTTGCTGCTGCAATCGCTCGCCCACCATTATGCGCAGGGCCGCCGTGCCAGTCGGTCACAACCCCCCCCGCCGCCTCGACCAGCGCCAATGGGCCTTGGATATCATAAGCGTTCAGCCCCGCCTCGATCACCAGATCAACCTGACCTGACGCAACCAAAGCATAGGCATAGCAGTCCATCCCGTAGCGCGTTAACAGCGCACGTTCGGAAACCGCGTGAAAGGCAGCCTCCTCTTGCGCACTGCCTACTTCGGGAAAGGTCGTAAAAATAATCGCTTCTGATAAAGGTCGCGGCGGTCTGGTGGTGATCGGTACGCTGCGTTCCGCACGGATCAGGCTTGCACCATGCGGGGTGCCAATAAATCGCTCGCCAATATAGGGCTGGTCGATGATGCCCAAAAACGGCCCCGCCTGCCCGCCCACGGCTATCAGCACACCCCAAGTCGGCGTGCCCGATACAAATCCACGCGTGCCATCAATCGGGTCCAGAACCCACGTAAGGCCACTCGTGCCCGCCTGACTGCCCATTTCCTCGCCAAAAATCGCATCTTGCGGACGGTTGCGCGCCAGCACCTCGCGCATCGCAGCCTCCCCTGCACGGTCTGCGACCGTGACAGGGTCATATCCCCCCGCCAACTTATTATCCGTACTCAGATCAGTGCTTCGGAAATACGGCAGAATCGCATCGCGGGCGGCATCTGCCATCAGATGGGCCACGCGGGTCAGCTCTGAGATCAGAGCATCGGTTACTTGGGGATCGCTGTTCATCACTCAGTCGTCTCACTCTGTCGCGCGACACGCAAGTCCACTGAGTAGAAAAGTCAGAGCAGCGAGGTTATAAACCGCGCATACACAGCAAGGTCATGCCGCATCGCGCAACACCCGCGCCAGATCAAAAAGGCGCCGGCGTTCTGGCGCCGGAATAGCATAGTAAGAGCGGATCAGATCCATCGCCTCTTTGTCCTCCAGAACAGTCTCTGGCAGCTGTTCGGGGATATCCAAGAAGGTTGGAACCTCTGGCTTCAAGCCCGCAAAGAACGACGCGACAGAGACATTCAGCGCAAGCGAGATATCCCAAAGGCGCGAGGCACTTACACGGTTCGTCCCCGCCTCGTATTTCTGGATTTGCTGAAATTTTATACCAACGATCTGGGCGAGTTGTTGTTGGGTCATCCCGACCAACCATCGACGCTGCCTAATCATTTTGCCAACATGGAGATCTACTAAATGGGTCATAAAAATATCTGTGCTTAACAAACCGGCACGATATGCGTGTCAGCGCGCCCACCCTACGCCAAAGAACAGCTTGAGACTAGGTTTTCTTTTATAACCAGTTGTTTAGGTTAAAAAATGTGAACGCATGCCCGAAACTGCATTATTTTTTGGCGATTTTTGCCGCCAGTAGCGATACCAACTGTGCCAAGGGCTCAGCCAGTTTTCCCTCTGCCTGATAAAGATTGATCAACTGGACCGGCAATTCGGGCAAAGCACCCCCATGCTTGATTCGCGCCAACTGCTGCGGCTCTGTCCCCTCAATCGCAGTGTGAACGGCCAGATCGGCGCTGACCGTGGCGTGAATCGCACTGTCGTTGTCTGTCTCGACCAGCATCTGCCACTGGATATCCGCCGCATCCAGCGCGGCGACCACCAGCGGACGAAAAGTGCAAAGCCGGCCATATGCGATGTTCAGCGGCCGCTGGCGCCATGCTGCGCCACCAGGTGCACCGATCCAGTGCAGCGGGCGGGTGGACAACGTAATCCCGCCGGGCCCCAGCTCTGTTTCCGTCGTCAGGATCACGTCACATTCGCCCTTTGCGAACATGTCTTTCAACACACGAGTATGCGAGGACTCCAACATGATACGGATCGCGGGATACATCGCGTTAAACTGTTTCAATACTTGGGGAATCGCGGGGTAAACGATATCGTGAGGCACCCCCAGACGCAGCGTGCCTGCTGGCGCATCTGCCGTCAGCCGCATCACCGCCTCATCATTCATGGCTACCATCCGGCGCGCATAGGTCAGCAACTGATCCCCACCTGCGGTGAATGTCACCCCCCGCCCGCTGCGATCCAGCAACTGCACGTCAAGCACCTCCTCCAACCGCTTCAACTGCATAGACACCGCTGATTGCGTCAGGTTCAGAAAGCCCGCTGCCCGCGTGACGCCGCCTGCATCCGCGACAGCTACCAAAGCGCGCAAGGTCGCAAGATCAAGATTCCTCATACATCACCAATCAAAATACATTACATCAATAACATTCATTTTCATGATATGTCTAAATCTGCGATACATCAACTTGCGAAATGAATTTCACACAATCATCACAGAAATGGAACAGACAATGCGTATCGCCCTCCCCCTCATCGCCTCTACATCCAGAAACCGCCGCACTTTGCGCGAAACTGTGACGCTTTGGCGCAGCAGACGCGCCCTCGCCGCTCTAAGCGCCGAACAGCTTGACGATATTGGCATTTCCCGCGCAGACGCCTCAGCAGAAGCACGCAGACCCGTCTGGGACGCCCCCGCATCGTGGAAGTGTTGACCACAGCTAAAAACCTGATCGAAAAACCTTGAATTAGCGGCAAGCCCACCCGATATTACGGGCATACCCCGCGTAAACATTTGCGCGGGCCAGCTTGAGGGAGTTTTACATGGCAGACGTGAATACAATCCGGACCAGTGCCGGAAGCCGCACAGCCGCGATTGATGAAGGCCTGCGCGCACACATGAGCAAAGTCTACGGCACAATGTCCGTAGGCATGCTGATTACATTCGCCGCCGCTTGGGCCATATCAGGTCTTGCGGTTACATCCGATCCATCGGCAGGCGTCGCCCAAATGCGCGAAGGCCAGTACCTGACAGACATCGGCTATGCGCTTTATGCGTCACCGCTCAAATGGGTGATCATGTTTGCACCCTTGGCCTTTGTCTTCGGTCTGAGTGCCGCGATCAACAAGATGTCCGCGGCAACGGCCCAGACGCTCTTTTATGTGTTTGCCTTTGTCATGGGTCTGTCCATCAGCTCCATCTTCCTTGTGTTCACAGGCGCGTCGATCGTTCAGGTCTTTCTGATCACATCCATCGCCTTCGCAGGGCTGTCTCTGTACGGCTACACAACGAAAAAAGACATCTCCGGCTGGGGTACGTTCCTGATCATGGGCGTAATTGGCCTGATCGTGGCATCGGTTGTTAACATCTTCCTCGCCAGTTCGGCGCTGACCTTCGCAATTTCTGCGATCGGGGTGCTGATCTTTGCGGGTCTGACAGCCTATGACACACAGCGCATCAAGACAGACTATATCGCCCACGCACAGCACGGCGACGCAGACTGGCTGGGCAAAGCGGCCATCATGGGCGCGCTGAGCCTGTACTTGAACTTCATCAACATGTTCATGATGCTGCTGCAGCTCTTCGGCAACCGCGAGTAATCGCTTTCACCGGTAGAATTGATCAAGCCGCTCCTTCGGGGGCGGCTTTTTTGTGCCTATTCAGCAGACGACAGGAAACCAGATGCTCGAACTCCGCCCCAACTGTGAAATGTGTGACTGTGACCTGCCCGCTAACAGCACACAGGCCCGCATATGCAGCTATGAGTGTACCTTCTGCGCAGATTGCGTGGACACGGTCCTGCGCGATGTCTGCCCCAACTGTGGCGGCGGTTTTGTGCCGCGCCCAGTGCGCCCCGCAACCGCGCACCGCGACGGCACAGGCCTGCGCCACCATCCCGCAGGTACCAAACGCCGTAATCTGAAATGGACCACCGCAGATATCACCGCCTTTGTCGCAAAGCGACGCCATCTCCCCCCAACGGAGCGTTAGTCCGCCTGATACGTCCGCTGAAAGGCCCGCACTGCGCGGCAATTGGTCAGATGGTGCACATCAGGATCATCACTGGCGGGTGCACGGTAGGCGGCCAGCTGTGCAGGCCCGTCCAGATGGTCGCCCCATATCGATTTCAAAAACAAAGCTGTATTTTTTCAAATCACCGGACACAACCCGCAAGCCTTTCCTTATGTGTCCTCCCACGCTGGCGGATCGTTCTTTTCATCGCCCGCCAGAAGCGTAAAGACACCGGAAAACCCAACCGGATCAAGATATCAGCACGGTTGATGCGGTTGGGGAATGTGGCAGCGATTGTCCCGTCAATGACCCATCGCTCCTGCGCACTGACCGCTGCCACAATCCCCGGCTTCTCGGCCTCCAGTCGTCGCGTCCAATCCCGCGTCCAGAACACCCGATCCGGATGATAGACGCAAAGACCTATGCGCTCCCCAGCCCCCGCACCAACCTGAATTTGCCCGATCCTGCATCCCCGGCAATCATCACACGCCGCACGCCAGCCCCTCCGAATTCTTTATTTTTCCCTTAAACTCAATCCCACCCTATCCACAGGCACGGACAGGTCAGAACATGCATTCCAAACGCAAAAAGCCGCGCAATGATGCGCGGCTTTCAAAGCGTCGAGGGACAGCGATCTTACTTGATCTTGCCTTCTTTGTATTCCACGTGCTTGCGCGCAACGGGGTCATATTTCCGGATGACCATCTTCTCGGTCATGGTGCGCGCGTTCTTTTTGGTGACGTAGAAGTGGCCTGTGCCCGCGGACGAGTTCAGACGGATCTTGATCGTGGTTGGCTTAGCCATTTGATATTCTCCTGTGCGGCGCGGCAGACCCATTGATCTGTGCGCATAATCTCTAGGCTTCGGCTTCTACCCTCGCCAGCACCCGAGTCAACCCCGTATCGCTCCTCAGGAGCCACAGGAGACGGAAAATTCGAATTTTCCGCAGCGGAATTTTCGAAAATTCCGGTCAGCCAATAAAACCTATGCGCGGAAGGCCTATAAGCCGGATTCTGTCCCGAAGGTTGCCCCTCATGGATGACCATTCCTCTGACCACGCCGTTACCGACGCAGCTACAGCCGCCAACCCGGACCTGCTGGAGCAAAAGAAGCTCCGCCGCCTTGCCCCGAAAGGCACAGACAGCACGCGGTCCCTATTTGGCGTTGCTCCCGGTGGGGCTTGCCATGCCGCCGCTGTTGCCAGCCGCGCGGTGGGCTCTTACCCCACCGTTTCACCCTTACCTGCCGACACTCCAAAGCAAGCAATGGAACGACAGGCGGTTTATTTTCTGTGGCGCTTTCCGTCGGGTTGCCCCGCCCGGGCGTTACCCGGCACCGTTTCTTTTTGGAGTCCGGACTTTCCTCCCCGTCGGTTGCCCAACAAAGCGGCCATCCAGCCTTCCGCGCAAGGGTGCGCCTATCCTGCCGATAGCACGAAGGTCAAGTCCACATCGCGGTGTGTCCAAGCGGCGTGTAGTCATCCGCACACAATGGCCCCTGCGCAGAAGGCCGGTACCGCAGGCGTACTGCTGCAAGCAATGCTGCATCGTCCGTTGGCGCCGTGTACCCCGCGTTACGCGCCACGGATCTGAAGCTGTCAAAATCAGGGGATTGAGGACCAGCATCACACCCCGCCAAGCCTGCCAGCCCCTGACGCGCCAAGCGCGCCCAATCAAAATACGGACCGGGGTCAGACTTGCGGCCGGGGGCCATGTCGGAATGTCCAATCACCCCTTGAGGCGCAATTCGCCACCGCGCCATGATTCCCTGCAAAAGCAGTTCAAGCGCATCCATCTGTGGGGCAGAAAACGGGTGGTTGCCGCGGTTATCAAGCTCGATCCCGATTGAGCGTGAATTGATATCATCAAGCCCGCACCATTCTCCCGCGCCCGCGTGCCACGCGCGCGCATCTTCCTCCACCATCTGGGTAACGCGGCCTTGCGCGTCTATCAGATAATGGGCCGAGACTTCGGCAGCAGGGTCGCACAAGCGGTCCAGAGCCGCTTCAGCACTCTCCATAGCGGTGTAGTGAATGACAATCAGGGACGGCAGCAAGCCATCCCTGCGCGGGCCGCAGTTTGGCGAGGGACGCCACAGCACCACGCGGCGCGCCTTAGCCGCCCGTAGTGCGGTAGACTGCCGGATCCCACATGCATGCGTAGCCGTCACCGTCGGGGTCCATGCCCTTGCGGTCACGCTGCGGCCCACCCGCTGCAAGAAAATCGGCCTGCGCCTGATCCATGAAGCGATAGTTGCCACAACTGCGACGATAGCGGTTTTTGGCGTTAAACTTGCTACGCTTATACAGCTTGGTGCCAACAGGATGGGTCGTGGACAAGGCATAGGCCACGATATTGGGGCCTGTCTCGGTCCGCTCGGGCAGTGCCTGCGGCTGGATCACCTGATACTGCGCACGGTTGGCCGCGATCCGCGCCGCATCGCTTTCAATGCTGCGCTGGTTTGATACCGCATCAAAGTTGTTTTCCTGACTAATCCCCGTGGCGCTGTTAATCACAGCAGGTGCGGGGTTGGACGGGCTCGCCTCGAGCGGGGGCACACCAGAGTTATTGGCCGCTGCCGCAAGCCGCTCTGCATCCGCTGTGGGGCTGGTCTGCGCCAGAATAGCGGTAGTTTGCGCTGCTGTATCCGCGGCGGATCCCGCAGGTGGCAAGGGCTGTGCGTTGACAGCGGGCGCAGCAGGTACATTGCCCGTCAGGACGGCATCACGATTGGCGCGCTGCGCATCGAACGTCTGGTCGAACCCTACGCCAAACCGGCTGTCTTCAGGGGCTGCGGGCTGACACGCCGCAACAGCGGCAAGGGCGCACGCGCCCAGCACAAATCGAACACTCATCATCTCAAAAGCCTGCATTATTCATTACGCGTTGGGGGCGTTTACCACCATTTGTCCGGTTTGGCTACAAAACCCGCGCTCCGCTCCAGCGCATAGGCGGAAGATAGCAGATCGCCCTCTTCCCACGGGCGCCCGATCAGCTGAAGACCCAGCGGCAGTCCCTGCGCATCCGTGCCGGTCGGCACCGCGATCCCTGGCAGGCCAGCAAGGTTTACTGTCACGGTGAATACATCGTTGAGATACATCTGGATCGGGTCCGCATCTGTCATCTCGCCCAGACCAAAGGCCGCCGATGGGGTCGCAGGGGTCAGGATACAATCGATCCCTGCTGCGAACACATCGTCAAAGTCTTTCTTGATCAACGTACGCACACGGCGGGCGCGATTGTAATATGCATCATAAAAGCCCGCTGACAGCACATAGGTTCCGACCATAACGCGGCGCTGCACCTCTGGCCCGAACCCTTCGGCTCGGGTTTTCTCGTACATTTCGGTGATGCCATCGCCTGCGTCCAGTTTGGCGCGGTGACCATAACGCACTCCGTCATAACGTGCGAGGTTCGATGACGCCTCCGCAGGGGCGATCACGTAATAAGCGGGCAAGGCGTATTTGGTATGCGGCAGCGAGATATCGACAATCTCGGCACCTGCGTCCTTGAGCATGGCTGTGCCCTCTTCCCACAGCTTTTCAATCTCGGCAGGCATCCCGTCCATGCGGTACTCGCGCGGAATACCGATTTTCTTGCCGCGCATGTCACCCGTCAGTGCCGCCTCGAAATCCGGCACAGCCAGATTGGCCGATGTGCTGTCCTTGGCGTCATAGCTGCTCATCGCGCCCAGCATAATCGCCGCGTCGCGCACGGATTTGGTCATCGGTCCCGCTTGGTCGAGGCTGGAGGCAAAGGCCACCACCCCCCAGCGCGAACAACGGCCATAGGTCGGTTTGATCCCCACAATACCCGTCAGCACCGCAGGTTGGCGGATCGAGCCGCCCGTATCCGTCCCTGTCGCCGCCAGACACAGATCAGCCGCCACCGCAGCCGCGGACCCACCCGACGAGCCGCCGGGCGTCAGAGGTGCGTCATCCCCCGCGCGACGCCACGGGTTGACCGCATTGCCGTAGACAGAAGTCTCGTTTGACGACCCCATGGCAAATTCGTCCATGTTCAGCTTGCCCAGCATCACAGCACCCGCATCCGCAAGGTTCTGGCTGACAGTAGATTCGTATTCGGGCTTGAACCCTTCGAGAATCCGCGAGGCTGCCTGTGTCGGCACACCCTTGGTGGCAAAAAGGTCTTTGATCCCGATGGGCAAGCCGCACATGGCGGGTGCCTCTTCGCTGCCTTTCAGGCGCTCATCGGCCTTGCCTGCCCGCTCCATCGCCAGTTCGGGCGTGTGGTGGACAAAAGCGTTGAGCGCCCCTGCACCCTCGATCGCCGTCAGGCAAGCCTCGGTCAATTCCTTGGAGGTCGTCTCGCCTTTGCGCAGCGCATCGCGGGCTTCTGCCAGACCCAGTTTGTTCAGATCAGTCATGTCAAAATCTCTCCGATTTTTAGGGCGGGCAGTGCCCGTCTATGGCCGAAACTACCCGTCACGGGCAATCTCAAGGCCGCTGTTTATTCAACCACCTTGGGTACTGCGAAAAATCCCTCACGCGCGTCGGGCGCGTTTTTCAAAATCGCCTCCTGCTGGTCACCATCCGCCACCACATCCGCGCGGCGGATCAGGTTTTGCGGGGTCACAGAGGTCATCGGCTCCACGCCTTCAATGTCCACTTCGCCCAGTTGCTCGATGAACCCGAGGATCGTGTTGAATTCGGCTGCCAGTGCGGGCAACGCTTCGGGTTCAACTTTGATACGGGCCAGTTTTGCCACCCGCGCGGCTGTGCTTTCATCAATAGACATGACTGTTCCTCATCTGCTTATCCGTCCTCTACCGCCCCCGCGCGATGCAAGCAAGCCATCGGCAGCAGCGCAGCGCCCACCAACGCGCAAAACTTGGCCCCCGCTCTCGCTATCCGGGGCATTGACGCTAAACTACGCACAAACAACCAGCAGGAGAAATCGCATGAACATCATTTGGCTAGGCCACGGCTCGTTCCGTATCGAGATCGAAGATCAGGTTGTTCTGGTAGACCCGTGGCTGAACGGAAACCCCATGCTGCCCGAAGACCAGCACGCAGCCGCAACCAAGGGCGCCACGCATATTCTGGTCACACACGGCCATTTTGACCACATCGCAGATGTAGTTGAAATTTCCAAAAGCACTGGAGCGCCGGTATCGGGCATGTACGAACTGGCCCTGCACCTGCACGGCGAAGGCGCTGTAGAGGGCAATGCCTTTAACATGGGCGGGACAATATCTATCGGCGACAAAGTGCGGGCCAGCATGGTACCTGCCTCCCACTCCTCTGCGGCAGAAGTAGACGGCGTGCGGCGGTATATGGGCAACGAATCCGGTTTCGTGCTCAAAGGCGAGGGCCGCACGATCTATATCAGCGGCGATACGGGACTGATGGCCGATATGACGTGGATCGGGGATTACCATAAGCCCGATATCGGCATCCTGTCGGCAGGAGGGCATTTTACGATGGATATGGACATGGCCGCCTACGCCGCGCGCACCTATTTTGATTTCAAAGTGGTCATCCCCTGCCACTACCGCACCTTCGACGCGCTGGAGCAATCAGCCCAAGCCCTCGTAAATGGTGTACTTCCCGGCACCTCGGTAATCGAGCCTGAGGTGATGCAGCCAATCTCGCTCTAGCGCGTCGCAGCGTCGCGGCGGGCTGAAAAGAACTCTGTCAGCAGTGCTGCGGCCTCGCGTTCGGCAATGCCGTCAAACACTTCGGGCGCGTGGTGGCATTGCGGATGCGCAAACACCCGCGCCCCCTGCGCCACACCACCCGATTTCGGGTCCGCCGCGCCGTAATAGAGCCGCCCGATACGCGCTGCCGAAATAGCGCCCGCACACATCGCACAAGGCTCCAGCGTGACGTAGAGCGCGCAACCCGACAGCCGCTCCGCTCCGAGATGCGCACAGGCTCCGCGAATGGCCAGCACCTCTGCATGGGCAGTTGGATCATTGTCCGCCCGCGTGCGATTGCCACCGCTGCCGATCACCTCGCCATGCGGTGACACCACCACAGCGCCCACAGGCACTTCGCCCCGCGCCGCAGCCTTGCGGGCCTCCTCCAGCGCCAATTCCATAAACGATCTAAATGCCATGCCCCTAGATGCGGGCAAAACGCGTCCTTTCGCAAGTGGAACGCTTGCGCTATGGCATGACACATGACTAATACACCTCCCTCCTCCGCCGCGCCTAAGGGCGATCGAATCGCCAAAACCCTCAGCCGTGCAGGTGTCGCCAGCAGGCGAGAGGCAGAGCGGATGATCGAGGCAGGCCGCGTGTCGGTGAACGGCGCGGTCATCACTTCGCCCGCGCTCAACGTTACGTCCGCCGACCGTATCACTGTTGATGGCAAGCCCGTAGGCCAGCCAGAACCAGCGCGCCTTTGGCTCTATCACAAGCCAACAGGCCTGGTCACAACCGACAGCGACGAAAAAGGCCGCGAGACGATATATGACGCGCTGCCAGATGACATGCCCCGCGTGATGAGCGTGGGACGGCTTGATCTCAACTCCGAAGGTTTGCTGCTGCTCACCAACGATGGCGGTATCAAACGGATGCTAGAGCTGCCTTCAACAGGCTGGCTGCGCCGGTACCGCGTGCGCGTGAACGGGCGACCGACAGACGAAGATCTGGAGCCTTTGCGCAAGGGCATCATCGCCGAGGGCGAGCCGTTTCAGCCGATGGACGTGGTCCTCGACCGCCAGAAAGGCGCGAACGCGTGGCTGACAGTAGGTCTGCGTGAAGGCAAAAACCGCGAAATCCGCCGCGCGATGGACGAGATAGGCCTGAGCGTAAACCGCTTGATCCGCGTCAGCTATGGCCCGTTCCAGCTGGGTGATCTGAAACCGGGCGCGGTCGAGGAAGTACGCCGCAAGGTGCTGCGCGACCAGCTCGGCCCCGATGCAGAAGACCTGCTGGGCGCTGCTCCTGCGGCCCCTACGGAAGTCAAACGCAGCTTCAAACGGCGCACTGTGCAAAAAAAGGGCGAATTCGGCGGCCGCGGCCAGCCTGGCTTCCCCAAAGCGCCAGAAGAAATGGCGCCACCACACTCCAAGCGCGCCAAATCATTCAAAGCGTCCCGCCCCGACAAAGCCACCCGTGAGAAAAACGCACGTGACGCAGCCCGCGCCGAGGGTGGCCCTGCAAAGCCCCGCGTGTTCAAAAGCGCGGCCGCCAAAGCGCGCCCACCCTCTGGGGGCAAACCAACCCGCCGCCGTTAACGTCCAAAAACGGGCCTGCGCCTGCTAAACATAGACAAATGCTCCGAACAGCAGCGCAAGGCATCCTGCCCAAAACAGCAACCATAGCTTGGCACGGCGCTTTGCCTTGTTGGATTTCGTCGCAGCAGGCTTGGGCTTGTCTCTCAGATGACGTTGTTGCAATTCTTGGCCTCTTCGTTCTCACGTGTTTTTCGAAACCTAATAAGAACGCTGCGTCATTCGGCAGGGTCAAATATTCCCCGCTTTCCCCCTGCAGCTCAATTCACATTACAGACAAGCTGCGCTAAGCCGTTCGCACAACAATAACCAGGAAACTCTCCAATGGCCGATCTGCTGACAATCGAAAATCTGGGCAACCTCATCATGCTGTGTTTTTTGCAGGCGGTGCTGGGGTTCGACAATCTGCTCTATATCTCTATCGAGAGCCAGCGCGCGCCCGTGGCCCAACAGGCGGCTGTGCGTAAATGGGGTATCATCCTTGCGGTGGCCCTGCGGGTGATCTTGTTGTTTGTTATGATCCGCGCCATTGATGCCATGGCCGAGCCGTTCTTTATCATGAACTGGGAAGGCGTGATCACAGGCGGCGTGAACTTTGCCACACTGGTGTTCATCATCGGTGGTGCATTCATCATGTACACGGCGGTGAAGGAAATCGGCCACATGCTCTCGGTCGAGCATCTCGGCACCGATATCGAGGGCAAGTCGGGCAAGTCTGCGGCCAAGGTCGTGGGCCTTATCGTGCTGATGAACCTCATCTTCTCGTTTGATTCCGTGCTGTCGGCACTGGCCATTACCGATGTTTTCCCCATCCTTGCCTTTGCGATTATCCTATCGGGCATCGCGATGCTGGTGCTGGCCGAGCGGGTCACGCAGTTTCTGGAAGCCAACCGCATGTATGAGGTTCTGGGCCTGTTTATCTTGTTGATCGTGGGCATCGTTTTGCTGGGCGAAGCGGGCCAGGCCGCAGCACATGCAATGCATGATCCTGATCTGGCGCTGCGCTTCTTCGGCTACGAAGTCATCCCGATGTCCAAAACCACCTTCTATTTCAGCGTCTTGGTCTTGGTCGCAGTTGAGATTATCCAGTCGGGCTATACCCGCAAACTCAACGCAGAGCGCCGCACAGGCCGCCGCGGCGGCACGCAGCACTAGAACTCGGACCGCGCGCTGCTTATGATAGGATGAAAGCGGCGCGGATGCGGCGCAAGTCGGGGGACCCATGGGACCAAAACCATTTCAAAAAGGCGCCTATATTGCGCTGATTGTGCTCTTGTTCGGGGTCAGTTCCGGCTGGCTGGGGGGCCTTTAAACATGGCAAAGCGGTATGGAGGGCGTTTCAGCCCCGACGACAACAGCGATCAGGCGGCGAATACGCCGACGCGTGCACGGCGCGTTGATGTAGATCCCGTAGGTGGCCGCGCCAACGTGTTGTTCATCCCCGCGATCCCCCTTGTCGCAACCAGCTTTTCTGACGGTCCGTTTGCGCTGATGTTCGCCCTGCTGGGGGCCGCATCGCTGACCTTGGCAGCGTGGCTGCTGCGCAGTGGCCTGCGCGCCGAAGCCGCCTATGACGCGCGCAAGGTCGCCCGCCGCCCTGCCCTGCCGCGCAAGATTATTGCGGCGGGTTTCAGCGGCATAGGCACCGCACTGGCCGTGATCGCGCATCTGAACAGCTTTGATATCGTCTCGCCCCTCATCTATGGCCTTGCCGCAGCGGGCCTGCACATCACCGCCTTCGGGCTTGACCCCATGCGCAACAAGGGTATGGACGGCATCGACACCTTCCAACAAGACCGCGTGGCCCGCGTGGTGGACGAGGCCGAAAAACACCTGACCACCATGCGCGAAACCATCGCCCGCGCAGGCGATCGCGCATCCGCCGCCCGTTTGGAAGATTTCAGCGCCACCGCCCGCGATCTTATCCGCACAGTTGAGGAAGACCCGCGCGATCTGACAGCCGCGCGCAAATATCTGGGTGTGTACCTAAAAGGCGCGCGCGACGCGACGGCCAAGTTTGCCGACATCTATTCGCGCACCCGCGACGCCCAAGCCCGCACTGATTATCTGGCCCTTCTCGATGATCTCGAAAAGAATTTTGCCGCCCGTAACCGCAAATCCCTGCTCGAAGACCGCAGTGATCTGACTGTAGAAATCGACGTGCTGCGCGAGCGGCTGTCGCGTGAAGGTGTGCGTCTGGAGTGATCCGCGCCGCGCCGCATTAACAAGGAAATCCAATGTCTGAAAACGTCCGCGAAAAAGCCGCCCAATCCCTCGCCATGGTCGAGGAAGTCACTGCCGTGGTGCTGCCAGAGCCCCAAGACGCCAACGCCGTTGTCACGCTAGAGCAGGCAGATGCCCCCGTCAGTGCCGAAATCCGCGCCCGCATGGACGAGCTGGATATGAACGACACCCAGTCGATCATCAGCTTCGGCTCTGCCGCGCAGGCCGAATTGCAGGAAATCTCGCAAGCAATGCTGCAAGACGTGCGCAACAAGGATGTAGGCCCAGCGGGCGATAGCCTGCGCGGGATCGTGACCACGATCCGCGGCTTTTCCGTATCCGAACTGGACGTGCGGCGCGATCGCAGCTGGTGGGAAAAGCTGATCGGGCGCGCAGCACCATTTGCTAAATTCACCGCCAAGTTCGAAAAGGTCCAAGGCCAGATCGACCGCATCACCGACAACCTGCTGGAGCATGAGCACACCCTGCTCAAAGACATCAAGTCGCTCGACATGCTCTATGAGAAAACCCTGCAATTCTACGACGAACTGGCGCTGTATATCGCCGCTGGCGAGGCCAAGATCGCCGATCTGGACGCAACCACGATCCCTGCCAAAGAGGCTGAGGTGAACGCGGCCCCCGAAGAAGATCAGGTGATGAAGGCGCAAGAGCTTCGTGATCTGCGCGCCGCGCGCGATGATCTGGAACGCCGCGTGCACGATCTCAAACTCACCCGTCAGGTAACGATGCAATCGCTGCCTTCCATCCGTCTGGTGCAGGAAAACGATAAATCACTGGTAACCAAGATCAACTCGACCCTCGTCAACACCGTGCCCCTGTGGGAAACACAGCTGGCTCAGGCGGTCACCATCCAACGCTCCTTCGAGGCGGCCAAAGCCGTGCGCGAAGCCAATGACCTGACCAACGAACTGCTGACCTCCAACGCGAAAAACCTGCGCGAAAGCAACAAGGTGATCCGCGAAGAGATGGAGCGCGGCGTCTTTGACATCGAAGCGGTCAAAGCAGCCAACGCCGATCTGATCGGCACAATCGAGGAAAGCCTCCAGATCGCTGATGCGGGCAAGGCAAAACGCGCCGCCGCCGAAAAAGATCTCAAGGATATGGAAGCAAAGCTGCGCGACACATTGGCATCCGCCAAGGCCACCAAGACGGGTCTGGGCGATACGGTCAATACCTGAGCATGACGCGGATGCGCACCATACGGGCGGCAGGGCTGGGGCTGATTGCTCTGGGCTTTGCCGCCTGCACCGCCCCTAATGCGGTTATAGATCCGGTGCTCAAACCAGTGGCACGCCCTGCAGCGGCCAAACCCGTGGCCGCCCCGCCCAAAGTGGCGCGCCCCACATCCGAAGCCAGCGCACAACTGCGCAGCTATCTCAATCAGGTTCAGGGCGCACAACTAAGCCAAGGCCTGCTGCGCCGTGACGGTGGCGGAGCAGACACGCCGTTCACCAACACGATGCTGGCGCGCAATTTCGAACAGATCGCTTTTTACAACGAATATAACGGGGACTTCTCTGGTCGTGGCGGCGCAAGCCCGCTGCGCAGATGGGCCACCCCCGTCCGCATGGACGTGATTTTTGGCGAAGGTGTCCCGCCCTCACAGCAATCCAGCGATGCAGCTAATATCCGCAGCTATGCCGCACGACTGTCCCGCGTCACCGGCCACCCTGTCAGCATGGGCAGATCGGCGAATTTCATCGTGATTGTTGCAGGCGAGGATGACCGCGGCGAGGCGCTTGCCGCCGCTGCTGCCCGCGTGCCAGGTATTACGGCTGCCAGCCTTGCACCGCTGGCCAATATGCCCCGCGACACCTACTGCGTGGTCGCGGCCTATGCCGCGGGGGCCAATGCCAATACCTATACCGCCGCTGTCGCCGTGATCCGCGCTGAAAACCCCTCCCTGTTGCGCCTGTCATGCATTCACGAAGAGCTCGCACAAGGTATGGGGCTAGCCAATGATAGCCCTGCCGCACGCCCCTCCATCTTTAATGATGATGATGAATTCGCGCTGCTGACACGCCATGACGAGCTGCTATTGCAAATGCTCTATGATCCCCGCTTGCGCACGGGAATGAGCGCGGATCAAGCGCGCCCCACCGTCCGCCAGATCGCGTCAGAGCTGACGACCGGCGGGCCTGTATGAAGATCACACAAAAGCTCGTCGGGCTACTCACCGCTTTCATGCCAGTCGCAGCAAACGCAGGGCCGTCAACGGCAGATTTCATGCTTTCGCGCGCGCCCTCGGGCAGCACCTTGTCGCAGACATTTGACTGGACACCCGACGGCACCGAAATCCAAATTGTTGATCCTGTTGTATTTCCCGAAAGTTTCGACAGCGAATGGGTCAAAATTCCCAACGGGCCAGCGCAGGTCCAGATGCTGATGTCTGGCCCGCCCAACCAAGCGCCTTTGGCCGCATTTGTCACATTCTCTCGGAATACGCCCGTCTGCCATAGGTCTGGTGGTCTGTTTGGCGTCGATGGCGGCATGGGCGCGTTTACAACGTCCAAAACCCAAGAAAGCATCAAGGCATATCTCGCCACGCTCCCCGAAGGATGGAGCCTGTACGACGGGCTATTGGCAGATCAAAGCGATGATGGTCGCAACGACCTGACCTTGTTCAAATTACCGGACGGTGTCGTGTTCCCCGGCTTTTTCACAGGCGGTGACGGTGGTTTTTCCGTCTCGGCCCTGTTTGACGGTGCTGGCGATATGGTCTCTTTGACCGTTGACTTCAGCCGCACGGCGACATCCCCCCTCATCCCGCCAGCGTGTGAGGGCTGACAGTCTTGCAGGTTGACCGCTCATGCGCCCAACCAGCTGTTTCTTGATAACCAGCCGCGCGGCGATTAGGTTAATCGCCAAACAACCCTAAAGGACATTCCATGGGCATTTTCGATTTCCTCTCAGGTGAATTCATTGACGTCATCCACTGGACCGATGACACCCGCGACACTCTGGTCTGGCGGTTCGAGCGCGAGGCGCATGAAATCAAATACGGCGCCAAGCTGACCGTACGTGAGGGGCAAGCAGCGGTGTTTGTCCACGAGGGCCAGCTGGCCGATGTTTTCACCCCCGGTCTCTACATGCTAGAGACGAACAACATGCCGATCATGACCACGCTCCAGCATTGGGACCACGGGTTCAAATCGCCGTTCAAATCCGAGATTTACTACGTCAACACCACGCGGTTCAACGATCTGAAATGGGGCACCAAAAACCCCATCATCGTGCGCGACCCCGAGTTCGGCCCTGTGCGCCTGCGCGCCTTTGGCACCTACTCGATCCGCGTGGTCGATCCCGCCCTGTTCCTGCGCGAAATCGTCGGTACAGACGGCGAATTCACAATGGACGAAATCTCGTTCCAGATCCGCAACATCATCGTACAGGAATTCTCGCGCACCATTGCACGCGCACAGATCCCCGTGCTCGACATGGCTGCCAACACGCGTGAACTGGGCAAACTGGTCGGCGGTGAAATCGCGGGTCAACTGGCCGAATACGGTCTCGCCATGCCCGAGCTCTACATCGAGAACATCTCGCTGCCCCCTGCGGTAGAGGAAGTTATGGACAAACGCTCTTCCATGGGCGTGATCGGCAACCTCAACGAATATATGCAGTTCCAGACAGCCGAGGCTTTGGGCCGTGACGGCACTGGGGCAGCAGCCATTCAGGCGGGTCTGGGCGCTGGCCTTGGTATGCAGATCGGCGCACAGGCCGCAGCAGGTGGCCCGTGGGGCGCACAACCCGCAGCAAAAGCCGCCCCTATGGCGCCTCCCCCCCCACCCGTTGAACATGTGTGGCACATCGCCGAAGGGGGCGAGACAACAGGCCCCTATTCCAAGGCAAAGATGGGGCGCATGGCCGCCGAGGGCAAACTGACCCGCCAGACTTTTGTCTGGACACCCGGTCAGGACGGCTGGATGCGCGCCGAAGATGTGATGGAGTTGGCACAGCTCTTCACCGTGCTGCCCCCGCCGCCGCCGCCCGCCTGATCATGGCACGGCAGGCCGTCTTTCCACCCGCACTGGCCCACGCAGTTGCCGCCAGCGGCTTTTCCCCCGCCATCCGTGCGGGGGACTTGATATTTCTGACAGGGGCTACTGGCGCTGATGCGCAAGGCGTGATGCCTGATGACGCCGCCACACAGACCCGCAATGCGCTGCAAAAGGTCCTGACAATCCTCGACGCCGCAGGCGCCCAGCCGCAAGACGTGGTCGAGATCACCAGCTATCACATTGGCCTGCGCGATCATTTTGATACTGTAGATGCGCTGCTGCGCGAGACACTCGGCCTGCCCCTGCCCGCATGGACGGCTGTCGAGGTCGCAGGCCTGCGCAGAGAAGGTGCCGTGATCGAAATGCGAATTGTTGTGCACGCTCCCCTCCCTCAGACGTGACAGAAAGGCCCGTGGCACTACCTTAGCGCCATGCAACGCTTTGCAAAATACAAACCCAACCGCCGCACGGTGCTAAAGTGGACCCATGGCCTGATGATCCCGCTGTTCATCTGGTTTTTGATTGTCACGCCCGACATGGTCGTGCCACTGGGTAGTCCATGGTTTGCGATCCACTCCAATCTGGCGCTGGTATTCGTGTCTATCTGCCTGCTCTGGACGGCCGATGTCATGCGTCGCGGCCTTGCCTCTCGCCCTGGTCCCAAGCTGCAAGGCTGGGCGCGGTACATCCATCGCCCACTGCATCTGAGCATCATCTGGGGCCTGTTTCTGGTCGCCCTTGGCGGCTTCGCGCTGGGGCTCACATCCTTTGTGCAACTCAAGGCGGGCCTGTGGCTACCCATCGCCCCGCCCATGGGCTGGCGCGACGCAAACGAGATCATCGGCAAGCTGCATATCTACCAGTTTTATCTGCTGGGGGTACTCATCGCGGGGCATGCAGCCTTCCACATCTGGCGGCATGTCAAACTGCGCGACAACGCCCTGCGCATTATGGCCCCACGCTTCCTTCACCGCTTTTTGTGACCGCCCCTTGACCCCACCGTGCGCAAGCACAATGTTGGCGCGGAACCCCCAACCCCAAAAGGTCTGCCCTTGCCCGACACCACACCAGACACCGTCCTGCAAGAGCACCGCTTTCCGTGTGATACATGCGGCAGCGACCTGCGGTTTGATCCCCAGGCAAGTGAGCTGAAATGCGACCATTGCGGCCATGTAGAGCCGATAGGCACTGTCTGGACGCAGTCGCGCGCCATCGCCGAGCTTGATTTGCAACGCGGCCTCAGCCAGACGCTCGACACCGCCGAGATGGAAGAAACCCGCGTCAGCCAATGCCCCAACTGCGCCGCACAGGTGGAATTCGACGCACAATCCCAAGCGGCTGAATGTCCCTTTTGCGCCACCCCCGTGGTGGTGGACACAGGGCTGCACCGCCACATCAAACCCCGCGCCGTTCTACCATTTGCCTTGCCGCAGGAGGTCGCGCGCGATGCGATGAAAGACTGGCTCGGCAGCCTGTGGTTTGCGCCAAACGGGCTGCAAGCCTACGCGCGCAAGGGGCGGCGTATGGATGGCATCTATGTTCCGTACTGGACCTATGACGCGCAAAGCGACACGCGCTATTCGGGCGAGCGCGGCACAGTCTATTATGAAAACCGCACCGTCATGCGCGATGGCAAACGCACCACTGTGCGCGTGGCCAAGGTCCGCTGGCGCGGCGTCTCGGGCCGTGTGGCGCGGTTCTTTGACGATGTGCTGGTACTCGGCTCGCGCTCCTTGCCCAAACGCTTCACCGACGCGCTAGAGCCGTGGGATCTGGCCGCACTGGAACCCTACGCCCCCGAATACCTCGCTGGATTTCGCGCAGAGGGCTATACTGTCCCCCTCGACGAAGGCTTTACCGAGGCACGCGCAAAGATGGACGCCATGATCCGCCGCGACGTTAAATTCGACATCGGCGGTGACCGCCAGCGTATCCACAACATGGATGTCGACCTCAGCAATATGACATTCAAACACATCTTGCTGCCTGTCTGGCTGGCTGCCTACAAGTACCGCGGCAAATCCTACCGCTTTGTCGTCAACGGCCGTACAGGGCGGGTACAGGGCGAACGCCCCTATTCCGCGATAAAGATCGCCTTTGCAGTGATCACAGGTCTCATCATCGCCGCCATTATCGGCTACCTATATGCACAAAACGGATAAGTCATGAGCCAGATCGACACCCTTTCCCAGATCCTGACAGATCGCTATTCCTGCCGCGCATTCCTGCCTGATCCTGTGCCGGATGCCGATCTAGGCCGCATTGTGCAGGCCGCACGCCACGTGCCGTCCTGGTGCAACGCACAGCCGTGGCAAGTGGACATAACGCGCGGTGAGGCAACCAACCGCCTGCGCGCCAAACTGTCCGAGACTGCCAGCGCAGGCACACCTCCCTCCCCCGATCTGACATGGCCCTCCAAATACACAGGCGACTACGCGATGCGCCGCCGCACTTGCGGTTTCCAGCTCTATGATGCCGTAGGAATCGAGAAATCGGACCGCGCAGGCCGTGCCGCGCAAATGCTGCGCAACTACGCCTTCTTTGACGCGCCTCACGTGGCCATCATCCACTCCCCCGCAGAACTCGGCCCCTACGGCGCGATGGATACGGGCGGCTTTGTCACCGCCTTCACTCTTGCCGCCACAGCACTGGGTATTGCCACGGTCGCGCAGGCCGCAATCGCCGCCTATGCCCCCCTGCTCAAAGAGCATCTGGACATCGCGGACGATCGCCTGATCCTGTGTGCCATTTCACTGGGCTACGCCGATACTCAGGCCCCCGCCAACCAGTTTCGCACCCAACGGGCGCAGACCGATGACATCATCCGCTGGCACGACACATGAAGGCGCTGCTGCAACGCGTCACAGACGCCAGTGTGACTGTAGAAGGGGCGATCATCAGCCAGATCGACACGGGCATGCTGATCTTCGTCTGTGCAATGCCGGACGATACCGATAACACTGCCAAGGCCCTCGCACTCAAGATATCCAAACTGCGCCTGTTCAAAGACGATGCAGGCAAGATGAACCTCAGCCTTGCGCAAACAGGTGGCGGTGCGCTGGTCGTCAGCCAGTTCACGCTGGCGGCAGATACATCCCGCGGCACAAGGCCCGGTTTCTCTTATGCGGCAAAGCCCGATCTGGCCGAAACCCTGTATCTACAGTTCGCTGGTGCCCTGCGCGATCTGGGTATTCCCGTGCAAACGGGAAAGTTCGGTGCCGATATGTCCGTGGCCCTCACCAATGACGGTCCCGTCACCATCTGGCTCGATACCGACAGCTGACAGGGTCGGCGGGCGGGCGATGCACGCGTAGCTGTGCGAGCGCGCGCGCAGGCCCTATGGCTCGCGGAATGCTTCTTTGGATTTATACAAAGGCTTCAGCAGATATTGCAGCACGGTCTTGGAGCCTGTGTGCAATTCCACACTTGCCTGCATACCGGGGCGAATTTCCAGCGCCACCTGACGCTCTGTCAGGTTCTCCGTGTCCACAGCCAACGTCACTTTGTAGTGCGGATCACCGTCAGGATCACGCGCACGCTCGTCTTTGAACGTATCCGCCGATATCAGCTTCACTTCGCCCTTGAGCGTGCCATAAATCGTGTAATCATATGCCGACAGTTTTACAGTCGCCGCCTGCCCGCGCCGTACGCCTGCAATATCCTCGGGCTTCACCCGTGCTTCCACAAACAGCTCTTCGTCCAGCGGAATGATCTGCAAAATCTCTTCGCCAGGGCGCACAACCCCGCCAATGGTGGTGACTTGCAAGTTGTTTACAATCCCGCGCATCGGCGCGCGCAGCAAGGTACGGTCCAACTGGTCCGTACTCGATTTGAGGTTCTGGCGCAGGGTCGACAGCTCACGCAGAACGTCCGAATACTCCTGCGCACGGTCCAGCTCGGTGCTGGTTACGACATCGTCATATTTGATCTTTGCATCCGCATAGGCTTTGCGGGCGCGCGTGGCCTCGATAAGCGATACAATCTTGTTCTTGAGCAGCCCGTCCATCAGGTCGCGCTCTCGCTGCGCCTCTACCAGCACCTGCCGCGCACCGTCTACAGACGTCACATAATCCGACTGCCGCGCTTGCAACAATGCCGCTTCTGATGCGACCATATTAGGCGTCCGGCTGCGCCATTCGCTTGGCACATCAAACGTATACTCACCGTCAATCTCGGCCTCCAGCCGCAGACGGCGGATCTCGAACGCACTGATCTGGTCCTGTAGATCATCAACCGAGGATTGGAACTGAGTGTTGTGCAACCGCGCGAGCACATCGCCCGCCTCGACAATATCGCCCTCACCAACGGTCAGTTCTGCCAGAATACCGCCTTCAAGGTTCTGGATAATCTGCGGGCGCGAACTACTGATCATACTGCCTTCGGCGCGCACAATCTCGTCCACCCATGCGAAAAACGCCCAGATCAGAAACACGATCACCGTAGCTGCGCTCAGCCAGACCACCATAGACGGGCCGCGCAACTGGCGCGTCATGTGGTCGTCCATTCCAACACTGCTCATGCCGCACCTCCCTTGATGGCGGTAAGATGCGCCATGACCTCGTCTTTCGGCCCGTCGATACTCATCCGCCCATTGTGCAGGATGATCGTGCGGGTCGTCAGCGCCAGAATCGGCGCGCGGTGCGTGGCGATCACGGCCGTACGGCCTGCCATCCATGTCTCAAGCCGTGCTACCAAACCAGTTTCCAGCTTTTGATCCAGCGCAGCGGTAGGCTCGTCCAGCAAACAGATCTTGGGATCTTGCAGCCACAACCGCGCCCAACCAATGGACTGGCGCTGCCCGATAGACAGGCCTGCGCCTGCGTCCATGATCTCTAGGTCCAGACCCTTGGGGTGATTGCGCACAAACTCGCCCAGCCCTGCAAAATCAAGCGATTTCATCAGCCGCGCATCATCGCGCTCCAGCATGGTCAGGTTCAGGTTATCGCGCAATGTGCCGGAAAACAGCCGTACGTCCTGGCCCAGATACCCCACCAGACGGCGCAGATCACGCGGCTCGATCTGGGTCATCTCCGTGCCATCGATCAACACCCGCCCCGTCGTCGGCGCATAAAGCCCGCTCAAGACCTTCAGCAAGGACGACTTGCCCGAGCCATTGGCCCCCAGAATGGCAATCCGCTGACCCGGCAGAATATTGATGCCCGGCAAATCCAGTGTCGGCGCGCCCTCTTCCATATAGCGGAAAGTCACATCGCGCAGCTCGAAGTTACCCGCCAGATGGTCACGGCGCATGTATGTGCGCCCTTCCATGGCGTCCTGCTCTGAGCCTGCAATATGCTCCAACCCGTCCAGCGCCGATTTCACATTGCCCCAGCGTGCCATCGTACCCGCCAGCTGCGTCAAAGGCGCCAGCGTGCGCGAGGTCAGGATCCCCGTAGCGATGATCGAGCCAACAGTGAACTGCCCTGCAAACACCAGATAAGTGCCCATAATCACAGCCGCCACATAGGTGCCTTGCTGCACCCCTTGGCTCCAGAAGGTCAGCACCGATGCCAGCTTGCGCTGCTCGGAAGACTTCACGGCAGACAGCGTGGTCAGTTCGCTCCACAGCCGCTGAACACGGTCCTCGCCGCGCTGCGTCTTGACCGTATCCAGCTCGAATATCGCCTCGTGCAGCAGGCGCGATGATTTGGCCGTGGCACCTTGGGTCTCCTGCGTCAGGCGGATCATACGCTTTTGCATGAAAAAGCCGGGCACAACCATCAGGATGCCACCAATCACCAACACCCACACTACGTTCCCCGCGATCGACGCCACAAGGAACAGAAACACAAAGATAAACGGAATATCCGCGATCGTTCCGATGGTTGACGCAGTGAAGAACTCGCGCACAGACCCGAATTCGCGCATGGAGGAAAACAGATCGGACGGCGCTTGGGGGCGCTTGTCGCTGCGCATGCCGAGAATGCGGTTCATTAGCAATTCCAGCACCGACAATTCGATCTGGCGGCCGGCACCATCCATCAGCTGCGCGCGGGCGATCTTGATAAACGCCTCCATCAACAGCGCCAGCACAGCCCCTGCGGCCAGCACCCACAACGTCGCCTCGGACTGGTGCGGGATCACGCGGTCATAAACCTGTAGCGAAAACAGCGCCACAGCGACCGCCAAAAGATTCGCCACGAACGATCCCAATGCAACCTCGCCCAACTGGCGCTTGAACTTTGGGAACTGTCCCCAGAACCAATGGGCCGGTTTTTCGGCTGTCTTATGTACTTCTGCAACTTTTTCGATAGGCATCTGCGCCCGCAGGGTCAGCCCAGAAAAGAACGGCACAAAATCCGCCGCTGGCACCAGCGCGCGGTTGTCGGGACAGGTTGTGTCATACACCACCAGATCATCGCGGTCGCGTCCCATCACCAGCAGCAACTGGCCCGATGTCATATACACCAGCGCAGGAAAGCTCTGCGCATCAAGCGATGTGGCGCGCTGCATTTCGGCCTGCAATCCATTGCGGCGCAGCAGCATGGTGATGATCTGTGCTTCGTCCTGTTCGGTCGCGTCGGGTTTCAGGCGCTTTGCCAGCGCATCGGCCAGATCGGATTGCGAAATCTCTGCGCCCAGCACACTGCCATATGTCGCAATCAAAGCGCCGCGTGCGCGCAGGCGATCCTCAAAGCTCGATGTGTTGTCGGCCTTGGGCAACTCTTCAAGTGGTGCTGGTTTCAGACGCCCCGAATTGCCGTTTACGATTGTCAGGGTAAAGGGTTTGCTCATATCGCGGATCCATCGGCCAACACGCCCAAAAGCTCGGCCATGGCCACACGCAAACGGATCGCTTCATATTTCAGGGTAACTTCGGCCTCTTGCTGGCGGGCGAATGTCTCATAAACACCGACAACATCCATCACCTGCCGCTGGCCTGCATCATATTGCGCCTGAAACAGATCAAGGTTCTTCTTGGCCTGCGCCGTCAGACCGGACGCTTCTGCTGCTTGCCGCTCTTTCGAGGCTATCTGACCTTCGAATTTGCGCAATTGGCGGTTTGCGTCTTCGGTGGCCTGGGCCACGTAACGGCCCGCCGCCTCTTTGGTGGCTTCAATCGCTTTCAAACGGTCGCCTGTGCCAAGGCCCAGCAACCCGTCGGATTTGATGCGGAGCCCGAATGTGCTGTCCTGCCCTACGGTGCCGCTGGCACTCAGACCCGGCAGTTGCCCCGCACGGTCGACTTTTGCGGCGGCAATGGCGCGGATTTTCTCGGCCTCTGCCTGCGTCACACTCAGCGGCTGGGCCAGACCTGCGCTTACCGGCAGGGGCGAGACGCCGCGCACACTGCTCAGATCACCTACAGCCATGGCGTTGAGTTCTGAAATAGCCGTGCTGGCCGTCTCGGACGCAGCCGACTGGCTAGCGCGGATTTCCAGCAATTTCTGGCGCAGCACATGCAGATCAGAGCTGTCAGAGACACCTCCATTCACGCGCTGCTGCATGATCCATTCAAAATGCCCGATGTCTTTGGCGCTCTTGGTCGCCAGCACCTGCTTTTCGCGCGCCTCAACAGCGTTGATATACAGGTCCAACCCCGTGCGAACCCGTGCGTTGGTATCCGATGCCAACGCAACGGCGGCCACTTCAACATCGGCCACGGCAAACTCGCGCTCGCCCTTCTTGCGGCCATTGTCATAAATCACCTGCTCGACAATCAGATTTGCCACAACCGAGCCGAGCGAGGTCAGGCTGATGTTGGGGCCAATTGAAGGGAGCCAGTTTTTTGATGCAGCACGCGCGCGCAACTGCGCTGCGCGCAGCTCGCTTTCCGCGGCGCGGGAATTTGCGGCCAGCACGGCAGTCGCCACGCGGCTATAGGGACTGCCCGCAGGCAGAACCGTACGACGGGCCAGAAGGCCCTGAATAATTTCGCTTTGCGCGTTGATCTTTTCGGAATGTGTGGGCTTGGCCGTTGCCGTGTTGGACGTGGTGCTTTGCATAGCCACCACATCGCTGGCGCCGCCGTTGCCACCCATATCCGATAAACACCCAGCAAGCGCGAGCGCACTTGCGCACATCGCTGCTGTCTTTAGCCTACACTGCCCCATATCCTGCCCTTAACGTGCCGATATTGTTATATTTTTATTATTATTTGTCATGTGTCGGGTGCGGCGGTGGTTTGGCCCCGCCGCATCCCGTTATCTTTGCTCAGGCACGCATTAGATGGTGACAGGAATTTCCTGATCGACCAGCAGCGTACCCTCGGCGCCAACAGCATAAACATTGTATGTCTGGCCATCGACGTCTTGTGTACCTTGCGCCACGCCACCCTGAATAGTGACCTGATCCTCGGACGAGCCGTGGATGGTCAGCGTATTGGTCTCGGTCGACAGTGCCAGCAGGCTGGCCTCGTCAATCACAACACTGGCCGCTTCGGCAAAATCAAGATCGAGGTTTTCGATCTGGTAGTCGCCAAGGTTCATGTTGGTCAGATCAACCGAGTTGGTGGCCGCCTCATCGTCCAGCACCAGATAAGTGCCCGATGTGTTGCCCGCATCATCCGTTGCATTCACAATCAGCTGCGAACCGTTCGGCACGTTTTCGTTGAACACGAAATCCGTCTCGCCGCGCAGAGAGTTGAACCCCTGCTGGCCCGCTACTTCTGCGATGGAACCATCGGTCTGAACCTGCACAACAGTCTGCGCATCGGAGGTCGGTGATCCGTTTTCCATAACAGTCTCGATCGAGATGCCACGAATACCGTCACCCGCGCGGGTGAAGGATGCAATGACAGGCCCGTCCGGTGCCGCTGTGTCGATGGACAGCGTGTCCTCGATCACGGCCACGTTGCCCACATGGTCTGTCGCCTCAACCGAGATGTTGGCCGCATAAGCACCGCCGCGCACATCGCCCGCAGGCACAGTGACCGACCAGTTACCCGCCGCATCGACGTCCGCAGTGTAGGTTTTGCCGTCGAATGTGACTTCGACAGTCGATCCCGCCTCGACCGAACCACCCAGATCAATGCCCGCCGCCGCTTCGGCTGCGTTCACAACCTGATCGGCACCCGCAGAATTGCTGGTCATGGTCAGTGGCACAACTTCGGTATCAACATCCACAGTAGCACTTGCGTCTTTGGTGTTGCCCGCAGCATCCGTTGCCACAACATCAACATCGGCTGTGTAGGTGCCTTCGGCCAGAACATTCGCGCTGAATACGGCGCTCCAGTTACCCGCCGCATCGATTGACGCAGGCACGGTTACACCGCCCATCCTTACCATAACAGAAGTAGAGCCTACTTCCGTGGTGCCTGTCACAGTAACATTGCCACCATATTCGCTGGCGCTGATGATGTTGTCAGTTGCAATCGTATCCGCAACAACGCTGAGGTTGTCCACGCGAGTGTCCACTTCGACACTGTCTGTAGCAGAACGGCTATTGCCATAGGCATCTGTCGTTGTTGCTGTGATTTCAGCAGTATAGACGCCTGCAGCCACATCACCAGCCGAGTAGAATGCCGACCATTTGCCTGCGTTGTCAGCGACAACATTCTTGCTGACACCTTCCATGGTCACAGTGACCACAGCGCCTGCATCTGCTGTACCTGTCAGGGTCACACCATCGCTGGCTTCAACCTCGTTCACGATGTCATCAGTCTCGACAGGCGTGCTATCGATGGTCAAAACACCAGCTTCCGTATCAACCTGAACGGAAGTCGAAGCAGTATCCACGTTGCCAGCGGCGTCCGTGGCAGTCGCTGTCATTGTCGCAGTGTATGTACCAGCCGCAACGCTGCCCGCAGCGAATGTTGCTGTCCAGCTGCCATTTGCCGAAACAACAGCTGTCGCCGTCGCACCACCCAGCTCAACCACAACGGAAGAGCCTGGCTCGGTCATACCCGATACAGTCAGCGCCTGGCCTGCTTCTTCGGCGTTGATCACACCATCTGCACCACCGGTGCTGGACGTGATCGAGAAGTCGCGCACAAGTGTGTCGACCTCGAAAGTGCCCGATGTCGTAGCTGTGTTGCCATATGTGTCAGTTGCAACAACCGAAACAGTGCCCGTGTATTCGCCCTCCGCCAGATCGGTGGAAGAGAATGTCGTGCTCCATGTGCCGCTGCTTGTTGCGGTCACGGTCTGTGTCACACCACCGATTGTCACCTCAACAGACGAGTTTGCCTGCGCAGTACCGGTGAACGTAACGCCGTCCGCATGCTCGACACCGTTGATGGTGCCGTCACCGCCCACTGTTGCCGTTTCCACGGTCACGGATGTGACTGTGTCTACGACCAGTGTTTCGGAATAGCTGCGTGTGTTGCCAAAGCTGTCTGTTGTGACAGCTGTGATGCCTGTTGTGTACTCGCCAGCGTCCAATGCGCCTGCGGGCCAGGAAACAGTCCATGTGCCGGTCTCGGACACGACAGTTGTCTGGGTGATGCCCGCAATTGTCACGTCAAGCGTTGCACCCGCCTCGCCCGTACCAGACAGTGTAACACCATCCGAAAAGCTCGAAGCGTTGAAGAAATCACCAACCGATTCAGTACCTTCGGTAAAGGTAATCTCTGGCGCTGTTGTATCGATCTCAAACGAAGGACCGTCCAGATCAGTATCGTTCCCGTCGGGGTCCGTTACCGTGACATCCGAGTCGTAGACACCGTCGTCAGGGAAATTGTCGCCATCGAAAACAGCTACGAATTTGCCATCATCATCAATGACCGTGTCAACACTCTTGTCACCAACAGTCACTGTTACGCTATCACCCGGCTCACCGCCGCCTGTGATGGTCAGGATCCTCTCTTCGCCGTCACCGCCGATTGTGACGTTGGCGTCGCTATCGTTTACAAACGGGGCTGCGGGGCCATCATCGCCGCCGCCGCCTGCCGCGCCGATAATCGCAGCGCCGCCCAAACCAGCAGCAATCGCGCCGCCGGTTCCCAGCAGGCTACCACCACCCAACAGGGCCGCACCCAACATGGACACATCGTCGCCACCCTGCGCCAGCGGCACACCAGCGACTTCCGAATTGCCAAGAAAGATCAGATCGTCGGAAGGGCTCCATTTGCCCCACTCGGCAGTTGGTCCGTACTGTGCATACAGATTACCCTGACCCGCGTCGACAAAGCTGACCTCGTTCAGGTAGCCATCCGCCGAGACGAACAGGCGGTTTGCTGCACCGCTGTCATTAAAGAAGTTGTCGATGGTGATCGTACGACCATCTGCCAACGTGATCACCAGCTGATCCCCTGCGCGCACTTGGCTCGCAAAGTCCGACTGCCGCGCGTTGATCGATATCTCCTGACCTGCGCCAGCAACAATCACTTGGTTTTGTACGTCAGGTGACACCTTGCCACGCTGCATACCGCCCGCACTTCCGCGGACGACGAAATCAATCGCCTTCATAGTTCTACCACTCTACCTCGAAAGCGCCTACTTTTGCAGGTCACTTGGTTCATAATTTTTTGTTTTGCTGCTACCCGGCCCGTTCAAGCGTGCCGTGATTTCACCGTTATTCCTGCACACTATTGCCCCGATTTGCTAAAATCTAGTGTTAATTTGCGAAAGATTCCCCGTAAATACATATATCTGCGCTCTGTGGCACAAACACACACATGATATGCCCAGCATTACCATGGAACCCGTCAGGTCAATCTGAGAGTCCGATCAATAGCTTATCGCGCACCTGTGCAGGCGCGTTGACATCCCCCCTAACCAACTGCACCTTAAGCGAATGAATGATAAAAATAACGCGCTGCGCCCGCTGATCGAAGACCCCGACCACACCATAACGCTCTCCGACGGTGTACGTCTGTCCGCCCGCCTGTGGCACCCCGAAGATGCGCAGAGCGATCCAGTGCCGCTCATCCTTGAGTTTCTCCCCTACCGCAAACGCAATGGCACCTGTGCGCGCGATGCGCTGACCCATCCCTATTTCGCCGCCCGGGGGTATGCCTGTGCGCGGGTCGACATGCGCGGCAACGGTGATAGCGAAGGGCTGATGGAAGACGAATATACCGCGCAAGAACTCTCGGACGCGGTCGAGGTGATCCAATGGGCCGCAAAACAGCCGTGGTGCAATGGCCGTGTCGGTATGATGGGCATCAGTTGGGGCGGGTTCAATTCGCTTCAGGTTGCTGCCCTCGCTCCCGATGCGCTTAAGGCAATCATTACACTCTGCTCTACTGTAGACCGTTTTGCCGACGATATTCACTACAAGGGCGGCTGCCTTTTGAACGAAAACCTCGGCTGGGGGGCAACGATGTGGAGCTATTCGTCGCGCGCGCCCGACCCCGCCCTGCGTGAAAACTGGCGCGAGATGTGGCTGGAGCGGTTGGAGAACGAGCCGTTCCTGCCCTCCACATGGCTGCGTCACCAACGCCGCGATGCCTATTGGCAGCACGGCTCCGTCAGCGAAGACTATTCGAAAATCAAAGCCAAAGTGCTGGCGGTTGGTGGCTGGGGCGACGCCTACAAGAATGCCGTGCCGCAACTGGTCGAGGCGCTGGACGGGGCCAAAGGCATCGTTGGGCCGTGGGTACACAAATACCCCCATTTCGCCGTGCCCGAACCGCGCATCGGCTTTCTGCAAGAGGCGCTGCGCTGGTGGGATCACTGGCTAAAAGACATCGACACAGGCGTTACAGAAGATCCTGATTACCGCGCCTATCTGATGGACGGCGTGCGCCCCGCCGCATGGTACACGCGGCGCGATGGCCGCTGGATTGCCGAAGCCACAGGCGCCACCAGCCACCTCCCCGTACAAACCCTGAATCTCGGCGCGAACGGCACACTCATCGACGCGCCCCAGACGATAAATGCCCATGTCGCCTCTCCCGCTCATTGCGGGGCGGCAGCGGGTGAGTACTGTGCGATCTGGCTAGGGCCTGAAATGCCCGGGGATCAGCGCGGCGATGATGCACTATCCAGCACATTCACCTCTGCTCCGCTGGATGCGGATATGGATATTGTTGGTGCGCCGCGCCTGACGCTGGCGCTATCGTGCGACAAACCACAAGGCCAGATTGCTGTACGCCTCAATCATATCCACCCCGACGGCGCCGCCACGCGGATCACCTATGGCGTGCTGAACCTGTCGCACCGTGGCGGCGCAGCGGCGCCTCACCCCATGACACCGGACCAGCCCGAACAGATCACGCTTGATCTGGATCATATCGCCTACCGTGTACCGGCAGGCCACAGCATCCGTATCTCACTCTCTTCATCCTATTGGCCCCTGATCTGGCCCGCGCCACAGGCAACAACGCTCACGCTGACCAGCGGCAGCATCGCAATTCCGCAACGCCCGACAAAAGGCGGGGACGAGACATCATTTCTGCCGCCAGATGCCGCAGATCCGTGGCAAACACATACCCTGCGTCCCGAAAACCACATCCGCCGTCAAGAAACCGACATGGTCACCGGCATACACAGCCTCGTGATCGAGGATGATTTCGGCAAGCAGCAGGATGCCGAGCATGGCTTGATATCGGGATCTTGCGCGCGCGAACGGTGGGATATCCACCCCGATGATCCGCTCTCGGCACGCGGTCACTGCCTGTGGGAAGACGAGATGCAGCGCGGCGATATCCAGCTGCGCACACGCACAGAATGCAGTATGTGGTCCGACGCCGATACCTTCTACCTGAGCGCGAAAATCGAGGCGTGGGAGAACGACACGCTCGTTTATACACGCGATCGCAATGACGAAATCGCACGGGACAACTTGTAATCACGCTGTTTCGCCTCTGGGGCATTACCCCTTGCGGGATGCCCCCAAATGCGTAACCCTTACGCACCAACATAAAAGAGCGCACGCAAAAGACGTGCGATTCCAACTGGGAGAACGACACTATGAACGATCAACTCAAACAGCTGAGCACAGCCGTCACCGAGGGTCTGATGACCCGCCGTGAGTTTGTTGCCCGCGCGGCAGCCCTCGGCGTGACCGCCGCTGTTGCCAACTCGATGCTTGCCAACGCAGCACAAGCGGACGGCCACGCCAAACCAGTTGCCGGCGGCACATTCCGCATGGGCGTCTCGGGCGGCGAAAGCACAAACACCCAAGACCCTGCAAGCTGGGCCTCCGATGCGCCGCTCGCCACAGGTTTCTTCTGGGGCGAACCACTGGTCGAGCTGGCCAATGACGGCACACTGCGCGGTCTTGTTGCAGAAAGCTGGGAAGGCTCTGCCGATGCCTCCGTCTGGACGTTCAAGGTCCGTCAGGGCTGCACCTTCTCGGATGGCGCACAGGTCACAGCCGAAGACGTTATGAAAACGATGGAGCGTCACTCCAACGAAGATTCCAAATCAGGCGCGCTCGGCATCATGAAAGGCATCAAGGCGATGTCCGTGGATGGCGACAACTTCATCTGCGAGCTGGAGACAGGCAACGCCGACCTTCCGTTCCTGATGGCCGACTATCACCTCATCATCCAGCCCGGTGGCGGCTTTGACGATCCAACAGCAGCAATCGGCACCGGCGCCTACACCATGGAAGACTACGAGCCTGGCGTGCGTGCCACGGCGGTACGTCGCGCCGACTATTGGGGTGGCTCACAAGAAGAAGTGGCCCACTATGACAAGGTCGAGCTGATCGTCCTGAACGACGCCACAGCCCGTACTGCCGCGTTGCAGTCGGGTCAGGTCGACGCGATCAACCGCGTTGAACCCAAGATCGCCAAGCTGCTGGACCGCGCACCAACGCTCTCGGTCAAAAACGTATCGGGCCGTGGCCACTATGTGTTCATCGCACACGTCGACACAGCACCGCTGGATAACAACGATCTGCGTCTGGCACTGAAATACGCGATCAACCGTCAGGAAATGGTCGACAAGATCCTTCAGGGTTACGGCGGCGTCGGCAACGACACACCGATCAACGCGGCCTACCCGTTGTTTGACGACAGCCTGCCACAGCGCGAATTCTCGCTTGAGAAAGCCGCCGAGCACTACAAAAAGTCCGGCCATGATGGCAGCCCCATCGTTCTGCGCGTCGCAGATGGTGCCTTCCCCGGTGCGGTCGATGCCGCAGCCTTGTTCCAGCAGTCCGCCCAAGCGGCAGGCATCCCGCTGGAAATCAAGCGTGAGCCAAACGATGGCTATTGGTCCGAAGTCTGGAACGTACAGCCCTTCTGTGCGTCCTATTGGGGTGGCCGTCCGGTGCAGGACCAGATGTTTGCAACAGCATATCTGTCCACCGCCGACTGGAACGACACCCGCTGGAAGCGTGACGAATTTGACGCCATGCTGATGGAAGCACGCGCCGAGCTGGACGATGCAAAGCGTAAAGAAATCTACGCCGCAATGAGCAAGATGCTGAACGAAGAGGGCGGCGTTATCCTTCCGATGTTCAACGACTTCGTCGATGCGATCTCCAATGACGTTCAAGGCTATGTGGGCAACCCGAGCGGCCCGCAGATGTACTGGAAGACGTTCAAATACACGTGGAAGACGGCATAAGCCCGTGCATCCCATTATCAAACTGGTTGCCCAGCGTTTAACGCTGGGCATCCTACTGCTCTTCGCCGCGTCCATCCTGATCTTTGCTGGCACGACCATGCTGCCGGGTGATGTGGCGCAACAAATTCTCGGGCAAGGTGCTACACCGGAAAACCTCGCCAACCTGCGTGCCGAGCTGGGCCTGAACGACCCGCCCCTCACCCGCTATTTCCAATGGCTGGGTGGCATTATGCAGGGCGATCTAGGCACCGCGCTGACCAATGGCCGCGACATCGCCGAAAGCATCGGCGGACGCCTCAAGAATACCATGTTCCTTGCCTTCTGGGCGGCCGTCATTTCGGTCCCGTTGGCGATTTTCCTTGGCCTGCTGGCCGTGCGCTACAAAGACCGCTGGCCCGACAAGCTGATCTCGGCGGTCACGCTCACCACCATCTCCATCCCCGAATTCATGATCGGCTATATCCTTGTGTACTGGCTGGCGATCAAAACACGCTGGTTTCCGTCCGTCGCCATCATGAACGACTCCATGAGCCTCGGCGAAAAGCTGAACGCCATCGCCATCCCCGTCATGGTCCTGACGCTCGTTGTGTTGGCACACATGATGCGCATGACGCGCGCAGCAATCCTCAATGTGATGCAATCCGCCTACATCGAGACAGCCGAGCTTAAGGGCCTGCGCATGCTCACCGTGATCCGCAAACACGCCTTTCCGAACGCTGTCGCCCCTATCGTTAATGTAGTGATGATCAACATGGCCTATCTGGTCGTCGGTGTTGTGGTTGTCGAGGTGGTCTTTGCCTACCCCGGCATGGGCCAATATCTGGTGGATCACGTCAGCAAACGCGATGTGCCGGTGGTGCAGGCCTGCGGTCTGATCTTTGCCGCGGTCTACATCGGTTTGAACCTTGTAGCCGATATCGTCTCCATCGTCACCAACCCCCGCCTGAGGCATCCAAAATGAGTTTTTCTCCGAAGAAACTCGTTTCGCGCGGCCCAGCGGTGTTGCTGGGCAAAAGCGCCGGGAGGCGCCTCGCAGCGTTTACCGCCCCACACACTCCGCCCCTCAAACGGAGCACATCTAAATGATCCGCATCCCCCCCGCCGCCCTGATTGGGCTAGTATTCACTGGCGTATTCTTCTTCTGCGCCATCTTCGCCCCATGGATCGCCCCCTATGGCATGGCCGAAGTTGTCGGCGACGTTTGGGAGCCTTCCTCGGACGAATTCCTGCTCGGCACCGACAGCATCGGGCGCGACCTGCTCAGCCGTATGATATGGGGTGGGCGCACGACGATCTTTATTGCGACAGCCGCAACCATCCTCAGCTTTACCACGGGCGCGGTTCTTGGCTTCTTCGCCGCCGTATCAGGCGGCTGGATCGATCAGGCGCTCAGCCGCTTCATCGACCTTATCATGTCCATCCCGTCGCTTATCTTTGCGCTGGTGGTCCTGTCGGTCCTGCCCACAACCATCCTTACCCTGATCGTTTTGATGGGGCTTTTGGACAGCACCCGCGTCTTCCGCCTCGCCCGTGCGGTGGCCGTTGATATCACCGTCATGGATTACGTCGAAGCCGCACGTCTGCGCGGCGAGAAAATCGGCTGGATCATCTTCCGCGAAACGCTGCCCAACGCCCTGTCGCCGCTGGTGGCCGAGATGGGCCTGCGTTTCATCTTCATGGTGCTCTTTGTTTCCACCCTGTCATTCCTCGGCCTTGGCGTTCAGCCACCACAGGCCGACTGGGGCGGCATCGTGAAAGAGAACAAGGAAGGCATCAACTATGGTATTCAGGCGGCCCTTTACCCCGCCTACGCCATCGCAGCCCTGTGCATCTCGATTAACCTCGTGGCCGATTGGGTTCTCAGCCGCACCACATCGCTGAAAGGGGGCCGCGGATGAGCGAGCCACTGCTAAAAGTACGCGGCCTGAAAATCGGCGCGACGATCTATCCCCCCGGAGAGAAATCACGCGACATCGAAATCGTGCATGGTGTCGATTTTGATCTGGAGGCGGGTAAGGTCCTCGGCCTCATCGGGGAATCCGGCGCGGGTAAGTCCACCATCGGTCTGGCCGCCATGGCCTACGGGCGCGGCGGGGTCGAGCTTACGGGCGGCGAGGTCTGGGTCAACGGGCGCGACGTGCTGCAATCGGGCATGTCGGACAAGCGCCGCCTGCGCGGTGCCGAAGTCACTTACGTCTCGCAGTCCGCTGCGGCCTCTTTCAACCCTGCCAAACGGATCATGGAACAAGTGATTGAGGCAGCAGTCGGCCAAGGCAAGTTCTCCAAGAAAGACGCCGAAGACCGCGCCGTTGCCCTGTTTGACAAACTCGGCCTGCCCGATCCCGAAAACATCGGCTCACGCTATCCACACCAAGTGTCGGGTGGCCAGCTCCAGCGGTGCATGACCGCCCTTGCACTCTGCCCGCAGCCTGATCTTGTGGTCTTTGACGAGCCGACGACAGCCCTCGATGTCACCACCCAGATCGACGTTCTCAAGGCGATCAAGGATGCGATCCGCGACACAGGCGTTGCCGCCCTCTATATCACACACGATCTGGCGGTTGTGGCGCAGGTCAGCGACCACATCATGGTGCTGCAACAGGGTGCCATGGTCGAATACGGCACCACCGATCAGATCATCAACGCCCCGCGTGAGGAATATACGCAGGCGCTTGTCTCTGTCCGCTCGATCAAACACGTTGAAAAAGCGCCGACCGACGATCCGATCCTCAAGGTCGAAGGCGTCACCGCGCGCTACAGCGGCACGACATTCGACGTGCTCAAGAACATCAACGTCGATATCCACGCAGGCCAGACCCTTGCTGTAGTGGGCGAAAGCGGATCAGGCAAATCAACGCTGGCGCGCGTGATCACAGGCCTGCTGCCGCCCAGCGCGGGGCAAATTACCTTTGATGGCCGCACACTCACCCCCGATCTGGCCACGCGGCCCGTGGATGATCTGCGCGAGTTGCAGATGATCTACCAGATGGCCGACACGGCCATGAACCCGCGCCAGACCGTCGGCACCATCATCGGCCGCCCGCTTGAGTTCTACTTCGGCCTCAAAGGCAAAGCCAAACAAGAACGCATCCAGCAGCTGCTGGACGAAATCGAATTGGGCGAAGGGTTTCAGGACCGTTATCCGGCCGAGCTGTCGGGCGGGCAAAAACAACGCGTATGCATCGCCCGCGCACTGGCCGCCAAACCCAAGCTCATCATCTGCGACGAGGTAACATCCGCGCTTGATCCGCTGGTCGCCGACGGCATCCTCAAACTGCTGTTGCGCCTGCAAAAGGTCGAGGACGTGGCATACCTCTTCATCACCCACGATCTGGCCACTGTAAAAGCCATCGCCGACAGCATCGCCGTGATGTTTCAGGGCGAAGTCGTCCGCTACGGCCCCAAATCGCAGGTCTTGTCCCCTCCCTTCGACGATTACACCGATCTGCTGCTCAGCTCCGTACCGGAAATGCGCCTCGGCTGGTTGGAGGAAGTCATCGCCAACCGCAAAATGGAAAGCGCCGGTAACTAGCATCAGCGACGGGCGGTATGCGTCGCTGCAAATATCGCCTCAAAACCCGTTCAGACTGATGCCGCTGTTCACGCAGGTAGCGGATTTCTAAAAGATAGCGTCTGGTCTACTGACTACGTTGACCACCGAAAATTCTCTCGATCTGTGACAGGCCGCGAGGGCCTTCATAAAGCTCTGCGCGCGAAAACACCGGATGAGCCAAGGCATCGCGCACTGTGATAAACGTCCAACCCTGCGCTTCGTACCAATCAAGCAGCGTCGCCAAGTGATCTGCATTGATCCGGTTAAGATGAACAAGCAGGATATGATCGACATCCCCGCCCAGTTCGTCCACGGCAAGTGTCTGGAAATAGGATGTGCGTTCGTACATGTGGGCAAGGTAATTCTGCGCGATGATCGCGGCAGCCTCCGTGTCACCGTCCGAGACAGCCTTCGTATAGTCGGCATTAAACTGCCATTCATCGTTGTCGATTGTAACAGGCACGTTCTGGTAGCCAAGGCCGCTTAGGATTTGCGTCGCAGCCGCTCTCTTGGCGGCAGTTTCTCCTTGGCGCAGATAGGGAAAGCGGTAATATTTTGGCCCGTCAATCCACTCGGCCAACACATCATCCGTCTTGCGCGTTTCTTCAAGGAACGCATCAGGCGTCAGGGTTCCATAATCCGGGTGTGACCAGCTGTGGTTTCCGATGGTATGGCCAGCATCGGCAAACGCTTGCAGCGCAGGCCGCGTTTCGGGTTTGACGTTCTGTCCTATGACAAAACCGGTCGCCACAATCCTGTGCTCTCTAAGAGCTGATACAATGTTCCTTGCATATTCCAACCCGTCCTCGGGGCTTGCCCCTCCAAACGTAACATACGGAAGATCGTCAACGGTAATGGCTATGCGGGACGGGATTGTGGAAACAGGAACCGCTGGAACGCTCGAGACTGGCCTGCTGTCGTCCTCGTTGCAGGCAGCCAGAAGAACGCCAACCCCCAGCAACAGCGACAATCCAAAGAGGTTTCGCATAGCCCTTCGTCTTAGCATATCCGTTACCTGCTGGTTGCTGATCTGTTCGTCGCACGATAGGCGTTTCTCTCGATTGCCACCTGCCGCAGTTTTTGGACAAGCGGCCTTGGGCTGGGTCGCCTGAAACAGGTCAACGGCGCTGTAGCAGTGTCCTGCAACACCGCCCCCACAGTGCGCTTGTTGAACCATGCAGCAAAGTAAGGCTGGTGAAAATATGTAACAACACCCTCGCCTCCCTACCCTTGGTAGACTCTGACACTGCACAGACCTTTAGCATTTCGCTCAAAAAGGAATGGACACTTGAGGCAATGCACACAAGCCCGACGCCAGCCGAAGGTTACACTTCTCACTGCCCGAATAATACGCGGCCAGTTACACAACAATCAGATGATTATCCCAAGCATGACCTGCTGGCCTTTGCAGGACTGGATCAGTCCTTTTGTAGAATCCAAGGCGGCCCTGCCCCGTTGTCACGGCAAACCCCTGCGCACTTGGCGCAATTCCACATACATCGAGAATGGTAGATCTGGAAGACAGCGCCAGTGTCGCGGTGTCATACCTGTCGACCATATTGCCCCGAGGGGAGGTCACACCGATTGAGGCGCCGTCTTGGGCGTAGGCGATGCTACCGATGTATCCGTCAAGCGCCCGCAGCATATCCGCCGAGAGTGCGGCAAAGCCGATCTTTTGCCCTCGCTTATGGCGCGCAACAAGCGCGGGCGCTGTGCCATAACCCTGCCACTGCATCCCGATCGCCACCTCGCCTGCGCTGTTTATCGCCAGATGCCGCATTGAGCTTTTCTGATGCTCAGCCGTCAATCCAGCCACCTCGACGACAACACCACCCTCGATATACGAGAGGTTTGATTGCATTGTGGCAATGTTGAGCTTGGTTCGGCCCGTATCA
Source organism: uncultured Sulfitobacter sp. (assembly GCF_947502895.1). GTDB lineage: Bacteria > Pseudomonadota > Alphaproteobacteria > Rhodobacterales > Rhodobacteraceae > Sulfitobacter. The sequence goes on from NZ_CANNBM010000001.1 coordinate 415,943, forward strand.
GGGTGGGTATCAATACCCCCGTTTGCAACAACCAGTATATCCGAATTCGGCATCCGCTTGATGTCATGTGGCCCGATACCGCCACTGTCGAACTCGGCCACACGCGTGTAGCCTGCATGAACATCCCAAACGCCAATACGGCCCCGCCCGCCTTCAAAGTCGTTCTCGGTGGTAAACAGCCAGTCCCCACCCGACGAGAATGCACCATGACCATAGAAATGGCGGCCTTGTTGCGCCTTCAGACGTGCTTTTTCTTTCCCCGAAACGCAATCAATAACGATGGCAAATGTCCCGGGCCTGCGCGCGAATGCGACAGCTTCGGGGCGCACAGGATGTCCAGCAGCAGCATGCCCGCGCGCAGGCAATGGTATCCGAAACAAAACCTCCAACGCGTCACTAAGACCGCACAGCATGTAGGAACCGTCAGGTCTTGCAGCAGCCGAAAGGAAAGCAGGCTTTCCAGCATCGGCCCATGTCGGGGCGGGGACGACACCAACCGCCAGCAAACCCGCCACAAAGCCGCGCCGATGCGTTTCACGTATTTTCACATCAATCACCGTCCAGCGCGTTGAAACCCGCAGCAACCCCAAGCGTGGGACCAAGCTCTTCAGTCACCAAAGCGCGGATTGCGTCCACAGATTGTTGCAAGACTTCAACTTTCAGGCGGGTCTGCGGCGCTGACACACCTGCAAAGATTGGGTCTTTGAGATCATTGAGCTGGATGACCGCTTTGTTGAAACGACCCTCAATTCGTGCGCTCAGGTCAGCATCATTTGCTGACAGATGCCGCGCAAGGTCGCGCAGGGCCTCAAGGCTCAATGCGACGTTGCGCGCAGAACGGCCAGACCGCCAAGCTTCGGCACGTGCAGGCCGCGGGCGATCGTATGTGCCAAGAGGGCGGCCAAGGCGTGTCTCTGACGTGAATTGCAAACCTGTCGCCAGTGCCTTGAACAGCTCTTGCAGAACTTCATCATCCGACCGGTAAACACCTTGTACCGCAGGCTCTAGCAGTGCGGCTGCATAGTCTGTCTGCCAGTCCTGCGCAATTGCAGCACTGTTGTTGGCTATATCTGCAGCCACAGTCCGAACAAGCGTGCAGAGGTATTCGTGACTGGCACCAGAGGTAGTTGCCTCATCAAACAGCAAAAGCTCCATCGCATAAAACCCCCGCGCAGCAATAGAAACCTGCGCATAAGCGTCCGCGTTCTGCGCAACGGGGTCTTGCGCAGACATAAGCGAAGCAAGCGCACGGGGTGTTGCCCCGCGACTGTCAGGCCAGAATGCCAGTGCAAACGCGCGGTCACCAACCTCGGTTGGGCCAAAGCGCAGATGGCTCACAGCCAGCCACGCGTCAAAGGCTTCTGAATAACGGCTCCGCAAGGTCTGGGATGCCGGATCACAATCGGATCGGGCCGTTTCATCAAGTTTTGCAGTCTGCGCTGCAAGCGTATCGGCCCCCGCCAGAACGTGATCGACAACGATGCCTGTTATCATCTCGTTCCGGGTCTGTGCGTGTGATGGTCCCGCGAAAAGGGCAAGCGCAGCGCTGAGCAAAAAGCGTTTCATAAGCTCTCCAGATAAGCAATCAGCGCCTCGCGCTCGGATGTTGGCAGCGCGATAACTCTGTCGCGCTGCGCAGCCGCTTCACCCCCGTGCCATAGCACGGCCTCCAACAAGGATCGCGCACGACCGTCGTGCAGAAAATAGCTGTGCCCGCTGACCTGCTGCGTCAGACCGATGCCCCAGAGCGGCGGCGTGCGCCATTCCCTGCCCGTTGCGCGGGCCTCTGGGCGGTTGTCAGCAAGGTCAGGCCCCATGTCGTGCAGCAGCATGTCCGTGTAGGGCCAGATCAGCTGAAAACTCTGCTCGGGCTGATCTGCCAACCGCTGCGTGACGAAAGACGGCGTGTGGCACGAGGTACAGCCGGTCTCGTAGAAGACCTGCTTGCCAGCCAGGACCACAGGGTCATCCACCCCTCTGCGCGCAGGGACACCAAGATTACGGCTATAAAACGTGACAAGATCGAGCCCAACCTGATCAATCTCGAAGACGCGGTCATCACCATCCCCGTGGACGGCTGCAATGCAGTCGGTTTGCAGGTCTGTGCATTCGCCTGCACCCGCCTGAAAAATCGGATTGGAGATACCGATATCGCCTGCAAAGGCGCTCGCGGATTGCTCCAGAATGGTCGGGTTACCTGCTTTGAGGCCGAAACGGCCCAGCATGGGTTGGTTGTGGACCTGCGACCATACGATGTTAGGGCGGCCCGAAATGCCGTCCCCGTCCGCATCCTCCGGATCGGCATGTGCAAGGATATCGGCGGTGGATATCGCTTCCAACAGCCCCAAACCAATCATCTGCGGTGCAATCCGCGGGCTCAGCATCGCGTCTTTGTGCAAAGGGCCATAGCCGAGGTCGGCAGCCCTATAAGTCGGGTGTCTGAGCGAAACACTGGTCCCGTCCGCCAAAGTGATCACTTCTTCTTTATATGTAATGTCCAAACGGTATTCCGACGGGTGCCCCTGCACTGCAAAATCCTGAAGCTGTGTGCCATACGTCGGGTCGGGTCGCGTCGCAAAATATCCTTCGATCTGCTCTATCGCGTCCGCCTGTGTGCCGGGGACAGAGACACGCAAGAACATCGAAATCGAATTGTCGGCGGCATTTTCTGGCGGGTGGCCGCGACCGTCCTTGATATGGCACCGCTGGCATGAACGCGCATTGTAAAGCGGCCCTAGCCCGTCAGATGCAAGTGTGGAGGATGGCGAAGACACCCAGAGCTTGCGAAACAGCCCGTTGCCGACTTTGAAATTCAACTCATCCTCAAAGGTGATGTTGCCGGACGGTAGCGAAAAGGCATCAGCATCGCTGCGCGCACGTACAGTCGCAGCACCAGCCGCGTTCTGCTCGAACTTCTGGGCCGTGCCAAAGGTCGTCGCAGGTCTGGTCACAGCCGCAACACGCGCCGCCTCCTCCGCAGTGCGAGGGATTACATTCAGGTGCGGATCACCAAGGCGCAGGGCGTTATCTTGCGCCGTGGCAGCGGTTGCAAGAACCGCTACCAGCGCGAAGGTACTACTCCGCTTCATCCATTTTTGATGCATTGAGAAGGGCATATTGTTCTTCACCAAGTTTCGCCACAAGACCAAGCTGCGTCTCAAGAAAGTCGATGTGACCTTCCTCATCGGTCAGCAGGGCCTCGAAGATGTTTTTGGTGACAAAATCACCGACTTCTTCGCAGTGCTTGCGCGCCGCCATATAAAGGTCCCGCGCGCCATGCTCGGACGCCAGATCACATTCAAGCGTCTCTTTCGGGGTCTGGCCGATGCGCAGCGGATCAAGCTTTTGCAGGTTGGGATGGCCGCCCAGAAAGAGAATGCGCGCGATGATCTTGTCGGCATGCACCATTTCCTCAATGCTTTCTTCACGTGACTTTTTGGCCATGTGGCCAAGGCCCCAATCCTCCTGCATGCGGTAGTGCAGCCAGTACTGACTGACAGCTGTTAATTCACTGCGCAGGGCATCGTTGAGGTACTCAATTACTTTCTTGTCGCCGTTCATTCGGGTTTTCCTGTGTTATTCCGCATCGTAGCTCGCGGAGTTGCATGGGGACTTCCATGTTGGTGTTGCCGCGCATTGTCGCCAAAAACAGCGGCATACAGCCGCCACAATCGGCCGCCTTGCCAAGTGCGCGGTAGAGTTTTCCGGGGGTGATGATCGTCTGCGCATCTGCTGCGCGCATCCAGTTGATCGCGGCATCTATGTCGTGATCGGAAATGTTCTGGCAGTGACAGACAATCATCATGCTCTCCTTAGAATGAAACCACCGCAGCAAGGCCGAGCGAAGTGGATTTTTCGCCGCCCACATCAAACCGCGCGAGGCCGAAATTGACTTCGATATTTTCAGTGATGGTGCGGTCCACACCCACTGCGATCATGCTGTCGGTCGTATCGGGGGCATCCACCACGGTTGCGGATGCAGAAAATGTCCAGTCGTCCAGCGCATAGGCACCGCCCAGCGTGGCATAGGTGGCATCCCCCGCAGCACCGCCGACACCATCAAAATGCGCGACTTCGCCGATCATGTTGAACCCGTTGGCAAATTCACGCGATGCCCCCGCGACGATGCCTGTCTCGTCGGACGTATCGCCAAGACCCGCAGACAAATGCCGCGCACCAATCCAAGCGGTCGTCGCGCCAAATTCGTGTGAGTATTGCAGGGCGACATTATTCAATTCACCTGTGTTTCCAACACCACCAGCCGCGGTGGTGTTGCGTCCCCGCTTGTGGCCAATGCTGTTACTCAGCGCCGTATCATCCGCATAGAATATAGCGACCGACAGAGTGCCTCCCCCTGTGCCCACAGGCGTATCAATGCTCACACCGATCATCTCGCTCAGCTCATAGTCTTCCGCCAGCGAAGTGCCGTAAAACCCCGGTGCTTCGTCCCATGCGACAGCAAAGACGGGGCTGATTTTACCGACCGAAACGAATGTGTCGCCAAAGCCAAAGCGCAGACCAAGCTCGCTGATATAAAGCCCCATGTCCTCAAACGCGCGGTCATCCCCGGCGTCGGTTACAGATTCCAGCGTCAGCCCCCCAAACGCCGTGATGCGATCAGTAATGGCAGCCTCAAAGGCCGCCTCGGCCGAGATATACGCGTCCGTAACTTCGGCAGTCGGATCATCGGCGCGCAGGGTGCTGTCCACACCGACTTCCACGCTGCCTTCCCAAGTAACGCGCGCTTCTTGTGCTGCCACAGATGTACCGCCAGCCAAAACGATGCTGCAAAGCCCCGTCTTAAGTAGTTTATTCTTCATGTCTATTGTCCTGCATTTGGTGGACCCGTTTGGCTGGCGCTCTGCTGGCAGGGTGATGTTTTACTGAAATACAGCGTTCGGATCATCGAGACTGTCTGAGCCCTCAAACGCGATGCCATCAAGGCCAAGGGTGGTCACAACACGCTCGATAGAGCGCGTCTGGTCGATCAAACCATTCACACCGCCCATAATCAGAGCTTCACCCGCTACATTGCCGCGCTCTAGCATCTGATCATAGGCAAACCCTGCCTCGGCTGCCGTCTTGATCCGCCCGAGCGCCGTCATAGTGGTACTCAGCTTACCTTGCATTTCGACATCAAGGGCTGCGTCGGCGGCTGCAACCATATCCGACACAGACGCGCCCGACACCAGCGTGCCATCAACCCGCACATATTCACCCAGATAGACATTCTGGATGCCCAGCCCGTCATAGTAATGGCTGTTGTGCGTATTGTCCGAAAAGCAGTCATGTTCTTCTTCGGGATCATTGAGCATCAGGCCAAGGCGCATCCGCTCGCCCGCCTGCTCGCCATAGGAGAGCGAGCCCATGCCCGTCAGGATCGCCGCAAGGCCTGCATCCGTGTCTAACGTCAGTTCCGTGCGCGCAGCGCCGCCTTCGGCCCATTGTGCAGCCATCCACTCCAGATCGGACACAAGCAGATCAGTCGCAGCAATCAGGTATGCGCCACGGCGGTCACAATTGCCGTTGGTGCAGTCCGCCGCCATCGCATAATCCGTCCAGGGTCGGTTGCCCGCGCCTGCACCATGGCCGTTGAGGTCCTGACCCCACAGCAGGAATTCAATCGCGTGATAGCCAGTAGCGACATTTGCCTCCACCCCGTCCGCTTCGTGCAGTGTCTCTGACAGGAAATCAGGCGTAATCGCCGAGGCATCAATGTCGCTGCCGGACAAATCGAAAGTCGTGTTCGCCACGACGTTCAGGGCCGCAAACTCGTTCTCGTCTGAGGGGCCGCCATAAGAAGCATCCACATAGTCGATGAGCCCTTCATCCAAGGGCCATGCGTTTACTTTGCCCTCCCAGTCATCAACAATCGCATTGCCAAAGCGGTAAACCTCGGTCTGCTGATATGGCACACGGGCGGCAAGCCATGCGTGCCGCGCTGCCGTGAGGTTCTCTGCAGAAGGGTTGGCGACCAACGCATCTACAGCTGCTTTCAAACGCTGCGCAGTAATCAGGCTATCGCCATATTTCGCAGCAGCGATATTGGCATAATTCGCAAGCATATCGGTCTTTTCGACAGCAAACGCAGGGAGCGCAAAAGAAGCGGCAGCAACCGTTGCCAGCAAAGTGAGACGTTTCATGGAAAGTTCCTTCAGTGAAATATTGTGGGCTGGGGATGGATGGCGGCATAGTCACGCGGCGCACCTAGACGCATCCGTTTGAGGGCAAGGCCGAAATCAAATGCACAGGACGCAAGCAGCGGTGCCACGTCTGCGCGGACCAGCAATGTGGCAATCAGCATGGCGTCTTCGCGCGCGCCTTCAGAGGCCGTCGCAATGAAATTGGCAAAACAGGATTCGTCCGCGCCAAGGCATTTGCATTGTAGCGCATGGCGCATCAAAGGACGGCGGCCATGGGCAGAGCAAAGACTGCATATCTGCTCGAACGACTGAACGGCCTGCTCACCACGATGATGCCCCAAAGCGGTAACAAAATCATCGCGCACCTGTGCTTGTGCATCTGCACCATCTGACCAGAGACGCAGATAAATGACACTTGCGGCCTCTATCCCGTCCAGTTCGGTAATGAACCCGACCGGTGCGCCACCACGCTTGTTTGCAGGCGCGCTCATTTGGTGAGGATCAGTTTTTTGGCGCGCGTTATGCGAAGGGTGTAAATCTGGCCGTCCAAAACGATCTGCGCCAGATCCCCACCATCCGTCAGATCGCTGGCTGCGTATGTAGGCAGGTTGGGCGCTTGCAGCTTTTTGGGCGGCGGCGTGTGAAAGCTCATGGGCGCGCCCCATCGCTTGATCGGGCATGGTCCAACATCCACTCAACAGACACATCAGCAGGAAGCTCTGAGGTGTCGATCAGTTCTTTCAGCTGCCACCAAGGAAGGCGAGATGGGGAAGGGTCAACTATGGCGACAGGGCGCGCCTCACGTGAAATCGTCATTTGGAAGTCCTTACATTCAAAGCATGTCGGGCTTCCCCTCGTTCGACTCGGGGTGGCTTGACTTGAACCTAAACCTGATTGAATTAGTCAGATATGTCAATCTGACTATTTTAGTCAGGATACAGTTTCAATACCCCGTCAAACGCATATCCAACTCCGCAGCCCCGACAGCCAACGCGTATGGCAGCGAATTCGTCAGCAATAATGACTAGATACCCGTACCTTACATCAGAATAAGGCTCGGATTCTGCCACCCCGACCCATCGGTTCATCCATCGCCGTAAACATGGGGTTTGCGCACTGGAGACACAGCGCCAAAGCACCGCTGCCGTTAAAGGTCAGCAATCTGTGAACAGTATAAAACTAAATCCAAAAGCCGCGTCTTTCGGCATCGCAGAACTCCATGCAAATCACAGCATAGATCGAGTTGCCGACCAAAACCCGCATTTCTGCACACGAAGAGCGGCCGCCATCGGCCATATCACCTAAAACTTGCCATCGTCCCCGACAACGCCAGCTTTGAGCCCAAAGTACCGCTTTTCTGCATCGCAGCCAAAGTCCGGTTTTGAGAAATTGATAAAATGACCCCCGACATGGACGGCCCAAACCAGCCATTGACGAATGGTCGCCACGCCGCAGTGCAGCTTCCCCGAAGCGGACATTGCCAAAGGTGCGCAGCATTTAAATGGTTCGATGACCACAATGCGGACAAACCTAGCTTTCGCTACACTTGCGCCAATGGCCGCATTTGGAAATGGAGGTTATTTTTATAGTATTCTTGCCTGAGAGAAATTGCGTACGATATTGGCAAAACAAAAACCGGCAGCTTCCAAAAAATTGAGTAGCTTTAAACAGACCCATCGCAGTTCAATCCTGACTGTTGGGCATTTTTTCAGCTGAAAGGAAATACCACCTCAAACCTGCTTGATTGCGGGTACCGCCCATACTCAGAAAAGTTCAGCTCCAGCTTAACCGATCGCTGACCCCGACGAGATTGAGACCAAGGAATTTGGTCTTGATGCGGTTTACAGCCTCCTGTGCATTCAGCTCGTCAAACTCACTTGCATGAATGCCACTTACAATAAAATAGGCATCTAACCCGTTGTCAGCAGCGCCTTTGATATCCGTTGCCAACCCATCACCGATGGCCAGCAATCTGCTTTTTGGGATATCTCGACCCGTCAAAGAAGCTGCTCTTCTCAACGCCTCTTCATAAATTGCCTGTTCCGGCTTTCCTGCAAAGCTCACTTTGCCACCCAGATGTCCATAACGCTGTGCGATAGAGCCTGCACAGATCACCATGCGGTTGCCGCTTCGCACAACCAAATCGGGATTTGCGCAAATCATCTCGACGGCGTTTTCGTGCATTTGCTCAAGAAGGTCGTGGTATATATCAGTAGTTTCAATCATGTCGTCCAGCGGACCGGTCAGCAGGCATAGCTTGGCGTCTGAATGATCGACAATCGGGTTCGTCAGGCCCTCCAGAATGGAGCTATCCCGCTCCGGACCAAAGTGGAACAACGGCGCGTCGGGTTGTTTCGCAATCAACTGCGCGGTGACGTCGCCAGATGTAATAATACTATCGAACGATTCACGCGGAACGCCGAGCCGCGCCAACTGAGGGTAGATATCTTTGGAAAGGCGCGGCGCATTGGTAATCAAAATCACAACCCGACCAGAGGCACGGGCCCTGCACAACGCATCGACGGCATCGCTGAACGCGGCATCCCCGTTATGAAGCACTCCCCATATGTCACAGAGCAGGCCATCGTAGCGATCAAGGAGTTCACTCAACGGAGCAATTCGGGCAGACGGGTGCAATAGGGGGCTGATGTGATCCATGGATAAGATGGGGTAGGTTTCAGCAGGTCTCTGGTCAAGCGGAACCTTGGAGTGGGGAAGTCCTCGGTATTCATATCATCGGATAGAGTGCATCTATTCCTTGCTATCTTACCCGTTTGTCCATACGGCTTGATCCTCAGGCGCTCTATCAAAGCGCCGATACGTTCTTCTAAGGTCAATCGTAGCAGATCAGGATGTCTGAAACTGCAGCTGGATGTTTCCGGTCAAAACCCAACGCCATCCATAAAGTTGCGCGTTGGCCACCCCTTGCGACCTTCGATTTTGCTCTACTACTGTTCTGAGGCTGTTTTACAGCACATGAGGCCCGCCTGATCCGCACGTATTGCCGAGATCAGGTGTCTTTTGCTTATTTTGCGAATTATTTCTGCAAACGTTCAATTTCCGGACGATTTATCAACAGCACCCCCGTAGGTGCTGCGCTTTCGAACTCGATTTGTGCCCTCTCGATGTCTCCGGCCGACCCTCGGGCGCGGACGTATCATGGGCGTGACTGCCTCATGGCTCCGTTCATGTGGCGGTTGGAGCATGACCAAATGTTAGACAAGTATCTGCTTTTCACCCCGGGCCCTGTGAACGTGGCCGAAACCTTGCGCGCGGCCATCTGTAAGGAAGACATCTGCCACCGCGAACCAGACTTTGATGCGCTTATGGTGAGCATAGAAGATAAACTGCTCTCGCTGTTTCAGATCAGAAACCGCGCGCGATATCGTGCTGTAGTGATCACCGGTTCCGGCACTGCAGCAAACGAGGCGATCCTGTCTTCTGTGGTTGGCAAAGGCGCGATCCTGATCCTGTCGAATGGCGAATTTGGCGGGCGACTGCACAAGACATCGTGTATCCACAACAAACATACACATCTGATTGAGATGCCTTGGGGTACGCCGTTCGATCCTGCCCAGATTGCCGTGTATCTGGCCACCCACAAGATAGACGTTGTGGCGATGGTCCATCACGAGACCTGTTCGGGTATGTTGAATCCGTTGAAGAAAATCGGCGCTTTGGCGAAATCGGCGGGAGCCTTGTTTGTGGTCGATGGTGTCAGCTCAGTTGGCGCAGAAGTGATCGACATGGAAGCCTGTCATATCGCATTCGTGTCCAGTTCCAGTTCCAAGGCCATCGGCTCCTATCCTGGCCTGTCGTTCGTGGTTGGACGCAAAAAACAGTTCAAACGGCTTGAACGCCATGCAGCAAAAACAACCTATCTGAACCTCGCAACCTTCTATGCCTTTTTGAAGAACCACAGCCAGACACCGAACACACCCGCTGTGCCGCTGTTCTTTGCTCTGGATCAGGCGCTGAAAGATATCCTGCGGGAGGGTGTGGTCAAACGCTATGCGCGCATCAAGACCCGTGCGGATCTGCTGCGGATCGGCATGCGCAGGCTGAACCTCGACTTCTTGATCGACGAGGCGGACATGTGTTCGATCCTGACTACGGTGCGGGTGCCGCCATCGATTTCCGTAGCCGATCTACGCGACCGGCTGCGGGAGAAATCGATCATCATCTACGAAGGTAAAGGGTGCTTTGCAGGGAAGGTCTTTCAGGTCGGTAATATCGGTGAGCTGTCTGACTACGACATCCAATTTTTCCTTGCCGCCCTCAAAGACGTGTTGCTGACATTGCAGGCTGAGGCAGCTGAACTTGTCGCCCCTGTGACTTCAAAAGGTGCAACCTTGGTCAGGCTGCCCACACCAGATCGCCTGCAAGCGAAGGTAGTATCATGACAGGTAAGCTGACACAGCTTTGGGCTACCAAGACCAAAGACGATGAATGGTGGTCGTCGTTTGTCACGGCACCGCTGGGCATCCTTGCCAATTATACTGCCGTAGATGTGTCATGGATCACGCCGAACCGGATTACCGCGGCTTCATTCTTGGTGGCTGTGGTGGCGAGCATCGGGATTCTTGTTGGGGGCACGGCATGTTTCATCGCGGCGGCAGTTCTGATCCACCTCAGTCACATCCTTGATTGTATGGACGGACAACTGGCGCGGTATCGCCGCGTTTCCTCACCCGAAGGCAGTTACTATGACCGCCTGACCGATCAGGTGCAGGTCACCCTTTGGTTCGGGGCCGCTGGTTACGCCGCGTATGCTCAAACAGCCAGTGTGGTTCCCGTCTTCCTCGCTATGATCGGCATCGCGTTCTACGGGTTGCGCGGATACGCCAAATACGTGGCCCTTGAGATCGAAACGGCCCGTGATCCAAATTATCCCAAGGATATGGCGCGTTTGAAACAGGTGGAAACAGCAGCGGGCTTGGGTTTTGGCCTGCGCGCTAACTGGACGTGGTTTCTCAGGGAGCAGCGCAAAGTTTTCGCATTCGATGAGGGAGTGTTCATCTTCATGCTCTCTGCCGCCCTCGTCCTAGACCAACTCAGCCCGATGCTTTGGGTTTTTGCGGCCAGCCAACTCTTCTGGGGCGCCTACAAGGCATGGTCTAGAGGCAAGAATATCGGGAAAAACCGAAAACTGTTCTTCCCAAAATAGTATCTCTCCTTCTGCTTTATATAGGACGCAACGATATGAAAAATGAAATCAATCGCCCGCCCATGGCCGTTATTCTGGCCGCAGGCACCGGCTCGCGGCTCAGCCCGCTGACCGACAACTGCCCAAAAAGCCTGCTGTCTGTAGGTGGATCTGTCATTCTGGAACGGATGATTCGCAATTGCCTGAGCTGCGGCATGTCCCAGTTCGTGTTAGTGTTGGGTCACCGCGCGGATGAAATCAAGCAATTCGTCGACAAAACCTTTCGCGGCATACGCGTGACCTATGTGATCAACGACCGCTACCGCGATACAAACACGGGCTATTCCCTGATGCTTGCCGCACCCGCCATTGGCACGTCCGAGTTCATCAAGTTCGATGCAGACGTTGTGTTTGACGTGAAAATTCTGCGCCAACTTGTTGATAGCGACTATGCAAACGTCTTGTGCATTGATCAAAATATCGCCCTTGAAGACGAAGAGGTTAAGGTCATCACAGATGACCAGATGCAGGTGCTTGAAGTTGGCAAGTCCGTTGATCCCAAGCTGGCACTTGGTGAGTCCATTGGGATCGAGAAAATCAGCGCCAAGACGGGTCCCCTGCTTTTTGCGGAACTCGACGAGATGATGGAAAAACGAGAGCATTTTCAGGAGTATTACGAGGCCGCTTATGCGCGGCTGGTGGTGCAAGGGACGGTCTTTCGTGCACTTGATATCACCGGACTGAACTGGACCGAGATTGATACCGCGACAGATTATGCTGCGGCAAACGCGATGTTCGGAACGCCGATCTCGACCATTTCACGTGGGCAACAAAAAGCGATCGACGAGGCCGCCGAAAAGGCAGGCACGTCTGCGTAGCCCTCACCAGTCAACACCATCCTGCGCCATGTATGGGCAATGGGTGGACGACCGCAGTCAAACCGCTGCCATTCCGGCACCGGATCGCTGCAATTTGGAAGGACGTTCCATGGCCAAAGGTAAAAACAGTAACAAAGAGGCAAAGAAGCCAAAGCAAGAAAAGCCGAAAGTGTTGGCGACAGCAAATTCAAACGCAGGAAAAGCTGATCTTTCCATTGCTGGTAAAAAGGTGAAGTAACGCTTTGAGGTCGACTGCAACGAGGCTCATTCTCGGAAAAAGCAATTCCGATGAAATATACTTCTTGGCCCTATTGTAGTCGCCTCTCACCATAGCCAACTCAACAATATTGGCACTCAGGTGTGGCGAGTGCCAATACGTTTCTAAGCATGCCACCCCTATCCGGAAATCTTCAAAAGGAGTATTTCCATGCTGTTTACCCCCCTACATGACCGTGTCTTGGTGCGCCGCACCGAAGAAGACGAAAAGACATCCGGCGGCTTGATCATCCCCGAAACGGCCAAGGAAAAACCGCAACGCGGTGAAGTTGTGTCTGTCGGTGCAGGTGCCAAAGATGAAACTGGCGCACGCATTTCGATGGACGTCAAAGCGGGCGACCAAATCCTGTTCGGGAAATGGTCTGGCACTGAAATTAAGATCGACGGCGAAGAGCTGATGATCATGAAGGAGAGCGACATCTTGGGCATTATGGCCTGAACGACGCTGTCTCTTTCACATAATTTTCAAATAGGAATACCGACATGTCTGCAAAAGACGTCAAATTCGGCACGGACTCCCGTGACCGCATGCTCAAAGGCATCAACACACTTGCCAACGCTGTAAAGGTAACGCTGGGGCCAAAGGGCCGCAATGTGGTGATCGACAAGTCCTACGGTGCACCCCGTATCACCAAGGACGGCGTTACAGTCGCCAAGGAAATCGAACTGGCGGACCCCTTTGAGAATATGGGTGCGCAGCTCGTTAAGGACGTCGCATCCCGCACCAATGATGAGGCTGGCGATGGCACAACCACAGCGACAGTTCTGGCCCAAGCCATCGTCAAAGAAGGCATGAAGTCAGTTGCAGCGGGCATGAACCCGATGGATCTGAAACGTGGCATCGACAGAGCTGTCACCGCTGTTGTTGCCGAGATCAAAACCATGTCACGTCCGGTAGGTGATACGGCTGAGATTGCCAAAGTCGGGACCATCTCTGCCAATGGCGAAGAAGCAATCGGTCAACAGATCGCTGACGCGATGGCAAAGGTCGGTAACGAAGGCGTCATTACCGTCGAAGAAAACAAAGGTCTTGAGACAGAGACCGAAGTTGTTGAGGGCATGCAATTTGATCGCGGCTACCTCAGCCCTTACTTCGTCACGGAACCTGCCAAAATGACGGCCAACCTCGAAGACTGTGTCATCCTGCTTCACGAGAAAAAGCTGACATCCCTTGCGCCAATGGTGCCTTTGCTTGAAGCCGTCATGCAGGCGGACAAGCAGTTGCTTGTCATTGCCGAAGACATCGACGGCGAAGCGCTTGCAACGCTTGTTGTGAACAAATTGCGTGGTGGGTTGAAAGTTGCTGGCGTCAAAGCCCCCGGTTTCGGGGATCGTCGCAAGGCGATGATGCAAGACCTTGCCGTCCTGACAGGCGGAACGGTGATCTCGGACGAATTGGGTATCAAGCTTGAGAATGTCACGATGGACATGCTGGGAGACGCCAAGAAGATCAACATCACCAAAGATACGACGACCATCATAGATGGCGCTGGTGAAAAGTCGGAAATCGCAGCGCGGGTCACGCAGATCCGTGCGCAGATTGAAGACACGACCTCCGACTACGACAAGGAAAAACTGCAAGAGCGCCTCGCCAAACTTGCGGGCGGTGTTGCGGTGATCAAGGTCGGTGGTGCGACCGAGATTGAGGTAAAGGAGCGCAAAGACCGTGTTGACGACGCTTTGAACGCAACACGCGCGGCTGTCGAAGAAGGAGTCGTACCGGGTGGTGGTGTCGCACTGGTGCATGCAGGCAAGGTCTTGCAGAGCCTTACAGGTGACAACCCGGATCAGTCGGCTGGGATCGCGATCATTCGCAAAGCGCTACAGGCCCCTCTGCGTCAGATCGCTGAAAACGCGGGTGTTGATGGATCGGTCGTTGCTGGAAAGATCGTCGAGAACACCAGCAAGACGTTTGGCTATGATGCGCAGTCAGAACAGTACGGCGATATGCTCAAAGCTGGCATCATCGACCCGACCAAGGTCGTTCGGATTGCACTGCAATATGCCGCGTCAGTTGCGGGGCTGTTGATCACCACCGAGGCGATGGTTGCTGACAAACCAGCGAAAGCTGGCGGGAACGCGATGTCCGGTATGGACGGCATGGGTGGTATGGGCGGCATGATGTAAACCAACCGCAAACAAGGTCCGCAGGCATGTGTCTGCGGGCTGTCTCGCCCGCGTGGATATATAACTTAATAGATGCTGTCCAAAATGGACGGCACTGTTTCAATTGGAAAACCCATGAAAAACGTAACTCTTGTTGCTGCGCTTGCGGCTTCTGTTGCTTTCTCTGCAAATGCTATGACAACCGAGATTGATACCGATGGAGATGGGATGGCCTCGCTTTCGGAGCTTTTGGTTTTCTACCCAGAACTCACGGAAGAATTATTCCGCGAAATGGACACAGATGGTGATGGTTTAATAAACGACGAAGAGATGGCCATTGCTGTTGATCTTGGCATGCTTGCCGATCCGGACATCGATGTATGAAGCCCGATTTTACAGTTCACCCCATGCAGCACCTTGCAGTGTTCAGATGGACCTTTGCTGCATCCGGCCTATGGCTGATGTTATCCCCATTTTTGCTTTTTGCGGGCGAGGCAGCCAAAAACGATCTTTTCGTCGGTGAGGCAGGGCTGATGATGATTTCGGGCTTTCTGGCTCTTGTCATCGCAGGCTAGAGTTGTAGCAGACATAATCTGATGCCGCCGTACTTGGGCCTCGTTCTGGGACTTGGTGTGTTTCTCGCACCATGGCTTGCCGAATTCGCCGATAGGTTGGTAACCTGGAATGCCGCAGTTATTGGGGTGATCCTGTCTGTGGTCGCATTCTTCGAGTTACTGCACGACCAACCAGCACCTAGTAATCGATGATAAACTGTGTGGGGCGTAAAACGTCCCACACATCGCCTTGCTGCGCATCTGCCAAAGGCTATCCCTTCAACTCAAGTTTGATAAAGAACTGGCCTACCTAACGTCTGAATTCAGATAGCTTCGCTGGACTGAAACAGGTGAAATGTGTCCTTAGAACTTTATGGATGTCTCTAATCTTGAACCCATCGTAGAAGTGCGTGCCGCTTCGGAAGCCCGAAACATGAACGAAAGAAAGCTGACGTTCGTTCCCTTTGCAGCATCGGTCAAAATGGGCTCGAAGCCGACCTTCGCTGCAATTGCGAACTACACTCTAGCTGGGCTACTGTCTCTTACATAGCTCGCCTTTGAGGTTGGCTCACGAAGAAATAGGGCATTGCCCGTGATCGCCGTATCAATGCGGTCGTGTTTCGCGCTGATCTGGATCAGCCTCTACCTACAGCCTGAACCTGTTGCTCCAGCAACGCTTTCCCGTTCGGCCTCTACGGCACGTCTTCTCCCGCACCCCCTTGATACAGAGACGGCGCGCTCATTCTGGCGCCAGTGGTGGTCCATCATCAGCCAACGGGGCGCTATTCTCGCCCGTAACGTTGTCTCCGCCACCGTTTAAGGGGGCTTTGGACCCTTTCTGCTGGATATCAGTCAGCATTTCAGAAATAGCGTCGACAACCTAGTCCTTAGCTTCTTGTCGGAACATGCCGAGATGCTTTGCAATCTTCTTGGACGCGGCCATGCGGTCGATGGTCATCACCTTTATGCTGTTCTGTGTGATCTGCACGCCGCCGAAGGCCAGCGCCGCGTCTTTGTCCAGCATGGCGCTCGGGTGGAACACAACGCGCATTTCGCCTTCTCCGTCGCACATCGGGCAGTCTGGGTGCGGTAACAGCTTGCGTGAATATCCATAGCCGCCCATGTCGTTTGGTGCGGTTTCAACTTCTTTAATCTTGTCGGGAAGGCGGTTGTAAGCCGCAAGTTCCTTCTCAAACTCTGCTGGTACTCGCCAATGATATTCGTGGTGATCGCCGTGACAGTATCGGCATGCGTCATAGACAATCTCTGACAGCTCGCACGGATCATGGTTCACCACAGCACGCCACAGCCGCAACTGTTCGGCATAATCATCAACAACCTTCGCGTCAGCTTCGGCGTGCAAACTGCTGAGCATCTGGACGATATGAGGTTTTCTGAGGAGTTTGTAGGACTCTGCAGCTGCAGTCTGTCGCGTTTTTGCGGTGTAACCCGCTCTGACATACGCCTCGGTGCCATTGCTCAGCTTCATGTACTGGCGCACGAACTCCCGCTCTCTGGGGCTAGGTGTCTTTGTGCGGGGCTGTCGAAGGGATTTTGACGGGGCCTACGGGCGCTCTCTCTCGCTGCGGCTGAACATGATATCGCTTGCGAAGTATCTGCAAACCTATCGCCTCGGTCAAACACGCCTTATTGAGACGAAACAAAGGGCCGCACTGGCCTCCTGATCTACCTGCGGCGCCGTGTCGTCGCTCCCGCGGCAATGGTCCCTGACAGGCGGTCAAAATCCTCACGCAGCGCACGCACAGCGGCGCTCTGACCGTCACGCAACTCTTCAATGGCAAGCAGGGCTTAGGCTTTCAGCGCCATAATTTGCAACGTCTGAAGCCGTATGCGCATCAAATTGGGCGGACAGCAGTCATTCGCTGCGGATTTGAGCGCTCTGGGGCCATCTCAAGAAAGCAGCCGCTCAAAGAGCGGTCAATGCAACAAATGCTGCCACTGATCTAATCAGGTCTGAGAGCCCAAATTGTCATAAGTCAGCCAGCAGCGAATGTTTTTTTCTTGGGCTGTCAGAACTCGGTGAATGGAAGCCGCAGTTCGAGCGTCTGCTCAGGCACGACTTTCTTCAGATCACTGGCTTCGCAGCGTAGATCCGTTACCTATTCAGTTATCGCAGCACGCGCTGTGTCAGCTGCCAGCCGCCGCTTACCAGCTTCTATGAAGTCCTTGGACCATTTGTAATAGATGCCCTGAGAACTCCCCTCACGGCGGCACAGTTCAGCGATGCTGTCCTCACCGCACAGGCCATCCAGCGCGATGCGGATCTTCTCTTCAGATGAATAATGCTTGCGGGTGGCACGTTTGATATCTTTGACGATCTTCTCGCCAGGGTTTTTGCAATGTTCCATTGGTCTGTCTCATCTTCCACTCCTCAGTGGTTACGATGAGCCAAGAACACTCTTTTCGCAAATTGCCCTCTTTGGCCCCATAAGCGCTGACGTCAGACAGTCTTCGATACGTTGGTGACGGCCCACGGCAAGACTGTGGCTGACCTGCCAACCTATGACACGGCGCGCGATGCGCGTGCGGCGACGGGCGGCTGACCGCAAGAGGCAGTTCCAAAATGCGATGGGCTGCGCAAAAATGCTTGATCTTGGACCCGAGACTGTCGGAATATATCACCTATGGACCAAATCGATAGAGACCGGCAACGCGTCAAGCGTCGCAAGCAAAGGGCGACGGGGATTTGACATATTTTGATGAGCTTATTCGCAAAGTAGCTTCTGCAAACGATCTGGACCCAAGCATCGTTGATTTCGGCGTTCTGGCAAAGGTCTGGCGCTCCCCTGTCAGCAAGCTGAATTTTGATGCGGTCAACACAGTCGACATCTCTGAATCGGGCTGGATTGATATCTCGGACCCGATGCGGCCCGGCAATCTTGCGGTCTACGAGGGCGATTCAGTCCAGTTTTACCATGGCTTGATCAATCAGGTCACGGATGCGCCGATCTCGGGCTGGTGGCGCGATTGGGGCAAAAGCTGGTATGAGGACCATGAGATATCAATCCGGCTGACGGGGATCGACCAAGGGTCGTCCAAGGATACGGGAGAATGGAGCCTCTATTACGGGGCGGACCTCATGGACTTCGAAAACGCGTCAATGGAGCTTGAGAGCGTCAATGGGTTCGATACGTTTACGCTCCGTACACAGCTCGATAGCATCTACAGCGCCGATGCGTGGAACAACCGTCTGCGCAGTGAATTCCACTTGTCCTCTGACTATGCGGACCTGAACAGCCAAACCGAAGGTCTGGCCGACCCTAATGAGCAGTTACGCATTCAAACGGTGGATATCACTCCGGTTTGGACCAATCCGTACTTTAACTTTATTGGCGAATACACCATTCCCGCGCTGGAATTCGATGTCGATGAAGGGATTGATGGACCTGTCAAGGTCGGTGACACCAGCTATGAAGAATTCACCATTGGATCGGGCGAGTTCGACGGTGAAATCTCACGCGGAGTGTCGGCGCAGTTCAACTACATTGATCTGCCCGATTACACCTATCGCCGCTGGCCCGAGAACATCGCCTTTGAACCCCAGCCTGTGTTTCAGCACACGGTTAACGACTATGTTGTTGTGCCGACCTATCGCAGCTTGGATGGGGGATCTTTCAGTTTCAATGTGATTGGCGCGAGCGCGGGCTACGAAGACGTCGAGGTGTTCGCGGGCTATTTGGGCGCACCTGATTTGCCCGCAGCGATCTATGGAGAGCTGGAGGTCCGCGGCAACAGGTTAGTCTACACTCCGCGCGCAGAATTCGACACGTTCCGCTTTGATTATCTCAACTACTACATCGTTGAACCTGACGGTGATGTCCAATTCAAGTCGCTCGAAATCACCTCCTACGAAGGCTTCTTTTTCGGCTATGGGACTGAGACCGGAGGGTTAGAGGAAAGCTGGACCCACCCCGACTTTGGCAGTGCGGGCTTTGTCGAAACCATGTTGGACGAAACCTATACCGGATCGAGCGGAGGCGACTGGATCGATGGCGGTTGGGGTAAAGACACCCTGCGCGGCGAGGCGGGCCAGGACTTTATCGTCGGTGGCGCTGGGGCGGATCTTTTGGAAGGCGGGGCAGGAGACGATACATTGTTCTCTGGCACAACCCTTGACGACATACGGGCTGACGGCGATGACACTGTGTCGGGGGGCATGGGCATCGACATCGCATATTTCCTTGACCGGCGCGACGATGTCACGATCGCGCGCGAAGGCACCGCCTTGCGGATTACATCATCTGAGGGCAGTGATCTGGTGCTCTCAGATGTGGAACAAGTTGCCTTTGAAGCGGGTAACTTTGACACGCTGGTCACCTACCGTTTTGCCGAGCTTTGGGGTGAGAATATCGCCCCCGCACCCCGCGCCACCGAGACCGTGCGCGTTTACGGCACTGAGGGCGGCGGGCGCTTGATCGGCAGCAGCATTGGCGACATCATCCACGGAGACGGGCTGCGGGCTCAGTATTTCGACACAGAGGCAAACGCCGTCTTCCGCCTGTACCAAGCCACGTTGGGCCGTGCACCCGATGCTGCCGGTCACGTCCAATGGACCACGCAGATCGCCATGGACGAGACGAGCCTTGACCAGATCGCGCAAGGCTTCGTAGGCAGTCGAGAGTTTCAGTCGCAATATGGCGGGCTTGATGCCTCTGCCTTTGTGACGTTGCTCTATCAAAACGTACTGGGCCGCGATCCCGATGCGGCGGGGCTTGCCAGCTGGACCAGCAACTTAGCAGGCGGAGCTTCGCGCGAAAGTGTGGTGCTGGGCTTTTCCCAAAGCCGCGAGTTCATCCAAAGCACCACTGCGGACGCGCGTTCCTTTGCGGCGGGTGCGGATCCGGCGTCGTGGTCGGATGATGTTTTCCGCTTGTACCTAGCGACGTTGGACCGCGCACCTGATATTGGCGGATTCACAGCTTGGTCGGATCGATTGGCAGACGGCACGCCGCTTGAGGTAGTGATCGGTGGTTTTGTGAACAGCGCAGAGTTCAGCCAGACATATGGCGGCCTGACGGACGAAGCCTTCGTCACGTTGCTATACAATAACGTCTTGGGGCGCGAACCGGACGCGGGTGGTTTGACGTCGTGGTTGCAGTTCTTGGCAGAGGGGGCCGACCGCGCCTCCGTCGTTATGGGCTTTTCGCAAAGCCAGGAGTTTGTGATCGCCTCGCAAATGGGCCTGCGGGACTGGATTATGTCGCTGGGTGTGCACGATGAAATCGTGACTGCGGGTGGTGTGGACATGGCGTTTGGTGGAATCTTGTCGGATGAGTTTTTGTTCGCTCCCGAGGTGAAGGGGCACACGACGATTGGCGATTTCGAGCCTTGGGACATCCTTGATCTTTCTGGCTTTGGGTATGCCAGCGACGGCGAGGCACGCGAGCACTTTGAGGTCACAACCGAAGGTCTGCGGTTCTCGGACTTTGGTGTTATTGTGGACCTGCGGCCCGCAGCGGGCACAGCATTGTCCAGTATTGAGGATCTGAACTTGCAGTTGGGTCTGGACGATGTGTCTGTCTAACGTTCCGGCTATTGGTGTTGCAGAGAAGGACGCGCGAAAACGCGGGCTTACCGTTGCCGGATCGGGACAGATCTGTTGATTTGCGTTGCGAACTGACACCTTTGGCGCTGCTGCAGCGAATGATCAATTTGTCCGCCTCTCGTCGGTTCCAGCATCGCGCAGCGAAAGTACAGTTTGGATTTGGCCTATAATATCTCGATTGAACGACCGCTTTGATGACACATGCTGCAGGGCTGCGAAAGACATGCCGCACGCGCGAGAAAATACTGCGTCAGCGAAGTGAGAAAAACGAATGTCTGAAAAGTCCGCATTGCAGCCATCGGCGCAGAGCGCAGCGAAGGTCCGCTTTCGCCCAAAGTGTTGAGCAACATGAACGGCCCCTAGCCGACCTTTGCGCTGGCATTTCAAGCAGCGTTGCGGCGTCCCCAAAGCTGCCGTTCGTTATTTATGCAGAATTCTGGCGGCAAAGAGGTCTGCTATTCGGGTAAAGGACTGTTGCCCTCAGTTGCAACTAAGTTCGTTAACCGCTGTTTCCCCCTCGACTACGGTCACATCGGCGGAATTGTCTGCAGTTTTCTCACCATAGCAAGCTTGAAGCGGCATGGCGGCAGTCAGGAGAGTTGCTGCGAATAACTATCGTGTACTGTCGATCTCTCCATTTTGTGGGCGCGTTGATGATAGTTCTCAGCGCTGATCAGGGAAATTATCCCATTCACTAAAAAAGGCGGCGCGAATGATCGCGCCGCAATAGTTGGCAGGCCTGTCAGAAGGCTTTATTATTCGGAACCAGCTACCTTTTTAACACCCTTCACGGCCAGCTTGCCTGCGCCAACGGTGCCTTTGACGGCGGTTTTAGCGACGAACCCAGCTGTGGCACCGGTGTTGTTGGCTACTTGCTCTGTCGAGCAGGCTGACACTGTTACCATTGCGCCAACCATTGCGATGATCATCATTTTCTTTGCATTAAACATGGTCTTACTCACTTTGTTTGCGTCGCTCGGTTTCATGGTCAAAGACGAACGAGGGATACGGTTTCAGGCGCGACGCCCTTCGTGCCGTATGAAACAGTCATGAAAACCTGCTTCAGTTCGTCTTTGTTGAAACCCGTATAGCGAGAAACTTAAGGGCATAAAAACGAATATTAATTATAGTTGAGGCGAGTTTACCTCATGTATTATCGTGTCGGCATGCGATTCACCTCTTCACTTGGACAGAGGCGGTGTCATTCGACGTCAGGTAGGGCAGAAATAGAGACCATCAGGACCCTTGGGTGCAACATAAGAGACCCCGACACTATCTATGCAGGTCATTGGTGCTCTGGATGTCCGAATAGCGAGCTTGGTGCCCTTAACTGCCAGCTTCCCCGCACCTACAGTTCCCTTGACGGCCGTTTTCCCGACGAAGACAGTTGCATCGACTGCGTTCTCTGCAACTTGAACAACAGTGCAGGCCTGCATTCCCGAGAGGCTGATACCGATTGCGAGCACAAGACGGCGGCGTGATAAGGGGCGTTTGGATTTCACTGCGGTTCATTACTTCTATATGTGCGATGCGGCGACCTGCGCATGCAAAGGTGTTAGCAGCGCACGAACAAGGGGCACGCGCAGTTTAAATCTTACCAAGATTAACTACACTCAAATGAATAATATTTGTGATTGAAGCGCGTATTGCTTACGGATGAACCATGGATATTACACTTGTCAAAACATTCATTGAAGTTGCAAACACCGGATCGTTTGTGGCGGCATGTGATCGCCTATTTGTAACCCAGTCGGCCGTCAGCTTGCGTATACAGCGGTTGGAAGACAGTTTGGGCCATCCCCTCTTCATTCGGTCAAAGGCAGGCGCAGTCCTGACTTCTGAAGGTAAGCAGTTTGAACGCTATGCCTTAAGCCTTCTGAAAATCTGGGAAGAAGCGCGGCAACAAATCGCAATTCCTGAAGGGTACAGCCGCGCAATATCCATCGGTGCGCAGTACTCCTTGTGGCCGCGGCTGGGATTTCGATGGCTCGATGCTTTGCAGATCAGGATGCCCGAACTCAGTGTTCATGCTGAACTGGGCATGACAGACAGGATCACGCGTTATCTGGTAGAAGGAGTCGTGCAGGCAGCTCTGCTATACACTCCGCAACTTAGACCTGGCCTGACGGTGGAGCACGCCTTGGATGACGAACTTATCCTTGTTGCATCGTATCCGGGGGCGACACTCGATCTGAAGCGAGACTTCGTTTCAATTGACTGGGGTCCCGAATTCACCCATGCGCTGACGACCGCGCTGCCACACCTAACGGATTCGGGCCGGTCTATGGCACTGGGAGCCTTGGCAGCCGAATATATCGTTAACAGGAAAGCCGCTGCATTTCTGCCTGCGCGGTCTGCGAAGCGTTATATGGACGAAGGAAAACTACACCTTGTAGCAGACGCGCCACGCTTTCCGTATCCCTCTTGGGTCGTTTGGCGGAATGATCTGCCCAGCGACATTGCGGAGGCCGCGCGCGCGACTTTGGCAGAGGTCGTTCAAGCCGCTGAGATTGAACAGGAAACTGTTACGGAGGACATGGAAACGATGGAAAATTTTCAACCTGTAGAGAGTCTCGCAATTACAAACGAGTAATTATCACCATAAGCATCAATTAAACTCGTTTAACTCACTCCACTGATGTCGATTATACCTGTCTCAGCAGAAATGCTTCCGAACGACTCTCGGATCGGATCACTTCTTTTTGGGAAAGGAATACCCCAATGAACACTCTTTTGAAGTTCGCCACAGTCTCCGCATTGGCACTGATGGTTGCCGCCCCTGCGATGGCACAGACAGCACTTACCGGCGTCGAGGCACTTAACGACCAGATCGACGACATCACCGATGATGTGAATGAAGATATCGAGCGCGGCACAGACGCTGATCGCTTTGGCCCAAACGGTGTGGCGCAAGGCTGGAAGGGCTCGTTTGCTCTGTCCGCATCCGGCACAAACGGCAACACGGACAACGGCGAAGTCTCTGGTGCTGGCCGTTTGACTTATGGCATCGGTGATTGGAACCACCTCGTAGGTTTCGCGATTGAGTACGGTGAAGCCAACGGTATCAAATCCGAAGAGAAATTCTTCATGACCTATGAAGCCAACCGCTATTTCACACCGGAGCTTTACGGCTTTGCTGTTGGTCGCTACCAGTATGATGGCTACCTGACAGACGCTGATAACGTTGCCATTGATGGTGACGAGACAAACGCATTCTTGGGTTTTGGACCAGGTTACCGCATCCTGAATAAGCCAAATCAAACATGGCGTGTTCAAGCGGGTCCTGGCGTTCGCTACTTTAAGGACGTCACGGGTGCTTCGGAGACCGAAGTAGGCTTCATTGCTTCCTCGCGTTATTTTTATGCGATAAACGATGTAATGTCGTTCACAATGGACACAGACGTTCTGGGTTCTGACGTAAACACATTGGTCTCCAACGATGCGGGTATTAACTACAAGCTGTCAAACAACCTGTCGACACGGGTCAGCTACCGCACAGACTATAACACCGATCCAGTTGCTGGTGTGAAATCCACAGACAACACCATTGGTGTGTCTCTGGTTCTCGGCTTCTAAGGCACGGCAAAATCAAAACTCTTCCGGTGGCTTGTGGCCTCGTAAAGCCGGAGGAGGATCAGATGGGAAGGATGTTGAATTACATCCTTCCCTTTTGCTGTCCAAAAGCCGCATCTCCCGATTTTCCCTAATGCATTCGCCATACTCTCTTTATGGTTAAGTAATTTGAATTTTACTGGTTCTATATGCTCGGATAATCTCACTTACAGAAGGTCCGAAGACCGGATGCACCGCCCAAGCAAGGGTTTCTTTAAGAGACGGGAATGACCATGAACTTCGCTATCAACACATGTGCCCCCACTTTTGTGGAAGAAAGCAAATTTGTCGAAGTGCTGACATCGGAGGATTTCGGTGAATTGATCGGATATCGAATTGGCGGTGGCCGTCCGGGGCCAAGCGCGGTTCTTGCTGGTGACCCAGCCTTGATCGAAGCCCTTTTCGAGCGCTTCATGGCGATTCCTACTTTGCCATGGATGTGGGGGCGTCTGCACCTTGTCTCTCTTGAGTTCATCGAGAGTGCCAATCTACACGAGTTGCAAACATGTCTTCTAGAAGTGAAAGTGGATGGGCTGATCATGCTGCCCTACGCACGGAGCGATGGAGGCCTTGATGCTGCGATTGAAGATGGTTATTGGGCAGGCCTGCGCCTGTGCAGCCAGCTTGGGATGATCGAAGGACGTGGGGTCAAACCTTCCGGAAACCAGATCACCAGAGCATTACATTGAAATCAAACGACCCAATCGCCCCCTCAAGTTTCTCTTGAGATAGTTGTTGATGAAAAAGAAAGGCTTAGGCAGCTATGGATCAACGACTACGCAAGCTCGCGGTATTGTAGTGATACCGCACCGGGTATTCATGCGGAATGCAGAGTTATGAACATTAGGCTCGAAGCTGCTATTCGTTCATGTCGCACAATATCGCTAAACTGAAGGTCCGCTTTTTGTGGGGCGGACTGATATCTTCGCAACCGCAACGAAAGTCTGGTTGCCGCCAGCACTGCATTTTTCCGCCAGTGCGGCATTTGAAAATGCGGCCATTAGCAACGTGGCCGGCAAGGGTAACCTTGTCCGCAAAGCAGACAGCAACCATTGCTTCACTCGCTGACCGCAGTGCCTCTCAGCTTTCGCTGAGGGCTACCTTCATGTCAGTCACCTGATAGATCACTTCGCCGTCCGCCTCCACCGTACCACTGGCCACACCCATTGTCAGGCGGCGCGTCTGGATGGCTTTGGTGAAATCAATCTTGTAGGTCAGCATCTTGCGGTCGGGGCGCACCATGCCTGTCAGCTTGACCTCGCCCACGCCCAGCGCATAGCCGCGCCCCTGCCAGCCACGCCAGCCGAGGTTAAACCCCGTGAGCTGCCACAATCCGTCCAACCCAAGACACCCTGGCATGATCGGATTACCCGGGAAGTGACAGTCAAAAAACCACAGATCGGGCGTGATATCGAACTCGGCCACAATATGGCCTTTACCATGCGCACCGCCATCGGCGGATACCTCGGCAATGCGATCCATCATCAGCATGGGCGGGGCTGGCAACTGCGCGTTGCCCTCGCCAAACAGCTCGCCGCGCGCGCATTTCAACAGGTCTTCTTTGTCAAAACTGGTGGGATAGTCTGCCATGGGTCGCACTCCTGCACGTCTGAATATTGCGCCCCACCTAACACCCTGTCCGCCACCGCTGCAAGAGGCAGGCCAATGCGCGGAGCGCCCCAATAGCGGCAGGATTCACGCACCTTCCGGCCCTGTACGATCTGCCGCAGCATTTGCAATTGAAAATCCCCCTTGCAAACCCCTATATTAGAGCCAATTCGTAGTGAGGCCAAAAATGTCTGAAACACAGCTGGAAACCGGAACCAAGTGGCTCGCCACTGCGGGGCTGCGCCCGACACGCCAGCGCCTGACGCTGGCGACCCTGCTGGTCGGCGATGGCCAGCACCGCCATGTCACCGCAGAAAGCCTGTTTGAAGCCGCCAAAGACGGCGGCGATAGCGTATCACTGGCCACAGTCTACAATACCCTGCGCGCCTTCTGCCATGCCGGACTGCTGCAAGAAGTCACCGTTGACGGCTCGCGCAGCTATTTTGACACCAACACCCATGACCACCCCCATTTCTTTTGGGAAGACGAGGCGCGTCTTACTGATGCCCCCTCTGACCAGTTGGTCATAGCGCAACTGCCCGACGCGCCCGAAGGCGCCGAAATCGCCTCGGTTGATGTTGTCATACGCCTGCGCAAGAAAGCCTGACGCCGCCCCCTGCCGAAACGACTGCATATTTATAGAAAACGCGCGGCCTGAAATTCCGGACCGCGCGATAAGTTGAAACTTCTGTATTTTTCAGCCGTATATTCTCAGGGAGAGCCCTTGGCACAAACCAAGGGCGGGGGGCAGCGCCCTTTCCCTGTAAAATGATCAAGCTGCGTCGATTTTCATCAACTCGATATCGAACTGCAGATCTTTGCCAGCCAGTGGGTGATTGGCATCCAGCGTCACTGTTGCTTCGTCAACTTCAACGACAGTCACAGGCATCGCTTGCCCGTCAGGTGTCTGCATTTGCAGCTGTGTGCCAACTTCCAGCGGAATATCCGCCGGAATACCTTCGCGAGGCACTGCTTGGCGCATTTCAGGGTTCAACTGGCCGTAGGCATCATCGGCACCGATTTTGACGATTTTCTTGTCGCCGACCTTCATCCCAGGAATTGCTACATCAAGACCTGGAATGATCTGGCCAGAACCAACCTCGAACTGCAAAGGGTCACGCCCTTCGGAACTGTCGAATGTGGTGCCATCCAGCAATGTGCCAGTATAGTGCAAATGCACGGTATCGCCTGCCTTGACTTCGGCCATAGGTCGTCTCCAATCTGATAAGGGGGATAAGGGTGGAGGCCGCGTATCTGCGCAGGTGCTCCAAATTCTGGCCGCACCTTTTCAAGCCTGCAGCCAAATCGCAACCCCCATTTCACCCTTTTCCACCTGCTCGCCCCATGCCACTGTATACCAGACGCGCACAAACCCTGCGGAGGCTCCATGCCCATCACGACCTGTATCTTTGACGCCTACGGCACTTTGTTTGACGTAGCCGCTGCAGCACGACAAGCGGCCTCAGAGCCTGAATATGCTGCGATCAAAGACGACTGGCCGCAGCTGGCGGAGCATTGGCGCCTCAAACAGTTGCAATACAGCTGGTTGCGTGCCGTAGCAGATGCACATTGCGACTTCTGGCAGGTCACGCAGGAAGGTCTGGACTGGGCGCTGGAGAAAACAGGCCATCACGGCGACACCGCCCTGCGCGAGCGTCTATTGCAGCTTTATTGGGAGCTGGGCGCATACCCGGAGGTCCCTGCCATGCTGCAAACCCTCAAAGCGGCTGGATTGAACACAGGCATACTCTCCAACGGCTCGCCCGCGATGCTGCGTGGTGCTGTGGACAGTGCGGGGATCGACGGTGTGCTGGATGCGCTCTTGTCTGTTCAGAGCGTTGGCATCTTCAAGCCCGACGCGCGCGTCTATGATTTGGTTGGGGCAGAATTCAGTTGCGCCAAAGAGGACGTCCTCTTCGTCTCTTCCAACGGATGGGACGCGGCAGCAGCTACGGGATACGGGTTTACCACCGTTTGGGTGAACCGTGCGGGCGATCCGATGGATCGCTTGCCGTGGACACCCGCACATACGCTCTCCGACCTCACTGGCATTCCTAAACTGGCAGGCATCTAATGGCACATTTCACCACATCCGACGGGCTGAAACTCTACTATACCGACGAAGGCCAAGGCCTGCCGATCCTGTGCCTTGCGGGGCTGACGCGCACCACGGCGGATTTTGACTATGTCACGCCGCACCTCAGCGCACATCGCCTGATCAAGCTTGATTATCGCGGACGTGGGCAATCGGATTTTGACCCCAACTGGAAAAACTACACGCTGCCCGTCGAATGCCGCGATGTGACCGAACTGCTGGATCATCTGGGGCTGGAGCAGGTCGCGATCCTTGGCACCTCGCGCGGGGGGCTGAACGCTATGGGGCTGGCCATGGGCGCAAAACATCGCCTGCTGGGCATCGCCCTGAATGACGTGGGGCCTGTGATTGATCCCAAAGGGATGGCGTTCATCAAGGATTACATTGGCCGCAACCCCGCAGCCAAAACCCATGAGGACGCCGCCGCCGCAATGGCCCGCGCCTTTCCGGAATTTGCCAATATGCCTGAAGGCCGCTGGCTGGAGGAAGCGCGCAAGCATTACACCCAAGACGCGGAGGGCCTGCACATCACCTATGACCCGCACCTGCGCGATGCGGTGCTGGCGGCGGGCGCGCAGATGATGCCCGACCTCTGGCCGTTCTTTGATGCGATGGAAGGCCTGCCATTGGCGCTGATCTGGGGATTGAACTCAAACCTGCTGAGCGCGGATACGGTGGCCGAAATGCAAAAGCGCCGACCGGATTTGATCCTTGCCCGCGTCCCTGATCGCGGACACATCCCGTTTCTGGACGAAGAAGAAGCCATAAGCGCCCTGCGCGAGTGGATCGGAGCGATGCAATGAACATCGACATGATCCGCGCTGCTGCCAATCGCATCAAAAGCCACGCCGTGCGTACACCCCTGCTAAACGCGCCCTTTCTGGACGACATCGCAGGCCGCCGTGTCTGGGTCAAACCCGAGTGTTTGCAGCGCACGGGAAGTTTCAAGTTTCGCGGCGCCTATGCGGCGCTCTCTGCGCTTGATCCTGACACCCGCGCAAACGGGGTCATTGCTTTCTCGTCGGGCAACCATGCGCAGGGCGTGGCCCTTGCCGCAAAAATGCACGGCACCTCTGCGGTCATCGTAATGCCCGCAGACGCCCCTGCCCTCAAGATAAACAATACGCAAGCGTATGGTGCGGAAGTCATCCTGTATGACCGCGAGACTGAGTCGCGCGACGAGATCGGCGCAAAACTGAGCGCCGAGCGGGGCCTGACGCTGGTCAAACCCTATGACGATCCAAACGTCATGGCGGGCCAAGGCACCTGCGGTCTGGAAATCGCGCAGGACGCCAATGCGCTCGGTATCAAGCATGCCGATGTAATCGTTTGTTGTGGTGGCGGGGGTCTCACCTCGGGCATCGCCCTTGCGCTTGAGGCTGACGCCCCCACCCTGCGCGCCCGCTCTGCCGAGCCAGAGGGGTTTGAGGATGTGAAGCGTTCGCTGCAATCAGGCGGGATCGTGCGAAACAACGCCCTGTCGGGCAGCATATGTGATGCGATTGTCACACCGCAACCCGGTGATCTGACATGGCCCGTACTCAGTCGCCTGTGCGGTGCAGGGCTGGCCATCAGCGACCAAGAGGCGCTGATGGCGATGGCGCAAGCCTTTGTGCATCTAAAACTGGTGGCAGAGCCGGGCGGTGCCGCTGCGCTTGCTGCCGCACTCTATCGTCACGACGAGATTGAGGGGGATGACGTGATCGTCACCATATCAGGCGGCAACGTGGACCCCGCCATGTTCGCCCGCAGCTTGGAGACCTTATGACCCGTTTCACCATCGCCAGCTTTAACGTGAAAAACCTGATCGTTGCGGATAGCGAATATTACCAGTTCCAGTCCTATACCCCCGAAGAATACGCATGGAAGCGCGACTGGCTGGCCGATCAGATGGTCACGCTGGATGCCGATATTGTCGGCTTTCAAGAGATTTTCGACGAAGATTCCCTGCGCGATGTGATCACGCTTGCTGATAAATACGGCGAGGCACAAAATGAGTTCTCGCTGCCCGACGGGACCAAACGCTACCGCAAGCGCGCAATTTTTGACAAGCTGGCCTATGGCAGCTACCGCAGCGCCGAAATCGCCTTTGCGCCCAATATGAATGATGGAGAGGCAGGCCACCGGCGCCCCGGCGTGGCAATCCTGTCGCGCTACGGTTTCGCAGACGAGCCAGAGATCATTCAGGATTTGGGCCAGCCGTTGGATATTCCGTTCTCTGACGGAGCCGAGGACGGCGGCTTTTTCCGCATCAGTCGTCTGAGCCGCCCGATCCTCAAAGTGCGCATCCCTGTCGGCGGTCGGATCATCACCGTTTTCAACTGCCACCTGAAATCCAAACTGGGCGAATTCATCCGCCCAGATGACGGCGGCATAGCCCCCGAGGCGGACCTGACCCAATATGATCCGGTAGGCCGCGCGCTGGGATCGGCACGCGCAGCCATGCGCCGTATGGCCGAGGCGTGGGTCTTGCGCGGCGCTATCGTACAAGAGCTGCGCATGGGTCATCCCGTTATGGTGCTGGGTGATTTCAACGATGCCGAAAACGCAGTGAGCAGCGAGATCATCTCGGGCGAGCATCCGTTCAAAAACTATCAATGGATGCTGCGCCATGACGCGGAACACCGCGGGGATCGCTATTCCGAAGCCGAGGCACAGCAAATCACCGAAGATATCGAGGCTGTGCGCCTGCACGCCGCGGAAAAGCTGTTTGTACGCAAATCCTTGCGCGATATGGTCTTTACCGCAGCGTTTGGCGGGGTCTATGAAAGCATCGACCAGATTTATATGTCACGCCACTTCCTGCCTGAATACGCCGGCAACATAGGCGAAATGGAGTATTTCAGTGTGCTGAACGACCATCTGACCGATGGCAGCCATGCGGAGGCACCGTATAACAAACTGGCCTCGGACCATGGGCAGATCATGGCACATATGATCCTGAAGGGAGAAAGCTGATGCAGATATTTGACGCAGGGGATGTACGCATCCACTACCGCGTGGACGGCCCCGCAGATGGTGTGCCAGTTGTATTCGCCAATTCGCTGGGCACAGATTTGCGCCTTTGGGATCCGATCATGCCGTTGCTGCCCAAGGGCCTGCGCATCATTCGCTGGGACAAGCGCGGCCATGGCCTGTCAACGGTTCCCAGCGGGCCGTACAAGATGGGATCGCTCATCAGCGATTGTGAACGCCTGCTCGATCACCTTGAAGTGAAAGATGCCGTGTTTGTCGGCCTCAGCATTGGCGGGATGATCGCGCAGGGCTTGGCGGTCAAACGTCTCGACCTGATCCGCGCAGTGGTGCTGAGCAATACTGCCGCCAAAATCGGCAATCCTGCGTTGTGGGACGAACGCATTGCCGCCGTCAAAGCAAACGGCGTGGAGAGCCTTGCCGACGCAGTGATGGAGCGCTGGTTCTCGGACCAGTTCCGCGCCACGCCCGAGCTGGAGTTGTGGCGCAACATGTTGGTGCAACAGGCAGACGACGGCTATGCGGGGTGTTCAGCGGCCATATCGGGCACTGATTTCTTTACGCCGACCAGCGGCTTGCGTCTGCCCTGTCTGGGCATCGCAGGCTCCGAGGATGGCTCGACCCCGCCTGATCTGGTCCGCGAGACCACAGATCTGATCCCCGGCTCTAAATTCCATCTGATCCGCCGCGCGGGCCACCTGCCCTGCGTCGAGCAACCCGCCGAGTTCGCCCGCGTGCTGACAGATTTTCTGACCGGTGTTGGCCATGTCTGATTTGTTCTTCAACAGCCTGGGCAACGCCTGATGTCCGCGAGTGTTTTCGACAGCCCGCTTTACGCGCATCTGTTTCCAACGGGCGAAGCAGGGCGACTGTTTTCCGACACCGCTGCCATTCGTGCGATGCTGCTTGTCGAGGGTGCTTTGGCCAAGGCCCAAGGCGCGCAAGGCATCATCCCCGAGCTGAGCGCCAAGGCGATCCAGCGCGCCACGATGGAGATACAAATCGACCCCGGCGCGATTGCCCGCGCCACAGGCGAGAACGGCGTGCCTGTGCCAGCCCTCGTCGCCGCCTTCCGCAGCGAAATGAATGCGCCCGAACATGCGCAATTCGTGCATTGGGGCGCAACTTCACAAGATATTATGGACACAGGCCTCATGCTGCGCCTGCGCCAGTTGTTGTTGCTGGCAGAGAACGATCTGCGTGCCATAATCGCCTCGCTCGCGGCCCAAGCGCAGGCACATGCGGCAACCCCGATGGCCGCCCGTACCTACGGGCAACATGCCACCCCGACCAGCTGGGGCGCTGTTGTTGCCGATTGGGGCCATGCCCTGTGCGATTTGCTGGATGCTTTGCCCGCTCTTCGCAATACGTCACTATTGGTATCGCTTTCCGGTGCAGCTGGCACGTCATCGGCGCTGGGGGCCCATGCTGCCGCGACGCGCAGCGCACTGGCTGAGGGGTTGGGTCTGAATGATCCAGAGCGCAGCTGGCACGTGGACCGTGGCCCGATCCTTCGCATTGCCGATTGGCTGATACAGGTCACCTCGGTTCTGGCCCGCATGGGGGCGACGTTGGTGGCTCTCACAGGTAGCGAAGTTGCGGAAATTACACTGGGCGGTGCGGGGGCATCCTCTACCATGCCGCAAAAGCAAAACCCGGTTGGCCCGTCTGTTTTGCATAGTTTGGGCCATCAGGCGACAGGCCTGCGAGCTGCCCTTGCACCCGCCACCCAACATCTGCACCAGCGTGACGGAGCTGCATGGTTTGCCGAGTGGATGGTGCTGCCGCAAATCGCACTCGGAACGGCGTCGGCCTTGCAGCACGCCAAACTGATTACCAGTGCCATGGCCCCCAACACCGCCGCCATGGCCGCGACGCTGGAGAACGGGCTGGGCCTGATCCATGCAGAAGCCCTCAGTTTTGCGCTGTCCGAGCAGATGCAGCGCCCCCAAGCGCAGGCCGAAACCAAAACCCTGTGCCGCGCCGCCCAAGAGCAGGGTGTTTCTTTGGCAGCATTGGCGTATGACGCCTATCCCGACCTGCCCAAAGGGCTGTTTGACACGGCCAGCTCTCTGGGGCTTGCCCCGTCCGAGGCGCAGGCCTTTGTCGCGCGCGCACAGACCGTCTGAACGGATGCGTCTGCCAATCATCTTTATCCTGCTCACAGTGATGATTGATGCCATGGGCATCGGTCTGATTATTCCCGTGATGCCGGATCTGATACAGGAACTGGGCGGCGGAACGCTGGCGGAAGCTGCGATTTGGGGTGGCATTCTGTCGACAACATTTGCGGTGATGCAGTTTCTTTTTGGCCCTGTGATGGGCGGGTTGTCAGACCGTTTTGGCCGCCGCCCCGTGCTTTTGCTGGCGCTGCTGGTGATGGCGATGGACTATGTGGTGATGGCGGTTGCGGGTAGCATCTGGCTGCTACTGCTGGGACGGGTGGTGGGCGGCATCACCGCCGCGACACAATCCACCGCCTCGGCCTATATGGCCGATATCTCTGCCCCGCACGAGCGTGCGGCGCGTTTCGGGCTGGTCGGTGCCGCCTTTGGCGCGGGTTTTGTGCTTGGTCCGCTGCTGGGCGGGTTTCTGGCCGAATACGGCACGCGCGCGCCTTTCTGGCTGGCTGCGGGTCTGGCGGCAGGCAACGCGCTGTTTGGCTGGATTGTGCTGAAAGAAACTGTCACCCCCGAGCGGCAGCGCGCATTCAGCTGGCGGCGGGCAAACCCATTGGGCGCGCTGCGTTCGCTAGGCCGCTTGCCGGGGGTTACGCCATTATTGCTGGTGTATTTCATTTATTACGTTGGTTTTGCAGTCTATCCCGCCGTCTGGTCCTACTTCGGGAAAGAGCGTTTTGACTGGTCGCCCGCCACGATCGGCCTGTCGCTGGCCCTGTTTGGCGTAACCATGGCCATCATCCAAGGCGGGTTGATCCGCCCTGTGCTGCGCGCCTTTGGCGAACGCGGGACAGTGATTGTCGGGCATGCGTTCAGCATCGTCAGCCTGATCGGGATTGCGATGATTACATCGGGGTTCTGGGTTTTGGTGCTGACCCCGCTTGCGGCGATGGGCGGCATCATTCCACCTGCGTTACAGGGGATTATGTCGGCGCGTGTGGCCGATGATGCGCAGGGCGAATTGCAAGGCGCGCTCACCTCGGCCTCGGCGCTGGCAATGATGCTGTCGCCTTTGGTGATGACCTACACTTTCGCGCAATTCACCGATGCGGATGCCCCTGTATACCTGCCTGGCGCGCCCTTTTTGCTGGCCGCCTGTCTCAGCACACTGGGGTTGGCTGCGCTGGTTGCGTTTACCCGACGCACCGACTGACGCCGCGTCGTTTTCCGTGACGCGTTTAGAGGCCGCGAAAAACGCTTGTGAGTGTCCCGTATCTGCGCAACGCTGCAAAGCAACACGCAAGAGGACCTGCCATGAAAAAGATCAAAGCCGCTGTATGCCATGAATTTGGCGCGCCCCTGAAACTCGAAGAGATCACGCTGCGTGCGCCCCAAGCGGGCGAGGTCGAAGTCAGTCTTGATGCGGTAGCAATCTGCCACTCGGATATCTCGTTCGCGGAAGGCGCGTGGGGCGGATCGCTGCCAGCTGTCTATGGCCATGAGGCCGCGGGCAAAGTGGCGGCAATCGGTGAAGGGGTGAACGGGCTGAGCGTGGGCGACAGCGTGGTTGTCACGCTGATCCGGTCCTGTGGGACCTGCCCGTCCTGTGCAGGTGGTGCGCCGACCCTGTGCAGCACGCCCTATGATGGCGATCACGGCCCGATCAAAACCGCAGATGGCGGCAAGCTGCATCAGGCCATGGCCTGTGGTGCCTTTGCCGAAGCTGTGGTGGTGGACCAGCGCCAAGTGGTCAGGATCGGCGAAGAAATCCCCAAAGACTGTGCAGCATTGATTGCCTGTGGTGTGATTACGGGCGTGGGCGCTGTGGTCAACGCCGCCGGTCTGCGCGCAGGCCAAGACGTAGTTGTGATTGGCGCGGGGGGCGTGGGCCTGAACGCTATTCAAGGTGCACGGATTGCAGGCGCACGCCGGATCGTCGCCGTGGACATGAGCGAGGACAAGCTGGAGATCGCCCGCGAATTCGGTGCGACAGACGGTGTGTTGGCCACGGGGGCCAAGCCATGGTCAGAGGCCAAGCGCGCAATGGGGCGCGGCGCCGATGCGGTGATTGTGACTGTCGGGGCAATCCCTGCCTATGACACTGCGCCGAAATACCTCGCTTATGGCGGTAAGGTTGTGATGGTGGGTATGCCCCATTCGGGGGCGGTTTCGACTTATGAGCCTGTTATGCTGGCGGCTGTTGGTCAGGGCATGGTCGGCTCAAAGATGGGCGATGTGGTGATCCAGCGTGATATTCCCTGGATGGTCGACTTGTATTCCCAAGGGCGCCTCAAGCTGGACGAGCTGATTTCGGGGCGGTGGGAGCTGGGCCAGATCAACGAGGCGATTGCCGACACCAAAACGGGCGCGGCGCGGCGCAATGTGATTATGTTTGATCGCTAGGCTCTTTCTGCGCCTGTTTGCGCGGTTTGAGACTGTGGGATTGAGTTTAAGGGAAAAATAAAGAAGCCCTTGGACAGTGTTTAATATGAGACGGGGGATGCGATGCGGCTGAAGGATCTGGAGGTCATCGTCACGGCACCACCTGCGCCCGGATGGGGCGGGCGGTATTGGATTTTGGTCAAGGTGCGCACCGATTGCGGAATCGTGGGCTGGGGGGAGTGTTATGCCTCCTCTGTCGGGCCGGTGGCGATGTGCGCGGTGATCGAGGATGTGTTTGCGCGCCATATGGCGGGCGAGAACCCCGAGAACATCGAGATGATGTTCCGCCGCGCCTATTCATCCGGCTTTACCCAGCGGCCTGATCTGACGGTGATGGGCGCCTTTTCGGGGCTTGAGATTGCTTGTTGGGACATTCTGGGTAAGGCACGGGATCGGCCTGTTTATGCGTTGCTGGGCGGGGTGATGAACGCACGGGTGCGTGCCTATACGTACCTTTATCCGTTGCCGCATCACAATCTGGCTGATTTCTGGACCTCACCCGAGATGGCGGCGGAATCAGCGTTGGATGCCGTTGACCGTGGTTATACGGCGGTGAAGTTTGACCCTGCTGGCCCCTACACGCGGCGCGGCGGGCATATGCCTGCGATGAGCGACATCACCCAGTCGGTGGCATTTTGCAAGGCGATCCGCGAGGCCGTGGGAGACCGTGCCGATCTGCTGTTTGGCACACACGGTCAGTTCACTACTGCGGGGGCGATCCGTTTGGGTCAAGCGTTGGAACCCTATAGCCCGCTTTGGTATGAAGAGCCTATTCCGCCCGACAATGTGGCGGAAATGGCGAAGGTTGCGGGGGCCGTGCGCATCCCCATCGCCACGGGCGAACGCCTCACCACCAAGGCCGAATTCGCGCCAGTGCTGCGCAGTGGCGCGGCAACCATTCTCCAGCCTGCTTTGGGGCGCGCTGGCGGGATATGGGAGATGAAAAAGGTCGCAGCCATGGCCGAAGTCTATAACGCGCAGATGGCACCGCATCTTTATGCGGGGCCTGTTGAGTGGGCTGCCAACATTCATTTGGGTGTAAGCATCCCCAACCTGCTGATGGCTGAAACCATCGAGACACCTTTCCATGATGCCTTGATCAAGGGCAGCATTCGTGTGGAGGGTGGCTATATCACAGCCCCTACTGCGGCAGGCTTGGGCATCGAGGTGGATGAGGATCTGGCCCGCGCGCATCCCTACACGGGCGACGGCTTGCATCTGGAGATGCAAGAAGCGCCTTGTGACTATGTGAACGGCAATAATTTCGAAGGCGGTGCGCCTGCTCCACGAGATTAGGCTATGCTTTGCACCTGAAGGTGAATTCAGCGGTACCATCTGCCGCGCGCGTGATCTTGAGATCCGTGACTTTTTGGCCCTGTCGGCACAGAGCGCCGAATGCATTCGAACGCAAGTCATTGTCGGACCATTCGGCGCCAGCGCGCCCGCTGGACAACCCATCCTTGGTCGTGAAGGCCAGCTCGTTCGGAGAGGTTGCAGATCCACATGCGGCCAAAAAGGCCAGCATGACAATGGCGAGGGTAGAACGCATGTGTATGTCCTTATTCAGAAATATTATGGAGTGTTTGTAGGGCTCAGAAAGAGCAGCGTTAGGTGCGCGATGCCTCGAACGCGGCCCAGATCGCTTCGAATTCAGCAAAGTCGATGCGCTGCCCTTTGACCTTGTCCAACACGATCTTTTCCGAGGCGAATAGCTGGGTGATCGCGTCTTCAAGCTGGGGTACCACATCCTGCGGGATCACGACAGCGCCGTGACGATCGGCATGGACAAGCGCACCCGGCGCAACGGGCATACCGTGTACTATCACAGGCTGGTCATAGTCGATCACATGTACAAAACCGTGGCTGGGGCCGATAGAGCCTGCCACCACCGGAAAGCCGTCAGGCATATCGCCCAGATCGCGCATCACACCGTCGGTCAGTGCGCCCGACAGGCCGAATGACTTGTGGATGTTCGTGTTGATTTCGCCCCAATAGGCGCCGATGGCATTCGGCACATCCATGTCCTGAACGACCGCAATGGCCGGGCGCGGGCCTGCGGCCATGTACTCATAATAGCCCATGCGCCGCGCGCGGATCTCTTCCGGCGGCTCGGATGGTGGGTTCACGGCCTGGATGCGCGCAGTGCGGGCGTAACCGACCATCACCTGCGAGGGATCAGACGCCAGCATGGTGCCACGGGTGAAATCATCGAAACCGCGCTTACCCTGTGCCACTTCGATGGCATTGCAGACTGTGGGCGTATCGACACGGCGCAACAGCGCAAGCAGGCTGTCATTCATGCGCGCGCCTGCGCAATCGCAGCCCCCTCTGTCAGCGCGTTCAGTTTGGCATAGGCGATTTCGGGATCAACGGCGCCAAAACCTGCAAATGTGCCAAAGCCGCAATCACTGCCCGCGATCACGCGGTCCGCACCAACGATGCCGGTAAACCGCTCGATCCGCTGGGCGACGACCTCGGGGTGCTCTACGAAATTCGACGTGGTATCGACCACACCGGGGACCAGCACTTTGCCTTCAGGGATATCACTCTTGCGGTCACGGAAGACGGTCCATTCATGGGCATGGCGCGGGTTTGACGTCTCGAACAGAACATAGCGGGCCTTGGCGCCCATTAGCGTGTCGAACACTTTGTCCATACCAATGTCACAAGTATGCGGCCCCTCGTAATTTCCCCAGCAGATGTGGATGCGTACCTTGTCCTCTGGCACATCGCGCAACGCATGGTTGAGCGCCTCAACATGGCTGGCGGCGATTTTGAGGAATTCGGCATCGGACAGATCGTTGAACAGCATGTGGCGCGACAAGGCCAGATCAGGGCAATCGAGTTGCAGATCAAGGCCCGCAGCGACGATCGTCTCATATTCTTCCTTCATCGCATCCGCGAGAGCGGCCAGATAGGCGTCGCGCGTTTTATAGTGATCGTTTTGCAAGAAAAGCGAGATCACACCGGGAGAGGCTGCATTCATAAACCCGCGCTTGGCCCCATGGGCGGCCATGCCGGCCTTGAGGTTGGCAATGTCTTTGCCCAGCTCCTCCTGCCCTTTTGAGCGGACCTCGCCCGTACACATGGGGCGTGCATATTGCGGGGTGCCGCCGCCTTCGGCGAGGCGTTTGAGGAACGTCGGGAACTGCTTGAGATCGGCAGGCGCATTGCGCGGGCTGTCACCCGAGAAACCTGTGTAGCGGTCTTTCACATAGGTGGCGTAGGAAATCTTGGAGGTCTCGCCATCGCTGACCACGTTGATCCCTGCCTCGACCTGCCGCTTGACCGTGGCGTCCACGGCGGCGGTCATGCAGGCGTCAAATGCGCCAGCGTCATAGTCTTTGCCATGCTCGCGGGCAAAGATGAAGTCGACAACCTCTTGTGTGCGCGGCAGAGATCCTGTGTGTGTCGTAGTGACCATGGTGTTATTTCCTTAGTTCAGGTGACGGCTTAGAAAGCCCAACCAGTTTTCGTGTGACAGCTTGGCGATAAGCGCCTCACCATAGCCGTGCGCGCGCATGGCGCTGATAAGATTTGGCAGATCGCCCGCATCCGCCAGCCCCTGCGGCATCGGTGCGCCGTCAAAATCCGACCCTAGCCCGACGTGATCCTCGCCCGCCAGATCAATCATATGGTCTAGCTGGCGCAGACAATCATCCAGCGTCGCGTGGCCACGCGTCCAGCCTGTATCGCTAAGGAACAGCGTGGCAAAGTTTAGCCCCGCCATTCCACCCGTCTGACCAATGGCGCGGAGTTGATCATCGGTCAGATTGCGTGCGTTCATCGATACAGCACAGGCGTTGGAATGGGTCGCAACCAGCGGAATGCCCCCATCTGCCACATCCCAGAAACCTTTGACATTAAGGTGCGAGGTATCGACCATAATGCCCATGTCCTTGCATCTGGCCACCAGTGCACGGCCCAGCGCCGTCAGCCCAGCGCCCGTATCCCCGTCACCGCCGTGCAGGAACGGCACGCCTTCCCCGAATATCGTAGGTCTTGACCAGACCGGCCCGAGCGAGCGCAGCCCCATGGCGTAAAGCGCATCCAGCTCCCACAGCTCTGGGCCAATGCAATCGGCCCCTTCCAGATGCAGTACACAGGCCAACGGATCACTGACAAAAGCGCGACCCAGTTGCGCGGCAGTTGTACAAATCTCGATCTGACCTGCGACGTGCAGCTTTTGCGCAATACCCGCTTGGGCAATCACCGGCTCCAGCGCCGCAGCAGCAGGCATGGCAGGCGGCAAAGGCAATTCCGACATCCCATTGTCAAAGACCGAGAAATCAAATGCGCCCTTGGCCGCTGCCGAATAAAGCGCAAAGAAACCGCCCGCCAGCCCACCTGCACGGGCAGCAGGGCGGTTCACATGGCCGATGGGTCGGTCAAAATCTGCAACTGGATCAGCACTGGTCCCCCAAAGCCTGCTCAGCACGTCGTTGTGACCGTCAAATACCTGCATCAAGCGCCGTTCCACGTCAGACCAGCAGGGTCACCTGTTGCAACAACATGATATAGCGATGCCTCACCCGTCATCGACGGTACCGCGCAGTGCTTGAGATTTTCAGGCACCGACATTGTATCGCCCGGTGCCAGTACCGTGTGGCCTGCGGCGAAGTCGCTGTTACCTTCCCATTCCACGCGCCAGTGGCCGCGCACAGGCATCAACACCGACGGTCTGTCGTGGCTATGCATGTCAGCGGTCGCACTGCTGCGTGTCAGCAGATCGATCTCGAACCCCGGCTTGTCACGGATGATGCCATGCTCGCCAATGACTTTCGCAGGCTTTTTGTCCGCGAGCGCGACCATATCCCAGTAGCGTCGCACATAGCCGCCGACCACCTGCTGCGCTGTAGGCTCGGGGAAATCCCTTAGCTCTTCTTCGCTCAGCACAGGCATCGGGCCAACCCCCTCGGGCAGTGTCGCGCCCTTCTTGGTATCATAGAGCTTGCCATTCTCGCCCAGCACAAGGCCATGGTCCTGCGCGTCCTCGATCACCTGCGGCGCCCAAATCACACCGCCGCCTGCATCATCGCCGCCCAACACAGCCATTATCATGCCGTAGTCGGTGCCGATGTTCTCGAACCCGCGGAACATGCCGGTGGGGATGTTGATGATGTCGCCCTGCTCCAACACGACTTCACCCGCGTCACCCCAACGGCCCCAGAAAAACCGCCAGCGGCCCGATAGCACAAAAAACACCTCTGCCGTGCGATGGCTGTGCAGGGAGTTGCGGCATTTCGGCGGTTGGCCTGCAGCACCAATATTGAACCCGTGTGGCAGCGCGATATGCACATGCTGGTCAGGGCTCTCCGAGACACCACCACCAATGATCGTGAAATTCTCTTTCTGGTCACTGCCCGGCGTATGCGCGTCGATAAAGGCGGTCTTGCAGGGCTGCAATTCACCGTAACGCACGATGCGTTGGGTCATGTCTTGGGTCATGGGTCTTTCCTTTTGTGTGCGACGATGCGCAATTCCACAAGTGTTCCGGGGGTCACGAAACCGGTTACTTCGATCGCCGTCCATGCAGGAAACGGCGTTTTGACATATTGTGCGCGGATGCTTCGAAAGACGTCGATATGGCCTGCGATGTCTTTGTGATAGCTGGTCATTTCAACCACATCATCAAAGCTAAGACCTGCATGCGCCAACACGGCCGAGGCACGCTCGAACGCCAGCGTGATCTGCGTTTGCGGATCGTCCGACACGCCGCCATCAGGGCCAGCACCCGTCATGCCCGTGAGAAACAGCATATCTCCCGCCCAGATCGCGGGCGACATCTGCCAATCAGTGACATAGTTCTCCATGCCCGCAGGCACGACGGCATCATTCGGGGTCATATCATTCGTCTCAATCTCCATTGCGCTGCCCTGCGAAGAGCGCCCGCAGGGCAGCGATGAGCCTTAGCCCGTCGCCAGCAAAATCTGTTTCCAAACGGCGGTTTCGTCGATCAGCGTATATTCACGGCGCAGGCCCCAAGGGCCGAATTCAGCGTGGCTGATGCCCATGATGTAAACTTCTGCACCCGTCGGCGTGCCAAAGGTTCCCCAGCCCGAATGTTTGCCCTGCAAGCTCCACCGAACAGCCGCGCGCGGTGACAGCATCGCATCCTCGCGCCCGATCACGTGGTCGACAGTAAATACCGCATCAGGAAAGGACGCGCGCAGACCCATCCAGAACTCGTCCACGGGCCCGTGGCTGTGGCCTGTGACACCGCCCGGGTATTCGCTGTGCACTGCGCGGTCATACTCATTAGGGATCGCAGCCATATCTGCCCCCATGATCCGTGTGATGATATCAGCGTATTTCGCGCCCCATTCGTTGTCATTGCCGCGCCCTTTATAGGGGCCTTCAATGTCACGGTCAGGGTGCATTGGCCGCACACAAGCCTCTGGGCCACCTTCGCGCTCGATCAGATCAGCGGCATAAGCCTTCGGCTCGACACCCAACTGCTTCACAATCGCCGCCTGATCGCGGATCAGCCATTCATCGTTGATCTGGTTGTTGATCGCATGACAGTCAGCAAGGATACGGTATACCAGCTTTTTCCCTGTTGCTGCACCATAAACCCCGTCCCGCGCATGGGTCGCCGTGGACAACAAACGGTGCGAGCTTAGCATCCCCTCCTCTGGCGTGCCGGACCAGATTACATCCTCACCCAGCAGCGTGCGGTCAGGGAACTCGGCCAGCGTTGCCATTGTCGCCCCGATCACCCCCTTATTGCCCACCACCACCGACGACGGGGTACGCACTACAATGTCATCGCTGTAATAGTGGTGCAGCGTCGCGATGTTGCGATCCTCCCAAATCTCTTTGGTGATCCCAATGATGTAATCGGGAAAGTCTTTGAACTTGGGGTCAAAACCCTTCATGGCGTTTGTCCTTCAGGCAAGCGGGCAGAGCCGCGGATAATGAGGGGCGCGTCGATCGACGCATGGTGAGCAGCGGTCTGCGGCGCCGCAATCCGCTCCAGCAGAATATCTACCGTGTGCGCCACCATCGCATTGGCACGCTGGCGCACAGTGGTCAGGTCATAGGTGGGCCATGCGCTGAGGGGGACATCGTCAAACCCCACAACAGAGACATCGTTGGGCACATCAATCCCCAATTCAAACCGCAACACATCCATAACGGCAAAGGCCATATGATCGTTGGCGACAAATACAGCATCGGGTGGCGCATCGACATCAAACATCGCCCGCGCTGCGGCCTGCGCCTGCGCATAGTGGTAATTCCCAGCTTCCCGCGCCACCAGATCAGTGCCCGCAGCACGCAGCGCACCCACAAATCCGGATTCCCGGTCCACTTGCGTCGAGGCGCCTTCCCATCCCGCGATATGACCAATGCGCTGATGGCCGCCCGCCAACAAAAACTCCGCCAGCTGCCGACCCCCGCCCGCGTTGTCAGAGGTGACAGAGGAAAACCGCGCGCCCTCCTGACGACGGTTGAACAGCAGAACGGGAATGCCCGCCGCTGCACAGCGCTGCGTCAGATCATTCCCCAGACCCACCGACGCAGCGATGATTCCGTCCACCTGATAATCCAGTAATTCCTCGATCACTGTCTGGGTACTTTCGCTGTCGTTGGAGGCCATGAAAACCAGCACATGATACCCGCGCTCTTGCAGGGATTTCGACAGTTTCTCTATGGCTTCGGGATAAAACTGGTTCTCCAGATAGGCGACCACCAGCCCGATAATCCGGCTTTGCCCGGTATTCAGACTGCGTGCCAGCACGTTCGGGCGATACCCCAGCTCGCCCGCTGCGCGGCGTACCTTGGCCGCCGTATCCTTACTCACCGAGGCACCGGGCGTGAATACACGGCTCACCGCCGAGCGGCTCACCCCCGCCTTTTCAGCCACATCAAGAGAAGTAATGCGCCCCATCAGTCCGCCGTCCAGCCGCCGTCGATCATCATCGCCGATCCCGTCACCATCGCACTGGCATCAGAGGCCAGAAATAAAACGGCTCCCATAATGTCTTCCACCTCGCCCACACGCGGCAGCTTGATCTTGTCCATAATCCACGCCAGACGCTCGGGGTTGTCGAATGTCGATTGCGTCAGTGCTGTTCTGATGAATGTCGGACAAACGGTATTGATCCGCACGCCTGCCTTACCCCATTCAACGGCCATAGCCTTTACCATGCCTTCCAGCCCGTGCTTGGACGCGCAATAGAGCGCGCGCTCCACACCACCCACATGGCCCATCTGGCTGGAGATATGTATAATGCTACCCCCCCTGCCCGCCGCGATCATCGCACGTGCAGCATGGCTCGATAGAAAATACGCGCCGCGCAGGTTAATCCCCATGACCGCATCATAATCCTGCACCGTGGTATCAACCGCCGCACTGTGGCGCGCCAATCCGGCAGAATTCACCACGATGTCAAAAGGCGCTGCGCACGCGCCAGCCACCGCTTCCAGATCGCTTTGATCCAGCACCAGGGCCTCCGCCTGCCAACCCTCGGCCTGCATCGCTTGCACGCAGTCTGCCAGCACATCACCACGCCGCGCGGCCAGCACAACATGCGCGCCCGCCTGCGCAAGGGCCGCCGCACAGGCCAGCCCGATGCCCGATGACGCGCCCGTCACCAAAGCCCGCTTGCCGCCCAGATCAAAAGAAGGTGTTTTTGGCAAAACTGTCACAGCGCTCTCCCCGTCTCAGGATCATATCCCGCCCTTGCCTTGTTGAACTCGCGCATCCGCCCCAGCACATCAACACCGATCTGGTCGTAGACGTGTAGCAAATCCACCAGCACCCAGTTCTCGCGGATCAGACCGTTCTCCAGACGCCAGAAATCCAGACTCCGCATGGCGATCTTCTTGCCCGCAGGTGCAGTGCCAAGCCACCCACCCTGACTGATGGTCTGGTACATATCGGGCCAACCCGTGACGGCGGCGTATTGCTGGTCGCCAAAGAAATGAAAGGTTACGTCATCGTCGTGAGTCCCGCGATCAGGCATGGCCGCCAGAAACGGTTTCTGATGCCAGTTGCGAAACCCCTCTATCCCCCGCGCAGTTCCGATGCCCGCAGGCCCATACCAGCTCATCTTTGGGTGCCAAAACCGCGGCATTTCCATCACTTCCGGCCCGCCCTGCCCCGGATGCCGTGTCATGTGATCCAGCATGTCAACAATATGCTTGCAGGTCGCCGCGCCCGCCTGCGCATCATAAGGGCCGCCGATAATCCCGTCACAGCTGGCAGGACCCGGCACGTGCCATTCGCGCCCCAACGCAGGTGTCATGGGCCAAGCACGCGCCTGCATCATGACTTCTGGAATGTCCCACAGCGCCTGCATCTCGGTGATCTTGCCATCCACCACGCGGTAGAACTCGTGAAACCGCATATGCATCAAATGGCCCGTGGGCGGAATATCAAGCCAGGGTGCCTTGAACACACCGCA
This sequence comes from uncultured Sulfitobacter sp., assembly GCF_947502895.1. GTDB lineage: Bacteria > Pseudomonadota > Alphaproteobacteria > Rhodobacterales > Rhodobacteraceae > Sulfitobacter. The sequence goes on from NZ_CANNBM010000001.1 coordinate 460,872, forward strand.
GTAATAGCCCCCGCAGCCGATCCAGTCATCGCCCGCCTCTGTCGGGCCGGACATCACGATATGATCGCGCCGCTCTAGATCAGGCATCGCACGCAGCAATGGCGCGTAGACCGCGTCAAAATAAGCGTCCACCCCAACAATCGTCTCAAACGGATAGGCCAAATGAAACACAACATCTGCTGCACAAACCTCATGCAAGGCCGCACGCAGAGCATCCGCATCAAAATCGTACATCGCCGCTCGTACAGACGCGATCAGCTCTTTATGGCGCGTATGCCTATCCACGATATCCCCTATTTCTTTTGGCCATAAATCCTCCGGTGGTCTGGAGGCAGAGCCTCCATAGGTTTAGGCCGCCCCTCAAAGGGGCGACATAAACCTTCACTCCGCCACCTGCCCCACTGGCGCACCTTCACCGTAAGGCACATTTACCCCGCCATAGCGGCGTACACGCACATTGCATTGCTCGGCATGGCCGACGAACCCCTCAAGCATACAAAGGCGAGAGCCATAGGCACCGATCTCCGCTGCGGCTTCATCAGTCGTGATCTTCTGATAGCTGTGGGTCTTGAGGTATTTCCCCACCCACAAACCACCCGTGTAACGGCCCGCCTTCTTGGTTGGCAGCGTGTGGTTGGTGCCAATCACTTTGTCGCCATTGGCAACATTGGTGCGCGCACCAAGGAACAGCGCACCATAGCAAGTCATATGCTCAAGGAACCAGTCATCGCGGTCGGTCATGACCTGCACATGCTCGCTGGCAATCTCGTCGGCCATGTGCAGCATCTCGTCATAGGTATCGCAGACGATCACCTCGCCATACTCCTCCCAGCTGACGCGCGCTGTTCCCGCAGTCGGCAGGATCTGCAACAAACGGTCAATCTCGGCGAGCGTTGCCTCAGCCAGCTTTCGGCTGTTGGTAAGCAAAACACATGGGCTGTTATAGCCATGCTCGGCTTGCCCCAGAAGATCAGTTGCGCAAATCTCTGCATCGACTGTCTCATCCGCAATGACCATCGTTTCGGTAGGACCGGCAAACAAATCAATGCCCACACGACCAAACAGTTGTCGCTTGGCCTCGGCCACAAAGGCATTGCCGGGGCCGACCAGCAGATGCACGGGGTCTATCGTCTGTGTGCCAATCGCCATGGCGCCCACAGCCTGAATGCCACCCATCACATAAATCTCATGCGCACCGCCCAGATGCATCGCCGCGATCACGGCGGGGTTCGGCTTGCCGTTGAAGGGCGGCGTGCAGGCAATGATGCGCGGCACACCTGCTACAGCGGCGGTTGCAACAGACATATGCGCAGATGCTACCATCGGAAACTTCCCGCCGGGCACATAGCAGCCCACGGATTGTACGGGGATGTTCTTGTGCCCCAATATCACACCCGGCTGCATCTCGACCTCGATATCCAGCATCGAGTCGCGTTGCGCCTGAGCAAATTTCCGCACGTTCTCCTGAGCGAATTTCAGGTCAATCATCTCTTGCGGCGTGACCTGCGCAATCAGCGCGTCAATCTCGTCTTGCGAGAGTTTGAAATTTTCCGGGCTATAGTTGTCGAATTTTTCACTCAGCTCACGCACGGCCGCGTCGCCGCGTGCTTCGATATCGGCCAAGGTCGCCTCCACGGCGGCTCGTGTTTTGGCGTCATCTTCGCCGCGCTCCGCGTCTGACTTACCACGCTTGAGATATTCGATCGTCATTGGATCACCTGTGTCATATCAACTTAAACTCCTGATACGGGCGGGCGCATGGCGCCCACCCTGATCTGTCTTACGCAGTCTCGGGCTTGGGCGGTGTTTTTTCACCACGGTCAAAGGCTTCCCAGCCCTCTGCGCCGAACACATCCACGCCCAGCTGCGCCATCACATGCGGAAAATCGACCATCACCCAGTTGTCTTCGATCTTGCCGTCCGAGACTTTCCAGAAATCCATGTACCGGATTTCAACCTTTTTACCTGTGGGTGCGATGCCCATAAAGGTGCCCGAATGGGTCGCTTCCTGACGGCCAAAAGCTGCTGCCCATTCGCCCATGAACATCCGCGCCTCGTCGATGCAAACCTTGTCGGAAAAAGCCGCCTGAAACGGGCGTTGCCAGTTGTTCTGAAATTCGGTCAGCCCGTTCTTGGTTCCGCAGCCCTGATTGCCGAGCCAACGAAAATTCTCATGGAAGAATGCGCCGATGCCGTCGATAGAATGGTCATTGAGTCCATCGACCATGTTTTCAATCACGGCGCGGGTCTCGTCTGTTTTGCTCATGTCCGTGTCTTTGGTCAGCACGGCTTGTTCGGGTCGGGAACCTTTCATGCGAGAGGCCTTTCTGTTTGGTTAACCGCGGACCGGGGCCAGCCCCGGACCCCGGAGTTTAAGGGAAAAATAAAGAAGCAGGACATCAGCCTTTTACCGCACCAGCTGTCAGGCCACTTACGATCTGGCGCTGGAACACCATGACCAGCAAGAACAGCGGCGCAGTGATGGACACGGCAGCGGCCACGGCCTCCACCTGATCGGTGGTTGTGGTCTCGCGGTTAAAGTAGCCTGCAATGGCAGGCACCATCGTCTGGTTCTGCGCATCCAGCAACAGGGCTGTGACCAAAAAGTCATTATACCCCAGCAGGAAACTGAACAGACCTGTGGTGATCACACCGGGCCACATGACGGGCATGATCACACGGCGGAACGCCTGAAAATGCGAACAGCCGTCGACGCGCGCGGCCTCGTCCAGCTCTGAGGGGATGTTTTGAAAGAAGCTGCGCAGCATCCAGATGGTGAAGGGTTGATTGATCGCGACCAGCACCGCAATGACCGCCCATGGCTGGCCATATAGCGTTGGCGAAAGCTCTCCGAAGATCGGGCGAAGAATTTCGGCCGAGTTAATGAACCACGGCAAGTATCCCGCCACCAGCACCGAATGCGGAAGCGCGCGGAAGACGAGTGCAAGAATGAGGAGCCAGAATGCAAGATCGGAACCGGAGCGCGCAAGCCCGTAACCTGCCAGCGTACCCACCGTCAGCGAGATCGTCACAACACCGGCCGTGACCAGCATAGAGTTGCCAAAATTGCGGAAGAACTCGTTTTCGACCCAGACCGAAACATAGTGTTCGGTCGTCAGGCCAAGCACAGGCGTGCCCAGCGGACCAAGCACGCTGTTGAGCGGCGACAGAACCAATGGCAGCACTCCGAAGAACACGACCAAGAACACAATCGCATAGGCCGCAGCCCCGATCAGCCACCCAACCACGATCAGGCCTTTGGGGGTCATCTGGACAACAAACGCAGGCAGCCAGGTGAATGCCCAACGCAACGCGAAATACAGCACCGAAAGCCCCACAACGATATCCAGCACCGACAGCCCATTGCCCCCTGCCAATGTGTTTGGTCCAAGGATCACATCCAGCGGGCTGGCGGCAAAGGCATCAACGGGCGATTTGAAGCTCATCACCGTGATCCACAGGATCGGGAAGATCGCGACCACACACCAGAACAGCAGGAAGGTGTTCGAGGCCAAGCGCAGCCCGAACGACTGGCGCATTGCTTTTGCAGTATTTGACATCAGTGTGACCCTTCTTTGTGTTCGCGCCACGTGCGGCGCAGCGGCCAGATCAACAGGAACACAATCCCGATCATCGTAAGCATGGCACTGGCCGAGGCGCGGCTGATCGCACGGTTGCCCGCATCATCCGGCGTGAGCAGATCGAACGTGAGCCATTGCAGCGAAATGACATGCGCCTGGCTGCGGAAGCCGATGATTTCCTCAAACACGCGATAGCAATCCATCAGGTGGATCAGCGCGATAAATACGATCAGCGGCATCAAATGCGGAATGATCACATGGCGCAGGCGCTGGAAACGGTTTGCCCCGTCGATTACAGCACTCTCCAACGTATCCATATTCACCGATTGCAGACCTGCATAGAAGATTACAAAGGCAAAGGGCGCCACGTGCCAGACACGGTAGAAATACATCAAAAGCTCGATCGTCCACGCTTGTGCAAACATCGAGATATTGGTGCCTGTCCACCGCTCCATCATGGCTGTCAGAATACCGTCACCCACAAAGAGCCAGTAAATCGAAAGGGATCCGACAACGGGTGTGATAATGAAGGGCAGCAGCGATACAAAGATTACGGGCCCGCGCGCAGCCCGTGCTGCGTTGTTTACCGTCAGCGCGATCAGCAGACCCACCCCGATCACCAGAGGCAGGGTGACCAGCGTGAACATCAGCGTAAACCGCAGCGCTTTCCAGAAATCGATTTGCAGGATGTCACGCGGGGTGCCCGCACTCACCGCTTCCCAGACTTTGTCCATTTGCAAAACATTGCGATAGCTTTGCAAGCCCGTCCATTCCGTTTTGGTGATAACCTTGCCATCCTCACCGATGGTCGGAATCGTCTTTAGTTCGGTCACACAGGTCTGGGTGATAAAGCCCGGAGTGCAGGTCTCGACCTCGACATTCTGCATGATGGGCTGTGTCACCTGAAAGCTCTGCATGAAAACCGAGATCAACGGCAAAGCAATGAAAAGGATCATCATCAAAACCGAAGGTCCGACGAATGCTGCAAATGTCTTGAACTTCATTGCTGTTGTCCTCCCCCACTATCGGCCTGCTTACAGACCCTGCCACTGGCCATACGCGGCAAGCCCACACATAGGCCCGGCGCATCATCGGTGCCGCACTTGGCGAGAGGCCCATGCCTCTGGCAAAATCCGGTTTTCTGGTATCGGCGGCCCCTGCTGCGCACAGGGGCCACCGACCAGTCGCTTATTGCAGAACGCCTGCTTCTTTTGCGGCAGTTACGTAGCCTTCTTCGATGGCAGTCAGTGTCGCTGCTGCGTCACGCTCGCCTGTCAGGAAGGCAGGGATCTCGTTGCCCAGAACAGTGTGCATCAGTCCCATACGTGTGGTGGACGGATAGGCAGGCGCGGGCGGGTTTGCCGTTGCTGTTGCAATAGCGCCTTCGGACAATGCGCCCGGCTCAAAGCCCTTCACCAACCAGATCGCGGCGTCGTTGTTTGCCTTGACCATTTCCTCATCCATGCCTTCCATAGCCAGACGGAAGGCAGCGTCAGCTTCCTCGTCGGTGATGTTCGACGCGATTACGATTCCATCCCACCAAAGGGTCGTAGCAGGCGCGCCACCAGCCATTGCCATCGGAGCGGCAGCCATCTTCACTTTGCCAATAACCTGGCTTTCGGCCTCGTCATTCATGGCACCCGCGCGCGAAGCCCACAGGTTCGCCATGGCGATTTTGCCCTGCTGGAACTGCTGCTGCACATATGTGGAGTCGCTGACCAGCACTTCGGGATCCATGAATTCCAGACCAGCCTTCATGGTTTCAAGCGCCTTGATACCCGCATCGGAGTTGACCGCAGGTGTGTTGTCTTCGTTGAAGAACTTGCCACCATGCGCGGGCAACATGTTGACCATCTCCTGCGCGAGGTTCCAGCCCGATTTCATCGTCGCACCCAGCGGCACATCTACGGCACCGGCTTCCTTGATCTTGGCCGCAGCAGCATAGACTTCTTCCCAAGTCGTCGGCACCGCAATATCGAGATCAGCCAGAATGTCTTCGCGGTACATCAGGTGCTGTGTGTTCACCATCATGGCAACGGCCATGATCTTGCCGTCGATTTTAATCAACTGGTTGGGCGAGAGGTTCTGACCGTATTTAGCGACCAGATCATCCAGCGGGCGGATCGTGCCTGCATTCAGCAAAGGTGTGACGGTGCCGTTGGACACGCCGCCGATGTGATAAAGCGACGGGTTCGCTTCAAAGGCCGCAGGCTGCTTGGTCCGGAACTCCTGATCCAGCTCGGCCTGGAAATTACCGCACTCCGCCATGGCGTCTGTGACGGCTTTCCACGCTTCAAAACCTGCGGACAGGCTCTTGATCTCGACTGTGTTTTCATAGGAACACGCGGCAAATGCGGTTGATCCCATCAAGGATACAACGCCCGCGAGGACTAGGTTCTTCAACATGTGCAAACTCCCTGTTTTGCTATTATGTGAGGTGCATCTTGCAAGACTGCACCGTCATTGACCCCGATTTGTATCGGAGCACATCAACTGCGCTTCAGACCCTTTCGCCTGTTGCGCGGTCAAATACGTGGCAAATATCCGGCGTCACAGAAAAACTGATCGGCTCGCCGATATTGGCCCTGAATTCTTTGGAGGCTTTCACTGATACCAACTGCCCGCCTGCGCGGACCGCCAGCATAACTGCATCGCCCAGCAGCTCGATTGTGTAGATTGGTGCCGTGATCTGGCCTGCATCCGCTTCGGACACCGCCGCATCCTCGGCCCGAAACCCAAGCGTAACAGCACCGTCTGCGGCATCCAGCCCCTCAACCCGTACATTGGTTCCGGTAAACACGCCGTCCTTGATATCACCATCCATCAGGTTCATCGCGGGCGAGCCGATAAAGCTCGCCACAAAGGTGTTGGCGGGGTTGTCATAGATCTCGGTCGGTGTGCCGACCTGCTGCACCTTGCCCGCTTTCATCACGACCACACGGTCTGCCAGCGTCATCGCTTCGATCTGGTCGTGGGTCACATAGACGGTGGTAACTTTCAACTCATGGCTGAGGTTCTTGATCTGTGCGCGGGTGCTGACGCGCAGCTTGGCGTCCAGATTTGACAGCGGCTCATCCATCAAGAACACATTCGGCTCGCGCACAATGGCGCGGGCAAGGGCCACGCGCTGGCGCTGGCCGCCCGACAATTCGGCAGGTTTGCGGTGCAGGAAATCGTCCAGCTCGACCATCGCACTGGCACGGCGCACCCGTTCGTCATGGGTCGCTGGGTCGACTTTGCGCACTTTCAGAGGAAAGCGGATGTTGTCGTAGACATTGAGGTGCGGATACAGGCCATAGCTCTGGAAAACCATCGCAACATCGCGGTCTTTGGGGTCCAGATCGTTGATGACTTTGCCATCGATGATGATCTCGCCTTCGGTCACATCCTCAAGGCCTGCAATCATCCGCATGGTCGTCGTCTTGCCACAGCCCGAGGGGCCAAGCAGCACCAGAAATTCCTCATCCGCGATTGTCAGATTGAAATTATCAACCCCGACGAAATTGCCCCAGCGCTTGTTCACGCCCTTCAGCTGAATCTCTGCCATCGTGTCCCCCGTTCACAGCACTTTTGCCCTGCTGCTCCACCCTAGTGAGAGACATAGCTCCAATGCAACGCATTTTTGCACACGTGTGCAAAAATCACTTACGCGTATGAAAGAACGAAATATTTGGAGGATCAAGTGGCCATCGCGAAGCTGAAAAACCCTCGCGCCGAAACCCCGAAAAAAGAATCATGGCACGCAATGCATGACGTAAAACACCCGCACAGATACCTGCGCGGGTGCTTCTTAAGAGTACAGATCAAACGGATTGCGGTTTAGAAAAATGCCTGCAAGCCAGTCTGCGCACGGCCAAGGATCAGCGCGTGAACGTCATGGGTGCCCTCATAGGTGTTGACCGTTTCAAGGTTCATCATGTGGCGCATGACCTGAAACTCGCCCGAGATGCCGTTGCCGCCGTGCATGTCGCGGCTGTGGCGCGCGATTTCCAGCGCCTTGCCGCAGTTATTGCGCTTTACGATGCTGACCATCTCGGGGGCCGCGTTGGCGGCATCCATCAGACGGCCCACTTGCAGGCTGGCCTGCAAACCGAGGCTGATTTCAGTCATCATATCTGCGAGCTTTTTCTGGAACAGCTGTGTCTGGGCCAGTGGCTTGTTAAACTGGTGGCGGTCCAGACCGTACTGACGTGCCGCATGCCAGCAGAACTCGGCCGACCCCATGACACCCCAGCTGATGCCATAACGCGCACGGTTCAAACACCCGAATGGCCCTTTGAGGCCTTGGACATTGGGCAGCAACGCGTCATCGCCAACCTCTACATTGTCCATAACGATCTCACCAGTGATCGAAGCACGCAGGGACAATTTGTTACCGACTTTCGGTGCGCTAAGACCCTTCATGCCTTTCTCAAGGATGAAGCCACGGATTTTGCCGCCATGCTCTTCGGATTTTGCCCATACCACGAACACATCCGCAATCGGCGCGTTACTAATCCACATTTTCGAACCGGTCAGCTTATAGCCATTTGCCGTTTTCACAGCGCGGGTTTTCATGCCCGCAGGATCAGACCCTGCATCCGGCTCTGTCAGACCAAAGCAGCCGATTGATTCGCCGCTGGCCAGCTTGGGCAGATACTTTTTGCGCTGCGCCTCGGAGCCGTAAGCGTAGATCGGGTACATGACCAGCGACGACTGCACCGACATCATAGAACGATAACCACTGTCCACACGCTCAACCTCGCGCGCGACCAGACCGTAAGAGACATAAGAGCCGCCCAGCCCGCCGTACTCCTCGGGCACGGTCACACCCAGCAAACCCATATCGCCCATCTCGCGGAAGATACTCTCGTCGGTTTCTTCCTCGGCAAAGGCCTTGATAATGCGCGGTTGCAGCTTTTCTTGTGCATAGGCCTTGGCACTGTCCATGATCATCCGCTCGTCCTCGGACAGCTGGTCATTCAGGCGCAGCGGATCAGTCCAGTCGAACGTCCCCAGATCGGGGGCGTCTTTTGCTTTCAGGATAGGTGTTTCGGCGTTCATAGCGGTACCTTTCAAGTGGGAGTGCGGATTGCTTTGACGTCAATATTGCACATTCGCACACAAACCTCTAACGATGCTTCGTCCTCAACCTATGAGTTTTAGTCATACATGATCGCTCCGCGCCGTTATCTGCCGTCTGTCTCTGCCCTGCTCGCATTCGAGGCCTGCGCACGGCTGGGCAGCGCCACTTTGGCCGCGACAGAGCTGTCGTTGACGCAATCGGCCATCAGCCGCCAGATCAAAGCACTTGAGGGGCAGATCGGTGTGCAGCTTATGGCGCGACAAGGCCGCCGCCTGACCCTTACACAGGCGGGAACGGAATATGTCCGCGAAGTGCGCGAGGTGTTGGGCAGGCTGGCGCAAGCGTCGGTCAATGCCTCGACCCAAGCGCAATCAGGCGCACTGACGCTGGCAATCCTACCTGCCTTCGGGATGCACTGGCTGGCCCCCCGACTGTCCGATTTCGCTGCCGCCCACCGTGAAGTAACGGTAAACCTATCCACCCGTTTGCGCCCTTTCTCACTCGGCGGGAGCGGATTTGACGCCGCGATCCACTTTGGTCACGAAGATTGGCCAGGTGTGCAATACATGCCCCTGATGCCTGAAATTGTTGTGCCTGTCTGCGCGCCCGATCTGGTGGGTGCGCCCTTTGACAGCCCTGCGCATTTGCGCAACTACCCCTTGCTCCACCTGGAAACGCGTCCCCGCGCATGGGCGCGGTGGTTCGAGGCGGTGGGCGAGCCATGCGATCCGCCCCAAGGTATGATGTTTGACCAGTTCGCCACCATGGCACAGGCCGCCCTGCACGGGCTGGGCATCGCGCTGCTTCCCACATTTGTGGCCGAACCCTACCTTAAAGACGGACAGCTGGTGCTGGCATCGGACAAAACCACCGAGAGCATCGGCAGTTACTATCTGGTCTGGCCAGCCGACCGCCCCGCGCCCCCACCACTGATCGCCTTTTGTGACTGGCTAAAAACCCAGACGACGCCCCACGTGTAACCGGTACAAGACAAGGCAAACAGGGTTAACAAAAGCCCCCGCTGCCTCACTTCGGCCACATTCACGGCCTATAGCAAGTCTTCGTGACGGTGGGGGCCGACACCAAGGAGCATAGCGATGCTTAGCAAATTTATTCTGCGCGCGACCCTGACGGCTGCCGCATTTGCGGGAACGGCCAGCGCCGCTTCTGCCGACGAACTTCGTGTTCTGATGATGGACTATGCCTTTTTTCCAGAAACCAGCTATGTCCAGCCGGGTGATGTGATTGTGTTTGAAAACATTTCGGGCTCGGAACGTAGCGTTGTGTCCAACAATGATACATGGTCCATCAATGATCTTGCCGATGGTGCAACCGTTGCGCTGACCATCACCGAAGGCATGCCTACCAAATACTTCAGCTTTGTACCCGGAGGCGCAGGCGACACCGTGGATGAGAACGGCAATGTGCGCGTTGTCGGCACCATGAACTTCAACGGCCCGCCCCAAGCCGCAGACGACTGATAGCAACCCGGCGGGTCAATCGCTTTCGATTGGATCCCAAGGCTCTATCAGCTCGGGGCCGGACGCGCGGTTGGAATTGACCGCGCGGTCGACACGGTGCCAGTGCAGCACATCATCCGCCGCCGCCCGCATCAGCGGTGCGGCGCCCTTGCCCTGTTCACCAAGCCATAGAGCATGATCGGCAGGCTCGATGATAACAGGCATCCTGTGATGGATCGCCTGCATCGGCGTGTTTGCGGCAACCGTCAGCGCGGCAACCGTACGCAAGTCCTCGCCACTGGCGGGGTTGCGCCAGCCCTGCCACAGCCCCGCAAAAGCCAGCGGCGCGCCATCACGGCGTGTGATGTACCACGGATCGCGGCCGCCCTCAGCGTCTTTGGTCCACTCATAGAACCCGTTAGCTACCACCAACACCCGACGCGCATGCACGGCCGAGCGAAAGGCGGGCTTGTCCAGCACCGTTTCGGCGCGCGCATTAATCAGCAGCGGGCCATCATTCGGCTTTTTGTACCAATGGGGGATCAGCCCCCAGCGCATTGCTTCCATCCGTCGCGGCTGGTCTGGGCCGCCTGTGACAACCACCACGTCATTGGTCGGACAAATGTTATAATTCGGCCCCTCGGGCAGTGTATTCGCGGGGGCCGCCTCAAACATCTGGGCCATTGCCTCGGGTGGCAGGGTCAACGCCATACGTCCACACATGTCTTTGCCCTCCTGCCTTTGATCCACCACCGCGCCCCAATGCGCACAAAGCGGATCGCCGCATGCCCCGACCTTTTGCCATAATCAGCAAAAGGAGAGCAACCATGACACAGATCACATTCCATCCCCTGCCCACAGCTGCCGTCGAGGCATTACGCCAAGGCGGTGCAGACGCTTACGGCAACCCGCCAGAGAGGGCAGTCTCATCCGGTGCAGGCATGCCCTGCCGGCACTGTCTGGGAAATATCCCCGAAGGCGCCGAGATGCTGATCCTTGCCCACCGTCCCTTTGGCGCGTTACAGCCCTACGCCGAAACAGGACCGATCTTTTTGTGTGCAGATCCCTGCTTACCGTTTGCAGGTAACGGCCTGCCACCAATATTGCAAACCAGCGCAGGCTACCTGCTAAAAGGGTACACCAGTGACGCGCGTATCCGCTATGGCACGGGGCAAATCACAGCACCCGATGGTATCGCATCCTACGCAGCAGAGCTGCTTGCCCGCGACGAGATCGCCTTTGTCGATGTCCGCTCTGCCAGCAACAACTGCTTTTTGACACGCATTACCCAGAGCATTTGAAAAAGGCGCGCCCTTTGCACGGCGCGCCTTCATTCATAGTATCAAACAGCCTGACGCTTACTTCACCGTAATGCGGCCATCTGTATAGGGCTTGTATGGCGCATTCTCGGCCAAGAACTCGGCCGTGACATCTGCCAGATCAGGGCCGAAGTCATAGGGGTTGGCGGCGGTTTTGAACATCGAGTAGCCATCCCCGCCGTTGCGCACATAGTTGTTCGAGACAACGCCGTAGACCTTGTCCATCTCGACCGCCATGCCGCCGATCATTACATCCGACACACGGCTGCCTGCCTCGGCTGAGGCATCAAAGGCAAATGTCATGCCCGCCACTTGCGGGAAGCGACCTGCGCCTTCTTCAACTTGGCTCACACCATTTTCAAGCGCTTCTACCAGCACGGCACCCGTCACCTCGAAAGTGGAGAGTGTGTTCTGGAAGGGCAGAACCGTCAGAACATCACCCATGGTGACCTGGCCTGCGTCGATGCTGGCGCGGATGCCGCCACCGTTCTGGATGGCAACGCTAATGCCCTGATCGGCCACACGGGCCAACATGGCGTCAGCGATCAGATTACCCATAGAACATTCCTGCGCGCGGCACACCGCACGGTCCCCGCCAATCGGCTCGGCTGTGTCGGCTACAACCTTGTTGCGGATCTCTTCCAGAGGGGTGGCCAATTCGGAAATACGCGCAACTGTCGCCGCATCCTCGGTCACAGAGGCATCAATCAGGATCGGCTCGCCTTTGGCTTCGGTCACATTGCCTGCATCATCAAAAGTGACATTCAACTCACCCAGATATTTGCCGTAGGCATAGGCCTGCACAATCGCTGTATTGCCGACCATCGTCGGATAAGGCCCTTCTGCACGCTCGTTTGTGTTGCTCAGCAAGGTGTTGGAGTGCCCGCCCACAATCACATCCACGCCTGTCGTCTCTGCCGCAACCCGCTGGTCCACCGCATAGCTGGAGTGGCTGAGAACGATGATCTTGTTCACGCCCTGCGCGGTGAGCGCATCAACCTCGCCCTGCACCGCAGTGACGGGATCGGAAAAGGTCACGTTATCGCCGGGGCTGGCCAGCTCGTCCGTGTCTTCGGGCGTCAGGCCGATCAGGCCGATCTTTTCGCCGCCCCGCTCGATCACCGTGGATTTCGCCAGCTTGTCTGCCAACAGCGGCTCGGCGCTCACATCGGCATTCGACATCAGGATGGGGAAATTCACCGCATCCATGAAACCAGCCAGCACTTCAGGGCCGTCGTCAAATTCGTGGTTGCCCACAGTCATGCCGTCATAGCCCAGTTTGTTCATAAACTCGGCGGCCATTTTACCCTTGTAGTAAGAATAGAATAGCGTGCCCTGAAACTGGTCGCCGCCGTCTACCAGAATGGCATTATTGGTGCGGCCACGGGCCTCTGCGATGGCGTTGACCAAACGGGCCGTGCCACCAAAACATTTGCCTTCGGTATTGTCCTCCGCGCCGCAAGGACCGTCATATTTGCTGATCGGCTCGAACCGCGCATGGAAATCATTGGTGTGCAAAATGGTCAACGTGTAGTCGGCGCTGGCCATACCTGCTGTCAGGCCCAGCGCGGCAGCACTCAAAAGGAATCGCTTCATGGTAGTCCCCCAAGGTTGGATTGAATGGCCCTACCCTGACAAGCGGCCGCGCCTGTGTCAAAGATTGCATCGGCGCTGTCCCCTTCCCGTTGCGTCAGCAGCGAACTACTGCCTGATTATCTCTCGGGTCAGGCTCAGCGCGCCGCGCGTTCGGTGCCGGTGGCTGTATACGTACCGACAGAACCGCGCCACAAAAGGCGTCTGCCAGCCCGCCTCAAGCACGATATGGTCGGTCCACAGCGCGCCTTGGGGATGCGGATCAAGGCTCAGCGTATGATCCCAGCGCGCCACGCTTGGATTGTGTTCGCGGCTTTGCAATACGCGGGCTGCACAATCAAGGCTTTCTACATACATCACATGGTTTTTTGTGCGCAAAAAACCCCACATCAACACATCGACGGTAAAGCGTTCACCCGCCGCGACCTCACCGTCTGGCAAGCCCTCATAAATCGCAATCTTGGCCATGGCTTGCTTCATCTCGCCAAAATGCAGCGCTTCGGCAAAGACGGTATCGGGATCACGCGGATAGACCGCGCGCAGGGTGACAGCATAGGGCATCACGGCTCCTGTCATTGGACGCGCCTTCAATACGCTTGCCTGAACCGCGCAGCAAGAGGCCTTGACCCCTGAGACAGCGCACGGCATCACAACGCCCATGCTTATATTCAAAATTTTCCGCACCGACGAATGGCAAACCCTGCGCGCGCAGGGCGAAACCACAGGCGCGCCCATTGATGTCGCTGATGGCTACATCCACTTCTCCACCGCACAGCAGGCCGCCGAGACTGCCGCCAAGCATTTTGCAGGACAGGAAGGCTTGTTTCTGATTGCCGCCGAAACAGACGCGTTGGGCGAGGCGCTGGAATGGGAAGTATCGCGCGGCGATGCGCTGTTCCCCCACCTCTATCGCAAAATGACCATGGCAGATGTGGTTTGGGCACAGCCTCTGCCGTTAGAGGATGGCGCGCACCAATTTCCTGCGGGTCTTGCAGAGGCAGCAGAATGACCAATTATTCAGATACCGACCGCGCGCAGTTCGAGATGTTCAAATCCCTGCCCCGCGACACGCCGATCAACATGCTCAACCTTGTACAGTTTCACGAACACGCCGCCTATCCGCAAGGTCATGCCTTGGCCGCCGAGGGGCTGAGCGGTGCGCAGGCCTACAAAAACTACGGCGCGGCCAGCGGCCCCGTTCTGAAACGTGTTGGTGGCAGTATCATTTGGCGCGGCGGTTTTGATGTCACTCTCATCGGTGATCCGGCAGAAGTCTGGGATGCAATGTTTATCGCGCATTATCCCGACGCCGGTGCCTTTCTGGCCATGGTCACTGATCCTGAATATCAGCGCGCAGTCGTCCACCGTCAGGCCGCTGTGCTGAACTCGCGGTTGGTGCGCGCAAAACCACTGGGCGCATCGGATCTGTTCGCATGAATTCGTTGATCGAGGCTGCGGGCCTGAGCGTTCTGCGCCGTTTTGACCCCGAAGCAGCACACGGTCTGGCCATCCGCGCGTTGCGCGCGGGTCTCACCCCGCGCCCCGGTCCTGTCACTTCGCAGCGTCTGGCATGCACGCTTGCAGGTATGCACCTGCCAAACCCCGTAGGCCTCGCCGCCGGCTTTGACAAAAACGCTACGGCAATTGCCCCGCTCAGTGCTGCGGGTTTCGGCTTTATCGAAGTGGGGGCCGCGACGCCCCTTCCACAGCCGGGCAATGACAAACCACGCCTCTTTCGCCTGACCGAGGATCGCGCCGCGATCAACCGCTTCGGCTTTAACAACGAGGGCATGGATGCGATCTGCGCGCGCATCGCCGCGGCCAAACGCACCATCCCTGTCGGCCTGAACCTTGGCGCCAACAAGACCAGCACCGACCGCGCCGCCGATTTCGCCCGCGTGATGGAAGCAGCCCGCGATCATGTTGATTTCGCAACCGTCAATGTCTCCTCGCCCAACACTGAAAAGCTGCGCGATCTGCAAGGCAAGGCCGCCCTTGCCGGTTTGCTGGCTGGCGTGATGGAGGTGCGCGGCACCACGCCTGTGATGCTCAAAATTGCCCCCGACCTGACCGAGGCCGAGATCGCCGATGTGGCACAGGTGGCCCAAGACGCAGGCGTTGATGCGATCATTGCAACCAACACGACATTGTCACGCGAAGGTCTACGCTCGGTCCACCGCGATCAGGCGGGCGGGCTGTCTGGCGCGCCCCTGTTCGAGAAATCGACCCGCGTGCTGGCGCGTTTGTCCACACTCACGGACGTGCCGATCATCGGTGTGGGCGGGATCAGCGATGCAGATCAGGCCTATGCGAAAATCTGCGCGGGCGCCTGTGCTGTACAACTATACACAGCACTTGTGTTCGGCGGTCTGTCCATGGTGGCACAAATCGCGCGCGGCATCGACGCGCATCTGGAGCGTGACGGATTTGCCCACGTCACAGAAGCCATCGGATCGCGCCGCGACGACTGGTTGTAATATCACGCAGCCGAACGCTCCAGCGCGGGATACCGCGCGCCCAGCGTCACCGCCCGCGCGATGAACGAGATCAGCATGGCCAACCACAAACCATGATTGCCCAGCGTAGGCACCAGCAGCATCACCGACGCTATGTATACGACAAAAGACAGCGCCATCATGTTGCGCATGTCGCGGCTGCGCGTGGCACCCACGAAAATACCGTCCAGCATAAATGCACTGCACCCGATCACGGGCAGCACAACCAGATACGGCAGATAAAGCCGCGCAATATCGCGCACGTCGGGGGCCGTGGTCATGATCTCGATAATAATCATGCCGAATATTGCGAAAGCGCATCCCATAACCACAGCCGATGCCATACCCCAGCCCCAAACCAGCAAAGCCGCACGCCGTACCCGCGCAGGCGCGCGTGCACCATATGCCTTACCCACCAAGGTCTCGGCGGAAAAGGCAAAGCCGTCCAGCGCATAGCTTGCGATCATCAAGAACTGGATCAACACCTGATTGGCCGCCAGCGTCGCGTCACCCTGCCCCGCGCCCAAAAACATGAAGCTGACAAAAATCGCCTGCAGCAGGAGCGAGCGCACCAGAATGTCAGAGTTCACCCCCATCATCCGCCGCCACCGCGCACTGTCAAACACCTGCGCCCATGCCCGCCACGCAGCCCCAGCAAACACGGCGCGGCAAAACCACAGACCCAGCGCAAAGCCGCTCCACTCGGCGAGTGTGGTGGCAAAGGCCACACCCTGCACGCCCCAGCCCAGCCCGATGACAAACCAGAAATCCAGCGCGATATTCAGCCCGTTCATCCACAGTTGAAGTACCAGAACGGCACGCGTCCGCTCCTGCGCGATCAGCCAGCCTGTAATGCCATAGAGCGCGATGGCCGCAGGGGCCGACCAGACGCGCAACGCCATATACTGACGCGCCAGCCCCTCGACTTCGGCACTGGCGGGCGAGACATGGAATGCCGCCCAGAACAGCACTGATTGTAGCGCGATAATAACCACGCCCGCGCCCAGCCCGATCATCAATGCGCGGCTCAGCAGGGCCGCGACCTCGCCCGCGTCGCCCTGCCCGTCAGCCTGCGCTGTCAGGCCCACCGTCCCCATGCGTAAAAAACCAAAAACCCAGTAGAACGCCGACAAGATAACCGCACCAATACCCACCGCGCCGATAGGGGCAGCCAACCCCATTTGCCCAACCACACCGGTATCCACGGCCCCCAGAATGGGAACAGTCGCATTGGACAGAACAATCGGTACAGCAATGCTCAGGACCCGCCGATGGCTCAACCGCTCAGTCGGGGTGTTAGCCACTGGAGGCATCGCGCGGTGCTGGCATTACAAAATGCCCCATCGCCTGCGCATACAAACGGTCACGGTTGTCCTGCCACGCCTCAACCTGCACAGATGCATAGCGCCGACCCGCCCGTGTGATCCGCGCCCGCGCATAGGCATCGCGCGGCAGTCCGGTGCGCAGATAATCTACCGTGAAATCTACTGTCTTTGGCAGCCGCGGCAACTCTTCCGGCGCGCAGTCCTCAAGATCCAGCTTGCCTGCCTCCAGATCGTCCCACAGATGCGCCCAGTTCAGGGTCATCACAGCTGTGATCTCCAGAAACGCCGCAGTGGCCCCGCCATGCAGCGCGGGCAGTAGCGGATTTCCGATCAACTGTTGGCGAAAGGGCATGATCCCCGTCAACTCATCACCACGCCGCTCGAACTCGATCCCCAGAAACCGGATATAGGGCACAGCGCCTGCCAGCGCGCGCAGCGCAGCATCGCGGCGTTGCTTGATCACTTGCACAGGCTCGGGTCTTTTGCGCGGGCTCATCTTCGGGCCTCCACTGTAAAAGCGCCTGTGGCCGTGGCCACCGGATTTTCCGCATCGTCATCCAGCGCAACGGCGCGCACAAACGCAACCGAGCGGGTGATGTGATAGCATGTGGCCCGCGCCGTGATCGTCTGGCCCGGTGTCGCAGGGCGCATGTAATCAATGCGTAAATCAATCGTGGCTGTCCCACCTGCGTTTTCGGGATGGCACATCACCGCCGCACCACAACAGGTGTCCATCAACGCCGATACCGCACCCCCGTGAATAACGCCTGTGACAGGATCTCCTACCAGATCGGCGCTGTAAGGCATACTGATTGATGCAACCCCGCCGCCCATTTCCTGCGGTTCCATGCCCAACATTACAGAATGTGGCAGTGCTTGAATGAATTGCCGTGCAATCGCTGTCTTGTCAGCCATTATCTCTCCTGACGGGTCTGCAAATGACCTGTTTTCAACACCCTTACACCAGCCACCCCAACAAAGGGCAAGAGCAGCCGTTGCACATCCCGCCCGACACTTCTAGCTTAGGCGGCAGGAGGATGACCCAGCCATGAGCGAAGACTTACGCCTGACCTTCAAAGAAATGTGTGCAAAATTCGATGTGACCCCGCGCACGTTGCGGTATTACGAATATATCGAACTGCTAACGCCCGACCGCGAGGGACGCGCCCGCTTTTACACAGCGCGCGAACGCGCACGGATGGAGCTGATCTTGCGCGGTCGCAGCTTTGGCTTCGCACTGGAGGATATCCGCCAGTGGTTGCTTATTTATGAGCATGAGGGCACCGAAGCGCAGATGCGCGCGTGGGTCGACATGGCCAATGGCCAGATCGACGAGCTGGTCGAAAAGCGCAAACAACTGGACGAAGCGCTACGCGAATTGACCCGCCTGCGCGACGAGACAGTGGAAGCGTTGGCTGCCAAAGCGTAGCGCGCCCATCAGCCCATAAGGCTATCTGCACCCAGTGATTCGCAGTTTGATGCCTCTTTGCGCACCGCCAGACTGACCCGTTTCGGGCGAAATCCGGTGTAAGGGGAAAATCCGTGCAATTTCCACCAAAGGTAGTACTCTGTAACAACGCCCCTCATTGAACCAAAACAGCCATCAATAGGCATGCCCGTAAAGCTAGCGTGTAAAGCAGGGCAAATCGCCATAAGGCCTGATTGCGCAAACACAATTTTGAATCAGGACAAGAAGCGGGATCAAACAACGAATATTCCCGTCGCATCACACAACCACGTGATCACGTGACAGCAAAATTTCGCGCAAAAAATGAACTCGCTAAAAGTTGACGTTAAGTCACCATGCGTAAGGCTATGAATTGACGCGGCGTCTCACTACGTAACCCCTCAGAAATGCGATATCCCCTGAAACAGACGAAGCGGCGCCGACTGCCGCGATTGCGAGAAACCTGATGAGTAACGACACACTGACGATCCGGGAAATGTGTGACACTTTTGATGTGACACCCCGTACCCTGCGCTTTTACGAGGCCAAAGAACTGCTGTTTCCACAGCGTATCGGTCAAAAGCGCCTGTTTACCAAGCGTGACCGCGCACGCCTGAAACTGATTCTGCGCGGCAAGCGTTTTGGCTTTTCTCTAGAAGAGATTCGCCAACTGCTTGATCTATATTACAAAGGCGACGGTCAGCTGAGCCAGCTTGAGAAAAGCTATGAATTGGCCGGCAAGCGCCTGCAAGACCTCGAGGCGCAACGCGCCGACATCGAAAGCGCCATCACCGATCTGCGCGAGCAGCTGAAATGGGGGGAAAAGATGATCTCCTCCCTGCGTCAACCTCGCAAAGCCGGATAAAGCCATACACCGAACGACCTAGGGAGAAACCGAATGCCAACATACACCGCCCCCACGAAAGACATGCAATTCGTGCTGCATGACGTGCTGAAAGTCACTGAGGCCTCGATCCCGGGGTATGCCGATCTGGAGCCTGATTTCACAGCCGCAATCCTCGAAGAAGCAGGCAAGCTGACCTCCGAGGTTCTTGCGCCGCTGAACGTCAGTGGCGACAAAGAAGGCTGCCGTCTGGAGAATGGCGTGGTCTACACGCCCGCAGGCTTCAAGGACGCGTTCGAGAAGGTAAAAGAGGGCGGCTGGCCCGGTCTGGACATGCCCGAGCAATACGGCGGGCAGAACATGCCTACAGTCATCGGCTCTGCGGTGGGCGAGATGTTCTCGGCCTCCAACATGGCGTTTACGATGTATCAGGGCCTGACCCACGGTGCGGCCTCCGCAATCCTTGCCCACGGTACTGACGCGCAAAAAGACACCTATCTGCCAAAAATGGTCAGCTGTGAGTGGACAGGCACAATGAACCTGACCGAGCCGCATTGCGGCACCGATCTGGGCCTGATGCGCACCAAAGCCGTGCCTCAGGATGATGGCAGCTATAAAATCACTGGTCAGAAGATCTTTATCTCCTCGGGCGAGCATGACATGGCCGACAACATCATCCATCTGGTGCTGGCCAAAATCGAAGGCGGCCCTGAGGGGATCAAGGGTGTCTCCCTGTTTATCGTGCCCAAATTCAACGTGAACGAAGATGGCAGCATCGGCACGCGCAACGGCGCGGCAGTCGGTTCCATCGAGGAAAAGATGGGCATCCACGGCAACTCCACCTGCGTTATGAACTATGACGACGCCACAGGCTATTTGCTGGGCGAAGAGCATAAGGGCATGCGCGCCATGTTCACCATGATGAACGAGGCCCGTCTGGGTGTCGGCATGCAGGGTCTGGCACAGGCAGATGTCGCCTATCAAAACGCACTGGCCTATGCGCATGACCGCCTTCAGGGCCGTGCTGTCACCGGTGTCGAAGCACCCGAAAAGCCTGCCGATCCGCTGATCGTGCATCCTGATATCCGCCGCTCGCTGATGGATCAAAAGAGCTTTGCAGAGGGCGCGCGTGCCTTCATCCTCTGGGGCGCCACAATGATCGACGCCGCACACCGCTCCGAAGATAAAGACGCAGACGGCCTTGTGTCCCTGCTCACTCCCGTAATCAAAGGCTTCCTGACCGATGTCGGCTATGACATGACCGTGAAGGCCCAGCAGGTTTACGGCGGCCACGGCTATATCGAGGAATGGGGCATGTCCCAGTTCACCCGCGATGCCCGTATTGCAATGATCTATGAGGGGGCCAACGGCGTACAGGCGCTTGATCTGGTTGGTCGCAAGCTGGCACAGGACGGCGGCAAGCATGTGATGGCCTTCTTTGATCTGGTCAAAGGCTTCTGCAAAGATAATGCCGGCAAGGACGAGGCGTTCGACAAAGACTTTATCGAACCACTGAAAGCCGCCTCAAAGGATTTGCAGGCCGCAGGTATGTATTTCATGCAGAACGGTATGAAAAACCCCAATAATGCGCTGGCTGGCTCCAACGACTTTATGCACATGTTCGGTCATACCTGCCTTGGTCTGATGTGGGCGATGATGGGCAAAGCATCGGTCGAGGCGCTGGCAAACGGCGCATCCGACGCCACGTTCTATGAGACAAAGTTGGCAACAGGACGCTACTATATGGCACGCCAACTGCCTGCTACTGCCCTGCACCTGACACGCATTCAATCCGGTGCAGACACGGTGATGGCGCTGGACGCGGCAAACTTCTAAACTGGTGCAGGCGGGGGCACATCCCTCCGCCTGCCCTATCTGGAGAGACCTGTGCCAAAACGATTTCGCCTTACCCGCCGCTTTCCCGTCGCCATGACGGAAGACGGTTATCGCCGCCTCAAGAAATTCAGCGCCGATGCAGGGCTGGACGAAGGCGAAGCCCTGTCGTTTTTGTTCGAGAACTTTTCATCCGTCATGAACGAAGAAAACCTGACCGCCCGCCTGCGGCTGTTCAACTCCGATTTGGAGAATCGCAAAAGATAACCGCCCCCCACAACCAGAGCGCTGAAAAGGCGCCGAACGTGACAGAGGAGATACCAAAATGATCCGTACCCTGCTTATCGCTGCCACTCTTTTTGTGGCCGCATGCGCCGCGCCCTACAATCTGCCGTCCCAAGACCGCGCCGATATCGCGCAGCGCATCGCCAGTTTCGAGCGTGCATTTGTGCGCGGCAACACCACCGAGATTATCAATGTCGTCCCCCCGCGCATGATCACCGCGATTGCAGCCCGTGGCGGTGTGTCCGAGCGTGTATTGCGCCGCGAAATGGCCAAGCTGACCCGCGAAGCCACTGCCAAGATCAAGGTTGTCTCCTTTGGCATGGCGCTTGATCAGGCAAAATTTCTGACCACCCCCTCGGGCCGCCCCTACGGTTTGATCCCCACGCAGACAGTTGTACAAACCCCGAACGGCACCAAGCTGCAGTCAAACAACAGCACGCTCACGCTGGAAGACGGCGGTAAGTGGTATCTGATCCGTATCGACGATGCCCAGCAAATCGACCTGATGCGCGAGGTATACCCCGATTTCAAAGGTGTCAGCTTTCCCAAAGGCACAACGAAAGTGATCGGATAAGCAGATGAAAGATTTCGCCCCCGCAACGTCCACATGGATGACCGACGAGCACAAGATGCTGGCCGAGATGACAGCCAGCTTCATCAATACCGAATGGGCGCCGAAATTCGAGAAATGGCGCAAGCAGTCCGAGATGGACCGCGACGCATGGTATCAAGCGGGCGAACTGGGCCTGCTCTGTCCATCGGTGCCAGAAGAATACGGCGGCGCGGGTGGTGATTTTGGCCACGAAGCCGCGATCCTGATCGAAGCAGCCCGCGCCAATCTGGCGAGTTGGGGCCACAGCATACATTCCGGCATTGTGGCACATTACGTGCTGAACTACGGCTCTGAAGAGCAGAAGAAACGCTGGCTGCCCAAGATGATGACGGGAGAGTTAGTCGGCGCACTGGCGATGACCGAACCCTCAACCGGATCGGACCTGCAACGCATCAAGACCAAAGCCATCAAAGACGGTAATGCCTACCGCTTGTCGGGCCAAAAGACCTTTATCACCAATGGTCAGCACGCCAACCTGATCATCGTCGCGGCCAAAACCAACCCTGCCGAAGGCTCCAAGGGTGTGAGCCTCGTTGTGGTCGAAACCGACGGCGCTGCGGGCTTCCAGCGCGGCCGGAACCTCGAGAAAATTGGCAAACACGCCTCTGATACCTCCGAACTCTTCTTCGACAACGTCGAAATCCCGCCCGAAAACATCCTTGGCGGGGAAGAGGGCAAAGGGTTCTACCAAATGATGCAGCAGCTGCCTCAGGAACGCCTGATCATCGGCTGCGAAGCGGTTGGGGCCATGGAAGGCGCGCTTGCCCGTACAATAGAATACTGCCAAGAGCGCGAAGCCTTTGGCGGCCCGCTGACACAGTTTCAGAACACCCGCTTCAAACTGGCCGAATGCAAAACCAAAACCACCGTCGCCCGCGCTTTCCTCGACCAATGCATCGCTGAACATCTGCGCGGTGAGCTGACCGTAGACCGTGCAGCCATGGCGAAATACTGGCTCACCGACACCCAAGGCAAGGTTCTGGATGAATGCCTGCAACTGCACGGCGGCTATGGGTTCATGCAAGAATACGCCATCGGAGAGATGTGGGCAGACGCACGTGTGCAGCGGATATACGGCGGCACAAACGAGATCATGAAGGAGCTGATTGCACGCAATCTGTAACGAGCGGCGCGCGCTCACAGGACGGGATTGAGTTTAAGGGAAAAATAAAGAAGCCCTTACTGACAGCGCCCCTTCTCGACGTCGCACACGGCCCCCGCTTCTTTATTTTTCCTATAAACTCACGCGGGCTTGCCCGCTTTCGACATCAGCAACAGGAACCCGACCATGACAATCAAACTCTACTGCTTCGGCGAAAGCGGAAACGCGTATAAGGCTGCACTGGCGCTGGAGCTTTCAGGTCTGGCGTGGGAACCTGTAAAGGTCGACTTTTTTGGAGGTGAGACGCGCACGCCAGAATACCGCAGCACCATAAACTCGCTGGGTGAAGTACCTGTAATGGTAGACGGCGATGTAACGCTTACACAATCAGGTGTCATTCAGGACTATATTTCCGAGCAATCCGGCAAGTTCGGCGGCAAAGACGCGACAGAGCGGCGCGAGATCATGCGCTGGGTGCTTTGGGACAACCATAAGCTTAGCTCCATGGCCGGCATGACGCGGTTCTTGATGAATTTCCTGCCAGCGGACAAACAACCCAAAGAAGTCATTGCATTCAACCAAGGTCGTCTCGCAGCGGCATATGATTTGCTCAACACTCACCTTGAGGGGCGCGACTGGATCGTCGGCGACGGCATCACCAATGCCGATCTGAGCTGCTGTGGCTATTTGTACTATCCTGAGCCTTTCGGCTTTGACCGCGGCGCATATGCCAACATCGATGCATGGCTCACCCGCCTGTCTGAAACACCGGGCTGGAAGGCACCGTATGACCTCATGCCTGGCTCTCCTGCAGATCGCGCATGAGGTATGTTGCGCGCTCCTGCTCTATTGGCCATCGGTGCCTATCAGCGGTATCTCTCACCGCGCAAAGGGTATGGCTGCGCCTACAGGTTGGCGCATGGCGGTACGGGGTGCTCGGGCTTTGCAAAATACGCGATTTCCGATCTGGGCACGTTCAAGGCCATTCCACTCATCCTAAAGCGCTTTGAAGATTGCAGGAAAGCAGCCCTAGCGCTTCACGACCACACCAAAGACGAGGACAAGTCAAACCACAAAAAGAAGTCCCGCTGGTACGATTATTGCGACTATTGCGGCATCTGCTCCTGCCCTCGCGGCAAAAGCAGCAGCGCGGACACATCGCCAGATTGCTCACCTGATTGTAGCCCAGATTGCTGCAGTCTCTGACCTAAGAATAACAAAAGGACATCCCCCATGACCGAAGCATATATCTACGACGCCCTGCGCACTCCGCGTGGCAAAGGCCGAAAAGATGGCGCCCTGCACGAACTGACATCGCTGCGCCTGTCCGCCTTGACATTGAACGCTGTGAAAGAACGCAACAACCTCGAAGGCCATGCCGTGGAGGATGTGATTTGGGGCAATGTGACCCAAGTGATGGAGCAAGGCGGCTGTCTTGCCCGCTCTGCCGTGCTGGCCTCGGACCTCGACGAGCGTATTCCAGGCCTTGCTATCAACCGTTTCTGTGCCTCGGGCATGGAAGCAGTTAATCTGGCCGCAAACCAGGTTAAGGGCGGCGCAGGCATGGCCTATATCGCAGGCGGCGTGGAGATGATGGGCCGTGTGGCCATGGGCAGTGACGGCGCTGCGATTGCCGCCGATCCCTCGATCGCGATTGACCAGTATTTCGTACCCCAAGGCATTTCCGCAGATATCATCGCGACCGAATACGGCTTTAGCCGCACAGACGCTGACCAGCTTGCCATCGCCAGCCAGCAGCGCGCGAAAAAGGCGTGGGACGAAGGGCGGTTTGCCAATTCCGTCATCACCATCCGCGACCAAAACGGCCTAGAGATCCTCAGCCATGACGAATACATGCGCCCTCAGACCGACATGCAGTCCCTCGGCAGCCTGAACCCTGCGTTTCAGCAAATGGGCGAAGTGATGCCGGGCTTTGATAACATTGCTTTGCTGAAATACCCGCATCTGGAAAAGATCAATCACATCCACCACGCGGGCAACTCCAGCGGTATCGTGGACGGTGCCGCAGCTGTGCTGATTGGCAACAAGGAATTCGGCGAGAAATACGGCCTCAAGCCGCGTGCACGCATCCGAGCTACCGCAAAGATCGGCACCGATCCTACGATCATGCTGACAGGCCCCGTGCCAGTGACCGAGAAAATCCTCGCGGACAATGGCATGACCATCGACGACATTGACCTGTTCGAAGTGAACGAAGCCTTCGCCTCGGTCGTTATGCGTTTCATGCAGGCGTTTGATGTGGATCATGACAAGGTCAACGTAAACGGCGGCTCTATCGCGATGGGTCACCCGCTGGGTGCCACAGGTGCGATGATCATCGGCACCCTGTTGGACGAGCTTGAGCGCGCGGACAAAGAGGTCGGCCTAGCCACGCTTTGCATCGCATCCGGTATGGGAGCCGCAACAATCATCGAACGGGTTTAATGCTATGCATGGGGGCGCTGAAAACGAAGTGAGCGGTATCTGCGAACGGTTGCTCAAAATCACCGGTGATGCTTTGCTCTCCGATGATTTTGACAAGTTTGCTGCGTGTTTTCAGCTCCCCTATTTCATCGCGACATCAGATCACAAGGCTTCGATAGATACTCCGGAGGCGTTCAGAGAGCTATTTGACCGGACAATCTGCGATTTCAGACTCAAGGGTGTGACGGATCTGGTGCGCGTCTGCGAATCCAGTGAATACCGCAGTGAAACACAAATAGGTTCAACGCATGTAACCCATTTGATGTGCGCAGCGCAGCGGATCACTGACCCGTATCCAACATTTTCGACAATCGAACTGATTGACGGCGAATGGAAAATCACTTCCAGCCAATACGCCCTCGATAAAAATATGGCCGTAGGCGCCGCGCTGAACGCGCTCAATGCCAACGCGCCTGCCAAACAGACATAAGTCAGGAACACCACATGACCGATTTTACAATGATCACAGATGCCGACGGCATCGCCACCATCACATGGGACGTAGACGATAAATCCATGAACGTGATGTCCGTTGAAGGGCTCGAAGATCTGGACCGTCTGACGGACGAAGCGCTGGCTGACGATGCTGTAAAAGGCATTATCATCACATCCGGCAAGGCAGGCTCATTTGCGGGCGGCATGGATCTCAACCTGCTGGCAAAAATGAAATCCGACGCTGGCGACGATCCCGCCAAGGGCCTGTTTGAGGGTACGATGCGCATGCACGCCCTGCTGCGCAAGATCGAGCGTGCGGGGATGGACCCCAAGACCAACAAGGGCGGCAAGCCGATTGCCTCCGTCCTGCCCGGCACGGCTGCTGGCATCGGGCTGGAGCTGCCGCTGGCCACGCACCGCATCTTTGTGGCGAATAACCCCAAGGCGCGCATCGGCCTACCCGAAATTCAGGTCGGTATTTTTCCGGGTGCAGGTGGCACCACACGTCTGGTCCGTATGCTGGGCGCAATGGCCGCCTCTCCACTGCTGCTGGAAGGCAAAATGCTGGCACCTGCCGCGGCGCAAAAGGCTGGCATCATCCATGAGGTTAGCGATGATCCAATGGCAGATGCCCGCGCTTGGGTTCTGGCCGCGAAAGATGCCGACATCTTAAAGCCATGGGACGCAAAAGGGTACAAAATGCCTGGCGGTGCGCCCTATCATCCTGCTGGTTTTATGACCTTTGTTGGTGCCTCGGCCATGGTGCATGGCAAGACCAAAGGCGTCTACCCTGCCGCCAAGGCACTGCTCTCGGCCGTATACGAAGGCGCGCTGGTGCCCTTCGACACAGCCCTCAAGATCGAGGCACGCTGGTTCACTTCCGTTTTGATGAACCCCTCCTCCTCCGCCATGATCCGCTCGCTCTTTTTGAACAAGGAAGCATTGGAAAAAGGCGCCGTCCGGCCCGAAGGCATCCCCGACCAGCGCGTCAAAAAGCTGGGCGTGCTAGGTGCTGGCATGATGGGCGCGGGCATTGCGCTTGTTTCTGCGCAGGCTGGCATCGAGGTTGTGCTGATCGACCGCGATCAAGCCGCAGCCGACAAAGGCAAAGCCTATTCCGAAGCTTATATGGACAAAGGCATCGCCCGCAAAAAAGGCACGGTAGAGAAGAAAGAGGCGCTGCTGTCACTCATCACCGCCACGCCTGACCTTGATGCGCTCAAAGGCTGTGATCTGATCATCGAGGCCGTGTTCGAGGACCCCGCCGTGAAGGCCGAGATGACCAAAAAGGTTGAGGCAGTCATCCCCGAGGATTGCATCTACGCCTCCAACACCTCCACCCTGCCGATCACCGATCTGGCCAAAGCGTCCAGCCGCCAAGAGCAATTCATCGGCATCCACTTCTTCTCTCCCGTGGAGCGTATGTTGCTGGTGGAAATCATCAAAGGAGCCAACACAGGTGACCGCGCGGTGGCAAAGGCACTCGATTATGTGCGCCAGATCCGCAAGACGCCGATCGTGGTCAACGATGCGCGCTTCTTCTACGCCAACCGCTGCATCATCCCTTACGGTGGCGAGGCAAACCGCATGATTACCGAAGGCGTGGCCCCGTGGTACATCGACCAAGCGGCACAAATGCTGGGCTTCCCCGTGGGGCCGGTGCAGTTGGGCGACGAGACATCCGTGGACCTTGCCACCAAAATCATGCGCGCCACCAAGGCCGCAATGGGCAACGCCTATCCTGCCTCCGAGGCCGATGATCTGATCGTCTGGCTCGAAGAGAAAGGCCGCTTGGGCCGCAAGACCAAAGCAGGCTATTTCGACTATGACGAAAAGGGCAAGCGCCTTGGGTATTGGAAAGGCATGCAGGACAAATACCCGCTGGCCGAAGAGCAGCCTACCTTGCAAGACGTCCAAGACCGCCTGATGTTCGTTCAGGTCCTTGAGGCCGTCCGTGCGCTTGAAGAAGGCGTGCTCATGGATATCCGCGAAGGCGATGTGGGCGCGATCCTCGGCTGGGGCTTTGCACCTTGGTCCGGTGGCCCGCTGTCATGGCTCGATATGATCGGCACGCCCTACGCAGTGGAGCGTTGCGAAGAACTGGCCGCGAAATACGGGGAGCGTTTCGAACCACCTGCCCTGCTGCGCGAAATGGCCGCCAAAAACCAGACCTTCTATGGCCGCTTTGGACCCAAGGACAGCGTTGCGGCCTAAACCGCTATATTGAAACAAAAAAGGGCGCCACAGCGGCGCCCTTTTTATTATTCGAAACAGAGCAACCTCAAGCCACGTCAAACACGGTGTAATCAAAGTGCGTGTCTGTCAGGTCTGCCGCATCAACCCCCATGATAATTGCCGCAACACTCCCCGCTTGCACGAATGCGCCCAGATTATGCGACGAGATCGCAAGCGCATCAAAGTCATCTGCATCAGCAAAGGTCAGCGTGTCCTTTTTGAGGTCAAAGTCGGTCACCATATCGGTCCCGCCCTCATTGAAGAAGACAAAGTGATCACGCCCACCCCCGCCAGTAAGACGATCATCGCCAGCGCCCCCTTCAAGATGGTCATGCCCGTTGCCCCCGAAAAGACGGTCATTCCCGCCTTGACCAGATAGGGTATCATCACCGCTTGCACCGCTGAGGGTGTCTTTCTTTGCACTTCCGCCCAAAACATCCGCACCGCCTGATCCGATGACCCATTCAATGTTTTTAAGCATATCACCTTCGGCATCCCCCCCAAGACCCACACCCTTGGCGAGGTCGATCTCAATAGCGGCGGCAGAGCTGCGGTAATCGGCCAGATCAGTGCCCGGACCGCCATTTATATGGTCCGCACCTTCACCCCCAACGAGCGTATCTCTCCCCGCCCCCCCGATCAGCGTATCGTCACGCGTGATCGTTTCAGAAGTGAGGAAAGTCGCATCGGCGTGCAATGTCACATCACCGTCACCTACCAGATCGCGTGCCTTATCATCGTCAAACACCACATATGACAGCAAACCTTCGGTATCGGCGGCAATGCTGTTGAGATGGTTTTCATAGATGTCATCGGCACTGCGCAGCCCATCAAAAATGCGCACATCGGCGATCATACCATCATGGTCCACGCCAAAACTCTCGGCAGTGTCCAGTACCAGTTGCGGCACGATCTCTCCTTTGAACTCAGATCTCAGGATCCCGTCCAGATAAAAGGCCACCTTCCCACCCGCGCCATCATAGGCGATGGACAAGCGGTGAAGCCCCTCGTCATCAACATCCGAGGGACGGATATCAACCTTGGCCCAAGTGCCGTTGGCACGGTACCACAGGCCCCCGTTGCCGCGGTCATACACAATAGTCCAATCGCCAGGCATATCCGCAAACCACTGCCCGCCCGCCACATCAGCGTCAAAAGCGATCAGCATCTCTATGGTCAGCGCGGTCGAGCCCGCGCCGTCAAACGTGAAGTCCAAACCCTGCGCGCCATGCAACACCGCAGCCGTAACGGTAAAATCACGCGCGTCTGCCGTGCTCATATCTCCGGTCAGAAAATCGTCGCCTGCCGCACCCAAGAGCGTATCTGCGCCCATGCCACCCGTCAGCACATTAGCCGCCGCATTGCCCAGCAGACGGTCATCCCCGCTGCCTGCAATAGCATTCTCGATCACCGCGCCTTTGGCGATGGCAAGGTTAAGGTCATGCCCCCCCACGCTGGAATGGGTGCCGTCGACCAAACTGATATATCCGTTCTGTGCAAACTTGGACATATCCAGCGTATCGGTCCCGCCCGCATCCCAGATCGTCACAGCACCAATCTTGCCGTGTTCCGCCAAAAGCGCGTCAAAATCAAACGCATTACGGTCAGCGGTGGCGTTAAACCCATAGACAGTATCACCTGTCCGCGTGCCCATGTTCGCGCCGTAAACCGATTGCAGGGCTGCCACATCCACCAGCATCGGCGTCGACGAATATCCGGTATCCCAATCCAAGCCGCCCGACCCTGCGGTCAGATAGCTCATCATGCTGTAAGCGGCATTGTTTTGCAGGTAGTTCGCCCGCTCGGCATAGCTATCGCCCGATTTGAACGAGGTATGGGACAGGCCCATCACATGGCCCATCTCGTGCAGCAAAATATGATAGTGATAGCCCCCCGGCGTGAGGTTATAGCCTTCGGCCTTTGCAGGTTCATAGTTGTACACCCAGATGTCTCCGGCGGTGCCGCTGCCTGCTGGCGCGCCCCCCGCAGTGCCTGACAAGGTAGAATTGTAAAACCGTATTTCCGCATCCACATCATCCGCGGGATCGGCATTGGCGCCCAGATCAACAAACTCCACGTTGATCAGATCCTGAAACAGGTCCATCACCTCGCGGCCCGCAGCTGCCTGCGCGGCAGTGAAGCCCGCCAGCGTCCCCTCACGCGAGTTGCCGATGTAATCACTGGATTCATCAACCGGAAAGGCGAACGTGACGGTATCGACGGTCCAGTTGGACAGCTTGTCGATGTCATTAACCATCTGTGTCAGTGACCAGACAGGCAAATCGTTGTGCATTTCGCTATAGGCAGACTGCGCAGTGTCGCCTGCATGGATCTCAATGTTTCCAGCCAGCGCAGCAGGCTGGTCTGCCATACCTGTCCCATGGCTACGGTCGTGATCGTGCGCGCTTTCGTGCCCGTCTGCTGGCATACTGTGGTTCCATCAATCTTTACAAATAACACACCATGGCAAGGCCATAGCTGGCGTTGGCCTAGATGGTGATCATGTCCCAAATGCGGCAAGGCAGCTGAAACAGACTGTTTCGCACAGGCCCGGTTTTACGGGTATTCGAGGTGAATTAGCGGGTTCGAACGGTGCAATGGGTCAGCTTGCCTGCCCCTCTGCTCCCATGCGGGCTGCAGCCCGAAAAATGGCAACCACACGAAAAAAGGGCCGCCAAAGCGACCCTTGTTTCAACCATGGGGATGGTATCAAAACAACTTTTAGCGGTGCATATTACATCGCCGCATACTGCGCCTGCGCATGCTCCTGCGGCATCATAATTTCATCTTCCAGATAGATCATATCGGCCAGCTCTTCTGCAACTTCACCGCTGAGAACCTGATAGGTTTGCGCACCCGCCTCAAGAAACTTGTCCAGTGTGGACATATCTGCAGGGCAATGGATCAACGCGCCACCTTCGGCATAGATCACTTCGTCATGGGCGAAATAGACCGCGATCAGTTCAACCCGCTGCATAGGCTGGCGGCGACGGATACCGCGCAGACCAACAAGGCTGTTGGCGGTCAAAATGGCAAAAGGATCACCGTGCATATCCTGCGCTGCATCGCTCTCGACCATCACACCCTGATCGGGCAGCAGAACCAACTCTTCGCGGTTGCCCAGCGCACCAACAGGGATCACAACAGGCCACATCGCTTCGGCTGTTTCCGGCGCATCCAGCCAGACATGGGCGCGGCGGATTTCGGTGATAACCTGCATACCGTGATCAAACGTCAGCACCTTGTCGCCCACGGCCAGCGCATCAATTGCGCGCCATCCCAGATTGCTGGCAACCCGCGTGCCTGCCATCAATCCGTGGCTTTGCGTGGCCATGCCCCCGTCATAAGCGCCTGTCATCTCCACAGTGCGGCGGTTTGGCTGTGTCGCTTTGAAACCCATTCCGAACATAATTTCCATTCCCCTAAGTGTTGCACCCTCTTTGTGATGCGTTGTTTTGATGAACCCAATTGCTATGATTCTCAGGGCAACCAAACGCCATGATCAGGGCAGATTTGGGGCATTGTCGCCCAGCACCCCCACAATTCTCCCAAAAACCTAAAGATTTGCTTGAGAGCGTGGACAATACACACCACTCACAGGCCGATTTAGGAAAAACAGGCCAACTTTCCTCCAGACAGGCGGGTCAATGTGATTCTTCTTGCAGGGTTAACAGCGGCGCCCGCGCCTAAGGCTCAAAACGATATCCGAATTGCGCGATATCTTTGGCACACATCTGCGCCACCAGTGCACGGGTCGCATCCGAATAGGCAGAACGATAATCCCGCATCCGCGCGCTGCGATTCACATGCGGGATATCCAGCGCAAAGCCCAAATGCGCCTCAAGCGGTTCAATATCCTGCGCCAGATGCTCCAACCTGATATAAAGGCTGGCCCGCGCGCGCCCCTGCGCATCGGTTACGTAGGATGCGGCAGGCGATGCGGCAAAACTCTCGTGGATGAGGGGCGCGGCCACAAAGCGGTCAAACGGCACCGCCTTGGCCAAGTCCACGGCAGGGTGCTGAAACGACTGCTCCTGCAGCCAGTGATAATAACTGACCATCCGGTCCCACGGATTGCGCACGAGGGTAAAGATAAACAGATCGTCCAACTCCCCGAGGGTGACCAAGCCATTCAAATCGGCCAGCGTTGCGTGCTTCCACAGCCTGCCTGCGGCCTTCACTCCCTCCAGCCGCTTGCGCCGTTGCCTTGCTTTGGGCGTGTCACCCAGCATGATGTCATCCTTCATCGCCCGCGCCTCCAGCGCCAGCGACAGCGATGTGCCGCCCGTCTTGGGCGCATGGATAAAGAGGTATCGCCGCCCGCGTGACAGGATCATTCCTCTGGCACCTTTACAGCCCGCACAGATATTGCGTCATCGCTGCGCAGGGTAATCACCGCTCCCGCGCCCGCAATCAGCACCATGCCAGCCATTGCCAGTGGCCCCACCGCCTGATCCCAAAGGATCCATGCCCAAAAGCTCGCAAAAACCAGCAGCGAGTATTCAAACACAGCGACATATCCCGCCTCGCCCAGCAGATAGCCGCGAAAGATGAGGCCGATTCCGATAATGCTGCCCACCGCCTGCACCGCGATCCAGAACCACATCGAGCCCGTCAGCGGCACCCAGCCACGCTGCACAAATCCCTCAAACCCTTCTGGCCCTCCCGATGGTAGCACCAGCAGACCAATCGCCCCGAACAGTGTCAGCATTCCGAAAAACCCCGCCGACAAGGCAATCGTGCTTTCTTGCGCGCACCATATACGGGTTACGACCGCACCAACGGCATAGAGCATCCCCGCCACAATCGGCGGGAACGCTACAGGATCAAGGCTCCGCGGATCAGGCTGGATCACCATCAGCGCCCCGATAAACCCCAGCAGCACCGCACCAAGGCGCACTGGCCCGACCTTGGCACCCTGAAACACGACAGAGATCAGCAGCACAAACAACGGGGCCGTAAACAGCCCCGCCACCACCACGCCGATGGGCAGCACCGACAGACAGCCAAAGTAGATCAACATCGCACTGGCCGGAAACAGGCTGCGCCCCAACACGGCGCGCAGGCTGACGGGACGGATCACACCGATACCCATCGCAGCGACCAGCACCAACAAGACAACGGCCAGCGCACCACGGACCATATGAAACTGCCACAGCGATCCTGTCTCGCTGATGTAGGGGACAAAATTGTCAGTAATACCCAGCGCAAACATCCCTACCAGAATGGAAAGAGCCGCCGCACCGGGCCGCAAGGCTGTATCACTCATCCGTCTGTTCCCCACGCTCCGCCAACTTGGCGATTGCAAATTTCTTCCCCCTGCATATCGTGCTTTGACGCAATCGCAATATTCTTGTCGGGAGGGCTGAAGATGGGCTGGATGAAAGACGAAACAGGGCTGGAGAAATGCGCAGCCAACTATGTGGCCCTCAGCCCGCTCTCGCACCTGCGCCGCGCGGCCGATGTATTTGCCCAGCGCGAGGCCGTCGTCTATGGCGATCACCACGTTACATATGCGCAATATCACGCGCGCTGCACGCAGCTGGCCTCGGCCCTGTCGAACATGGGGGTTGGCACGGGCGATGTGGTCGCCACTCTGCTGCCCAACACTCCCGCGCAAGCGGAGGCACATTTTGGCGTGCCGGCCTGCGGGGCGGTTCTCAACACGATCAACACCCGCCTTGATGTAGATACTGTCGCCTATATCTTTGATCACGGCGGCGCGTCTGTTGTGCTGGCAGACACCCAGTTTGTTGATCTGGCCGAGGCCGCGATTGGCCGCATGGATGGCCCTGCCCCGAAAATCATCGAAGTTCCCGATGCTCCCGCAGGCTTTCCCGCCACAGGCCGCCATCCCTGCTACGAAGATATGATCGCAGGCGGCGATGCGGGTTTTGACTGGGTGATGCCCGAGGATGAGTGGGAGAGCCTCGCACTCAACTACACTTCGGGAACCACGGGGCGGCCCAAGGGCGTGGTGTATCACCACCGTGGGGCGTATCTGATGACAATGGGCACCGTGATCAGCTGGCGCATGGTGCTGCATCCGGTGTTCATGCAGATCGTGCCGCTGTTTCACTGCAACGGCTGGAACCACACTTGGATGATGCCTCTGATCGGCGGCACCCTTGTCTGCTGCCGCGACATCACCGCCAGCGCAATCTTCAACGCCATCGCGGATGAGCGTGTGACACATTTCGGCGGCGCACCCATCGTGCTGAACATGCTGGTCAACGCGCCCGAGGGCGAGCGGCGCAGCTTTGACCACGCAGTCGAGATTTTCACCGCAGGCGCGCCCCCCGCACCCGCAACGCTGGGCAAGATCGAAGCGTTGGGTTTCAACGTCACCCACGTATACGGCCTGACCGAAACCTACGGCCACGTGACTGAATGCATCTGGCGCGAGGAAGACTGGGCAAGCCTCGACAAACCCGCACTTGCCGCTGTGAAATCCCGACAGGGCGTGGCCTTTCCCCAGATGGAGCACATCACCGTCATGGACACCGGCATGGCCGAGGTGCCCCGCGATGCCGCCTCACAGGGCGAAATCATGATCCGCGGCAACTCGGTTATGAAAGGCTATCTGAAAAATCCGCAAGCCACACAAGAAGCCTTTGCGGGCGGGTACTTCCATTCGGGCGATCTGGCGATCCAGCACCCCGACGGCTATATCCAGATCGCGGATCGCGCCAAAGACATCATCATCTCGGGCGGCGAGAACATCTCGTCCGTTGAGGTGGAAAGCACGCTAATGGGCCACGACGCCGTGATGCTGGCCGCTGTGGTCGCCAAACCCGACGAGAAATGGGGAGAGGTGCCTTGCGCGTTTATCGAGCTGAAAGAAGGTGCGCAGGTGGACGAGGCAACGCTTATCGCCTTTACCCGCGAAACGCTGGCAGGGTTCAAAGCACCCAAAAAGGTGGTGTTTCAGGAACTGCCAAAAACCTCTACCGGCAAAATCCAGAAGTTCGAGCTGCGCAAACTCGCCGCTACCCTCTGAGACGGGCGACGAAATTTTTGCCGATATTGCCAAAAAACCTGCTCAGCATCAGGTCTATAGCTGCTTTTCGAACCGCCATTCCTGCACTTGGCGTGGGCCACCTGATGTCTCGACCTCGTAGGGGCCTGTGCGCACATGCTGCCAGCCTGCCTTGCGGTAAAAGGCTGCGGCACGCTCGTTGCCTACAGCACACGCAAGCCATGCGCGACGCCCCACCAGTTCAGCCTCGGCTGCTGCCATCAGCTTGGTGGCCGCGCCGCTGCCCTGATGATCCGCACCCACATAAAACTGATAAAGCTCGTCCCCCTCCAGCATAAAGAAACCTGCCAATACGCCATCACTCTCGGCCACATGGCACTGGGCCAGATGCGCCAGCGTGCGGGTCGCAAACTCTTGCGGTGTGCGCAATCGCACCAGTTCCGCGTCCACTACAGCCGCATGGCCCTGATGCCAGCCCAAGTGCCACATCTGCGCAATCGCCGCTGCATCGTCGTTTGTCGCTAACCTGATCTTCATAACCATCCTTTCGTCCCATTGCCCTGCCCCAACCAAATGCTAATGTAGCGTCTGAAACAACCCCGAGCATACACCCCGAATGACTGCGCTGACCAAATATGACAGGCTAGAGGCTACAGGCCTGTGGCGCGCAACGCCTGACGGGCAGCGGCGCGAAGTGATTGTTTCTATCGGGAATGCCACGCTGATGATCGCAGACATGAACGATCAGGCGATCACTCATTGGTCTCTCGCTGCGGTCGCGCGCCGAGAGGATAAAACCACCACCGCAATCTTCCATCCCGATGGTGATCCTGGCGAAACGCTTGAGCTGCCCGAGCATGAGAACGAGATGATCGACGCCATCGAGACCCTGCGCCGCGCCATCGCAAAAAGCCGCCCGCGCCCGGGCCGTCTGCGCTGGCTGGGGGCAGGCCTGTCTGTTGCTGCTGTGGCGGCATTGGTGGTGTTCTGGCTGCCGGGTGCCATGCGCGACAACACCTTGCGTGTCGTGCCACAGGTCAAACGCGAAGCAATCGGCGTCGCCCTGATCGAGCGGATGCAGCGCGTCACAGGCCCGCTGTGCAGCGACAGTGCAGGCCTGCGCGCCCTGCGGCGCTTGGGCGGGCGGCTTGACACACCCAAGCTGGCGGTCGTCCCCGCCTTGGGCCGTGCGGCCCTGCACCTGCCCGGAGGCGTGATCGTGCTGGACCGCTCTGTGTTCGAAGACTGGGAAGAGCCCGATGTCGCCGCTGGCTACATCCTCGCCGAGCTGGCCTTGCAGGTAGAGCGTGATCCGCTGGCCGATCTGCTGGATGTGACAGGCCCTTGGGAGAACTTCCGTCTGCTCACCACAGGCGAAATATCGGGGGGCGCATTGGATGCCTACGCCGAATACCTCATGACCGCGCCTTCTGGCATCCCCGATACTGCCAATCTACTGGCCTTGTTCGAGGCCTCCGATCTGCGGTCCACACCCTACGCCCGCGCCCGCGACATCACGGGCGAATCCGTGCTGGACCTGATTGAGGGCGACCCCATGCAAAACCGCGAGACCGAACCGCTGCTGGCCGATAGCACATGGTTGCGCCTGCAAGGGGTCTGCGGCGGGTGATCCTCGATACCCTCACCACCGTGATCTTGTCTCCCCTGCTATTGATCCAGGCCATTGGCGTGCGCAAAGCGGCCCTGCGCTTGCCAGAGGCCACAGGCCCGCGCAACGCGACCTGCGGGTCAGGGCCACCGCTCCGCGTGTTGATTGTCGGCGACAGCTCTGCCGCTGGTGTCGGGGCGCCCACCCAAGACGCAGCCCTTGCAGGGCAGCTCGCTGCCGCCCTGTCATCCCATCACACAGTCCACTGGCACCTGATTGCCAGCACAGGTGCCACCACCCCCACAACGCTGGCACGCTTGCAAGCCGAGACGCTGCCCGCCGCCGACATCGCAATCGTGATCCTTGGCGTGAATGACGTCATCCGTGGCGGTCCCATGCCGCGATGGCTGCGCACACACAGCCTCCTGCGCGCAGTTTTGCGTGACCGCAAAGGCGCTCAACGGCTCTATATCTCCCAAGTGCCACCCCTCGGGGCTTTCCCGCTGCTGCCCAACCCCTTGCGATGGTTGCTGGGCCGCCGCGCTGTGCGCTTTGATATGGCCCTGCGCACCGCGCTCGGACATGAGCCGGACACCCGCTATGTCCTTTTACCCGACATGCTGGACGTCACCGACATGGCAGAAGACGGCTTTCACCCCGGCCCTGTCATCTATGCCACTTGGGCAAAAGAAATGGCCCGCCAGATCCTCTCTGACGGGCCAGTATAGTCTTTCTGTGACCGCGTTCAGCGGGCGAAAGCGTTGTAGCCTGCGCCACGCAAACGATTGACCGCGCGGCTCACATCACCCTGACCGCCGAAGGGACCAGCGATAACCAGACGCGTTGTCTGACCGTTGCGGGTATAGCGGCCCACACGCACTGGCATGCCCATACGCTGCACCTTTTTAGCCAGACGGTGCGCTGCCTCGGTATCTGTGAAGGCACCAACCTGTACAAAACCACGCCCTGCGACTTCGGCTTTGGGCTGGGCACGCTTCGCTGTCGCCTTGGGGGCGGCTTTGGGGGCAGACCGGCTCGAATACGTGGGCTGGCGCTGCACAGTGGCCACACGCGCCTGACGCTGCGGTGCGCTGAACACATCCGTCACGTTCCGCACGATCCGCTTGAGCGTCTGACCATTGCGTTGGACAATAGTGACTTCGCCGAGATTGCGCTGCTGCGCTGCATAATCCGTATAGGGGTAGACCAGCGGCACCGAGGCAGTCACATCGCTGCCATCCGCCTGATTGATCAGACGGCGCGGTACGGTCGATGTCCAAATCAGGTTCATCGCCTTGTGGCCCGCCAGCGTCTGCTCGGCGCGCTTGGGGTTCAGGCGGCCATCCGTCCAGACCTTCTTGTACCCGCGCGGCACATGTACATTCGTGGTATTCACACGCTTCACGGCAACATGACGCGGCACGATACGGCGATGCTGGGATACGCGCACAGGTTGCTGCGGTGCTGCCGCAACCTCGCGGCGCACAACGACGGGTGCCGCCGCACGCGGAACAGGCGCGCTGGAAATCCGCGCCCCAACAATCGGCGCTGTTTGCGGGCCACAGCGCACAGCCAATTTGCCACGCTGCAAGTAACGGCTGCTGATCGCCGAAGCACCGGAACAGGCCGCATTGCCACTTTGCGCAACTTTGACCGTTTTGCGCATTACCGGCGCAGGCTGAGCTACTTTCTCAACAATGGGCGGCGGACGCTTTGCTACCTGACGCACAACTTTCGGCTTGGGCTTGGGTGCTGGTGCTGCACGTACCACACGCTTGGGGGCGGGACGCGATACAGGCTTGGGTGTGGCAGCCGCTGCAACCGGCGCAGGAATGGTAATCTGCGTAGAGGCGGCGGTTTCGACAGGTGTAGGCTCACTCACCGCGCCGGCAAAGGTCGGCTTGAACCCGCAAACGCCCGAGCGTTTGCGCGTCACACGTGGCACCCAGGATACGTTGCCATCAATGCCCGCGCGGATGAACACACAGCCCTTGCTGTCTACATATTGTTTGCCCTTGTAGGACGATGGCGGAAACTCCGCCGGCTCACTGCCCGGACGGGTCTGGGCCATCGCGGCCCCCGCACTCAGCGATCCGGAAATAAGTGCGATTACAACAAGTCTAGTAAGTTTCATTCATGCCCCCACAGAATATAGAGGCCAGAATGTCAAAGCCCCGCGGGGGAGTCTAGCTGTCGTCGCAACAATCGCCACAGTTTCGCCACATTATGCAGGAATTTCGCGTAATTACCTACGCCGAGCCGCAACATCTTGGGGGCAGAGCGGCGCTTGGCCCTATTCTGCCCCGAATCGTCGCCGCGATCCGTCCTGCCGCGCGTTACTTGGTGCCGAACATCCTGTCGCCCGCATCCCCAAGGCCCGGCACGATATATCCGACCTCGTTCAGCTTTTCATCGACCGAGGCCGTGACGATCGGCACATCGGGATGCGCCTCTTTCATCCGCGCAATACCTTCGGGCGCTGCCAGCAGACACAAAAAGCGGATATTCGTCGCCCCCGACTGCTTCAGCAAATCAATCGCCGCAACAGAAGAGTTGCCCGTGGCCAGCATCGGATCTACCGCAATCACCAAGCGGTCTTCCATGGCGTCAGGCACTTTGAAATAATACTGCACAGGTTGCAGCGTTTCTTCGTCACGGTAGAGCCCGACAAACCCTACCCGCGCCGAGGGGATCAATTCCAAAACACCATCCAGCAATCCATTGCCCGCACGCAAGATACTGATCAAGGCCAGCTTCTTGCCGTCCAGCGTTGGCGCATCCATTGCCTGCATGGGCGTCTCGATCCGCTTGGTGGTCATCGCCAGATTGCGCGTCACCTCATAGGCCAGCAACTGACTGATCTCGCGCAGCAGCTGCCGGAACACGGCCGTCGGCGTTTCGCGGTCACGCATAATGGTCAGCTTGTGCTGTACCAGCGGGTGATCCACCACAGTCAGATGTTGCTCGCTCATGTTATTGCTCCTTGATGTGTTGCGGGCACCCTTACCCCGAGATGGCGCGCAACAAAAGCCGCCACATCCGCAAATCCGATATGCCCGAGGCTGCCCGCCCCTACGCCTGATACCAGCACAGGCACACGCTCACGCGTGTGGTCGGTGCCGACCCAAGTGGGGTCATTTCCGTGATCTGCGGTCAGCACCATGATATCACCCTCACGCAGCTCGCCCAGCAATACACCAATTTCGGCGTCGAACCATTCCAGCGCGCGGGCATAGCCCGACACATCGCGGCGATGCCCATAAAGGCTGTCGAACTCCACAAAATTGGCGAAGGTCAGGCTGCCGTCGGGCGCGTCACGAACCAGATCACCAAGATGCCCCATCAGCTGCGCATCCGTACCTTTGCGCACCTCGTCAAACCCCTGCATCGAGAAAATGTCACCAATCTTGCCCACCGCAAACGTGGCACGCCCCGCGTCCTGCACCCAGTTGCTCAGCACAGGGCGCGGCGGCATAATGGCATAGTCGCGGCGGTGGGCGGTCCGTTCAAAACCGCGCGCCGCATCCCCCACAAAAGGGCGCGCAATCACACGGCCCACACGCTGCGCATGCAGCAAGGGCGCGATATCCGCGCACAATTGCAACAACCGCTCCCGCCCGAATGTCTCTTCATGCGCGGCAATCTGAAACACACTATCTGCCGAAGTATAGCAGATGGGCCAGCCACTGCGCATATGCTCTGCGCCCAACTCCTCAATAATCGCGGTGCCGGGCGCGTGACAGTTCCCGAGGATACCGTCCGTCCCAGCTGCCTTGCACACAGCGGCGACCAGATCGGCATCGAACGAGTCCTCAACCCGCTCGAAATACTTCCACTCCCACGGCACGGGCAGTCCCGCTAACTCCCAATGGCCTGACGGGGTATCCTTGCCCCGCGATATTTCTGTTGCGGCGCCCCATGTGCCATAAATATCCGCATCCAAATCAGCAAGTTCCAGACCGCTCGCATCTTCCAGCGCGGCCCCGATCCCGAGGCTGGTCAGCGTAGGCACGCGCAGCGGCCCGCTGCGCCCTTCCTCAGCCAGACCCTTGGCACAGGCAAGCGCGATATGACCGAGTGTGTTGGCGCCCGTATCAGGAACATCCCCGTTGAAAAATGTATGCTCATCCGGCGCGCCGCCAATGCCCACCGAATCCATCACCACCAAAAATGCCCGCGCAGTCATCAGGTTACATGCTCCAATATCAGGTCAGGCAACCGCGCAGGCCCCTCGCCCAGCGTGATCGCCGCGCGCACGGCGGCAACTGCACGGTCGGCCTGCATGGGCCGCGCGGCATGTACCACCGCCAGCGGCTGGCCTTTTTCAACCCGCGCCCCCAGACGCACCACATCCGACAGACCCACCGCTGGGTCAATCCTGTCGCCCACGTTCAGCCGTCCACCGCCCAAGGCGACAACAGCACTGCCAAGGGCGGCACCGTCCATGCCCAGCACAACGCCTGCTTCTTGTGCGGTCACTTCACGCATCACCGTCGCTTCGGGCAGGAACCGCTGCCATTCCTCGACAAAACGTACAGGACCGCCCAGTGCAGCAATCATCGCGCCGAACCGCTCGGCGGCGGCACCGCTGGCGATGGCCTGCCTGATCTGTGCAGCGCCCGCATCGCCGTCCCGCGCCAGCCCCGCGCCCGCCAACAGCACACCGCCCAGCGCCGCGCAAAGGTCAACAATCGGGCCAGCGCCACCACCGCACAGCACCGCCATCACCTCGGCCACCTCCAGCGCATTGCCAAGGCTCGGCACAACAGGCTGGCTCATATCCGTGATGATCGCACGCGTGGGGCATCCAGCGGCATTTGCCGTGCCCACCAGCGCCTGCGCCAACTTCCGAGCAGCACCGATGTCTTTCATAAACGCGCCAGAGCCCGTTTTGACATCCAGCACCAGTCGATCCAGCCCCGCCGCCAGTTTCTTGCTGAGGATAGAGGCCGTGATCAGATCCAGACTGTCCACGGTCGAGGTGACATCGCGCACCGCATAAAGCCGCTTGTCCGCCGGAGCGATATCGCCCGTGGCGCCCACTATGGCACAGCCAACCTGCCCCACAACCGCGCGCAGCCGCGCCTCGTCCAGCATCACCCCTACGCCGGGGATAGCCTCCAGTTTATCCAGTGTGCCACCGGTGTGGCCCAATCCGCGCCCCGAAATCATCGGCACATAAGCGCCGCAAGCCGCCAGCGCAGGGGCCAGCACCAGACTGGTGCAATCGCCCACCCCGCCGGTGGAGTGTTTATCCAGCACAGGCTTGTCCAGATCCCACGCCAGCACTTGCCCCGAGGCGCACATGGCCTGCGTCAGCGCCACGCGCCCCGCCTCATCCAGCCCGTTGCGGCAGACCCCCATGGCAAAGGCCCCTGCCTGCGCATCATTCAGGCTCTGATCTGCCAGCGCGCCCGCGATCCATGTCAATTCCTGCGCATCAAGCGCCACATCATGGCGCAGTTTGGCCAGTATTGTTTGCGCGTCCATTCAGCCCCCCAGAAACGATGGGTCAAAAGCACCGGGCAACAGCCCGGCGATGCTCAGGCACCGCTCAACCCCGTCAACGGTGGCCATAGTCACAACCACATCGCCTGCCCCGAACTCTGCCAGCTTTTGTCGGCAGCCGCCGCAGGGTGTCACAGGCAGCGGCGATCCCGCCACCACATAGGCTTCGGTGAACACGGTTTCACCCGCGGCTACCATCGCAGCGATTGCGCCCGCCTCGGCACAAGTGCCTTCGGGATAGGCTACATTCTCGACGTTACAGCCACGATAGATCGTGCCAGACGCCCCGCGCAACGCGGCCCCTACCTTGAAATTCGAATAGGGCGCATGGGCGTTTTCCCGCACCGCCATGGCCGCTTGCCGCAAATCTGTCACGCTGGTCTCCTCACCGATTGGCTCTCTACCCTAGCCTTAGCTGCGCACAGATGCGAAGGGTTTTCCGCATGAATTTTCCCAGCAGCAGCGCAAAGACAACCACACCTTCATAAATCTGCGCTAGCGTTTCCAGAGCAATAGTTTAATATTAAACTAATATCCGCAGGAGGCTAAAAATGACCGATAATGCCAACACACGTCAGGCCGCGCTAGACTATCACGCGCTTCCCAAACCCGGCAAATTAGAGATCCGCGCAACCAAGCCCTTGGCAAATGGCCGCGATCTGGCCCGTGCCTACAGCCCTGGCGTGGCAGAGGCCTGTATCGAAATCCAGAAAGATCCCTCTACCGCCGCTCTGTATACGTCCCGTGCGAATCTGGTGGCGGTGGTGACAAACGGCACAGCCGTTTTGGGTCTTGGCAACATCGGCGCGCTGGCCTCCAAACCCGTGATGGAGGGGAAGGCCGTATTGTTCAAGAAATTCGCAGGT
Source organism: uncultured Sulfitobacter sp. (assembly GCF_947502895.1). GTDB lineage: Bacteria > Pseudomonadota > Alphaproteobacteria > Rhodobacterales > Rhodobacteraceae > Sulfitobacter. Next base: position 503,950 of record NZ_CANNBM010000001.1, read on the forward strand.
ATAGACTGTTTCGACATCGAGGTAGACCAGTCCGACCCCGAAAAACTGGCCGATATCGTCTGCGCGCTGGAGCCCTCATTCGGCGCCATCAATCTCGAAGACATCAAAGCCCCCGATTGCTTCACGGTTGAGCGGATTTGCAACGAGCGGATGAACATCCCCGTTTTCCACGACGACCAGCACGGCACAGCCATTGTTGTGGGGGCTGCGGCCACCAACGCGCTGCATGTGGCAGGCAAGAAATTCGAGGATATCAAAATCGTCAGCACAGGCGGCGGTGCGGCGGGCATTGCCTGCCTCAACATGCTGCTCAAGCTGGGGGTCAAGCGTGAGAACGTCTGGCTGTGCGATATTCACGGGCTGGTCCATGAGGGCCGCGAAATCGATATGAACCCGATCAAATCAGAATACGCCCAAAGCTCCGATCTGCGGACGCTGGACGATGTGATCCATGATGCCGATCTGTTCCTCGGCCTGTCGGGTGCCAATGTTCTTTCCGCCGATATGGTCGCCAAAATGGCCCCGCGCCCGATCATCTTTGCACTGGCAAATCCCAATCCGGAAATCATGCCAGACGCCGCCCGCGCCGTAGCTCCTGACGCGATCATCGCCACGGGCCGCTCGGATTTTCCCAATCAGGTCAATAACGTGCTGTGCTTCCCCTTCATCTTTCGCGGGGCGTTGGATGTAGGGGCGACCACCATCAACGACGAGATGAAGATCGCCTGTATCGAAGGCATCGCCGCCCTTGCCCGCGAAACCACAAGCGCCGAGGCCGCCGCCGCGTACCGTGGCGAACAGCTGACCTTCGGGGCGGATTATCTGATCCCCAAACCCTTTGATCCGCGCCTTGTAGGCATCGTTTCTTCCGCCGTGGCAAAGGCCGCCATGGAGACAGGCGTTGCAACCCGCCCCATCGCCGACATCGAGGCCTATAAAGCCAATCTCGACAGCTCGGTCTTCAAATCCGCGCTGCTCATGCGGCCCGTGTTCCAAGCCGCCCGCGCCACCTCCCGCCGCATCGTCTTTGCCGAAGGCGAGGACGAGCGCGTGCTGCGCTGCGCCCAAGCCATGCTGGAAGAAACCTCCGAGCGGCCCATCCTCATTGGCCGCCCCGAAGTGATCGAGCGGCGAATGGAACGGGCAGGTCTGACGCTGAAGCTGGGGCGCGATCTGGATGTGGTGAACCCCGAGAACGATCCCCGCTACCGCGACTATTGGGAGACATATCACAGCCTTATGGCGCGGCGCGGCGTCTCGCCCGATATTGCGCGCGCTGTGATGCGGACAAACACCACTGCCATTGGCGCGGTCATGGTCCACCGCGAAGAGGCCGACAGCCTGATTTGCGGCACTTTTGGCGAAACCCGCTGGCATCTCAATTACATCGGTCAGGTGCTGGGCCGCGACGGCCTCGCGCCGCACGGCTCGCTTTCCATGATGATCCTTGAGGACGGGCCGCTCTTTATTGCCGATACCCAAGTCCACCAGCACCCGAACCCCGAAGAACTGGCCGAAATCGCAATCGGTGCCGCGCGCCATGTCCGCCGCTTTGGCCTGACACCGAATGTCGCCATGTGTTCGCAATCGCAGTTCGGCAATCAGGGTGAAGGATCAGGGAGCCGCCTGCGCAAAGCGATCCGGATCCTCGACGAAGGCAACCATGATTTCTGCTATGAAGGCGAGATGAACATCGACACGGCGCTTGATCCCGAATTGCGCGCCCGCCAGTTCCCCGGCAACCGCATGGAAGGGCCGGCTAACGTGCTGATCTTTGCCCACGCCGATGCCGCATCAGGCGTGCGCAATATTCTGAAAATGAAGGGCGGCGGGCTGGAGGTTGGTCCCATCCTGATGGGCATGGGCAACCGTGCCCACGTCGTCTCCCCCTCGATCACTGCGCGCGGGCTGCTGAACATGGCAGCCATCGCAGGGACGCCCGTGGCGCAATACGGCTAGGCAATACAGATACAAAAACCGCGCCAAATCTGGCGCGGTTTCAATAACTCTGGCTGTTGGGTCGCTCTTACAGCGGGCTGATACGCCCTGTCAGCGCACGGCTGGGTGAATATGACCCTTTTGGCGCGTGAATGGTGATCAAATTGCCCTTGATCGCAACCACACCGCAGCCCGCATTTTTGGGCCGCTTGATTGCTTTGCGCCCGTCTTTTCTGCGCTGTGCATCGCGGAAACGGCGGTTAGGGTCCTCAAGACACAGCAGGTTGCCGCGGACTTCCCAATGGCTCAGCGACTCACGCGGGTAGCGTCCGTTGCTTTCCCACGTCGATTCGCCCGAAGGCAGCATTTTTACGATGAACTGAGTCGCCTGCCCCTTGCGGGGCTTGGTATCCATCACAGGGCGCAGCACCAGTTTGGTGTTGGTCAACCGCTCGGTCAGCGCGTCACCGGCCAAAACCCCGTCAGGATATACCGTCTGCGTACACCCCGCCAACAACAGACCCGCTGCCGCTACAAAGGCAAAAGAAATCTTCATCGTGTTTCCCCCCAAGGAAATATTTACTTTCAAAGCCCTAGCAGAGGCTCATCTGCAAAAGGTGCCAGCTTTGCAACAGCGGAGCAACCCCGCACGGTCTGTAATTACACAAAGCAGGGCAGTAAATTATTTTACATCGAAGCTTCCGAAATTGCGTATTACTCTTGCCGCCACGGCGCACCTGCGCCACCACTTGTGCAAATTCAGGGAGGATATCGCATGGGTTATGCACAGGTATACAAGGCCGCAAAGGACGATCCAGAGGCGTTCTGGCTGGAACAGGCACAGGCCATCGATTGGGTCACGCCGCCCCAGCGCGCGCTGTTCGACAAAGGCGGCGATCTGTATGAATGGTACGCGGATGCGCAGGTAAACGGCTGCTACAACGCCGTAGACCGCCACGTGGAAAACGGCCGCGCCGATCAGGCCGCCATCATCTATGACAGCCCCATCACAGGCACCAAAGACACCATCACGTTTGCCCAGCTGCAAACCCGCGTTGCTGGCCTTGCTGGGGCGCTGGTGGCGCAAGGCGTCACAAAGGGCGACCGCGTTATCATCTATATGCCCATGGTGCCCGAAGCGATCGAAGCCATGCTGGCCTGTGCGCGCATTGGCGCCGTGCATTCGGTCGTCTTTGGCGGTTTCGCTGCAAACGAACTGGCCGTGCGCATCGACGATTGCGCGCCCAAGGCGATCATCGCCGCCTCATGCGGGCTGGAGCCGAACCGCACCGTGCATTACAAACCCCTGCTCGACGGCGCGATCGACATGGCGACCCACAAGCCGGAAGCCTGCATCATTCTACAACGTGAACAGGAGATCTGTGAACTGGTCGAGGGCCGCGATATCGAATGGCACGCAGCCATTGCCGCAGGTTCACCTGCCGATTGCGTGCCCGTCGCAGGCAACCATCCCGCCTATATTCTCTATACTTCTGGCACGACAGGCGCGCCCAAAGGTGTTGTACGCCATACGGCGGGCCACCTCGTCGCACTCAACTGGACGATGAAGAACATCTACAACGTCGATCCCGGCGATGTTTTCTGGGCCGCCTCGGATGTGGGCTGGGTCGTCGGGCATAGCTATATCGCTTACGGCCCCTTGATCCACGGCAACACGACCGTTGTGTTTGAGGGCAAACCCGTCGGCACCCCCGATGCAGGCACTTTCTGGCGCGTGATCTCGGAACATAACGTGCGCAGCTTCTTCACCGCACCAACAGCCATCCGCGCCGTAAAACGCGAAGACCCCAAAGGCCTCGAGGTCAAGAAATACGATCTAACCTGCCTGCGCGCCCTCTACCTCGCGGGCGAACGCGCCGATCCAGATACAATCATCTGGGCGCAGGATGTGCTGGGCAAACCAGTATATGACCACTGGTGGCAGACCGAAACGGGCTTCACCATCGCGGGCAACCCTGCAGGGCTTGAGGCACTGCCCGTCAAGATCGGCTCTCCCACCGTGCCGATGCCGGGCTATGATGTGCAAATCCTCGACGAGGCAGGCCACCCCATGCCCGCAGGAGAGCTGGGCGCGATTGCCGTGAAACTCCCCCTGCCGCCTGGCACGCTGCCAACGCTCTGGAACGCCGAAGACCGCTTCCGCAAAAGCTATCTCACCACTTTCCCGGGGTTTTACGAGACAGGCGATGCAGGCATGATCGACGAGGATGGATACCTCTACATTATGGCGCGCACCGATGATGTGATCAACGTGGCGGGCCACCGCCTCAGCACAGGCGCGATGGAGGAAGTCCTCGCAGGTCACCCCGACGTGGCCGAATGTGCCGTGATCGGCGTCAGCGATCCGCTCAAGGGTCAAGCGCCGATGGGCTTTGTATGCCTTACCAATGGCGTGAACCGCCCCCACGCCGAGATCACTGCAGAATGTGTCAAGCGCATCCGCGACCAGATCGGCCCCGTTGCAGCCTTCAAACTGGCGCTGGTGGTGGACCGCCTGCCAAAAACACGCTCAGGCAAAATCCTGCGGGCGACCATGGTCAAAATCGCCGATAGCGAGGATTTCAAACTCCCCGCCACGATCGACGATCCCGCCATTCTGGACGAAATAAAAACAGCCCTACAGGCCATTGGCTACGCCAAGGGATGAACGAAAAAGGCGGCCCCGCAAGGGACCGCCTTTTTCATGTCTGTGGCGGCCCTCAGAGGCTTGCCATAAACTCGTCGACCTCTTTTTTGGCCTGCTCTTTTGTCTTGCCGTATTTTTCCTGAATACGCCCTTCAAGCTCTTCGCGGTTGCCCTCGGCCTTGTCCAGATCGTCTTCCGTCAGATCGCCCCATTTCTGCTGCGCCTGACCTTTGAATTGCTTCCAGTTACCTTGAATCGTGTCCCAGTTCATAACGGGTCTCCAATCTATCTGTCTGTGTTTCCAACTCGTCCAATGCCGCTGTGCGCACAGCCAAGCTGCTTCACCTATCCAACGTGACACAGCCGCGATGGTTCCATCATTTCAAAACAATCCTTGCAGCAGCAGCGTTTTCGGCCTTACGCTGCGTCTACATATTAGGAGCATACGCATGCGATTTTCTCTCGGCCTCTGCGCCGCACTCTTCTTTGGCGCAACAGCGGCCCACGCAGCCGACCCCGAGCGTATTCAGGTCAAAGGTGAAGTCATCGACACTTGGTGTTACTATTCTGGCGTCATGGGCGGCCCTGACGCTGTCGTAGGCACCGCACATCACACCTGCGCATTATGGTGCAGCGCAGGCGGTATTCCCGTCGGCATTCTTGGTGAAGACGGCGAGGTTTACATGGTCCTGAAGGTCGGCAAAGACGACCAGTCTGCAGGTGGCGACACAACCCTCAAATTGGCCAGCTACAATGTGACCGCCGACGGGATGCTCTACGAGCGTGACGGCATCAAATATATCGTTGTGGCCGATGTGATCGCCGAAGACACAATCAGCAATCTCACCCATGAGGACTACGGCCCCGTTCCTGGTTTTGCTATTCCGGAGCCGAAATGATGATGAAATTTCTAGCCCCCCTCGCCGCCCTCGCTTTTGCCGCCCCTCTGGCTGCACAGGACTTCTCCGAAAACTCCGAAGCCAGATCATGGGATCTATATGCCGAAGTTCCCGCCCGCTTTGATGCAAAGGTCGTGGATCTTTTGTGCGAACTCACAGGCGACTGCCCCGAAGATTGCGGCGCAGGCAAACGCCAGATGGGTCTGCTGCGCAGCGCAGATAACGTGCTGGTACTCGCAATGAAGAACAACCAACCCGCCTTCACTGGTGCCGCGGTGGAGCTTGCCCCGTTCTGCAACCAGACCGTCACCGTGGATGGCTTGCTGATCGACGATCCCGACCTGAATGCCAAAAACATATACCTCGTCCAGATGATCAAGGCCGAAGGCACGGACGATTGGGTCAAAGCAAACAAATGGACCAAGGAATGGGCCGCAGCCAATCCTGATGCAGCAGGCAAAGGGCCGTGGTTCCGCCGCGATCCGCGCGTTCAGGCCGAAATTGCACGCGATGGCTATCTCGGCCTCGGGCTGGAGAAGGACGCGGCCTTTATCGAAGAGCATTTTGAATGATCCGTACGGCCTTCACGCTTTGCGCTATCTTGTCCGCATCTTCTGCCCATGCAGAAGCGCCCCTGCCTTTTGCAGTGGGCGGCGCGTATGAGCTGACCAACCAGCACGGCCAGACCCGAACCCAGATCGACCCCGACGGCCTGCCGCAGCTTGTCTTTTTCGGCTATGCCAACTGCCCTGGCATCTGCTCGGTGGCGATGCCGCTGATGGCAGATGTGGTGGACGATATGGCACAACGCGGCCAGACCGTGCGTCCCGTGATGATTACCGTGGACCCTGCCCGTGACACAGTCGACAATATGGCCGACCCGCTGGCAAATTTTCATCCCGAGTTCATCGGCCTGACAGGGGCGCAGTCCGCTCTCGATGCTTCCTATGCCGCTTTCAACGTCGAGCATAAGCTGGCCTACAATGATCCCGAATATGGACCCGTCTACAGCCACGGATCATTGATCTATCTGATGGACAGCACAGGCGATGTCCTCACCGTCCTGCCGCCCGTGCTCGATGCCAAACGCGCAGCAGACATCACATGGAAATACATCAAACCCGCAGGTTAAAGACAAACCGCCTCACCAACCCACGCTTCTTTTCTTTTCCTTTAAACTCAATCCCGCAGTCAGACCCAAACGCGCCCTAGCTAAACTGCTCCGAAATCAGCCGCTCTTCCAGTCCATGTCCCGGATCAAACAAGATTCTGTGTGATATGCTCGGCTCCGAGCGTATCTCGACGCTGGCCACATCGCGGTAGCTGGTCCCGTCTGCATCCGCCATCACAGGGCGTTTCTCAGCCTCCAGCACATCAAACCGCACAGTTGCCGTTTTGGGCAATAATGCACCGCGCCAGCGTCGCGGCCGAAATGCCGCCATCGCAGTCAACGCCAATACATCCGCCCCGATGGGAAGAATCGGCCCATGCGCACTGTAGTTGTAAGCCGTCGATCCCGCAGGTGTCGCCACCAGTGCCCCGTCGCACACCAGCTCTTGCATCCGCAGCCGCGCATCTACCGTGATTTGCAATTTCGCCGCCTGCGGCCCCTGCCGCAACAGCGCCACTTCGTTCAGCGCCAGCGCGTGTGATATTTTTCCGTCTACATGCGTTGCCTTCATGGACAGTGGATTAATCACCGCCTCCTCGGCCGCTGCCAACCGCGCGCGCAGATCATTCTCCACATAGGTGTTCATCAAAAAGCCGATAGTCCCACGGTTCATACCGTAAACAGGCGCAGGCAGCTCTTGGGTCTCGTGCAGGGTTTGCAGCATAAACCCGTCCCCGCCCAATGCCACAATCACATCAGCCTGCGCTACAGGCACATCCCCATAGCGCCCGATCAATGCCGCCCGCGCGGTCTGCGCCACAGGCGTGCGGCTGGCCAAAAAGGCAATTTTCTCAGGCATTGTGTTTCCGATCCGCACCGTGTTCCACCCAGAGAACCACAAAAGCCCCAGTGGCACCAGCACCCCCCATGCAATTTGCCCGATGCGGCAAAAAGACGGCTGCACCCCGCACGCGGCGCAACTATCACGGAACCTGTCGTTTTCACATCTTCACGCAGGGGCCAGTTTCCGATACGAAACTAGCAATGACGGACCCCACGCTCAAGGAGCCACGCACATGTTGACCAAAACATCCGATTTCTTCACCCGAAGCCTCGCAGACACCGATCCCGCCATTGCGGAGGCGACCAACAAAGAACTGCACCGCCAGCGCACCGAGATCGAGCTGATCGCCTCCGAGAACATCGTCTCGGCCGCCGTAATGGAAGCGCAAGGCGGCGTGATGACCAACAAATACGCCGAAGGCTACCCCGGCCGTCGCTACTATGGCGGCTGCCAGCACGTCGATGTGGCCGAGCAACTCGCCATCGACCGCGCCTGCCAGCTTTTCGGCTGCGGCTTTGCCAACGTCCAGCCAAATTCCGGCTCCCAAGCCAACCAGGGTGTGTTTCAGGCCCTGCTCCAGCCCGGTGATACAATCCTCGGGATGAGCCTCGACGCTGGCGGCCACCTGACCCACGGCGCCAAGCCGAACCAGTCCGGCAAATGGTTCAACGCCATCCAGTACGGCGTGAAGCGCGAAGACAACCTGATTGACTATGACGAGGTCCAGCGCCTCGCCACAGAGCATCAGCCAAAAATGATCATCGCAGGCGGTTCCGCCATTCCCCGCGCCCTCGATTTCGCCAAGATGCGCGAAATCGCAGACAGCGTTGGCGCGTACCTGCTGGCCGACATCGCCCACTTTGCAGGTCTCATCGCGGCGGGTGAATACCCCAACCCGTTCCCGCATGTGCATGTGGCGACAACAACCACCCACAAAACCCTGCGCGGCCCGCGCGGCGGCATGATCCTTACGGACGACGAGGCATTGGCGAAAAAGTTCAACTCCGCCATTTTCCCCGGTATTCAGGGTGGCCCCCTGATGCACGTCATCGCGGCCAAAGCCGTGGCCTTCGGAGAGGCGCTCGATCCGTCGTTCAAATCCTACATCCAGCAGGTTATCAAGAACGCCCAAGCCCTGTCAGACCAGTTGATCAAAGGCGGTCTCGACACGATCACACACGGCACCGACACCCATGTCCTGCTGGTTGATCTGCGCCCCAAGGGCGTCAAAGGCAACGCCACCGAAAAGGCGCTGGAGCGCGCCCACATCACCTGCAACAAAAACGGCGTCCCGTTTGATCCTGAAAAGCCAATGGTCACGTCTGGCATCCGCCTCGGCTCTCCCGCAGGCACGACACGCGGCTTTGGTGAGGACGAGTTCCGCCAGATCGCTGACTGGATCATCGAAGTCGTAGACGGTCTTGCCGCCAACGGCGAAGACGGCAACGCAGCCGTCGAGGCAAAGGTAAAAGCGGAAGTAGAGGCCATGTGCGCCCGTTTCCCGATCTACCCCAACCTGTAAAAAAATCCCAACCAATATACCAAAGGCCCCGCCAGAAATGTGCGGGGCCTTTTCGTTTCCATGGCCACAGTTCAGTCCACCGTATGGTGCCTGCGCCGCGTGTCTGCCCGATCAAAACACGGGCCCTCAACCTTTCAAAAATTGCCTCCGTCTGGTTCCCTGCCCGAATTCACCGCATCACAAACGGGTTCGTCATGGGCTGATCCGACGTGTTGATCCACGTTGTTTTTGTGCGGGTATAATCATTGATCGCATCGATCCCCGCCTCGCGCCCATAGCCTGAATGATTGGTCCCCCCGAACGGTGCGATGGGCGAGATGGCGCGATAGGTATTCACCCAACAAATTCCCGCCTTCAGCCGTGCCGAAACACGGTGCGCACGCGCAAGGTTTTGTGTGAAAACTCCGGACCCCAACCCAAAGGCCGTGCTGTTGGCAAGTGCTATGGCCTCCTCTTCGGTATCAAACGGGATCAACGACATCACAGGTCCGAAAAGCTCGACGTGCAACGTCTCGACATCGTGGTTTTCACAATGAACCAAGGTCGGCGCCATGTAGTTGCCCACACGCTCCAACGGCTCGCCCCCAAAGCGGATTTTCGCGCCTTGTGCCTTTGCCTTGGCCAAGGTGGCAACGATCAGATCAACCTGTGCTTTGGTACATAACGGCCCCAGATGCGTCGCAGGATCAAGCGGATCACCCACGATAATATCTGCGCAGTTCTGCGAAATCCGCGCGATCAGCGCCTCCATGACGGGGCGGTGGATCAGGCCACGTGACCCCGCCACACAGCTTTGCCCCGATGCCCCGAAATTGCCCGCAATCAAACCGTTCGCGGCACTATCCAGATCGGCATCCTCGAAAACAAGGATGGGTGATTTGCCTCCCAGCTCCAGCGACGTCACCGCGAAATTCTCGGCCGAATTGCGTACCACATGGCGCGCTGTATCCGGCCCGCCGGTAAAGGCGATACGGTCCACATCCGCGTGGCGCGTCAACGGTATCGCACAGTTTTCAGCATCCCCCGTGATAATCGACACCACGCCGGGTGGAAAGCCTGCCTGCTCGATCAGCCGCGCAAACGCAAGCATCGGGGCGGGTGCAATCTCGGACGCTTTCAGCACCACAGAACATCCCGCAGCAAGGGCAGGCCCCAACTTGGTCGCGGTGAGAAACATCTGCGCATTCCACGGCACAACCGCCACGACCACACCAATAGGCTCGCGGCGGGTAAACACATGCATGTCAGGCTTGTCTATCGGCAGCACAGCGCCTTCGATCTTATCCGCCAGACCTGCGTAATAGCGGTAATAGTCGCCCACATATCCTGTCTGGCTTGCTGTTTCGGCCAACAGCTTGCCGCTGTCTGTCGTCTCCAGCTGGCCAAGCTCGGCGGCATGCTCTGCGATCAGGTCCCCCAGACGATAAAGCAATTTGCCCCGCTGGGTCTGGGTCATGTCACGCCATGCAGGATCGTCCAGCACACGCCGCGCCGCAGCTACCGCGCGCGCCACATCTTGCGGTGCGGCACAGGCGAATGTCGCCCAATCCGCCCCCGTCGCAGGGTTTTGCGAGGCCATCACCTGCCCCGCATGGCCCTCGGTAAACGCACCATCAATATAGAGCTGGAAATGGGGAAGCTGTGTCATATCAGTCCTTAAGAGAGTTCGATCTTCAAGCGAATGCAGGCATCACATCGTCGATAAACCGCGAAAGCGAGGCCCGCTTGCGCTCGAAATCCATGCCGCTGTCTATCCAGAACGCATATTCGTCATAGCCAAGGTCTTCGTAACGCTTGATCTGGTCAATCACTTCCTGCGCGGTGCCGATGGTCAGATCGCGCTGCATGTTCTCGGGTGACATCATCTTGTTGGCGGCCATTTCGTCTTCGCTTAGTCGCTCGATCAGGCCCTGACGCACGGGCCGCACATTTTTGAACCACGCGCCGAAATAGTTGTAAAAGGTCGACAGCTCCTTGGCCGCTTGCACTGTGTCGGTTTCATCGCTGGCTACATAGGTGTGGTGCAGCAGCATGATTTTGGGGCGCGGCCCGTCATATGCAGCACAGGCTTGATTGAATTTGCCCATCAGATCCTCGATCTCGGCCATGCCCTGCCACAGTGGCGTCACCTGTATGTTAAAGCCATTGTCGACGCCAAACGAATGGCTGTTGATATCGCGCGCCGCGATCCAGATCGGTGGCCCGCCCTCCTGCACCGGCTTCGGCGCGCAAGTCGTCGCGGGAAACTGATAGAACTCCCCCTCATGGGCGCAATCACCTTCCCACAGCTTGCGCAGCAGCGGCGTTGTCTCGCGCATGCGCTGGCCCGCCTCCCACGCGTCCATACCGGGAATCAGGCGCTCGTATTCGTACGCGTACGCGCCCCGCGCGACGCCCAGCTCAATCCGTCCGTCAGTGATCAGATCAGCCGCAGCCGCCTCGCCCGCCAGCGCAATAGGATGCCAGAACGGCGCGATCACCGTTCCCGTCCCTAGCTGCAGGTTTTTGGTGTGATGGCTCAGGTCCACAAGCGTCAGAAACGGGTTGGGCGCGATGGTAAAATCCATGCCGTGATGCTCACCCGTCCAAACCGCCCGCATCCCGCCCTCATCCGCCATTTTGGCAAGGCTGATCAACTCGGTGCGCAGGTGGCACTGCTCCTGATCGGGGGTGATGCGTTCCATATGGGCGAAAAGTGAAAAATCCATCGCTACGTCCTTTCTAAAACGTCTTGGCGGGCCACCCCGTCAAAACCAATTCGGAAGTATTGCCCCGCGTGATAGCCAAGCCCTGCGCAGTTGCTCTGGCTGAAATCATCAACCCGACCAATCAGAATACAGTGATCTCCCATCGGCAGAGCCTGAACACGCGTGCAGGAGAAATGCGCGGCCGCACCCTCGATCAGCGCCACCGCGTGCTGATCAAGGCGGTGCGCCACCCGCGCAAACCTGTCCCCTTTGTACGAAGCAAAGATATTTGCGATATCCTGCTGGCCCTGCGCCAGAATATTGACTGCAAAATGTGTGCAGGCGGCAAACGTCGCATAGCTTGACAGAAACTTGCCCGGACACACCAGCAACAGCGGCGGATCAATCGAAACAGAGGTGAATGAATTTGCCGTAAAGCCCACCATTGCACCGTCATCGCGCCGCGCCGTGACTACAGTCACGCCTGTCAAAAAGCTGCCGAATGCGCTGCGCAGTTCTTGGGGGTTGATCTGAAGTGTCATGCACAGCCCCCGATGAAATCGCTCAAAACAGTATTGACGCGGGCGGGATGGGTCATCGGCGCCATATGCGCGGCATCCGCTATGATCTCGGCGCGCCCGTTCGGGGCAAGGTCGGCCATCTCGCGCGACATTGCGGGTGTCGAATTCGGCTCATCTGCGCCAGTCATGAACAGCGCGGGGCAGTGCAGCGCGCTCAGGTCAGCCGTGGCAGGGCCATTATGACTGGCAAAGACGCGGTAGGCCGCGCGATAGCCGGCAGGGTCGGCCATTCGCAACCAGCCGTCACAGGCTATGCGCTGCGGCGTGACATGCGCCCCGAACCAACGGTCCAGCGTTGCGGTGGGGTCAGCGGTGGTCGCACCGTCAAGGCTGCCTGCGCGCGCCATAACAGCCGCCTGCGCCGCTGCATTACGGCGGTAAATTGCATTCAGCGCAGCCACCCCCTTCACACGGGTGGGGTGGCGGATCGCCATGTCCAGCGCAATCATCGCGCCAAAGGAATGGCCAACAACCACAGCAGGCTGCTCCAGAACGCCCGCAATCGCATCGACAAACCCCGCAAGGCTTGGGCGTGCAGGCAGGGCGGCGCTGGCCCCGTGCCCCGGCATATCCACGGCGATCAGGCGACAGGTCTGCGACAGCGCGTCCATCTGCGCACCCCACGCCTCTGCCCGCAGACCCACGCCATGGATCAACAGCACGACAGGCCCCTCACCAGCCGTGATGGCTGCCAGAGGCCCGATGCTAGACCGCTGCCGGATTGTCCAGGTCATGGCCCAAATCCTTCAGGTCCTGATAGCGATCCCCGATCCGGTGATGCGGACGCCCGTTGGTGGCAGCCCCCAGAACAACAACAATTTCATCGTCGCGCGGCGCGTCGGGAATAGAGAACTGGATTGTCAGATAATGTGACCGCCGCCCCGCATCGTTCTTGTCCATCAATGGCACCATGATCGGCGCATTTGCCCCGCCGCGTGTATTGGTAAAGGCCAGATAGGATTTAGCACCGACAGCCTCACGGTAGTGATTGCCGAACCGCAATGTGTGGATCAGGCCTGACGCATGCTCGATCTCGCCGTTCAGGCCAACAACAGCGGCCTTTCCATAAGCCTCGATCGCCTCGCCCGACCCTGCAAGGGCAATCATCCGCGCTGTCATCATCTCGCCCAGAATGGGACCGTAAGCGTGGATTTCCGGCTTCAGATCTTCCACAAACCGCCCCGCCCACGGGTTTTTGACAACAGCTGCCACCGCAAACATCCGCCAAGGCGTCGTGGCAGGCTTGAACCCCTCAATAAGGACCTCTTCGTCATAGGTGACTATTTTTCTGATTTCTGGCTGCATCGCTTCATCCCTTTGTGCTTTGAAACACTCAAAGCCCTATCGCGCCATTTGACAAACGAAGGAAATGCAGGCTTACCCATTAGAAATATTAATGGGTGACTTGTTCATGGCAAAATCTCTCCCTCCGCTGACATGGTTTCGCGCGTTTGAAGCGGCGGCGCGCAACCTCAGCTTTACAGCTGCCTCGGTTGAGATCGGCATGACCCAATCAGCGGTCAGCCAGCATGTAAAATCGCTCGAATCTCGCTTGGGCGTCGCTCTGTTCATCCGAAAACCACGCGGCCTGTCGCTGACTGATGATGGCCGCAAACTGGTCCCGCAGGTTGCCTCGGCACTTGAAACCCTTGCCGCTGCCTCACGACTTTTCGAAACAGGGCCAACCGAAAACCTGCTGACAATCGCCACCTCCGTTAGTGTGGCGGAATGGGTCATCGCCCCACGCCTGACAGAATTTACCAACCGTCACCCAAACACGCGCCTGCGTTTTGTCAGCACCATCTGGCCGGATGATTTTCATATGATCTACGCCGATATTGAAATCCCGTTCGGCACCCACAAACAATTCGGTAAAAATTCGATTTTGCTAGAGCCGAACGGCCTCGTCGCTCTCAAATCGCCCAGCCTGCACGGTGCGCTTCATACCCTGCCGCTGATCGAATCTGTCGGCACCTCGGCAGGGTGGAGCGGTTGGCCCGGCGCGGATGCCCACGCGCTCCAGCCGCATATCTTTGTCGATTCGTTTGACGCAGCCCTCAACATGGCGTGCCACGGCAACGGCGTCGCACTGGTCAGCGAGGTTCTTGCGCGGTCGGCCCTTGCTTCGGGGCAGCTGGTGCGCGCCCATGATGATGCGCTGCCCAGCGCCGAAGGCTACTACCTGCGCACGGACGAGACGAACAATGCGGCCACCAATTTCCGCGACTGGCTTCTTGAAACAGAACGCTAGGCTGCCAACGCAGGTACCACCCTGCCGCATCCCCACGAATAAAGTCCAATCATCAACAGCATGGACAAACCCGCCTCGCCTTACACAAACTACACCGTACACAGACACGCGCTGCATCACTCTTTCCATATCCGCAGGTTCCCGCCATTGTGGCCTCAGCCAACGCAGCAAAGGACACCCCCAATGATTATCCACCCCGCAGGCTCCCGCCCCTCGGGCACAGGCCCCGCCGAATATTTCACAGGCAGCGTGCGCATGGACCCGCTGATTACAGCACCCGCCCCCGCCCGCCTGCGCGGCCTGACCGTGACCTTCGAGGCAGGCGCGCGCACGGCTTGGCATACGCACCCGTTGGGCCAGACGCTGATCGTAACCGCAGGCTTGGGTCTGGTCCAACGTGCGGGCGGCCCTATCGAGACAATCCGCCCCGGCGACACAGTATTTTTCGAGCCGGACGAGAAGCACTGGCACGGTGCGGCGCCAGACGTGGCCATGACCCACATCGCTCTACAAGAGGAACTGGATGGCAGCGCTGTGACATGGATGGAGCATGTGACAGATGCCGAATACGACCCGCAGGGTGGGTAAAGCCAGCGGCAGAATGGCGCGCTAGACGTAGCCGCGCCACCACAGCCAGACGATAAACAGAACGCCCACGCCAATCAGGTTTGCTACCACAGCGCCTGTCAGGCTTAAGATGCGGGTCTTGCGCATCTCGTTCACGTCCAGCGCTTCAAGATAACTGCGCATTTGCTCGTACGCGGCCTCAACCTCGGCCAGATCAATCTGCCGCGCGGTCTTGGGGTTATGGGCCAGCATCTCGGCGCGCATCAACGCGGCCCCGCATTTACGGATACGCTTGGGCAGTCGTCGGCCCGCGCGGCGCAAGGATTGCCGCAGGTCGCGCCCGCGCACGTCCAGCTTTTGCTGCATCAACCCGCGCAGCTTGCGCGACTTGGCCGCCATATCCTTGTCGGTAATCATAGAGCCATGTCTAAGCGGCTGGCGTTGCGGCTGCAATGGCGCTAGGCCTGTGGCTATGCTCAGCTATACCGAATTCGGGGAAGCATCCCCCGCCACGCCCCCCCTTATCATCGCCCATGGCCTATATGGCTCGGGGCGCAACTGGGGCGTGATCGCCAAACGCCTGTCCGACACCCGTCGCGTTGTCACGCCCGACATGCGCAACCATGGCCACAACGCCCCCCTGCCCAGTCAGAGCTATCATGACATGGCCGCCGATCTGGCCGATCTCGCACGCCACATCGGCGCACCCATCGACCTGTGCGGCCACTCTATGGGCGGCAAAGCGGCTATGGTCATGGCGCTGGAATACCCCGATCTGATCCGCCGCCTGATCGTGGCCGACATCGCGCCGGTACCCTACAGCCACACGCAAACCCACCATATCGACGCCATGCGCGCCGTGGACCTCACCACACTCACCCGCCGCGCGCAGGCAGCCGAACAGCTTGGCGCACAAGGGGTTGAGCCCGCATTGCAGAGCTTTTTCACCCAATCGCTGGACGTCGCAGGCAAACGCTGGCGCCTCAATCTTGATGTGCTGGAGGCCGAGATGGACAAGATCATCGGCTTTCCACAGGTCACAGGCCAGTTTACCGGCCCCACCCTGTTTCTCAGCGGCGGCGACAGCGATTATGTGCAACCCGCGCACCGCCCGCAGATCAAATCGCTCTTTCCTGCTGCGAAATTCGCCAAAATCCCCAAAGCAGGCCACTGGCTGCACGCCGACCGCCCCCGCGCGTTCGAAGCATCGGTGCGCATGTATCTCGACGCCTGAGGCACGCCGCCCTCAGGGCCGCGCATAACGTAGCAAAGCCGCCCCGCAAATCGTCACCATCGTCGAGACAACCTTGGACAAATCCAGACGCTCGCGCAGGAAAAACACACCGATCATCAGGGCAAAGATGATCGACGTCTCGCGCAGCGCCGTGACCAACGCGATAGGCGCTTGTGTGAAGGCCCAGATTACAATGCCATAGGCCAGATACGACGCCGTCCCGCCCAGCAGCCCCTGCCACATGGTGCGACGGTCGCGAACGACCCGCAGCAACAGCCCGCGCTTGGTGCAGGCTGTCCATGCAACAAATGCTGCCGCATTGCCAAGTGCGATCCATGACCAATATCCCGGCGCCGTCCCCGACAGACGCACACCAATCCCGTCAACCAGGGAATAGGCCGCGATAAAGCACCCCGTTGTCAGCGCCATCACCACCGCACGCGGGTTGCGCGTGCCGTCCGCGCGGCGCACCAGCGCAATCGAGATGATGCCAGCGGCAATCAGCACCACTGCCGCAATCTCCAACGGTGACAGCGTAACCCCCATCGCAACCGATACCGCCGTGACGATCAACGGTGCGACCCCGCGCGCAATCGGGTAAACCTGCGTCAAATCACCGATCCGGTAGCCCGCAATCAAAAACAGCTGATACCCCAGATGCAGCGCAACCCCCGCCAAGAGCCATGGCACGCTTTGCGCATTAGGCAGCGGTACAAACGGCAGCACAAGGCAGGCAATCGGCACATGCCCGATCACAACACCCGTCATGGCAATGTGCTTGTCCGCGCCGCTTTTGACCAACGCGTTCCATCCCGCATGCAAACACGCAGCACACAAAACGGCGAGAAAAACAGTCAGCCCCATGAAACGCTCCCGATCCGTGCGCGCAAATGCCCACCTGTATTTCTATCGCGCTCCGGCAGGCAAAACACAACCAACGGGCAGGTAGTCCGCGCATCGTGCAGTCTATTCCGCCAAACCCCTTGCACCCCGCCACCCAATGCCTATAACCGCGAAAGTTTGCCAATTTTGTAGGGGGCCGCCATGCCAAAGAGAACCGACATCCAGTCGATCATGATCATTGGTGCGGGGCCTATTGTCATCGGACAGGCCTGCGAATTCGACTACTCGGGCGCACAGGCCTGCAAGGCACTGAAAGAGGAAGGCTACCGCGTCATCCTCGTCAACTCCAACCCTGCCACCATCATGACCGATCCAGGGTTAGCCGATGCGACGTATATTGAGCCGATCACGCCCGAAATCGTCGCCAAAATCATCGAGAAAGAGCGCCCCGATGCGCTGCTGCCCACCATGGGTGGCCAAACAGGCCTGAACACCTCGCTGGCCCTCGAAGAAATGGGCGTACTGGATAAATACAACGTCGAAATGATCGGCGCGAAACGCGAAGCCATTGAAATGGCAGAAGACCGCAAGCTGTTCCGCGAGGCGATGGACCGTTTGGGCATCGAAAACCCCAAGGCCACCATCTGCACAGCGCCCAAAGACGCAAGCGGCAAAAAAGACCTCGCCGCAGGTGTGGCGCTGGCCCTCGAATCGCTCGAAGAGATCGGCCTGCCCGCCATCATCCGCCCCGCCTTTACCATGGGCGGCACAGGCGGCGGCGTGGCCTATAACCGCGAAGATTATGAGTTCTACTGCCGCTCGGGCATGGACGCCTCGCCCATGGGGCAAATCCTGATCGACGAATCGCTTCTGGGCTGGAAAGAGTTCGAGATGGAGGTCGTGCGCGACACGGCTGACAACGCGATCATCGTCTGTAGCATCGAAAACGTGGACCCGATGGGCGTGCATACAGGCGATTCCATCACCGTGGCTCCGGCCCTTACGCTGACTGACAAAGAATACCAGATCATGCGCAACCACTCCATCGCCGTGCTGCGCGAAATCGGGGTAGAGACAGGCGGCAGTAACGTGCAGTGGGCCGTGAACCCCGACGATGGTCGCATGGTTGTGATCGAAATGAACCCGCGCGTGTCGCGCTCCTCGGCCTTGGCGTCCAAAGCCACCGGTTTCCCGATTGCCAAGATCGCGGCCAAACTTGCCGTGGGTTTCACGCTGGACGAGCTGGACAATGACATCACAGGCGTGACCCCTGCAAGTTTTGAGCCGACGATCGACTATGTCGTCACCAAAATCCCCAAATTCGCTTTCGAGAAATTCCCCGGCTCCGAGCCTTACCTGACCACCGCGATGAAATCCGTGGGCGAGGCAATGTCCATTGGCCGCACCATTCACGAGAGCCTGCAAAAGGCCCTCGCCTCTATGGAGTCGGGCCTGACAGGTTTTGACGAAATCGAAATCCCAGGTGCGCCCGACATGGCCGCAATCACCGCCGCCATTTCCAAGACAACGCCCGACCGCATGCGGACCATCGCACAAGCAATGCGCCACGGCATGTCCGATGCCGATATCCACGCCACCACCATGTTTGACCCATGGTTCCTCGCCCGCATCCGCGAGATCATCGAAGCCGAGGACGACATCCGCACAAATGGCCTGCCAACCGATGAAGACGCCCTGCGCCGCGTCAAGATGATGGGCTTTACCGATGCCCGCCTCGCGACCCTGACCGAACAATCCGAAAAAGCCGTGCGCAAAGCCCGCCTCGGCCTCGGCGTCAAAGCCGTATTCAAACGCATCGACACCTGCGCCGCCGAGTTCGAAGCGCAGACGCCCTACATGTACTCCACTTACGAAACCCCCATGATGGGCGAGGCCGAGTGCGAGGCCCGCCCTTCTGACCGCAAAAAGGTCGTCATCCTGGGCGGTGGCCCCAACCGCATCGGTCAGGGGATCGAATTTGACTATTGCTGTTGCCACGCCTGCTATGCCCTCACCGACGCGGGCTATGAGACGATCATGGTCAACTGCAACCCCGAGACTGTTAGCACCGATTATGACACCTCGGACCGTCTGTACTTCGAGCCGCTCACATTCGAACATGTTATGGAAATCCTGCGCGTAGAGCAGGAAAACGGCACATTGCACGGTGTCATCGTACAGTTCGGCGGCCAGACCCCGCTCAAAATCGCCCAAGCCCTGCACGACGAAGGCATCCCGATCCTCGGCACCACGCCCGACATGATCGACCTCGCCGAAGACCGTGAACGGTTTGCCGATCTGATCCAGTCGCTCGGCCTCAAGCAGCCGCACAACGGCATTGCGCATTCCGATGCCGAAGCCATGGAAATCGCAGCCGAGATCGGTTTCCCGTTGGTCATCCGCCCCTCCTACGTTCTGGGCGGCCGCGCCATGGAAATCGTCCGCGACCAGACACAGCTTGAACGCTATATCTCCGAAGCCGTGGTCGTCTCGGGCGACAGCCCCGTACTGCTCGACAGCTATCTGTCTGGCGCGGTTGAGCTGGATGTAGACGCCCTGTCGGACGGCACAGATGTGCATGTCGCAGGCATCATGCAGCACATCGAAGAAGCGGGCGTGCACTCAGGTGACAGCGCCTGTTCACTGCCGCCCTACTCCCTATCCCGCGACATCATCGAACAGGTTGAGGTCCAGACAAAAGCCCTCGCCAAGGCGCTCAACGTTGTTGGCCTGATGAACATCCAGTTCGCGATCAAAGACGGCGATATCTACCTGATCGAGGTCAATCCGCGCGCCTCGCGCACCGTACCTTTCGTGGCCAAAGCCACCGATTCCGCCATCGCCTCCATCGCCGCACGCATCATGGCGGGAGAGCCGTTGTCGACCTTCCCGCTGCGCGCCCCCTACAATGCCGACGCCGCCTATAACGATGTCCTCCCGCTGGGCGATCCGATGACGCTGGCCGACCCCAACATGCCATGGTTCTCGGTCAAAGAGGCAGTACTGCCTTTCGCGCGCTTCCCGGGCGTAGATACCATCTTGGGGCCAGAAATGCGCTCCACCGGTGAGGTCATGGGCTGGGACCGCGACTTCCCCCGCGCCTTCCTCAAGGCGCAGATGGGCGCTGGCACCATCCTGCCGCGCACCGGCACTGCCTTCCTCTCGATCAAGGATATGGACAAAACCAATGACGTGCTAGAAGCCGCCCGCATCCTCATCGCGCAGTCCTTCACCATCACCGCCACACGCGGCACCGCTGCATGGCTGACAGAACACAACATCGCCTGCGATACGGTAAACAAAGTCTACGAAGGCCGCCCCGACATCACCGACATGATGAAGGACGAGCAAATCCATCTGGTGATGAACACAACCGAAGGCGCCCAAGCCGTCGAGGACAGCAAGAGCATCCGCTCCATCGCTCTGTATGACAAAATCCCCTACTACACGACCGCCGCGGGGGCATATGCAGCGGCTTTGGCGATCAAAGCACAGGCAGAGGACGAGATCGGCGTGAAGTCGCTGCAGGGCTAGAAAACAAGACGCAGCGTTGATCCATTTCGTAGCTTTGCTAGGCTTGCGCCAAACTCATCGAAGGGAACCTCATGCGACGTTTTATAGTACTTGGCCTAACGCACCTTACGGCTCTCGCCGCAGGCTTTGCCTTGGGCGTTTATCTGCTCCCGATTCTCACAGCGCCGCCGTCCCCCGATCAGGCGGTGCTGCAAGAGCAGGCAAAAGACGCCATGTTCACCGCAGAACTGACACGCGAGCTGAAAGGATCGGATATCCTGCATTGGGGCGAAGGGACTATCAGCATAACGCCTACAAACATCGTCCACGAAGGTAAGCTCGCTCCGGGGCCAGACTACAAACTGTATCTTCTGACCGAGTTTGTAGAGCATGAGGACGAATTCTTGCCGATCAAAGATCAAGCGCAGCTGATCGGTGATATCAAAACCTTCAACGGCTTTGTCCTATCCGTGCCGGAAGGTATTGATCCGGCGGACTACACCACTGTCTTGGTCTGGTGCGAAGCGTTTAGCGAATTTATCACCGCTGCGAAGTTCCGGTGACCCTCCCACATTATCTTGCGCGCGCCAGAACCCACCATTTCCCCATAGGCACTTGCCTTACAATCCGTTAAAACGGGCAGCAA
The DNA here is from genome assembly GCF_947502895.1 of uncultured Sulfitobacter sp. GTDB lineage: Bacteria > Pseudomonadota > Alphaproteobacteria > Rhodobacterales > Rhodobacteraceae > Sulfitobacter. The sequence continues at coordinate 525,233 of NZ_CANNBM010000001.1, forward strand.
CCCACCCCCTGCACACATGGTGTACAGGGGGTGTACAAGGGGTGTACCGATGGCACCTCCCCAATATGAAACTACGTTATCCACAGGCAGTGCGGCCCCTAAACTCCTGCCAGTAAAGAGGAATAAGAGATGTACACACCCGCAATTACAGGCTCAGGCGTCTTTACCCCGGAACAGGTCATAACCAACGCCGAACTGGTCAAAGCCTTCAACGCCTACGTGGACATCTATAACGCTAAAAACGCAGCCCAGATTGCTTCAGGCGAATTGCCTGCAAAAGACTACTCTTCCGAAGATTTCATCTTCAAAGCGTCGGGCATCAATCAGCGCTATGTACTTGATAAAACTGGCATCCTCGATCCGAATGTGATGCATCCGCTGCTGCGCCAGCGCAGCGATGATGAACCATCCCAGATGGCTGAAATGGCGCTGGATGCTGCACAAAAGGCCCTCACAGCCGCAGGAAAGACCGCATCGGACGTCGACGCCGTTATCTGCGCTGCCTCAAATCTGGAACGCGCCTATCCCGCCGTTGCGATCGAAATTCAAGACTTGTTACAAATCAATGGCTTCGCTTTCGATATGAACGTCGCCTGCTCCTCCGCCACCTTCGGGATTCAGGCCGCTGCAGACATGATCCGCTCAGGCTCCATCCGCAGCGCACTGGTCGTTAACCCGGAAATATGTTCTGCCCACTTAGAATGGCGCGACCGCGATTGCCATTTCATCTTTGGTGACGTGGCAACCGCCACGCTGATCGAGCGCGCCGAGGACGCGACAGGCCCCTATTTTGAAATCAAATCAACCCGTTGCGCCACGGATTTTTCCAACAACATCCGCAACAATAACGGCTTCCTGCGCCGCTCTCGCCCCGATGGGTTAGCAGACCGCCGTGATATGCAGTTTATGCAAAACGGGCGAAAGGTCTTTAAGGAAGTTTTGCCCATGGTGTCCGAGCATATCGGCAACCATATGTCAGATGAAGGTGTCCAAGCCTCTGATCTCAAACGTCTTTGGTTACATCAGGCCAATAAGTCCATGAACGACTTTATCGGCAAAAAGGTTCTGGGCCGCACGCCAGAAGCGGGCGAGCAACCCAATATCCTGCAAGACTACGCCAACACGTCTTCAGCAGGGTCTATCATCGCTTTCTCAAAGTATTCCAATGACTTGGAGGATGGCGACACAGGGCTGATCTGCTCATTTGGCGCAGGATATTCTGTGGGCTCCGTCATCGTGCAGAAACACGGTTAACCGTCTTTCTTGGATACCCGCTTATGGACCTGCTCGGCGCTCTCAACCCGCTCTGAGTAGCGGTCCACCAGATACTCTGCCCGCCCCCGCGTCAGCCACGTGAACTTGACCAACTCTTCCATCACGTCCACCAGACGGGCGTAGAACGGGCCAGCAGGCAGGCGCCCCTTGCCATCAAACTCTAACCAAGCCTTTGGAATACTTGACTGGTTAGGGATCGTGACCATCCGCATCCAGCGACCCAGAATACGCATCTGGTTGACCGCGTTAAACGACTGCGACCCGCCCGAAACCTGCATGATCGCTAGCGTCTTGCCCTGCGTTGGGCGAATACCCCCCTGTAAGGACAGCGGCAACCAGTCGATCTGGGTCTTTATGATGCCTGTCATTGCGCCATGACGTTCTGGGCTGGACCAAACCATCCCTTCCGCCCAGACAGCCAGCGCACGCAGCTCTGCTACCTTGGGATGTTCGGGGGGTGCATCATCGGGCTGTGGCAGACCGCGCGGGTCGTAGACCTTGGTCTCGCATCCCAAATACTCAAGAACACGCGCTGCTTCCTCGACAGCGCAGCGCGAATAGCTCTGCGCGCGAAGAGAGCCATAAAGCAATAGAATTCGTGGCTTATGGCCAGGGTCATCGGGAGACTTCAACGCATCGATATCTATGCGGGGCAGCGCCTCCGCAATCAGCGATGACAGATCTTCAGACACTTTCATCTTCAAGATGCAGCTTCATGTCCACCAGAACCTGCTGCAACATCGTCGTTTCCTTGAGCAGGCGCTTGGCTTCATTCACAGTGATTTTGCCATCAGCGATAGACTGCTGGTACTCGGCCATAAGCATCGCAAAACGCTGGCTCAGCGCAATCACATCGGCATTCACCCCACCGACAGAATTATCGTTCGGACGACGTTCATCAAAATCAAGATGCGCACCAGAAAGCTCGGCTAACGCTTGGGTCAGGTGGGGATATCCCGCAGCAATCTCCAGCGCAGCCACAGCATCCACGGGCATAAAGCGATCTGCATGCTCGTCATGATCGGAATAGTACCGACCAAGCGTCGCCTTGGACTTGCCAGTGACTTCGCACGCAGCTTCTACACCCACAGCTTTCACCAAGGCTTCCGTATGCTTTTTCAAATAGTTGCCAGCTGCATCCATTTCCATCACCCCTATCGGCCCAACATTCGCACTAACATATAGCTGATCTGAGCCAAGTCCCAGTGGTAATTCAGCATATTGCCCGAAATACCAACCTGATTTACTTGCACAGGCGGAACAGAGCCTGATAAATGCCCCAATGGCTAAGCTATATTTCAACTATTCCACCATGAACGCGGGCAAATCGACCGTTCTTTTGCAAGCAGCCCACAACTATCGTGAGCGCGGGATGCTGCCCTATTTGATGACTGCGCAGTTCGACAACCGCGCAGGTGAAGGTCGCATCGCTTCGCGCATTGGCATCGGCCAGGATGCGGACACCTACCACACCAACGAGAACCTTTTTGAAAAGGTTGAGAAGCGGCTGAAATCAGGCCCCTGTGCATGCATCTTTGTGGATGAGGCACACTTCCTCAGTGATGCGCAGGTCTGGGATCTGGCCCGCGCTGTGGACGATCTTGGCGTACCGATCATGTGCTACGGTCTACGGGTTGATTTTCAGGGCCAGCTTTTTCCGGGGTCTGCTGCCTTGCTGGCCCTCGCAGATGAGATGCGGGAAATCCGCACGATTTGTCATTGCGGAAAAAAGGCAACCATGGTCGTGCGGCAGGACGCGGAAGGCCACGTGATGCGTGAAGGCGCGCAAGTGCAGATCGGCGGCAACGAAAGCTATGTATCACTGTGCCGCCGCCATTGGCGCGCCGCGATCGGCGACAGCTAGACTGGATTTGGCGGCGTTTCCCCACGCAGGAAGGCTTGCACATTTTCAACCATCATGCGCCCCATATCCACACGAACCTCGTCCGTTGCAGTACCTAAATGCGGCAACAAGACGACGTTATCCAGATCACGCAGAACCTGCGGCACCCGCGGCTCAAACTCATAAACGTCCAGACCTGCCCCTCCTATAGTGCCCGCCCGAAGCGCCGCAATAAGGGCCTCCTCGTCAATCACATCGCCGCGGGCAATATTGATCAGATGGGCATGCGGTTGCATCGCCTCCAGTACGGCCGCATCGATAATATGATGTGTCTGCGGGCTGCCCGGAACAGCAGTGACCAGCACATCAACCTGAGCCGCCAGCGCGTATAGATCATCGTAGTAAGTTGCATCAAAAGACAACTTTTTGGGCCCACGCCCGAAGTAGCTGACAGACATGTCAAACCCGTAGTGACAGCGCCGCGCAATCGCTTGCCCAATCCGCCCCATACCGACAATACCAACAGCCTTGCCCGTCAGATGAAGGCCCAACATCTGGGTCGGATGCCACCCTTCCCACCTATCTGTCCGCACCAGTCGCTCACCCTCACCAGCGCGCCGCGTGCTCATCAACATCAGTGTCATGGCGATGTCAGCAGTGGCGTCTGTGACAGCACCCGGCGTGTTGGTCACCACCAGTCCAGCGGCCTGTGCAGCAGCCACGTCGATGTGGTTATATCCCACACCGAAGTTGGCCAGTATCTTGCAGCGGGGCTGTGGCACCTCGGCAAAGACCTCTGCGCTGAACTGATCACCCAGCGTACACATCACCGCATCATAATCGCGCAACGCGGCGCACATCTCTGCGCGCGAAAGAGGGTGCGTCTGGTCACGGCGCACAACCTCCAAACCTTTAAGTGATAGATAAACTTCGTCCGGCAATATTCTGGATATAAATACTTTTTTCAATGCATCCGCCCTCCGCTTGGTGTCTCCTGATCCGGCGCAACAAGAACAATCTCACCAGTCTGATCAGGCACACCCAGCACCAGAACTTCCGACATAAACGGACCAATCTGGCGGGGTGGAAAATTCACCACTGCCATGACCTGACGCCCTATCAACCCATCAGGCGCGTAGTGCGCTGTGATCTGCGCCGAGGTCTTTTTCACCCCGATTTCTTCTCCGAAATCTATCCAGAGTTTGATCGCGGGCTTGCGTGCTTCGGGGAAGGGTTCGGCCTTCACGACGCGGCCGGTCCGAATGTCAACTTTCATAAAATCATCAAAAGAAATCTCAGCCACGCGCCAACTCCCTTGAGCGATCTGCAGCGGCTGCAACGGCCCTGCGCAGCAGGTCGGGAAATCCGCTTTGCGGGTTCATCAAGACCTCCAATGCCGCCTGCGTTGTACCATTGGGGCTGGTCACATTTACGCGCAGCTGGTCGGGGCCTTCGTCAGCGGCCATGGCCAGCGCGCCCGCCCCTGCAACGGTGGCACGCGCCAGTTGCATTGCCAAATCCTCGGGCAATCCCTGCTCCACACCTGCGGCGGCCAATGTCTCGATCATGTGAAACACATAGGCGGGGCCAGACCCGCTGACACCGGTAACAGCATCAATCTGTGCCTCCTCAGTCAGTCGGACAACCTCGCCCACAGCACTGAGCAATACTTCTGCCTCGTTCAACCCGTCAGCGCCCGCCTCGGCATTCCCGACGATCGCCGTGATGCCCTGCGCAATCGCTGCAGGGGTATTAGGCATGGCGCGCACCACAGGGGTCTGCGCGCCCAGAGTCTTTTCAAAATACGATATTGGCGTACCAGCAGCCACACTCACGAACAGCGTCGATCCGTTGCCCATCTGCTGCAACGTCGGCAGCGCATCGGCCATCATCTGCGGCTTGACCGCGACCAGCACAATCGCAGGTGCTGCGGGCAGATCACCGTTCAGATGAACCCCAGTACCGCGCAGCCAATCAGACGGCGCAGGGTCGACCACCCTGACAGACGCAGGCGGCAGCCCGCGCGACAACCACCCTTCCAGCATGGCCGAGCCCATCTTGCCACAGCCCAGCAAAACCAAACCGTCCTTGGCGATACGTGAATTTTCCATGTTCTCCCCCGCAATATATTTGCGGAACAGGATTACGCGCGCCCGTAGGCCTCCGCAATGGCGACTTGCAGCGCGTCTTTAGGCGATTTATCGCCCCAGACCACCAGCTGCACCGCTGGATAATAGCGCTCGGCGCTGGTCACGGCGGCGGCGATCATCGTGTCAATCTGCTCGGGGCAGGCGACATGGCCACCTGCCAGCACGAGGCCATAGCGGTAAACCATCATCTGTTGCTCGGCCCAATAGGTAAAGGCACCAGCCCAGCAGCGATCATTCACATCATTCAGCAACCCATAGAGCGCAGGCACTTTGTCTTCCGGCGGCTCCATCTCGAAGGTACAGATGAGGCGCAACGTCTCGTCATAGGCAGACCATGCCAGCGTGACAGCATATGTGCGCCACTGGCCCTCGACTGCCATGGATATCTGCTCGTCAGAGATGCGGTCGAATTCCCAATCGTGATGGGCCGCCAGCGTCTCGACGATGTCGATCGGGTGAATGTCGTCTTCCAGGTACTGCTCGGACAGGGCCATTGTGCCACCTTTTTGTTATCCTCAACGTGGTAGAGCCTGTGTCCGGCCCCTGCACATTGGGTGCTTACGCAATAAGACGCGTGTTTGCCTGTGCGTCCTACAATATATGGTGGCGGTCCTGATAGACTCTGGCAAGTCTTTTTCTGTGGATAACCCGAATCAGTCGGGGATAAGCCCGAAATCCTGCGCAAAAACGCGATTTCGAGCCTCGGAAAAAAGCAAAACGCCCCCGACGTTGATCAGGGGCGGTCACGTGATACGCGGCAAATAGTAAAAATGTCGCGCGGCAGCGCGTCAATCAGGTCAAACGCGGTGGGAGATTTGGCCTAAGCTTTGTCCATCGCGTCCAGACGCGCCTTCAGCGCCTCGTTCTCTTCGCGTGCCTTTTGCGCCATTGCGCGAACGGCGTCGAATTCTTCGCGTGTTACGAAATCACGGTCCGCCAACCAGCGGTCCATCATGCCTTTCATGGCATTCTCCGCCTCGTCCTTGGCACCCTGCGCCACGCCCATGGCGTTGGTCATGATCTGGCTCAGATCGTCAAAAATCTTGTTGCGGGTCTGCATCGTGTTTCTCCAACTGGTGTGGCTTCTATATGGGGTGGCTTGCGGCGCCATGCAAGGTTGACTTCCGCGCGCGGGCGCGCTCAATCATCGCATGCACGCTTTGATCCCCTTTCCCGATATCGCGCCCGAGATATTCACCATCACCGTACTGGGGATGAGCTTTTCATTGCGCTGGTACGCCATGGCCTATCTGGTGGGCATCCTGCTGGGGTGGCGTCTGGTGGTCCGCGCGGCCAGAACGCCGCGCCTGTGGCGCAATGATACGCCCGTCATGACCCCGCAACAAATCGAAGATTTGCTTACCTGGGTGATCCTCGGCGTGATCTTGGGCGGGCGTCTGGGCTATGTCCTGTTTTATCAGCCCGCCTTCTATCTGTCGAACCCCGGTCAGATTTTGCGGGTCTGGGAGGGGGGCATGTCTTTTCATGGCGGTGCGCTTGGCGTCATCATCGCAGCTTTCATCTATACAGCGCGCCATAAAATCCCCCGTATCAGCGCGGGCGATCTGGTGGCCTTGGGCATCTTTCCCGGGCTGCTGCTGGGCCGCATCGCAAACTTCATCAACGCCGAGCTTTGGGGGCGCCCGACCGATCTGCCTTGGGGCGTCGCATTTCCCACGCAGGCCGCACAATACTGCCCCGAAGTCATAGGCATCTGCGCGCGCCACCCCTCACAACTCTACGAGGCAGCCCTTGAGGGCCTTTTGCTGGGGGCCGTCCTCATATGGCTCGCTTGGCGGCGCGAGGCGTTCAAATCCCCCGGCCTTATCATGGGGACGTTTCTGGCAGGCTACGGCATCGCCCGCTTTGCGGTGGAATTTGTGCGCCAGCCCGATGCGCAGTTCATCACCGAGGGCAACCCGCTGGGCCTCGCATGGCAGATAGGCGGCTACGGCCTGACCATGGGCCAAATCCTCTGCCTGCCGATGATCGCCGTCGGCCTGTGGTTCATTCTACGCGCACGGCGGTCCGCATGAGCCTTGCGGAGCTGCTCACAGCGCAGATCGCAGCGCAAGGCCCCATGCGGCTGGACGCTTACATGTCCGCCTGTCTGCTGCACCCCGAGCACGGCTACTATACAACGCGCCAACCCTTCGGCTCGCAGGGCGATTTCATCACCGCCCCCGAGATCAGCCAGATGTTCGGCGAACTGGTCGGCCTCGCACTGGCGCAAAGCTGGCTGGACCAAGGCGCCCCTGCCCCCTTCACACTGGCCGAGCTTGGGCCGGGCCGCGGCACACTCATGGCCGATATACTGCGCGCCTGCGCCCGCGTTCCGGACTTTATCGAGGCCGCACAACTCATACTGGTCGAGGCATCACCCGCCCTGCGCGATGTGCAGCGCGAGACACTTGCGCCCCACAGCCCCCTCTGGCTTGACGACCTGAGCGCCCTTCCCGCACAACCGACATTCATCGTAGCAAACGAGTTTTTCGACGCCCTTCCCATCCGCCAGTTTGTGCGTAATGGCCACCTATGGCGTGAAAGGCAGGTCGGTCTGGAAGATGGCGCACTTGTCTTTGGACTCGGTCCTGCACAGCCACAGCCCGCTTTGGCCCACCGTCTGGAAGATACCAAAGACGGCGACCTGATCGAGGATTGCGCCGCAGCCACCCCGATCCTCGGCACGCTGGCTGCGCAGATCGAAGCGCAGGGCGGTGCCGCACTTATATTCGACTACGGCGATTGGCGCACATTGGGCGACACCCTTCAGGCCGTGCGCAAACACCACCCCAGCGATCCGCTCACCGCACCCGGACAGGCAGACCTGACTGCCCATGTGGATTTTGAAGCACTAATCAACGCCAGTGCCCCCGCAAAACCCAGCCGCGTTACCCCCCAAGGTATCTTCCTCGAACGGCTGGGCATTACGGCACGCGCGCAGGCCTTGGCCAAATCTCTGACAGGTGCCGCACTCGACACACATATCGCTGCACATCGCCGCTTGACGCACCCCCAAGAAATGGGAAACCTGTTCAAGACCTTCGGGATCGTCCCGACAGGCGCTGCCATGCTGCCCGGACTGGAAACATGACCCTCGAAATCCTCACCTGTGATGCGCTGCCCGTCAAACACGGTTTTTTCACCAGACGGGGTGGGGCATCATCAGGCGTGTTTGCGGGGCTCAACTGTGGCCAAGGCTCTACCGATCAGGCAGAAATTGTGGCGATCAACCGCGCGCGGGTTGCCGATGCGATGGGCGTCGCGCACGATCATCTGCTCGGGGTGCATCAGATCCACTCTGCCACGGCGATCACCGTTGATGCGCCGTTGGCCGAGAAACCCCGCGCCGACGCGCTGGTTACAGCGACCAAAGGCATCGCGCTGTCAGTGCTGACCGCAGATTGCCAGCCTGTGCTTTTTGCCGATACGGATGCAGGCGTGATCGGTGCGGCGCATGCGGGCTGGCGCGGCGCGCTGGACGGGGTCTTGCACGCCACCGTCGATGCAATGGAAGCGTTGGGTGCCCGGCGCGACAACATCACCGCCGTGATCGGCCCCGCCATCAGCCAGCGCGCCTATGAGGTCGGACCCGAGTTTATGGACAGCTTTATGGCCGAGGATCCCGACTATGCCCGCTACTTCATCAACGGCGCGGGTGATCGCATGCTGTTTGATCTGCCGGGCTTTGGCCTGAACCGTTTACGCGCAGCGGGCGTTGGCCATGCAGAGTGGACACGCCACTGCACCTTCTCTGATGCGGATCGATTCTACTCCTACCGCCGCACCACCCACGCAAAAGAAGCGGACTATGGCCGCCTGATCGCCGCCATCACCCTGTGATCTGGGCGCAAATGGGGCAAATCCAGCCCTAAGCCTGCCCCATTCTTTCATTTCCCAGCCAGAAACAATTGCGCCCACTGTTGCCAAACAGCGCACAATCAGGCCGAAACCCCATATTTTATTAGCTCTTTTGCCGAATATGGCCTCTACACCATATTTGCGGCTCCGCTGCCCCGCAAATTTCCCCACATTTCTCGTTAAATGCCCAAAACCAGCCCGATTGCACCTTCATATTCGGTCTCAAGCAAGGGCAACGACCCGCACCAACAAAACAGCTACCGAGGACCAGAGACATGAAAACCAACGCACGCTTCATCAAGTCGATCACAAAAGCCGCTGCCGAGAACGACACCGTCATGCCTTGGGCACGCGGTAGCCGCCGCGCTGCTTTCATCGCCAAGCGTCGTGCAGCCGAGGCCCCCCAGCGCAAAAGCGCCTGATCCCGAATTCTCCCTGAGGCACGGGCAAACCTCCTCCCCCTCGTATGCCCGCCCCTCGCAACTGCCCCTTTCCGCGTCGATTCGCGGGGAGGGGTTTTTTGATTCTCGACCAGAATGTGGCGGGATTTTCTGAAAATGCAGAAACAAAACACCTCAAATTACAGATATTGATGCCCCAGCCCGCCCGAATGTGTTGGAAACTTTGACAATGCGGCGCAATAGTGGCGAATTAGGCCTCACGAAAGACACGAAATGACCCAACCGTTATTTCCGTCGTTGTCGGTGGGGGCCGACGAAGGATGTGACAAACCATGATAGGTTACGCACATGACATTGACTGCCAATCCAGCTGCCGCTCGCCCCGCAGCACGTAAAACAGGGTACGGAATGATGACTTCTTCCATGCCATCCTCGAACGGTCCGAAAGTGGCCGCGCAGATGCCAAAACGCACCTATGAGGTAGCGGCATTGCGCGAAGACACATCGCTGTTCATCGGCCAAAGCACTGCACCTGCGATCCCGCTGTTTGAGAACGCGTTCTCGGCGTTTACCCATGGCAGTCTGATCCAGACAACACTGGGCCCAATCGCTGTGGAAGACCTCCAGCCCGGCGATATGGTTCAGACCGCAACAGGCGAAGCGGCCGAGCTGACTTGGGTTGGTACCTCGACGTTTTCACCTGCTGATGCTGGCAAACGCACGCCGCTGATCCGCATCATGCCTGATGCCCTGGGCCAGTCGCGCCCCGAACGCTCGCTCACTGTTGGGCCCGGCGCGCGTATCTTGCATACGCCCCCTGCACTGCGCGGCATTGCAGACGGCAAGCAGCTGCTCACCCCCGCGTCCAAGCTGATAGATGGTGTGAACGTGATCGAAATCACACCGCCCACGCCCACACGTTTGTTCCACATCTGTCTGTCGCGCCATGCGGTGATCAACGTGGACGGGATCGAGATGGAAACATTCCACCCTGGCGCACAAGCGCCACGGGAAGTCAGCCACTCGCTACGCGACCGCTTTATCTCGCTGTTTCCACGGATCAGCCACTTGTCGGATTTCGGCCCGTTGGCCCATCCACGCGCGCCCGATCTGGACGCACACTAATCTCTCTCCTGCGCGCTTGCGGTTCCCTATCAGGCCTCGACGCGCAGACGTTCCTCCAAAACGTCGAACGGAACGCCGGGGTCATCCTTGGCGTTCCGGATCACCAAAGAGGTCTTGACGCTCGCCACATTGGGCGCGGTCAACAACTGCCCTGTCAGAAAGCTCTGAAAGCTGGACAGATCGGGGGCCACGCATTTCAGCATGAAATCCACCTCACCATTCAGCATGTGACATTCGCGGATCAGTGACCAGCCGCGGCACCGTTCTTCAAAGGCTGACAAATCCGCCTCGGCCTGACTGCTCAGTCCGACCATGGCAAACACCTGCACTTCAAATCCCAATTCGCGCGCATCAACCTCGGCGTGATAGCCGCGAATATAGCCCTGCTCCTCCAGCGTGCGCACACGGCGCAGGCAAGGCGGCGCGGAAATACCGACACGTTTGGCCAGCTCGACGTTGGTCATCCGACCATCCGCCTGAAGCTCTGCCAGAATTTTCCGGTCAATCGGATCAAGTCGCGTTCCAGCCATATGCCCCCCTACAGCTTTTCGATTCTTATAGTGCCAACGCAGCTACGCGCAATAAAGTTTCACATGCGCGCAATATTGTTCAAGTACAATGGCAAAATTCGACGCATCTATGAAAAAGCCCAGTTTTGCTGCAAATTTTTAGGCCAACACCCAGACCTTCTTCACCCCTTCGCGCCGTCACAGTCCCGTGAGGGGGGTCCTATGCAGGGGTTTAAGCCTGCCTCTCGGGCGTATATATCGGGGCCAACGCAGATTCCTCCACATAAAGGTGCCCCATGGCCGAGACACGCAAGACCAAGCTTTTGATCATCGGCTCCGGCCCCACAGGCTATACTGCCGGCGTCTATGCCAGCCGCGCCATGCTGGACCCGATCCTTGTGCAAGGGATCGAGCCGGGCGGCCAGCTGACCACTACCACCGAAGTCGAAAACTGGCCCGGTGATACCGAGGTTCAGGGCCCCGACCTGATGATCCGCATGGAAGCCCACGCAAAAGCGATGGGCACCGAGATTATCGGCGATATCATCACCGATCTGGACATGTCCCAGCGCCCCTTTGTGGCCACTGGCGACAGCGGCACAAAATACGTGGCCGATGCGGTGATCCTCGCCACAGGCGCGCGCGCCAAATGGCTGGGGCTGGAGACAGAGGAGAAGTTCAAAGGCTTTGGCGTTTCGGCCTGTGCCACCTGCGACGGATTCTTTTATCGCGGTCAGGAAATTGTCGTGATCGGCGGCGGCAATACAGCTGTAGAAGAGGCGCTGTTCCTTACCAATTTCGCTTCGAAGGTTACGCTGGTCCACCGCCGTGACGAGTTGCGCGCAGAAGCGATCCTGATCGACCGTCTGATGAAAAACCCCAAGATCGAGCCGCTGTGGTTCCACCAGCTGGAAGAGGTCTATGGCACCGACAACCCGCTGGGCGTCGAGGGTATCAAGGTAAAGCACACCAAAACAGGCGAGATCACAGACATCCCTTGCAAGGGCGTCTTTGTGGCCATTGGTCATGCGCCCGCAAACGAGCTGGTAAAAGATACACTGGAAACCCACATGGGCGGTTATGTCGTCACCAAACCCGACAGCACGGAAACCTCTATTCCCGGCATCTTTGCCGCTGGCGACCTGACCGATTACAAATACCGCCAAGCTGTGACAAGCGCCGGCATGGGTTGCATGGCCGCACTGGAGGCCGAGCGTTTTCTGGCCGAAGCTGGCGATAGCGAGGGCAAGGATACCTCTCTTCCCCTCGGCTACGGCGCGGAAGTGAAAGAGCAAGCATGAGCAAAAAGCGCATCGTACTATCCAGCGATCACGCGGATATTGCACTGCGGCAGTCCATCGCCGCCCATATCACGGACCGCGGATATGAGGTCCTCGACATCGGCCCCACCACGGCCGAGAGCACCGATTACCCCAAGCATGGCGAGGCGGCAGCACGGCATGTAGCCTCGGGTGACTGTGCCTTGGGTATTATCGTATGCGGCACAGGTCAGGGCATCATGATGGCCGCCAACAAGGTAAAGGGCATCCGCTGCGGCGTCTGCGCTGATGCCTTCTCGGCCCGTATGATCCGCCAGCACAACAACGCCAATATGCTATCCATAGGCGCGCGTGTGACCGGTGCGGGTCTGGCGCTGGATATCGTTGATGCGTTTCTGGACGCCGAATTTGAGGGGGGGCGCCACGCCACCCGCGTCGATATGATCACCGCACTGGAGGGCTAGCCCCGAACGCGCTGTCTGTTGCCGAAGGCCCACACTACGCGAAACGCCGCCTATCACAAAAGTTTGTTCTTTCATGAACACATCTTTCGACGCATACGTTCATCCGTGAACAATACGTGAGTCGTACCGATGGCAATGTCGCCCGCCAAAATCATCTCCGAGCAGGAGGACCAGATGTTCCGCCTGCTGCGGCAGCTGGACAGCGCACCTGATGCGTCCCAGCGCGGGATGGCTACGGCAATCGGTATTTCACTGGGGCGGTTGAATGCGCTTTTGCGCTCGGCCACCGATGCGGGGCTGGTCAAGATCAGCGACCGTGCAGGCCCCGACAAACGCGCGCGTTTTGCCTATTCGATCACCACGCGCGGTGCGGCGGAAAAGAACCGCCTTACCGATCAATTCTTAGCCAGAAAATTTATGGAATACGACGCATTACATGCTGAACTGACTGGCACGACCTCGGGCCTGACGCCCCTCAATAACAGGACCAAACTAATGGAACACAACCTTTCTCCGATCCCCGAACTCTATGTTTCCTACGATTCCGCGCAAAAGCTGAAAGTGGACGCAGGCAATCTGGTCAGCCACGATCTGACCCCACGCCAGATCTGCGATCTGGAACTGCTGATGAACGGTGGCTTCAACCCGCTCAAAGGGTTCTTGTCTCAGGCGGATTATGAAGGCGTTGTTGAAAACATGCGTTTGGCAGATGGCAGCCTGTGGCCCATGCCCATTACGCTGGACGTGTCCGAAGATTTCGCGGCATCACTGGAAGTTGGTCAGGACATCGCCCTGCGCGACCAAGAAGGCGTGATCCTCGCCACCATGACCGTCACCGACAACTGGGTGCCGAACAAAGCGCGCGAAGCCGAGATGGTATTCGGTGCCGACGACAGCGCACACCCCGCCGTGAACTACCTGCACAATCAAGCCGGCAAAGTGTACCTTGGCGGCCCCGTAACTGGCATCCAGCAGCCGGTCCACTATGATTTCAAATCGCGCCGCGACACACCAAACGAATTGCGCGCCTACTTCCGCAAAATGGGCTGGCGCAAAGTGGTTGCCTTCCAGACGCGCAACCCGCTGCACCGCGCCCACCAAGAGTTGACCTTCCGCGCCGCGCGCGAAGCACAGGCCAACCTGCTGATCCACCCCGTTGTAGGCCTGACCAAGCCGGGCGACGTTGATCACTTCACCCGCGTGCGCTGCTACGAGGCTGTCCTTGACCAGTACCCACAGGCAACAACGGCTATGTCCCTGCTGAACCTCGCCATGCGTATGGCTGGCCCGCGCGAGGCTGTCTGGCACGGCCTGATCCGCAAAAACCACGGCTGCACGCACTTCATCGTTGGCCGCGACCACGCAGGCCCCGGCAACAACTCGCAAGGCGAAGATTTCTACGGCCCCTATGATGCGCAAGAGCTGTTCCGCGCGCACCAAGAGGAAATGGGCATCGAAATGGTCGATTTCAAACACATGGTTTGGGTCGCCGAGCGCGCCCAGTATGAAGCCATGGACGAGATCAAAGACAAAGACGATGTCACGATCCTCAACATCTCGGGCACCGAACTTCGCCGCCGTCTGCAAGAGGGTCTGGACATCCCCGAGTGGTTCTCCTTCCCCGAAGTGGTCAAGGAATTGCGCCGCACCAAGCCACCACGCGCCCAGCAGGGTTTCACCGTGTTCTTCACTGGCTTCTCCGGCTCTGGCAAATCCACCATCGCCAACGCCCTGATGGTCAAACTGATGGAGCAAGGCGGTCGCCCTGTAACATTGCTTGACGGTGATATCGTGCGCAAAAACCTGTCTTCCGAGCTGGGTTTCAGCAAAGAGCACCGCGATTTGAACATCCGCCGTATCGGCTATGTCGCCTCGGAGATCACCAAAAACGGCGGTATCGCCATCTGTGCGCCCATCGCGCCCTATGCCACAACCCGCCGCGCCGTGCGTGAAGACGTAGAAGCATTTGGTGCCTTCGTCGAAGTCCACGTCGCCACCACAATCGAGGAATGTGAACGCCGCGACCGCAAAGGCCTGTACAAGCTGGCACGCGAAGGCAAGATCAAGGAATTCACAGGGATTTCAGACCCCTATGATGTACCCGAAAAGCCCGAGCTGAGCGTCGAGACAGAGAATGTGGATGTAGACAACTGCGCCCATCAGGTCCTGCTCAAGCTGGAAAGCATGGGTCTGATCAAAGGCTAATCCGCCTGATCACACGCGACAATCAAAGGCCAGCCCCTTGCGGCTGGCCTTTTTCGTGGCGCACGGGGCGGCTTTCGCCGCGCGCCCATCACCGCTAAAAGAAACCACCGCCCCTGACACAAGAGACCGCACATGTATGACCCAAAGGGCAACGGCAAGCAAAAGACTGTCGACAGCGTAGCCTTCACCGAGGTCGAGCCACCCGCCCACCTGCGCGGGATCGTACACCGCTTTCTTGAGCTGAACACAAACGGCCCGCTGGATGAGGACTACCGCTTTCATGCGCTGCCCGATGCCTGCACATATGTTGTGTTCGACCAGCTGAACCCGCAGGTTGCGGGCATCTCGAAGCTGCGCGCAGAATCCGAGGAGTTCAACCTTGGTCGCAGCTTTCATTTTATCAACATCCGCTTTTTGCCCGGTGTCTGGCAGGCTGATCTGGATGCCATCGCCCACGGTCAGGTCGACACGCCCTATTCGGGCGACCTGCCGCTGATCACCACTAACGCACAACTGATCGCCAAAGGTTTTACCGACAGCCAGACTGCGCTGGCGGATTTGGTCGATATTTTGGTCGCCCGCGGTCTGGTCGCTCCAAACCCCGTGACCGAACAGATTTTTCTGCATTTGGATGATATTAATTCTGTGGCCGAGATGGCCGAAGTCTGCAGTCTGTCGCCCCGCCAGTTGCAGCGCACACTTAAGCGCACCACAGGCTTCAGCCCCCATGACTTCCTTAAAGTATTGAGATTGCAGCAATCTTTAAACGGCAACGACACATGGTCCTATGCCGATCAATCCCATTTCATCCACTCATTCCGCAAAGCCACAGGATACACACCAGGAAAATACGCAAAAAAATTCGATGTCTGAAATCTACAATACGGACGCTGCGCAACACTTTAGACAAGGGTTATAACGTCAATACAAAGGAATTGAACATGACCAAGATGAACGCAGTAGGCTGGTTTGACATCTACGTAGACGATCTGGACCGCGCCGTAGCTTTTTATGAAACCGTCCTCGGCATGCAAATGGAAGCCATGGGCGATCCTACTGGCGAAAGCCAGATGATGAGCTTTCCCGCCGACATGGCAGCTTACGGCGCAGGTGGCGCGCTGACCAAGTCACCCCACGCAGGCCCGGGTGTGGGCGGTACAATTGTCTATTTCTCGGTTGAGGACTGCGCGAATGAACAGGCCCGCATCGCGGATGCAGGCGGCCAAGTGGTCCGGCCCAAATTCTCGATTGGCGAGTTCGGATTTATCGTGCTCTGCATGGATACCGAAGGCAACATGTTCGGTCTGAACTCCATGCAATAAAACGGGATCAGGGGGCTACGGCCCCCTATTCCAGATAAACCTGCCCCGACATCACCAAGGCGCCCTGCCCGCTGACTTTGACGCCCGTGATGGCATCTCGCGGGCCCAGCACTTCTACTTGCGCCTGCCCCGCACGGCCCATGCCATGCCCCTGCTCTGCCACAAAACGCGGGCTATCCATCAGACCCTGCGACCAGAGATAAGCCGCCATGCAGCCCGTAGCCGAGCCTGTAAAGGCATCCTCGGCAGGGCTGGGCGGCGCCAGCAACAGACGGCTGAACGTATCGCCTGCATCTGTTGCCCCCGTCTGGCACACCCAGAAAGGCTCCATAATATCAATGCCGTCATGGCCAAGTGCGCGCGCATATGCGCCCAGCGCATCCACATTCAATACAACACGCTCCAGCACAGCGCGGTCCCTGACCACAGTAATACAAAACGGCAAACCGGTAGAGACGATCTGCGGCGTATGCACGATATCTTCCACCGCGACCCCGCCCACAGCGGCGACCAGCGCGGGATCGACCTGCGCACCAAAGACAGGTGCGATCTGCGTCATGGTTACACGGTCGCCCTGCACCTCTACAGGCACCAAACCTGCCGCTGTCTCCAACACCAACGGGCCATCCCCGATCATCCCGCGACGGCGCAGCGCCACCACCGTAGCCACGGTCGGATGGCCGGCAAAAGGGATCTCGCGGCTGGCCAGAAAATACCGCACACGTATGTCCGCCACATCAGACGGGCCGGTAAATGTACATTCTACCAAGGAAGTTTCGCGCACATAGGCCATGCAGACATCATCAGGCAAACCAGCACCGCCATGCACCACCGCACAGCCGTTGCCGCCAAACGGCTTGTTCGTGAACGCATCCACCCAGTCAAATTCATATGCCATCACACAGTCTCCAGATGCAAAAAGGGCCGCGTTGCAGCAGCCCTTTCAACATCTGTGAATGTGTCGCGCCGTCAAGCGCGTTAATGTACCAATACAGGCGCGTAGTTATGCTCGCGCGCCAGATCGAACGCCAGCTTGCGATCACCGACCAGCGCCAGTTGCTGGCCCTTCGCATCATGCACAGCGTACAGTTGGTCCAACCCCTGCGCCTGATCGCGCACCTCACGGGGCAGATCGGTCACCAGAATTGTTTTGACATATACGGTCCGGTCCTGCGGTCCTGTCATATCGGTATTTTCCATATCTCTACCCCTTTCGGATGTTGATTGTTTGTACAACGGTTTCGGGTTTGGCTTGGGTCAGGTCCACATGCAGCAGACCGTTTTCCATCAATGCCTCGCCCACTTCGACACCATCAGCCAGCACAAAACTGCGCTGGAACTGGCGGCCCGCGATGCCGCGGTGTAAAAACACACGGCCTTCGCTATCGTCATTTTGTCGACCACGGATCACCAGTTGGCGGTCTTCGACAGTGATCGACAGATCATCTTGGGAGAACCCTGCAACCGCCAGCGATATACGATAGCTGCGGTCAGAGGTTTGTTCGATATTGAAAGGCGGATAGCCTTCATTGCCGGATTTTGCGCTACGCTCCAGCACACGTTCCAATTGTTCGAACCCCAGCATATGGGGATAAGAGGCAAGCGTCAGTTTCGTCATCTTCGACACGTCCTTTTCATCTCAAGCGACAGTCCCGCACCACCCCACATTCGGCAGCGGTACCATACGAATATGGGAATTCACCAACAGCAGTGCAAGGGCTATGCGTCAAAGCCGATAAGCCTTATGACTAAAAGGCGAAATGTTAGTCAGAAAGAGTACCCATGAACGTCACCGATGATCTGTCCATGAAAACCGACGAGGTCCTCAAGGTCGAGCTGGAGGTATTCCGCAGCGAGCACCGCGATCTGGATGATGCAATAAGTGCTCTGTCCGAACGCGGCACAGCAGACCAACTCACGCTGCGACGGTTGAAAAAACAAAAACTCAGGCTCAAAGACCGCATTGCCCAGATCGAAGATCGCCTCACGCCCGATATCATCGCCTGAACCGCGCCCTGCGGCTGCACAAAATTTGCGCTGGCTCTACATTGCCCCGCCCCCGCAGATGGCTATAGTGCGCGTTCCATCCCTGACGCAAAGGCCCCAGCGACATGAGCAATCCCCCCGTCGGCATCATCATGGGCTCCCAGTCCGACTGGTCCACCATGCGCGAGGCAGCAACCCTGCTGGACGAGCTGGGCGTGGCTTACGAAAGCCGCATCGTGTCGGCCCACCGCACACCAGACCGTCTGTGGGAGTATGGCAAAACCGCCGTTGACCGCGGGGTGCAAGTAATTATCGCGGGTGCAGGCGGGGCGGCGCATCTGCCCGGCATGATGGCCTCCAAGACCCGTGTGCCAGTGATCGGTGTACCCGTGCAGACAAAGGCCCTGTCTGGCGTCGACAGCCTTTATTCGATCCTGCAAATGCCTCGCGGCTTTCCCGTGGCGACCATGGCAATCGGTGCGCCGGGTGCGGCCAATGCCGCCCTGATGGCCGCTGGCATCCTTGCCCTTCAGGACGCGGCACTTGCTGCGCGCCTGGACACATGGCGCGCTGACCTCTCTGCCTCAATTCCGGAAGTTCCTTCAGATGACTAACCCCCTTCCTACTGGTGCCACCATCGGTATTCTTGGCGGTGGCCAGCTTGGCCGCATGCTCAGCGTCGCAGCCAGCCGTCTTGGCCTGCGCACCCACATTTATGAGCCAGGTGCAAACCCGCCTGCCGCAGATGTGGCCCACGCAGTGACGACAGCGCCCTATGAAGATGCAGAGGCGCTGACCGCCTTTGCCCGCGCCGTTGATCTGGTGACATACGAGTTCGAGAACATCCCGACCGAAGCGTTGGACATCATTGAGGCGATCACGCCCATCCACCCCAACCGCCGCGCTTTGGGCACATCCCAAGACCGTCTGGTCGAGAAACAGTTTCTGGAAAGCATTGGCCTGAAGGTCGCGCCATATGCCGATATCACAGATGCTGCCAGTCTTGACGCTGCACTCAACAAAATCGGCACGCCCTCTATCCTGAAAACCCGCCGCTTCGGCTATGATGGCAAAGGCCAGTCGCGCCTTGCCTCGCCCGAGGATGCGGCGACAGCGCTGGCCGATATGTCAGGTGCGCCTGCAGTTCTGGAGGGGTTCATTACCTTCACTGCCGAAATTTCAATCATCGCCGCGCGCAACCCGCAGGGCGAGGTCGCCTGCTATGATCCCGGTGAGAATATCCACCGCAACGGCATTTTGCACACCACAGATGTGCCTGCCCGCATCCCCGCCAGCCTGCGCACCGATGCCGTGCTGCTTGCTGCCAAAATCCTGAATACACTGGATTATGTTGGCGTGATGGGCGTTGAGCTGTTTGTCACGCCCCAAGGGCTGATCGTGAACGAAATTGCCCCCCGGGTGCACAATTCGGGCCACTGGACGCAAAACGGTTGCACCGTGGACCAGTTCGAACAGCACATCCGTGCGATTTCAGGCTGGCCGCTGGGCGATGGCACACGCCACTCCGATGTGATCATGGAAAACCTTATCGGCAATGATGTCGACCGCGTCCCCCAGCTCGCCCGCGAGGCGAATTGCGCGATCCACCTGTATGGCAAGGTGGAAACCAAGACCGGTCGTAAGATGGGCCATGTGAACCGGATCAAGACCTGACCCCACAGCGAAACAGAATTTTCGAAACTTCTGGCCATATTTTGAAAAAACAGCTCTCGTGGCAGGCGTTTAACCCATAAACCGCTGGGCGATTTCCCCGTGCATATAGCTGACGCGCCCCTGCACCAGTGTCGCTGCCACGCGCAGGCTTTCGCGCTCCAATATGACCAGATCAGCACGCTTGCCTGTCTCCAGCACACCGCGGTCTGTCAGGCCCAACACGGCTGCTGGCCCCGCTGATACCAAATGCCACGCGCCTGCCAGATCGCGCAGCCCCGTTTGCCACATCATCAAGGCTGCCCGCCGCGCGCTGGGGTAATGATAATCAGACGCCAGCGCATCACAGTATCCCATCGCGATCAGATCCACTGCCGAGACATTAAGGTTATGCGAGCCGCCGCGTACCACATTCGGCGCACCCATCACCACAATACCGCCGTCTCCATGCGCAGCTTCTGCCGCTTCCAGCGTTTCGGGAAACTCAGCCACATTCACACCGCGCGCAGCCCATGCAGCGCGGCCCTGCGCAGTCGTATCATCATGGCTGCCCATCGCGATCCCGCGTGCTTTCAACTGCGCACAGAGCCAGTCCAGCGCAGATGGCACCTCATCACGACACGCCTCCAACGATTGCATCAGTGCCAGATGCGTCTCTGGGCTGCGCCGCGCTTTGAGTGCTTGGGACACCAGCCGCCGTGGTTGCGTCCCCGCCTGCAAACGCGCGTGCGGCAAATGATCGTTAAACACGATATAGCGCAGGCCCCATTCTTCCATCTTTGCGGGCAGCTCCGAGAACAGCTCAAGCTGATAAGTCTCAAACCGCAACTGCCCGCGCAAATCCGTCACCATATCAGGGGCAACATCGCGCAAATGGCTAAAAACCTGCTCGGCAAACTTCAACCCGCGCACGCCGCCTTCCCAGCTGATGAACTGGGCCAGCGTGGCGGTGGTGATGCCATTCGCAGCCAGCTCGGCCTCCACAGCAATCAAGCCTTCGGCCATCTGCTTCATCGCACCACGGCGCGGGGCCAGATGCCGTTCAAACCCGTCGCCATGCACGTCCACGATGCCTGGCAGCACCAGATAGCCAGACAGGTCAACAGCACGGCCCACGGGCGCATCTGTGATGACGCCTTGCGCGAACGACAGCCCGTCACGGTGCAGCCCGCTCGGCCCCAATACGTCCGCACCAATCAAATCAAGGCTTAGCACTCGGAGCCTCCACACCAGGCAGGCACCCGCCCTCGGGGCAGCCCAACTGCTCCAACACAGCACCCAACAGCGTCAACTGCGGGTCAAACCGCCCGCTGCGCAGGAAATTAACGGTCTGGGTGATCACCCGTGGATTGTTCATCATAAATGTATGGGTCACAGGCAGGGTCATATGTGCGCTCATCCCGTCTACACGGGTTGAAGAGACCGCAACCTTGCCGTCATCAGGCCCTGGCAGCAGGGTCGAGAAATAGGGATTAAGCGATTGGGACCCAGCGATCACCGCGAGTTCGAAATTCACCGCAGGCAGGCTGCGCGGCAATGATCCCTCGCCTGTTCCCATCTGCATTCCGGCAGGTCCATTGATCCAGTCAAATGCAATCACGTCCTGCAATTCATCAATAATTTCGCTACCCTGATTGGGCGGCCCCAACATGACCGCGCGGCCCACACGGTCAGGTCCGACCTCGGCCACCCACTGCCGCAACAAAATACCGCCCATGGAATGGGTCACAAAATCCACCTTCGGCGTGCCACACTCGGCCACCGCAGCGGGCAACGTCTGGCGGGTCAGCTCCTCAATCGGCGCCTCGGTCGAAGGGTACCCGGGCCGCACCACGCGCCAGCCCTCAGCCTCCAGCGCCGCTTCCATTAGGGCAAAAGACGTTTCGGTGCGCGCCAGACCGTGCAGCAACACGACACAACGCGGGTCCGCCGCCAGTGCGGTGCTTGCCGCCAGACACAGGGCGGATATGATCAGGGTCAATCTCATGCCACGGTATGTAATACCTCTGCGCGGCGTTGTAATCCCCCAACGCTGCGTGATCCTGAAAGGGGCGCAAAATGACGCCAACCGACCCTCCGCGCCTCGCCGTGCGCGCAATCATTATGCACGAAAACCGATTGCTGCTTGTCAATGCTTGGCCCACTGGCAAAAGCGATCTGATGTGCGCACCAGGCGGCGGGGTCGAGCGTGGCAGCGCCCTGCCCGACAACCTGATCCGCGAGGTATTCGAGGAAACGGGCCTGCACATCACTGTTGGAGACCCTTGTCTGGTGAACGAATTTCATGACCCGAAAGGCAGCTTTCATCAGGTTGATGTCTATTTCCGCTGCGCCCTCACCAGCGCACCAACCCTCGATCATGGCTGGCAGGATGTGGATGATATCGTGACCGACCGCCGTTGGGTGACACGCGCGCAAATGGCCGCGCTGCGCGTCAAGCCGGACAGCCTTGCCGCTGTTGCATGGCGGGATGCGGACGCGCCAATGTACGACCCGCTAGAACCGCTTATCGTTTAGCAGTCACCGCCCAGCCAATCCCCCCGAGAACCAGCAGCGTTGCAATTATGACCAAGGTCGAGACGGCCTCGCCCAGTAAAACCGCGCCTGCAACAATCGCGATCACAGGCACGCTCAGCTGCACCACAGCTGCCGTTGTGCCCCTCATTTGGCGCAGCACACTGTACCAAAGCGCATATCCCAGCCCCGATGTCACCGCGCCGCACACCACTGCCAGCAACACACCCCATGCGTTGCCCGACAGGCCTGCTGCCGCCAACAACACCGTCAGCACGGGCAGACACAACACAAAACTCGCCCCCGTTGCGGCCAGAGGGTCTAGCGCGCCCCGCCCCGCAATGCTGTAGGCAGCCCATCCAAGCCCCGCCAGTACCATGAGTGCAGCCCCCACAGGGTCTGTTCCGCTGCCACCCGCAGGCCACAGCACCAAAACCAGACCTGCAAATGCAACCCCTGCGCCCACGATCTGGCGCAGCGTCGGGGCAGCACCCGTCACGGCCGCATGACCAAACATCGTGATCTGCGTGACCCCGAACAAGATCAAAGCACCCAGCCCTGCATCCAGTGTCAGATAGGCCAGCGAAAAGCCAACCATATAGGCGGTCAAGCTCACCGCACCTACGATCCGCGCGCGGCGCAGTAACGGCAAAGTCACTCCGCGCCACAGCGCAATCCCTCCCAGCATTGCAGCCCCCGCAGCCACACGAATAATCGCAAAGGCCGCTGGCGTCAGATGCCCGCCCTCAACAGCGGCGCGGGTCAACACCGAATTGGCAGCAAAGGCGCACATTGTCAGGGCAGTCAGCAGGATAAGTCGCATGCAATCGGCCTATCCCGCTGTTTGCGAAGGGCCAAGTCAAAACTGATGCCGCGGGATCAATTAAAAATGAACTCGTCATCATCATCCAGCGTGGCCAGCAGTGCTTCCAGCGCTTTATGATCTTGGTTGGCAAATATGCTCTGCCCCATGACTTTGCTGAACTCATTCTTGAACAGTGACACAACGGTGCCTTGCACTTCATCGTCCATCAACGCGGCTGTTAGGCCCTGCCGGATCACTTCGCGCTGATGCGCGCTCTGTGCGACCAGATCGCGGTGTTCTTGTGCGGTCTGCATCGCGCCCACCATAGCAAAGCGCAGCTGGTCTGCTGTCATAGCGTCCTTGGTCAGGAAATCATGGCAGCCACTGCGCATGGCTGTCACTGCCGTTTGCATATCACCCTGCCCTGTAATCATGATCGTGGCTGCGTCGCTGTTCAACTCGCTCTGCTTGATATGCGCCAAGACATCCAGCCCGTCGCCTTCGGGCAGGCGGTAGTCGATCAGGATCAGGTCAAAAGTACGGGTCGCAACGGCCGCTTTCATCTGCATGATGTCACATACTTCGGTCAGGTCGACCATCAGGTCCGTGTTCCCGCTCATCCGTCTGATCCGCGCGCGGTCAAAGCTGCTGTCGTCCAGCAGCAGCGTTCTTATGATACTCGGATGCGCCCGTTCGTCAGGGCCGATAATCTCTGCAAGCAATGCCATTGCGCCACTCTCCCATTTAAATCCACCACGATCAGGATAAGGGAATAGTGGCTATCAAATCATAAATACGCCCCCGTAAGAGGCGCATTAGTTAGCAAATATTAACACCGAAATAAGATCAAATTGGCTGGGTCCAGCGGGACGTCTGCGCGCAGCTGGACAGGCGCCCGCGCAGATCAGCCGCCCGCAGACGGCAGATAGACATCCACACGCAAGCCACTGGCCGCCTCACGCGATTTGGATAAATGCAGACTGCCACCGTAATGCGCAGCGATTTTGGCAACATTGGCCAGGCCCATACCCGTACCCTCAACTTCATCGCGCGGACGCAGGGTTGTCATTGCGCCAATCGCTTTGGAGTGAAACCGCGCGGGAATCCCCGGTCCGTCATCACAGACTGTCAGGCGCATCATATCACCCTCTTGCGCGGTGCTCAGGTAAATGTGGCCGACGCGCGCATGATGATGCTTTACCGCATTGCCAATCAACGCGCTGAGCATCAACAGCATGTCTTGCTGGCCCATCAGAACATGGCCACATCCGATATTACAGCTCAGATTCATCGTATCGGGTACCAGAAGATCGCCCAACACTTCGTCGAGGGCAGCGGCAATGTCGACCCGCTCCACATCTTGCATCCGCCCCACACGCGAATAGGCCAACAGATCAATGAGCATCCTGTCCAGCCGCGCCGTGTGGCGGTTCATCATCTCGATAGACTGCGCCACCGATCCGCTCATCTCCACGCCAGCGCTGCGCAGATCTTCCTCAATCCACTGTGGCAGTTCGAGCAGCGCCCGTACCGAGGCACGCACATCGTGACTGATCAGATAGATAAAGTCGTTAATGTCTTGTGTGTCAGACGCCGTGATCCCCGCTGGGGCCTCGGCTTTTGCAGCAGCCATGCGCATCATTTCTCACCTTTGCTGGTCCATTGGCGTGACGCTACCATCAGATTGGTTTCTGCGCCGTTAACAGCAAATTGTGACAAGAGGTCAGATGCAAAAAAGAGCCCCCGATGGGAGCTCTTTACGCTGTCGGTCAGGACAGGTCATGACCTTTGCCTTTCGGGACATTTCTCGGTGGAAGACCCTATTGGCTTTCGACCGTTTTGCTAAAGAATAAAGCAAAATAGTCTTATATTCTCATGACAAAGGGGCCCGTGGGCCCCTTTGTACTGGCGTGCTTGCACAAGTCGGCCTTACAGCCTCCTTGGTGCTTACATCATGCCGCCCATGCCGCCCATGCCGCCCATGTCGGGCATGCCGCCACCGGCGCC
This sequence comes from uncultured Sulfitobacter sp., assembly GCF_947502895.1. Classification (GTDB taxonomy): domain Bacteria; phylum Pseudomonadota; class Alphaproteobacteria; order Rhodobacterales; family Rhodobacteraceae; genus Sulfitobacter. Next base: position 550,651 of record NZ_CANNBM010000001.1, read on the forward strand.
TTCTTTGGCGGGACGATCAGCAACCATCGCTTCTGTCGTGATCAGCAGGCCTGCAACCGATGCTGCATCTTGCAGTGCTGTACGCACAACTTTCGCAGGGTCGATAACGCCGAATTTGAACATGTCGCCATATTCTTCGGTCTGCGCGTTAAAGCCGAAGGTCACATCGTCGCTCTCGCGGATTTTGCCCGCAACAACGGAGCCGTCCACACCGGAGTTCTCTGCGATCTGGCGCAGAGGTGCTTCGATGGCACGACGTACAATGCCGATACCTACGTCTTGGTCAGAGTTCGCACCCTTGAGACCGTCAAGCGATTTGCCGCCCTGGATCAAGGCAACACCACCACCAACAACAACGCCTTCTTGTACAGCAGCGCGTGTCGCGTTCAGTGCATCATCAACGCGGTCTTTACGCTCTTTGACTTCCACTTCGGACATGCCGCCGACGCGGATAACAGCAACACCGCCAGCCAGTTTGGCAACGCGCTCTTGCAGCTTCTCTTTGTCGTAGTCGGATGTTGTCTCTTCGATCTGGTTACGGATCTGGGCAACACGTGCTTCGATGTCGGCTTTGGCGCCTGCACCTTCAACAATTGTTGTCTCGTCTTTGGTGATCTGCACTTTCTTGGCGGAACCCAGCATGTCCATGGTCACGGACTCCAGCTTCATACCCAGATCATCCGAGATCACCTGACCGCCGGTCAGAACTGCAAGGTCCTGCAGCATCGCTTTGCGGCGATCGCCGAAACCAGGTGCTTTCACGGCTGCGATTTTCAGACCGCCACGCAGTTTGTTCACGACGAGTGTCGCCAGTGCTTCGCCTTCAACATCTTCCGAAATGATCAAAAGCGGCTTTTGCGACTGGATCACCTGCTCGAGCAGTGGAACCATTGGCTGCAAGGAAGACAGCTTTTTCTCGTGCAGCAGGATGATCGCGTCTTCCAGCTCGACAGTCATTTTGTCGGAGTTGGTGACAAAATATGGCGACAGGTAGCCGCGGTCGAACTGCATGCCTTCAACAACATCGGTCTCTGTTTCCAGACCTTTGTTCTCTTCAACGGTGATAACACCCTCGTTGCCGACTTTCTGCATCGCGTCCGCGATCTGGCGACCGATTTCCGCTTCGCCGTTGGCCGAGATCGTACCGACCTGGGCAACTTCGTCGCTGTCTGTGACAGGACGTGCCGCTGCTTTGATGGCCTCGACAACTTTTGTTGTCGCCATGTCGATGCCGCGCTTCAGGTCCATCGGGTTCATGCCCGCTGCAACTGATTTCATGCCTTCTTTAACGATGGCTTGGGCCAGTACAGTCGCGGTTGTTGTACCGTCGCCTGCTTCGTCATTGGTGCGGGAAGCAACTTCCTTAACCATCTGTGCGCCCATGTTCTCGAACTTGTCTTCCAGCTCGATTTCTTTGGCGACAGATACACCGTCTTTTGTGATGCGCGGGGCGCCGAACGATTTGTCCAGAACCACGTTACGGCCTTTGGGGCCGAGGGTTACTTTGACGGCGTCTGCAAGGATGTTAACACCCTGAAGCATTTTGTTGCGCGCGTCTGTACCGAATTTGACGTCTTTTGCAGCCATTTTCGAAGTCTCCTAAAATTTGTTTATGATGAGAACCGTGTCATGTGCGGCCTTGCGGCCACCTGTCCTGTGCTCAGGAAAGGATGCCCATGATGTCGGATTCTTTCATCATAAGCATTTCTTCACCGTCTACAGTGACCTCTGTGCCGGACCATTTGCCGAACAGAACACGATCACCGGCTTTTACCGCTGGTGCGATCAGCTCACCGTTGTCTTTGCGTGCGCCTGCGCCCACGGAAACAACTTCGCCCTCGGAAGGTTTTTCTTTTGCGCTATCGGGAATGATCAGCCCGCCGGAAGTTTTCTCTTCGCCCTCTGTGCGTTTTACCAGCACGCGGTCGTGAAGTGGTGTTAATGCCATCTTTGTAGCTCCTTGATGCTCAAAGTTATCTTTGTTGACCGGCCCTTCACCCGAAGCGACCAGCCGTTATCACTCACATTGGTCGAGTGATAACGAGCTGTAAGTATGGAGGAGCGGGTCGTGAGTCAACGCCTGAACACAGAAAAAATGTGCAGCCGATGAAGGCCCCATGGCAGGTTTAATCTGCGCCCAATACCCGAGCAGAGACAGCAACAGCTTCGGCACCTGCGGGCGTGATGCCGTAAACCCCTTTTTCGACTTTCTCGAACCAGCCGTAATGATTGCTGCGCATCATGGCCGTGGCCCGCGCCACGCCAGTCTCGCGCGCCACATCAGCGCCTTTGCACGCCCCCACCTCAAACAGGTAAACGGCGATTTTGACGGCATCCTGACGGTAGGCTGTCACCAACCCGGCGCGCGTCTGCCCGCCATCGTTGGGGTCGCCCTGCCGGCGCGCAAATTCGCGCAACAGCGTTGCGCGGCGCTTGATGTTTTTACGCGGTGCATATGGGCCAGGGTCGCAATGCACAGTGACCAAACTATCCTCCAGCCGCACTGTCATCAGACCCAGCCCCAATCGCCGCGCCAAGGCGGTATTGGCCTTTACCGCCTTATAAAACGGCTTGCCCGCCTTATGCGCCACAGCAAGATAAACATCATCACTTATTTTGAGCCGTTCAACACATTGATGAAAAAGCGCCAGCGAAAACCCCAACTTCAGCTCAACGACCACAGGGGGCTCAGCCCCGCGGATTGCCACCACATCGGCAGCCCCCACTTCGGCCTTTACGACATATCCCTGATCTTCAAGGAAAGCCTTCACGGGCGGGTATAGATCGGTCTCGCGTATGCTCATGCGCAAGAGAGTATCACCATTCCCAAACCGCGCGCGACCCCCTAACGTGGGCTGATGACCCGTGACGAGATCAAATCATTTTGCGCCGCGCTGCCCCACGCCACACATGTGGTGCAATGGGGTGGATCGGACGTGTACAAAATTGGCGGCAAACTGTTCGCCGTGGTGGGGATGGGCGGCAACGCGGATGCGGTGACGTTCAAGACCTCTCATCTGGCGTTCGAAATCCTGTCTGACAGCCCCGGCCTGCGCCCCGCCCCCTATTTGGCCTCGCGCGGCCTTAAATGGATACAGCACTACGGCCCACCCGGCCTGACCGACCAGAGCCTGCGCGACCACATCCGTGCCTCTTATGATATGGTGGCCGCTGGCCTCACACGTAAACTGCGCGCCGAGTTGGGGCTGGGGTGAGGGCGCATCCGGTCAAGTTCTGTTAGCCTGTTTTGAGGGTGCGGGATTGAGTTTAAGGGAAAAATAAAGAAGCGGTGCGGGACGTGCTGGCAGTGCAATATCTGACACGTGACACTGGCTTTGATCCTGTTATAAGGCGCGCAAACAGAGATTATTTTCCGTAGGAGCGCATAATGACCACCCTCGTTTTCGGCCATAAATCCCCAGATACAGACAGCACAGGCAGCCCGATTATCTGGGCGTGGTATCTGACCAATATCATCGGTGAAGAGGCAAAGCCTGTTTTGCTGGGCGAGCCGAATACAGAAGCCTTGTTCATGCTGGACCACTGGAAGTTGGACAAGCCCGAGATCATTTCGGATGTGGAAGACGACCAGCCTGTTGTGATCGTGGACACGAACAACCCCGCCGAGCTGCCTGCAAACGTCAACAACGCCGATATCCGCACCATTATCGACCACCACAAACTGGTCGGCGGATTGGAGACAAAAGCCCCCATTCACATGGTCATCGAACCGCTGGCCTGTACCGCCACCATCATGTGGAAATTGATCGGCAAAGACATGGCGCAGATGCCTTCCGAGATCAAAGGCGCGATGCTGACCTGCATCCTGTCGGACACGCTTGAGTTCCGCTCGCCCACCACCACCCAAGAGGACAAGGCCATTGCATGGTCGCTGGCAGAGAGCCTTGGCATTGATATCGCTGAATATGCGGCGGCGATGTTTGCGGCGAAATCCGATGTGTCATCCTTCTCGGAAGCGGAATTGCTGCGCATGGACAGCAAGGAATACGAAGTAGACGGCAAGCAGTTCCGCGTGTCGGTGTTGGAAACAACATCCCCCTCTGCTGTGCTGGACCGCAAGGATGCGCTGATGGCCGCGATGCCCGATGTTGCGTCCGAAGACGGTGCGGATCAGGTGCTGCTGTTCGTTGTCGATATCCTCAACGAAGAAGCGACCATGCTGATCCCCAACGAGCTGAGCAAAACAGTGGCGGAAAAATCTTTTGGTGCCACCGTTGAGGGCGATACCGTGGTTCTACCCGGCGTGATGAGCCGCAAGAAGCAGATCATCCCCAACCTCAAGGCCTGATTGCGCAACAGCTGCGCATTTGAAAGGCCTCCGCACAACTGCGGGGGCCTTTTTTGTAGCCCGCCCGCCCCACCCTTTGCATTGTGCGCCACCTCCGCTATCACCGCGCCAACACCCCTGCGCCCGAGGAGCCGCCCAATGACCCGTATCATCACCGCCCTGTCCGAGATTTCATCAGATTACGACGCCCTGTTCGTCGATCTGTGGGGATGTGTGCACAACGGTGTGGCCGCGATCCCCAGCGCGGTTGCTGCCTTGCAAGAATACCGCAAGCGCGGCGGCATCGTGATCCTTGTCACCAATTCGCCGCGCCCCCGCGCAGGCGTGACCAAACAACTGGTACATTTCGGCGTGCCGCTGGACGCCTATGACGATATCGCCACCTCGGGCGATTCTGCGCGCTCGGCCATGTATCGCGGTGTCGTAGGCCAGAACGTCTGGCACTACGGCCCCGCGACAGACAGCCGCTTTTTCGACCCGCTGGAAATTCTGGACAATCCGGTCGAGATAACACGTGTACCTTTGGAGGAAGCAACAGGCATTGTCTGCACTGGCCCCTTTGACGCACAGGCAGACCCTGACACATGGCGTCCCGATCTTGAAAAAGCGCTGGCACGCGACCTGAAACTGCTCTGCGCCAACCCCGATATCATTGTGGACCGGGGCGAGGTGCGTGAATGGTGCGCAGGGGCTGTGGCCAAGCTCTATACTGAAATGGGCGGCGAGAGCCTCTATTTCGGCAAGCCACACGCCCCCATCTATGATCTGGCGCGCCGCCGCTTGCACAAACTGGGCAACGAAATCGCCGACGACCGCATTCTTGCCATCGGGGATGGTATCGCCACGGACATCAAAGGTGGCATTGATGAGGGGATTGATTCTCTCTTCATCTCGGGCGGACTGGCTGCCGCCGAGACAAAAACTGTGACCCAACCGGACGCAGAAGCCCTAAACACCTATCTGGAAACAGAAAAGACCGATCCCCCCTTCACAATAGGTCATCTGCGCTGACCCAAATAAAGCTTGCCTTTCTGCGCCTGCGAAGTAATTAAGTTCCAAACAGGGCATCGCGCCCGTACTTTTATTACCGAGAGGGCAATCATGTTGGACAATCTTCCGCGCGGCACCATCGTTATTGAAGATATCGAAATCGGTATGTTCCGCTATCTGCGCAAGCAGGTTACGGACGAGGATATCGAGATGTTCGCGACCATCTCGACAGACCGTAACCCTGTCCACCTTGATGACGACTATGCACAGGACACGATCTTTCAGGGCCGTATTGCCCATGGGATGCTGACGGCTGGCCTGATCTCTGCCGTGATCGGAGAGCAACTGCCGGGCCACGGTACTGTATATCTTGGTCAGACGATGAAGTTCCTGCGTCCCGTGCGCCCGGGCGACACCGTGTATGCGGAGGTTAAGGTCACTGATATCGACCCCGCCAAACGCATCGTAAAGATGGATTGCCACTGCTCGGTTGACGGCAAAAAGGTGCTGGTGGGCGAAGCAACCGTATTGGCACCCTCGCGCAAGTTCGACTGACCTTGCACGCATCCGCGTGGGCGGCTACTCAATCGCCATGCGGATTATTTCTGACTATGAATATGTAACAGATACGGATCGTGGCGCCACCGCCGCGATCGGCAACTTTGATGGCGTCCATCTGGGCCACCTGTCGGTGATAGAACAGGCCCGCGCCGCCGCGCCCGATGCACCCTTGGGGATCGTTACGTTTGATCCGCACCCCCGCGCCTATTTCGCGCCCACCGCCCCGCCGTTCAGGTTAATGAGCAGTGCAGCACGCGCCTCGCGCCTCGCAAAAGTTGGCGTTGAGAAGCTGTATCAGTTGCCGTTCAATACCGCGCTCGCCTCGCTCACCCCGTTTGATTTTGCGGACAAAGTCCTGCACCGCGGCCTCGGCCTGCGTCATGTGGTTGTGGGTGCCGATTTCTGCTTTGGCGAAGGGCGCGCTGGCACAGCGGCCGATCTGGTCTCCTTTGGTGAACAACTGGGATTTGGCGTGACCATCGCACCGCTTATGGCGCAATCTGATCAGACCGTTTCCTCGACCGCAATTCGCCGTGCGCTGACTGATGCGCGCCCCCGCGATGCCGCCGCAATGTTGGGCCATTGGCACCGCATCGAAGGCCCTGTGATTGGCGGCGAACAGCGCGGCCGCGAATTGGGCTATCCCACCGCGAATATGAGCATTGATGGCCTGCACCCGCCCGCCTTTGGCGTCTATGCCGTGCTGGCCGACGTTCTCGAAGGGCCGCATACGGGCAGCTATCATGGGGTCGCCTCTATGGGCGTGCGCCCGATGTTTGGCGAAAACAGACCCAATCTCGAAACCTTCATCTTCGATTTCAAAGGCGATCTTTATGGCACGCCCCTGTCTATCGCGTTGGTCGAGCATCTGCGCGGCGAAGAGAAATTCGACAGTCTGGAAACGCTGATCACCCAGATGGACGCCGACAGTGCCCGCGCCCGTGCCATCCTGACAGCACTATGACCGATCCGATTGAACGCAGCGGGCTGGCAAAACGGTTCTGGGAACGCAAACCGTTGAAATCGCTTAACACAAAAGAATGGGAAGCGTTGTGCGACGGCTGCGGCAAATGCTGCCTGAACAAGCTGGAAGACGAGGATACAGGTGCAGTGGCCCTGACCAATGTCGCATGCCGCCTGCTGGACGATGACACTTGCCGCTGCGCGCAATACGATATCCGCCACCAATTCGTGCCCGATTGCATCGTAATGACACCCGACAATATCGACGACCATGCCTACTGGATGCCAGAAACCTGCGCCTACCGTTTGTTGTGGAAGGGGCTACCCCTGCCCGAATGGCACCCGCTGATAACAGGCACCCCCGACAGCGTCGCCGCCGCAGGCGTCTCCATGCGCGGCCGTACGGTCAGCGAATGGGAAACCGCGTTCGAAGATTGGGAAGACCACATCATAGAGGAGCCCACCTGAATGTTCTTTGCCTCTGACAATTCCGGCCCCGTGCATCCAAAAATCATGCAACGCGTGATGGAGGCAAATACAGGCTACGCCATGCCCTACGGCAACGACCCGATTATGGACGAGGTCCGCGAGGGTATCCGCGCCACGTTCGAGGCCCCCGAGGCCGCCGTCTATCTGGTGGCAACCGGCACCGCTGCTAACGCGCTGGCACTCGCGTGCTACACCCAGCCGTGGCAAACGATTTTCTGCGCCCAATACAGTCACATCGAGGAAGATGAATGTAACGCGCCAGAATTCTATGCGGGCGGCGCGAAACTGACCCTCATTCCTACCGATAACAAGATGTCGCCCCACGCACTGGCCGATGCCATCGCCCGCCGTCCCCACAATGCCAACGTCCACATGGCCCAAGCAGGTGCCGTCTCGATCACCCAAGTAACCGAGTTCGGCTCGGTCCACAGCCTTGAAGAACTGCGCGCCCTGACCGCCGTGGCAAAAGACGCAAACCTGCCCGTCCATCTCGACGGCGCACGCTTTGCAAATGCAGCGGTCGCCCTAGACTGTACCGCCGCTGAAATGACGTGGAAATCAGGCGTCGATGTGGTCAGCTTCGGTGGCACCAAAAACGGCTGCATGGGGGTTGAGGCGGTGGTCTTTTTCGACCCCTCCAAAGCATGGGAGTTCGAACTGCGGCGCAAGCGCGGCGCGCATCTGTTTTCCAAACACCGCTATCTCTCGGCCCAGATGGCAGGGTATCTAGCAGATGACCTGTGGCAGGACATGGCGCGCAGCGCGAATTCCGCCTGCGCGCGGCTTGCCACTGGGCTGACAGCGCGGGGCGCGCAGATGATGCACACACCCCAAGCCAACATGATTTTTACCCGCTTTCCCCGCGCCACCCATCAGGCACTGCATGCCGCGGGGGCTAAGTACTATGTGCTGGACGGCGATATCGACCAAGGTGCGCCCGACGAATTGCTCGCCGCGCGTCTGGTTTGTGACTGGTCGATGACCAACGAACTGGTTGACCAGTTCCTGAGCTATTTCTAGGCATTAGCACCGCCGCAAGCCATCACATCACCTCTGGGATCCGCCCGCGGCCCTAACTGCGCGCCAGCAGGTCGCGGATCGGCGCGGCAACCTCCTGCACATGGGTCAGCGGCACCATATGTCCCGCATCTTTCACAATCACCCTGTCGACATCGGGCAATCGTTTCTCAAGCGATTCTGCGATCTGACCGCTCATCGGTGGGGACGCATCGCCCTCGATGATGAGTGAGGGCATCGCCGCGCGGTCCAGCCGCCTTTCTTGTAGCAACCCTGCACTATCATGATGCAAAAAGGCCGCACTGGCAGGCACATAATGCACCAGTCGGGCCATGTGGTCCTGCATCCGCGCGGGCAAGTCCTCCCATGCTGTGCCGTCTCCCCAGTCGCGATGGAAAACACGCGCGGCCTCCCGCTCATCCCCCTCGGCAAAGGCCGCGTCCAGTGCTGCATTGGCTTTTTGGTGCTGCGCCAACAACTCGGGCCGGTCCTGAATAGCCGCAGCGAAATAAACAGGCTCGATCATCGTTAGGCTGCGCACCAGCTCGGGGTTTTGCACCGCGATGCGCAGCGCCACCGTCGCACCGAATGAATGCCCGATCAGGTCCATTGGCCCGTCGATCAGCGCCAGCGCCATATCAGTTGCCACATCATGTACGTTGCCCGTCCGGTCCCAGACTCCCGATTTGCCATGGCTCGGCAAATCGAACGCCAGCAGGCTCAAATCTTCCTTCAGCGCCGCCGCAAGACCACGCCATGCGCCCACGTGGCCCAGCGTACAGTGAATGGCCAGCGCGCGCCGCGGCGCACCCTCATAAAGATGTGTATGCGTATGAAGTGTCACAGTTTTCCTTGCAGATGAAGATCCAGATCAGCAATCCGGTCCTGCCCCCAGAACCGCTGCCCGTCTACCACATAGAACGGCGCACCGAATACACCAGCCTCAACCGCATCTTCCAGATTGCGCGCATAGGTCTCTGCCCCCGTCAGCAGGCCGCTGTCGGACAGCGCAGGGTCAAACCCTGCCTCGCTCAGAAACGCCTTAATCACATCATCCTCGGCGATGTCCTTTTCCTCAGCCCAGACCGCGCGCGTGATGATATGCGCCAACAGTCCCAGATCACCGCCACCTGCATTCTGCGCCGCGATAAATGCATAGGCCGCAGGTGCCCCATTGGTTGGCCAATGCGCAGGTTGCAAATTGAACGGCAGCCCCAGCTTTTTCGCCTGCCGTGGCAGCTCTTGAGCGCGGTATTCAATGCGGCTGATGTGACGGTCCTTGGGCGGTGTGCCCCCCGTGCGCCCGAATCCCTGAATGATATCGAAAGGCTTATAGTTGATATCGGCCCCATGCCGCGCCGCCACTTCCTCCAGCCGCGTCTGTGCAAGGTAGCAATAGGGTGACAGGGTTGCGAAATAATAGTCGATCGTGGCCATTTGAGAGCTCCATAAAGGTGTGTCCGCTTTGCCTGACCCTAGGCGCATGTTAGGTGCTGTTCAATGTAACGATTCTGTAAAACCGCTGCCACGGAGCGACCCAAACATGCCAAACACCCCCGAGCCAAAGCTGATCTCAGGCAATGCCAACATGCCTCTTGCCAAAGCAATCGCACGGCGGATGTCGTTGCACCGTGGTACACATGTCGGTCTGGTCGACACACGGGTCGAACGGTTTAACGATGGCGAGATTTTTGTCGAGGTGTTCGAGAACGTGCGCGGTGAAGATATGTTCATCATCCAGCCCACTTCGAACCCCGCCAATGACAACCTGATGGAGCTGCTGATTATGGCCGATGCCCTGCGCCGCTCTTCGGCCCAGCGGGTGACAGCGGTATTGCCCTACTTCGGCTATGCCCGTCAGGATCGCCGGACAAAGGCGCGCACACCAATCACGGCCAAACTGGTCGCAAACATGATGGTTGGCACAGGCATCGAACGGATCCTCACGATGGATCTGCACGCCGCTCAAATTCAGGGCTTCTTCGATATTCCCGTTGATAACCTCTACGCCTCGCCTGTCTTCGCGCTCGATATCAAACACGCGTTCAAAGACCAGATGGAAGATTTGCTGATCATCTCGCCCGATGTCGGCGGCGTGGCCCGCGCCCGCGAATTGGCCAAACGCCTGAACGCGCCCCTCGCCATTGTCGACAAACGCCGCGAAAAAGCAGGCGAAGTCAGCGAAATGACCGTGATCGGCGACGTAAAGGGCAAAACCTGTCTCATCATTGACGACATCTGCGATACCGCAGGCACCCTGTGCAAAGCCGCCGAAGTGCTGCTGGAGAACGGTGCCAAGGAAGTACACGCCTATATCAGCCACGGCGTGATGTCCGGCCCGGCGGTCGAGCGTGTTACAAATTCGGTCATGAAATCACTTGTCATCACCGACAGCATCCAGCCCACGGATGCCGTCAAAAACGCCCCCAACATCCGCATCGTACCCACCGCCCCGATCTTCGCGCAGGCAATCCTGAACATCTGGAACGGGACCTCCGTGTCGTCTCTGTTTGAGCAAGACACCCTGGGCCCGATCTACGACGGCATGTACACCGACGGATAAGCACTGCCGCGTCCACACAGCCCCGCTTCTTTATTTTTCCTATAAACTCACCTGATCTCTCCCCCTTAGGGAGAGATCATTACAACAGCCCCGTCAGGCGCTGTCAGCCGACATCCCACGCATCCGCGTCCTCAAGCTCCCCCAAAGCTGTCCATGCAATGCGCACGCGGGCGACCTTCGTGTCACCCCATGTGCGAAACACCATGTCAAAACCCTTCTCCGTCACGGCTTCCGCCGTCACATCGGCACGCAAAACCGTGCCCGCATCCATATCCCACAGCGAGATTGACAGCTGCACTGTAGGCACGCTGAGGTATTTCTCCGAGAACTTGATCCGCCGCCGCCGCTCCCGCTGGCCACGTCCGGTCCACATTTCGCCGCCATCCTCGAAATCCTCGAACAGTACCTCGTCTCCGCTGTCCACACCGACAATCAAACTGCGCAACTTTTTCATCTTGGTTTTCCCGTGGTATTTCAGACGACGCCCTACCGAGATTCTATGGCAAATTCACGGCAGCTCCATATGCAAAAGGCCCCGCATTGCTGCGAGGCCCTTCAATTCTCATGTCCAAAGCTCAGTTTTTGGCGGTCAAGCCCATGTGCTCGCCCATAGCAACCATGTCCGACAGCAGCTTGGCTGCATCATCCACAGGGCCAGGCTCGTTTTCAAAGGCTTCTTTCACCTTCGTGTACATGGTCCGCGCTTCTTCCATGATCTCGTCCATGGTTTCTTGCGTCATGTCTGCCTTGGCCAGTGCACGCTCGGCCAAAACCGAAACGCCTGTCGCTGTGATCTCGGCAAAGCCGCCAGTAACCACATACTGCGACTGACCGTCAGGGCCATCCACAGTCAACAGACCGGGGCGCAGGGTGGTGATGGTTGGCGCATGATCGGGCATTGCCGTCATATCGCCATCCGCACCGGGAATCTGCACCGAAGCCACTTGAGCCGAGGCAAGGCGCCGCTCGGGCGACACCAGATCGAATTGCATCGTGTCTGCCATCTTGAGCGCTCCTTAAGCGGCGTCTGCCGCCATTTTCTCGGCTTTCGCCTTCACTTCTTCAATGCCGCCTACCATGTAGAACGCACCCTCTGGCAGGTGGTCATACTCGCCGGCAACAACCGCTTTGAACGACTGTACAGTCTCTGCCAGTGGCACCTGCTTGCCGTCCGCGCCGGTAAAGACCTTTGCAACGTCAAACGGCTGGGACAAGAAACGCTCGATCTTACGCGCACGGGCCACGGCCAGTTTGTCGTCTTCCGAGAGTTCGTCCATGCCGAGGATCGCAATGATATCCTGCAAGGATTTATAACGCTGCAGAACCTGCTGAACGTCGGTCGCCACTTTATAGTGCTCTTCACCGATCACGAGCGGATCAAGCAGACGCGACGTGGAGCCCAGCGGGTCAACCGCAGGATAGATGCCTTTTTCCGAGATCGAGCGGTCGAGAACCGTTGTCGCATCGAGGTGCGCAAAGGATGTCGCAGGCGCAGGGTCGGTCAAGTCATCCGCAGGAACATATACGGCCTGAACAGAGGTAATCGAGCCTGACTTCGTGGAGGTAATACGCTCCTGCATCGCACCCATGTCGGTGGCGAGTGTTGGCTGGTAGCCCACAGCAGAAGGAATACGGCCCAACAGAGCGGAAACTTCGGAACCGGCCTGTGTGAAGCGGAAGATGTTGTCCACAAAGAACAGAACGTCGGTACCGGACTGGTCGCGGAACTGCTCGGCCAATGTCAGACCTGTCAGCGCCACACGCATACGCGCACCTGGAGGCTCGTTCATCTGGCCGTAGACCAGAGCAACCTGTGAATCTTCGAGGTTGTCAGGGTTGATAACGTTGGATTCGATCATCTCGTGATACAGATCGTTCCCTTCGCGCGTACGCTCGCCCACACCCGCAAACACGGAGTAGCCAGAGTGCACTTTGGCGATGTTGTTGATCAGTTCCATAATCAGAACGGTTTTGCCAACACCGGCACCCCCGAACAGACCAATCTTACCACCCTTGGCGTAAGGCGCCAGAAGGTCGATCACTTTAATGCCTGTTTCTAGAACTTCCGATGTGGTGGACTGTTCCGCGAATGCAGGTGCTTCCGCGTGGATCGAGCGGCGCTCGGTCGCGTTCACAGGACCTTTTTCGTCAATAGGCTCGCCCACAACGTTCATGATGCGGCCCAGTGTGGCGTTACCAACAGGGATCGAGATAGGCTCGCCGTTGTCGGTTACTTTCTGGCCACGAACCAGACCTTCGGTCGCGTCCATAGCAATGGTGCGGACCGTGTTTTCGCCAAGGTGCTGCGCCACTTCGAGGATCAGGTTCTTGCCCTGGTTCTCGGTTGTCAAAGCGTTCAGAATCTCCGGCAGGTGATCCTCGAACTGTACGTCAACGACCGCGCCGATGACTTGGGTGATTTTGCCGACTGCTTGTGCCATGTCGTTTAACTCCAATACCTTACAGCGCTTCCGCGCCGGAAATGATTTCGATCAGCTCGTTGGTGATGACGGCCTGACGTGAACGGTTGTATTCGATTGTCAGGTTGTCGATCATCTCGCCCGCGTTGCGCGTTGCATTGTCCATCGCGGACATGCGCGCGCCCTGCTCGGATGCACCGTTTTCCAACAGTGCCGAGAAGATCGCCGTTGCCACACCACGCGGCAGAAGATCAGCAAGGATCGCTTCCTCACTCGGCTCGTAATCAAACAGCGTATCGGGGGCATCGCCCTCGGACTGTTCGAACTTGGCCGGAATGATCTGCAATGCCGTTGGGATCTGGCTGACCACATTGACAAATTCTGCATAGAACAGAGTGGCGACATCAAATTCGCCTTCGTCAAAACGGCCCAACACATCTTTGGCGATGCCCTGCGCATCGGTATACCCGATCCGCTTGACCTCGGTCAGGTCAACGTGACCTACCATATGTGCCGACAAATCCCGCTTCAGCTGGTCACGACCCTTTTTGCCAACGGTCAGGATTTTCACTTCCTTACCATCCGCAATCAGCTTTTGTGCATGCGCACGGGCCTTCTTGGCGATGTTGGCGTTGAAGCCACCGCAAAGACCTTTTTCAGCCGTGAGAACCAACAGCAGATGCACATCATCCTTGCCCGTACCGCTCAGCAGTTTGGGCGCGGAATCCGATCCACCAACAGACGCCGCAAGCGACGACATAACGGCGTTGAAACGCTCCGTATAAGGACGGGACGCTTCAGCCGCTTCCTGCGCGCGGCGAAGCTTCGCCGCGGCAACCATTTGCATGGCCTTAGTGATCTTACGCGTGTTCTTCACACTCGCGATCCTGTTTTTAAGGTCTTTGAGATTTGCCATTGGCTTATCTCTCCTTAAGCGAAGTCAGCAGCGAACGCGTCGAGAGCCGCTTTGATTTTATCTTCCAGCTCGTCTTTCACCTTACGGTCGTTGTTGGTGATGTCGTCCAGAAGGTCGGCGTGCTTGCCGCGCAGATGCTTGAGCAGACCAGCCTCGTAACGGCCAACCTCTTTTACATCCACTTTGTCCAAATAGCCGTTGGTACCTGCATAGATCACGCAGACGATCTCGGCATTGGTCAGCGGGTTGTACTGCGCCTGCTTCATCAGCTCGGTCAGGCGCGCACCACGGGCCAGCAACTGCTGGGTGGCCGCATCCAGATCGGAACCGAACTGTGCAAAGGCTGCCATTTCGCGGTACTGCGCGAGCGACAACTTAACAGGACCGGCAACAGAAGACATTGCCTTGGTCTGGGCAGAGGAGCCAACGCGCGAAACCGACAGACCGGTGTTCACAGCAGGGCGGATGCCTTGATAGAACAATTCGGTCTCAAGGAAGATCTGACCGTCGGTGATCGAAATCACGTTGGTTGGAATAAACGCGGATACGTCACCACCTTGGGTTTCAATGATCGGCAGCGCCGTCAGGGAACCGTTGCCAGCGTCATCACCCAATTTGGCGGAACGCTCAAGCAAACGAGAGTGGAGATAGAAAACGTCACCTGGATAGGCTTCACGCCCGGGTGGACGACGCAGCAGCAGCGACATCTGGCGATAGGACACAGCCTGCTTGGAGAGATCATCGTATACGATCAAAGCGTGGCGGCCGTTGTCACGGAAGTGCTCTGCCATTGCTGTCGCGGAGTATGGCGCGAGGAACTGCATAGGCGCAGGCTCGGACGCTGTCGCGGCAACAACGATGGAATATTCAATCGCGCCTGTTTCTTCCAGCTTTTTAACCAGCTGGGCAACAGTGGAGCGTTTCTGACCGATCGCAACGTACACGCAGTACATTTTCTTGCTCTCGTCGTCGCCCGCGGCTTTGTTAACCTGCGCCTGGTTCAGCATCGCGTCGAGCGCAACAGCCGTTTTACCAGTCTGGCGGTCACCAATGATCAGCTCGCGCTGGCCACGGCCAATCGGGATCATCGCGTCAACGGACTTGAGGCCAGTGGCCATCGGCTCGTGTACGGATTTACGCGGGATGATGCCCGGCGCTTTGACTTCAGCCAGACCGCGCTTGGACGTGCCCAGCGGGCCTTTGCCGTCAATGGGGTTGCCCAGACCGTCCACAACACGGCCCAACAGTTCGTCACCGATTGGCACGTCCACGATGGAGTTGGTGCGCTTGACGGTGTCGCCTTCTTTGATGTCACGGTCGGAACCGAAGATAACAACACCGACGTTGTCCGCTTCGAGGTTCAGGGCCATGCCCTGAATACCACCGGGGAATTCGACCATCTCGCCCGCTTGGACATTGTCCAAACCATAGACGCGCGCAATACCGTCACCAACGGAAAGCACACGACCAACTTCGGCGACTTCGGCCTCTTGACCAAAGTTCTTGATCTGGTCCTTCAGGATTGCAGAAATTTCTGCCGCTTGGATACCCATTTATCCGACCTCTTTCATTACATTCTGGAGGGAATTTAGCTTCGAGCGGATCGACGTGTCGATCATCTTGGAGCCTACTTTAACAATCAAACCGCCGATGAGCGTCTCATCAACGGTCTGGTGCAGTGTCACGGTCTTGCCGGTTGTCTTTTTGAGCGACGCGGCCAGCTTGTCTGCCTGTGCCTTCGTCAGCGCCTTGGCAGAAGTCACGTCAGCCGCGATTTCGCCTTTGTCGTCCGCGATAATATCGCGCAAAGTCTGCACCAGTTGAGGCAAGACAAACAAACGACGTTTCTGCGCCATCAATGCCAGCGTGTTGGCAATCATTGGCGACAGTTTCATTTTCTTTGCCAATGCAGTGATCGCATCCGACTGCTGCCCGCGTGTGTAGATGGGCGAGTGGATCAGCGCGCGAAAATCGTCGCTGGTGGTCATTGCATCATGCAAAGCTGTCAAATCCGTTTCCACGGCTTTGACTTTTTTGGCCTCTTTGGCCAATTCGAATACGGCTTTCGCATAGCGTTGCGCGATGCCTGTTGAGATCGAAGCTGGTTCGGACACGTCCATCCTCTCATACGTCTGCACCGGATCGCCGTCATGGCGAGACCAGTGTGTTGGCGCGGCTTGGAAAAGTGACCAAGCGATTAAATCAGGGGCGATGTAGCAGACCGTTCTAGGTGCCGCAACACAGTATAGTGATGTCGCTAATCTGCCGCAGCCATAATTTTCAAGCACTTGGCGCAATTGCGGCCTTTTACCCAGTGCCTAAATTTTGTGCAGGTGCAGCATTTGCGCTGTCAACAGCGATTCTTTCATGGGCGTTGCACCTTCCGGTCATCCTACGGACACACGCTATAATAGCAACAAATTGCCTCAAGCCCGCGCGATTGTTTCCGTATCCTGAACAATATGTCGATTACTTAGGGTAAATCGCTTCTTCCGCGGTCCGAACGCCTGATTTCATTGACTCTTTCTCCCATCCACGAAAACCTTAACGAATATTTAAGGAGTCTGCCGCAATGTCACCCCTCGCTCTTCTCGCTCTTCTGGGCCTCACTGTTTTCATTCCCGTCTTTAGCAATGACGATGACGAGCCACCATTTGACGAGGATCTAGATCCCGCAGAGCCTGTAGACCCGATTGATCCCGTCGACCCGATTGATCCGGTAGATCCGGTAGTCCCCGTCGATCCGGTTAACCCTGTTGATCCTGTAGACCCCGTCGATCCCGTAGCACCTGTCGACCCGCCGGCGAGCGTTACAGGCACAAGCGGGGACGACACCCTCACCACTTCGTCAAACCAGACCGTCGACGGCTTTGCAGGCGCTGATACAATCACTGCCGATAGCTTCGGGGATGATGCAATCCTCAATGGCGGCCTGGACAACGACACAATCATCATTGAACGCGACGCCGACAACAATGTTGCAAATGGCGGGCGCGGCGATGATCTGTTCAACCTCGGCGGCGCAGGCACCACAGCCAACGGCAACTCGGGGGATGACAGCTTTTTCCTCGACGGCACGAACACAACCATAAACGGAGGCGACGGCAACGATATCATCCGCAGCGGCGTCGACCAGAACGGCGCGCTGATTAACGGCGGCCCGGGCGCAGATGCGATCAACGCGGCTGGTACCGATATCAATATAAATGGCGACATAGGCGATGATGCCATCACCTATTCAGGGGCCACAGGCGGTGCATTCGGCAATCTCGGCGACGACACGCTGATCGCCACACCAGCAGGCGCTGGCCTGTCAGGCACGTTGGTCGGCAACGGCGGCGATGATCAGCTAGAGGTCCGCGACACCGCAGAAAGCCGCGGCAATGTCTCCCTGCGCGGCGGCGATGGCGATGACACCTTCATCGTTGATGCCCTCGTCAACAGCCGCAGCGTCGATGGCGGCTTTGACACGCTCACGGGCGGGCGCGAGAACATCAACTCCGAAAGCATCGGGCGCGAAAGCTTCAACATCTCGCTCGACTTTCTTGAGGGCGCAATCCCCGCAGGCATCATCAACATTGCGACCATCACGGATTTCGACCGCGAGAGCGATACCATCAACATTACGACACAGCAGCCTGACAGCGCGGGGATTGTATTCGAAGGACTGGAATTATCGGTGGCCGAGGATGGCAGCTATACTGACATCATCGCCAACTATGGCTCTACCACCACGGATAGCGCACCCACCCTCGCCGTGATCCGCGTGCTGGGTGTGGACGATCTTGCGCTCAGCGATATCAACCTCAGCACAGGCGACGCCACCACAGCGGGAAATGACTATATTTCGTCGGGCGGCGTCGATGGCGACAGGGATGTCGATGCAACAATCTCGGGGGGTCTGGGCGATGACCTGCTGTTGCACGAAGGCCGCGACGATGCGGACGGCCTCGTCATGGAAGGTGGCGCGGGCAATGACACCCTGATCGCGGACGAGGTCGAATTCAGCAACCCCACAACCCTTGATGGCGGGACGGGGGATGATCTGTTGATAACACAGCTCTTTACCCCTGCAAATCTGGACACAGTCGATACTTTCACCACTGGCGCAGGGGCCGATACTGTTGAAATCTCGCCGCTCTTGGCAAACGGGCAAGAGGCCGAGTACGGTATCGTGGCACGGGTGACAGACTTCTCCCCCGCAGAAGATCTGATTGTTATCGACGTGGCATCCTATGATACAGGCGGCGCCGTGGATGCGCTGACACAATCGGTCACGCTGACCGAGAACCTCTCGGAGGGCTATACCGATGCCAGCATCCTGCTAACCGACGATGACGATGGTTTGGTCTTCTCTGGCGTAGTGCGGCTTGAGGGGCTTATAGGGTTGTCCAGTGCTGACATCGGCGTGTCTCTGACCGACCGCTCTGTCGATCCTCTGGCCATTCCGTCCTATCTTTATACCGCAACAAGCGAGACCTGATCTAGACTGGCTTCGCGCTCGGCTCCATCACCCCGATCGGCACGCGGGCGCGCTTGCGCGCCACGCGGCCCTTGGGGGGATAGACCAGCTTGGTCGCCTCCACCATAAACGCGCCACCCGCCATAATCGTGGGTACATTGCGGCCAACCCGCTCGAACAATCCGCTGGATTTCATCCACATGCGCTGGCCGCTGGGGAATTGGTACAGTGCGCCCGCGTGCCGCTCGGGCAGGAACTGGTGCTTGCGCAGTTGCGCATCCAGCTGACCGGGCGAATAGGGCCGCCCGTAGCCAAACGGCGTGCGGTCCCGCCGTGCCCACAGCCCCGCTCGGTTCGGCACGATAAACAGCGCCTTCCCTCCTGGCCCCAATACGCGCCAGCATTCCTCCAAAAGGTCCGAAGGCCGCTCACAAGTCTCCAGCCCGTGCAGCAGCACCAGCTTGTCCACATGGCCCGTCTCCAGCGGCCATAATGTTTCTTCGGTCAACACCGAGGTGTTGGGCATTCCGGCAGGCCACGGCATCACCCCTTGCGGTCCCGGCATCAGCGTAATCACCCGCCGCGCATCTTTCAGGTAGGGCCGCAGCAACGGCGCGGCAAAGCCGAAACCCACAACCGTTTGCCCCTTCGCTTCGGGCCACAACTCGATCATCCGGTCACGCAAGGATTTTTGCGCCGCACGCCCCAGCGCACTGCGGTAATAAAAGTTACGAAGATCCTGCACATCAAGATGCATTGACAGGGCCCCTCATTGCGCCATTTCTAGAGACACTAGCCCAGCAACGGAGCCTTGCCCATGCCTTCCGACACGCACCAGCGATCCGAAACAATCGAGACAGACAGCCATACGTTGGTGACCATCGCGTGTCTGTCAGATAACTATGCGTTCTTGTTGCAAGACAAGGCAACTGGCGCGGTTGCCCTGATCGACGTGCCAGAGGCTGACCCGATCAAGGCAGAACTGGACGCGCGCGGTTGGACTGTTGACCAGATCTGGCTGACCCACCACCACTACGATCATATCGATGGTCTGCCCCACCTGCAGGAAAGCTACCCCGCGCCTGTCTACGGCGCCGCCGCAGATACCCACCGCTTGCCCGCGTTGGACCATGCGCTGTCCGATGGCGATCGTTTTGCGCTGGGTGATACGCAGGTCGATGTCATAGACGTCTCGGGCCATACCATCGGCCATATCGCCTTTCACGCCGCCGCAGCACAGGCTGCCTTTACTGCTGACAGCCTCATGGCGCTGGGATGTGGCCGCTTGTTCGAAGGCACGCCCGACCAGATGCACGCCAGCCTGCGAAAGATGGATGCATGGCCCGATCACACGCAAATTTGTTCGGGTCACGAATACACCACATCCAACGCCAAATTTGCGCTGTCTGTCGATCCCGATAATGCGGCCCTGATCGCCCGCGTGGCCGATATTGAAACCACGCGCGCCGCGGGGCGCTTTACCGTGCCCTCGCTGATGTCGCTGGAACGTGCTACAAACCCGTTCCTGCGCAGCAATGATGCGAAAATTCGCGCCGGTCTGAACATGTCCGACGCAACCGATGCGCAGGTCTTTGCAAAGGTCCGCGCGCTCAAAGACAACTTCTGATTCCAACCTGCGACAGACTGTTGCAATCCCGACTCAAATCGCGCCCAAAACAACGGCTAAGACCGCACCAAAAAATAAATGTGACAACTTTATTTCAAAAAAGACTTGAAGCTCGGCCACTATCAACCAAACTCTAATACAATCAGACCATGGTTGGCCCGCAGGCGCTGGTATCTTTCACGCCCCCCCGACCCCCTTCGAAAAGGAGCACGCACGTGCCTTCATTCTCGACCACACTAGAGCAGTCCATTCACGCAGCCTTGGCGCTTGCCAACGCCCGTAAACACGAATTCGCAACGCTGGAGCATCTCTTGCTCTCGCTGGTAGACGAGCCTGACGCACTTCAGGTGATGAAAGCCTGTTCCGTAGATGTGGACGACCTGCGCGAGACGCTTGTCGAATTCATCGACGAAGACCTCAGCAATCTCGTCACCGATGTCGAAGGTTCCGAGGCTGTGCCAACAGCCGCCTTCCAGCGCGTCATTCAGCGCGCAGCCATCCACGTTCAGTCCTCTGGCCGTACCGAAGTGACAGGCGCAAACGTGCTCGTCGCCATCTTTGCCGAACGGGAAAGCAACGCCGCCTACTTCCTGCAAGAGCAGGATATGACCCGCTATGACGCCGTCAACTTCATCGCACACGGCGTTGCAAAAGACCCCGCCTATGGCGAAGCACGCCCCGTATCCGGCGCGCCCGAGCACGAGGAAGAAGCCCAGGGCGTCACCGAGGGCGACAAAAAAGAATCCGCACTGGCCAAATACTGTGTGGACCTCAACAAAAAATCACGCGACGGCGATGTGGACCCCCTCATCGGCCGCGACTCCGAGGTTGAGCGGTGTATTCAGGTGCTGTGCCGCCGCCGCAAGAACAACCCCCTGCTGGTCGGTGATCCGGGCGTGGGCAAAACCGCCATCGCCGAAGGCCTCGCGCGCAAGATTGTTGCGGGTGAGACGCCCGAAGTGCTGGCAAACACAACCATCTTCTCGCTCGACATGGGCGCGCTGCTGGCTGGCACCCGCTACCGCGGTGATTTTGAAGAGCGCCTGAAGGCCGTCGTGACCGAGCTTGAGGATCACGAAGACGCGGTGCTGTTTATCGATGAAATCCACACCGTCATCGGTGCAGGTGCCACCTCTGGCGGGGCCATGGATGCGTCCAACCTGCTCAAACCCGCCCTTGCGGGCGGCAAGCTGCGCACAATGGGCTCCACCACCTACAAAGAGTTCCGCCAGCACTTTGAAAAAGACCGCGCCCTGTCGCGCCGCTTTCAGAAAATCGACGTGGCCGAGCCATCTGTCGAGGACGCGCAGAAAATCCTCAAGGGCATCAAACCTTACTTCGAGGATCACCATGGCGTGAAATACACCGCCGACGCGATCAAAACCTCGGTGGAGCTTGCACATCGCTACATCAACGACCGCAAACTGCCCGACTCGGCGATTGACGTCATCGACGAGGCAGGTGCGGCCCAGCATCTGGTCGCAGCCTCCAAACGCCGCAAAACCATCGGCACCAAAGAGGTCGAGGCCGTCGTCGCCAAAATCGCGCGTATCCCGCCCAAGAACGTCTCCAAGGACGATGTGCTGGTGCTGCGTGATCTTGAGGCATCGCTCAAACGCGTTGTGTTTGGCCAGGATGCAGCAATCGATGCGCTGTCCTCGGCGATCAAACTGGCGCGCGCCGGCCTGCGCGAACCTGAAAAGCCCATCGGCAACTATCTGTTCGCAGGCCCCACAGGTGTGGGTAAAACCGAAGTTGCCAAACAGCTGGCCGATACGCTTGGTGTGAAGCTGCTGCGTTTTGATATGTCCGAATACATGGAGAAACACGCCGTATCCCGCCTCATCGGTGCCCCTCCGGGTTATGTGGGCTTTGATCAGGGTGGCATGCTGACAGACGGTGTTGACCAAGACCCCCACTGCGTCCTGCTTCTGGACGAGATGGAAAAAGCGCACCCAGATGTCTACAACATCCTGTTGCAGGTCATGGACCACGGCAAGCTGACCGATCACAACGGGCGCACAGTGGATTTCCGCAATGTCGTCCTGATCATGACCTCCAATGCAGGCGCATCCGAGCAGGCGAAAGAGGCAATCGGCTTTGGCCGCGATCGGCGCACGGGCGAGGATACCGCCGCGATCGAGCGAACCTTCACGCCGGAATTCCGCAACCGTCTGGATGCCGTGATCTCCTTTGGCGCGCTGCCAAAAGAGGTGATCATGCAGGTCGTCGAGAAATTCGTGCTCCAGCTTGAGGCACAGCTGATGGACCGCAATGTCACCATCGAGCTGAGCAAGAAAGCCGCCGAGTGGCTGGCCGACAAAGGCTACGATGATAAAATGGGTGCGCGTCCGCTGGGCCGCGTCATTCAGGAATACATCAAAAAGCCACTCTCGGAGGAGTTGCTCTTTGGCAAACTCGCCAAAGGCGGTGTGGTCAAGGTTGGCGTCAAGAAGGGTGAGTTGGACATCACAACCGAAGGGCCCGACAGCCCGCGCCTGACAGGTAACAAGCCACCACTGCTCACAGCTGAATAATGCGAAATGGTCTTTTGGCCCTAATGTCCCTCGCCGTGCCCGCCACGGCGGGGGATTTTTTGTTATCCTCCCCCATCGACTGTGATCTCGACGGCCCCTGCTATATTCAGCAATACGTTGATCATGACCCGTCCGAAACAGCCTCCGATTTTACATGCTCTGGCCTCAGCTATGACGGCCACAAGGGTACGGATTTTGCCCTTCCAACCTATGATATGATCGAACAAGGCGTCGATGTTCTAGCCTCGGCCAAAGGCACGGTGACGGGTCTGCGCGATGGCATGCCCGATATCCGCTATACCTCTGAAACCGCCGCTGCCAGCGAAGGCCGCGAGTGTGGCAATGGCGTTGTCCTGCGCCATGAAGACGGTTGGGAGACCCAGTATTGCCACCTGCGCCAAGGCTCCATCACCGTAAAGCGCGGTCAACAGGTCAATACGGGCGATGTGCTGGGCCAAGTCGGCATGTCAGGCCGCGCCGCCTTCCCCCATGTGCATCTGTCCGTCCGCCGCAATGGCGAGGTGGTCGATCCCTATGACCCCGACGGCACCATAATTTGCGGCCAAAGCGATGAAGAAACCCTCTGGTCCGATGTGCCTCCCTACCGCGCGGGCGGCATCGTCAGCATAGGCACCGCCGCCGCTGTACCCGAGTTTGACGCAATCCGCGCCAATACGGTCCCCCCCGCACAAGCCGACGGTGACGCGATGGTGATCTATGCGTTTTTGTTCGGTACCCAGCCCGGCGATGTGATCCGCCTGTCCCTCGATGGCCCCGAAGGCAGCGTCATAACCCGCGACGCATCGCTTGACCGCAAGCGCGCCCAATCGTTCCGCGCCATCGGGAAGAAGCGCCGCGGCCCCCGCTGGCCAGCGGGGGAGTATAGCGGCACGGCCACCCTGCTGCGCGATGGTGCGACCATCGACAGCCAGAGCCTGACACTCACCCTGCCCTAAAATCCGCATCCGCCATACGCTGCACAAGGGGTGTACAGGGGGTGTACCGATGGCACCCCCTATTTTTCGGTGAATTTCAGCTCGATCCGGCGGTTGCGCGCCCGCGCCTCATCGGTGTTGGCAGTATCCACAGGCTGGTACTGTCCGAACCCGTTCGCCGACAATCTGTCAGGCGGAATAGCCAGAAAATTCGCCATATATTTGACCACCGACAAAGCACGTGCCTGGCTCAGCTCCCAGTTGTCCGCAAACTCGCCCAGACCCGACAGCGGCACATTATCCGTATGGCCATCCACACGGATCACCCAATCGATCCCGTCGGGGATATCTGCCGCCACGTTCCGCAAGATTGTGGCGACCTTGGCGATCTCGCGTGTCCCTGCGCGCGACAGGTCCGCGCCGCCGGGCGGGAACAACACCTCAGAGCTAAAGACGAAGCGGTCGCCCTCAATCCGGACCCCCTCTTGCGCACCCAGAACACTTCGCAATTGTCCAAAGAATTCAGAGCGATACTGCTCAAGATTCTTCGTCTCAGCCTCCAGTCGCTTGCGCTCTGCCGCCTCCAGTTCTGCGCGGCGGCGCTCTTCTGCGGCAACCCGCGCAAGTGCTGTGTTCAGTTGCGATCCAAGCGATTGAAGCTCTACCTCGCGGGCCGTATCCTCGGCCACGGCCTGATCCAGCAAGCCTTGCAAATCACCCAGCTGCACCCGCAAGGCCGCGACCTGCTGGTTGAGGAGTTCTGTCTGGCGTTGGGCGGCCAGCGATGTCTCCCGCTCTTGTGCAAGATCTGTCTGCGCTTGGGCCAGCAAAGCCGCGCGGCGCTCGGCCTCTGTTTGGGTCTGACCGACATCGGTTTCAGCCGCCAGTTTCGCCGCCAACGCCGCCGCAAGACGGGTCTGCAGATCATCAATCTGCGCCCCCGCATCCGCCTGTGCAGCACCCAGCCGAGCCTCCAGCGCAGCAATACGCGCCTCGGCCTCTTGCAGGCTGGTTTGTAGCGTCGTTTCAGTATCTTGCGCATCACTCAACGCAGCAGCCAAACGGCTATCCAGCTCCGCCTCAGCGGCCCGTGCAGCGGCCAGAAGGGTCAGAGTTTCCTCCGCGCGTTTGCGCTGCGCTTCCAGCGACAGCGTCATTGCTGTCAATTCGGTATCGGCATTTTCAAGCCGCGCACGCAGCGCCTCGGCAGCGGCAGCATCCGCCAGTTGCTGCGCCTCTTGCGCGCTCAATGCTTCCCGCGCTTGGGTTACATCAGCGGTCAGGTCTGCAATCTCGGCATCCGCTGCGGCGTTTCGCGCGCGCAGGTCGGCCATCAGGGCCTCCAACGCTTCACGGCGCGCGGCGGCCAGACGGGCGGCCTCTTGCTGCGCATCCACTTCTTCGCGGCTACTGGCAAGGGCTAGGTTCAGGGCTTCCTGTTCGCTCAGCAGTGTTGCAGTTTGCTCTTGGAGGTCAGCAACCTGACCCTGAGCCGTATCACGATCTGCAATCAAAGCAGCGACTTGCGCCTCAAAACTGGTGATGCGCGTCTGCGCTGCCCCCAAGGCTTCTGCCTGTGCATCACGCTCGGATTGCAGCGAGGCGATCAGCGAAGCCTGTTCGGCAACGCGGCTCCGCTCATCGCCCAGCGAGGCCCGCAACGCCCCGACGCGCGCCTCGAGATCACTGTTTTCGCGCTGCTCCAATCCCAAAGCCTGCGCAAGCGCAGCCACTTCAGAGGATAGCTCGTCCAGCTCTGTCTCTTGACCCGAAATCTGTTCGGTCAGAACAAACTGCACCACCATAAAGATGGTAAGCACAAACATCAGCACCAGCAAAAGACCTGTCATGGCATCCACAAAGCCAGGCCAGATGGACGCCTGAAACCGCGCGCCGGTGCGTCGCGACAGGGCCATGCCTAACGCTCCCCGCCGCCGGTTGGTTTGGAGCTGGTGGCCCTCATGCGGCGCGGCTCGGTGCTGCTGCGCGGCGAAGATAACGCTTTGGTCAGATAGGACAATTCCTGCCGTAGCTCCGCCATGGTTTCCTGACGACCCGCTGAAATTTCCTCAAGAATGCGCAGCATCTGAACGTCTATTGACCGCAGCCGCATCCGGCTTTCGGCATCCGGCCCACTGGTATCCGCATGCTCGGTGCGGCTGTCTTCCAGCGCGCCAATCATCCGTTCCTGCGCGTTGACCATCCTGTCTATCGCGTCTGATGATCCGCCTTGATCACCCAGCTGCACCGCCATCCGCTCAATCGCCAGTGCCAGACTACCCAGTCGCTGTTCAACCTCTGCGCGCCCCGCTTCGGAACGGCTGAACATATCTTGCATGTTCTCCATCTGCTCGGCCATGTGATCAACCATGCCCGCCATCACCGCTTGTTCGGGGCTGCTGTCATCGCCCGAGGCAAAACCGACCCGCGTGATAGAGCTGAGCCAATCCTCAAGCTCTTGATAAAAGCGGTTCTGACCATGGCCCGCGAACAACTCAAGCAGGCCCACAATCAACGATCCCGCCAAGCCGAGCAGCGACGAGGCAAAAGCCACGCCCATCCCTGACAGCTGTGATTCAAGACCTGTCATCAGCCGGTTGAACACATCAGTGCTGCCTTCGCCATCCTGCGGAGCAAGACTGCGGATGGTGTCGACAATGGCAGGGACCGTCGTTGCCAAGCCGTAAAACGTACCCAAAAGGCCAAGGAAAATCAGCGTGTTGACGATATATCGCGTAATCTCGCGCGCCTCGTCGATACGGGTAGAAACTGAATCGAGGATAGAGCGGGTCGAAGATGCGCTCACCTGCATCCGCGCCCCGCGCGTGCGCAACAAAGCCGCCAGCGGTGCCAGCATTTGCGGTGGCTTTTCGTCAGCTGTTTCATTGTCCGAGGCAAAGCTCTCAATCCAGCGAACCGAGCCGATCAGCTGCAGAACCTGATAGAAGCAAGCCACAACACCGATTAGAAAAACAAAGGCGATGAACCCGTTAAGATAGGGATTGGCCTGAAACACAGGCAGCACCCGTGGCAGCGCCATAAAGGCGCCAAAGCCTGACAGCCCCAAAACCAGCAGCATCAAAGTGATCTGACGCACTGGCTGGGAGAATTGCGGTTTTGCCTCGCGGTCTGGCTGCGCCATGCGCTCCGTGCTCCTGACCTTATTGTTATTGCCGTGCAGCTTACCCCGAAACAGGGCCAAGCCAAAGCGTTTATGCAGCGATGGTTTTTACCCGTGCTGCCAACCATTCCAGCGCCGGATCATGCAGACCAACAGAGGTCAAATGTTCGGCGGTATTATAAAGGTATTCCGTATTAGGCCCGCGCCCGCCCACCGCATGAGCGATGATCTGGGCCTGCTCCTCCAGCGGCAGGCCACCACAGTACTGGTCATGATCTTCGTCGATCACATAGACCAGCGCAGTGACCGTACGTCCGTCTTGCAATTGCACCGCCAGCTCCTTCTCCATATAGGCAGAAGAAATCAGCTCCCGCGCGCGCAGATAGGCCAATGTCTCCTCCTCTTGGTCTGCCACCACACGCAAGGCAACGCCCTCGCAAGCCTCCCCTGCCTGTTGGTCCAAAGCCAGCACCAGCCCCGGATCATCGACCGTGCCACGGTGATGGATCGAACGCATGCAGAACGAGCGCGCGTAGTCAGGCAGCGTGGCAATCACGCTCTCCGCGACTTCGAAACCCGGATTCCAAAGCAGGCTGCCATAGCCGAATACCCACATACTCATCTGGTTCTCCTGTGTTGGGACAGGTAAACCCGATGCACAACCAAATGAAAAGAGGGGCAGCCGCCCATGCGCAGACTGGCGATCAAAATACTCGTACTGGTGGCATTGGCATGGGGCGGATGGTGGTGGATTGCCACAGGCGGTTTGCAACGCGGCGCGGCGGCATGGCTGGAGGCGCAGCGCGATCAAGGCATAACAGCACAAGCAGAGACATGGTCGCGCGGCGGCTTTCCACTGCGGATCGCAACCACTGCGCAAAACACCCAGTGGACAGACGCGCAGCGCAATACCTCGGTTCAAATTCCGGCTGCAACCCTGTCCACCCCCATCTACTGGCCTGGCGACGCGCGGATCGAAATGCCAGAGCAAGCGATCATCCTGAGCACGCCACAGGCCGAGGCAACGCTATCGCTTGCCGGTCTGGATGCACAGGTGCAGCTTCATCCTGGTACGTCTTTACAGCTGGAAGCCTTGAGCAGCGAAAGCGGTGCGGTATCCCTTGATCTGGTAGAAGGGCGCATTCTGGCTCTGCAATCGCTGCAAGCGGAGGTTCAGCAGGGCGATAACCCTTCGACATACACCATTGACCTTACGGCGATGGGGCTGTCGGTCGGCAGCATTGTCCGTCAGGGTTTGCAACTCCCCGCCACCCTGCCAGACATGTTCGAGCCTGTTATCGCAGATATGACCGTAACCTTTGACCGCCCATGGGACCGCAGCGCACTAGAGGCCAGTCGCCCCCAACCCCGCGTTATCCAGATTGAACAGATCACTGCAATTTGGGGCGACATAGGTGCCAGTATGACCGGTGATCTGACCGTTGATGCCGCAGGCGTGCCCACTGGGACCATAACGGTGAACTTGCGCAACTGGCAGCAGCTGTTTGATCTGGCCATGGCGGGTCTGGATACGGTGCCCCAGTGGGCCGCAACGGCCCAGCTTGGGTTACAATCCATGTCGGACAGCGACGGCACATTGAACCTGAACGTCACAATTGCCCAAGGCCAAATGCGCATGGGGTTCTTCCCCCTCGGCCCTGCCCCGCGCCTGATTATCCGCTAGCGGCAGTAGCTACCCGAGCGGTATTGCGCCGTGTCGAAATGGAAGTGGTCCAGATGAAATCGGTTGGCCTTGGGGCCAAGCACGGTCCCGAACGGTCCACAGGCTTCAGCGTGCATCCGGCGCATCGCTTTGCGACTGCTGCGCGCGTTCCACCCCTTTAACACTGTAATTTCACTTCCGTCCATCAAACGAAAGGCCGAGATATCAATCGCGCGGCCTTTGCCATGTTCGGAAATCTTGCCCGTTTTGGCGTTATTCCGGCGCCGACAGGCATAATGCGCGGCGACTTTGATTTCGCGCAGACCGCCGCCTTTGCTGGACAACGCAGGCTTTGCGCTGCCGTCTATCCATGATTTGAGCGCACGGGCCGTGCGGCAATCCATCGTCGATTTCACGCTGAGCGATATGCCCGAAACAGAAGAAATGCGGACCGCATTGTCCACACCGCAGCCTGCGATGCGCCCGGGCACACGGCCCACGGCCTCGCCCTGAATGGAGATGTCGCCGCACACAGCCCCTGCCGCCAGAACTGCTTGCTGTTGGCGCAACTCGCGCCCTGCTTTGGGTGAGCGGAACACAGGTCGGAGGGATTTCCAAAAGCCGCCTTGCTTGTTTTCCTGCGCCGAGCGGTCAATTGTCCCGTCGGCAACGATTTCAGGCTGGCCCGTCCCGGGCCGTGCCTCCGGTCTCGCGGACCGGTCTGGCCCCGCACATGATACTGTCGCCATAACACACATCAGAACTGCCAAACGCTTCATGGCTTCCGCCCCCCACCGCGACCAAAGTCTTGGGCGTCAGTGTCTTGGCCTGCCTCGATGATACCGCGGCGGATCGCACGTGTACGGGTAAAGTAGGCGTGCAGGTGATCGCCATCCCCCTGTCGAATAGCCCTTTGCAGTGCGAACAGCTCTTCGGTGAAGCGACCCAGTATTTCGAGTGTCGCATCTTTGTTGGTCAGAAAAACATCGCGCCACATGGTAGGGTCAGATGCGGCAATGCGGGTAAAATCACGAAATCCACCCGCAGAATATTTGATCACCTCGCCATCGGTCACACGGCGCAGATCATCTGCAACACCCACCATTGTATAGGCAATCAGGTGCGGGGCATGGGAGGTCACGGCGACGACCAGATCGTGATGCTCGGCCTCCATTTCCTCGACGTTTGAGCCAAGCGCCTCCCAATAGGCACGCAGGCGGGCAATGGCCTCGGGGTCGGACCCCTCAGCAGGGACCAGCAGGCACCAGCGGTTATCAAACAATTCGGCAAAGCCCGAGCGCGGGCCGGAGTGTTCCGTCCCTGCCAGCGGGTGGCCAGCGACAAAATGCACACCTTCGGGCAGATGTGGAAGCACTTGCGCAATAACATCACGCTTGACCGAGCCCACGTCAGTTACAGTGGCCCCAGGCTTGAGCGCCCCTGCAATCTGCTGCATCACACTGCCCATCACACCCACCGGTACGCAAAGCACAACCAGATCGGCATCGCGTACAGCATCTATGATGTCGTCATAAACCACATCGCACAGCCCGATTTCGCGCGCTGTATCGCGCGTCTCGGCAGAGCGCGCAAAGCCGGTAACTTCGGCGACGATGCCGCCACGCCGCATCGCCCAAAACATCGACGAGGCGATCAGCCCGAGGCCAATCAGGGCCACGCGGTCATAAATATGTGCCATTGCTCAGCCTTCCTTGAACTGGCGCACGGCATGCACCACACGGCGGCAGCCGCTCTCGTCGCCGACGGTAATGCGCAAACATGTAGGCAGTTTGTAACCCGCTACGCGCCGCACGATCAGCCCTTGGGATTGCAGGTGAATATCACAGGCCTCCGCCTCGGTCTGGCTGGCAAACCGGGCAAGAATAAAGTTCGCCATCGAAACATCGGAGGGCACACCGATCTCGGCCAGTGCATCAGCCATCCAAGCGCGCCAGCGCGCATTCTCGGCGCGGCAATGGTCGACATAGGATACATCACGCACCGCGGCCTCGGCAGCAGCAAGCGCCGAACTGCTGAGGTTGAATGGCCCACGCATCCGCCCCAGAACGTCAATCACATGGGCAGGGCCATAGCCCCAACCGATGCGCAGCCCGCCCAACCCGTAGATTTTGGAGAACGTGCGCGTCATCACGACATTCTCACGCTGATCCACCAGCGCAGCACCGCCATCATAGCCTTCGACATATTCTGCATAAGCACCGTCCAACACCAGCAATGCCTGCGGCGGCAGGCCGTCAGCAAGGCGCGCAATATCGGCAGGGCCGATCATGGTGCCAGTCGGATTGTTGGGGTTGGCCATAAACACAAGGCGCGTCTTATCATTGCACGCGGCAAGGATCGCATCCACATCTGTAACGCGCTCGCGCTCTTTGACTTCGACAGGGGTCGCCCCTGCGGCCAGCGCGGAAATGCGGTACATGGCAAAGCCGTGTTCGGTGTGCACAACTTCGGTGTTGGGCCCTGCATAGGCTTGGCACAAAAATGAAATGATCTCGTCCGAGCCCGCACCGCAGACAATACGGGCGGGGTCGAGGGCATAGACATCGGCAATGGCCGTGCGCAATCCGGCATGATCCGAACTGGGATAGCGGTGCAATTCGCGCCCGGCAGCCTCATAGGCTTTGAGTGCTGCGGGCGACGGGCCAAACGGGTTTTCGTTAGAGCTGAGCTTGAGCGCGTTATCATGACCCGCCACATGGGACGCGCCCCCCTGATACAGGGCGATATCCATAATACCGGGCTGGGGCGTGATCATATGTGTCATATACAGGCTCTTTGGTTGCTTGGTGTCTTTTAGCCGCTCCACACCGCCACAACCACCCGCGATTTACATCCCGCGCGCATCTGTCCGACTGTGAGAGGATCACAGATAGCAAAACGCCCTGCCGGAGAACCGACAGGGCGCATGCAAATCGTGTTCCGTGGCGGCGAAGATTAGTTCTTCGCGTAGAATTCCACGACGAGGTTCGGTTCCATGACAACAGGGTATGGCACATCGCCCAGCGCAGGCGTACGCACGAATGTTGCTGTCATTTTAGAGTGGTCAACATCGAGGTAGTCAGGAACATCACGCTCGGCCAGCTGTGTGGCTTCGATCAATGCGACCATCTGCTTGGAGCGGTCACGCACTTCGATCACGTCACCCTCTTTCACGCGGTAGGAGGGGATGTTCACGAGCTTGCCGTTCACGCGGACGTGGCGGTGGTTCACGAACTGGCGCGCAGCAAATACTGTTGCAACGAACTTGGCGCGATACACAACCGCGTCCAAGCGGCGCTCGAGCAGACCAATCAGGTTCTCACCTGTATCGCCTTTTACACGCTCAGCTTCGCCGTAGATGCGACGGAACTGCTTTTCGGTCAGGTCGCCGTAGTAGCCCTTGAGCTTCTGCTTGGCGCTCAACTGGATACCGAAGTCGGAAATCTTGCCCTTGCGGCGCTGACCGTGCTGGCCGGGGCCATATTCACGGCGGTTTACTGGTGACTTTGGACGGCCCCAGATGTTTTCGCCCATGCGGCGGTCAATTTTGTGCTTGGCAGCGGTGCGTTTGGTCACGGCTGTTCTCCTTTTAAGAGCCTCGAAAGGCGGTAAAGGGCGTTGTCCTCTGCGCTATTACGCCGACAGGGTTCCTCTTGCGAAGTCCACCAACACCAATGAAGCGCCCGTATACAAGCGCCCAAGACAGAGTCAATGCCAGTTTAGCAGATCTGCCCAACTTGGACAGAAAACCTGTTTTACACGCAGCCGGCTACACAGCTGCAAATAAACACAAAGCTGCCCAATTTGCGTCAGGCATCCAGTTCCTTATGTCAGCAACATGGGGTCGCATGCGCCGCCGCGATATAAACAGCAAACAGGCGATAGGAAGATTGACATGGATAAGACAATTCTGACCCTCTGGCTCGCAAGCCCGTTTCTAATCACTTTTCTCTTGTTTGCACTTGTAGGCCTTGGCGGTTTCCTTGCGAGCCGTTTTATAAACGTGCAGGCGCAATACCGCCGCGTGACCCATTACGCGTTACTGGGACTTATCTATTGCGCTTTTACGATTTTTCTTATCGGGTTCGGCTTTTTGCCTGCCGCCGCGGAAAAAGGGCTGTTTGTGCCCATGTTCATCGGTCTTGCCTTGATATTCCCGCTTTATGGTGTGGCACTTTACTATGTGTCGGCGGCCCGTTCGAATGACATCACCAGCGATACCAGCCTTGCATGGCTGGGGTTTATTCCCATCGCCGACCTATGGTTGATCTTCAAAAAGGGCCAGCAGCGCGAAAACCGCATCTGGCTGGAACACGGGGTACGCGATATTTTCATTTTGGCGGCAGCAGTGATCCCCTTTTTCGCGGGCAATGAAATTCTGGATGAATTGGGCGAAATATCGTTCCAGCAAAGAACACTCCTCGCTTTTGAAAAACGCGCATCAACACTAGAGGACGCAACATTCTATGCGGCGTTGGAATATAAACGTAGCCCGAAAGCCTACTGGCTTCGCGGTGCGCAGCTAAAAGAGGCAACAGCAGTTGGTGGAATTCTCCGTCTGAGCTACAAAGTCCCCGAAATTGTTGTTAAACACTACGACGAAGATGCTGTTCGCGAACGGGCGCAGTCATTTTGCAAGTCGCGCCGAAACAAAGCCTTTATGGCAAAGGGTGGTGAAATCTCACTCACAATCGCGAAGCCAGACGGCTCAACCCTGGAACAATTCAACATTTCGCCATCCAACTGCGCGGTATAATCCCCGCGAAAGCAAGTCAGGTTTCTATTCTACTCTAGGGAACTTCATTGCCCTCACGCCCTACTTGGGCACAAACACTATGTCGTGGGCAGCCCACCAGATGATCATTGACCAGCCCGCAGGCCTCCATCCAAGCATAGACGATTGTGGGGCCACAGAATTTGAAGCCTGCTTTCTTGAGGTCTTTGCTCACCTGCTCTGACAATGCGGTTTTGGGCGGTACATCCGACTGGCGCTCAAACCTGTTTTGCATCGGGGTTCCGCCGACATAGCGCCACATGAAGGTATCAAAACCGCCATTGGCCTCGATGTTCTGCCATGCTTGGGCGTTTGTGATGGCCGCTTCGATTTTGCCGCGATGGCGGATAATCCCTGCATTGCCCAACAACCGCTGCACGTCCGCCTCGCCCCACTGTGAGATGATGTCCGGATCAAACCCTTCAAATGCCTCCCGAAACGCCTCCCTTTTCTTCAGAATCGTGATCCAGCTCAGCCCCGCCTGAAACCCGTCCAGAATCAGCTTTTCCCAAAGCGCGCGGCTGTCAAATTCGGGCACGCCCCATTCGGTGTCGTGATAGTCGATGTATATCTGCTCGGGCCCCGCCCATTCGCACCGCGTCATCTCATGCTCCCCGCTATTTGCCTACATTTGGCACAAAATTGGAGCCTTAACACCTTTTTAGCGGCTGGCCGTCAATGTCTGCACAAATCACCCAAACAGTGGAAGGACGCGGGAATGAATGGCGCAAGCAAACGTCAGATGGCGGGCATGGCCCCTGGCACACATAGCCCGCTGGACTATGCTGTGACCCAACGCAACAAGGGCGCACTGGGCATGGTGAAAGAGGCGATTGCACACAACCAGACCCTCCTTGCATTTCAGCCTGTCATGCACAGCTCCAACCAGACCAGCATCGGGTTTTACGAAGGGCTGATCCGTGTGTTGGACCCCACGGGCCGCGTCATTCCCGCAGGCGAGTTTATGGGCAAGATCGAGGACACCGAAACGGGCCGCGAGATTGATGTGCTGGCCCTGCGTCACGGGCTAAACACTCTTAAGAAAAACCCTTCGGTGCGCCTCTCCATCAATATGTCTGCACGCTCTATCGGGTACAAACCATGGATGAACTGCCTCAACAGGTTTCTCAACGACGCACCGGAAGTGGGCGAGCGATTGATCCTTGAGATCACTGAAAGCTCGGCCATGATGGTGCCGGAACTGGTGGTTGATTTCATGCACCGTTTGCAGCCAAAGGGCATCTGCTTTGCGATGGACCACTTCGGTTCTGGTGCGATTGCAATCAAGTATTTTCGCGAGTTTGACTTTGATATCCTCAAAATTGACGGGCAATTCATTCGCGGCATTGCACAAGACCCCGACCAGCAATCGCTGGCCCGCGCCCTGAATGCCATCGCGCGCGAACTGGGCATGCTAACAGTCGCGGAATCGGTAGAGACTGCCGAAGACGCCGCACTTGCCACGCAGATCGGAATTGATTGTTTGCAAGGCTACTTTTTCGCAGCCCCCACCACCCAACCCCATTGGCTGCAAGATCGCCAGAGGCAAAAGCACGCCTAGCAAAAGGTAACTTGGCCCCATGGTCGCGCCTGCCTTCTTGCCGCGCGGGGCCTGTTGCGGTAATTCAATGATACAAGGCCGAGATGCGGCGGCACGACCAATCGTGCAGGCGCCGATACATTCCCTCGGCCATGCGTCATATTGAGAGGACTGCATTCCATGACCAATGTCGTTATCGCTTCTGCTGCCCGAACTGCCGTCGGCAGCTTTGGTGGCTCGTTTGCCAACACGCCCGCCCATGATCTGGGCGCTGCGATGCTGAAAGAGATCGTAGCGCGCGCAGGCGTCGATGCCGCCGAAGTGTCCGAGACAATTCTGGGTCAGGTCCTGACCGCAGGCCAAGGGCAAAACCCCGCCCGTCAGGCGCATGTAAATGCAGGCTTGCCCATCGAATCTGCCGCTTGGTCGATCAATCAGGTGTGCGGCTCGGGTTTGCGCGCAGTTGCACTTGCGGCCCAGCATATCCAATTGGGCGATGCGAACATTGTTGCTGCCGGTGGCCAGGAAAATATGACCATGTCCCCCCACGCCCAAGCGATGCGCGCAGGTCAGAAGATGGGCGATATGAAATTGGTCGACACCATGATCAAAGACGGCCTTTGGGATGCCTTCAACGGCTATCACATGGGGCAGACCGCCGAGAACGTCGCGAACAAATGGCAGATCACCCGCGACCAGCAGGATGAATTTGCCGTTGCTTCCCAGAACAAGGCAGAGGCCGCCCAGAAAGAGGGTCGTTTTGCAGACGAGATTTTTGCCTACACGGTGCCGGGCCGTAAAGGGGATACGATCGTCGACGCCGATGAGTACATCCGTCACGGTGCAAACATTGACGCGATGGCCAAAATGCGCCCCGCTTTCACAAAAGACGGCACGGTTACTGCTGCCAATGCCTCGGGCCTGAACGATGGCGCGGCAGGTGCATTGTTGATGAGCGCGGAAGAAGCGGAAAAGCGCGGGATCGAGCCACTTGCGCGCATCGCCTCCTATGCAACTGCTGGTTTGGACCCGTCGATCATGGGCGTGGGACCGATCTATGCATCACGCAAAGCGCTTGAGAAAGCAGGCTGGAATGCCGAAGATCTTGACCTCGTAGAAGCCAATGAGGCCTTTGCAGCCCAAGCCTGCGCCGTGAACAAGGACATGGGCTGGGACCCTGCAATTGTGAACGTGAACGGCGGCGCCATCGCGATCGGCCACCCTATCGGTGCTTCAGGCGCACGTATTCTGAATACGCTGTTGTTCGAGATGAAACGCCGCGATGCGAAAAAAGGTCTCGCCACACTGTGTATTGGTGGCGGTATGGGTGTTGCCATGTGCCTTGAACGCCCCTAAAACGGAATGGGTGCGCAAGATAATTGCGCGCCTACGCCCCTCGGGGCAATAACATTACCGCAAGAATTGCAGATCAGGAGAATCATATGTCGCGTGTCGCACTAGTTACCGGAGGCAGCCGCGGTATTGGCGCTGCTATATCCAAAGAGCTGAAAGAAAAAGGCTATTCGGTCGCTGCGACCTACGCAGGCAATGATGACGCCGCCGCAGCATTTACTGCGGAAACAGGCATCAAGACCTACAAATGGAATGTCGCCGACTATGACAGCTCCAAAGCGGGTATTGCACAAGTCGAGGCAGATCTAGGCCCTGTTGAAATCGTCGTGGCAAACGCAGGCATCACACGCGATGCGCCTTTCCACAAAATGACGCCAGAGCAGTGGCACGAGGTCGTCGATACAAACCTTACCGGCGTATTCAACACAGTGCACCCGATCTGGCCCGGCATGCGCGAGCGCAAATTCGGTCGCATCGTCGTTATCTCGTCAATCAACGGTCAAAAAGGCCAGTTTGCACAGGTAAACTATGCTGCAACAAAAGCAGGCGATCTGGGCATTGTGAAATCACTGGCCCAAGAAGGCGCACGCGCGAACATCACAGCCAACGCCATCTGCCCCGGCTATATCGGTACAGATATGGTTATGGCCGTGCCGGAGAAAGTTCGCGAAAGCATCATTGCACAAATCCCGGCTGGCCGTTTGGGCGAGCCTGAGGAGATCGCACGCGCGGTGGCCTTCCTTGTGGCCGACGATGCGGGCTTTATCAACGGCTCCACAATTTCGGCGAACGGCGCACAGTTTTTCGTTTAATTTAGTCGCGTATGACAAAAAAAGGGCCAGTGGATCAAACCACTGGCCCTTTGCTATTCCGTAAGACCGTGTGCACACAGCCAGCGGAAAACTTTAGCGGCGCATCGGGCCGCGCAACCATGCAAAGAAGTCACTGATCGCACGGCTGCGCTCGGCATGAGCGGTCTTCATTGCGTCACGGGCGGCAGGGTTTGTTGTACCTTCGAACATGTCATCTTCTCCTGATTGCGATCCAGATCGGATCAGTGTGTCTTTCTTGAACTCAATATGTCCTTCGCAATCATTTCTTACAAACGAGACTTTCCAACCCATCAGATAAGATATACTTAACTGACCATGTCCAGTCGTTTGCCTCCGCTCACCGCTTTGCGCGCTTTTGATGCTGCCGCGCGCCATATGTCTTTCGCGCAAGCGGCGGCTGAGCTGAACGTGACACCTGCTGCGCTGTCTTTTCAGATCAAATCGCTGGAAGAACATTTGGGCGCGCCATTGTTTCGTCGCCTCAACCGCGCGGTAGAGCTTACGGAGGCAGGGGCCGCTCTGTCGCAAGGGGCAGCAGAGGGATTTCAGACTTTGGCGACCGCATGGCGCGCCGCACAGCGCACACAGGACACACAAACGCTCACTGTCACAGCAGGTCCTGCCTTCACCGCCAAATGGCTTGCGCCACGCTTGTACGAATTTGCACAGGCCCATCCAGAGATTGAATTGCGGTTTGCCGCATCGCTGAGCCGGATGGACCTGACACGAGACAACGTCGATGTGGCGATCAGGTTTAGCAGTGCGCAGACGCCCGATCTCTATGCGCTGCCTTTGGCCGAAGAATGGGTCATGCCCGTTATGACCCCCGCAATGGCAGCCCAGTATCCAACAATCAAAAGCTTGCAGGATGCGCCGATAATTTTTGACGATTCGATCAACTTTTTGACGCCGCCCATTGGGTGGTCCCAGTGGTTTGAGGCGATGGGCGTGGCTTTTTCACCCACGCTGGGGCCCCGTTTCTCTCAGGCAGATCATGCGATTGATGCTGCAATGGCGGGCGTGGGTGTGGTGCTGGGCCGCCGCGCGTTGGTAATTAAAGATTTGGCAGAGGGGCGTTTGGTCGCCCCCTTCCCGACGGCACTCAAAACCTCGGCGCGATTTAGTTTCCTATGCCTGAAAGGTATGGAAAACCGTCCGCAGATAAAAGTTTTTAGGGAATGGATTTTGGCCGAAATTGAAAAGACCGCCCATGTCACGCTAGGCCTCACCATTCTGGACCCCGCCACACCATGACGCGCGCGCAGGCCACCGGAACGGGATTTGTCGCAGTGCTGCTTTGGTCCCTTTTAGCGCTGTTTACCGTAGGGTCTGCTCCTACGCCTCCCTTGCTACTAAATGCTCTTTGTTTTGGCATCGGCGGATGTGTCGGGCTGATCTGGGCATGGATCACGGACAGCGCATCACAACTCCGCGCTGTGCCGCTGCGCGTTTACGTCTTTGGGGCGCTTGGCCTTTTCGCGTACCACCTGCTCTATTTCTCGGCGCTGCGCCTTGCCCCTGCCGCCGAGGCGGGCTTGATCGCTTATTTGTGGCCATTGCTTATCGTCGTGTTTTCGGGCCTGCTTCCGTCCGAGCGGTTGCGCGCAGGGCATGTGATTGGCGCTGTGCTGGGCTTTGCCGGTGCTGCACTGATCATCACAGGTGGGGGCATAGGCCTCAGCCCCGCGTATCTGTCGGGGTATCTGCTGGCGTTGTTGGCTGCATTTACATGGGCTGGCTATTCTGTTCTCTCACGGCTTGTAGGAACCGCCCCGACGGCAAGTGTTGCCGTGTTTTGCCTTGCCACTGCCGCGCTGTCCTTGCCGCTTCACTTTATCTTTGAAGAAACTGTGCTGCCTGCATCGCTACTAGGATGGGCCAGCATCGCTGGTCTGGGACTTGGGCCTGTAGGCTTTGCGTTTTATGTGTGGGATATCGGATGCAAGCGTGGCGATATCCAGCTGCTTGGCACCAGCTCGTATGCGGCGCCATTGCTCTCTACGCTCGTGCTCATCATCGCGGGAACCGCAGTACCAAGCATGACACTGCTTTGGGCCGCCCTGCTTATTACTGGCGGCGCGCTGATTGCAGCGCGCGCCAGCTTTGCCGAAAAGTAGTCAGTCCGACAATCGGTTGATCTCTTCTTTCAGTCGCATCTTTTTCTTTTTCATTGCAGCGACTTCAAGGCCGTCAACGCCGGGCGCACGCTGGGCTTGCTCGATTGCCTCGCTCATGTCTCGGTGCTTTTTCTTCAACGTTTCAAGATGTGCGTTTAGGGACATACTTCCTCCGGTTGTTAAAAGTGCAGGTTCAGTGAAGCATGAAGTGTTTTCAAAGTCACGCCGCCCCGCAGCATAACGCGAGGTATGGTGAACAGACGGTTAATACCGCTCAAAAAGGTAGCGCAGCGCCTGTGCGCAGTGCAGCGCGGACCGCAGGCGTATACTGGTCCCCATCTATATGGACATCGCCGCGGTGCAGAATAAGCGGTGCATGCAGGCGGAAATCCGCGCGTCCCGACTTGCGCGCACGCACAATCACCCGCTCTGCGGCGCGGCCTGTGCGGGCAGCAATGGGCAGCACTTCAATGCTTCCCATGTCATGGGGCAAAGCGGCCAGCAGATCAGGCAGACGTTCAGCGCGGTGGATAATGTGCAACATGCCCTTAGGGACCAGCCGCTTTGCCGCAACCTCGACCCATCGGACCAGCGGTGTCTGTTCACCCAACGCAGCTTCCCGAGTGGGATCGTTTGCAGCCACCGAGGCGTCGCGTCGCCAATAGGGCGGATTGGCAAGCACATGGTCAAATTGCCGCTGCCGCAACGTCAGCGGGAGGGCCGCAATATCGGCTGTCACCACCTCCAACGTGCCTTTCCCGTTGCGCAAGGCCAGATCGGCATAGCTTGCTTCGCGCTCGACCCCTGTCAGGTTCAGACCTTTTACCCGTGCCCCCAGACACAAGATGGCAGCCCCCGCACCGCAGCCCAATTCAAGCACATTTTGCCCTGAAACCGCAGGTATAGTGGCTGCAAGCAGCACAGGATCCACGCCAGCGCGGTATCCGTTTCGAGGTTGCCACAGCTGCACCAGCCCCCCGAGGAATGCATCATAACTCAGATGCGCGTCGCTCATAGGCCTAGCGGGATCTCGTTATCGCGCATGACGCGCTGCGCTGCATCCAGATCATCAGTGCGGACCATCAGGCGGCGCGGGAAAATTCCGATGCCACCCTCAAGGATGCTCATGTTTACGTCCATTTGAAAGCAGTCTATATCCTCGCCCTGCAACAGGGCTGAAGCGAAGGCGATGATCGTAGGATCGGTGCTGCGTAAAAGTTCTTTCATGGCAGTGATGTAATCTGGGGCAGCGCCCCTTGTCGAGGTAGGACGCGGGAAAATGACCAGCGAGTTAAGCCAGAAGCCACATGACCGCCTCGCTGCTGCACTTGCAGACGAGATGGAGGCCGTGAACCTTCTGATCCGTGAACGTATGGCCTCCAAACACGCGCCACGCATTCCCCAAGTCACAGCACATCTCGTCGAGGCCGGCGGCAAACGATTGCGTCCTTTGATGACGCTCGCTGCGGCTACGATGTGCGGCTACACTGGCCCTTACCACATCCATCTGGCCGCAACGGTAGAGTTCATCCACACTGCTACGCTGCTGCATGACGACGTGGTCGACGAAAGCCAGCAGCGCCGCGGGCGGCCCACTGCGAACCTGTTATGGGACAACCAGTCGTCAGTTCTGGTGGGCGACTATCTGTTTGCCCGCAGCTTCCAGCTGATGACCGAGCCAGGCTCGATGCCCGTAATGCGCATCCTTTCAAACGCCGCCGCCACCATCGCCGAGGGCGAAGTGCTGCAACTGACAGCAGCGCGAAATCTGGCCACGGATGAGGCGATATATTTGCAGGTCGTTCGCGGGAAAACAGCTGCATTGTTTTCGGCCGCGACCGAGGTCGGTGGCGTGATTGCCGATGCGCCAGAGGCGCATGTCAGCGCGTTGTTCGAGTATGGTGACGCGCTTGGAATTGCCTTCCAGATTGTCGATGACCTGCTGGATTATCAGGGCGATACAGGTGCCACTGGCAAGAACGTCGGTGATGATTTCCGCGAACGCAAACTTACCCTCCCCGTCATCAAAGCTGTTGCACAGGCCGATGAGGAAGAGCGTGCCTTTTGGGTGCGCACCATCGAGAAAGGTAAGCAAGAAGACGGCGATCTGGACCATGCGTTGGCCCTGCTGAACAAACACGGCACACTTGCCGCCACACAAGCAGACGCATTTGCATGGGCTGCAAAGGCCAAGGATGCACTTGCCCCCCTACCCGCGCATGACATCAAGGATATGCTGGTCGATCTCGCAGACTACGTGGTTGCACGCATTAGCTAAGCGTTGTTTCTACAGCCCACCAGTCCGGATGGCTCACCGCGATGGCGGACGCAGCATCACGTGCAGCCTGTCGTGTAGGGTAAAGCCCAAAACAGGTTGAACCCGAACCAGACATGCGCGCCAGCAGGATATCGGGTGTGTCACCAAGCACCCGCAGAACATCAGCAATCACCGGAGCGACTGCGACCGCCGGTGCTTCTAGATCATTGCGCTGACGACGAAGCCATTCCAACCAGTCTTTTAGCGATGATCCAACCTCGGGAAAGATTGTCATTTGCGGATTTTCCTTTTTCCGCAAGGCGCGGAAAACGTCTGGTGTCGGCACATGAGCCGCCGGATTAACCAGTACAGCAAAGAAAGTCAGGTCATCCTTAACAGGCGTCACGACCTCACCTATTCCAGACATATGCGCCGCTCGCCGATGCATGCACACGGGCACATCAGCACCTAACGTCAAGGCGTTTTCAGCACCGCCAAAAGCCCGCAATACAGCAGCCGCATCAGAAGACCCCCCGCCGATACCTGCACCATGGGGCAGGTTCTTTTCCAGCTTGATATGACCCGTCCAGCCTGACAGTTCAGCTGCTTGCCAAACAAGATTTCGGTGATCCAGCGGGACACCATCCGCGAACGGGCCAGTGACGGTGATCTGCATTTGCGTTTCAGGCGTGAACCACAAACGGTCCGCTCGATCAGCAAACACGACCAGACTGTCGAGCAGATGATAACCGTCTGCACGTTGACCAGTCACATGCAGAGTGAGATTGATCTTGGCTGGCGCAAACCCCTCAGTCGTCATTGGCGACATTTAGCGGCGCTGCACCTTCTTCTTTCAAGACAGCGTCCAGCCCTACTTCGAGCTTTCGGCGGATGCGCTCTGGCTCGGCTTCGGTATCGGTCTGGCCGTATTCGATGAATGACAATGCACGCTGCCACTGAAACTGCGCCTCGCGCTTGCGGCCAACTGCCCAGTAGACATCACCAAGGTGGTCGTTGACTACGGGATCTACCGCTTCCAGCTCTACTGCGCGCTCCATTTGCACGACAGCTTCGTCATAGCGGCCAAGGCGGTAATAAACCCAGCCAAGACTATCAACGATGTAGCCACTGTCAGGGCTGGCAGCGACAGCACGTTCAATCATATCCAACGCTTCGTCCAGCTTGCGCTTTTCCTCAACCAGCGAATATCCCAGATAGTTGAGAACCTGCGGCTGATCGGGATTGATGGCCAGTGCAGCACGGAAATCGGCCTCGGCGGCGACGCTGTCGCCGTCTTGGGAATAGGCGATGCCCCGCGAGAAATACAAAAACCACGCGCGGTTGTCGCCTTCGGCGGTGAGGTCCAGTGCGCGGGTATAGGCAGCAATAGCCGCCTGATCCTCGTCCTGACTGCGCAGTGTATCACCCAGCGTTGAATGAACCACAGCCAGATCACCGTGGCTGCGCGTCAGTTGCTCCAGTACCTCGATTGCCTGATCTGCCTTCTCCAAACGGCGCAAAGCGGCGGCACGGCCCAGCTCTGCGACATGGTAGGCGGGATCATCTGCTGGAACGGCGCGAAACTCCTGAATGGCCAGTTTATATTGGCCCAAATCTTCCAGCAGATCTGCGGTGAGCAGCAATGCATCTACATGATCGGAGCGTAGATGGCGGGCCACACGGGCATAAAGAAGTGTATAATAGTCGCTGGCGCGTTCGCCCCGCAGAAGCGCCGCAAAGGTATAGAACACTTCGGCCAGACCTGCACGCGCGGTTGGCGCATGGGTAAAAGGCAGCGTCTCGCCAGCCTTCAGCCTTTCGATCAGCACATCAAGTTCAGGATCGGTCGCACCATTGAAAACATCGCCAATCATCTGGACCGCGTCGTCGTTACGCCCCAGCTGAGACAGGATTTCTGTGCGCGCCAACACGCCACGCCGCGTACGCGCTGCAGCACCGGGGCCATCCGCGCCAAACACAGCTTCGGCATCATCATAGCGGCCGACAGTGGCCAACGCCAAAGCTTTGTGAAACATCACTACGCCCTGCATTCCGCCATCTACGGAAATGCCGTCAAATTCAGTAATCGCCGCATCAACCTGATCTGCACCAATAAAAGCCCAAGCTCTTATCAGCCCGTCGACCCAAGGGTTGATCCCGTCCGAGCGCACATCCATATCAATGATCGCCGCGTAGTCGCCCGCCCCGATCAGACCCGCCGTGACAGCCATACGCGCAGCTTGCGATTGCTGACCTGTCGCGAGTATCGCGCGGCCCAAGGGCACTGCTTTTTCGACTTCACCCAGCGCAATATAGGCTAGGGTTGTGTTATCCATCAGTTCTAGATTGGCGGAGTCGCGCGCAAGGGCTGCTGCAAAATACTGTGCAGCCGCCTCAAAGTCATTCCCGACAGTCGCACTGCGACCCGCCAGATAGGACCCTGCCAACGATTGGGCGGCAACAGGTGCCGCTGTGCCGACGCCAAGGCTCAGCACAAGGGCGGCCACGCTTACAGATTGCAGGAAATGTCTCATTTGCTCGGGCCTCGTTGTTTTCTTGTCAGGCTAGCATGTTTCCGCGCCCGCGCAATGGGATCAGTCCGCACACACAGGGCTGTGAAGCATTCGGATCAAAAAATAACCCATGCCATCAAAAGAACCATGAGGCTGCAAACAATCACAAGCGGCGTGATCCAGTAAAAGCGGTTCAGGCGCAGGCTATGTTCAGGATAGGCGTAGGCCAACCGCCCCGCCTGCGCGGCATCAACAAGATGATCGAGGCTGATCGGCATGTAGTCCGCCACGCGGCCATCTGACAGCACGGGCAAAACACGGCGGCCTTGCGGTGGCTCATCCGCGTTATAGTGGAAATACCATAAAAATGCACTCATATCGACGTTGAACCGCAAGGCATAGGCCTCGAGAAATTCATTCACATCATCGCCCGAAAGATACAGCTTACCAAACAAATCTTCATCTGGCTCAACGATAAAATGCTGCCCGATTTCCTCGGACAGCATTTGTATGATTTCATCGCGGTGTGACACGATTACATGTTGGGATAGTTCGGCCCATCTCCGCCCTGAGGTGTCGTCCAGACGATGTTCTGGCTAGGGTCCTTGATGTCACATGTTTTGCAGTGCACGCAGTTCTGGAAGTTGATGACAAAGCGCGTGTCCTTGCCAGCTTCTTCAACGAATTCGTAAACACCGGCAGGGCAATACCGCGCTGAGGGG
Source organism: uncultured Sulfitobacter sp. (assembly GCF_947502895.1). Classification (GTDB taxonomy): domain Bacteria; phylum Pseudomonadota; class Alphaproteobacteria; order Rhodobacterales; family Rhodobacteraceae; genus Sulfitobacter. The sequence goes on from NZ_CANNBM010000001.1 coordinate 595,333, forward strand.
CCTGCGTATTTCGCAAGGTTCACACCGACCGGCACTGTGTCGTCTTTCAAAGTCAGGTGCGCAGGCTGGCTTTCCTCATGGTTCGTAAAGGAGAACGCCACATTGGTAAGCCTGTCAAAGCTGAGTTTGCCGTCGGGCTTTGGATAGGCGACCTCTTGATGCCTCGACGCTTCCTCTGTCGCGTCGGCATCGGATTTTCCGTGGTGCATTGTGCCGAGGATAGAGAAGTTGAACAGCGTATTGCACCACATGTCAAAGCCGCCAATCGCCAGAGACGCGGAGAGCCCGAATTTGGACCACAGCGGCTTGACGTTGCGCACCTTCCACAAGTCTTTGCCGATCTCGCCTTCGCGCACATCTTTTTCGTAATCAGGCAGCTCGTCTCCGGAACGGCCTGCCGTGATTGCTGCGTAGGCTGCTTCTGCTGCGGCTTTGCCGGACAGCATCGCGTTGTGGTTGCCCTTGATCCGCGGCACGTTGACCATGCCGACGGAACAGCCCAGCAGCGCCACACCGGGGGCTACCATTTTGGGCATGGACTGGTATCCACCCTCGGTGATCGCGCGCGCGCCATAGGCCACGCGCTTTCCGCCTTTGAGCAACTCGGCAACCATCGGGTGATGCTTGAACTGCTGGAATTCCATGTACGGAAAGACATGCGGGTTTTTGTAGCCAAGGTGCACCACAAAGCCTACATAGACCTGATTGTTCTCAAGGTGGTAGATGAACGATCCTCCGCCCGCCTTTTTGCCCAGCGGCCAGCCCATCGTATGCGTGACCGAACCCTCTTTGTGCTTGGCGGGGTCAATCTCCCAGATTTCTTTCATGCCGAGGCCGTATTTCTGTGGCTCTTTGCCTTTTGCCAGATCGTATTTCGCGATCACCTGCTTGGACAAGCTGCCGCGCACGCCTTCGGAGAGGAACACGTATTTGCCGTGCAGCTCCATTCCGGGCTCATAGCTGGGGCCAGGTTTGCCATCGGCACCAAGGCCCATCTCGCCGGCAACCACACCTTTGACCTCGCCGTTGTCACCATAGACGATCTCGGAACACGCCATACCAGGGAAGATTTCAACGCCCATTTCCTCGGCTTGTTCGGCCATCCAACGGCATACGTTGCCCATGGAGACGATATAGTTGCCGTGATTGTTCATCAGCGGTGGCATGGGGAAGTTGGGGATGCGCACTTCGCCTGCTTCACCCAGAGCATAAAAGTTGTCTTCGATCACAGGCACGTTCAGCGGCGCACCTTTTTCCTTCCAATCGGGCATAAGGGCGTCCAGACCGCAAGGATCGAGCACTGCACCAGACAGGATATGCGCGCCCACTTCGGAGCCTTTTTCCAAGACGACGACGCTACAGTCAGCATCAAGCTGCTTCAGACGGATCGCCGCCGACAGGCCCGCAGGACCCGCTCCGACAATCACAACGTCATATTCCATCGCTTCGCGTTCAATCTCAGACATATCAGGCGCTCCCAATCCCTAAAAACGGTTTTATCCGAGGTAGCGGCTGGCACCCGTCATTGCAATCACGACGAAGCGTTAAAATGGTCGCAGGCGGGGCTTTTTGCGTAAACTTTGCCCAGTGAGCGCTAACGAGAAGTCTGCGATGGTGTGTCCCCCATCAAATAACGTGGCCCCTGCCCCCGCGCTGCTGCGGCATCGTGAGGGTTGTATAGCGCACAGGCCTCAAGGCTGAGACAACCGCAGCCGATGCATCCATCCAGATTGTCCCGCAGCTTGGTCAGGGTAGCGATGCGGGCATCTAGGCTCTCACGGAACCCCGCACTTATCGCGGCCCAGTCAGCCTTGGTCGGTGTACGCCCGTTTGGCAGCTGGTCGAGCTGCGCGCGGATCTGCGGCAAGGTAAAGCCGAATTGCTGAGCGATCATCACAAAGCTGAGGCGTCTAAGGTCCGCGCGTGCAAACCGCCGCTGCCCGCCCGCATTGCGCCACGGCTTAATCAGCCCCTGCGCCTCGTAATATCTGATAGCAGAAACAGCGAGGCCGGTTCGCTGCGCCAATGCGCCGATTGAGAGCCCGTCAGACACACCCATAAATTCTCCAATTTGTTCCTTGACCTAAAGTTAGGTTTAGCAATTACGGTAAGAGGGGTCACGTCATTTAAAAAGGAAAACCCCACCATGAAAGCGCTATTGGAACACGCAAATTACACAGTCTCGGATACCGCCGCCACAGCGGCATGGATGGAGGAAATATTTGGTTGGCACATCAGATGGCAGGGCGCGTCCCTCACTGACGGCCACTCGATCCATGTGGGCACAAAGGAGCAATATCTGGCGCTCTATAAACCGAAAGAGGCGCTTGCGCCAAAACCCGATACATATTCCTGCACTGGCGGATTGAACCATATCGCAGTGGTTGTCGACAATCTGGACGCTGTTGAGGCCAAAGTACGCGCGCATGGCTTCAAGATGGGCACGCACCATGACTACGAGCCAGGACGCAGGTTCTATTTCTATGATGCCGACGGGATCGAGTACGAGGTAGTTCAATACGACTAACACCGCGTGCTTCGGCGAAACCGCGCCCGCCCGCGCGCCTTATCCGCTTGCATTTGGCGGTCAAGTTGGGTCAGTTAAGTTAAACGCAAACGCGCGCCCCGAACCTCCTTCGGGGCGCGCCTTAGTATGACGGACAGACGCGCATGGAAAAAATCCCGATGACCCGTAGCGGTCACACCGCCCTTGAGACTGAATTGAAGCATCTCAAGACAGTGGAACGTCCTGCCATCATCAAAGCCATTGCCGAAGCCCGCGAGCATGGCGATCTATCCGAGAACGCAGAGTATCACTCGGCCAAGGAAAAACAGTCCTTTATCGAAGGGCGCGTGAAAGAGTTGGAAGGTGTTATTTCGCTGGCCGAGGTCATTGATCCGGCAAAGCTGTCGGGCACGATCAAATTCGGGGCGCGTGTCACGTTAGTGGATGAGGACACCGACGAGGAAAAGACCTACCAGATTGTTGGCGAATACGAGGCCAATATCGAGCAGGGCTTGCTGAACATCAAATCGCCGATTGCGCGTGCGTTGATTGGCAAGGACGAGGGCGATAGTGTCGAAGTCCGCACACCGGGGGGCCAGAAATCCTATGAAGTTCTCAAAATCGTTTACGCCTGAGCGCAACAGCAGCATCGCGACCCCAGAGCGGAGCAGATATCATGTCTGACGCCACCCCACCTGAAACAGTGCGCGCCCCCTCCGCTGGTGCCCGCGCCACTGGTGCAGCAAAACCTGCGAGCGCGCGACCTACACCGCTGGGCATTTATGACAAAGCGCGCCCTGACGGGATCACCAGCATCGAGATTGTGGCAATTGCACTGTCCGCTGTTTGGCTGCTGGGATGTTTGATCTTTTTTGTCTTCATGGATCAGGCTCCCGCTGTCGAGGGTCAGGGTGGCTTGCGCTTCCTGATGACTATGCTGGCCGTATTTATGCCTGTCGCGATGATCTGGGTTGCTGCCACGGCAGCCCGCGCCAGCCGCGTCATGCGCGAGGAAAGCCAGCGTTTGCAGGCTGCTATTGATGCAATCCGCCACGCCTATATTGCGCAGCAGCAAGGCGGGCGACTTACGTCCGAGCCATCCGTCAGCCGCAAGCTGGATGAAATTGCAGCTGCAACGCGCAAAACCGAAACAGCGCTCGCAACATTTTCGACCCGCCGCGAAGAGGCGCCTCGCTCAGCCCAACCTGTTGAGCCCCCCCCCGCAGAGGATCAGCCGACACTGGCGCTCGGCACCCAGAGTGTCGACACCGCCCCCCCAGTAGAGGGCGATGACCTGATCCGCGCACTTAATTTCCCCGAGACCGCCGAAGACGAAGCGGGCTTTGCCGCGCTGCGCCGCGCCATGAAAGATCGCAACGCTGCACAGCTCATTCAGGCGGCACAGGATATTCTTACCCTGCTGAGCCAAGACGGCATTTACATGGATGATCTGCGCCCAGACCGCGCGCGGCCGGAAATCTGGCGCATGTTCGGTCAAGGGGCGCGGGGCCGCCCCGTCGCAGCCTTGGGTGGCATCCGCGACCGATCCTCATTGGCTCTGACGGCGGGGCGTATGAAGCAAGACCCCATCTTCCGCGATGCGGCCCACCACTTCCTGCGCCGCTTTGACAAGCTGTTCGCGGATTTCGAAAAGGTCGCCACCGACAGCGAGATTTCAGCCATGGCCGACACACGTACTGCGCGTGCGTTTATGCTGTTGGGCCGTGTCGCAGGTACGTTCGACTAAAACGCACCTGCGAAGGAGCCTTAGGGACAGGCAACAGCGCGGTTTTTGGCATCAAAGACTGCCGTAAATACTTGACCATTCACGGTTTCAAACGTTGCAACGGCGCCTGCCATCTCACCGCCCGTCACACGTATTTGCCCCAGATCGGACGCAGCAAGCCTGTCATCAACATCAATCGAGAACGCAGCACGCCCTCCCGCTTTTGCGCTGCGCAGCCCGACTTTGATAACTTCGGCGCCATCGGCCACATTACCTGCCACTGTACCGCCCTCGTCACGCAACGGCTGGAATACTTCGACACCTGTGCCACCACTTGCCGTGTCAAAAATCAACCGGCCCGCAGAGCCGCGCAAGTCAATGCTCACCGCGCGCAGAGGCTCGCCGCCAACCGAAATTTCAAAGCGGTCGCGCGGTGCGCTCTCAATGAACTGCAACGAAGCGCCCGTGCATTCCGCCGCCTGCGCGCCTGTTGCTGTTATCAGCAGTACCAATCCGGCCTTCCACATCATATCTCTCCTAAATTCCAAAACTTGCCCACGGGATAAAACGTACCATATCCCCAACTTTAATTTCCTGCGCCTCTTCAGTTAGCTCGACCAGTCCTTCTGCCCAGCTTAACCCGCTAATGCGTCCCGACCCTTCTGACGAAAAGACCTCAACCTGACCACTGCGCATGCGTGCACGCAAATATTCACGGCGTCCTGCCTTTTTTCGCTTGGCAAAGGCGGCGGGGACGTCAAAGCCCTGCGGCTGCGCCCATGCCGCGCCACCAAGCACATCCAGCGCAGGCCGCGCAAATACCAAGGTACAGACCATCGCGGCCACAGGATTACCCGGCAGACCGAAAACAGGCACACCGCCCCACAAACCCAACGCAAGCGGACGGCCCGGTTTGATGGCAATCCGCCACAGCGTCATGCTGCCTGTCTCTTCCAACAGGGCCGAGACGTGATCTTCGTCGCCAGCAGACGCCCCGCCACTGGTCAGGATGGCATCTACCTGTGTCGCGGCATGGTCCATCATTGCCCGCAGCGCGTCACGATCATCGGGCGCGCGGCCCAGATCAACCGTCTGAAACCCCATTTGCGCCAAAAGAGCCAACAGCATCGGGCGGTTCGCGTCGTAGATCTGGCCTGCACGGGCTGGCTCACCAGCCTCAACCAACTCGTCCCCCGTGGACAGAACACCCACCCGCAACGGCATACGCACACAAACACGCGACACACCCGTTGCAGAAAGAAGTGCCAGATCTGCAGCCGTGATCACCCGACCCGCAGGCAAAATCTCGTCGCCTTCCTGCACGTCCTCTCCCGCTTGGCGGCAGTTGGCCCCCAGTTTCAGCGGACCGTGGAAGGCGATGGATTCACCATTCACTGTGACGTCTTCTTGCAAGATCACAGTATCCACACCTTCGGGCAGCGCAGCCCCCGTCAGCACACGGATGGCATGGCCCTGCGGCACGTTCACAGGCGCATCCCCCGCTGCTGCGCGCCCTTGCACCAAAGGCAACCGATGCACGCCCTCGTCGCGCGCTCCGGCAAAGCCATACCCATCCACTGCCGTATTTGGCAGCGGTGGATTGGCGCGCTGTGCATAGATATCTTTGGCAGCGATCCGCCCGATTGCATCGCCTAATGGCACGGTCTGGACAGGTGTCACACACTCTAACCTGTCGCGCAGCAGTGCCAAGGCATCCTCAACGGGTGTCCAGACAACGCCTTGGGGCAATGCAAAACAATCGTTGCGCAGGGGCGGGGGCGCGCCCGCCAGTGCGTTGAGCTTATCAGACAAGCCAGCGCCCAAGATCCACGCCTCTTGCGCCGCTGCATCCGGGACATCGCGCATATGCGCTGCCAGCTCCTCTGCGGGCATGCGCGCGATCGCGTCAGCCAACAACCGGACCTGAACACTATCGCGGATCGCCTTCGTTTCATGGGATTTAAGCGTAGCTTTGACCGCATCTTCGATCACACCAGGCCATATTTCAGCGAGGACAACCCCAGTGTTTTCTGTGCGCTCGAAGGGCCATACCCCCACGCCCCCGATCCGCCGCAAGCGGTTGAGCGTCGGCAGCCCCATCATCATCTGGCCGCCAACTGTCGGTGGAAATGCCAGCTGAAAACAAGATGAGGACGCCTTGGCGATGCTATCACATTCGCGTTTTTCGGCCACTTCATCATAGATGATCCCCTCCTTGCGGTAGGGGATGTCGGGCCATCTGTCCTTGTGTGGTTTGCCCCAGAATGGTCCCACGCCTACGAACAGGCGGTTTAGTTCTTCGGCCACGTCATATCGGTTGTTCGAGCCGTCGGGCGCATCGGTTATCCGAGCCTCAAACCAGTCCCATAGCGCAAATGGATCATCCGAGCCCGTGACACGCCGCCCGAACCCCGCAGGATAGCCAAACGGGAAATCAAATGCGCAGAGCAAGCGGCGACCCGCGGCTTGCTCATGCGTGATAATTTCGGCGATTAGTGCTTCGGCTTCCTGGCGCGAGCGGCAATAGCGTGGCGGTTGGCTGACCCCGCTGCGGGTCACACCCAGCCATATGGCATCTTTGCGCGGCGTGGGGCCTGCGCGTTTTCCAGCGGACCAATCGGCCACAAGGACAGTGTCAAACCCTTTCACAAACCGACCTCGGCCAGAATGAAATCACCAATAGCGGCAGTATCATCCAGATCGAAAACCGGCCGGTCGAGTTCAAGCGCAATATCACTGGCCACGGCGCGAATTGTCGGATCGTCCACCGCAATCAGCGGATTACCTGTGACAGCACGGTGCGCCTCAACCTTGGGGTGCGCATCACGCTTGTATCCTTCGATCAGTACGAGATCTACGGGCGCAAGCTGCGCCAGCAGCGCCTCCAACGGCGGCTCGGGCGCATTGCGCAGTTCATGCATCAAGGCGATGCGATTGCGCGAGGCCAACAAGACCTGCGTGGCCCCCGCCACACGGTGGCGATAGCTGTCTTTGCCTGCGTGATCCACATCAAAGCTGTGATGGGCATGTTTGACCGTCGAGACAGAATAGCCGCGTTGGGTGATATCCGTTACCAACCGCTCCATCAGGCCCGTCTTGCCCGCATTCTTCCAGCCGACAACGCCATAGACTTTCATAACATCGCCTCGGCTCGGGCCAGATCATCAGGTGTGTTCACGTTGAAAAACGCCTCCTCCTCTGGGAACACTGCCTCGCGGCCACCATGCTCTGCGGTCCACAGAACAACCTTGCGCAGACCACCGTTTAATGCAGCCCGCAAATCATCGCGCAAGGCGACAGGCCAGAGACCAAAGGTAGGATGGCGCGCTGTGCCGCGCTTGGGATCAGGGGTGGCAGCAAGGACAAGCGGATGGATCATCCCTTCGGAGGCCAGCTGCAGTTGCGGGACCAGATCACAGGGAAAGAACGGCGTATCCGCCGCTGCCGTGACGATTGTATCCGCCCCCTGTTCCGCAGCCCAATCAAGGCCAGCCAGCACACCGGCCAGCGGTCCTGCAAAGCCATCTATGCTATCAGAAACTACGGGCAGTCCGACGTCCGCGAACCGCCCAGCATCCCCGTTTGCGTTCAATGCGACATCCGCCACTTGCGGTGCCAGGCGCGCATGTACACGCGCCAGCAAGGTCTGGCCGCCCAATACGCGCAGCCCTTTGTCGCCACCGCCCATGCGCGTGGCCTGCCCCCCTGCAAGGATAACACCCAAAGGTTGCTTCATTGTGCGGCCTCCAGCCATTTGGTCACATCGTTGTGAAACTGCTCGGGCGTCACACCCTCCGGCAGCGCGCTATCTGGCACCGCGGTTACACCGCCGCCAAGCTGCAATACCGTTGCATCCGGCAAGCGCACAATTCTATCGACAGAGCGCCAGTCCATTGTCGTCTCGCTCAGCCTGGATGAGACCGTGACCTGTTCGGGGCGCAAAACCATGTGAACAGGTCCCTGCCGCGCTGCCGCGTCCTGCGCAGTTTTAACAATCGTCCGCATCTGACCTTTATAAATCCTGTCCACCACCAGAAACCCCGCACAAAACCCGAGCACCGTGAAAAGCACCACCGTAAGGTCGAAAAGGTCGAAAAGGTCGGAACTGATCACGATGATCTCTAGGTTGAAAAGCAGAAAGGTAGCAATAAACAAAGCCACCCAAAGGAGCAGGCCGAAAACAGGGTTTTTGCGTTTCGGCTTTTCTTGTGTGTCTGGCGCACCGAACGAGCGCATGGCAGCTTCCAGCATGGCTGGCGGCAGCTGGAAGCGTACCTCGTATTGCGTCATCTTGTGGCCCCCTGCCAGCCTTGCATGACCCGCAGCGCCTCGTCGGCATCCTGTGGCCCCAGAAATGCGTGGCGCGGCACGGGGATCGCGATGCCCGATATCCCGATTGTCAGGGTCTTTTTGCCAGCCCTCACAACCTCAACATCATGCCAGCCCGAGTGCCAGCGGCTGTGATCGGTCGTAAGCGTTACGCCGTCCTGCGAGATCAGCAGATTATAGGCCCGCCCGAACCGCGAGGCAGCAGTGGCCCGCGCAGTGATCATATGCCCCTGCCGCAGAAGCCAGATCGCCAAAATGGCAAAAACGATCACTGTCACGGGAATTGTAGCAATAGGAAGTTCCGAGAACTCGATGCCACTTACACCACTGGCAATAGCCCAAAAGAACAGGCAGGCCCCGATTGGTGCAAAGCATCCGACGAAAAGGGACTGTAGCATCATCAACAAACGGCCCCGTCCCTTGATCACATGCCGACCCGCAGTGATCATGGCGTCATAATTCTCAGCCGCGGTTGGGGCGACCGACAAATCCCATCGCGGCACGCTCAAGATGCAGCCTTTCGACCGCTGCGCTTTGGCTCGTCCGCGATTGCGGCGGGATCGGCATCGCGCAGCAGCCGTGCTTCGCCCGACAGACACATAAAGCGCCGCCCCTTCATACGCCCGATCAGCGTCAGCCCCACCTGTTGTGCAATCTCCACGCCCCAAGCCGTGAAGCCCGAGCGCGAGGCAAGCACAGGAATACCCATCATCGCCGTTTTGATCACCATCTCGGAAGTTAGACGGCCCGTTGTATAGAGGATTTTGTCCTCCGCGCTGATCCCTTCGGCCATCATCCAGCCCGCGATCTTATCAACGGCGTTGTGACGGCCCACATCCTCCATATAGACCAGCGGGCGGTCCGCGTGGCACAGAACCGTGCCGTGTATTGCCCCCGCCTCCAAATACAGGCTGGGTGTGCGGTTGATCTTGGCCGACAGCGCATAAAGCCATGAGGTGCGCACTTGGGTCTGCGGCAGCACAACGCCCTCCAGCCCCTCCATCATATCGCCAAAGACGGTGCCCACAGCACATCCGCTGGTGCGGGTCTTGCGGCGCATCTTATCCTCGTAGTCGGTCTTGCGTGCGGTACGGACCACAACTGTTTCAAGTTCTTCGTCGTAGTCGACGCGCGTGATTTCATCATTGCTGCGTAACATGCCCTGATTACGCAAAAAACCCAGCGCAAGATAATCAGGGTAATCGCCGATCGTCATGGCGGTCACGATTTCCTGCCCGTTGAGGTAGATGGTCAAAGGCCGTTCCTCGACCACGTTGATTTGTTGGCTCTCGCCCAAATGATCAGTGCCTGTCACGGCCCGCGTCAAGCGCCGCGCGGCGGGGTCAGGCGCAATCAGGTAGTCGGACAAATCTTCAAGTTCAGCCAATTGCGCCTCCTTCGGCAAAACGCTACGCAGGTTACAGCAACCTAGGGCTATCGCATGAGCAGTTCCACCCGCAAATCCCCCTACAGCCAAGGTGTGATAGACTCGGCCCCGTTCATTTTGATCATTATCCCCTTCGCCAGCCTTTTTGGCGTATTGGCAACCGAGGCGGGCCTGAATGTGGTCGAGACGATGGCCTTTTCTATTGTTGTCATTGCGGGGGCCGCGCAGTTCACTGCACTGCAATTACTGCAAGAAAACGTGCCGACGGCCATCGTGCTGATCTCGGCGCTAGCGGTGAACCTGCGCATGGCGATGTATTCTGCATCGCTGACGCCCTACATCGGGGCAGCGCCCCTGTGGCAGCGCGCGCTGTGTGCCTATATGACGGTGGATCAATCCTATGTCGTGGCCGTGTCAAAGTTCGAAAGAGAACCGGACATGACCGTACCCGAACGTGTGGCCTATTTTCTAGGGGCGGTCACACCAATTGTACCGTTGTGGTATGCCTTTACCCTCATCGGTGCGCTGCTTGGCACACGCATCCCCGATAGCTGGGCTTTGGATTTTGCCATTCCCATCGCCTTTCTGGCGATGATCGCGCCAATGTTCCGCACGGCTGCCCATATCGTTGCCGCATTGGTGGCAGTGGTGGTCGCGTTGCTGGCGGCTGGCGTCCCTTATTCACTGGGCCTGATCATCGCAGGGATAGCTGGCATGATGGCAGGTGCACAAACCGAGTTGTGGGCAGAGCGTAGGGGGGCAGCGAAATGAACATCGAGACGGGCACACTCTGGACTGTAATCATCCTGCTGGGGTTAGGCAGCTTTGGCCTGCGCTTTGTCTTCACCGGACTGGTCGGTGATCGCGCCATGCCCGACTGGCTGATACGGCATCTGCGTTACACAGCGGTGGCAATACTGCCTGCTTTGGTGGCGCCACAGGTTGTCTGGCCTGTCGCTACGGATGGTGTGTTCGATATTCCCCGCGCGGCGGCGGCCTCCGTCGCGTTTGCGGTGGGGCTTTACACGCGAAATGTCATTATGGCGATGTTAAGCGGCGCAATCACACTCTACGGATTGCTCTATCTACTCGGCTGAGGCGACGATCCCGTCCGTGACGTTGCCCTCGTCATCCTCATAGTAGCGGGTGGTTTTGACACCGGGCAGCTTGGCTGCCTGCTCCATCAACTTAACGGGATAGAAACCCTGCTTGATCGATTGAAATCCGGGTATCTGGCGCAGAATACCCGAAGTGGCGCTGGCACAGAAGGCGCCTGAAACAGGGCCGCTCGCCTCAACAAGCTGCATCGCCCGCGCGGCCTGCGCAGGTGTCACGGTAAATTCTTGGCTAACGACATGGAAATTCGTGCGTGCATGGGCAGATTTGTAAATCTGGATCCATTTCGGTGACATGCCATACAGAACATCACCGCGCTCGGGGATCCGCTCATGCTCGAACGAGCCTGCGGGATCAAACATGACCGATTGTTTGCCCTGAACCAGCAATGCGGTATGCCCGCCCGCGCCAGTACGGTTGTTGATCATGGTAATCAACGTCAGCTTTGGCTGGCCAGTATGCGCAAACGCAGCTGCGTCTATCGCCTGTGAAGATGATTCTTTTACCGCTTCCGCACATCCAGCAAGCAGCACGGCAGACAGGCTTAGCGCCAGAAAAGTTTTCATATTCACAGTCTCAGTCTCAGTCAGTTCAGCGCGCGAAAATCGCCATAAAGACAAGGATACCGATAATCACGATAACGGCACGTGTCACAAAGGTGACAAAACCGTCAAAGGTTTTCTGCTGGCTGTCGGAGTTCATTGTACCATGTTCATGTTCGGCCATTGGAAAGTCCCTTTCGTCTTCTTTGGCTGGTCGTTTGCGCAGGGGTTACGGCATTTCGTCTGCCCTGTCACGCCAGATTTGGCGAATGTGTCTAAGATGCCGCGTATGCTTCAGGCCTCGCCTTGCTCCAAATCAGCAAGCAGCTTGAAGCCGATGCGGTTGGGTGTCTCGGACTCTACGGCTTTGGGCACCGCGCGGAAGACAACGCTCAGCTGGCTCACATGTTGTACAAGCTGCATCTTGCCCCCCGCAGGATCGGCGCCGTAGAAAGTCACAACATCGGGGTCAAAATAGCCCATGCCTTCGATCTTGAGCACACCTGCGTCCGTTCCCGCAAAACCCATGGCGATTTCATGGTTCTCGTCCAGTCCTTCCTCAAATTTCTTGAGGTACAAAACAGTGCGTTCATAAGCCCATTGTGCAGGTGACTTCTGTGCTACGGGTTTTCCCGACACACCTTTTGGCACGGGCTGGTCCTTGGCATTTTTGGCCGCCGGATCATTGTGAACCTCATGCACACGCGGCAATGCGTTGGCCTCGGCCGCTTCGGCTGCGGTTTCTATCTTTTCACCCATGGATCACCCCTTACGCTGGTATAGCCATGCGCCATCTTCGCGCTGGGTGCGAATGGCCTGACCTTCTTGGTGAAGGTGACTTAAATGCGCAAAGGCTTCAACCAGTGCGAGGCCATATTCCCCCTCACCTATCGCTCTTTTGAACAAGGGGGGGAAAACCTCGCCTGCGGTTTTGGGCGTGTCGATATAGGCAAGCAGTCGTTTTAGCGCGCCATGATGATTGTCGATCAGCTGTCGCATTCGCGTGGGCAACCCCGTGAATGGCAGCTTGTGGCCCCCTAATACAAGGTGATCCGCACGCCCCAGTTGGGCCAACCGCTCACAGGCCTCAAGCCACTCACCGATGGGATCGGCCATAGGCTCGGTCGCGTATACGCCCACATTGGGACTGATGGAGGGAAGGATTTGGTCGCCGGCAATCACCAGATTGTCATCCAGGCTCCAGAACGTCGCATGTTCGGGGGCGTGGCCGTTGCCCATATGGATCTGCCAACGCCGCCCCCCCATGGTGATCGTGTCATCCTGCTTGATGCGGGTATAGCCCAATGGCAGCGGAGCTACGATATCGGCAAAGTTGAACGGACGGTCCGTGCTACGTTTGGTGTAAATCTCGGCGGCCATCCCAGCTGATCGGTAGAAAGCAAGGCTTTCGGTGTTCGGCACATCCTGCACGTCCAGCGTCAGCATCCGCGCAGTCAACCATGCGGTACGGGTTGTTACCAAATCGGCCCCATGCTCGCTCTGGAACCAGCCCGCAAGCCCGATATGGTCGGGATGATGGTGCGTGACTACAACACGCGATACAGGCTTGCCTCCCAGTGGGCCTTCCATAATTTCTTGCCAGATGGCCTTGGTTTTCTTAGACGCGAACCCTGTGTCGATAATGGTCCAACTGTCGCCCTCATCCAAAGCATACACATTCACATGGTCCAGCTTCATCGGCAGGGGCAGACGCATCCAAAGCACACCTTCGGCCACCTCTATGGCCTCGGCGCCGCTTGGCGGTGTCTCCCATGGATAGCGCAGACCTTGCGGTGTTTTGACGTGTTGCGACATCAGATTGCCAACTCTTCCGCCGTAAGGGCGTATAGATCTTCCGCCCCCGCTTGCGCATGAGCCAACAAGGCCGCGTATTCGGGCAACATGCGCTGGATGTAAAACCTTGCCAGTTTTTCACGCGCACCGCCCTGGTCTGCCAGCGCAGCCTTGAGGTGCAAATGTGCCCCCAAAACACGTGCAAAGGCGTGCAAATACGGCACAGCCCCAGCAAACCGCTCTTGCAGGTCCGTCTGTGAAACAAGCCATTCTGTCGCCTCGCGCATGCTTTCGCATGACTGCCAGACATCTTCGGCAAGGCGCGGAAAGACTTGCCGCGCCTGTTCCACGTCATCCTCGATCTCGTCGAGCAAGGCCATTGCCGCTTCGCCCCCGTCCATCATTTTGCGTGCGACAAGATCCATAGCCTGAATACCGTTGGTGCCTTCGTAAATCGCCGTCACCCGAACATCGCGGCAGAATTGCGCAGCACCTGTTTCCTCGACAAACCCCATACCGCCATGCACCTGAAGGCCCATATCGGCAACAGCAATGCCCGTATCCGTCCCGAAGGCTTTGGTGATCGGCGTCAACAACGCGGCACGGGCCTTCCATGCAGTATCACCCGTAGCCTGCGCCATATCAATCGCCACAGCATTGCAAACAGCAATCGCACGGGCAGCAAATACATCGGCCTTCATCATCGTGAGCATCCGCCGCACATCTGCATGGCCGAGAATCGAATCCTTTTCAGCCGGAGCCGAGGTTTTGCCCTGCTTGCGGTCCGTGGCATAGGCCAGCGCGTGCTGATACGAAGCATCCGCCACCCCGATCCCCTGCCCGCCGACCCCAAGCCGCGCATTGTTCATCATTGTGAACATCGCAGCCATGCCGCCGTTCAGCTCGCCCACCAGCCAACCGGTGGCATTGTCATACTGCATTACGCAGGTAGGTGAGCCATGCAGCCCCATCTTATGCTCTAGGCTGACCACACTGACGCCATTACGCGCACCGGGATTGCCCTGCGCATCAGGCAGCAGTTTCGGCACCATAAACAGGCTGATTCCGCGCACACCCGCGGGGGCATCGGGCAAGCGCGCCAGCACCAGATGGCAGACATTGCCGCCCAGATCGTGATCCCCCCATGAAATATAAATCTTTTGCCCCGTGACAGCATAGGTCCCGTCGCCCTGATCGACAGCTTTGGTACTCAGCGCGCCAACGTCGGAACCTGCCTGCGGCTCTGTCAGGTTCATCGTGCCTGTCCATTCACCGCTGATGAGCTTTGGCAGGTATATCTCTTTGAGCGTGTCACTTGCGTGATGTTCCAGCGCCTCAATCTGGCCTTGCGTCAACATCGGCGCAAGCTGCAGCGACAGGCACGCGCCGCTCATCATTTCGCCCACGGCGGCGGTCAGTGCCATCGGCAGCCCCATTCCGCCGTATTCGGGATCAGCCGACATGCCGACCCAGCCCCCCTCACCAATCGCTTTCAGACCTTCACGAAAACCTGGCGATGTGCGCACTACACCGTTTTCCAGATAGGCAGGGTTGCGATCACCCGAGCGTTGGAGTGGAGCGAGAACCTCTTCGCACATTTTGCCCGCTTCGGTAAGAATTGCGCGCGTCACATCTGCCGTTGCATCACTGAATTTCTCTGTTTGGCGTAGCGCCTCAAGCCCGACCACATGGTCGAACAGAAAATTGTAGTCTTCAACAGGCGCGCGATACGTCATAGTAGTGATCCTCAAACAATGTGCGGCCCCAAGGACCAAACAGACTAAACCTGCCACCCCACGCCATACACTACCAGCATGAAGAGGCACACATGCTAGCGCAACCAAAACGCGGCGTCATAGCAACAGGATCAAGCCATGCCCCAGCAGACGCTCCACCTGCATGCAACAGACACCGGATTGGACCGTGCAGCACAGCTGTTGAAGGACGGCGCTCTGGTCGCGCTTCCTACGGAGACTGTCTATGGCCTTGGAGCTGATGCGCGCAATGGTACGGCAGTCGCTGCGATTTATACCGCTAAAGGACGCCCTTCTTTTAACCCTTTGATTGTGCATCTGGCAGCACCAGACGACGCAAAGAAGTATGTCGTCTGGAACGCACCCGCACAGGCCTTGGCGCGCGCCTTCTGGCCTGGCCCGTTGACCCTTGTATTACCCCTTTTGCCAGACCACGGGTTGTCCTCGCTGGTCACTGCAGGCCTACCTACGGTGGCTCTACGGGTGCCTGCCCATCCAACTTCCCATCGCCTGCTAACTGCATTCGGCGGACCTGTTGCTGCGCCATCGGCCAATCCGTCGGGACAGATCAGCCCGACAACGGCGGGTCACGTATTAGAGGGTTTGTCAGGGCGCATAGCGGCTGTACTTGACGATGGACCGTGCACTGTCGGCGTAGAAAGTACGATTATCGGATTTGACGGGTCGACGCCCGTACTGTTGCGCGAAGGTGGTATCACCTGTGAGCAGATCACCGATCTGCTGGGCCAAGCACCCGCTGCGCCGCAAGGCAGCAATATCACCGCCCCCGGTCAGTTGGCCTCGCACTATGCACCGCGCGGCAATGTGCGACTGAACGCGCAGACCCCGCATAAGGGAGAGCATATGCTGGGCTTTGGCGCTGTCGATGGTGTGCTAAACCTGTCACCTGACGGCGATCTGGCCGAAGCCGCAGCAAATCTGTTCGAATATTTCCACCGTCTTGACGCATTGGGTGGCGCTATAGCTGTCGCACCGATCCCACAAATGGGATTGGGCCGCGCAATCAATGACCGATTGGCCCGCGCCGCAGCGCCACGCGGTTAGGCGCGTCCTGCAGTCGCGGACAATGTGACCGGATCAATCCCGATGCTGCGCAGCGCAGCATCCCAAAGTGCGTCATGCGATGTTGCAAATACCAGATCAGGCGTCGCAGGCGCAGTGAGCCAACCGTTCTGGGCGATCTCACCTTCTAGCTGCCCTGCCGACCACCCTGCATATCCCAGCGCAAAAAAGAACGGCAGCGGCCCTTTGCCGTTTCCGATGTCTTTCAGAATATCTTGCGTTGCTGTCAAAACATACTGCCCGTCAATGGCCAACGCATCAGGTGCCAGCCGCCGTTTGTCGCCATGCAACACAAACCCCCGCTCGGTCTCGACAGGGCCGCCGATATGTACGGGCGTTCGCCCCGCATCCTTGGCACCTGCAATATCCAAACGCGAAAACACTTCCCGCAGGGTCATATCGCCCGCGCGTTTGTTAAGCATCAGCCCCATCGCACCTTCATCAGAATGGGCGCACATAAAGATTACCGAGCGCGCAAACCGCGGATCGCCCATGCCAGGCATGGCGATCAATAGCTGCCCTGAAATATCCATGTCTGCCCCTCTGCCGCGCTTGTCCTGCGCAGTTTGCCCAGCGCAACCAGCGGCTGCAAGCACGATCAGCGAAACATGGCTGACCGAGTTGTGACTTGGCAAATGGTGCGCGCACAGCCACATATGACGGATGAAAAGATCATCCCTTTGCGCAGCAGCGCTTTTTGCCATTACCTCCACCGCGGCCTTTGCGGCGGATCCCGTGGGCGCTCCTGCCACCGCCACCCTGATTGAAGGGTGGCAGCAGGCGGATGGAACAATCGTAAGTGCGGTCCAGATCACGTTGGAGGACGGGTGGAAAACCTACTGGCGCGCGCCGGGCGACGCAGGGATACCCCCCGCGTTCAACTGGAATGGTTCACGCAATCTGGTAGGAGTAGCAGTCAGCTGGCCAACACCAAAAGTATTTGGGCAGAACGGTATGCGGTCGGTCGGCTACGCAAATCGGGTGACATTGCCACTGTCTATTGCGGCAAAGCGGTCCGGCAAACCCGTGCATATAAAGCTCGCGCTTGAAATCGGGGTCTGCAAAGATATTTGCGTGCCGCAGACATTAAAGGTCACGGGCACGATAGCACCATCAGGCAATACACCCGTACCAGCGATCGCAGCAGCACTTGCCGAGCGGCCTTATACCGCGAGTGAAGCAGGCGCAGGCGGCGTGGTGTGTGCGATCAGCCCATCGGAAGACGGCTTGAACATCACGGCACACATAACCGTGCCACACGCGGGCGGAACGGAATTTGTAGTGATAGAAGCTGGTCGTGCGGATGTCTGGGTTTCAGAGGCCACAGCGACCCGCAGCGGCAGCACACTAACCGCAAAAGCCGAAATGATCCCAAACCGCAAAGGCGCGCTGGCGCTAGATCGTTCCGCCATGCGCTTTACCGTGCTGGGCGCTTCCCATGCAGTGGACATCAAAGGCTGCACGCCGAGCTAAGGCAGCGGCGACGTGTCTTTAGCCGCGCTGGGTCCTGCGGCCCCGCATCAGCATCGCGAACGCCCCCAAGATATACCCCAGTAGCGCAATCACCGCTGCCCCCGCGACAAACAGCAAAAACCCTGCCAGCATCGCCGACATATCTGCGACAGCCGGCAAAGCATCCGATATCTGCGCCAGCAAGCCCCCCGTGACGGCAGCATACCCCAAAGTCGCAGCCCCCCAACCCAGAACAAGCGCCCAAAGCAGTGCCAGCCCAACTTGCAACCCACGCGCAGGTGCGCGCAGGCCACGGCGCATTGCGATGATCTGGCGCGAAATATCATGCTGGGCTGCCACAAGTGCAGGCACCACCAGCAACACAAGGAACATCCCGAACGCCAAACCATAGACCAGCGTAATGACCGTTGGTTTGAGAAACTGCGCCTGCTGGCTCCGCTCAAACAGCAAGGGTGCCATGCCCAGCACCGTTGTCAGCGTGGTTAGCATCACAGGGCGCAAACGGTCAGCCGCGCCGTCGATGATGGATGGGATCAACCCGCGATCTTGCGCGTATTCGTCAATGGTTGTGACCAGCACAATGGAATCGTTGATGATAATGCCGGTCATGCCCAGCAATCCCACGACCGTGAACATGCTCAGCGGCACATCCCATGCGTTGTGACCATAGATCGTCCCAACCAGCCCGAACGGAATGATCGCCATCACAACCAAGGGCCGCGTCCAGCTGCCAAACACCCATGCCAGCACCAGAAAAATCCCTGTAAGGCAGAGAATAAGCCCCGTCATCGCATCGTTCAGAAACTGGTCTTCCTGCTCGCTCAGCCCAGCAACGCGGTATTCTACCTGATATTCCGACGCGATACGCGGCAGGATATCTTCGACCAACGCTGTGTTGATTTCGGTTGCGCGGTTTGCATCATCCTCCGAGATATCCCCCGTCACCGATATCAGCCTGATCCCGTTTTCGCGCCGCACGGTGCTAAAACCTGTGCGCTGCTGAACGCTCACAATATCGCCCAGCGCCACATAGTTGCCCGCAGGCGTGCGCAGCTGGGTCCGGTCAAGGAAGTCAGCCGTCAATTCACCCTCTGGCAGCTCCACCCGTATCGCGGCCGAACGGGGACCATCGGGATAGGTCGCCGCCTCGATCCCGCCCAAACGGTTGCGCAACACGCGGCCCAACTGGTCAATGGTAAATCCCAGCGACAAACCTTGTGGTGTCAGATCAAGGATCAATTCCTCCTTGTCATAGGCCAGATTGTCCTCGACGGCACTGACTTCGGGGTATTGCAAAAGCGCGGTTTTCAAAGCCTCCGAGGCGTCTTTTAGCGTTTGTGTTTGTGCGCCATAAAACTGAACATCCAGCGCATCGCCACCGGGTCCAGACCGCCAACCGCGAAAGCTGACAGCTTCGGCAAGCGGGTGGTTCACAACCTCGTCTTGCAACTCAGCTACAAACGCAAAGCTGGAATAGGGCCGCAGATCGGCGTCGATCAGCTCAATCGCGATGCCGCCCAGCAGATCGGCATCTTTGTTGTCAGCCCCCGCCATACCACGCCCGCCGTTGCCACCGATCTGCGCCATGACGTAATCAAGCGGGTTAACACCGTGCTCGGTCTCAAGTCGCGCGGCGACTGCATCGGTAGCGCGCTGCATCTCGCGCATCATCTCCAGCGTGTCAGCGCGGGTAGCCCCTTCGGCCATAATGAAGTTACCGGTGACCGATCCACGCTCGGGCGCATTGAAGAAACGCCATTGGACATCACCCTTGATAAATAAGGAAACCTGACTGGCCAGCACCACCATAACGCCTGCCAGCACGACATAACGTGCCTTTATCACCCCCGCCATGAAGGGTCGAAAAAGGCGTTCGCGCACCCAGACAAACCCTGTGTTGACCACATAGGAAGGTGTATCAATACCGTGTTGTCCGATGGTCTGGACAGCCCCCCGTACGCCACCCCTCTGCGAAACCACAACCCCTAGCAAAAGTGCCGCAATCACAAAGGGCACAACGCCGGCGTAGGCCAGATACCCCTCATAGGAAAAAGTGGTATCCGCCCCCGTGATCTGCAGCATGAGGTAGCTGCCGCCAAAAATGACAGCGCAAAGAAACACGCTCAGGACAAGCGCACTCACGATTCCGCCTACAACCAGCTTGGCAACCGAGAATTTCGAGCGTTTCTCGACACCTGCAAGCGCGTGGTTCATATGATGGGGCAGGATCAGGAAGCACTCGATCAGCGAGGCAATCAGCACAGCGATCACTGTAAATGGAATATCGCGGATCAAATCGCCAAACCGCCCGCCCACGGCTACAAGGCCAAAGAACGCGATAACCGTCGTCAGCGTGGCTGCAAAAACAGGCATCGCCATACGCTGTGCAGCACCCTCGGCCGCTTCTGCCGCACTCATCCCGCCAAGGCGATAGCGATGGTCCGCATGTTCGCCCACCACAATAGCATCATCAACGACAATGCCCAATGTGATGATCAGCCCGAACAGCGAGATCATGTTGATCGTCAAACCACCCAGATACATGAAAGCAATAGCCGCCCCCATCGCCACCGGAATACCCGCCGCCACCCAGAAGGCCGTGCGTGCGTTCAAAAACAAAAAGAGCAGCGAGACAACAAGCCCGAGGCCCATAAGCCCATTATCGATAAGCAGGTCCAATCGACCGGAAATAGCAGCAGAGCGGGTGCGTATCAGCTCAACCGAGACCGACGCAGGCAGGCTTGCTTGCAACTGCTCTGCCACCTTTTCAACCTGCTCTTGGATGGCGATAGCGTCACCACGGTCCGAGCGGTCAACCCGCACGGACATCGCGGGGTCATTGCCGACAAAATAGCTGCGCTCGCGGTCAATACCTTGCGCACGCACAACCGCCACATCGCCAATCAGCAATTTGGACCCATCAGGATTAGAGCGCAGTGTAATCGCTGCAATTTCCTGCGGCGTGCGTTTCGCTGTGCCTGTACGCACGCGTGCGTTTGCCCCCGTTACATCGCCCGCGGGATCGGCATCCACTTCCTCGGCAATGGCCGCTGCGATCTCGGCCATGCTGACATCATAGGCGATAAGTTTCGACGAGGGCACCTCAACCAGTGTTTGCGGCGATGCGACACCTTGGATTGTTGTGCGCGTCACCCCTGCCGCAAAGAGGCGCGTCACAAATTCATCTGCAAAACGACCCAACTGCTCAGGCGCAACCGGCCCTGTGATCACGACATCGGTCACACGATCACGCCATGCGCCACGGCGCACATTCGGGTCCTCTGCCTCCGACGGAAGACTGGTGATTGCATCTATTGCGGTTTGCACATCTGCGGTGGCACGCGCCATGTCCCAACCTGGCTCAAACTCAAGCCAGATCGAACTACTCCCCTCTCTTGCCGTACTGGTCGAGCTTTCGACGCCTTCCAACGACAGCAGCGCGGTTTCCAGCACCTGACTGATCGCCTCGTCCACATCTTCTGCACCCGCGCCTTGCCAGACGGTATTGACCGTCACACTGTCGACAATCACGTCGGGAAAGAACTGGGCGCGCATGTTCGGGGCGGCACTGATCCCTGCGACCAACATCAGTACCAAAAGCAGGTTCGCGACGGTCTTGTGCCGCGTAAAATAGGACAGGATACCACCTGCAGTTTTGGAGATTGGCCGCGCCATGGTCTAGCCCCCCATCCGGCTCTCGATCCGCTCAACCATACGGGCGGGGACCTGAGGCTCGGCCAATTTGGCTAGAACACGTGCTTTGGCATCCTTTGGCATCCGCTTGTTTCCCTCAACAAAGGCCACCAGTTTTGCGCGGCGCTCTTCGGTCAATTCCAGCATCGCAGGTGTTTCGGGGGGTTTAGTGTCTTTGCGCAGTGGCTTGACCGATATACCAACCCCCAGCAAAGGCGATCTTGCCTCGACTACTTCGCGACCCACGATATCCCCGCGCACCAGAACGTCATCACCCTGACGGCGCAGGACCTGCACAGTAGCTGCCTCAAGACGGTCTTCAGCACCCAGAACCAGCACGTTGCCCGATGCATCGACCGCCGATGCAGGCAAAAGGACTACATTCTCGATCGGCGGCTCTTGCACTTCTACGGTCACAAAATCCCCTGGCTTAAACCCCGCCGAGGTTTCAAGTGCAGCAAATACAAGCCGCCCAGTCAGCCCTTCACCAGCCGCCGCAGCGGTACGGGTGATGCGGCCACGCGCCACCAGATCAACGCCTGTTACATCAAGCAGAACGCGCACCTCGGCTTTGATAATCGCGCCCTGAGCATCCAGCAAACGCGCATATTGCGCGGTGGACAGGCGAAACGACACTTCCAGATCTTCTGGATCAATTAGATCTGCCAAACGCTCGTTTGCAGTGGCAAGGCGACCTTCGACAACATTCGTACCGCTTAACGTGCCGGTAAACGGGGCGCGCAGAACGGTTTCATCCAAACGCCGCTGTGCCTCTGCCAATGCAATCTCGACACGTGCAGTACGCGTCGCCGCTTGGTCCACGCGGGCCTCGGCCTGAGCGAGCGCCTGACGACGCGCCAGCACAGCTTGACGCGCAGCAGAGGCCGCAAGCTCGGCAGTCTCGGATGCAGCGGTAGTGCCGACACCGCGCGCTGCCAGATCGACCTGACGCTGGGCGGCGCGCACCCGCAATGCAGCCTGCTCTTCCGCCGCCGACAGTTCATCTCGGGCAAGATCAAGGCCACGCGCGGCATCGCGCTGCTCTGCTTTTGCATCGGCCAGATCGCTTTCACTGCTGGACGCGGCAGACTGTGCGTCCGCGGGATCAAGACGCACCAGAACATCGCCCTTGCGTACCGTGCCGCCGTTTTCAAATCCCTCAGCAAGAGCTATGACGCGCCCTGTTTCGGGCGCACGCAGCTCTAGTGTCCGGCGGCTCGCGACTTCACCAAAGCTGGTTAATACGGGAGAATGGGTGTCCGCCTGGGCAGTTAGAACATTTACCGCAAAAACACGTTCCCGCGCGGGCGGACCAGCGGGGCTGTCGGCCATGCGGGTTTGCACAGCCCCGCCAACCATTTGCACTGCCCAGACCAACAGGCCCAGCGTCACCGACGCCAGAAACAGACCAATCATGCTTTGTCGTAAGAAACGCATTGCGTCTTTGCCTTTGTGTTACACTTGAAAATAGCGCGGCATGCGGCGCTTCCAAGCCTAGTATATACGCAGCTACCCGATCTTTCCGTCACATTTACGGCAAAAATTGTGACGGGTGGCTATTTCCGCCGCTGATGCTCGTCCAGCCTTGGCAGGATTTCGACGAAATTGCAGGGTTTATGGCGATAATCCAGCTGCTTGAGCAATATCTCATCCCATGCATCCTTGCATGCACCCGGGCTGCCTGGCAGGGCGAACAGGTAAGTGCCATTTGCCACCCCCCCCGTTGCCCGTGATTGCACGGCGCTTGTGCCGATCTTTTGCATCGAAACGATCGTAAAGATGGTCCCGAAGGCATCAATCTCTTTTTCATATACATCGCGGTGCGCCTCCACGGTGACATCACGCCCCGTCAGGCCCGTCCCACCCGTCGAGATTACCACATCAATAGCGGAGTCTGCACACCACGCGCGTAATTGATCGGCAATCTCGACGCGTTCATCGCGGATAATTGCGCGCGCAGCCAGAACGTGACCTGCCGCTTGCAACCGCGCCACGAGCACATCGCCCGAGCGGTCCTCGCCTGCGCTGCGGGTATCGGACACGGTCAGCACTGCGATGCGCACAGGGATAAACGTTTCGGTTTCGTCAATTCTGCTCATCAATCACTCCATCACAGCCAGCCGCGCGGCCAATGCGGCATATATACTGCCCGTCACATAGCCCAAAACTCTGCTAGAGCGTAACAGCTTGGCTCCAAGGCTGCCTGCGAACGCGCCGACCATGCCGTTTACGAAAAAACCCCCAATCGCGATCATCATGCCAAATGCAAGGAACTGCACAAACACAGGCCCCGCAGACGGCACAACGAATTGCGGGATGAAGGCAAGTACGAACCAGATCACTTTGAAATTGCTCAGATTTGTAAATAGTCCCGCGCGAAAGGCCCGCAACGGGTTCATCCCCTTGCCTTTCACATGCGGCGGCTGAGGGCGTATGGCTTGCACCGCGAGATAGACGAGGTAGCAGACACCTATCCAGCGAATGACCTCGAATGCCCATGGAAAAGCGGCCACTACTGCGCCCAGCCCCAGACCCGCGATGGTCACGTGCACCATAGAGCCGGTGCTGATCCCCGCGCTTGCCGCCCATGCCGCAGTACGATCCGAGCGCAGACCTTGCGCAAGGCACAGCATCATGTCTGGTCCCGGGGTCAGGATCAGCGCAAGCGCCGCAGGCAGGAAAGCGATCAGGACAACGGGATCTATCATTTATCCACAGCATTTCTGAGGCTTAAAAGGTCGGCCCAAGCCTCTCGCTTTGCTGGCGGATTTCGCAAAAGGTAGGCAGGGTGAAACATCGGCAGAGCAGGTTTATCCACAGCCGTGGTCCACTGCCCGCGCAGCCGTGTAATGCCGCGTTTCGCGAGCAGCGCCTGACAGGCCCAATTCCCCATCACCACAAGAACTTTTGGATCAGCCAGCGCAATGTGGCGCATCAAGAATGGCTGCATCATCGCTATCTCTTCCGGCTTGGGGTCGCGGTTGTGCGGCGGACGCCAAGGTAGAATATTGGTGATATATAGCGGTGCAGCCGGATTATTTCGCCCCATGCCGATGGCATCAAACATACGGTCCAGCAGTTGCCCCGCTGCGCCGACAAACGGTTTGCCGGATCGGTCTTCCTCACGCCCCGGTGCCTCGCCGATAATCATGACAGGCGCGCCTGCAATCCCATCGCTGAAAACCATTTTGCGTGCACCACGTTTGAGATCACACAGG
This sequence comes from uncultured Sulfitobacter sp., assembly GCF_947502895.1. GTDB lineage: Bacteria > Pseudomonadota > Alphaproteobacteria > Rhodobacterales > Rhodobacteraceae > Sulfitobacter. The sequence continues at coordinate 619,954 of NZ_CANNBM010000001.1, forward strand.
TCGAACGCCTGCATCGCAGCCTTCAAGTCCTCCAGCGTCACAGCCCCCTCCGCGGCAGCACGCGCTTCGGCGACTGCATCCCTCTCGCTCAAAGCGACGGGGCCTTTGGTAAGGTGTGGTTTCGCCTCTTCCTGCTTTGCCTTGGGTTTGGCCAAACGGTCCGGCAAGGCATATCTGTCCACGGGCGCATCAACGATACACTCGTCCGCCCCCAGTTCCATCTGCCATTCCAGCAATGCACGGCTTGTGTGAAAATCCAGTGATTCCATAAGCGCACTCTACGCCTCACCCGCCCAGATCAAAATGGCCTTCGTGCGCTTCTTGCCGCGCTGTACACAGGCCCCTATAACACCGCAAACAGTCTAAGGTTTCCCCGCATGAGTTTCGCCCACCGCCATCTGCTTGGCATCGAGCCGCTGCACCCGACCGAAATCACCACATTGCTGGACCTTGCCGACAGCTATGCCGAGCAGAACCGCAAGCCTGACAAGCACGGATCAGCCCTGCATGGCCTAACCCAGATTAACATGTTCTTTGAAAACTCGACACGCACACAGGCCAGTTTCGAGATTGCAGGCAAGCGGCTGGGCGCAGATGTCATGAACATGGCAATGCAGGCCAGCAGCATTAAAAAGGGCGAGACCCTAATTGATACCGCCATGACGTTGAACGCCATGCACCCCGATCTGCTGGTTGTACGCCACCCGCAATCGGGCGCGGTTGATCTGCTGGCGCAAAAGGTGAACTGCGCAGTGCTCAATGCAGGTGACGGACGGCATGAACACCCGACGCAGGCGTTGCTGGATGCGTTGACCATCCGCCGCGCCAAAGGCCGCCTGCATCGCCTGTCTATCGCGATCTGCGGTGATATTGCACACAGCCGTGTGGCGCGGTCCAACATCATGTTGCTGGGCAAGATGGAAAACCGCATCCGCCTGATAGGTCCACCTACGCTTATGCCCTCGGGTATCAGCGAATTCGGCGTCGAGGTTTTTGATAACATGCAAGAAGGGCTGAAAGACGTAGATGTTGTCATGATGCTTCGCTTGCAAAAAGAGCGCATGGATGGCGGGTTTATCCCCAGCGAAAGGGAATATTACCACCGCTACGGGCTTGACGCGGAGAAGTTATCCCACGCCAAGCCCGATGCTATTGTGATGCATCCTGGCCCGATGAATCGCGGCGTCGAGATCGACGGGACGCTGGCCGATGACATCAATCGCAGTGTTATTCAGGATCAGGTCGAGATGGGCGTGGCCGTGCGCATGGCAGCAATGGATTTGCTCGCGCGCAACTTGGCGGCCAACCGCGCATGAGCAGCGCGAACTTTTGGGATAACGTTCTGGAGCAAGATGAAGAGCTGCTCTGGACGGGTCGGCCCAAACCAAGGCTGCACTGGCGCAACTGGCGCCTCTATGGTTCGGCTCCTATGGCCGCAACTGGCCTGCTTGTGGCGGCTTGGTTTATTATTGCCACTGTCGGTGCAGAGGGCGACATGTGGCTGCTGATCCTGCCTGCCTTGTTGGTGCTGATCCCCCTGCGTGCGACACGACAACAGCTGCAAACTTATGCTGCGACACGCTATGCTCTCACCGACAGGCGCGCGCTGTTTTTTCATGTTGGCGCGCAAGAAACCCGCGTGAAAGCATATCCTGCCAGCGCAATGACCGCGCCCAAAAGACGCAACACATTGCCACCCAGCATCACTTTTTTGCAGTTAGGCAGCGGCAAGGACTACAGGATCGGATTTGATTATGTCGAGAAATCCGGTGATTTACGCACCCATTTGGAGCGGATGACACAGTGAGCACCCTATTCATCCCCCAGTACGAGAGCGGTGTTATCCGCATCTTTTCAATCTCAAGACCCATGTCCGATATGGCGCGCGCGCTCAAACAGCGCCCCAAGGCGATGATTGCGTCTGATCTTTTAGGTCATGATATCAAAGACGAAGCAGTAGAGCTTTTTGCTTTGGCTGACCTCACAGGTGTAGGTCTGCCCCGCTATCTGAACGATGGATATGATGTGGACGACGACGTGATACAAGCCGACCGTGCGCGGCTGGAGGCATTGGATGGCTATGTGCTGCTGTTGTTTTCAAAGGTCAGCGAAACAGGGGACGTTACATTGAACCCCTCCGCAGACTTGACGCTGATCGGCACCTATAGCGAGCCAAAGGCGGCCCATAGCGCTGTGCCGATTGCGGCCGAGGCAGCCAAACCTTATTCTGGCGTTGCAGCATCTACACAGCCAACCAAACGCGGCCCGCGCGGCAGCATCTTTACAGCACTTGCAGCTATAATAATCGCAATTCTGATATATTGGATACTGAGATGAAAGAGCCGAAACCCGATCCGAAAATGTCCGGCCGTGTGGCGACAATCGCCTTGCTGGTCGCTTTTGCTGTTGCAGCAGGCATGGTATGGATGGCCGGATGAACAGTGACGCGCTGGCAGCATGGACACCGTCCTTGCCGGTGTTTCTCCGCCGTTGCCTGATTGTCGGGGTGCTGACATTGTTGGTTGTCGCACTGGCTGGCTGGGGTATCGGCACCACTACGGGCTATTGGCAGGCGCTTTACGTGGGGCCGGTTCTGGCCCTGGCCTATAACATCGGCTTTGAGGACCCGGCCCGCTGGCGTGCCGCACGCCAGAACCGCTGGCATCTGCGCAGTGATGCCTTGATCCACTATGGCCCAGACGAGGAAACACGCATCCCGTTGGCAGACATTACCGACGTGCGAAAACGGTTGGGGTGGAGCGTTGTTGTATTTCTGAAAGGCGGAATGCGGGTACGGATCGTGTATGTCCGCAAACCTGCCGAGATCGTTTCACAAATTCTCGCCGCGCGGACACGGCTAACGCCTTGAGTGATCCGTGGGACGGCATATTGAACGAGGACGAAGAGATCCTGTGGCAAGGCACCCCTGCACACGGATTTGCTTTGGCCCAGCCCGATATACCGGCATTGATATACGGTTTATGTTGTCTGGCCTTTAGCGTGTTCTGGATCATGATGGTTAGCGATGCAGGGCGCTTTACATGGCTGGATCTGGTCCCGTTGGGCATCGGAATTGCGTTCACATGCTATTCAGTTCTGCGCGACACAGTCGCAAGGCGCTACAGCTTTTATACTCTCACCAATCAGCGGGCGATTGTGGGGACTTCGTATCCATGGTCTTTCAAGAGGCTGATGATAACCAAAGTCACTTCTCGTACACCCATCCACTTGCAGCGCGGCCACACTGTTGTTTTCGGTGTCCCAAAGTACAGTTCGCTGTATCCTTTACCGTTGCGCAGACCGCAATTCACGCGCATTGACGATGCAGAAAATGTGCTCAGCCTGATGCAAGAGATCCAGAAAGACACGCCATGACGCTTCATTTCATCAATGCAACCCTGATTGATCCTGAAACACAGACAGAAAGTACCGGATCGGTCAGCGTCGAGGGCAACCGTATTACCGCCGTCACAATAGGCGGCATCGCCAACCCCAAAGGCCAGGTCGTGGATTGCGGCGGCAAATACCTTGCTCCGGGCATCGTGGATCTGGGTGTCAAAGTATGTGAGCCAGGCGAACGGCACAAAGAAAGCTATCGGTCGGCGGGGTTGGCGGCGGCAAAAGGCGGTGTAACCACCATGATAACCCGCCCCGATACCAACCCTGCTATCGACAGCCCCGAAACACTCGAGTTTGTAACCCGCCGCGCAAATGAAGCCTCTCCCGTGAATGTGCTGCCCATGGCCGCACTGACAAAGGAACGCGCAGGCCGCGAGATGACTGAAATCGGTTTTTTGATGGATGCCGGTGCGGTGGCCTTTACCGATTGCGATCATGTCATATCCGACACGCGGGTTTTTTCGCGCGCACTTACATATGCACGCAGCTTGGGAGCGCTGGTGATCGCCCATTGCCAAGAACCCGTGCTAAGCCGTGGCGCGGTTGCGACGTCAGGCAAATTCGCTTCGTTGCGCGGGCTGCCAGCCGTTTCACCCATGGCTGAGCGTATGGGGCTGGACCGCGATATGGCCTTGGTCGAAATGACGGGCGCTCGCTATCACGCGGACCAGATCACAACCGCGCGCGCGCTGCCTGCGCTGGAACGGGCCAAAGCCAACGGGCTGGATGTGACAGCCGGTATCGGCATCCATCACCTGACGCTCAACGCCCTAGACGTGGCCGACTACCGCACATTCTTCAAGCTAAAGCCGCCCTTGCGTGATGAAGATGACAGGCTTGCCATGGTTGATGCCGTTGCGAGCGGACTGATTGATATTGTTTGCTCCATGCACACACCACAGGACGAAGAAAGCAAACGACTGCCTTTTGAAGAGGCGGCTTCAGGCGCTGTGGGGCTGGAAACCCTGTTGCCCGCAGCACTGCGCCTTTGGCATTCGGATATGATACCCCTACCCCAGCTCTGGCGTGCCCTATCGTATAATCCAGCACAACGTCTGGGCCTGCCTTCGGGGCGGCTGACCGAAGGTGCGCCTGCCGATCTGGTCCTGTTCGATCCTCACGCGCCATTTGTGATGGACCGTGCAACACTCCGCTCAAAATCGCGTAATACGCCGTTTGACGGAGTGCGGATGCAGGGTAAAGTCCTCGCAACTTATGTCGCAGGGTCCTGCGTCTTTGAACGATAAGGTGGAAGAACCCCCATGCCGCTAATTGAAAATACCCTTACTGTGCTGCTGCTCTGGGCAATACTGGGCTATCTGATCGGTTCGATCCCTTTCGGTGTAGTCGTGGCGCGGGTGATGGGGCTGGGAAATCTGCGCGAAATCGGATCAGGCAACATTGGTGCGACAAACGTACTGCGCACCGGCTCTAAACCAGCCGCTGCCGCCACACTCGTATTAGACGCGGCCAAGGGCGCTGTAGCACTATTGGTGGCGCGCGCATTGGCCGGAGAAGACGCGGCACAGCTGGCCGCCCTCGCCGCGATGATCGGGCATTGCTATCCTGTATGGCTCAAGTTCAAGGGCGGCAAAGGTGTGGCCACGTTTATTGGCATCATGCTGGCGCTTGCATGGCCTGTGGGGATTGCTGTTTGTGCAGCATGGCTTGTCGGCGCGGCACTTACGCGCCAATCGTCGATGGGCGGTATGATCGCGGCCGCGGCTTCAAGTATTCTGGTGGTTCTCATGGGCTATGGCAGCGGCTATGTGCTGTGCCTGATCCTGACGATCATCACCATTTGGCGCCACCGCGCCAATATTGCCCGTATCCGCGCAGGAACCGAGCCTAAGATCGGCCAAAAAGGGTGAGATCGGCTGCTCCTACAGGGTTTGCCGAGGCCCTGCACGCGATTCCCCTTGGCACCACTACGGGATATGCAGGTGCCACCCGCTACACTGCTACCCGATCTGATTTCAATCAGGGGCGCTCTACCAAGCTTGTGGCAGAGGCATTGGACGGCAGCGACTATATCAGTCTCAATTTCTATGATCTGACACAAGGCGGTCAGCTTGCCCCCTGCGAGATGCCACATGAAAAAGTCGTCACATTTGTGAAAGCCTACAGCCCAGACGGACACGTGGACGCATGAGATATCTTGCCGCCCTATGCTTTATCCTTTGCGCCCCACCAGCACTAGCACAGGACTTTGACGTCACACTTGCTGGCAAACCACTTGGGCTACTTAGTTTTGAGGCGAAGGGCCAACGTAGCACCCTGCGCTCGACACTAAACAACACTCCGCTTGGCGTCTTTAACGGCACATTCGTTGGCGTTAGCAAAGGCTCAGGCCGGACCGCGCGATTTACTGGTGACAGTAAGTCATCGCGCAAGCAACGGCGCGTGATGATCGACATCACAAATGGCCGCGCCACAGCAACAAATATCACACCAGCCTCAGAGCAGACCGACCTTTCAGATATCAATCAAGTACCAGCAGGTGTGTTGGACCCTGTTGAGGTGATCAGCAGGCTAATTCGCGCCGAAGGATGCCCTGAACAGATGCGCCTGTATGACGGGCGGCGCGTTGTGGCATTGGCCACGACAGGACAGAACAGACAAGAAGGCAGTCTAACCTGCGCTCTCAGCTACAAAGTAATTGCAGGGCCCGGCCACCTTTCGCCTCTGCGCATATCACAGGCGAAGATACAGCTGCGCTATGTCACAACAGACAATGCACAAACTCTGGAGCAGATGAAAATTTCATCTGGCATCTTTAGTCTGAGCCTTGACCGTCGGGAGTAAAGCCAAGCTACAAATTTCTGTCATTACAGAAATTACTTGCATCTTTGGTGATTTCCGTTATTTCTGTTAATACAGAAATTAATGAATGAGTCGCCCCATGCACCTGACACCCGCCATGCAGAACTTTATCCTCCACTGGGGGGATATGGGTGCCAAGTGGGGCACCAACCGGTCGGTCGCACAAATCCATGCGCTGCTCCACATTACACCCGATCCTCTCAGCGCCGACGAGATTTGCGAGCTGCTTAATCTGGCGCGCTCCAATGTCTCTAACGGGCTGAAAGAGCTGCAAAGCCTCGGCATGGTCAAATCCCAGCGCAAACTGGGCGACCGCCGCGATCACTTCACCTCGATCCGCGATATGTTCGAACTGGTTAATACTGTGATCGAGAGCCGCAGAGAGCGCGAATACCTACCCACCCTGCGCGCCCTTGAAGATGTGCAACGCGAGGCGGCAGACGACGCAACGCCCCCCGCCGTGCAAGCGCGGATCAAAGAAACCCTCGACACAATGCAGATGTTTGACGGCTGGTATACCGACGTCTCGCGCCTGCCCCGTTCCGTACAAATGGCTGCAATCCGTCTGGGTGGGCGCATCGCGCGTTTCCTGCCCAAAGGCAAGGATGGCTAACCCGCCTCTTCTATTTATCCAAGGATTTCTCTCATGACAGAAATACGTAAAATCTCTGAAGTAAACGATATTCACTGGCTGGGTTTTTTCGCGGCATTGCTCGCTGCACCTGCACTTCTTGCCAGCGTGCTAATCGGGCCGCTGTGGCTGCTTGATCTGGTATATCACAGCCAAGACCTGCGCAGTTTCATGGGCATTTTAAGCGTACTTAGCGTCATTGGTGCAACTCTCTATTTCTGCATCGGGACACCCGTACTGATCTATCATTTGCGCAGACATGCCCCACAGGTGGGGCGTATTGTGGGCCTGTCACTGGTTTCGCTCTTGTGGATGCTCCCCATCGGCGCGGCTTTCTCGATCGCTATTTTTGAGCCGGGGCCAATCATGTTTGCCGCTATCTCTATGGGCTTTGGTCTGATCGGTGCTCCGCCTCTCGCGGCCCTGTTCACCCTTGTCTACCTCCGCTTTGTCCGCTTGTGAAAGGAATGATCATGCAGACTCTCATCACCCCGCCGGTCCTCCCGTATCCGCCCCGCTATATCATTGATCCTGTTGCGTTCTTTGTTGCACTTGTCGGTGGTCCTGTCCTGTTTACCGCCGCCAGTTTCTGGGCGCTATTCATCCCTGTTTTTGCGCTGGCCCTTGGCGGGCCTGTGTATCTGGTGATCGGCACACCACTTCTGTTGTGGTACCTGCGCCACCACGACGGGGAACCGCACGATCTAGCGTGGTTGGCGTTCAGGGTCATGGTGCTTGCCCTGCTGCTGGTTGCGACCCTCGCTGCTATCACAGGGGATGAAGACTTATTTGGCCTAGGCATGGCTTACACCGGATTTGGCATGATCTTTGCACCAGCATGGGCCTACTTCTTTGGCACCCTCTATCACTGCTTGCGGCGCGACTTTTTCGCGATCCCGCGCAGCCACTGACACTTAAAACAACCATCAAAAAAGGAACATACCATGATTGTACTTGCTCTTCTCTATATGGCCCTTGGCTTTGGCGCGCTGACTGCGCTGGCAATAATGATCTTGCGCATCGGCGCCCTGTTGGGCGATTGCCCGCAAAGCCGCGCCACCGCCCGAGCCGCTGCTGTGACTATTGCTACCGGATTTGCCGCAATCGGCGCGGGGGGTGTCATACTGGTCGGGGCTATGCTGCCCCTGCTGGCCGACGCACCGCTTGCAGGTTTTCTTGCCGCACTTGGGTTCGCCGCACTCTGCCTCGGGCTGGGCTTTACCCAAGCGGTAGGAACCCTGCGCGCCCTTATGATGGATAGTGCCAAGGCGAAACCCGCCACTGCATAAACCACCACCTGTCACACAAAGCGGCCGACGTGCGTGTTGGCCGTTTTCCCTATACTGCCCCTGATTTACCACATTCCTCCCCTTATTGCGCCACGGCCATCCGCCATATTTTACGCAGGCAAAGAGGAACGACCACATGACAGGACCCATCGACGCACTGACGCAATCGATTGTGCATATGTTCAATTTTTCGGGGCGCGCGACGCGGTCGGAATACTGGTGGCCCTATATTACATTCAGTTTTGTGTTTGGTATCGCACTTGTAGCCGACATCGTGATGGTTTTTGAGTGGATCGCCCTCAACCCCGACAGCCTCATCCCGACGTTTGGCATGTTTGACCTCTATTCTGTCATCGTCAGTGCAATCACGTTCCTACCCTTGATGAGCTTGTCTATCCGCCGTTTGCATGATGTGGGCATGTCAGGATTTGTCTGGCTGCTTAACTGTATTCCTATGGTGGGCTGGCTGATCCTGATGGTGATTTATGCCATGCCCTCTGTGAACCGCACCTCTGTGCACGGATCACCCAAGCGCGCTGTGCCAAAGACAGTGGGGAGCACGGCCACGCTGGATACGCACCAGCGCGCCATGCAAGGCTACGCCCTGTTGTTTGATAAAGAACGGCAGGTCACACCCGAACAAGAAGCTGCGCGAAAAGCCGAGATTTCAGACTATTACCGCAGCCATGTGCTCAAACCAGCATCAGGCGTCTAATAGGAGAAATCCGCATAAATGCGGCTGATGTCACCACTCCATTCGCCGTTATAGCAATCAAGCAGCTCATCCGCAGGGGTTTTGCCTGTCTCGATGCTTTCTTTTAGCGCGTTCAAAAAGTGTGTCTCGTCCGGTACCAAGCCACCTGCGCCGCTGCGAGCGCGTGATTTCAATCCGGCTTCGGACAGGGCAACTGCCTCACGCGCGATGTCATGCAGGTTGATACCATTGACCTGCGCTTGCAGCCCGTCAACCGAGGCTGCGACACGCATCTGCTCGCGCGTGTCAGCATCCCAGCCTTTGACCAGATCCCATGCACCATCCAGTGCGGCCTGATCATACATAAGCCCTACCCAGAACGCAGGGAGCGCACACAGGCGGCGCCATGGGCCACCGTCAGCGCCCCGCATTTCTATAAATTTCTTCATGCGCGCTTCGGGGAAGGCTGTGGTCAGATGATCCGCCCAATCGCTAAGTGTCGGTGTCTCACCCGGCAAAGCAGGTAGTTTTCCAGCCATAAAATCACGAAACGACATGCCAAGAGCGTCGATATATTTGCCATCGCGGTAAACAAAATACATCGGCACATCGAGGGCATAATCAACCCAACGCTCGAACCCGAAGCCATCCTCGAATACAAATGGAATCATGCCTGTACGGGCATCGTCCAGATCACGCCACACGCGGCTACGCCATGATTTATGACCGTTTACCTTGCCTTCAAAGAAGGGCGAGTTCGCGAACAGAGCCGTCGCCACAGGCTGCAACGCCACAGCAACGCGCATTTTTTGCACCATGTCCGCTTCTGACCCGAAATCGAGGTTTACTTGTACCGTACAGGTCCGCCGCATCATGACGCGGCCCATCGTGCCAACCTTGGTCATATAATCGTTCATCAGCGCGTAGCGGCCCTTTGGCATCAGGTCCATCTGCTCGTGCGTCCATTCGGGTGCTGCACCCAACCCGATGAAGCCTACACCAATCTCGTCAGCCACATCGCGCACTTCGCGCAGGTGGGTGTTTACCTCGTCGCATGTCTCGTGGATCGTCTCGACGGGTGCACCCGACAGTTCCAGCTGCCCACCCGGCTCCAGCGATACATTCGCACCGTCTTTTTCAAGACCGATCAACTTGCCGCCCTCTTCTACGGGGGACCAGTTATGGCGGTCGCGCAGCCCCTCCAGCATCACGCGGATCGAGCGCTCGCCCTCATAGGGCAGTGGCAGGTTGGTATCTTTGCAGTAGCCGAACTTTTCATGCTCGGTGCCGATGCGCCAGTCTGCTTTGGGCTTGCAGCCATCTGCAAGATACTGGGCCAATTGGTCAAAGTGCTCGATCGGCCCGCCGCCGGATTGTGGAATAGACATGCTGTGCGCTCCGATTGGGTCTGCTCCGCAGCCTTGCGGAGATTCGTCTGGTCGTCAATGCAGCAGCGTGTGGGCAGGACGCAAGGGGGTGCGTTCCCAAATCACGACTGCGTGGGCGCGGCGCGTGCCCAGTTCGGCTAGCATCCGCTCGGTGCGTAGACCGGGCAAAGTCGCAAATGCATCAAAAAGGGCATCCGCACCGGCGGCGTTCACAGGAATTAGCACCGCAGCCTGTTCGGGCGCATCAAGGCGCCAATGAGGGGGCTGTGATGTGGCATCAAGGCTCAGCCGCTCAAGTGCAGTGAGGGATACAACACCGCCTGTGAGCGGCCCAAAGTAAGCGATCTGACCTTCATCCACCTGCACCGCGCCAACGCCATCGTCTTTGCCGCGAAACCGTGCGCGCTGCACACCAATCACTGTTAATGCAGCTGCTCCAATGACAAATGCCCAACCTGGTATAGCCAAAAGCCTGCCTGGTCCGATTATCCACCACAGCCCAAGCGCCGCCAGACCAACCGCCAGCACAACCTCACGCCAACGCCAAAGGGCGGCTTTGGCCTCGGGACGAAAGAAATTCACTGGCCAACTCTCCCATAGGCAGCGAGGCCCGTTTTCGATTTCTCGTGGCTTTTCATGTCCAGTCCCCCAATGCCTGTTGCCACACTGTCATGGCAGCCACCGCCGCTGTATCTGCGCGCAATATCCGCGGCCCCAGCGAAACGGGCGTGGCGTGCGCCAGCCCCCGCAGCCGCTCCCGCTCCCGCGGCGAGAAACCACCTTCGGGACCAATAAAAATAGCCCAAGGCGTTGCACCCGAAAGGGTCAAAGCTGTTGGGCTCACACTCAGCGTCTCGTCACAGAACATGATCTGACGGGAGGTGTCCCATCCGGCCAAAATGCGGTCGATCCGGGCAATATCATCTACCAAAGGCACGTAAGTGCCGCCGCACTGCTCTGCCGCCTCAACCGCATGAGCCTGCAAACGGTCACGTTTGAAACCACCCGAATTCGTAAATTCGGTCTGCATGGGGACGATTCGCGAGGCACCCATCTCAGTCGCTTTTTCCACGATAAAATCCGTGCGCGCCTTTTTGATCGGTGCAAAGCACAGCCAGAGGTCGGGTGGCATTTGCAAGGGCTTGGTCTGCGCCTCACAGATCAGCGTACCACCACGTTTGCCCGCCTCCGCGACACTTGCGCGCCATTCGCCGTCTTTTCCGTTGAACAACAGCACCTGTGCGCCCACAGTCTTGCGCATGACACCAAACAGGTAATGCGCCTGCGCGCGGTCCAAAGGAACCGATTGCCCCGCCCCTAAAGGGTGATCTACATAAAGTCTAATTTTCGCGTCCATAGGAATGGATATATGCAAGACAACGCCCCACCACCAGAGCAGAGCGACATTGGTGTCGTTGCAGATGCCTATGCCCGCAACTGGGTTGACCGCTTTGCGCCCGCCGCAACACGGCCCTATCTGCGGCTCAGTCGTGCAGACAGGCCGATCGGAACCTGGTTATTGCTGTTGCCGTGCTGGTGGGGATTGTCGCTGGCGATGCTGTATGACGGCAAGGCGACATGGTTTGACCTTTGGATATTTATCGGGTGTGCGATTGGCGCGTTCCTGATGCGCGGAGCGGGCTGTACGTGGAACGATATATCAGACCGCGATATCGACGCGCAGGTGGCACGCACCCGTTCGCGGCCCATCCCTTCGGGACAGGTCAGCGTGCGCGGGGCGGTTATCTGGATGGTGGTACAAGCCCTCCTATCCTTCCTGATCCTGCTCACTTTCAATGCTGCGGCGATCCGCCTTGGCGTGCTGGCACTGCTTCCTGTGGCGATCTATCCTTTTGCCAAGCGGTTTACGTGGTGGCCCCAAGCGTTTCTAGGCCTTGCCTTCAACTGGGGCGCCTTGCTGGCGTGGACAGCGCATACAGGGCGTCTGGACGCGCCAGCCGTTGTTCTCTACCTCGCGGGGATCGCGTGGACGCTTTTTTACGATACAATCTATGCCCATCAGGACACCGAAGACGATGCCCTGATCGGAGTGAAATCAACAGCCCGTCTGTTTGGCGAGAATTCGGGAAAATGGTTGCGCAGATTTCTGATGGCAACAGTAGGGTTGATGGGCATTGCCGTTGTTTTTGCCGTCCTGCCCAACCCGTCCGTGCTGGCCTTGGCTGTGGCGGTTGCAGGGCCTTGGGCGATGGGCTGGCACATGGCATGGCAATTACGGGGTCTGGACATCACCAATTCTGACAAAATGATGCAATTGTTTCGGGCCAACCGCGATACTGGCGTGATCCCGCTTCTCTTTTTCGCCGCAGCCCTACTCCTGTGATTGCACCACGCCGCACACCATCGTACACCACTGCCTAGATATTAAACTGTTTTGAAAGAGCCTATGCGCCTCTCTTCCCTGCTCACCATCTTCCTGACATTTGCTGCCGCTGCAGTGGTGTCGCTGGTCGCTGCAAATTTTTCGGTCAGACTGATTGAGGATTCTTCAGAGATCGGCGTGCGCGATGCGCTGGATGAAAAAGGAATGACATGGGCAGAGGTCGAGGCAAACGGGCTGCAAGTCTCGCTCTCCGGCGTGGCCCCCACAGAAGCGGTGCGTTTTTCTGCGCTGACAACAGCAGGCTCTGTCGTAGACGCCGCGCGAGTTATCGACGATATGAACGTGGCCGCCCAAGAGGCATTAGCGCCGCCAACATTCTCGGTAGAGATTTTGCGCAATGACAGCGGTTTGTCCGTCATTGGCCTGATCCCGACCAGCACAGACCGTGACTACGTCATCGCACGCTTTAACAGCCTCGCAGGGTCCACAGGAGTGACCGACCTGCTCGAAGCGGCAGATTATCCCGCGCCCGAAGGTTGGGACAGTGCGATGGAATTCGCTCTCGCCGCAATGAGCAGCCTGCCGCGGGCCAAAGTGTCGGTACAGGCCAGCCGCGTGGCCATCACAGCAATTACTGACAGTGCGCAAGAAAAAGCGCAGCTGGAACAAAACATGCGCCGCATGACGCCTAGCCGCATCACACTCGAGCTTGACGTGTCTGCGCCGCGTCCTGTCATTACACCATTCACCACCCGCTTTCAGATTACGGATGGCGAAGCGAGCTTTGACGCATGCTCTGCCGATACGGACCTCGCAGCCGAGCGGATTATCGGCGCTGCGAAGGCTGCGGGCGCGGAAAGCCCGCGCTGTACTGTAGGTCTGGGTGTTCCAAGCCCGCGCTGGGCCGATGCAGTCACAGCATCTATCAACGCCCTTACCAAGCTGGGCGCAGGATCAGTTACCATCGTTGATGCTGATATTTCCCTACTGGCAGCTCCCGGAACGCGACAATCGGATTTTGATACCGTTGTAGGAGAACTGGAAAATGCGTTGCCTGAGGTGTTTGCGCTGCAATCCAAACTACCACAGGCGCAAGACCCCGATGCAGGCCCGCCAGAGTTCACCGCGACCCTCAGCCCCGAAGGCCAAGTGCAGCTGCGCGGACGCGTGAACGATGATGCATTGCGCGAACTCACCAGCAGCTTTGCCAAAGCCCGCTTTGGCTCGGACAAGGTATATACGGCCACACGGGTGGTTGACGATCTGCCGCTGGATTGGGCCGCGCGCGTTCTTGCAGGGCTGGAAGGGTTGGGTGAACTCAGCAACGGTGTTGTTACAGTCACACCTGAAACACTGGTTCTGACAGGCAATACAGGTAATCCTGACGCCTCAACCGAGATCGCCGCACTGCTGGCGGGCAAGCTGGGTGAAGGTACTTCATTTGACGTAAACGTCACCTACCAGAAAAAACTAGACCCTGTACTGGGACTGCCAACGCCTGATGAATGCGAAGCCGAAATCGGCGGGATCGTTGCGGCAGGCAAGATCAACTTTGAACCCGGCTCAGCAACTATTGACGCTTCTGCGCTGGGAACAATGGATGATATCGCAACCGTTCTTAAACGATGCGGTGATCTGCAACTGGAAATTCAAGGCTATACCGATAGTCAGGGCCGCGAAGAAATGAACCTCGCCCTCAGCCAGAGCCGTGCAGAATCAGTCCTGAACGAATTGCGCGCACGCCGCGTTGTGACAGGGTCTTTCAAAGCTGTAGGATATGGCGAAGCAAGCCCCGTTGCAGACAACGGTACAGAAGCCGGTCGCGAAGCGAACCGCCGGATCGAATTTCGCTTGATCCGGCCGGATACCGCTGCGACACCCGATGAAACAACTCTGGAAAACACTGCACAAAGCGGTGATAACGCCACTGATACGACGACTGAAGAAAGTGCCACAGAATGAGCCGATTTGAATTTGTACTGGCGACCGCAATCATTCTGTTTGTTGCGTTTTGCATGGGATGGTTTGCCAACTGGCTACTGCACCGCTTTACCCGCGTAGCTGCAGATGATGTCGCTCAGCTGGACCGGATGAGTCAGGAATTGCACGAAGCGGAAGAGACACGCGATCAGGCAATAACATACTTGCAACAACGCGAGGCAGAGTTAACAAACCAGCTGTCCCAAACCGAAGCTGAGCTGCGCGCCGCGATGGATGGCCTGCGCGACGCCCGCCATGAAGCCGAAGAAATGCGCGCCTATATTGATAGCCAGCGCGCGGGCTAAATCACACGCCTAAGGGACAGTAAGACAGGCACATTTCGCATGTTTACTGATTTGGCTGGATGTGCTGCCCAGCACCAAAGCACCCAGTCCGCCCAAACCACGTCTGCCCGTTACAATCAGATCAGCCTTTGAGGCTTCCGCGAGATCCAGCACTTCGGAAGCAGGATCACCCTGCCCCACATGTACCTCCACGTTTTCGACCCCTTCCTGTGCCGCAATGACTTTTGCTTGCGCACACAGCTTTTCAGCGGCCTCTGCAAGCAGCTCTTGTTCTGCTGCGTTTGGACCAACGTAGAAACCTGATATCGCTTCAGCGGCATAGGTCACAGTCTCTTGCCGCGGCGTATGGCAGATCTGCATGCGCGCGCCATATTGCTTTGCAATGCTACAGCCCAGCACAAGCGCACGCTGCGCGGCATCAGAGCCGTCAATGCCCACAATGATAGAAGTAATCATAACCCGTCCTCTATGAAGATGTTGGACGGTTCCTAGCATAAAAAAGCATTTGGCCTTTGATTTGGATCAAGACCGGCGCGGTCTACCAGCGGGTCAACGCGACTTCGTCTTCTTCGGTCGCAGCCACCCATGTGGCCCCCGAAGCCGAGACTTCACGCTTCCAGAACGGAGCGCGTGATTTGAGGTAGTCCATCAAAAACGTCGCCGCCTCAAATGCATTGGTGCGGTGGCGTGCCGCTGTGCCCACCATCATAATCATATCCCCAGGAAGCAGGCGACCATGGCGATGGATAACCAAAACATCGCCAAGCGAAAACCGTTCTTTCGCTTGCTCGGCCATAGCCACAATCGCTTTTTCGGTCATGCCTGGATAGTGCTCGATCTCCATCGCTTCCATCGGGTCATCCGGCAGATCGCGCACAATACCCGTAAAGGTCACCACCGCACCGATATCACGGTGTCCTGACGCAAAAGCCGCTGTTTCCGCACCCAGATCAAAAGGAGCCTCCTGCACCGATATCCGCATCTAGCCCCCCGTCATGGGGGGGAAAAACGCCACTTCGCGCACGCCGGACAAGGACGCATTAAAATCCGACAATTCCTGATCCAACGCCACCCGAAGCGCCGAAATATCCGCGAAAGCAGCTGCATAACGCTCTTCGCGCGCGC
Organism: uncultured Sulfitobacter sp.; assembly: GCF_947502895.1. GTDB lineage: Bacteria > Pseudomonadota > Alphaproteobacteria > Rhodobacterales > Rhodobacteraceae > Sulfitobacter. The sequence continues at coordinate 635,932 of NZ_CANNBM010000001.1, forward strand.
TAAGTTCGGCGACCAACGCGCGTACAGTTCCGGCATCGGTCTGGACCGTTTCACGCGGCAAGCCGATGCGCTCTCTTACCCATGCAAAATACAATACATCCATTAACGGCCCTCCTTAAGATGCGGCATGGCTTTCATCAGATAATCCCAGCCTGTGATCGCCGTCAAACCGGCAGCCAGCCACAACAGCCATAGACCCAGACGGCCTGACCATTCCATTGCGAAGGCTTTCCAGCCCAGCCCGAGAACATCTTCTTCAGCGCCACTCAAAATGGCCTGCACCAGTTCCGTATCCATACCGTAAATGCTCATCCCCAAATAATGCTCGAAAACACCTTGGCTGAACAAAACAGCGATTGCCGTCATCTGAAGCGCAGTTTTCCACTTAGCCAGCTTGGTAACTTTTAGCGTACCAGCCGTATCGCCAAGATATTCCCGCAGGCCCGACACAAACACTTCGCGGAACAAAATAACGGTGGCCGGTAGCACAAGCCACGGTGACCAGCTGGAAAAGCCGATGATGACCATCAAGGCAATCACAACCATCGCCTTGTCGGCAATCGGGTCCAGCATCGCGCCCAGCTTGGTCTCCTGCTTCCATGCGCGGGCCAGATAGCCATCAAACCAGTCGGTCACAGCCGCCGACACAAAAAGCAACAGCGCGAACCAGTCCGCATAGGGACGGGTGAAATACAAAAACATCACCGCCACGGCGGGGGCTGCAAGCAGACGGATAACCGTCAGAATATTGGGTAAATTCCACTTCATTTGCGAACCCTACACCGCCCTTATGCTACGTAAAAGCACGATCAACTACCAAAAGCAGATGCCCGCCAATACGCCTGCGTCCCGTATCTTCATTTCGCCTGTAAACTCAACCCAGTCTGAAGATCATGCACCATCAACGGCTGATGCTTACCCCTTTTCATGAAAGTAGGCATAGATCGTGTCGGCCAGTGCGCCGGACACGCCCTCAACGGCCTTGAGATCATGCAGATTGGCCCGCGCCACCGCTTTGGCCGAACCAAAATGCGCCAGCAATGCACGTTTGCGCGCAGCCCCTACGCCTGGCACATCATCCAGTGGTGTTGCACCAACGGATTTCGCCCGTTTGGCCCTGTGAGTGCCGATTGCAAAACGGTGCGCCTCATCCCGCATCCGCTGGATGAAATACAAAACCGGATCATTGTGCCGCAGGGCCATGACGGGTTTCCCCGTGCGGTAGAATTCCTCTTTACCCGCATCACGGTCCACGCCTTTGGCAACGCCAACCATAGGAATGTCCTCAACCCCGTACTCGCGCATAATGTCACGCACAGCACTGACCTGTCCTGCACCGCCGTCGATCAACAGCAGATCGGGCCAATGGCCCTCCTTGCGATCAGGGTCTTCCTTGAGCAGACGCTTAAAGCGGCGTGTCAGCACTTCTTTCATCATGCCAAAGTCATCACCGGGGGTCAGCTCGTCCCCTCGGATATTGAATTTACGGTACTGGTTTTTAATCATGCCTTCCGAGCCTGCGACCACCATAGCACCCACGGCAAATGCACCCTGAATATGGGAGTTATCATAGATCTCAATCCGTTCGGGCGGTTTGGGCAGCTCAAACGCTTCGGCCAGACCACGCAACAGCTTTGCTTGTGTGGCGCTTTCTGCCATTTTGCGTGCAAGGCTTTCGCGGGCATTACGCAACGCACCGTCCACCAACTCCGCTTTCTCGCCGCGCTGTGGGACCAGCAGTTCAACCTTACGGTCGATCTTGGTGGCAAGAGCAGCAGACATCAGATCGGGGTTTTCTATCTCATGGCTGAGGATCAACTGGCGCGGCGGCTCCCGCTGGTCGTAAAACTGGCCGATAAAAGCCTCCAGCACTTCGGACGCCTCAACATCATCACCCACGCGGGGATAGTAATCATGGTTGCCCCAGTTCTGACCCGAGCGGATGAAGAATACCTGCACACAAGCCTGCCCGTCAGACAGATGCAGCGCGATGATATCCGCTTCGGTCACGCCTTTGGGGTTGATACCTTGTGTCGTCTGTACTTGCGTTAGTGCCTTAATGCGGTCGCGCAGCGCTGCCGCGCGTTCAAACTCCATCTCTTCTGATGCTTTTGCCATTTCAGAGGCCAGCCGCGTCTGGATGCCAGTGCTTTTGCCCGATAGAAATTTCTGCGCATCCTCAACTGTCTGTCGGTAGGCTTCTGCACTGATCTTGTCGACACAAGGGGCCGAACACCGCTTGATCTGATATTGTAGACAGGGCCGCGTGCGCGACTCAAACTGGCTGTTAGAGCAGTCACGCAGCAAAAAAACGCGTTGCAATTGGTTCAGCGTCCGGTTTACCGCCCCGGCACTGGCAAAGGGGCCGTAATAGGCGCCCTTTTCCTTCTTCGCGCCACGGTGTTTTTTAATTTGGGGATAGTCATGTTCTGACGTCACGAGAATGTTTGGAAAGCTCTTGTCGTCGCGCAGCAGCACGTTGAACTTCGGCTTCAGCTGCTTGATCAGGTTCTGCTCTAGCAGCAGTGCTTCTGTCTCAGTCTTTGTAGTAAGAAACATCATCGAACTAGTGTTGTCGATCATCCGCGCGATGCGCGCGCTGTGGCCAGAGGGGCGCGCATAATTGCTTACACGCGCTCTCAGGTTGCGCGCTTTGCCCACATACAGAACGCGGCTTTCGCTATCGAGCATCCTGTACACACCCGGGGATCCATCCAGCGTTTTCAAATAGCTCTGGATTACAGCGTGGCCTGTGGGTGGTGTGTTTTCAGTCTCTGACATGCCTGTTTGATTCTCACTTTCTCTTCACGGTTTAGCAGCCACAGCAACCAGAAACATGTCCACTTTTGCTGTGGATAACTCTGCGTATAAGTTCTTGATCGAAACAAATTTTTGTTGTTTTTAAGGGGCTTCGTTAACTTGCTTAAAAAATAGGCAAAATCTTAAACCTTTGCTTTCATTAAGTAAATTTATTTCAACTATGTAAAACAGGGGATTAGAGCGCGAATTTCGTAACAGTTGTAAACCTTTCAATCGTGACGTGCAAAACTTTACCCAGCGGCAGGATTACTCGACGCCCAGCACATCAGGCGTTTGCCATCCCAGATGCTGCCCTCCGTCTACACAAACAAGTTGGCCAGTCACACTCTTAGCGTCCAGAAAATAGCCCAGTGCCGCGGTAATGTCGTCGGGGTTTGCACCGCGCCTTAGTACAGTTGCAGCGCGCTGCGCCTCAAAATGTGATTGCGTCTGACGGCTACCTTGCAGTGTAGGTCCCGGACCGATGGCGTTGACACGCACATGCGGTGCCAACGCTTGGGCTGTGGTCTGCGTCAGTGCCCACAACCCCATCTTGGCAAGCGTATATGTCATGAACTCTGGTGTCAGTTTGCGCACACGCTGGTCCACCATATTGACGATCAGCCCTGTGGCAACAGGCTCCCCTGATGGATCTTCTGTCGCGACAAGCCCTTGGGCCGCCATCGCCTGTGACAGCACAAATGGCGCGCGTAGATTTGAGTTGATATGCCGATCCCAACTCTCTCGCGTGGCAGTGGTGAGACGGTCATATTCGAATATCGACGCGTTGTTCACAAGACAGGTCACGGGACCGCCCAGCGCCTGCGCCGCCTCAGGCAGCAACGCTTCCATCGCCTCCAGTTCAAGAAGGTCTGCTTGCAGCGCAACAGCGTTTCGACCCATTGCCATAATCTCGGTCACCACCGCGTCTGCTGCTTCCGAAGATGCCGCGTAATGCACTGCAACGTCATGACCACGCCCGGCCAAGTATAGCGCCATAGCGCGGCCGAGACGCTTGCCTGCGCCCGTAACTAATGCTCGTTTCATCGTGTCGCCCTTAACCCGCCAATACCACGTAGAGATAGGTGACATATAGCGCGACCAGCACAATTCCCCAGAGCCGTGTAATGTTTTGGCCCAAATAGACAAAAGGGATCAACAGCAACGATGCACCTAGCATAACCCACAGGTCAAAGCGCAGGAACGCCGGATCCACTTCGATAGGTCCGACAAGGCTCGCGATGCCGATAATTGCCAGCAGGTTAAACATATTCGACCCGATGACATTGCCCAGCGCTACATCAGCCTGACGGCGAAGAGCTGCGACGACTGTGGTTGCAAGCTCGGGCAGTGATGTCCCGATGGCTACCAGCGTAAGACCGATGACCGTGTCACTCACACCGAACTCCTTAGCGATAATCGTGGCATTATCCACCAGCAGTGACGCGCCCAAAGGCAAACCAACCAAACCCAGCACCAAAAACAGGCCGATCCGCCAGCCAGGCATGTCGGGGTCAACACCCTCAAGGTCTTCTTCATCGTCAGAGGCACAAGCAACGTCGGCGTTACGGTGTGCGCGTGCATCCCGAGCAGCATCGATCAACATAAATGCAAGCGCCGAAAGCAAGGCAATCGCTGCAATCCAGTCAAACACGCCACGATAGGCAAGGGCGATGAAAAGCGCTGTCGCAGCGATCATGTGATTGAAGGATTTGCGGGTGCTGCACTCAGAAGTGTGCATGGTCGCAAGCAGCGCAGGCACCCCCAAAACCAGCAAAATATTCGCTGTGTTCGACCCAACCACATTGCCCATTGCAATGCCTGGAACATCGTCCAGCACTGCCTTGATCGAAATCAAAAGCTCGGGTGCAGAGGTGCCAAAGGCCACAATTGTCAGGCTGACAATCAGCGCCGGAATACCCACGCGCAGACTAAGATTGACCGCACCTTTAACCAAAGCATCACCTGCCAGCAGCAGAATAAGCAGCCCCAGCCCCGACAACAGCCACGCGGTAATCATCCCCGTTTCCCTCCACAGGCACAGGGCCCTTTACCAATGCGGTATCGGCCGCACCCGCTACATTTTCGCTGTGTCAGGCTTTTGCCACCGATCCAGTGCATTTTGCCAAACCAGCCAAGCACACCAATAAAAACCAGAAAAAGTGCAACGATTTTCAGGATCATATTACAGCCCGAACCGTGCAAATTGTGCACGCTCTTCGACGCCGTGCAGTGCATCGCCAACGATCTGCGCGCCAAAGCGGCTCAGCAACCCTTTTTTTGTGCCGTATCGGCGCATCTGAACCTTTTTGCCAAACCGCTCTTGCAGATGTGGTTTGATGTGGCCGATGCCGTCGATCAACCCAACCTCGATCGCTTTGCGGGCCAGCCAGATTTCGCCCGTGAACAGATCACGCCCCTCAGCCAATTTACCCGCACGCCGCGTGTTCACATGGTCTTTGAAATTCTCGTGGATGTCTTCCAACAGCTCTTTGAGCCGTGCGACGTCCTCTTCTTTTTCGGGGCGGAAGGGATCGAGCATGGATTTTGAATTGCCCGCTGTGTAGACCCGCCGTTCAACACCGTTCTTTGCTAACAACTCATGCAGGCCGAAGCCCGCAGAGATAACGCCGATGGAGCCGACGACAGAAGATGTATCGGCATAGATTTCATCCGCTGCAGCCGCCAGCCAGTACCCCCCGGAAGCGGCCACATCTTCAACAAAGGCGATCACAGGGATGTCCTTTTCCTCCGCCAGCCGCCTGATACGCGCACCAATCAGCGAGGATTGCACAGGGCTGCCGCCGGGCGAGTTCACTTCGAGGGCGACAGCGACGGGTTTGCCTTTGGAAAAGGCCTTTTCTAACACAGGTGCGAGGCTTGCATCATTCAACGCACCACGGCCCGAGGTGCCGATCATCCCCGACAGGCGGATAACGGCAACGGTCGGGTCGCTTTTCACAAAGGGGAGCCAGTTTTTCATGGCCTACATGTAGAGCCACGCAAGCCGCGCAACAAGGCAGTGCGTAAGATTATTGCCGGATGCGCCAACCGGTTTTGAAAATCCACCAGATTACCGACATACAAAGAGCCGTGAATGCCGCAATGGCGAACAGGCTGATCCCGATAGGCACGTCCGCCGCACCAAAGAACGACCAACGGAACCCCGAAATCAGATAAACCACTGGGTTAAAGTGAGAAATCACCTGCCAGACGGGGGGCAACATCGAGATCGAATAGAACGATCCACCGAGAAAGACCAACGGCGTGATGATCAATAGCGGCACAAGCTGCAGCTGCTCAAAATTGCCTGCCCAGATGCCGATGATAAACCCCATCAACGAAAAGCTGATGCAGGTCAGCACCAGAAAGCCGATCATCGCCAAAGGGTGTTGAATCTCGAAATCTACAAACAGGAAGGCGGTGGCAAGGATAATAACGCCGATAAACAGCGCCTTGGTTGCGGCAGCGCCCACATACCCCATGACAATCTCAAGAAAATTCACAGGCGCCGAGAGTAATTCGAATATCGTGCCGATGAATTTCGGGAAATAGATGCCGAAACTGGCATTTGAGATCGACTGCGTGATCACACTCAGCATGATGAGGCCCGGCACAATGAACGCAGCATATGAAACGCCTTCAACTTCTTGAATCCGGCTGCCGATGGCGGCACCGAACACGACGAAGTAAAGAGACGTAGACAGCACCGGCGAGATAAAGCTCTGCGCGATGGTGCGAAAGAAGCGCGCCATTTCGAAGACATATATAGATTTTACAGCAGTCCAGTTCATGATGCGTCTCCGTCATTTACAAGGTCCACAAAAATATCCTCAAGGCTGGATTGCCGCGTGACCACATCGCGCAAGGTCAAACCTGCGGCGGCGACTTCTGACAGCAGTTTGGTGATACCCGTGCGTTCGCTGCGGGTGTCGTAGGTATAGACTAACGCTGTGCCGTCTTCTGACAGGCGCAGCGCATCCGAAGCAAGGCTGGCAGGAATTTCGGTAATGGTTTCGGACAGCTGGACCTCAAGCTCCTTCTTACCCATCCGCGCCATCAATTTATCCTTATCCTCGACCAACAGGATTTCTCCGGCAGCAATCACGCCGATCCTATCGGCAATTGCTTCGGCTTCTTCGATGTAATGGGTTGTCAGGATGATGGTCACACCATCGCGTTTCAGTTCGGCCACAATCTCCCACATGTCGCGGCGCAGTTCTACGTCTACGCCCGCAGTCGGCTCATCCAGAAAAAGCACACGCGGCTCATGGCTCAGGGCTTTGGCGATCAGCACGCGCCGTTTCATGCCACCCGACAACTCACGTATCTGGCTGTCACGTTTGTCCCACAAGGACAGCTGGCGCAAGATTTTCTCGATCAATGCGGGGTTGGGTGATTTGCCGAATAAACCACGAGAGAACCTGACCGTGTTGATCACCCGCTCGAAAGGCTCGAGATTGATCTCTTGCGGAACAAGACCGATCATGGCACGCGCCGCGCGAAAGTCATCAATTGTATCATGACCACCAACTCGCACTGTGCCAGAGGTCGCTGTTGTAATGCCGCAGATCGTTGAAATCAGCGTTGTTTTGCCCGCACCATTTGGACCAAGCAGCGCAAGAATCTCGCCCTCGTCAATCGTCAGATCGACGCCCTTGAGCGCCTCGAAGCCGCTGGCATATGCTTTGCGCAGTGCTGTAATTTCAAGAATAGCGGGCATGGGCGTCTCCTGCATTGGACAGCCCTACCTAGACTGGATCACACCCCTGTCACAAGTGCGCCGCCGCGTCAGGATTTGGTGCGCCCGAACCAGCCCTTCTTTGCGGGCTCCTCAGTCTGCGCGGCTTCGTCCTCCACCGCATCTGCGGGCCCTTCGAGGGCGGATTGCAGGTTATTGAAAAACTGGTCAGCCATTTTTTTGGCAAAGCCGTCGATAATGCGGCTGCCCAATTGCGCCAACTTGCCGCCAACCTTTGCTTCGACATCATAGCTCAGCTCACACCCGCCATCTACAGCAGCAAGGCGCACATCAGCCCCCCCTTTGGCAAAGCCAGCAGCCCCGCCTTTGCCTGCCCCATCGATCTTTAGCGAGGTATCGGGCACCAAATCACTGATTGTGACTTCGCCTTTGAACGTGGCCTTAACCGGCCCTACCTTCTGCACAACGGTCGCAACAAAACCCTCCTCGGGGGAGCCCGCGACTTCGGTTGCGCCAGGCACGCAGGCCTTGAGCATTTCTGGATCGAGCAGCGCAGCGTAGACCTGTGCGGGTGTGGCAGCGATCTGGCGGGTATCTGACATTTGCATGGGGGCGCTCTCCTTGATGTGTTGGCCCCGACGCTATGAATTTTTCTGGACAGCCGCAACGGGAATGAAGAGGGTGGCACCATGACAGTGCCTGTAAACCGTGCAGGCCCCGCAATCGCCTTTGTGCTGTTCGGGGTTTTGTGCATCTCTCTCAACGACATGCTGATAAAGCAACTGTCCAGCGGCTATCCGCTGCACCAGATCGTGTTCTTTCGCTCGTTGATCGGTTTGCTGGTGACGCTTGTCTTCCTTCAGTTCGAGGGGGGGTTGCCCGCATTGCGTACGGATCGTCCTTGGCTGCACGTCTTGCGAGGTGTGTTGGTGGTGATCGCCAACATGTGCTTTTTCCTCGCCCTTGCAGTTTTGCCCTTGGCCGATGTCACGGCACTGTTCTTTGTCGCGCCCCTTTTCATCACACTTCTGTCGATCCCGCTTTTGGGTGAAAAGGTCGGCCCTCTGCGGCTGGGCGCCGTACTGGTAGGGTTTATCGGTGTGGTCATTATGCAGCGTCCCTGGGCTTCGCCTGATGCGTTAGAGGTATCGCGCATTGTGCTGCTGCTGCCCGTGCTTGCCGCGCTCACCTATGCGCTTAACCAGTTGATGACCCGCAAATTGGGGGTCAAAGCGCCCGCATCGACGCTTGCCATCTATATCCAGTGCACTTTTCTCGTAGTGTCTGTGGCATTTTATCTGGCTGCAGGAGATGGGCGCTATGCTGCTCAAGTCACTAATCCATCTCTCGAATTCTTACTGCGCGCTTGGGTCTGGCCTGCTGCCAGCGATCAATGGGTGCTGCTGGGAATGGGCGTGAACGGCGCGCTTATCGGATATTGCCTGAGCCAAGCCTACCGTCTTGCTGACGCAGCAACTGTTGCCCCGTTTGAATACATCGGGCTTCCCCTCGCGGTATTCTGGGGTCTTGTCATCTTTGGCGATCTGCCAACATGGGAGGTTTGGACAGGCATCGCGCTTATTCTGTCCTCGGGACTTTTCGTATTTTTTCGCGAGCAGGCCAAGGCGCGGCGCACCATCCAGCGCCCCGTTGCACGCCGCCACTGAACTCAGCTGCGCAGATCAATCACAACTTTGCCCGTTGCTTGGCGTGTGCGTAGTAAATCCAGACCTGCATTCGCCTCTGCCAATGGTAGGGTATGGCTGATGTGTGGCACCAGTTTGCCCTCCAGATACCAGCCGATCAGCTTCTTGAAACTGCGGGTCATCGCCTCTGGGTTCAGTTTGGCAAAGCCACCAAGGTAGAAGCCAAGCACTGTCATATTCTTTACCAGCAAGTAATTCGCCGGAATTTGAGGCACCTCACCACTGGCAAACCCCAGCGGCAACAGGCGTGCGCCGACATTACAGGCCCGCATTGCGGCATCGAATTGCACACCCCCGATAGGATCATAAACAACATCCGCACCGCCCAGCGCCTTGACGGCTGCGCGGATGTCATCTGCATCGGAATCAATCAAATGGTCGGCCCCTTTGTCAGCGGCAATTTCCAGCTTTTCAGCGCCACGCGCGCAAGCAATCACCTCGGCCCCCATGAGTTTGCCCAGCTCAACCGCCGTCAAACCTACACCGCCCGAGGCGCCCAGCACCAACAAGCGTTCATTGGGCTGCAGCCCCGCCTTTGCCTCCAATGCGATATGGCTCGTGCCATACGTGATCAGAAATGCCGCCGCATCGCTATAAGGCATCGCATCGGGCAGCCCCACGCATTTTCCTTCGGACAGCACGACGTATTCTGCCAGACCGCCCGTACCACTATAGGCCGCAATTCTTTGCCCCACGCGCAATTGCGTCACACCATCGCCCACTGCGGTCACTTCACCTGCCAGTTCCATCCCCGGTGTGAAAGGCAGTGAAGGCTTTTCCTGATAGCTGCCCTTGACCAGCAACGTATCACCAAAATTCAACCCGCAGGCAGCCACCCTTACAACAACCTCGCCGCGTGCAGGCACGGGCATATCCAGTTCCCGCATGACAAGATCCGTGTTGTACTGTGTTACTTGCATGGCCTGCATTGTGGTGTCCTTTGATGTTGTATCACCGGCAGAGTGACCCTGCGCAGGCCCAAGTTCAAGCCTGATAGCCTAAACGGGTTCAAACGAAACACACACGCGCAGGCCCGGGTTCGCATCCCCAAAGTTAAGTCGTGCGCCATGCAGGCGCGCCACACCGTCCACCAGACTAAGCCCCAGACCGTTGCCAGGCGTATTGCGGCTGCGGTCAAGACGGTAAAGCCTTTGCACGACGCGTGCACGCTCTTCTTCAGGGATACCCGGACCTGTGTCGGCGACGGTCAGTTCAGCCGTGCCCGCGCGACAAACCAATGACAAAGATATCTTGCTGCCCGTCCCGCTATGGCGCAGGGCATTTTCCAACAGATTTGCAATCATCTGACCCAGCAGGTTTTTCTCGCCCATAACCTGTACATCTGGCGCAACATCACATGATATCGTTTGCCCTGCATTTTGCGCGGATGGCTCATAAACATCGACCATCGTGAGGCACAGCTGTGCCAGATCAACCGGGGCGAAAGCCGCTTGTAGCGCGCCGTTCTCGACCTGTGCCAATTGCAGCAGGGATTGAAACACGCTTGCGATACCTTCGACTTCGGCACGTGTCTGGGCCACCAACTCGCTGGCTTGGGTCTCTTTCACCACCTCTTGCAAAGCCTCCAGTTGCAACGAAACCCGCTGCACGGGCGTTTTAAGATCATGCGCAATATCAGAAGACACCTGCCGCAGCGCAGTGACGGACCGTTCTTGTGCATCCGCCATTGTGTTCACCGCACCCCCGATGCGTACCAGATCATCGGACCAGCGTTTTCCCGTGACGACCCGCGCGCCCAAATTCCCCCCTGTGATCCGCTCAAGTGCAGCGCGGATCACTTCCACATGGCGCTGGGAGCGACGCGCAAGGATAAGCCCGCCAGACAGCGCAATCAGAACTGTAGGCAGCAGACTGATCCAGAGGATGTTCAGAAAAACAGGCTGCAACGCCTCAATCTCGGCGCGGCTGCGGGCAATGGTCAGGCGTCCCCCATACAGGCGCGCACTGAGGGCCAGATACTCTCCGTTGAGCGTTGCGCGCCCCTCCTCAAGCGATATGATGTGAAACCCTTCGTCATCGCGGGCCACGGCCCCATTGCCATAAATGCGCCCGGACGGACTGGCATAGCTCAATACCAGACGCCCCGGATCGGTATCTGCAGATTCTGCTTGCACCAATACGGCGACTGCGCGGGCAGAGGGCGCCGCGCGGAACCCCGCCAGATCCTGTGCCAGATCATCACGGATAGACTGTTCGAATGCAGCGCGCGTAAATGCATAGCTGGCAGCAAGACTTAGCAGACTAACAGTGCCGAACAGCAAAACCAGCACCAGAGCCAGACGCAATGGCATGGAACGCCAAAGCGCCTTCACCCGTCTATCCTGTAGCCAGCGCCCCGCACCGTTTTGATAAGTTCCTTCTCAAACGGCTTGTCGACTTTGGCGCGCAAACGGCTGATGTGGGTCTCGACGACATTTGTCATTGGATCAAAGGACAAATCCCATACGCCTTCCAGCAGCATTGTTCGGGTCTGCACGCGGCCTTTGCGGCGCAACAAGAACTCCAGCAGCGTGAATTCACGCGGCAGCAGATCAATCTCCTGCCCCGCGCGCATTACCTTGCGGGTCAGCAGATCAAGGGTCAGATCGCCCGCTGTCAGCACTGTCTGCTGCTCCACCGCTTGCGGTCGCCGCCCGAGGGCCGCAACCCGCGCGGACAGTTCTCCAAAGGCGAACGGCTTGACCAGATAATCATCGCCCCCTGCGTTCAGCCCACCGATCCTGTCCTCAACCGACCCCATTGCTGTCAGAAAAAGAACAGGCGTCGTGTTGCCTGCACCCCGCAGGGTTTTCACAAGTGTTAACCCGTCAACCTGCGGCATCATCCGGTCAACGATGAGCACATCATAGCCGCCGCTGATCGCCGCCAGCAGCCCCGCGCGCCCGTCAGCCAGCAAATCAACCACATGGCCCTCTTCGCGCAAACCGCGTGCGACATAGCTGCCAGTGGTAGGGTCATCTTCGATCACGAGTACTTTCATACCATCTATATAGGTATTTACGCGGTCGCCTGCACCCCGATGCATGTTACAGATTTGTATAGGCCATACAGGCTGCGCGGTAATCTTGGAGGACCAAGTGTAGTCCAATCGCAAACAGATGCACGAGGAACCATATGACATCTTTGCTCTCAAAATCCGCCCCTCTGGCGCTTGCCGCCGCATTGGCCCTGCCTCCAATCATCATGCCCGGCGCGGCCTTGGCCGTACCGCCTGGTGGCTACGGCGATCTGGTAGAAGAGGTCGGCCCAGCGGTTGTATTCATAGAAGTGACCGCAGCGGCCCCAGCGAACACCGCAGACATCTTGCCTGACACACTACGCCGCAGGTTCGAACAGCACGCGCCCCAGGACAGGCAGCGCAACGGTCTTGGATCCGGTTTTATCATCTCTGACGACGGACAGATTGTGACCAACCACCATGTGGTAGAAGGCGCGCAGTCGGTCAAAGTCACCCTGACGGACGGGCGCAGCTACGAGGCCGAAGTGCTCGGCAGTGACCCTGCAACTGACATCGCACTCTTGTCGATCAAGCCCGATGCAACCCTGCCATTTGTCACTTTCGGCAGCTCCGACACGATGCGCGTGGGTGACGAGGTTGTGGCGGTGGGCAATCCTTTCGGCCTGAGCTCAACCGTGACCAGCGGGATTATCTCGGCCAAATCACGCGACATCAATGCCGGGCCTTATGACGAGTTCATCCAGACCGACGCAGCCATCAATCGCGGCAACTCAGGGGGGCCACTGTTCAACAATGAGGGTGAAGTGGTTGGGGTCAATACCGCAATCCTGTCGCCCGGAGGCGGGTCAGTCGGCATCGGCTTTGCCGTGCCATCTGACATTGTGCGTGAAATCGTGGATGATCTGGCCACAGAAGGCCGCGTGACGCGCGGCTGGCTGGGCGTAAACATCCGCCCGATGAGCGATGAGGTCGCTCAGGTGCTTGGGTTTGACGCGACCAGAGGGGCTGTGGTTGAAGCCGTCAGTGCCGATAGCCCCGCGGCACAGGCGGGTCTACGCAAGGGCGATATCATTTTGCGCTTTGACGAAACAACCATTGCAGCACTACGGGATCTCACTCGCGCGGTTGCTTCCAAAACGCCAGAAGATGCCGCGACAGTAACCGTTCTGCGCCGCGGCAAAGAACTGACGCTGGATGTGACCATCGGTACACTCGCCCCGCAGCAGACCTAAGCGCGCAGCCCCTGAACCTGCCCAAACAACTGGACGGTTCGGGGGCTATTTTCCTATCGGGCCTGAATGCCGCAGGCAAGACATCTAGAACTTGCCCGTTTGCGGGTATACCGTTTGCCTATGAACGGTTCGCTGCATATCAAGATCTATCAGGCCCTTCTGGCACTGGTCACTCTGGCCTTACTCAGCCTGCCGTTTGCGCACCGCGCAGGTGCCGCACCAGTTACACCAGAAATGTCAGAATATCTCGCCCTTGGCGGTGCATTGTCGGACATTTGCGGTGATCTTGGCATGCCAATCGCCGGTGGCTGCGAGAGCTGTAATATTGTGGCCTCAGCGTCTTTGCCAGCCACTGTTTATTTGTCAGGCTACGTGCTGCACTGGACTGCCGCACAGTTCGATAATCTGGCAACGGTCCAAACGCCTGATGCCGCCCCATACGCCCTGCCACCTGCAAGGGCGCCCCCTGTCCTATGATGTGTTGAACAGCCTAATCGAATAACACAGATCGCAGCTGCTTTGTGCGCTGCCAAATCACAGGACATACACAATGAAATTCCTTATCCACACCGCCTTTGCGGCACTGCTCACCACGACTGCTGCTTTTGCACACGACTATACCGTGGCCGACTTGATAGTCGCACACCCCAAGACCTTTGAAAAAGCACAGGCCGTCAATGTCGCGGGTGGCTATCTGAGTATCGAGAACACAGGCAGCACCGCGGATATGCTGCTCGAAGTGCAAGTTGCAGATATCCCACGGATCGAGCTTCACCTTTCGGAAACAGACGCCAACGGCGTAGCCCGTATGACCAAGCAGGACGGCATCACCCTTCCCGCCGGTGAGACTGTTACCCTGCAACCAGGCGGGTTGCATGTGATGTTCATGGGGCTTGGTGGCACTGCCTTTGAAGAAGGCGACAAAATCAATGCAACGCTGGTTTTTGAACAGGCGGGGAAGCTGGACGTTGTCTTTAACGTCGAAGCACGCAGTGCAGATGATCACAAAGGCATGGACCACTCCGGGCACAAGATGTCAGACTGACTTCGGCAGTCAGAATGCCAGACAGGGCGCAATTTGTGCCCTGTCTAACTCTGTGCAAGTTTTTTCAAACACCGGTCCAGCACGTCACGCTCCTGAGATGTAAATTGAGCAGACAATGCCGCATCATAGGCTCTGGCTGCCTTATAGAGATCCGCATAGACAGCCTGCCCCTTGGGGGTCAGCGACAGCGTTTCATGGCGCCGGTCATGAATTTGTTCTGTGCGGCGTAAAAAGCGTTTCTCTTCCAGTGCGTGGACCGCACGGCTAACTTTGGTCTTATGCAGGCTCGCGCGGTCGCAAATCTCTTTTGCAGTCATGTCCCCATGGCGACCCAAGTGGAACAGTACACGCCATTCCGTGCGCAACATTCCATAGCGTTGGCGATAGCGAGCTTGGAAGCCCAGACTTGCCGCCTCTGCCGCTTGGTTCAGAGCGTAGGGCAGAAACTGGCCCAGATCGAATGAATCATCCATATTTATCGTCGCCACCTATTGTTAGTTACAAATCAAACTAATATCTGGATAGCATCACTGCAAAGGGAATCCGATGAACAAAGAGCTTACCCCCCACGGACTTCGCTCTGCCGCATCGCCGGTAGGCACAACCGAAGGCTACATGCCCGGTTTTGGGAATGATTTCGAGACCGAGGCGTTGCCAGGTGCTTTGCCGCAGGGCGTGAACTCCCCCCAGAAGGTGAACTACGGCCTGTACGGAGAGCAGCTTAGCGGCACTGCCTTTACCGCGCCCAGCCACCAAAACGAGCGTACATGGTGCTACCGCATCCGCCCTTCTGTCAAACACTCACACCGCTATGAAAAAATCGACCTGCCTTATTGGAAGTCTGCCCCGCACGTAGATCCCGACGTGATCTCGCTGGGCCAGTACCGTTGGGACCCTGTGCCGCACAGCGACCAGCCGCTAACATGGCTGACAGGCATGCGCACGATGACGACTGCAGGTGATGTGAACACCCAGGTAGGCATGGCAAGCCATATCTACCTTGTCACGGAAAGCATGAAGGACAGCTATTTTTACTCGGCGGATTCCGAACTGTTGGTGGTCCCCCAAGAAGGTCGCCTTCGGTTTGCGACCGAGCTGGGTGTGATCGACATCGAGCCGCAGGAGATCGCAATCATCCCGCGTGGGCTTGTCTACCGCGTTGAAGTGCTCGAAGGGCCCTGCCGCGGTTTTGTCTGCGAAAACTATGGCCAGAAATTCCACCTGCCCGGACGTGGTCCGATCGGGGCCAACTGTATGGCCAACCCGCGCGACTTCAAAACGCCCGTCGCGGCATATGAAGATCGCGACGCGCCCTCAACTGTAACGATCAAATGGGCAGGACAATTCCACGAGACCAAGATCGGCCATTCACCGCTGGACGTGGTCGCATGGCATGGCAACTATGCGCCCTGCAAATACGATCTACGCACCTACTGCCCCGTCGGCGCGATCCTGTTTGATCATCCCGATCCGTCGATCTTTACCGTTCTGACTGCCGATTCAGGTGTTGAAGGCACCGCGAACATTGATTTTGTGCTGTTCCGTGATCGCTGGATGGTAGCCGAGGATACCTTTCGGCCACCATGGTACCACAAAAACGTCATGTCCGAACTGATGGGCAATATATTTGGCATCTATGACGCCAAGCCTAAGGGGTTCATCCCCGGTGGCATGTCCTTGCACAACATGATGTTGCCCCACGGGCCGGACAAGAACGCTTTTGAGGGGGCATCAAACGCTGATTTGGGTGCAGAAAAGCTGGAGAACACCATGTCATTCATGTTCGAGACACGCTTCCCCCAGCACCTCACGGCATTCGCGGCAAACGAAGCGCCCTTGCAGGACGACTACATTGACTGCTGGACCGATCTGGAGAAGAAGTTCGACGGAACACCGGGCAAGAAATAGTGGAGATTCTTCTCGGTACTTTCGCCTTTCTCATCGTCTGCGCCGTGTTCATGTTCTTTGATATGCGGCGGGGCGCGCGCCCGGCTCGCAAACACACTAGGCGAGAGAGCGGTGAAAGCGGTAGCAGCAGCGGTGGTTGGTTTGGCGGAGACAGCGGCGGCGATTGTGGCGGCGGCGGCGACTAAAATTAAGTGCAGCGCGCCTGCACAGGGATAAAAGGAAATACAATGACTCTACAGAAATCATGGGTAGAGAGCGCCAACAGCGCCGACACCCAATTCCCGCTCAACAACCTGCCCTACGGCGTGTTCAGCACCAACAGCCTTGAGCCGCGTTGTGGCGTGGCGATCGGGGATATGATCCTTGATATGTATGCCGCCGAAGAAGCGGGCCTGATCGAACTGGCCGAAGATCCGGTATTCGATGTACCATACTGGAACGACGTGATGGAGTTGGGGCCCGAGGCATGGGCTGCCCTGCGCGAGCGCCTCACACAAATGCTTGCGGATGGCGCGGCAGAGCAAGCAGCAGTCGCGCCTTACCTAGTGCCAATGGCTGATGCCCGCATGGAGCTGCCGATGGTGGTGGCCGAATACACCGACTTTTATGCAGGTAAGAACCACGCGGTGAATGTCGGCACCATGTTCCGTGGTGCTGAAAACGCTTTACCACCCAACTGGCTGCACATTCCTATCGGCTATAACGGGCGCGCATCCTCCGTCGTCGTATCTGGTACGGATATCATCCGCCCCAACGGGCAAACCAAAGCGCCCGATGCCGATGCGCCTTCGTTCGGACCCTGCAAACGTCTTGATATCGAGCTTGAGATGGGCGCGATTGTGGGCACCGCATCCGAGCTTGGGCACCCCGTTTCTGTCGCACAGGCCGAAGAGATGATTTTCGGCTATGTCCTGCTGAATGACTGGTCGGCGCGCGATATTCAGGCGTGGGAGTACCAGCCCCTTGGCCCCTTCCAAGCCAAAGCGTTCGCGACCTCCATCAGCCCGTGGATCGTGACACGAGCCGCACTTGAGCCCTTCCGCACCTCCACACCCGCGCGCGAGAAGGAGCTGCTGCCCTATCTGCACGAGCCCAAGCCGATGCTCTACGACATTGACCTTTCTGTCACCATCCAGCCCGCAGGCGGCGAGGCCAAGACGATCTGCGAGACGAACTATCGCGAGATGTATTTCTCTGCCCCCCAGCAGCTGGCCCACCACGCAAGTTCTGGCTGTGCAATGACGCCAGGCGATCTGCTGGGCTCCGGCACCATCTCGGGCGCGGAAAAGCACCAGCGCGGCAGCCTGCTGGAGCTGTCATGGGGCGGCAAAGAGCCGATTGATATCGGCGATGGCCAGACCCGTAGCTTTATCGAAGACGGTGATACTTTGGCCCTGCACGGCGCCGCCAAAGGTGATGGCTACCTGATCGGCTTTGGCAGCTGTACCGGCACCATCAAACCCGCCGTCAAATTCCCGTAAATCCCAGTAAGGACACCAAAATGGCCAAAGCATTTGCCTCCCAAGGCGACATGACCGAAAAAACAATCACCTTCGACGAGATTGGTCGCGACCTCTGGGCGTTCACGGCTGAAGGCGATCCCAATTCCGGCGTGATTATCGGCGACGAAAGCGTGATGATCGTTGAGGCGCAGGCGACCCCGCGCCTTGCGAATAAGGTGATCGAAAAGGTGCGCGAAGTCACCGACAAACCGATTAGCCATGTTGTACTGACCCATTACCACGCTGTCCGCGTGCTGGGTGCCTCCGCCTATGGTGCCGACCAGATCATCATGGGCGAGGCCGCGCGCGGCATGGTGATGGAGCGGGGCCAAGAGGATTGGGACTCTGAGTTCCAACGCTTCCCCCGTCTGTTTGAAGGCCACGAGAGTATTCCGGGCCTGACCTACCCCACCACCACCTTCAACGACCGTATGACCGTACATCTGGGCAACCGCCGTGTTGACCTTATGCACCTTGGACGCGCACATACCGCAGGTGACATCGTGATCCATGTGCCGGACGAGAACGTGATGTTCACTGGCGACATCGTCGAAGACCACTCGGCCTGCTACTGCGGTGACGGGCATTTTGCAGATTGGGGCAATACACTGGACGCAATCAAGGCCTATGACGTGAATTCCATCGCACCAGGTCGCGGTGGCGCGCTCATCGGCAAGGACGCTGTGAACCGCGCAATCGAAAGCACGCGTGATTTCGTCAACTCTACTTATGCCCCCGCTGCCCGCGTGGCCGCCCAAGGTGGCACGCTCAAGCAGGCATGGGACGCCGTGCGCGCAGAGTGCGACCCCAAATTCGCCGACTATGCGATTTACGAGCATTGCCTGCCCTTCAACGTGGCCCGCGCCTATGACGAAGCCCGCGGCATCACTCACCCCCGCATCTGGACCGCAGAACGTGATCTGGAAATGTGGGCGGCTTTGCAGGGATGAGTGCGTGGGAGCTAGCAGAGGCCGCGTTTCTTCTAGCTCTCCTCAGCCTGTGGTTAGGGTTTGCCATCTGCATGGTTTCTTTACTGGTCCAGACTGGCGCACGTCGGGCTTTCTCTAAATTGACCGCAGCACAGAGATATGAAGCGATGAACAACGACCTTTCAAATACAGGCAGTTTTCTTCGTTCCAGCCTCGTCGGCAAAATCGCAAATGCCCTTTTGGTATTCGGGACAATCGCCGGTGTAGCCGCCGGTGGTTTCGGTATTTACGCGCGCGCAATGCAACCTCCGACTTTGTAAAGGAGAACACTATGGTCGCCACACGTTACAAGACAGCCTTCCAACTCTATCCGTACAGCAAAGTCGCGGCACAGGACCAAGCCCCTGTGCGCCATCCGGTCGTGATCGTCGGCGGTGGCCCTATCGGCCTCGCACTTGCTCTTGATTTGGGGCAAAAAGGTACGCCTGCTTTGGTGCTTGATGATCATGACGGCGCAGGTCTTGGTTCCAAAGCGATCTGCTTTGCCAAGCGAACCTTGGACATCGCTAGTCGGCTGGGTGCGGGCCAGCAGATGGTGGATAAGGGCGTTGTGTGGAATGTCGGCAAAGTCTTCCATGACGACCACAAGATTTTCGACTTCAACCTCCAGCCAGAAGCAGGTCACCGCAATCCGGCCTTCATTAATCTTCAACAACCCTATTTTGAGAAATACCTCGTCGATGCGATCAACAGCGCAAAGGCTGACGGTGCGCCAATCGAAATCAGGGGGCGCAACTGTGTCACCGCATTGGAAAACCACGGCAGTTACAGCACGCTAACTGTCGAGACGCCTGATGGCCCCTACCAGATCGAGGCCGACTATCTGATTGCATGTGATGGCGCACGGTCACCATTGCGTGACATGATGGGCCTCAGCTTTGACGGGCGTGTGTTTGAGGACAACTTCCTGATCGCTGACGTGCATATGAAGGCCGATTTCCCGACCGAGCGCTGGTTCTGGTTTGAGCCGCCGTTCAAGGACAGCGGCCAGTCTGCATTGTTGCACAAGCAGCCCGACGACATCTGGCGCATTGATTTCCAGCTCGGCTGGGACATTGACCGCGAAAAGGAGCTGGACCCTGCCCGCATCCGCGCCCGCGTTGATGCAATGCTGTCCTCTCAGGCGGGTCATGTGCCTGAATATGAGCTTGAATGGACGTCCATCTATACGTTCCAATGCCGACGGATGGAGAAGTTTCGCCACGGCAATGTGATCTTTGCTGGCGATAGCGCGCATCAAGTCTCGCCCTTTGGCGCACGGGGCGCGAACTCGGGTGTGCAAGACGCGGATAATCTGGCTTGGAAGCTTGATCTGGTACTCAAAGGGTTGGCCGACGACAGCCTGCTCGATACCTACGCACATGAGCGCGAGCATGGCGCAGACGAAAATATCCTCAATTCCTCCCGCGCGACGGACTTTATGACGCCCAAGTCCGAAGTTTCGAAAACCTTTCGCAACGCGGTGCTGGATCTGGCAAATAAACATCCCTTTGCCCGCCCTTTGGTCAACTCTGGCCGCCTGTCAGTGCCGTGCAACTACGCAGGCTTCCCATTGTTTGCCCAGGACATGCTAGAAGGGCCTGATGAAGCCAGACCTGGCATGACCTGCCCTGATGCACCACACGGTGATGGCTTTCTCCTCGATCATCTGGGGGGCGGGTTTACCCTGCTCGCCATTGGGTGCAGCGCAAAGGCCGTGCAGGCGCATGGCCTAACAGCACAAGTGGTAGAAATCACCAAACCCTCTGATGCGCTCAAAGCCCGCTATCTGGGCACAAAAGCATGCGCAGTATACCTTATTCGTCCTGATCAGCATGTCGTTGCACGCTGGCCTGAGTTTGATCCACAGGCTGTCTCTGCCGCCCTGAACATTGCGATTGGAAAGGTCTGACCAATGTTAATCCTGACCCCAAATCTGCCCGACCCTGATGGCTTTTATGACGAGCTTATCCGCGCTCATACCGATCTGGATAAAGAGCAGAGCGACGCGTTCAACGCCCGCCTGATCCTGACGCTTGCAAACCACATCGGCGACCGCAAAGTGCTTACAGCAGCATTGGAGGCCGCGAAATGAGTAATGTCATCTTGTGGGATTATCCCAAGTCTTCGGCCAGCTACCGCGTGCGGATCGCCCTCAACCTCGCCGGTATCGACTATGAGATCCGCACGGTCGATCTTTTGGCCCGTGACCACATTGGTCCTGATCATATGGCGCGTAACCCGCAAGGGTTTGTTCCCGTTCTTGACATCGACGGCCACCGCCTGACCCAATCACTGGCCATTCTTGAATACCTTGATGCAACCCGTGACATCGGATTGCTCCCCAAAGAGCCTGTCGCGCGTGCACAACAGACCGCCCTGGCCCATGCGATTGCGGTTGATCTGCATCCGGTGTGCAACCTCTCTGTCGTTGGATTTGCAACCAAGGGCAAAGAGCCACAGCGCACCGAATGGATGCAACACTTTATTACCCCGCGCATGGCTGCGTTCGAGGCGATACTGGAAGGGTTCGATCAATCGCCGTTCTGTTGTGGCGCGACACCAAGCCTTGCGGACATTGTATTGATGCCCCAGATTTACAACGCAAACCGCTGGGGAGCGGATTATTCGGACTGTACGCGAATCAAGAAAGTGGAAACAGCTTGTTCCGCGCATCCAGCCTTTGTCGCCGCGCATCCTGACCGCTAATCCACCCTGTCCCGTCAAACCGGAAAATCCAACCATATCAGCAGCCGGTTTTGCCATAGCGGTATTTCAAACATGCATCAGCGTGCATGATGTAAAACACCTTGGTGCAGCAAAAGGCCGAGCATAAGCATCGGGCTAGCCGCATCATTACAGAAACTAGGGGTAGTGGCGGACCGAGGAGGATTCGAACCCCCGACCCCCTGATTCGTAGTCAGGTACTCTATCCAGCTGAGCTATCGGTCCACTTGCTGGCGGTTTAGTAGCAGCGCACAGGCAATGCAAGCCCTCATCATGCGCAAAATCACATCACAGGAAAAAATCCTTAAATCGTGCCGTCCCCTTTGGGTAATGTGATCAAGAATTCCGTACCGTCACCGCCAGTGTCTACCAAAACAATATCGCCACCATGACCTCGAACCAGTTCGGCTGAAATGGCAAGGCCAAGGCCAGAGCCGCCCTTACGAACCGAACCTTGAAAGGCCGAAAATAAATGCTCTTTCGCTTTAGCGGGCAGACCGGGGCCCGTATCACGCAATCTAATCTGCCAAGCCTCTGGTTTTTCCGAAGCGATCAGAGTGATCCTACCGGCCTTGCCAGACGCGACGATCGCCTGTCGCGCATTGCGAATTAGGTTCCCCAACACACGGTACATCTGCTCAGGGTCCGCGCGTATTTCGAAAGGTTCGGCGATATCGGTCTCCAACGCAATATCCGCGCTACCGATGGCCAAACGCTCACTGTCCAGAACATCCTCGACGATATCAGCCAGACGCACAACGGTCAGCGTTGGGCTGGGCTCTTCCGCGCGACCAAATGCAAGTGTCGATTCGCACAGATGCACCGCACGGGTGATTGACCCCACCAATTTTGGTGCCATGCGGGCAACAACAGGATCCTCTGACATTTCGATCCGGTCTGTGAACAGCTGCGCCGAAGTGAGGATATTGCGCAAATCATGGCTGATCTTGCTTACCGCAGATCCTAGCTGAGCCAACCGCTCTTTCTGACGCAAGGCTGACGTCAGCTCGGTTTGCAAGGATTTAAGCGCCTGCTCTGCTTCGCGCAGCTCTGTCACTCGGGCGGTCGGCTCAATAATCCGGCGCGCGTCCTCTGGTGCCGCAGCATAGCGTTGCATATGTCCAACAACGCCCTTGATGGGTTTGACCAAAAGAATACGCATCGCAATAAATAACAAAAACGCAGTGATTACAGAAATCACGGCGGACAGTGCCAAAATGCGCAAGCCATAGTCGATCATCGCCGCACGCATCGGAGCAGTCTCCATCGTGACCTCGATCAGCAGTCCCGCATCCCGCACAGGCGCACCGATCACGCGGATAACCTCATTCTCTGCAGTCATCATACGCCGCGTTGCTTCACCAATCAGCGTCAACGCAGAGCTGTCGCGCAAATCGACTGTCCCCGAGATCACCCGCGGCATGGGCGAACTCAGGACAAGCTGACGGATTTCATCACGGCGCAAAACCACGTTAAAGACCTCAGCGTTCCGCAGCAATTCCGCCTCAAGATCGGCGTCAATCATATCGTCGGCAAGCAGGGTCAGCGATGCAATCTGCGCACGCTCCAGACGGTTAAGCATATAGTCTTCGCGAAACCGCGCGATAGACGGCACAAAGATCAACACCTCGGCAATCATCACAAATATCGTGGTGAGCACCAGCAAACGACCGGAGAGCGAATTGATCATGCTTTCACCTATGCGCCACGCGGGACGGTGGGCGGGGCGCCGTCGCAGACGCGCGTCGCAGACCTCACGGGATAAACCGCTGAACAAGGCCTACCACACGTTTTACAAGATCGCTTTCGAACAGACGCGGGCTGAAGTAAGCGCCCGCCGCGCGCTTGTTGATCTCACCAATAGTTGGGTAGGGCGCGACCATTGCAGCGATCTGGCTCATCTTCATCTTGTTGGCGAGTGCCAACGCCCAGAGATTGATCAACTCGCCTGCCTGATATCCAACAATTGACGCACCGACAGGCCGCCCTTTGACCACCATGACTTTGATGAACCCTTTAGTCTTGCGCTCTGCAATGGCTCGGTCATTGTGGGAATAATGAAATCGCACCACTTCCAGCGAACTGCTGTGCTTTTTGCGGGCCTCGGCCTCGGTTAATCCAACCTGCGCAAGCTCGGGGTCAGTATATGTCGCCCACGGAATGTGGGCCGTTTTGGCTTTGGACGGTAAGCCAAATAGCATCGAGCGGATAATGACACCGGCATGATATCCCGCCACATGAGTAAATTGCAGTCCTCCGGCCACATCCCCTATAGCGTAAACGCGGCGATTGCTGGTGCGCATGCTATCATCGACCTGTATCCCGTTCCGCGAAGGCTTGATGCCCCCCGCACCTAGCTCCAGCTTATCTACGTTTGCTTTGCGTCCAACAGCCATCAGAAGATGGGAGCCTTTGAACACACGCCCGTCCTGCGTCTCGACCTCAATTGCACCCGCCTGCCCGCTGATCTTTGCGGCCAATGCCTCTTCCGCAATTTCCACGCCTTCGTCCTTCAAAGACGTCAGTACAACCTCGGCCAGCTCAGGATCATCCTTGCCCAGCGCTTTGGCACCCTCGATCACCGTGACCTTGCAGCCCATGCGCACATGCGCCTGTGCCATTTCCATGCCGATTGGCCCGCCGCCAATGATGAGCAGATGCTCGGGCGTCTCACGTAAATCAAATAGCGTCTCATTGGTCTCATAGGGTACGCTATCCAACCCCGGAATTGGCGGCACAAGCGGGGACGAGCCTGTGGCGATAACTATGCGGCGCGCTTTGATAATGGTATCGCCCGCCTGCACTTCTGTCGGCGAGATAAATTTTCCGAATTCGCGGATAACCCTGATGCCGAAACCTTCAAAACGCTCTTGGCTGTCAACGGGCGCTATCGTCGCTATCACATCCGCTACATGATCCTTGGCCGCTGCATAATCGACGACGCCCGCCGCATCCTTCACACCAAACTGGGCCCCATGCTGCTGGCTATAAGCAGCCTTACCTGTCGCGATCAGCGCCTTTGAGGGAACACATCCGTAGTTAAGGCAGTCGCCCCCCATCTTGTGCCCTTCCAAAAGCACAACGTCAGCCCCCATCTGCGAAGCGCCCGCAGCAACCGATAACCCGCCTGACCCTGCACCGATGACCAGAATGTCGGTTTTGATAAATTCCATCTTAGAGTTCCTTCTTGCCGGTCACGGCTTTGATAATCACGGGCAGCACCGACAACACGCACAGCCCCAATATTGGCAGCAGGATGTGTGGCTCGAATATCAATCCAAGGTTCGGCGTCTCACCCTGCGCAAATACTTCCCCCAATCCCGCACCAACGGAGGTGTAAACAAGTGATCCGGGTATAATGCCCAAAAACGTCGAGATCACAAACCGACGCAGTGGCACACCGAGGAACGCAGGGATCAGATTGGCCACAAAGAACGGCACGGCTGGTACAAGACGAATAAAGAACAACATGGACCACTGGTTTTCATCCAGACCCTTTTTGATCCGCGCCACCAAGCCGCTGGATGTCTCCATCCGTGCGCGCAATTTGTCCCCAAGCCCCATCTGGGCGGCCAGAAAGATCAGCGTGGCGCCCATCGTTGCTGCGGTCACATTCACTGCAGCACCAAAAAAAGTCCCGAACAAAAATCCCCCCGTCAGAGTGGCAATCAACGCGCCAGGAAGGGAAAAGGTAACAATCACGACATACACCGCGATAAAACCCACAACAGTCAGCACGAAATTACTATCCCGAAAAGCTATCAATGCCTCACGGTTGTCACGCAGCGCATCAAAACCAATGTAGTCGCGCAGCACAAATGCCCCCACAACCGCCACCGATGCAATAATCGCAAGCGGCGCGTAGCGCACTAGGGGGGATTTGGTTGTCATGCTCTGGCTCGTATCTGTCATGTCTCGTGCTCCAACAGCGTTCGGTTGACACCTAGATGCGCTTTTGCGAGCGACAAAGACAGCCCGCTCACGCGCGCTTGATCATCCGTGTTGGATTCCCCCCCGAGTTTGCGCTTATCCGTCGAGGATTGAAACATATCGCAGGCTCGGTTCGGAGTTTTATTGCAGATATAGCGATTTGGGCGGTCACAGGGTTTGACTTGGGGTCCACAGCCCTTTAGAGGACGGGTCTGAAATGACGCGAACGCGCGAATCCGCGGGTCGCACTACACAATAGATAGATGGAGCAGGACGCGATGAAACGCACCTTTCAACCTTCGAACCTCGTCCGCAAGCGCCGCCACGGTTTCCGTGCGCGCATGGCAACCAAAGCAGGCCGCAAGATCATCAATGCGCGCCGCGCACAGGGTCGCAAAGAGCTGAGCGCGTAAAAACGCGCCCAAGGCAAATGTTATGACACCGCCGGAGACCGACCTGACAGGCACAAACGCCGTTGGGACAGCGTCACCGGCGGTTTTGTCATGCGAAACGCCCACTGTTTTGACGCAGCGGCGCGATTTCACCCGCGCCGCACGCGGTAAGCGGGTCGCTAAATCGGGGTTTGTTGTGCAAATGTTGCGCCGACCCGAGGGCGAAGAGACTGGTATTCGTGTAGGATACACCTGCTCCAAAAAGGTAGGAAATGCTGTTGCCCGCAACCGTGCCAAGCGCCGATTGCGTGAGGTTGCCCGCATTGTCCTACCGCTCAAAGGCCAGTCGGGACACGACTATGTGCTCATCGGACGCCGCGATGCCACTGCCTCCCTGCCTTTTGACCAACTGCTCAAAGACATGCATAGCGCGCTCGATATCCTGCACGGCGCGCGGAAATGACCCCCTTCGCCCACCTTATGGCCTTGCCCGTTCGTTTCTACCGGTTGGTCTTCAGCCCATGGGTGGGTTTTAATTGTCGCTATCAACCGACCTGTTCGGCCTATGCGCTAGAGGCCTTGGAAAAACACGGCGCAATTCGGGGCAGCTTGCTGGCTGCGCGCCGAATTGGCAGGTGCCACCCCTTCGGAGGCGACGGGTACGATCCAGTGCCGGAAAAGAAGTAAATGATAGACACAGGGTTTTTCAAATGGGTCTGGCGCTTTAACGCGCTTCTCATTGCTGCGGCGGCCACCGTGATTTTGGGGGTGCTCATATGGGAGCTCACCCGTGATCTGCGGACTCAAACCTTTCCGCGCGCGACAACAGATACGCTGGCTCTGTCGCCCACCGACACACCGGAACCCCTCGGGAGCGAGCCGCAACAAACACTGCGCCTTGGCAACGCTCTTCCAAACAACACGCCTGGGACCTACGCCCTACCGCTTTATGCCGAGCAGACCTATACCAACCGCAGGATCAGCAAAGACAGCCGCGGCAATCTGCTCAACTATCTAATTGTGAGAACAGATCCGCAGGCGCATCACTGGCTCTTTCCAAAGGGTGAGCGGTTGATCATCGAAACGCGGCCATTGGTATTTCATCAGTCCAATGCGGCGCAAACACGGCTCGGCCAATTGCTCGAAGTGATCGAGGCCGACACCAGCGGCGACGCAAGACTATCTCGACAAGATACCCGCACGCTCTACCTGACCTCTCCGGAATGGGACACGCCTGTGCAGATCATCAGTGGCGTATCATCTGTCTTGGCCGTGCAGCCCGTTGGCCCGACAAGCTTCGACCTCATCGTCATGATTGCCGGAACGCACAGGCCCTGCGCGTGTCAGCGCCCGCAGCGCGTGTTATGTCCCGTCAAACGCTGGACAGTAGCGACTAGCTATTGCTTCTCGAACGTGATGAGAACTTCACCGATATCGACCCCGTATTTCTTCATATAGGCACGGTTCAGCACACGCCCGCCGCCCAGATCCCACATCCAGTCATCAAAACTCAACCGCAAGGTGCCATCCGGCACAGGCAGATCAATCCGGTATTTCCAATTAAATGTATCGCCGCGTTCTTGGCCCTGCGCGACACCCAGTACCCCGTCCGCAAAGCCGGTCCAGGTTTGATCGGCAACCACTGGACCTGTCTTTTTCAGCCGCCAGATACGTTCCTCTGTGGTCCCGTCGGCATAGGCAAAATCCTCAACCAGTTTTAGGGTCGTGCCATCCCAAGTACCCGTAACCACAACGTCAAACCTTCGCCGCACTGTGCCAAAGACATCCTGAAACTGCCCCTTGGCCAGCACGCGACCGTCAAAGAACTCTTCCAGATTGAAGTCGATCTGCGACAGCTTGCCATCGTCCAAGGCGGGCTTGCCCACGCAAGCGCCCAAGACCATCACCGCTCCAACTATTGCAAACCGCATCCCGCACGCTCCTATGGCTTTAGTTCAAAGGTAACGTGATGTAGATAAAATCAACCGACCAAGGAACGTGCCATGCTTGACGAGACGAAAGAAATTCACGCGCTTTTCCACGGCGCGCCCCAAACAACCGAATTCAAGAAACTGCGCAAGCGCCTTATCCGGCAAAGCCGCGAAGCAATTGAGCAATACGGTATGATCGAGAAAGACGCCAAGTGGCTGGTGTGCCTGTCAGGCGGCAAAGACAGCTACACACTCTTGGCGGTCTTGCATGAATTAAAGTGGCGTGGCCTGCTCCCTGTCGAACTACTGGCCTGCAACCTCGATCAGGGGCAGCCCGGCTTTCCCGCGACCGTTCTTCCTGAGTTTCTACAAAAGATGGGCGTGCCGCACCGGATTGAGTACCAAGACACCTATTCAATCGTAATGGATAAAATCCCGAGCGGGCGTACGTTTTGCGCGCTGTGTTCGCGGCTTCGGCGCGGCAATCTGTACCGCATTGCACGTGAAGAGGGATGCTCGGCTGTTGTGCTGGGGCACCATCGCGATGATATACTCGAGACGTTCTTCATGAACCTCTTTCACGGCGGCAGGCTGGCCACGATGCCGCCCAAACTGTTGAATGAAGAAAAAGATCTGTTTGTCTACCGCCCCCTTGCCCATGTGGCCGAGGCGGATTGCGAGAAATTTGCCAGCGCAATGCAATACCCGATAATCCCTTGTGACCTCTGCGGCTCGCAGGACGGATTACAACGCCAGCAGGTGAAATCGATTCTCGATACATGGGAGCAGAACAATCCGGGCCGCCGACAGATCATGTTTCGCGCGCTGACCAATGCACGCCCCTCCCACCTACTTGACCCAAATCTGTTTGATTTTACAGGACTTTCGCGGGATTTAGAGAATTTGAATTAAATGAACGCGGATTTTTCTACCGTGTTAACCCCCGATTGATCTGATTCTCGCTACGGTAGAGGAAGGAGAGCGCACAAGCGGCTCCGATCAGGAGGGGCGCCTGTGCCGGATAAGACCAAGAAGAATTATTTCATTGCTTTGGCCGAAATGCGCATGCGTATTTTCAATGTCCTGACCGGCCCTCCTGCTCTCGCGTTTATTCCCGCATTCTCTCTCGCCGCGTACTGGTTTGGTGGTGAAGGGGCGTTGCTGGTGGTCGCCGCGCTACTTCCCGCGATTTACCTCTTGGCAGGGGGAATTAATGGAACCGTCGGGCATCTAAACAGCGCCGCCATGACCAGAGGTGGGCTGCTTCCCCGTGCTGCGATGGCTGAAAGGTGTGGGGTGATTTTCGAACAGGCAAGCGAGAGCGGGATGCACTCTTGTATCCACGTTGTCGAAATCGAAGGTTTCGCCGACCTTGTGGATCGTTTTGGCCCCGCTGCGGGCGATGCCGTGATTGATCGCATGGGCGAACGCCTGACAGCCGCCATGCGTGATGGCGATGTGATAGGTCAGATAGGGGATGCCCGCTTTGCCGTTTGTGTTTCTCCAGTACGTCATCTTTCGTTGGAACTGTGCATCCAACTTGCGGGCCGCTTGCAGACAGCCGCAGAAGAGCCGATCTCGCTTGATGGAACTGTCATTTATGCTGACGTTTGTATCGGGTTTTGCCAACATTCCCGCGCGCCGGACAAGCAAGCCGCACAATGGCTGGAGGCCGCCTGCATCGCGCTGCGCAGCGCCCAGGCACGCGGGGCGTCCAGCATCCGCGCCTATTCCGACCAAATGCATCAAGAGCGTAAGACCCGTCGTGCCTTGCATGAAGATGTGTTTGCCGCTCTCGATAGCGGTGAAATCACACCATGGTTCCAGCCGCAGATCTGCACCGATACAGGGCGCATCACAGGTTTTGAAGCATTGGCCCGATGGACCCACCCTGTGCGTGGTGTGATACCACCCGCTGAATTCCTCCCTGCTGTCGAGGCAGCCAATCTGCTGGAGCGATTGGCCGAGGTCATGATGTATCACAGCTTTCGCGCGCTCAAAGCGTGGGACACCGAGGGTGTTGAGGTCCCGCAGGTCGGTGTGAATTTCGCCGGATCCGAGCTGAGTAATCCACGCCTGCTGGAGAAAATTAAATGGGATCTCGACCGATTTGAACTCACACCAGACCGACTGGCTGTGGAGGTATTGGAAACTGTTGTAGCCAGCGCGCCTGATGATATGATTACACGAAATATCAATGCTTTGGGCGCACTCGGGTGCCGTATAGATTTGGATGATTTCGGCACGGGGAATGCCTCTATCGCCTCCATCCGCCGCTTCTCGGTCTGCAGGATCAAAATTGACCGCAGCTTTGTCATGAAAGCCGACCGCGACCCCGAACAGCAGCGCATGATCAGCGCGATCTTGACAATGGCAGAGCGTCTTCAGGTCGAAACACTTGCTGAGGGTGTCGAGACTGTGGGCGAGCATGTGCTGCTGGCGCAGCTCGGGTGTGACCATGTGCAGGGATTTGGCATCGCGCGCCCGATGCCATTTGACCAAACAATCGATTGGATCAATGCCCATAATGCAAAACTGCTAGACGTGCCACAGATCATGCAAGGACGTCAAAAATAGCTGGAAACCGCTCAAAACCATTCGCGTAATTAGGTAGCAGCCCCCCGATTCCGCTTGACCTTTTGCCGCCCCCGTTGTGTACCCACCAGACAGTTTTCAGACTTCAGGTAGCGGTGCAAATGGACAACGATCAGAACAAAAATCTTATCATTGCAACAGCTCTCAGCTTTGTTGTGATCCTTGTGTGGTTTGTACTCTTCCCACCGCCAGAACCACAGACACCCCTTGACGGGACCACCGCCTCGCAGACCGCACCCACCGAAGGCAGCTTGGCCACGCCGAGCGCAGATGTACCCGCAACAGCGCCAGCCGCTACGGCCAGCACCGACACCGCCCCAAGCGCCCTTGAGACAGCGCCGCGTGTGTCGATTGAAACAACACGTTTGAGTGGTTCTCTCTCGCTTCTTGGTGGCCGCATTGATGAATTGCTTCTCAATGACTACCGCACATCCCTTGATGAAGATGCGACTACTGTCGAAATCCTGTTTCCCGCGACCGAGCCGAACGCACAATACGCATTGCATGGCTGGGCAGCGGCGGCAGGCGTTGATCCAGGCGCCGTGCCAGGTCCGAATACCGAATGGCAGCTGACCGACGGTGAGACGCTTGGCGTTGATACACCTGTAACGCTGAGCTGGGACAATGGCGCAGGTCTGCTGTTCACAAAACAAATCGCCATCGACAGTGACTTTCTGTTCACTATCACACAGTCCGTCGAGAACACTGGTGATATTGCCGCCTCTATCGCGCCTTACGCAGTGCTCGCACGCCACGGCATTCCGACCGATCTGAAAAATTTCTTCATCCTGCACGAAGGCGTGGTCACCATGACAGATGGTGAATACTCCGAAACCGATTGGGACGAGATGCCGGAGTTTGAATTCAACCCGCGCGCTGGCGCCCGCACGCAAGAGAACAACATCACGGAAAACGGCTGGATCGGCTTTACCGATCATTTCTGGATGAGCGTTCTGATCCCGACCCAAGGAACCGCATTCAAATCCGTTGCAAAATATGATGAGCGCCGCGACATTTATCAGACCGAGGCAGTCAGCCCGGTGCAGACGGTCGCCCCTGGGCAAACGATCAGTAACACAACCCAGTTCTTCGCGGGCGCAAAGGAATGGGACGTTCTGAAGGCCTATGAGGACGCAGGCGTTTACAATTTCATCGACTCGATTGATTGGGGGTGGTTCGCCTTCCTGACCAAACCAATCTTTTGGCTGCTGCACCAGTTCAACATCCTGATCGGCAATATGGGTGTCGCGATCATTGCACTGACCCTGTTCATCAAGGCGCTCTTGTTCCCCTTGGCCTACAAATCCTACGTCTCGATGGCCAAGATGAAAGAGCTTCAGCCGAAAATGGAAAAGCTGAAGGAAGAGGCCGGCGACGACCGCCAAAAGATGCAACAAGGCATGATGGCGCTCTATAAGAAGGAAAAGGTAAATCCTGCCGCTGGTTGTTTGCCCATCTTGCTGCAAATTCCGATTTTCTTCTCGCTTTACAAGGTGATCTTCGTAACGATCGAATTGCGCCATGCGCCATTCTTTGGCCCGTTTCAGGATCTCAGCGCGCCTGACCCAACCTCGATATTCAACTTTTATGGCCTACTCCCGTGGGGCACACCCGAAGTTGGCAGTATCATGGCGCTGGTATTCATCGGAATTCTGCCGCTTCTCTTGGGCATCTCGATGTGGTTGCAGCAAAAACTGAACCCGGCCCCCACTGACCCCACACAGCAGATGATTTTTGCATGGATGCCATGGGTCTTCATGTTCATGCTGGGCAGCTTCGCCTCTGGTCTGGTGGTCTACTGGATCGCGAACAACACCATCACCTTCACCCAACAGTACCTCATTATGCGCAGCCAGGGGTATAAACCCGACCTGCTGGGCAACATCAAAGGCGGGTTCACCCGCAAGCCCAAGACAGAGCCGAAAAAGTGATGAAGGTCACGGCGCTCTGGCGTCACCCGATCAAAGGCCACGGGCGTGAGGCGTTACCGCGTGTCACGCTGACAGAAGGGCTATCAATGCCTTATGATCGTCTATGGGCCATTGCCCATGACGCAGCAAAAGCCGGTAGCAGCGAATGGGCTGCATGCCAGAACTTTAGCCGCGGGGCCAAATCGCCTGCGCTTATGGCAATCTCATCTTCGCTCGAAGAGGCGTCCGAAACCCTTACACTAACCCACCCCGATCTCGATGATCTGACAGTCCAGCCAGACGCGGACCCGAAGGCCTTGCTTGATTGGGTGAGTGTTCTTGTTGACGACAGCCGCGCACAGCCTGTGCGTATCCTCCGCCTTGATGGACGCGGCTTTACCGATACGCCTTTTGCCTCCATTTCCCTATGCAACCATGCCTCGCATACGGCTGTTGAAGCCCTCTCCCAGTCGCCACTACAGGTCGAGCGGTGGCGCGGGAATATCTGGTTCGAGGGCGCGCCGGCTTGGGCCGAGTTCGACTGGATAGGTCGAGACCTGAAACTCGGCACCTCGCGCTTGCGGGTTGAGGCGCGTATCACACGCTGCCTTGCCACCACTGCCAACACCGATACCGGCGTTCGCGATGTCGATACACTGAAAGCGCTGAATATGCTCGATCATCAGGACTTCGGGATTTATGTTACTGTAATCCAATCCGGTGATGTGACCGTCGGCGACGAACTGGAGCTTATCTGATGCAACTGCCCTTCCCCCTCGCCGAGGAGCCCGACGCGTTCACACTGGAAAAAGGACGACTGCTATTCGCTGGCCAGACCGAGTTTGTAAAAGGCGTGGTCGCTATGTCAGGCTTGCCCGAGGCGGACCGCCTTGAGGTATGCTTTGCGGGCCGCTCGAATGTCGGCAAGTCGACGTTGATCAACGCGTTGACAGGGATGAAGGCGCTGGCTCGCGCCTCAAACACACCAGGCCGCACGCAAGAGATCAACTATTTCACAGCCGGCGATGATCTCTACCTCGTTGATTTGCCAGGTTATGGCTATGCAAATGCGCCCCTGCCAGTTGTTGAGAAATGGCAGCGCCTGCTCAAGCAATTCTTGCAAGGCCGCCAGACGCTGCGCCGTGCCTTTGTGCTGATTGATGCGCGCCATGGTGTCAAATCAGTCGATGACGAGATTATGAGCCTGCTGGACAGCGCCGCTGTTACGTTTCAGGCTGTGCTGACAAAAGCGGACAAGGTCAAAGAAGTAGAGCGCGCAAAGGTACTGGATCAGGTGCGCGGTGCGCTGGCAAAACACCCCGCCGCCTACCCCGAGATCATCGTGACCTCATCTGAGAAAGGTTGGGGCATTCCTACCTTACGCTCTGTGATTGCCACGCTGGAATAAGCGCCTATGATCCCGACAGACCACGGGACCGTAGATATGAGAAAACAAGATATGAACCGCGATTGGGCTGCCACCGCCGCCACACTCTCACAAGCACTGCCTTACATGCAGCGCTATAATGACGCGACTGTTGTGATCAAACTCGGCGGTCATGCCATGGGCAGCGACGAAGCGATGATGGAATTCGCCCGCGACGTAGTGCTGATGCGACAAGTCGGTGTGAACCCAGTGATCGTGCACGGCGGCGGGCCGATGATCAACGATATGCTCCAGCGGCTCAATATCAAATCAGAGTTCGTAAACGGCAAACGTGTAACCGATGCCGCGACCATGGAAGTGGTCGAAATGGTGCTATCAGGTCTCGTGAACGCCAAGATTGTACAGGCCATATCCGCCCAAGGTGGCCGCGCTGTCGGCGTGTCGGGAAAAGACAGCGGTCTGATCATTTGTGAGCCTGAAGACCCAGCATTGGGCCTTGTTGGCAAGCCGACCACCGTAAACCCGCGCCTGTTGCTCGACATGGCAGAAAAGGAGCTAATCCCCGTGATCGCCCCATTGGGCATGGGGATGCAGGGCGAGACGTTCAACATCAATGGTGATACCGCAGCGGGTGCTATTGCCGCATCACTCAAGGCGGATCGCCTGCTGCTGTTGACCGATGTTTCCGGCGTCAAAAACGCGGCTGGCGAAGTCCTCACGGAACTGACGCCTGAACAAATCGCCGAAATGACAGCAGAAGGCACGATCGCCGGCGGGATGATCCCAAAAACCCAGACCGCGCTGGACGCGTTGAATGCAGGGGTACGGGCTTGCGTTATACTTGACGGTCGTGCGCCCAATGCCTGCCTGCTAGAGTTGTTTACCGAGCATGGTGCAGGCAGCATCATCCGCGCAGGATGACACGTCTGCGCACGGCACCGGAAAAGCAAGCGCGCAAACTGTTGGACAAGGTCGAAGCATTAGCCGCCCCGCATGGCCTGATGGCTATGGGCGGTGCACATACGGATATCGATCAAAAGCCGCAAACAGTCGTTTTGGTAGGAACTGCCCCTGAATTCTGGGACCATTTTATTCAAAGCCATGAACACAGCGACGGATTGGCCGACCCGATTGATCGCTGGTCCCAGCGCATCCTACCCCAAATTATGGAAGCCGCGGGTGGTATCGCCGTTGTCTATCCCTTTGGCGGGCCACCCTACGCGCCCTTTATTTCGTGGGCCAAAAAGACAGGGGAAGCATTTGACAGCCCTACAGGCATGCTGGTGCATATCCGCGCGGGGCTGATGATCTCTTACCGTGGCGGCATCGTCTTTGCGGGACGCCAGCCATTACCCGCGCAACGGCCACAAAACCCTTGCGACAGCTGCGTGGGACGCCCTTGCATCCCCGCGTGCCCCGTTAACGCGCTGTCGGACCAACATTTCTATGATGTCCCCACCTGCAAGACCTATATCAACAGCGCAGCGGGCGCAGGATGTGTAACCAACGGCTGCGCCACACGCCTTGCCTGCCCGATCAGCCAGACCTTCGGGCGGCCACAGGCACAATCTGCCGCACATATGCATGTCTTTAAAGGAGTTTGAATGAAACGCCTGATCCTGATGCGACACGCGAAATCCGATTGGTCGACAGCGGCACAGACAGACCATGCGCGCCCCCTCAACCCGCGCGGCCAACGCAGTGCCGTCGCGCTTGGGGACTGGCTGCGCAAGAACAAATATCTCCCCGACGAAATCTTATGCTCGGATGCCATGCGAACCCGTGAAACACTGATCGGGCTTACCCTCGGCGAAGTTCCGACCCGTTTCACACGGGATCTCTATTTGGCAGAACCCGAAGCAATGGCAGCTGCGCTGCGCCATTGCACGCAAGACTGTATTCTGATGGTGGCCCACAATCCTGGATCAGCGATGCTGGCCGAGATGCTGTTAGGCCAGCCGCCCACGCACTCAGAATTTGCCACCTACCCTACCTGCGCCACGTTAGTTGCTGATTTCGGCATCCACAGTTGGGACAAACTGGCGTTTCACAGCGGAACACCAGTTGATTTTATAGTGCCCCGTGACCTCATAAAGTAAGGGCGGAGGTTTCCCCCCGCCCCTTATAGAAAACCCACATATGGCGCGTCTTAGTGGCCCAGAATCTGGCTAAGAAACAGCTGCGTTCGTGGGCTTTGCGGATTGTTGAAAAACGCTTCCGGCTCGTTCTGTTCCACGATCTGGCCCTGGTCCATAAAGATAACGCGGTTGGCTACCTGACGGGCAAATCCCATCTCGTGCGTCACGCAGAGCATGGTCATACCTTCTTCAGCAAGCTCGATCATTGTGTCGAGAACTTCCTTGATCATTTCAGGGTCCAGTGCCGATGTCGGCTCATCAAACAGCATGATGCGTGGCTTCATGCAGAGCGAACGGGCAATCGCCACACGCTGCTGTTGACCACCCGACAGCTGACCGGGGAACTTGTCTGCCTGATCAGGAATTTTTACCTTCTCGAGGTAGTGCATCGCAACTTCTTCGGCTTCTTTCTTGGGCGTTTTACGCACCCAGATCGGCGCAAGCGTCAGGTTGTCCAAAATGCTCAGATGCGGGAAGAGGTTGAAGTGCTGAAAACACATACCCACTTCGGAGCGAATCTTGTCGATGTTCTTGAGGTCGGAAGACAGCAATGTCCCGTCGACTTCAATAGAGCCCTTCTGATGCTCTTCCAGTGCATTGATGCAGCGGATGAGCGTAGATTTACCCGAGCCTGACGGCCCGCAAATAACGATACGCTCACCCTGATACACCGTCAGATCAATGTCGCGCAGTACGTGAAAGGTACCATACCACTTGTTCATGTTCTGGATGGAAATCGCGACTTCGTCGGACACTTTAAGTTTTGTATCGGCCATGTTTCGGGCTCCTTAACGATGATCTGTCGCGAGACGGCGTTCCAGCCACTGCGAATATTGTGAAATGCCGTAACAAACGACGAAGAACAGAAGCGAGGCAAAGCCCAACAGCTCCCAATACACACCGTTCCAATCGGTGGAGGCTAGAATAGGACCACGGATCATACCAAGAAGGTCGAACATCGAGATAACGGAAACAAGCACCGTATCCTTGAACAGACCTACTGCGATGTTCACAATCCCAGGGATCGAGATTTTGAGAGCTTGTGGAAGGATAATAAGGCGCATCGCCTGTGCGTAATCAAGGCCGAGGCTATCGGCAGCCTCATACTGGCCTTTCGGCAATGCAGCCAAACCGCCGCGGATTACCTCGGCAATATAGGCTGCCGAGAACATGGTGATCATGATGACAACGCGCAAGAACAGGTCAACGGTCGCTTCTGGCGGGAAGAAGTACGCCAGCATCACACTTGCCACGAACAAAAGGGTGATCAACGGAACACCACGAATGAATTCGATGAAAATCACACAAATCCATTTGATCAGCGGCATCGAGCTTTGACGCCCCAAGGCCAGCGCGATGCCCAACGGAATAGACAACGACACGCAGGTCAGACCCAACATAAGGTTGAGCATAAAGCCCCCCAGATCACGGGAGGGGACTGGCTCAAGCATAGGTGTTTCAGGCGAAATCGCCCCGATGATAAACCCGGCAATATACCAAGTGACCATCGCGGCAATGACACCGCCGAAAAAACCCAGTGCAAAGTTCTGTGCAACAAAACGCGCATAGACAAAATAGCCAACGATAAAGCCAACAAGTGCAAAGATCGGTATCCAGATCGTCCCGCCCCAGATCAACCAATAGGCGATGAAGGGAAACAGCAGCGTCATAACCAGCAACTTGCGTGGCAGATCAAAGAACAACACAGGCGCCAAGGCAGGCGCCAACAGCACCAGTGCAAGTGTCGGGCGCCAGTATGATTCGCTTGGATATTTAAAGCCGAACAGCAGTTGGTTCCACCGTTCTGTCAGCACCGAAAAACAGGCTGCTGACCTGCCCTGCAAGACCTCGCGACACTCCGCCAGTGACGAGGTAGTCCAGACGCCGCCCCAGATCCACGGCAGGGTAGACGCCATAATGAGGTAAATCACATAGATTGCCGCAACCGTTAGCAAGGCATTGGGCCACGTCGCGAACAGATTATCCCGTATCCATTTAACAGGGCCTGCCGCGTTGGACGGTGCTGGTTGTTGCTCGATATCTGTGGTCCGCACAAAGGCGACAGATTTTTCATGCGTATCTGACATCTTAGCGCTCCTTCAACTTCATCGAGTTGTTGTAGACGTTCATCACTGTTGAAATCGTCAGCGAGATGACGAGGTAGAACGCCATCAACAACAGCACACATTCAATCGCACGCCCTGTCTGGTTCAGGGTAATCCCCCCCAGTGTCGCGGTGATATCTGCGTAGCCGACCGCAATAGCCAGTGACGAGTTTTTGGTAATATTCAGATACTGCGAGATCAGCGGCGGAATAATCACCCGAAGGGCCTGTGGCAGCACAACAAGGTTCATGATCCGACCCGAGCGCAATCCAAGAGCAGCAGCCGCTTCGGTCTGGCCTTTGGACACCGCCTGAATACCCGCACGCACGTTCTCGGCGATGAAGGCACCTGTATAGATAGACAAAGCAAACCAGAGCGCGATCAGGGGGCCACCAATTTTGATACCCCCACTAAAGTTAAACCCCTTAAGTGCAGGCATTTCCCAGCTCAGGCCAAGGATGAAGCAGACAGCGATGATGGGCACAAACCAGATGGCAAGGTTGCTCCATAGTGTGCTGGGGCGCACGCCTGTCGCTTCTTGAATGGCGTTTGCCCGTTTGGTGAAGAAACGTGTTGCGATGAAGGATCCAACTAGCGTTGCAATTACCAGTAACCAATTCAAACCACTGCCCTCGGCCCCGCCAAATCCGCGGGTAAAGTATGGACCAGGCACGTAAACGCCACGGTTCGTAAAGGCGAACATATCCATCAACATCGACGATGCCGGATCGTCCCCGCGGAAATCCCGCGGGCTGGGCATCACGGCGGTCATGATCGTGAAAATAATAATGATCCAGATTAGTACTGGAATGTTGCGGAAGATCTCGACGTAAACGGCCATCAGCTTGCGAACCAGCCAGTTGTTCGAGAGGCGCAGCACACCGGCAATGACGCCAAATATCGTAGCTGTGATACAGGCCAGGAAGGCCACAAGGAGCGTGTTGATAATGCCGACAAATGCCGCGCGCATGTTTGAGGATTGGCTGTCATACTCAATCAGCGTCTGGTTAATGTCATAGCCCGCAGGGCTGCCCAAGAACGCAAAAGATATATTCAAACCCGCCGCGCGCAAGTTGGCCGCTAAATTTGAGTAAAGATATGCAAGAGCCAGCGCCAGAGCGATGGCCGCGATGACCTGCAATGTCAGCGACCTGTACCGTGTGTCGTTCAACAGCATAGACAGCTGGAACGAGCCCTTTGGAGGGTCCGAAAGTGTCGACATGAAATTTATCCCCGTGTGTCCCGGTTATTTATCACGCGTCTTTTGACGTCAGTACCGGGTCATTTATTTGGTCGTAAGTAGTTTGGTCGTCTGTTCGTTTCGTCTGGTCGAATTGCACAAAGGGCGCGGGAATTCCCGCGCCCTCTGGCTCAGCTATTTAGCGGAATGGGGGAGAGTACAGCAGGCCGCCGTCTGTCCACTGTGCGTTCAAACCACGCGCCAGACCGATTGGTGTCTCTTCGCCGATGTTCTTTGCAAAGATCTCGCCATAGTTGCCCTGGGTCTCAATAGCGCGCTTGGCCCAATCTGCGTCCAGACCCAGCATTTCACCCAGTGTACCTTCGGTGCCGAGCAGACGCGCGACTTCGGGGTTCGTAGTGGATGTTGCCATCTCGCTTACGTTCGCGGAGGACACGCCCAGCTCTTCAGCTGTGATCAGTGCATTCAGAGTCCAGCGAACAACATCGCCCCACTCGCTGTCACCGTGACGGACCAGCGGGCCGAGTGGCTCTTTGGATACGATTTCGGGCAGCAGTGCGTGCTGGTCGGGGTTTTCGAATGTAGCGCGTGTTGCCGCCAGACCGGAAGCGTCTGTTGTGTAGACGTCACATGCACCGGCAAGGTACTGCTGCTGTGCTTCGGAGTTTGTCTCGATTGGCACTGGCTCATACGAGATGTTGTTGGCGCGGAAGAAGTCTGCCAGGTTCAGTTCGGTTGTTGTACCGGTCTGAATGCAGACAGTAGCACCATCAAGATCTTTGGCCGAGGACACGCCCAGCTCTTTGGGGACCATGAAGCCTTGGCCGTCATAGTAGTTTACGCCGACAAAATCGAACTTCAGATCGACGTCGCGGGAAAATGTCCATGTGGTGTTACGCGCCAGCATGTCGATCTCGCCAGAAGCCAGAGCAGTAAAGCGGGTTTTACCTGTTGTTGGAACGAATTCCACAGCAGTTGCATCGCCCAGAACAGCAGCAGCTACCGCACGGCAGACTGCAACGTCAAAACCCTGCCATTCGCCGTTTGCGTCAGGGGCAGCAAAGCCCACCAGACCTGTTGTCACACCGCAGTTCAACGAGCCGCGTGCTTTGACATCGTCAAGAGTACCGGCTGCCGCTGCACCAGCAGACAAGCCTGCAATTGTGAGCGCGCCGAGAATAATAGATTTTTTCATTTTTACCTCTTCCTGATTTTCCGCCGCTTTTTTGGGCGGATAGTACCGGCACTTTGCACGCCGGTGGTGATACTGCACGGGTCGACCCCGCATAGTGGCGATTACTTTGGGCGGATTCCCGCATGAAGGTCAAGTACTCTGCACGGATAATAGCTGTGCCTGCTTCCATTGACCTTTCGTCAACGCTGTTTTTTCAGCTATCGCGTCTGGGCGAGGTCAAACATCCACTTCGCATGCAAAAACGCTGTGCGCTTGATCTCGGCAAGGGCGGTGGCGTCTTCATCTTCGCCCCATTGCTCTTCTTGCCAGTTTTCGTCCAGACGCGACAAATCCCATAGCTGTGCAGCGGGTCGTGCGTCCAGCGTGGCAGCAAACCCCAGAATAAGCGAGCCGGACAAGCTGACCAGATCATGAAAGGCTGCAAGCTCGAACGCATCCAGCGCATGGGTATTGCCTGTCAGCACCTCTAGTGCGGCAGGGTCCTGGGGCGCGTGAATCACGCCTGTGCGTGGCAACAGGCGCACACCCAGCGCGGTATCGGCCCAGTCCAGCATAGGATCCCAATGCTCGGCCTGTCGCATCACCAGTTCCTCTGGAGCATCGGCACGGTAGCATAACAGATCACTGTCCCCGTATGCGGCCAGCATATCTGCCACTTCGGCATGCTGCACAGTCACTTTGTCGATTGCCGCATTCGCCGTTTTTGTTACGGGCATGCTGTGCGGATTTATTACACCCTCCTGCGCATCCCATTCATCTGCAATCGCAGCGGCCATGGCATGTGTCGGGACGTGCAGAGGCTGTTTTGCGGGCGTCTTGACGGGACGGCCATCCAGTACAACCGTGAAACCAGTGGGAGCATCGACAACACTTGTCTCTTTCCAGAACCGTTTTGCTTTCCAGTCGCTCATGTCTCAGCCTTTCCAGATCGTTTGTAGCAGCGGCGGCAACGCATCAAACGCGTCGATCATGTAGTGGGCCGCATCCAGACGGACACGGCCGTGATAGCCCCAACTGACGCCGATCCCTGTGACGCCCGCCGCTTGCGCCATATCCATATCAAAACTTGTATCGCCCACCATCACCGCATCCGCCTGCGCTACGCCTGTATCGCTGAGCGCCTGCATCAACATTGAAGGGTGCGGTTTGGACGGGTGGAAATCAGCAACTTGCTGGGTCACAAACATACCCTCCAGCCCGTGCCCCTCGATTAACTTGTCCAGCCCGCGCCGCGATTTGCCTGTGGCGACGCCCAGCAGGGTGTCAGGTTGGGCATGCAGCGCATCCAGTACCGCCCGCGCACCGGGATAGAAGGGAGAGGAGACACCGCTGCTTTTATCAGCACGCAGCGTCATATACGCGTCTTTGTAGCCCTGAACCAGCCGCGCAAGCGTCGCGGCATCAGACTGCGGCGCCAACT
The DNA here is from genome assembly GCF_947502895.1 of uncultured Sulfitobacter sp. GTDB lineage: Bacteria > Pseudomonadota > Alphaproteobacteria > Rhodobacterales > Rhodobacteraceae > Sulfitobacter. The sequence goes on from NZ_CANNBM010000001.1 coordinate 677,705, forward strand.
GCGGCATCAGAACATCGAGTGAAAGGCCGACAACACCCAAAGTCGCGCTGCGGGTCGGCACAGGCAAGCCTTCGCCCTCAAACGCGAGGCGCATAGCGCCTAGAATGTCAGCCTGACTGTCCACAAGCGTGCCGTCGACGTCAAAGATCACCAATCGCAACGGTGTCGCGCTCATCCCCAGTCGTCTCCGAACGGATCATCAGGTGCAAATTTTGTATACCAAGCGAATGTATCCCACGTGCGCTGCATGTGTTCGGGAAGGGGTGCCACCAAATTGAGCGTGGCCTTGGTCACAGGGTGCTGAATGGAAAGGCTACGCGCGTGAAGATGCAGTTTTTTGGAGATATCCCCCCCAAGCTGCGCGCCCCAACCATCGCCCATATTATCCTGACCGGAACCACCATATTTACCATCACCAACGATGGGGTGTCCGATTTCGGCCATATGCACGCGCAACTGGTGGGTGCGGCCTGTTACAGGGCTCAGCGCCATCCATGATGCGCGTGTCCCAACCTGCTCCAACACCGAGTAATCGGTGGTCGCACGTTTGGCCCCTTCGGTATCGTCGACATCGCGGGGATGAACGGCATACATCTTCTCGCCCTCACCGCGCGGGCCGTGACCGCCTGCCTTGACCAGACCGAATTTGATGGTGCCGTTGCGCGGATGCGGCGCACCAGCAACAGCAGCCCAATAAATCTTGCGCGTCTCACGGTGACGGAAATTGGCAGTCAGCGCCTTGGCGGCCTCACGCGTACGCGCCAGCAACAACACGCCAGATGTGTCTTTGTCCAACCGGTGAACAAGCCGCGGCTTTTCCTCCAGATCAAACATCAACGCCTCGGACAGCGCATCAACATGCCGCTCGCCCTGCCCTGACCCGCCTTGAACGGGCAATCCGGGTGGCTTGTTCAGTGCGATCACATGATCGTCGCGGTAAATCACGCACGCGCGGATCATCTTGGCCTCTGCATCTGTCACGGTAGTGCGTTTGGGCGGCGGTGGTGCCTCGCCTGTAGGCAGCGGCGGGATGCGAATTTGCTGGCCTGCCTCGACACGAGTCGAGCCCTTTACACGGCCTCCATCCACGCGGATTTCACCCTTACGGCACATTTTCTCGATACGCCCTTGGGGGACATGCGGGAACACCCGCTTGAACCAGCGGTCCAGTCGTTGATCCCCGTCACCCTCTGCGACGGTCAGTGTTTGTACGCGGCTCATGCGAATAATCCTCTCGCGATCCATAGCCCTAACATCAATCCCCCAATACTCAGCCCGACAGACAGCGCAACATAGGCACCCGCCGCAGTGATCTGCCCCCGCTCCATAAGTGTTACAGCCTCAAGCGAGAAAGCCGAAAACGTGGTAAAGCCACCCAGAACGCCTGTCATCACAAAGGGGCTGAGATGCGTAAGCCCCTTGTGTGCGGCTGCAACCACGAACACCCCCATCAGGAAGGAACCGATGACGTTGATCGAAAGAATGGCCAATGGAAACTCGGCCACGCCCGCAATCCGCATCACAAAGACCCCGACCAAAAAACGGCACGCGGCACCAATGGCACCGCCCAAGGCAACAAGGAAGACAGTTGAAATCATGCTGCTCCCATCGCGCGCGCAGACAGCAGAGTCAACTCTCTCGCTGCGCCCGCAGCTTTGCGAAATACTCCAAGCGTTTCTTCAAATCCCGCTCAAAGCCACGCTCGACTGGCTGGTAAAGGGCGGGCCGCTCCATCCCGTCAGGAAAATAGTTCTGACCCGAAAACCCGTCCTCGGCATCATGATCATAGGCATAGTCCGCGCCATAACCCATATCTTTCATCATGGAAGTTGCCCCGTTAAGGATATGTTTGGGCGGCGGCTCTGATCCCGTCGCCTTGGCAGCATTGCGCGCACCTTTGTAGGCCACATAGTTGGCGTTGCTTTTGGGCGCGAGCGCCAGATAGATCACGGCCTGCGACAGCGCCAGCTCCCCCTCGGGGGAGCCGAGCCGCTCGTACGTGTCCCAGCACTGTAGACAGACCGCCTGCGCCTGCGGATCGGCCAGCCCGATATCCTCTACCGCCATACGTACGATCCGCCGGGCCAGATAGCGGGGGTCCTCACCGCCTTCCAGCATCCTCGCAAACCAATACAACGCCGCGTCTGGATCACTGCCGCGAACAGATTTATGCAAAGCCGAGATTAGGTTGTAATGCTCATCCCCACCCTTGTCATATTGCGCAGCACGCTTGCTCAGGCGCTTGCCAAGGGCAGCAGTGTCCAAGGGCGCGTCTGCTTTCCATGCGGCGATCTGCTCGATCAGGTTCAGCAGCGCACGCCCGTCACCGTCAGCCATATCCAGCAGTGCCTGACGCGCTTGGGGAACCAGCGGCAGTTTAACGCCCAGTTCTTCTTCTGCACGGGCGACGAGTTTCTCAAGGTCGCCTGTGTCCAATCGCTCCAGCACCATGACCTGCGCACGGCTCAGCACTGCGCGGTTCAATTCGAAACTGGGGTTCTCGGTGGTGGCCCCGACCAAAAGGATTGTGCCATCCTCCATGTGAGGCAGGAATCCATCTTGCTGCGCCTTGTTAAAACGGTGGATTTCATCGACGAACAACAGCGTGCCCTGACCATTTTGCCGTCTGATCTTTGCCCCATCAAACACACGGCGCAACTCTGGTACACCGCTAAAAATGGCACTGATCTGGACAAAATGCAGATCGGATTCATTAGCGAGCAATCGCGCGATGGTCGTTTTGCCCACACCGGGCGGCCCCCAAAATATCAACGACCCTAGCGTCCCCGCCTCAAGCATCACGCTCAGCGGTGCATCAGGGCCCAGCACTTGGGACTGGCCAATCACCTCGGCCAGCGTTTTGGGGCGCAAGCGGTCAGCCAGCGGGCGATTGCCGCTCTGTATGATCGGAGCTGCCCCAAAGAGATCCGCCATGGCCTACCCCCTGAACCGGATTGAAATGCGCTGCGCGCCGCGCTGCACCACCAAATCAATGCGCCTCACAGCACCCGACAACAGCTTTGCCGCCTCGTCAGGGTGGGACATGGCCACGCCATTGAGCGCTACAATCACATCGCCGTCCCGCAAGCCTGTGCGGCTTGCATAAGGGCCTGCCCGCATCACAGCCACGCCAGAAGCCTCCAGCGGCAGGTTTAGTTCAGCCAGCACAGCGGGGTTTATCCTCGCAAGCGTCAGTTCCGGCAACAGGCTGCGCGCGCCCAGTGTGATCTGGTCGCGCGGCGGATCTTCGGGTGCGGCAATCAGAGCTACCTGCGTGCGCTGCTCCTCCCCCGCGCGGCTGAACACGACATCCACTTTCGCTTCAAGCCCTGCAACGCTCATGCGGTAGATCATCTCGGACGGGGTGTTTACCGTCTGCCCCCCAACCGTCAGGATGACATCGCCCACATCCAGACCAGCCTGCAAAAACGGGCTGACAGGATGCAGCCCCGAAACGATAATCCCGCCCGAACGGTCAAAACCGAGCGTCGCTGCCATTTCGGTATCCAATGGCTGACCGCTAATCCCCGCCCAAGGCTGTTCAAACCCGCTGAGGCCTGCCTCGGCTTGTGCCATGAACGCGGCAACCAGATCGGCAGGAATGGCAAAGCCGATCCCGTTAGAGCCGCCAGAGCGTGTCAGAATCGATGTATTCACGCCAATCAACCGCCCAGCCATGTCTACAAGCGCGCCACCTGAATTGCCTGGGTTGATTGGCGCGTCGGTCTGGATGAAATAGCCACGTCCGCGCCCACCAGATCCGCCAGAGCGCGCAAGCCCCGAAACAATACCACTGCTCACAGTCTGCCCCACACCGAACGGGTTGCCAATCGCAAGTGCCAGCTCACCAACCTCCACGCTGTCACTGGCGCGCAGGTCCAGAAATGGTAGCGCATCAGGTGTGTCGATCTTCAGAATCGCCAGATCGCTCTCCTCATCCCCAAGCAAAACGCGGGCCGAGAATTCGCGTCGATCGTTCAGCACCACGCGGATGTCGGTCGCCATGCCAACAACGTGGTAGTTGCTCACTACAATCCCATCAGCAGACAAAATTACACCAGACCCCAGAGAGTTTTGCACACGCGGCTTGGGGTCAGCGAACGGATCTCGAAACAACCGCTCAAAAAACGGATCAGCCTGAAGCGGCGTCCGCTGCACTTCGCGCACAACCTGCGCATAGATGTTCACCACGGCGGGCGCGGCCTGTTTAACCACAGGAACGAAACTCAGCTGCATTTGAGCGGCGGATTGCGGGACCTGCTGTGCCACTAGTGGCGTGGCGATCAGCGCGAATATCAAGGCAATGTACTTCATGACCCAAGATATGCGCACGCGCCGCGTATCATGCAACCGCTCTGTCTTTCACGGCCAAAAATACTCTAGTGCTCCGCAAACAACAAAAGGCCCCACCAAATGGCAGGGCCTGTCGCCTCATCAAGATGAGAAATTTTATTCTGCGGCGTCTTCTGCTGCTACGCGGGCTTTGTCTGCGGCGCCTTTGGCATCACGGTCGCGGTCTACGAATTCGATGATCGCCATGGGCGCCATGTCACCATAGCGGAAACCCGCTTTCAGCACGCGCACGTAACCACCCTGGCGGTCTTTGTAGCGGGGGCCGAGGATGTCGAACAATTTTGTGACATACTGGTCTTCTTTGAGGCGCGCACGGGCCTGACGGCGCGCGTGCAGGTCGCCGCGCTTGGCAAGCGTGATCATCTTTTCGATGATCGGGCGCAATTCTTTTGCTTTCGGCAATGTTGTCTTGATCTGCTCATGCTCGATCAGCGAGCCGGCCATGTTGGCCCAAAGCGCCTTGCGGTGCTCATGTGTGCGATTAAGACGGCGGTATCCACGTGCGTGACGCATTTTAGTTCTCCAATAGATATGCCCTCTACGGGCGGTTTTACTTTGTCTGGCTGGCGTGCGTAGCGCCAACTCTCCTTGGGGCGGTTTTGCCCGGGTCGTGGGTAAGGTGCGCAATGAATGCGCACCCTACGTAGGGTGTGCCCTATGGGCGCACCTTAAAAGTTGTCTTCGAACTTCTTGGCCAGATCTTCGATGTTGTCCGGCGGCCAGTCCTCAACGTCCATGCCAAGGTGCAGACCCATGCCTGACAACACTTCCTTGATCTCGTTCAAGGACTTGCGGCCAAAGTTCGGGGTGCGCAGCATTTCAGCTTCGGTCTTCTGGATCAGATCGCCAATATACACGATATTGTCGTTCTTCAGGCAGTTGGCGGAGCGTACAGACAGTTCCAGCTCGTCCACTTTCTTGAGCAGAAGCGGGTTGAACTCAAGGCCATCATCATCGTCCTGACGGGACGCAGACTCAGGCTCGTCGAAGTTGACGAAGATGCCCAGCTGATCCTGCAAAATGCGTGCGGCAAATGCCACGGCATCGTCAGGCGTCAGGGAGCCGTCGGTCTCAACCTTCATTGTCAGCTTGTCATAGTCCAGCACTTGGCCCTCGCGGGTCGGCTGCACATCATAGCTGACTTTTTTCACAGGCGAGTAGATCGCGTCGATCGGAATAAGACCGATTGGCGCGTCTTCAGGCTTGTTCTTGTCAGCAGAGACGTAGCCTTTGCCAGTGTTGACCATCAGCTCCATATAGATGTCTGCACCATCGTCGAGGTGGCAGATCACATGGTCGCGGTTCAGGATTTCGATGCCAGCAGATTCGCTGATATCGCCAGCCGTCACAACGCCGGGGCCTTTCGCTGAGATCGACAGGCGCTTTGGCCCTTCGACTTCCATGCGGATGGAAACGCCCTTGAGGTTCAGGATAATGTCGGTCACGTCTTCACGAACGCCAGCAACGCTGGAAAATTCATGCAAAACATTGTCAATTTGTACAGATGTGATGGCTGCGCCCTGAAGCGAGCTCATCAATACACGACGCAGCGCGTTGCCCATTGTGAGGCCAAAGCCGCGCTCGAGCGGTTCTGCAATCACCGTGGCCTGACGCGCAGGATCGTTGCCGGGTTTTACGTCAAGCTGTGTTGGCTTGATGAGTTCGGCCCAATTTTTGTGGATCATTAGTCCCTCCATTCTTGTTCGCATCCGTATGTCCGTCCGGAGCAAACTCCCGAGGTTTCAGAAATAGCTTCAAGGGTCCGCGCAAAAGTGCGCGAACCCTCTGTAGAACAGTCGTCGCTTAGACGCGGCGGCGCTTTGGTGGGCGGCAGCCGTTGTGGGCCATTGGTGTCACGTCACGGATGGATGTGATGTTGAAACCAGCAGCGGCCAGAGCGCGCAATGCACTCTCGCGACCGGAACCTGCGCCTTGCACTTCAACCTCGAGCGTTTTCACGCCGTGGTCCTGTGCTTTTTTGCCTGCATCTTCAGCAGCCATCTGGGCGGCATAGGGCGTTGATTTACGCGACCCTTTGAAGCCCATCGTGCCAGCAGAGGACCACGAAATCGCGTTGCCCTGCACATCGGAGATGAGGATTTTTGTGTTGTTGAAAGAAGAGTTCACATGCGCCACACCTGCGGCGATGTTCTTGGAGACCTTCTTCTTGGTGCGTTTTGTATCGCGTGCCATGATCTATGCCCTCCCTTATTTCTTCTTGCCAGCAATGGCCTTTGCGGGGCCTTTGCGGGTGCGTGCATTGGTGTGTGTACGCTGGCCGCGCACAGGAAGATTACGACGGTGGCGCAGGCCACGGTAGCAACCCAGATCCATCAGACGTTTGATGTTCATCTGCGTGTCGCGACGCAAATCACCTTCGACGGAGTAGTTTTCGTCGATGTGCTCGCGGATTTTTACGACTTCGGTATCCGACAGCTCGTTGACGCGGCGCGTCATGTCGATGCCAACAGCTTCGCAGATTTTCTCTGCGGAGGAGTTTCCGATACCAGTGATATATGTGAGGGCGATTGGAACCCGCTTTGCAGTCGGGATGTTTACGCCGGCAATACGTGCCACGTGTGCAATTCCTTTTCGTTGCGGGTCCGTAATGCCGGACCCTTTTTTCACAACGTAAGCCCGAGGCATTTTACCTACGGGCCTAAGTCATATCGAGGTGTTCTAAGCGGGGGGCGACCCCGCGATTCCCGTGTGGGATAGCGGCTTTTAGGAGGGTTAGCAGGGGCGGTCAACCCCATGTAGCAAAGCCTGTGAAACCACTCACCCAATCGCATCGGGATGTCGTGTTTGAACACCGTCAAATGTCGACTTTGTTGAGCATCCCGAATGTGCCGCTTTCTATTCAAATGCCGCCGCCGCACCATCGGCATAGTCTTTGTGGGCAAACACCCTGCCGTGACATTCAGCGCAGCGCAAAAGCGGTTTTGGATCGAATTGCAGCGCCTGCTCTATCGAGACTTCGCCCCAGACCCCCGCAAAGAAGGCCCCAGCGATGACGCCTTTAGGCATCCAGCACGGCAGCAATGCTTTTTTGAACTTCTTCCATCGTACCCAGACCGTCAACAGAACCCAGCATCTCCTTGGCGTAATAATAGCCGATCAATGGGGAGGTCTGTTTGTAATACGCCATCAAACGGGTTTTGAGGCTTTCCTCGTTGTCATCTGCGCGACGCTTGAACTCTTTTTTCTCACCGCAGGAAGTACAAACACCATCGGCGGGGATAGGCTTGGTGTTGTCGTTATAGACCTCACCGCAGCCAGCGCAGGTGGAACGTGCGGTAATACGATCAACGAGGGCCTCGTCATCCACCCGCATTTCGATAACAGAATCGAGGGTTTGCCCTTCGGCCTGCATCAAAGCACCCAACGCATCCGCCTGAGCCAAGGTGCGCGGGAAGCCGTCAAAGATATATCCCCCGTGCTCCGACTTGTCGGTGAGCTTTTCACGAATAAGACCAATAACGATTTCGTCTGTTACCAACGCACCGCGGGCCATGACATCGGCGACGATATTGCCCATCTCAGTTCCACTGTCTTTTGCCTCGCGCAGCATGTCGCCCGTGCTGAGCTGAACCATATTACGTGTCTCGACGAGATGACGTGCTTGTGTGCCTTTGCCCGCACCGGGGGGCCCCAGAAGAATAATGTTCATTTGCGTGCAGGGCTCCGTTTCTTGCGACCTTTGCCAGATTTACCGCGCAACTGCGATTTCTCCAACAGGCCTTCATATTGATGCGCCAGCAGGTGGCTTTGCACCTGTTGGATTGTGTCCATGGTCACGGATACCACAATCAGTACGGATGTACCGCCAAAATAGAATGGAATCGCGAATTGACCGCGTAGGATCTCGGGAAGTATGCAGACTGCCGCCAAATACCCTGAACCAAGGACAAGCACGCGGTTGACCACATACTCAAGATACTCCGCTGTCTTTTTTCCTGGGCGGATACCGGGGATAAAGCCGTTCTGGTTTTTGAGGTTATCTGCGACATCGTCAGGTTTGAAAGCAACGTTGAACGTATAGAAATACGCAAAGAAAACGATCATCAGGATGAAGAACAACAAATAGAGCGGCTGACCAGGGCCAAAGTTTGCCAACAGCCACGACATAACAGGGTTCGTCGAGTTGCCCGAAAAGGTGCTAATTGTGACCGGCAAGAGTAGCAGCGAGCTTGCGAAGATCGCAGGGATAACGCCCGACGGATTGACCTTGACGGGCAAGTGGCTGGAGCCACCGTCATAAACCTTCATGCCGACCTGACGGCGCGGGTACTGGATATGGATCTTGCGCAAGGCACGCTCCATAAACACGACGAACATAATGGTAGCGATCACCATAACCAGAACGCCAACGATCACGGCAGGGCTGATCGCACCCGAACGGCCCGAGGCAAAGAACTGCGCAATGGCGGCAGGGACTTCGGCAATGATGCCGACAAAAATAATGAGCGAGATGCCATTGCCGATACCGCGTGCGGTGATCTGCTCACCCAGCCACATCAGGAACATGGTGCCGCCCACAAGTGTGATCATACAAGAGACAATGAAGAATGCGCCAGGATCGGCGGCAATTTCACCTGCCTGCAGTGATACAGCCAGACCGTATGATTGCACCGTGGCCAATGCCACAGTACCCCAGCGGGTATATTGGTTGATCTTCTTGCGCCCCTGCTCACCCTCTTTTTTGAGCTGTTCAAGCGCTGGCACCATCGAGGTCAAAAGCTGCACGATGATCGAGGCCGAGATATAGGGCATGATCCCCAGTGCAAAGATACCCATGCGGCCCAAGGCACCACCGGTAAACATCGACACCATACCGCCGATGCCCTGCCCCGCGCTCTCCATAAACTCGCGCAATGCGGCGCCGTCGATACCGGGCACGGGGATAAACGTCCCCAAACGGTAAACGATTAGCAGACCCAGCGTGAAAAGGATGCGGTGGCGCAGGTCGGTCGCCTTGCCAAAGGCGGACCAGCTTGAGTTTGCGGCCATATTCTCGACGGCAGATACCATGTGAGGGCTCTCTTTTTTAGAACAAAAACGCCGCCCGAACCGTTTTCCGGCGGGCGGCGTTTGGAAAACTTACAGCACTATGTAAGCGGCTTGCACGCCGCTCACAAGACCGAAGGCTTACTCGGACGCTTCTACGGCCGCCGCTGCTTTTACAGTCAGGCTCCCGCCTGCCTTTTCAACAGCTTCAATGGCGGACTTGGACGCGCCTGTCACATCAAGGTTCAGCTTTGCAGTCACGTCGCCTTTTGCAAGGATGCGGATGCCATCGCGCTTGCGACGTACCACACCGGAAGCGACCAGCGCGTCTTCGGTGATGACCGATTTGATGTCGAGCTTGCCCGCGTCGACGAATTTCTGGATCAGGCCCAGATTGATCGCGGAGTAGGATTTACGGTTCGGCTTGTTAAAGCCACGCTTTGGCAGACGTTGGTAGAGGGGCATCTGGCCACCTTCATACCCTTTGATCGCCACACCCGAACGGGATTTTTGACCTTTGATACCACGGCCACCCATTTTACCGGTGCCGGAGCCTGGACCACGGCCAACGCGCTTGCGTGGTTTCGTGGCGCCTGGATTGTCGGAAAGTTCGTGCAGTTTCATGTCGCTTCTCCTTTTGCCGGAAATACCCCCCAGCGACGGGAGCGGGTAGACGCGGCGTTACGATTCTGGTGGGCGGGGCTCCGTCCACTGCGCGCGTATAGGCGAAGGTGAGGTATGAGGCAAGAGGGTCTGCCCCCTCAGAAGCCCAACAGTTTCGTAAGGCGAAGCCTGCGGGCGACCGCCAGAACCAAGAGCGGCGCAATCAAGCCAATCAAAGTGGTGGCGAGCAAGATAAATGACAGACTGTCGATCTCAATTTTGAGCATTGCGATGCGCAGTGTAGCCGAGAATATCGTATGGGTCAGATAGATCACCATCGATGTTTTACCCAAATAGAGAAGACCCTGCAAAACACGGGTCTCACCCCCGTTGTCCACATGCGGCCATGCCATCCATCCAAAAATCAATAGTAAGGCAGAACCGATCATGGGATTGCCCAGCGGCTGGCCCGCCATAAACAGGCCTATGTACCCCAGAAACAAGCAAGCCCCGAGGACGGCAGTAAACTTGCCCCCCCGTTTAAGGTTGTCGCTGCCACCGATTGCGATCCCGATCAGGAAATAGGGCATGTGGGCCACCATTGGCCCCCAGATCAGGGAGGGAACAGAGATATTGGGCAACATATATGCCAAAACCAGCCCAATGGTCCCTGCCCCAATGCGCCAATATCTTTGCGGTATCCAGCGAGGCAGAGGTGCATAAAGCAGGATCAAAAAGTAATGACACAGGAACAGCGCCCAGAGAAACCACAAATGCTCATACGGGGGGAGCGGCACAAGGGGGAAGTCGGTGAGTGTGACGGGCGTGTTTACCGCAGTACCGCCCAAAAGTTTGAACCCGAAGAACACCCACGTCCACAACGCCATAGGCCACAACAGACGCGTGACGCGGCCTTTGAGTAAGGCCGTTGTCTTGTATTTCCCGAGAGTTTCGAGGAACAGCAATCCAGACAGAAAAAAGAACAGGGGCATGTGAAAAGCGTAAATGCCCGCGTCAATTGCCGCAAAAACCGCGTTGTTCGGAATGAGACCTGCCCCAAAAGCACCCCGCCATGCATGCCCAAACACCACGAGGATAATACCGATCCCTCTGGCGCTGTCGATCGCATCAAGACGGGTTGTCGGGTGTGTCATCTGGAGAGGCTCATGGTCTATTATTGGCTGGTAGGTAACGCTTAACCGCTTTGAAACCACAGGATTAGGGGAATTCCGTGGCGAAATCAGTCAGATTGTAGGGTTTTAGCCAAAATACGCAAAACGCCCCGCAGATAACTACGGGGCGTTTCGATGTACTTTGAAGAGTGGTTGGTCGTTCGACCTAGCCTTTTTCTTCGATGATCTCGACCATGTGGCTGATCTTGTTAATCATCCCGCGCACGGAAGGAGTGTCTTCCAGCTCGCGTACACGGTGCATTTTGTTCAGGCCCAGACCTACCAGCGTAGCACGCTGTTTTGCGGGGCGGCGGATAGGGGAGCCTACCTGCTTGATTACGATTGTCTTGGCCATGCTTATGCCTCCTCAGCCACTTGAGCGGAAGAATCGGATGCATCTTCACGCTTGGGCAGAATGTCGGCCACTTTCTTACCGCGACGCTGTGCGACAGAACGGGGCGACTGTTCTTTTTTCAATCCGTCCATGGTGGCGCGGATCATGTTGTAGGGGTTCTGCGAACCGATAGATTTGGACACAACGTCTTTGACGCCGAGCATCTCGAACACGGCACGCATTGGACCACCGGCGATGATGCCTGTACCCTCTGGCGCGGTGCGCATGATGACTTTGCCTGCGCCGTGACGGCCGGACATATCGTGGTGCAGCGTACGACCTTCGCGCAGTTGCACGCGGATCATCTGGCGCTTGGCCTGCTCGGTGGCTTTGCGGATGGCCTCAGGGACCTCTTTCGCTTTACCTTTGCCAAAGCCTACGCGGCCTTTCTGGTCACCTACAACAACGAGCGCTGCAAAACCAAAACGCTTACCACCTTTTACGGTTTTGGAAACGCGGTTGATGGCGACCAAGCGGTCAGCGAATTCGGGCGCTTCTTCGCGCTGGTTACGGCGATTACCGCCGCGGTTGTCGTCTCTGGCCATGTCGGCCTCCTTAGCTTGCGGGCGCGTGCCCTGTTGTCACAACCCTTGGTGAGCGGAGCTCCCGGGTCATCGAAGATGCACAGTGAAGCGCACCCTACAGTGTGGTAGGTAGGGTGCGCATTCACTGCGCACCCCAGTTCTTAGATCTTCAAACCGCCTTCACGGGCTGCGTCGGCCAAAGCCTTAACTTTACCGTGGAAGAGGAAACCACCGCGGTCAAAATAGGCCGCTTCAACGCCGGCCTTCTTTGCGCGCTCGGCAATTGCCGCGCCCACTTTGGAGGCCACTTCGACGTTGTTTTTGCCTACTGAGTCAAAACCTTTTTCAAGCGACGAGGCGGATGCGACTGTTACGCCGTTCACATCGTCGATCAGCTGAACGCTGATGTTCTTGTTGGAGCGGTGCACGGAGAGGCGCATGCGCCCACGGTTCGTGCGACGAAGTTTGTTCCGAACGCGCAAGCGGCGTTTGATGAACAGTTGTCTTTTGCTGTTTGCCATCTGTTGCGTTCCTTACTTCTTCTTGCCTTCTTTGCGGAAGACGAATTCACCCTTATAGCGGATGCCTTTGCCCTTATAGGGCTCGGGCTTGCGCCATGCGCGGATGTTCGCAGCGACTTGACCAACAAGTTGTTCGTCAATGCCTTCCACAACGATTTCGGTCTGCTTTGGCGCCGTAACGGTCACACCTTCTGGCGGTATGAAGTTCACGTCGTGAGACAGGCCGAGGTTCAGTTTCAATACGTTGCCGGTCATGGCAGCGCGATAACCAACACCCTGAATTTCAAGCTCTTTCTTGAAACCATCGGTCACGCCAGTCACAAGGTTACCCACCATGGTGCGGGACATGCCCCACTGCTGGCGCGCGCGCTTGGACTTGCCGCGTGGCGTCACGGTGACTGCGTTTTCTTCGACAGTCATCGTCACATCATCGGTTGCTTTAAAGCTGCGGGTCCCCTTGGGGCCCTTCACTTCGATGGTCTGGCCACTGACCGAAGCGGTTACACCGCTGGGCAGATCGACCGGTTTCTTACCAATACGAGACATCTAGTTCTCCTTAGAATACGGTGCAGAGCACTTCGCCGCCAACGTTGGCTGCGCGTGCGCTTGCGTCCGACATCACACCCTGCGGGGTGGAGACAATCGACACACCCAAGCCCTGACGGACGGATGGGAGGTCTTGTGCGCCCATATAAACGCGGCGACCGGGCTTGGAGATGCGCTTGAGTTCACGAATGACGGGCTCGCCTTCGTAGTACTTCAGGCTGATCTCGATGGCGGGGTGGCCATCGGCGCCCGTCATCTTCTCATAACCACGGATGTAGCCTTCGTCGGCCAGCACATCCAGTACCCATGCACGCAGCTTGGAAGCTGGGGTCATGACTGTGGATTTGCCGCGAAGTTGGCTGTTGCGGATGCGTGTCAGCATATCTGCGATAGGATCGTTCATCTGATGCGCTCCTTACCAGCTCGACTTGACCATGCCCGGGATCTGGCCAGCGGAGCCGAGATCACGAAGCGCGATACGCGAGATTTTCAGTTTACGATAATAGGCATGCGGACGACCGGTCAGCTGGCAACGGTTGTGCAAACGCACAGCCGAAGAGTTGCGCGGCAGCTTTGCCAAGTCGAGGGTCGCGCGAAAACGCTCTTCCATCGGCTTTGTCTCATCGTTGATGATTGCCTTCAGCGCAGCACGCTTTTCGGCATATTTCTTGACCAATGCTTCACGCTTCTTTTCGCGTGCGATCATGGATTTCTTAGCCATATCTTTTCCTTCCCGCTTACGAATTGAACGGCATGTTGAACAGCTTCAACATGGCTTTCGCTTCGGCATCGGTTTTCGCCGTGGTGGCGATGATGATGTCCATACCCCAAGTCTCGTCGACTTTGTCGAAGTCGATTTCGGGGAACACGATGTGCTCTTTCATACCCATGGCATAGTTGCCGCGGCCATCAAAAGAAGTGCCTTTCACGCCGCGAAAGTCGCGGACGCGGGGCAGTGCAATCGTGATCAGACGATCAAGGAATTCATACATGCGGTCACCACGAAGGGTCACTTTCGCACCCAGCGGCATTTCCTCACGAACGCGGAAACCAGCGATGGATTTCTTGGCGATTGTGGTGAGTGCCTTCTGGCCTGCGATCGCTGTCAGGTCTTCCTGAGCGGATTTGGCTTTCTTGCTGTCACGTACAGCTTCTGCGCCACAACCGATGTTCAGGACGATCTTGTCCAGACGCGGGATCTGCATGTCGTTGGTATAGCCGAACTCTTCTTTCAGGGCTGCACGGATGCGGTCCTTGTAGTCGGCCTTGAGGCGGGGTGTGTATTTTGCATCGTCAAGCATTAGATCACGTCCCCTGTTGTCTTGGCAAAGCGCACTTTCTTGTCGCCGTCCATTTTAAAACCAACGCGTGTTGCCTTACCGTTGGCATCTTTGAGCGCGAGGTTGCTCAGGTCGATCGGCATCGCTTTTGGGATACGACCGCCTTGCGATTCCTGCGACTGGCGTGTGGCGCGGATTGCCATATTGATGCCATCCACGATGCACTTGCCCGACTTTGGATCAACGGAAGAGATTGTACCCTCTTTACCCTTGTCCTTGCCGGCCAGTACGACGACCTTGTCGCCTTTTCTCAGCTTAGCAGCCATGGTTACAGCACCTCCGGAGCGAGTGAGATGATTTTCATGAAGTTCTTGCCGCGCAACTCACGAACAACCGGCCCGAAGATACGGGTGCCGACGGGCTCGTTGTTGTTGTTCAGGATGACAGCAGCGTTGCGGTCAAAGCGGATGGCTGTGCCATCGTCACGACGTACTTCTTTTGCGGTGCGAACGACGACGGCCTTACGGACGTCACCCTTCTTTACACGGCCGCGTGGAATGGCTTCCTTGACCGAGACGACAATGATGTCGCCTACGGATGCGTATTTACGCTTGGAACCACCCAGGACCTTGATGCACTGAACGCGGCGTGCGCCACTGTTGTCAGCAACATCCAGGTTGGTCTGCATCTGGATCATTTGGTTTCTCCCGACCTGTAGGGGGCGATGCGTGCCTGATCCCTAGGGTTTCGATTATATTGCTATCCGGAATGGATAACGCACCGGACCGTGAGGGCCGATGCGTAAAGGATCATGCTTCCGCAGTGATCACTTCCCAACGTTTGGTTTTGGAACGTGGTGCACATTCAATGATGCGAACCTGCTGGCCCACTTTGAACGTGTTGTTTTCATCGTGCGCCCGATATTTTTTGGACTTACGAATGGTCTTTTTCAGAACCGGGTGCGTAAAGCGGCGCTCTACGGATACGGTGACTGTCTGTTCGTTGGCGTCCGAGGTTACGGTGCCTGTCAGGATACGCTTTGGCATAGGTCTAGGCTCCTCTTACGCGTCTGTTGCGGCAGATGCCGCTTTTTGGGTCAACACTGTTTTCACACGGGCCACGTCGCGTTTGACGGCGCGCAGGCGTGCAGGGTTTTCCAGCTGGCCGGTGGCTTGCTGGAAACGCAGGTTGAACGCTTCTTTTTTCAGGTTCACAAGCTCGTCACGGAGCTGGTCCGGCGTCTTGTCGTGCAGTTCTTTGGCGATCATGCCATTTCCTTTCAACATCACCAGTAGGCCCCAAGAGGGTGACCATGATTCTGATGGAGTTCATGATGAAGGTGCCGTTTAGGCCCAAAGCCCTTGCAGCGCAACCCCAAAGGCGTAGGAATACGAGGGTTCTACCTTATGCGGCACGCGCGGGCCGTACCGTCTGCTGTGATGCTTGGTCTCCGCGCGGCTGTGGAGACCAATGGAATACAACTTCGGAGAGGATTTGAGAACAATCATGGTGATGTTAGCGCTCTGATTCCATATGATCGACAATCCGCATTGATGACCCGTCATTTCAGCACAATTTGGAATTTTATCAGTGAGTTATCAAATGAACGGTTGACCACTCAACAGGGGGGGCAACCTTAGGGTGTAATTTCGGCAGGAGATCATTAATGGAACTGGGAATTTTGGCACTTTTGATGGGTGTCGGGCTTTTGACCGCATTTTCGAGTGGAAGCGATGATGTGGAGGCAGAGGAGAAGCGTCCTGAGCCGCCTGACGTTGAGGCTCCACCCCTCATCAATGTTGGCACTGATGGAAACGATACCGTTAGGGTGCAGGACGAAAACCCGACCATCAACGCAACCCTCGGAGATGGCGATGATCGCGGGTATGCTTTTGTCACCTCAGGGACATTTCTCAGTGGCGGTCAGGGAGATGATATTCTGAGCGGATCCACCCGTAGCACCTTGTTCGGGAATGCAGGAAATGACGAACTGGGCATCAGTAGCTTCTTTGGAGCCGATGTGGGCCAGACCGAATTTGACAGCGCGGCCTATGGGGGCGACGGCAATGATAAGTTGTTTTCAGACCGCGGTCACGTCGAAGAAGGGACCGTCAGCCTTTTTGGTGAGGCGGGTCAGGATTTTCTTCATGTCCGAAACGAAGCGGGCGCGATTGAGCGGGGCGGCATAACCAAAATCCTGAGCGGTGGAGACGGCGATGATACGTTTCGTGTGGAGTTGATCTTTCCCCGCTTTGACCCTGACGCGCCCGAGTTTGAGCCACATACAAGTGAGGATACCAATGTCTTCATCACTGACTTCACCCCCGGCACCGAAAGATTAACCATTACGGCCAGTGGCTCGCCCACCAACCCGATACTTGAAACCGCTGCGCTGTCGCGGGACGAGGACGGGCTGACCACCTTAAACATGACATTTGCGCCAGTCGGCGACGCGCCTGCGGCCAGCACCAGTATTGCATTGGGATACGCCGATGGCATCACGCTGGATGACATTAATCTACCCGGCGAGGTTGAGCGTGGTGAAGAGCTGTCATATCTCGGTTATCAAGATATCTTTGGTGCCGGCGGAAATGATACGCTGATTGCGACCGATGATGATATTCCCGACTCTCTCAGGGTCGAACTCGGAGGTGGGGATGACTTCGCCTATGTCCGAAGCAACGGCGCACGGATTAGCGGCGATGAAGGTGATGACGTCTTCCGAACCTCAGATGTTGCAGAAACGATTTATGGTGGCCCGGGGGATGACTACTTCTCGGAAGCAGCCAACCGCAACACTGGGCCGGACGCACTTTTTGGAGGCGAAGGCAACGATACCATTGCAGTCATTGGGTCCAGAGATATCGAATACCGCGCATCTGACGATCAGACCTACCGTATTCTGGAGCCGAATGTGGTGAATGGCGGATTGGGGGATGATGTGATCGTTTCAAGCCATAATAACATTCTAACAGGCGGCGAAGGGCGCGATACTTTCGGGATCGTGAACAATAACTTTAATAACTATACTGCGCCTCTAATTACAGATTTTGACCGCACACAAGACGCCTTGTTTATTGACTATCGTGACGAACAGGATTTGCCAAATCTCCCCGATGACTTGGTCATTTCCGCTTGGGAGGACGGCACCGGTGCCGATGTCTTCTTTGGTGAAACCTTGATGGTCCGCGTGGGCGGCGGGCAAAATTTGGTTCCCACCGATATACGAATACCGGATGATAGCGTCTATACGGATTTGCTTGAGCGGACCTAAGCGCATTTGCAATATGGTATGACCTAACGGGCCGACGTATAGTCCCGAAATGACCCATATCAAATCCCTCTTTGTGACCCGCCTGTACCAAGCACCGCTTGGCAATGTTAACCCCGCCGAATTGGAGGCGTCATGCTATTCCATCGCCGAGGATGACGAGGCGGGGCAGGAATGGTGTGAGGAGAACGGCTATCCGGGGTATACCTCCTATGCCTCGCTGACCGATCTCGGCTGGCGGTTTCCGATCTTTGCCGATGTGATCAAGGCGATTGATGCGCATGTGGCAGCCTTTGCCGAGGATCTGGAGCTTAATCTGGACGGGCGCGAATTGAAGCTGGAGGATATCTGGATCAACATCCTGCCCGAAGGTGGCACCCATTCGGGTCATATCCATCCGCATTCAGTCATCAGTGGCACGACCTATGTGGCGATGCCAGAAGGGGCCAGTGCGATCAAATTCGAAGACCCGCGTTTGCCGATGATGATGGCCGCCCCAGCCCGCCGCAAAGACGCGCGTGAAGAGCTGCGCACCTTTGCCTATGTGGCCCCCGCTGTTGGTGATGTGCTGCTGTGGGAGAGCTTCATTCGCCACGAGGTGCCCATGAACATGTCCGAAGAGGACCGCATCTCGGTATCGTTCAATTATAGCTGGGGCTGACCTGTCAGGCGAAAACCGATGCAGGCACGGGAAATCCGTTACGGCCCGGAAATTCAGACCCGGGTTTGCGCGCATTGGGCATTTTGAGCCACAAGCGTAGCATTTTGCGGCGCTTTTCCTCTTCGGCATGATCCTCGAAATCTGTGCGCGAGTGCAGTACGGCATAGTTATTGGCCAGTTGCAGGTCACCTGGCTTTAGCATCATGTCCATCCGCAATTTGGGATCATGCATAATAGCGTCAAAGGTATCCAGCGCTTCGATCTCTACCGCCGACAGCGGCAGGCCCATCACTTCATGCCCCAGCTCAATATACTGGCGCAGGTAGCGACAGCTTAGCTTGCCCTCGTTGTACGAGAACAGCGAGGAGAGCTTTGGCGTCCCTTCACCCAGATGCGCATAGTAGTACTGCTTGTAAAACAGGCCCAGAAGCGCGCGGTGGTTTTCAAGAATTTCGTTATATATCGACGCCACGCTGACCAGACTGCTCAGCCCGCCGCGCTTCGCAGGGCGCTGGCACATGAGGCCGACCACATCGGACGGGTCGGTGTGATAGGGCAGATAAAGATTGGTCTCGAAGACACGGGTTTCCTTTTTGGTCGGGTCGCCAACGGCCATCACATTGCCCAACAAATCGCCCTTGGGGTTCTGGCCCACCGGCTCTCCCAGATGCAGGCCGATGCCATAGGTCAGGATATTGATCTGCTCTTGGCTATACCGCTCAACCGGAAGACCGCGCAAAAGAAGAAACCCCCGCCCCTCCTCTAATTCCTTGGTGAAATCAGCAAAGCGCGCCTGAAACCCGTTCAAAGGGAAATCATCTTTGGAGAACTTCGGGAACCGAAGCCCCATTTCACAAACGCCTGCCAGCGCGGCATCAATCTCGGCAATATCTTCGGGCGAAACGTGATGTATCCAACTGTCATCACCCTGAAAGTCAGAGGCGACCCATGCGGCGGGTCCGGTGAGTTTTTCAGTGAGAATAGCGCTCATGGTAAATCCTGTTAATTGAATATCAACATGTTGCTGCAGGATCGGGCCGAACGCAAGACAGGTGAAGACAGTCAGCCGCGCTTTGACTTCGCCTGCGCCCGCGCCGCTTCTTGCTCCTTGACCAAGGCCTTCTCCTCCTTGGTCATCTTGTTGCCCCACTGGTTGTTGGACAGCCCCAGATCGGCAGGCATCGGCTTGGTCTTGCCCTTCTTTATGGAGCCACCCTTGTTGAGGAACTCTTTGATAAGGTCTTCGTCGGTGGTGGGTTTGGGAACGTGTTTCATGGAGTGGTCCTCGGATTCACAGCGTTAAATCAGCACGCAGATGAGCCTAAGAGGAAATCTCCCCAATGGAAATACATGCCCGCCTTTTCTCGTTGTGACTATTTAGGTAATCTCACAAAGCTTTGATTGTTATGGTGTGATCTTTGGAATTATTGTTGTTTATTGGAATTTTCATTGCTGCTGTACTTATACTCTATGGATTTGCAGATGGGGGCAGTGACAGCGCAACAAATTTTAATGCCGTTTCTAAAGAACGCAGAAGGGTCGCCAGCCAACCCAAAGCTGCGACAGCTCAAGCCACGCAGCCTAAAGCGCACCAACCAAAAGCCACTCATGCCCCCCCACCCCCGATTCCATCATCGAGGGAATTGCGCGGGAGAGCTTACGTTATTGATGGAGACACAATTATTGTAAGTAAGACTAAGGTCCGCCTCGCAGGAATTGATGCGCCGGAGCTGGATCGCCCTTGGGGGCAAAAGTCAAAGTGGGAATTGATAAGAATCTGCAAGGGACATTCAGTTCGAGTGGAACTGACAGGTGAGACCTCTTACGACAGACTCATCGGCACCTGCTATTTGCCGGACGGCACAGATATTGGTGCTGAAATCATTAAAGCAGGCCTGGCTCTCGATGGAGGTTACTACTCGAAGGGCAAATACAAGCATTTTGAGCCTGAAGGTGTTCGCCGAAAATTAAAACCATTTGGCAATCAAATTAGACAATAAGTTCTGGAAAATTTAAAAAGCCCCCGCCGTGTATCACAGCGGGGGCTTCCTAATCTCTATATCTTGGTCAGCGAAGGTGCGCAGCAAGTGCGCACCCTACGTAGGGTGCGCATTTATGCGCACCGCTTACCAATCCTCGCGGACCACGACCCGTGTCTTGATCGGCAGCTTCATTGCGGCGAGGCGCAGGGCTTCGCGTGCGATGTCGTCGTTGACGCCGTCGATTTCGAACATCACACGGCCGGGTTTGACCTTGGCTGCCCAGAAATCCACGGAACCTTTACCTTTACCCATCCGTACTTCAACGGGCTTGGAGGTGACAGGTACGTCTGGAAAAATACGGATCCAGACACGGCCTTGACGCTTCATGTGACGCGTCATGGCACGACGTGCAGCTTCGATCTGGCGCGCTGTTACACGCTCAGGCTCGATTGCTTTGAGACCGTAGGTGCCGAAGTTCAGGTCAGACCCGCCCTTCGCAAGACCCTTGATAGAGCCTTTGAACTGCTTACGGAATTTCGTACGTTTTGGCTGTAGCATCTATCTACTCCTTAACGCCGACCGCCGGCACCGCGAGGTGCTGGGCCGTCTTGCATTTCTTGTGCCTTGCGGTCACGGGCAGCTGGATCATGTTCCATGATCTCGCCTTTGAAGATCCACGTCTTGATGCCGATGATGCCATAGGCAGTCGCAGCTTCAACATGTGCATAATCGATGTCCGCACGCAGTGTGTGCAGCGGCACGCGACCTTCACGGTACCATTCGGTACGCGCAATCTCGGCACCGCCGAGACGGCCTGCGAGGTTCACACGAATACCAAGGGCACCCATACGCATGGCGTTCTGTACCGCGCGCTTCATCGCACGACGGAAGGACACACGGCGCTCAAGCTGCTGTGCAATGCTCTCACCCACAAGGGCTGCGTCCAGTTCAGGCTTGCGCACTTCAACGATGTTGAGGTGCAGTTCGCTGTCTGTGAACTGGGCCAGCTTTTTGCGCAGACCTTCGATGTCTGCACCTTTCTTGCCGATGATGACACCGGGGCGTGCTGTGTGGATCGTGACGCGGCACTTTTTGTGCGGACGCTCGATGATCACACGGGAAATACCCGCCTGATGGCACTCTTTCTTGATGAAGGCACGGATTGCGAGGTCTTCCAGCAGAAGATCGCCGTAATCCTTCGTGTCGGCATACCAGCGGCTGTCCCATGTACGGTTAACCTGAAGGCGCATGCCGATTGGATTGACTTTATTACCCATTATGCTTGCTCCTCAACCTGACGCACGACGATGGTGATTTCCGCAAACGGCTTCATGATCTTGCCGAAACGGCCACGCGCACGTGGACGACCACGCTTGAGTGTCATGTTCTTGCCGACATAGGCTTCTGCCACGATCAGCTCGTCCACGTCGAGGTTGTGGTTGTTCTCGCCATTGGCAATCGCAGACTGAAGGCATTTCTTCACGTCGATCGCGATACGTTTTTTGGAGAAAGTCAGGTCCGTCAAAGCACGGTCGACCTTCTTGCCGCGGATCATTGCGGCAACGAGGTTAAGTTTCTGCGGAGACGTCTTCAGCATGCGCAGTTTTGCGCGGGCCTCGTTGTCTGCCACGCGGCGGGGATTTTTATCCTTGCTCATGGCTTATTTCCGCTTCGCTTTTTTATCAGCTGCGTGACCATAATAGGTCCGGGTTGGTGAATACTCACCAAACTTCTGACCAATCATCTCTTCGCTGATGTTTACTGGGATGTGCTTGTGACCGTTGTAGACGCCGAACGTCAGGCCAACAAACTGTGGGAGGATCGTGGAACGGCGCGACCAGATCTTGATCACTTCGTTACGACCGCTCTCGCGGGAGGCTTCGGCCTTTTTGAGGACATAAGAGTCAACAAAAGGACCTTTCCATACTGAACGAGACATATATTAACGCCCCTTTTTCTTGGCGTGGCGCGACCGGATAATCAGGCTGCTTGACGCTTTTTTCTTGTTACGTGTCTTGGCACCCTTGGTTGGTTTGCCCCATGGGGTAACCGGGTGACGACCACCGGATGTACGGCCTTCACCACCACCGTGCGGGTGGTCGATCGGGTTCATGACAACACCACGAACACTCGGGCGGATGCCCTTGTGACGCATGCGGCCTGCTTTACCGTAGTTCTGGTTCGAATTGTCGGGGTTGGACACGGCACCAACGGTGGCCATGCATTCCTGACGTACCAAGCGCAGTTCACCCGAAGACAGGCGGATCTGGGCGTAGCCACCATCACGACCAACGAACTGAGCATAAGTCCCGGCAGCACGGGCGATCTGGCCGCCTTTGCCTGGCTTCATCTCGATGTTGTGGATGATGGTACCGATTGGCATGCCGGAGAATGGCATCGCGTTGCCGGGCTTGATGTCTGCCTTGGCGGATGCCACGACCTGATCACCAACGGCGATACGCTGAGGAGCAAGGATATAGGCCTGCTCGCCGTCTTCATATTTCACGAGTGCGATAAACGCAGTCCGGTTCGGGTCATATTCAATGCGCATGATCGTCGCGGTGACGTCCAGTTTGTTACGCTTGAAATCGACGATACGGTAGAGGCGCTTTGCACCACCACCCTTGCGACGCATTGTAATCCGTCCGGTGTTGTTCCGTCCGCCGTGCTTGCTAAGTCCCTCAGTGAGGGCCTTGACAGGGCGACCTTTCCAAAGCTCCGAACGGTCAATCAGTACCAGCCCACGCTGGCCTGGCGTCGTCGGTTTGTACGACTTGAGTGCCATGTTCTCTGTCTTCCGTTTTGCTTGTATGCGGCCCCGTAGGTCCGCTGTGGTTAGAGGGCCCCGAAGGTCCCAGAGTTTGTGTGGTCCGGTGCGCATGAATGCACACCCTACCGTTTGTCCGTAGGGTGTGCATTCATGCGCACCTACAAAACAACAACGAAGCCCCAGACGAATCTGGGGCTGTGCCGATGGTGTCTGTTAGGGTGTAGAGGGTATGGGGTCAAGGGGTGGTAGCCTGTTCAGACCATGTCCCCTCTGCGGAAACGGGAAATAAGGAATACCGAACCAACTATCGCAGCGAAAGGCTTCCAATCGACGCACGGATCACGCTTTTGGTGTCGTCACTGTCGCCGGACACAGCCAAACCCACAAGCGCGCCTTTGGCACCCCCGAACGCACGGGCGTAATCGGCCGCCAAGTCCACCTTTTCGCCATGCGATCCCGTTCCAGCCTGCCTGAGCGCAATTGTCACGCCCTGCCCCCTTGGTCCGTAGGGCGACTTGATAACCTGCCCCCGCTTGGCGTTGCCGCCCCATGCATATTGAATGATCCGCACATCTTTATTGCCCAAGAGACTGCGTATATTTTTCCCCTGCAAGCTGGGCGCGACCGCTTCTGGGACAAAGACGAAGTACAAGGAAATATTGCGGTCATCGCCGCCCTTGCGTGCAAGATTTGTTGCCAGAACCGATTGATCGACGGACCAGCGCCATGACGCACCCGATGCGCCCCAATCGGCCTGTCCCACACGTGTCCATGCAATGGAAACCGAGCCATCCGAGACGAGGCTAAGATTCTTCCCAAAGCTATAGTCATTTGAGCTAAACAGCGACAGACGCTGCTCACTCCAACCGCTCGAAAAGCTGATTGGTCCTGCCGATACAGACATTGCGGCCAGTGTTAGTGCTGCTGCTGTTAGTGTTAAACGCATGTGCTGCTCCCTTTATGGACATGAGGGAACCTAGTTCAGGCAATTGAAGGTAGCCACAAAACATCTGTCACAATGTTGTCAGCGACAACATGTAAACGCACACCAGCCTTCAGGCGCCTGACGCACCCGCACCTGAAATCTCGCCCTTGGTCAAAGCGCGGATAAACAACACTGCTAGCTGCCCCCCGATTGTACAGATTCCAAACCAGATCGCGGCAGCAGGGAGCAGTACATCCCACGGAGCGGTTTTAAGGTACGTGCTGGAACCCAAAAAAAGGCCCGACGACCAGCCGAACATGGAGAAGATCGCAACTTGGGACGCGACCGCTAAATCGCGGCGTGGAAGGCTGGACATCGAGCGGCCGATGTTACGCCTCAGCAGCGGCAGAACCAGCGCGCGGATGATGGTGCCGTTGAGTGTCATCAGCACCATCAAAGATACTTTCATCCAGAGCTTCGGCGAGAAGGCGGATAGATCAAACCCGGTGCGCACATAAATCAGCACAAGGCCAGTTGCCCAGAGCCCCATGAATGCCCAGAAGATCCACGCATGCAGTTGCTCGATAGATTTGATATCACCTTCACAGATCGGCATGCGCAGACCGCGAAACGTAAGATAGTCATGGAAGAGAACCGTACCCATGCCAGCTGCGAAAAGGGTTAGGTGTGCCGCACGCAGCGCGTCCAGCAAAATCGGGTTCATTTCCATCGTAGTCTCTTTGGGGTTTGTCTGGCAGCAGCGGAATATTTCGCCATCTCTATTACACTGGACAATTCGTCGCACAAGGCAGCGCACCTAGTTCGCACTTTTTTGAGGCCATTAGGACACAACCATTGGAAACATATAGATCTTATCTGGGTACATGCTTTGGCGCGCACTGCCAAAGGGGGCGGCACATGTGCGGTTCTGGTCCTGCTTCCCAAAAAACCCAACGATGTGTGTGCGCCGACCGCTGTAGCACAACCCATGCGAAAGGGGCGCAGCCTCCGCAGCCGCGCCCCTTCCAAATCTCTGCACTCCGCCCCCCTAGGGAGCAGGCTGGCTTATGCCAGTGCGATGTTTGTCGCAGATTCGCGACCGTCACGGCCGGCTTCGATGTCGAAAGTAACTTTCTGATCATCGGACAGACCTGTCAGGCCTGCTTGCTCAACGGCGGAGATGTGCACGAACACGTCTTTGCTGCCGCCTTCGGGCGCGATAAAGCCGAAGCCTTTAGTGGAGTTGAACCATTTTACTGTGCCATTGGCCATCAGTGTATTCCTTTTATTGTCTGCCCGCAGGATGCGGCAGGTCGGCTAAGTCAGGTAAAGATCGTAAGACTGAGCCGTAAGGAGCAGTAGTAGCGATAGACAGTGTAACGTTGCCCGCCCCGAATGCGCCTTTGTAGACGTAATAGCAAGCATTATAATCTCAGATGCGGATTTAGGCGCCTTTCCCCGAAACGCAAAAGGCCCCCGCGTCTGCGGAGGCCCCTGCAATACTATGTCCGAGCTTACAGGCCGGTGGAGACGTCGATGGTGTTACCCTCTTCGAGCGTCACATATGCCTTCTTCACGTCTTTGCGTGTGCCCAGCTGACCGCGGAAGCGCTTGACCTTGCCTTTGGTGATGGACGTATTCACGGCCTTCACTTTGACACCAAAGAGAGCTTCGACAGCTTCTTTGATCATGGGCTTGTTCGCAGCGATGGCCACTTCGAAAACAACGGCGTTGGCTTCGGAAGCCATTGTTGCTTTTTCGGTGATCAGCGGCTTGCGGATGATGTCGTAATGTTCTGGTTTCGCGCTCATTTCAAACGGGCCTCCAGTGCTTCGATACCTGCTTTTGTGATGACAAGTGTATCACGCTTCAGGATATCATATACGTTAGCGCCCATTGTCGGCAGGATGTCCAAACCTTCAATGTTGCGCGCGGCTTGCAGGAAGTTTTCATTCACGGATGCACCGTCAATGATCAGCGCGCGCTTCCAACCAAGGGATTTCACCTGTTTGGCCAATGCGGCTGTTTTCCCGTCCGATGCTGCATCGTCGATGATGACCAACGCGCCGGCTTTTGCCTTTGCGGAGAGCGCCATGCGCAGACCCAGTTTGCGGAACTTTTTCGTCAGCTCGTGGCCGTGGCTACGGGGTGTTGGACCCTTGTAGATACCGCCCCCACGAAAGATCGGAGCCGAACGTGCGCCGTGGCGTGCGCCACCGGTGCCTTTTTGGCGGTAGATCTTCTTGGTGGAGTAGCTGACTTCGCGACGTGTCTTTACCTTGTGGGTACCGGCCTGCGCGTTGTTACGCTGCCAGCGGACAACACGGTGCAGAACGTCGGCGCGTGGCTCAAGGCCAAACAGGGCCTCGTCCAGGTCGATCGATCCGGCTTTGCCGCCGTCGAGTTTGATGACATCTAGTTTCATGCGTCACCTTCTTTCTTGTCTTCGTCAGCGGCGGGTGCATCTGCACCTTCGGCTGCGATTTCAGCTTCGGCTGCTTTCAGCGCTTCGGCTTCGGCGGCTGCTTGCTCTTCTGCCAGACGCTTGGCTTCGGCTTCTGCCTCGGCTGCGGCTGCGGCGGCTGCTTCTTCGGCTGCTTTCGCAGCTTCACGGGCGGCGGATGCCAGAGCGGCGGGGACGATTGCGTTCTCGGGGAACGGCTTTTTAACCGCATCCTTGACCGTAACCCAACCACCCTTGGAGCCAGGAACAGCGCCTTTGACCATGATCAGGCCGCGAGCAGTGTCTGTCTTGACGACTTCGAGGTTCTGGGTTGTCACGCGGGCTGCGCCCATGTGACCGGCCATTTTCTTGCCTTTGAAAACCTTGCCGGGATCCTGACACTGACCAGTGGAACCGTGCGAACGGTGTGAGATGGATACACCGTGTGTGGCACGCAGACCGCCAAAGTTGTGACGCTTCATCGCGCCCTGAAAGCCCTTACCGATGGAAGTGCCCGCAACGTCGACGTACTGACCCGCGAAGTAGTGATCGGCAATGATCTCTTCGCCAACCGGCAGCATCGCTTCCGCGTCGATGCGGAATTCTGCAACTTTACGCTTTGGTTCAACCTTTGCTGCTGCAAAGTGGCCGCGCATCGCTTGGGATGTGCGTTTTACTTTTGCCGTACCTGCACCGAGCTGAACAGCGACATAGCCGTCCTTTTCGATGGTACGCTGTGCAACAACCTGAAGGTTATCGAGCTGAAGAACGGTTACAGGGATCTGCTTGCCGTCTTCCATGAACAGACGGGTCATGCCCATCTTTTTTGCAATAACGCCTGAGCGCAACATACTATTACCCTCCTACGCTTATGACTGCAGCTTGATCTCGACATCCACACCAGCGGCGAGGTCGAGCTTCATCAGCGCGTCAACGGTCTGTGGGGTCGGATCAACGATATCCAGCAAACGCTTGTGCGTGCGGATTTCGAACTGGTCACGTGATTTCTTGTCTACGTGGGGACCACGCAGAACGGTGAATTTTTCGATCTTGTTCGGCAGCGGAATGGGGCCGCGAACGGAAGCGCCTGTGCGCTTGGCAGTGTTTACGATTTCCTGAGTGGACGCATCGAGAACACGGTAGTCGAACGCCTTCAGGCGAATACGAATGTTCTGGCTCTGAGCCATGTGCATATCCCTTACATTGGGATTGAGATCGGATTGGAGGGGGAACGCTCATCGCTCCGCCTCTTCGCGTCTTTAAATGTACACTCGCAGCGCGAACAAACGCACGGCGGTGTTGGGTTGGCCTATAGGGGGAATCACATAGAGGGGCAAGTGTGTTTTTACCCCGCACGAACACCCGTACGAAGCCGACCACAGTTGCACAGCTTCCTCTTGATCAGCAAACACCATCCCTAGGGTAGCATACCGATGCAAAGGCAGCGCATTTCCGCACCTCTCTGTTACAGAATAGCGCAATTACCTGCGGCCAATCCGCACGTAAACCGTATCTAAATAGCTCTATATCAAGTTTATGGGATGCCGCGGCGTAATAGACGTTGTTCGGCGGGCGCTTTGGTTTATCAAGTCGTCAACAGTTATAAGAAGCAGGCTCCATGACCAAACACTCAGGCTCTTTCCAGCAATCCAACGAAAACCGCCCCGCACGCGAATGGGTCAAGGTCCTCGCCAACTACCGAGAACCCCACACCGGGCGGAGCTTTTACGAGCTGGGAATTACATTGGGACCGTTTGTTGCGCTTTGGGCGCTGGCGTGGTGGTCCCTGTCGATCAGCGCCTGGCTGACACTGGCAATCTCGGTCTGCAACGCGGCGTTTTTGCTGCGGCTGTTTTGTATACAGCATGACTGTGGGCACGCCTCCTTCTTCAAACACCGCGGTCTCAGCGATTGGACAGGCCGCGTCATTGGCGTGCTGACGCTGACACCCTATGACGTCTGGCGGCGCAGTCACGCAATCCACCACAGCTCCGCAGGGCATCTGGGACGGCGCGGCATCGGCGACATCAACACACTGACAATTGCCGAGTACCGCGCGTTGAGCCGTGTGGGCCGTATCCAGTATCGTATGTACCGCCATCCAATCGTTCTGTTCGGTCTGGCACCCGGCTTCATCTTCTTTCTGCAAAACCGCCTGCCCTTGGGTCTGATGGAAAAAGCGCGCTATTGGGTAAGTGCGATGTGCACAAATGCAGCAATTATCGCGGCATTGGCCGTCATCTGGTTCTTTGGCGGTTTGATGCCGATCCTTCTGATCTTTGTGCCAACCACCCTCCTTGCCGCGACCGCGGGTGTCTGGCTGTTCTACGTACAGCACCAATTCGAACACACCGTTTGGGAGGAAGAGCAGGAATGGGATCTGCATGATGCGGCTCTTCAAGGCAGCTCGCACTATGTCCTCCCCTCCCCGCTGCAGTGGCTGAGCGCGAATATCGGGATTCACCACATTCACCACCTCTATAGCCGCATCCCGTTCTACCGCTTGCCCGAAGTGCTGCGCGACCATGAAGGGCTGGCAGATGTGAACCGCATGACCATCCGTGAAAGCATAGCCAACGCGCGATTGCATCTGTGGGACGAGGACGGCAAGCGCCTGCTATCTTTCGCGGAAGCGCGGCGGGTGAACGTCCCCGCCTGAAAAGACAAGCGAAAGATACCGCTTGGGGCGAACCTTTCGGCCAACGACACCGTGCGGTTCTAGGCTTGCTGTATTCGGTGTTAATGGCTCTTCTTGAGACAAAGAAGGGATCAGTACCCATCGGTCAGCACATCGCGACCAGCAGTCAGCCTGTGCTGATATACCCTGCCTAAACAGTGCCGTCATTTAGGGTGATCTGATCCGGCACAGGTAAAACAGTGCTTCACACACCGGCTGCAAACCTGAGCCACCAATGATCCAGCTCCAGCCAGAGTAGTCTTTGAGCCGGACTCACTGCGCTTTTTGGCTATAGTTAAAGCCGTTATCTGTATCCCAGCGCAGCAGTCAGGCTGTGCACATCACACCGCTCACCCACCCCGCCGCAACGGAGGGTCGGGTATAACGACTAGACTCGCCACGCCCTCGGCCAAGTGCGGCTCCGTCAATCCGAGTTAGGTAAGTAACGTCTGTAGTACGAAACCTGATCGCATCCGAAACATGCCGTGCTCCCAGAACCATAGGATGACTACACCAGCCTATCGGCTAAGGTGAGTAGATAGGCCCTTTTTCAAAGATCGCGCACAGACATTGCATATTTTCGCGATCTTCAACGCCCAGTCCAGACGAACGCGCAACTACAATTTATGAAGGTGCCTGAGAATAAGAGCGGCCCATTCCAGGGAGTTTCTGATCGGGTCGTCACTGGTACGCTACGCCCCCACCCCCGATGGTAATGGCATTTACGGGTGAACCAGTCGATGAGATCGGCTGCCTCCAAACGAAACAAAGGCCCCTCCTTTCGGAGAGGCCTTTGCTTTGCTGTCGCACAGAGACCTGCGCGAAGCGAAGTTACTCGGTGATTTTCGACACAACGCCCGCGCCGACGGTGCGGCCACCTTCGCGGATCGCGAAGCGCAGGCCCTGCTCCATCGCGATCGGTGCGATCAGCTCAACGTCGAACTTCAGGTTGTCACCCGGCATAACCATTTCCGTGCCCTCGGGCAGCTGAACAGTACCGGTGACGTCCGTGGTGCGGAAGTAGAACTGTGGACGGTAGTTCGCGAAGAATGGCGTGTGACGGCCACCCTCTTCCTTGGTCAGGATATACGCCTCGGCCTCGAACTTGGTGTGCGGGTTCACGGACTTGGGCGCGCAAAGCACCTGGCCACGCTCAACACCCTCACGGTCGATACCGCGCAGCAATGCGCCGATGTTATCGCCTGCCTCACCACGGTCCAGCAGCTTGCGGAACATTTCAACGCCTGTGCAGGTCGTTGTTTTCGTGTCGCGGATACCCACGATCTCGATGCTGTCGCCCACGTTGATCACGCCACGCTCAACACGGCCAGTCACAACTGTACCACGACCGGAAATCGAGAATACGTCCTCGACCGGCATCAGGAACGGCTGGTCCACGGCGCGCGCTGGCGTCGGGATGTATTCGTCCACAGCGGCCATCAGTTTCTTGATGGATTCTTCGCCGATCGCCTCATCGCGACCTTCCATGGCTGCCAGAGCGGAGCCGGGGATCACAGGAATGTCGTCGCCAGGATACTCATACGAGGACAACAGCTCACGGATTTCCATTTCAACCAGTTCGAGCAGCTCGTCATCGTCGACCTGATCAACTTTGTTCATGTAAACAACCATATACGGGATGCCAACCTGACGGCCGAGCAGGATGTGCTCACGCGTCTGGGGCATTGGGCCGTCTGCTGCGTTCACAACCAGGATCGCGCCGTCCATCTGCGCTGCACCGGTGATCATGTTCTTGACGTAGTCCGCGTGGCCCGGGCAATCAACGTGCGCGTAGTGGCGCGCTTCGGTTTCATACTCAACGTGCGCTGTCGAGATCGTGATACCGCGTGCTTTTTCTTCGGGCGCGCCGTCAATCTGGTCATACGCTTTGAAATCGCCAAAATACTTGGTGATCGCAGCTGTCAGCGTCGTCTTACCGTGGTCAACGTGGCCAATCGTGCCAATGTTGACGTGCGGTTTGTTACGTTCAAACTTTTCCTTTGCCATGGTAATGGCTCCTTCTTTGAGTTTTCGCCGGAATGGTTCCGACGGTTAATTTCCGTACACTGCGATGCGCGCCCGACGGGCAAGATCGTCTGTAATGATCGTCAACTCTTCCGCCGGCGATTTGATCGAAGCAGCGCCCAAGACCGTTGGACGAGTTTCTGTTATTCCGAACACGGTAAACGGCTCTCTTATCGCCTCCCCCGTGGACACATCGACCAGAGTGATCTTTGTGTTGATGGAACTCCGGTTTCCTCCAAGAAGGACGCCGGCAACAGCATTTGCAATATAGAATTGCACCACCTCGACTTCTGCCCTGACCGCACGTGAACCGCTTTGGTTCCCTGACTGCAAAGCAGCCGCGACTTTGGCGCGGGCTGCTTCAACAATCTGTTCCTTCGGCAACGCTGTTTCTGCACGCGTTACTGACGTGGTCGCGGTCACTTCTGTAATCCGGATACCCGACGCAAGAGATGCGTCGAGCAGTTGCCCCGGCTCACCACAGGCAGCCAGTGTAAACACGGCCCCTGTGGCAAGAAAATTACGGCGACTTAGCATTAGGCAAACTTTGCCTGAATCTCGTCAGAGATGTTCTGCGGCACGCCCTCGTAGTGGTCGAACTGCATGGAGAAGTTTGCACGACCCGAAGACATGGAACGCAACGTGTTGATGTATCCGAACATGTTGGCAAGCGGTACGAATGCGTCAATGGCAATCGCGTTACCGCGGGTGTCCTGACCCTGTACCTGACCACGACGCGATGTCAGATCGCCGATGATACCACCTGTATATTCTTCAGGTGTAATCACTTCGACTTTCATAATCGGCTCGAGCATTTTGGCACCCGCTTTGCGCATGCCTTCACGCATGCCCATACGAGCAGCGATCTCGAACGCGAGAACGGAGGAGTCAACATCGTGGAACTTACCGTCGATCAAAGCAACTTTGAAGTCGATGACGGGGAAGCCCGCCAACGGACCGGAGTCCATGACCGAGTTGATACCCTTTTCAACGCCAGGGATGTATTCTTTCGGAACAGCACCACCAACGATGCGGCTCTCGAAGGAGTAACCTTCGCCTGGCTCGGTTGGCATCAGGATCATCTTCACTTCGGCAAACTGACCGGAACCACCGGACTGTTTCTTGTGAGTGTAGGTGATCTCTGCTTCGCGCGAGATGGTCTCGCGGTAAGCAACCTGAGGCGCGCCGATGTTTGCTTCGACTTTGAATTCACGCTTGAGACGGTCCACAAGGATATCGAGGTGAAGTTCGCCCATACCCTTCATGATCGTCTGACCGGATTCAATATCGGTCTCAACGGTGAAGGATGGATCCTCGGCAGCCAGACGGGCCAGACCGGTGGACATCTTTTCTTGGTCGGCCTTGGTCTTAGGCTCTACCGCGATCTCGATTACCGGTGTCGGGAAGGTCATCGTTTCCAGAACCACAGGATCGTTGACGGCGCAAAGCGTGTCACCTGTTGTGGTGTCTTTCAGACCTGCAAGCGCAATGATGTCACCCGCAAATGCTTCGGTGATTTCTTCACGGTCGATGGCGTGCATCATCATCATACGGCCAACGCGCTCTTTCTTGCCCTTGGTCGAGTTCAAGAGCGTGTCGCCCTTGTTGAGCGTACCGGAGTAGATGCGTGTGAACGTAAGCGAGCCCACGAAGGGGTCGTTCATGATTTTGAAAGCAAGGCCGGAGAACGCCATGGCATCATCCGCACGGCGCGGAATGTCACGTACTTCGTCTTCGTCACCGGGTTTGAAGCCCATGTAATCCACAACGTCCATCGGGGACGGAAGATAGTCGATCACAGCGTTGAGCAGAGGCTGAACGCCTTTGTTCTTGAACGCCGAGCCGCAAAGCACGGGGATGAATTTGATCGCAAGTGTACCCTTACGGATCAGCTTGCGAAGTGTATCGACGTCAGGCTCGGCGCCGTCCATCAAATAGTTTTCCATTGCGTCATCGTCCATCTCGACCGCATTTTCGATCAGATGTGCGCGCCACTTGTCAGCTGTCTCTTTCAGGCTGTCGCGAATTGGCTTTTTGACCCAGGTCGCGCCCAGATCTTCACCTTCCCAAACCCATTCTTCCATGGTGACAAGGTCAACCATGCCTTCCAGCTCGGTCTCGGAACCGATTGGAATTTGAATAGGAGCAGGCACAGCGCCTGTACGGCTGGCGATCATGTCGACGCAGTTGTAGAAGTCGGCGCCGATCTTATCCATTTTGTTAACGAACACGATGCGCGGGACTTTGTAACGGTCGGCCTGACGCCATACTGTTTCTGTCTGCGGCTCAACACCGGCGTTGGCGTCGAGAACGGTTACCGCACCATCGAGAACGGCCAATGAACGCTCGACTTCGATTGTGAAGTCAACGTGGCCTGGAGTGTCGATGATGTTCATACGGTGCTTGGCAGAGTCGGCCTCAAGGCCGTTTTCTGTGCGCTCCCAGAATGTTGTCGTCGCAGCGGAAGTAATTGTAATACCCCGTTCCTGCTCCTGCTCCATCCAGTCCATGGTCGCAGCGCCATCATGCACTTCGCCAATGTTATGCTCTTTGCCAGTGTAGTACAGAATGCGTTCGGAACATGTGGTTTTACCCGCATCGATGTGCGCGATGATACCAAAGTTGCGGTACAGTTCGAGGGGATAGTCGCGTGCCATTTGAAAGCTTCCTCAGGAGTGTGCTTTGAAAAAGGGAAAACCCTTTTGGAAAGTTGGGGCCACGCGTATCGCGGCCCCGATCTTAAAATCTTACCAGCGGTAGTGGCTGAATGCTTTGTTCGCATCGGCCATCTTGTGCGTATCTTCACGCTTTTTCACGGCTGTACCACGGGACTGGACAGCGTCCATCAACTCGCCTGCGAGGCGCTCTTCCATGGTGTTTTCGTTGCGGGCGCGGGCCGCTTTGATCAACCAACGAATGGCCAATGCAACGCGGCGCTCAGGGCGCACTTCGACGGGCACCTGATAGGTGGCACCACCAACGCGGCGTGAGCGCACTTCGACGCTTGGCTGGATGTTCTCAAGCGCTTCGTGGAACACTTCCACAGGCGCGCGCTTGATTTTGGCTTCAACGCGGTCGAATGCGTTGTAAACAATCCGCTCGGCAACAGCTTTTTTGCCATCGATCATCAGGTTGTTCATGAATTTCGTCAGAACCAGATCACCGTATTTGGCGTCTGGCAGTACTTCGCGTTTTTCAGCGGCGTGGCGGCGTGACATGGATGTGTCTTCCTCTTG
The DNA here is from genome assembly GCF_947502895.1 of uncultured Sulfitobacter sp. GTDB lineage: Bacteria > Pseudomonadota > Alphaproteobacteria > Rhodobacterales > Rhodobacteraceae > Sulfitobacter. Next base: position 712,095 of record NZ_CANNBM010000001.1, read on the forward strand.
GCGGGTGGTGCGCAATAAATGCGCACCCTACGGATGGAAATGTAGGGTGCGCATTCACTGCGCACCGGGGAACAATTACTTCGGACGCTTGGCACCATATTTGGAGCGGCGCTGCTTACGATCTTTGACGCCTTGCGTATCGAGAACACCACGCAGGATGTGGTAGCGCACACCGGGAAGGTCTTTTACACGACCGCCGCGGATCAGAACCACGGAGTGCTCCTGAAGGTTGTGGCTTTCACCCGGAATGTAGGAGATGACTTCGAAACCGTTCGTCAGGCGAACCTTGGCCACTTTGCGCATCGCAGAGTTAGGCTTTTTCGGAGTGGTTGTATAAACGCGTGTGCAGACGCCGCGCTTTTGCGGGCATTCCTGCAGGTGCATGGATTTGGAGTATTTGCGTTTTGGCTGGCGCGGTTTGCGGATCAGCTGCTGAATCGTTGGCATTCCGGTTTTATCCCCGTGTTGCTGTCTGAGGTGCAGGCACGCATGGCCCCTGCGGTGAATCGTATGCTGCGTTCGTCAGGCAGCGTGTCTGGGGCAGATGGTCCAAAGCAATATGGCCGCTACGCTTCCGTACCGAGGTAAGCGAGGCGGCTATGCTAACAGAGGATCGGGCCTATAAAGACGGCCTGGATCTTGACCACATGCGGTATGATATAAGCAACAAGGGCGACCCCCCGATGCGAGATACGCTGCCTATACGCAGAGTCGCCAAGGGTGTCAACAGCGCCGCCCCCTTGCCAAATCATCACGCCCTCCCGCATAGTTGCGAAAAACATGCGAGGATCGCAGTGACACTTCAGGTGATTGGCCTTTGCCGGTTCTCATACCCTGCCATCGGCGGGTTTCAGGTGGACCATGACACAATCGAGGAACGCATTGCATATCTATATGACGACACGCGACTGGACGAACGTTTCAGGTTGTTTGAAGCTGTCGCCTTGCCCTCTCTGCGCGCACAGACTGACCCTGATTTTGAACTGATCATCGTTGTGGGCGACCAGCTGCCTCCGCATCATCTGACCCGGTTGCATGCGCTGATTGCCGATATCCCGCAGGCACGCATTCACGCAGAGCCCCCCCGCCCACAGCGCGAAGTAATGAAGCAGATCCTGAATGCAGCGCGGCGGGACTTCAGCAAGCCCTGCCTGCAGTTCCGGTTTGATGATGACGATGCGGTGGCTCTCGATTTTGTGGAACGGTTGCGCAAGGCGGCTGATGATTGCGCGGGGCTGACCGCCCAGCACAAGGCCGTCGCGTTCGACTGGAACAAGGGCTATATCGCGGAATACGGCCGCAACGGTATTGCCGCGATTGATATTTTTCGCCCCTTTGATGTGGCAGCCCTTGGTATGTGGGTGCGCGGGGATTGTTATCTGACCATCATGAATTTCGCCCACAACAAGATCAATCGCTTCATGCCCGCTGTCAGCTTTGACGAGCCCAAGATGTTCGTGCGCGGGCATAATGCGTCAAACGACAGCCGTCAAAAACCGGTGAAGCCCGTTAAGGTCATACCGCTCGATTTTGAGCGTGCCGAGGAGTTTCGCACGCGGTTCGGCATCGACATCGACCATGTAGTACAGGTGTTCAAGGACGTATGACATTGCGCACAGTCGGCATTTGTCGCTTTTCCTATCTGGGGGATGGTGGGTTTAAGTCAAACACAGGTGACCGCGCCGCCGTTGCGGCTAAACTGTATGATCCCGCGCGGCTGGAGGAGCGGTTTCGCTTGTTCGAGGCGATCACCCTGCCCTGCATTGCGGCCCAGACCGATCCTGATTTCACCTTCTTGATTGTGACGGGAAAGCATTTCCCCGACAGCCATCTCGCGCGGCTCAAGGCCCTGACTGCGCCCATTCCGCAATGCCAGATCGTGCAATACCCGCCGCGACCGCACCGCATGATTATGAAGCGTGCGATCAATCATTGGCGGGGGTCGCTGGATGCGCCCTGCCTTCAGTTCAGGTTGGACGACGATGATGCAATGGCGTTGACTTTTGTCGAGCAATTCAAACAGACAGCGCATGATCTTGCAGCAATTACCGCGCGGCATTCATCTGTCGCAGTAGACTTCAACCAAGGCTATGTGTTCACGGCGGGGGCCGACGGCGTAAAGCTGTGGCCCTATAGCTATCCTTATTCCGCCATCGCGCTAGGGATGATCGTGCAGGCAGGCAGCAATGATACGATCATGAGCCACGGGCACCAAAACCTATGGAAAACAGTGCCAACAATGACCTTCCCTGCCAAAGATATGATGATGCGCGGCCACAACGACTTTAATGACAGTCGCCTGACAGGCAAGAAAAACGTCTTTGACTACCAGCCGATGGATGCAGAGCAGGCTGCACATATCAAGCGGACCTTCGGGATTGATGACGAACACGTACAGGCAGTCTTCTCACGCGCGTGACAGTTTCCGCTCGCGGTAAAAGGTGAATAGGCCCGTGGCGATGACGATGGCAGCCCCCAGCAGGGTCAGCGCCTTCGGGATTTCGTCGAATACAAGAAATCCGATAATCATGGCACCGATCAGGCCCGTATAGCGGAAGGGTGCATTGAACGACACATCACCCGTCCGCATCGCCTGAATACTACAGAAATATCCTATCAGGATGAAACTTGCCGACCCCGTAATGCAGGCTGCTGCAGATGTGGTGATCGGGGCCCAGTCTTCTGTAAGTGATGCCAGCCCTGCAGCTACCATGACTGAAACCGTTGTGCCCAGCGTAACCGCCATACCCGGCACCTCGCGCGACAATTGCCGCGTGATCAGATCGCGCACCGTCACACATAACACGGCTCCCAGCGCATAGAGCGACCAGATGTTAAACCCCTCTGCCCCCGGCCGGATAATCAGCAAGACGCCGAACAGCCCCACCAGAATAGCCAACATTCTGCGCCAGCCAACGGCCTCGCGGTAGAAGACTGCAGAGCCGAGCGTGACCGTCAGCGGCACCACCTGCATGATCGCGTTCAGATTGCCCAATGGCATGTTGAACAGCGCATTGAGAAAGAAATAGGAGGTGATGATCTCGGCCAGACCGCGTAGCGCTATCAATCCTTTGTCGCGGCGGCTGATGGTGCTGCGCAACGCCCCCAGACTACGGGCAAGGACATACACCAGCACAGTCGCCAACAGCCCGCGGACAAAGATCAGTTGGAACAGGGGTACCGCGCCGTCTGTTAGCTTGAGGAACGTGTCGTTCATCACAAAGGCCCCCATAGAAGCCATCATGAGAAGCGCGCCAGTGGTATTCGGAGACATTGAGTTTTCCCAGTTTGATACCGCCACCCTGTCCTATGATGCAGGCACGGGCAATGCGGCTGGCCCCTGCGCGCACCACATTTTTTCAAGCAATTGCAGGTAAAATAGACGGGTCAAATGCAAAACGCCCCCGCGACCAACAGGCTGCGGGGGCGTTTTATGACTTTCAGATCAGACGCGGCTGATTAATCGCGGCTTTCCTCATCAAAGCTGGGTGCGGAGGTGAACACATCGCCACCGACGATGTCCTCTGCCGGTGCTTCGGGGGCGGCCAAGCGGGCTGCCTCTTCGGCCTCGATGCGGCGTGCCTCAACAACGACATTGTCACGGTCGCTTGCCACACGGCGCATCTGCTGGGTTGCCCCACCTGTGCCCGCAGGGATCAAGCGGCCCACGATGACGTTCTCTTTGAGGCCCACGAGCTTGTCGCGCTTACCCTGTACCGATGCTTCGGTGAGAACACGTGTGGTCTCCTGGAAGGACGCCGCCGAGATGAAGCTGCGGGTCTGAAGCGACGCCTTGGTGATGCCCAACAAGATTGGCTCGCCCTTGGCAGGACGGCCACCCTTCGACAGTGCCTTTTCGTTGGCGGTGTCGAATTCCTGCTTGTCCACATGCTCGCCTTTGAGAAGCGTGGTGTCACCAGATTCCTGGATCTCCCACTTTTGCAGCATCTGGCGCACGATGACTTCGATGTGTTTGTCGTTAATCTTCACACCTTGCAGACGGTAGACGTCCTGAACTTCGTCGATCATGTAATCCGCCAGCGCTTCCACACCCATAATGGCGAGAATGTCATGCGGCGCAGGGTTGCCGTCCATGATGTAATCGCCCTTCTGCACGAAGTCGCCTTCGGCTACGGGGATGTGTTTGCCTTTTGGCACCATGTATTCGACTTTGTGATCCGGATCTTCCGAGCTCTCGATCGCGATGCGGCGCTTGTTCTTGTAGTCCTTGCCGTAGCGCACATAGCCGTCGATTTCCGCGATGATGGCGTGATCTTTGGGGCGACGTGCCTCAAAGAGTTCGGCCACACGGGGCAGACCACCGGTGATGTCCTTGGTCTTGGCACCCTCACGCGGAATACGTGCCAGCACGTCACCCGCCTGAACTTCGGAGCCATCTTCGATGGACATAACAGCATCGACAGACATCGGATAGGTGATCGGGTTGCCCGCGCTATTGCGCACAGGTTCGCCATCTTCACCTACCAGAATGATCTCTGGCTTAAGCTCGTTACCCTTGGCAGCGGAACGCCAGTCGATCACGATCTTCTGGGTCATGCCTGTTGCATCGTCCGTCTCGTCTTTCACGGAGATACCCGAGATCAGATCGACGTGCTTGGCCGTGGCTGCCGCTTCGGCAATGATAGGGAGCGTGTAGGGGTCCCACTCATACAGTTTGTCGCCGCGCGCCACTTCCTGACCCTCTTTGACAAACAGCTTTGTGCCGTAGCCCACTTTGTGGCTCGCCCGCTCGTCACCGTTTTCGTCGATGATGAGCATCTTCATGTTGCGGCCCATAACCATGGTTTCATCCGACGAGTTTTGCAGCGTGTTTGCATTCTCGAACTGGATTTTACCTGCCTGACCCGCCTCTTGGAAGGACTGCTGGCCACCTTGCGCAACACCACCAATGTGGAAAGTACGCATTGTCAGCTGTGTACCCGGCTCGCCGATAGACTGGGCCGCGATGATGCCAACGGCCTCGCCTTGGTTCACAAGAGTACCGCGTGCAAGGTCACGACCATAACACATGGCGCAAACGCCTTCTTCGGCTTCACATGTCAGTGGCGAACGGATGCGCGCAGAGGCGACAGCCGCTTCGTCAAGGATATCTGACAAACGCTCGTCCACGATGGTACCAGCAGCGATCAGCACTTCGTCTGTGCCGGGGCGCATGATGTCCTCGGCGACGACACGGCCCAGCAAACGCTCGGCCAGCGAGGAGACAACTTCGCCATCGTTGACGGCCGCAGTCGCGGTGATTGCAACATCGGTTCCGCAATCATGCATACGCACGATACAGTCCTGTGCTACGTCCACCAGACGACGCGTCAGATAGCCTGAGTTCGCAGTTTTCAAAGCCGTATCCGACAGACCCTTACGGGCACCGTGGGTGGAGTTGAAGTACTCGAGAACGGTCAGACCTTCCTTAAAGTTCGAGATGATCGGTGTCTCGATGATGTCGCCGTTCGGCTTGGCCATCAGGCCGCGCATGCCGCCCAACTGCTTCATCTGGGTGACCGAGCCACGCGCACCGGAGTGCGCCATCATGTAGACTGAGTTCGGCTCGTTCTCGGAACCATTCTCGGCGTATGTGGTGTCGGAGATGGAGCCCATCATCGCGTCGGTGACTTTGTCGTTACACTTTGACCATGCGTCGACAACTTTGTTGTACTTTTCGCCCTGAGTGATCAGGCCGTCCATGTACTGCTGTTCAAAGTCCTTCACCTGCTCGCGGGTTTCTTCTACCAGCGGCCATTTGGTTGCGGGGATCAGCATGTCGTCTTTACCGAACGAAATACCTGCCTTGAAGGCCTGACGGAAACCCATTGTCATGATCTGATCGCAGAAGATAACGGATTCTTTCTGGCCGCAATAGCGGTAGACGGTGTCGATCACCTGCTGCACTTCTTTCTTGCGCAGCAAACGGTTCACCAGATCGAACGGTGCTTTCGCATTAAGCGGCAGCAACGCGCCCAGCAAAACGCGACCGGGGGTCGTGTCAAAGCGCACGTCGATTTCGTTGCCTTCGGCATCGATCTGCTTGATCCGCGCTTTGATGTTGGCGTGCAGGTGTACTTCACCTGCGTCCAAAGCATGCTGCACCTCATCCACATTGCCAAAGACCTTACCTTCGCCAACCATGCCGTCACGGGCAAGGGTCACGTAGTACAGGCCGAGGATCATATCCTGTGATGGAACAATGATCGGCGCGCCGTTTGCAGGCGACAGAACGTTGTTGGTGGACATCATCAAAACGCGCGCTTCAAGCTGTGCTTCAAGGCTCAGCGGGACGTGCACAGCCATCTGGTCACCGTCAAAGTCGGCGTTAAAGGCAGAACAGACCAGCGGGTGCAGCTGGATGGCTTTACCTTCGATCAGGACGGGTTCGAAGGCCTGAATGCCAAGACGGTGCAAGGTAGGCGCACGGTTCAGCATGACGGGGTGTTCGCGGATGACTTCATCCAGGATATCCCAGACTTCGGGACGCTCTTTCTCGACCAGCTTTTTGGCTTGCTTGACTGTCGAAGACAGACCTTTGGCTTCAAGACGCGAATAGATGAACGGCTTGAACAGTTCCAAGGCCATCTTTTTCGGCAGACCGCACTGGTGCAGCTTCAGCTCGGGACCGGTCACAATCACGGAACGCCCGGAGAAGTCGACGCGCTTGCCCAAAAGGTTTTGACGGAAGCGACCCTGCTTACCCTTCAGCATGTCGGAGAGCGATTTCAACGGACGCTTGTTGGCGCCTGTGATCACGCGGCCACGACGGCCGTTGTCAAACAGCGCATCCACTGATTCCTGCAACATCCGCTTTTCGTTGCGCACGATGATGTCGGGCGCACGCAGCTCAATCAGACGCTTGAGGCGGTTGTTACGGTTGATCACGCGGCGGTACAGATCATTGAGGTCGGAGGTCGCAAAGCGGCCACCATCCAGCGGCACCAACGGGCGCAGCTCTGGCGGGATCACAGGGATCACTGTCAGAACCATCCACTCGGGGCGGTTGCCGGATTCGAGGAAGGATTCAACCACCTTGAGGCGCTTGATGATCTTCTTCGGCTTCAATTCGCCTGTGGCTTCTTTGAGCTCTTCGCGCAGCTGGTCGGCTTCTGCTTCGAGGTCAATCGCGGCCAGCATTTCGCGGATCGCTTCGGCGCCGATGTTGGCGGTGAAAGCGTCCATGCCATAGGCGTCTTGGGCGTCCATGAACTCTTCTTCGGTCATCATCTGACCGTAGGTGAGGTCCGTCAGACCCGGCTCGATCACGACGTAGTTCTCGAAATACAGAACCCGCTCAAGATCGCGCAGCGTCATGTCGAGCATGAGGCCGATCCGGCTTGGCAGGGATTTCAGGAACCAGATGTGGGCAACGGGTGACGCCAGCTCGATGTGGCCCATCCGCTCACGGCGTACTTTTTGCAGCGTAACTTCCACACCGCATTTTTCGCAGACAACGCCGCGATATTTCATGCGCTTGTATTTGCCGCACAGGCATTCGTAGTCTTTGATTGGGCCAAAGATACGCGCACAGAACAGGCCATCACGCTCAGGCTTGAACGTACGGTAGTTGATGGTTTCGGGTTTTTTGATCTCACCGAATGACCACGACAGGATACGCTCTGGCGAGGCCAGAGATACCTTGATTTCGTCAAAGGTCTTGGTGGGGGCAACCGGATTAAACGGGTTGTTTGTAAGTTCTTGGTTCATTGGATGTCCTTAGATTTGTTCAAGAAAGCGGGGGAGAGTTTGGCGAATGGTGCGCAGTGAATGCGCACCCTACGTAGGGTGTGCACTTGTTGCGCACCGTTGGTGCTCGCTTACTCTTCGTCCTCCGCATCCAGGAGTTCCATATTGAGACCCAGTCCGCGGACCTCTTTGACCAGAACATTGAACGATTCAGGAATGCCTGCCTCGAAGTTGTCCTCGCCTTTGACGATGCTTTCATAGACCTTCGTACGGCCAGCCACGTCATCCGATTTCACGGTCAGCATTTCCTGCAAGGTGTATGCAGCGCCGTAGGCTTCCAGTGCCCAGACCTCCATCTCACCAAAGCGCTGACCACCGAATTGCGCTTTACCGCCCAATGGCTGCTGGGTGACCAGCGAGTATGGACCGGTAGAGCGCGCGTGGATTTTGTCGTCCACGAGGTGGTGCAGTTTGAGCAGGTATTTCACGCCAACAGTAACCTTGCGGCTGAACTGCTCGCCTGTGCGACCATCAAACAGGACCGACTGACCGGATGTGTCAAAGCCTGCACGTGCAAGGCTGTCATTCACATCCGCTTCCTTCGCGCCATCAAAGACAGGCGTTGCGATCGGTACACCGCGGGTAACGTTACCCGCCGCATCCAAAAGCTCTTCCTCGTCCATGCCTGCGATGCCTTCGTCATAGACATCATCGCCGTAGGCCAGCTTCATCGCTTCACGCACGGGGGTCATATCGCCGGAACGCTTATATTCTTGCAGCGCTTCGTCGACATTGATGCCCAGACCGCGTGCGGCCCAGCCCATGTGTGTCTCGAGGATCTGACCGACGTTCATGCGCGATGGTACGCCCAGCGGGTTCAGACAGAAATCAACCGGAGTACCATCAGCGAGGAACGGCATATCCTCCATTGGAACGACTTTGGAGATAACGCCCTTGTTCCCGTGACGACCGGCCATTTTATCACCGGGCTGAAGCTTGCGCTTCACCGCGACGAATACTTTGACCATCTTCATCACACCGGGGGGCAGATCATCCCCACGGCGTACTTTCTCGACTTTGTCCTCGAAACGCGCATCCAAGGTCCGTTTCTGGATCTCGTACTGCTCGTTCAGGGCTTCGACGATTTTCGCATCATCTTCGTCCTCAAGGGCAAGCTGCCACCACTGACCACGTGTCAGAACTTCGTCCAGCACTTCCTCGGTGATCTGGCTGTTAGGCCGGACACCTTTCGGGCCTTTGACGGCTGTTTTGCCAAGGATCATCTGACGCAGACGGGCAAAGATGTTGCGATCAAGGATCGCCATCTCATCGTCACGGTCACGTGCAAGGCGTTCGACTTCCTCACGCTCGATCTGGAGCGCACGTTCGTCTTTTTCCACACCGTGTCGGTTGAACACACGTACTTCGACGACCGTGCCAAAATCACCCGGCTTTACGCGCAGCGAGGTGTCGCGCACGTCCGAGGCTTTTTCACCAAAGATGGCGCGGAGGAGTTTCTCTTCCGGCGTCATCGGGCTTTCGCCTTTTGGTGTGATCTTACCAACCAGAATGTCACCCGGCTCTACGTCCGCGCCGATGTACACGATGCCAGCCTCGTCGAGGTTGCGCAGCGCTTCTTCACCAACGTTAGGAATATCGCGTGTGATTTCCTCTGGGCCAAGCTTTGTATCACGAGCGGCGACTTCGAATTCTTCGATATGGATCGAGGTGAAGACGTCATCACGCGAAACGCGTTCGGAGATCAGGATGGAGTCCTCATAGTTGTAGCCGTTCCAAGGCATAAACGCGACAACCACGTTTTTACCAAGGGCCAACTCACCCATGTCTGTGGATGGGCCATCCGCGATGACCTGACCTTTGCGGACCGTCTCGCCTACTTGCACCAGCGGACGCTGGTTGATGCAGGTGTTCTGGTTGGAGCGCTGGAATTTGCGCATGCGGTAGATGTCTACGCCTGCGTCACCCAGTTCAAGGTCTTCGGTTGCGCGGATAACGATACGCGTTGCGTCCACTTGGTCAATCACGCCTGCGCGTTTCGCCATGTAAGCCGCACCAGAATCGCGTGCCACAACTTCTTCGATACCGGTACCAACGAGTGGTGCCTCGGCCTGCAAAAGTGGAACCGCCTGACGTTGCATGTTCGAGCCCATCAAGGCCCTGTTCGCATCGTCATTCTCAAGGAACGGGATCAAGGAGGCGGCCACGGAGACCAACTGCTTGGGTGATACGTCAATAAGGTCCACGTTCATGGAAGGCGACAATGTGTAGTCACCCGATTTCCGTGTGGAGACCAGATCGTTCACGAACTTCATGTTCTCGTCGAGGTTCGCGTTGGCCTGAGCCACCGTGTGACGCATCTCTTCGGTCGCGGACATGTACTGTACTTCGTCCGATACAACACCGTCTGTCACCTTGCGGTAGGGTGTTTCAATGAAGCCGTACTTATTCACACGGGCAAAGGTCGCCAGCGAGTTGATCAGACCAATGTTCGGACCTTCAGGCGTTTCAATCGGACACATCCGGCCATAGTGGGTCGGGTGAACGTCACGTACTTCGAAACCGGCACGTTCGCGTGTCAGACCACCTGGCCCAAGCGCGGAGAGGCGACGCTTGTGCGTAACCTCGGACAGCGGGTTGGTTTGGTCCATGAACTGCGACAGCTGCGAGGAACCGAAGAATTCACGCACCGCGGCAGCCGCTGGCTTCGCGTTGATCAGGTCTTGTGGCATAACAGTGTCGATCTCGACGGAGGACATCCGCTCTTTGATCGCGCGCTCCATGCGGAGCAGGCCAACACGGTACTGGTTTTCCATCAGCTCACCAACGGAACGCACACGACGGTTGCCGAGGTGGTCAATATCGTCGATGTCGCCACGGCCGTCACGCAGATCCACCAGTGCCTTGATACACTGAACGATATCATCACGGTCCAGCGTGCGCTGGGTGTCTTCTTTGTCGAGCGCGAGACGCATGTTCATCTTCACGCGGCCAACGGCGGACAAGTCATAGCGTTCGCCATCAAAGAAGAGCGTGTCGAACAGGTTCGACGCAGCCTCGACTGTGGGTGGTTCGCCCGGGCGCATGACGCGGTAGATATCCATGAGCGCGGTGTCGCGGTTCATGTTTTTGTCTGCCGCCATCGTGTTACGCATGTAAGGGCCAACATTGACGTTATCGATATCCAAGAGTGGGATCTCGGTGATACCTGCGTCAATCAGCTCTTTGGCGGTCCCACCGATAAGTGTGCCGTCCTTGTCATACTCCAGCGTCATCTCGTCACCGGCTTCGACGTAGATCGCACCGGTTTCTTCGTTGATGATGTCCTTGGAGACAAACTTGCCCGCGATGTGGTCATATGGAACCAGCAGCGATGTCACATTGCCTTCGTCGATCAGTTTTTTGACCGCGCGTGGCGTCACTTTCTTGCCCGCTTCGAACAGGATTTCGCCGCTGTCCGCATCCACGATGTCATAGGTTGGACGGGTACCGCGCACACGCTCAGGGAAGAACGGAGCAATCCAGCCTTTGCCCGCGTCCAGCTTGTAGGTAACGGTGTTGTAATAGGCGTCCATAATCGCTTCTTGGTCTAGGCCAAGGGAATACAGCAGCGTGGTGACAGGCAGCTTGCGACGACGGTCAATACGCGCGAATACAATGTCCTTCGCGTCGAATTCAAAGTCGAGCCATGAGCCGCGATAGGGGATGATACGGCAGGCAAACAGCAACTTGCCCGAAGAGTGCGTTTTGCCCTTGTCATGGTCAAAGAACACACCGGGTGAGCGGTGCATCTGGGACACGATAACACGCTCGGTACCATTCACGATGAACGTACCATTCGGTGTCATTAGGGGCATATCGCCCATGAACACGTCTTGCTCTTTGATGTCTTTCACAGACTTCGCGCCCGTATCCTCATCAACATCAAACACGATCAGACGGAGCGTTACCTTGAGCGGCGCTGAATAGGTCATATCGCGCTGCTGGCATTCCTCAACGTCATACTTCGGCTTTTCCAGCTCGTACTTGACGTACTCGAGGATCGAAGTCTCGTTAAAGTCCTTGATCGGGAAAACCGACTGGAACACGCCCTGAATACCATCACCATCGGTGGGGGTTTCGGCATCGCCGGAATTCAGGAACAGATCGTAAGAAGATTTTTGAACCTCGATGAGGTTCGGCATTTCCAGCACTTCGCGGATTTTGCCATAATATTTACGTAGACGCTTCTGGCCAAGGAAGGATTGTGCCATATGTCGTGTCACCTTTCGTGTCTCTTGCCGACTGCGCCATCACCGGGGACGTGATGCACAGCCATAAGAGCGGCTAAGTCCGGTCTATGCTGGAGCGCGTCCCACCGCACCCCTTCCGACCTGTGGACCTCTCCAAAAAGACGCTTCGGTTCGAAAAGCGCCTGTTAAGACAGGTTTATCGCAACATCTCTTCCCGCCCCCTTCCGTGTGACGTTATCGTGTCAAAGGGGGTTTCTAGGTCTCCTGATGGTGCGACAGAAAAAACGGGTCTCGAATCATCGAAGCCCGTGTGAACGCTTCACATAGGATGGAGCGGAGGGGAAGGCAAGGGGGAGAAGGATTTAGCGGAGTGCCACATACAGTCTAGGTGAGGTGCGAACGTCGCCTTTGAGCCCAGCCCTACTTTGGAAGCCTTCCTGAAAGTAGGGCTACCAAAGTTCCCAATCCAGTTAATGGAACCTGTCGGTCCTGCGTAAATGCGTAGTGGATTGGTTTGCCTTCGCAGAATATTTCTCGGGTCAATGTCCAATCTTCCTGATCGTTAAAGAGACCTTGACCAAAAGTGTATTTTTTGGAGTGACGCGGTTTATGCCAAATTGACGATCCGCACCGTTTGCAAGACCCGCGCGATCCAATTTTGGAAGATTTCCAATGGGTAATGTCACCTCCTATTTCTATAATTTCGTCACAGACAACGCCCATCCAAACGCCTCCACACCAACGGCGACACATTCGGCAATGGCATGCGCCATAGGTATTTGGCGCACGAACAGAAAAGGTTACTGCTCCACAAGCACATTGCCCTGACCGCACCGAATTTACGCGTGACATTCTGATAACCTGTCTTTCACTGCAAACTTGTTTGGCATTCAATAGCAGGAAGCAGCATAAAACTGAACGGCAACTCTGTCCGCAAAGCAGACACTAAACATGAAAACGGCGGCCCCTCTCAGGACCGCCGCTCTTATTTCTAGGAGGTGGGTTGCCCCGCCTCCAACCAGCTTACGCCAGCTCGACTTCCGCGCCAGCTGCTTCCAGCTTGGCTTTGACGTCTTCGGCTTCGGCTTTGTCGACGCCTTCTTTGATTTTGCCACCGGCCTCAACGAGGTCTTTGGCTTCTTTCAGGCCGAGGCCCGTGATGCCGCGAACTTCTTTGATCACGTTGATTTTGGATGCGCCGGCGTTCTTCAGAACGACGTCGAATTCGGATTTCTCCTCAGCGGCGCCACCGGCGTCTGCTGGGCCCGCCATCATGACTGCGCCACCGGCTGCAGGCTCGATGCCGTACTCGTCTTTGAGGATTGTTTTCAGTTCTTGTGCTTCAAGCAGTGTCAGACCAACGATGTCTTCTGCCAGTTTTTTCAGATCAGCCATGTTTTAGCTCTTTCCGTTTACAATGTGTGTTTTCTAGCGCGCAGGATGCCCCGCTACGCCGATATGACGAATGTTGCTTACGCAGCCTTGTCTTCGATTGTTGACAAGATGGATGCGATGTTGCTTGCAGGTGCGCCAATGGCCCCGGCGATGTTGGAAGCAGGTGCGCCCAGCATGCCCGCGATCGTGGAGATAAGCTCCTCGCGCGAAGGCATTTTGGACACGGCTTCTACACCGGCGGCGTCCAACGCGTTCTCACCCATTGCACCACCGAGAATAACAAGCTTGTCATTCTCTTTGGCGAATTCCTGAGCAACCTTGGCAGCAGCCACGGGATCCTCAGAGAAGGTCAGAACGGTCATACCCGTCAGAAGGTCAGCAATGCTTGCACATGGCTTGCCCTCAAGGGCGATCTTGGCGAGCCTGTTTTTGGCAACACGCACAGACCCGCCTGCCGCGCGAGCGCGCGCACGAAGGTCCTGCATTTCAGCAACTGTCAGACCGACGTAGTGGCTTACCACTACAACGCCAGAGCTTTCAAAGATTTCGCCGAGTTCATCGACGAGCTGTTCTTTTTGTGCTCTATCCACAGTTTCTCTCCAAATTATTCGGAGGGGTTTGACCCTCCGAGGCTCGTATCAACTGGGCGATTGCCCAGCATCGGGTCCTTACGGGTCCTTCCCAAGACCGTCCGAGAGCATGCTCACGAAAAGTCATAGTCATTCCCCATCTCAGGCAGGAATTATGGACTGAATTCCCAGCCCACCCGCCATCTCGGACGAAGTACAAAAAGCGCCCGACGAATCGTGCGCTTGATTGCAAGGAACCAACTAGTGCCAATGCGCCGGAATGCCAAGGGCGAAACTGAACGACTATTGAGCTTTCGTCGTCATGATGGAGCACCTAGGTAAAGAAATCGATCGAATACGCAACTCCATAAACCGCAGCAACTATAGCAGCCAAAACGATCAATAATAGCACGACCCCTAATCCAACTCTGAACAAATAATAGCAGAGTTCCAACACCCAAAGAGCGATTGCATATACCACAACCCAAATTAGTCCGGCGAGTATCCAAAAAGCTCCCGCTTCACTACTTAGGGGAAATGAGAAAAGTTCCACCACCGAGTAGCGTTCTGAAATAAAAGCCCAAGCCCCATAATAGGCGCAGAAGCAAGCCGACATTAGCCGAAAAGCAACTTCCATCCAACGCGGCAAATGAGTCTGAAAATACTCTTCGACCGGTTCAAAAATCCAATCTGAAAAGCCGACAAGTTCATCGAAAACACTGCTGCCGTACCCACCGGAGACACCGCGACTGCTGGCTGATCTTACGGATGGAGTACTTTGTCGCCACTTTTGGGCGGCTTGAAAATTTTGGTATCCAATCTGGCCTGCCCCACGTGCAAATGGGTTTCCGGCCGCCCCGTCTAGATAATTTTGACCTTCATCTTTTGACACTGACACCTCCGCAGGACTAATTTCGCCCCCCCTCAGAGGGTCAGATTTCGCATGGTTTTAAAAATCGCCATATAAATCTATGCGTTTCAACGATTGAATAGCATTAGACTACTGAAATAAAACGAAAAAGGGCGCTCCGACCGGAGCGCCCTTCCTCAATTCCATGATACCGAAATTACTCGGATGCAGCGTTGTCTACGGAAACAGTCACGCCCGGACCCATTGTGGAGCTGAGTGCGATTTTCTGCATGTAGGAGCCTTTGGCGCCTGCTGGTTTGGCTTTTGCAACGGCACCGACGAAGGCGCGGATGTTTTCGACCAGCTTGGCTTCGTCAAAGGATGCTTTGCCAACGCCTGCATGGACGACACCGCCCTTTTCAGCCTTGAACTGCACTTCGCCGCCTTTGGCCGCTTTCACGGCTGCGGCCACGTCCATTGTCACTGTACCAACTTTGGGGTTTGGCATCAGGTTACGCGGACCCAGTACTTTACCCAAACGGCCCACAACGGGCATCATGTCAGGTGTCGCGATGCAACGGTCAAAGTCGATCTTGCCGCCTTGCACGATTTCCATCAGGTCTTCGGCGCCAACAATATCGGCACCTGCTGCTTGGGCTTCTTCGGCTTTGGGGCCGCGTGCAAATACTGCAACGCGAACGTCTTTGCCTGTGCCGTTTGGCAGGCCCACAACGCCGCGAACCATCTGGTCTGCGTGACGTGGATCAATGCCGAGGTTCATGGCGATTTCAACGGTCTCATCGAACTTGGTGTTCGAGTTGCCTTTGATCAGGGCCACAGCTTCTTCAACTGTCAGGTCCTCTTTGCCGACGAATGCTTCACGTGCGGCGCGGATGCGTTTTCCAAGTTTAGCCATCTTACTTAACCTCGATGCCCATGGACTTTGCGGAGCCCAGAATGATTTTCATTGCCTGTTCGACATCGTTCGCGGACAGATCGACCATTTTCGCTTCTGCGATCTCGCGCAGCTGCTTGCCGGTGATTGTGCCAACAGTCTCACGCGAAGGCGTTTTTGCGCCCGAGTTCACTTTGGCCGCTTTTTTCAGGTAGTAGGACGCAGGTGGCGTCTTGATGTCCATTGTAAAGGACTTGTCCTGATAATAGCTGATCACGGTGGGGCAAGGTGCGCCTGGCTCCATGTCCGCTGTCTTGGCGTTGAACGCTTTACAGAATTCCATGATGTTGATGCCGCGCTGACCCAGTGCGGGGCCTACGGGCGGGGACGGGTTTGCTTGACCCGCTTTAACTTGCAACTTCATCGTACCGACGAGTTTCTTGGCCATTGGCCTTCTCCTTTTAAAGCTCCCCGAGACGCGATCCCGAGGTCAGGTTGCTACGTGGTCCGGTGCCCGCACGCGTGCGCGCCGCCTCCCACGAAAAATGTCGCTAATGCAACAGCTGCGCACATAAACCGATCTGCTCAAATATGCAAGCTTACCATGACACCTATCCGCAGGCGCTGCCGAAACGCCCCGCTCTGGATGTGAATTGATACAAGAATCATTGCCGATCAGGGCGCACCTCTGCTTCATTAGTATTATTTAGAACCAGAAATCGGATAGACGATGTTTCACATTCGCGGCCTTATAGCAGGCCTATCTATTGCCATCGCGCCTTTTGCAGGCTCTGCGCAAGGCGACACCATCACATGCGGCAAAGACTATACCGTCGCGCGCGGGGATACCCTCAGCAAAATCAGCATCCGGGCTTACGGCATCAGCGCCTTCGGGGTACTGGTCGAGGCGAACAAAGACGCTTTGGCAGCCAATCCGAACCTGCTGTTTGTCGGCCAGAAATTAATGGTCCCTTGTCGTGACACTGCCGCGCAGGCCAAGGTCGTGCCAGACACAACGCAAGGCACCACACCTGAAACAGACACGCAAGGGCCCGTGGTTCTGACGTTCAACAAAGTCTCCGACCCGCGGTTTGTAATCAACTCGGCGATCATCGATCCCTTTCTGGAACAGATCGAGATGGCAACAGAGGGGCGCGTCAAATTTGTAGCGCCCGAGGAGATGAACAGATCTGCGATAGATCAGCTGGAGCTGGTTAAAACAGGTCAGATCGATGCCACCTACGTTCTCAACAGTTATCTGGCTAAATCGCACCCTTTGCTCGCCCTGCCCATGATACCGCTGATGGGCGGCTCTGCCGAGCAGACCGCGGTTTCACTCTGGAACCTGCATGATCGTTACCTCGCCGAGACGGGTTATTTTGACGATGCACATGTGCTGGGCTTTATCGCCGCGCCAACGGCACACATCTGGCACAGCATAGATGACCCCGTGGTTGCAGGCGAAAACATTCTGAACAGAAACAACTATCCGGTCCCGTATTTTGAGGGTCTCGACACAATCGGGCCAAAACGTGTGCAGCAACAGAACGCGGCAATCTATGGCACCCACGACGAAGCAAGTGACGGGCCATTGACGTTTATGATGGCCCATGGCGCGGCGCGCGGGGGCGGCATCTGGAACCCGACACGTGGTGTCACTGAGGTGGAGAACGGTATCTATACGCCGACCTTCACCGTTATAGTATCGAATGAAGCATGGGCGCGCATTGGCGCCGCCGATCAGGAAACAATCAACACCCTGTCAGGCCTCAACCTGTCAAAAAAGTCGGCCGCGTGGGACGATTTTGACAACAGCCACCGTCAGATCATGAAAGACACCGGATTGCTCGTGAACTATCCCGATGGCCCTTTGCTGCGTGAGATAGAAGAGAGCACCCAAACGAAACTTGCCATATGGGCAGAGGCTGCAACGCCTTTAGGCATACCTGCTCAACAGGCCATCGCATCCTACCGCGCTGATCTGGCATCCCTGCGGTATTTGCTGATCTTTAGATAGCCGCTGCAAAAAAATCGCATCACTGGAATGACAAACGCCGCCCCCAACGGAGCGGCGTTTTTATTACTGTGTTCTCGGCCTGCACGTTCAGGCCACCAAGCAAGCTACACGTAAAGAGGCGCAGTGCCTAGACCTGTTTATTGACCTGTGTGAAGTCCAGCTCGACGGGTGTTTCGCGACCAAAAATTGACACCATAACCTTGAGCTTCTGGTTGTCTTCGTCCACCTGCTCGACCATGCCGTCGAAATCCTCGAAAGGGCCGTCGGCCACTTTGACGCGCTCGCCGATCTCGAAGTGGATAAGCGTACGGGGGGTTTCTTCGCCCTCCTGCACACGGCCAAGGATCGCCGTGACTTCGGCATCGCGCATTGGCATCGGGCGGCCCTGTGGCCCCAAAAACCCTGTGACACGGTTGATGGAGTTGATCAGGTGATAGCCTTTGTCGGACATCTCCATGTGCACCAGCACATAACCAGGCATAAAGCGGCGCTCTGTCGTGACCTTTTTGCCGCGACGAACTTCAATCACTTCTTCGGTTGGCACCAGCACCTCGTCGATCTGGTCCTCAAGCTCTTGTTCCGCCACTGTGGTGCGGATCTGCTCGGCGATCTTTTTCTCGAAGTTGGAAAGGACGCTGACCGAATACCACCGTTTTGCCATTTGATCTGTCGTCCTTGTCCTATGCGCTGCTTGCGCGTGCGAATTTTATACTCTTGCAGGGCTAGTCGCCCCCTCACCCCCACAGCACAACACACGCAACTCGAATCGCGCAGCACCGCGTTACAGGGCAGGATTGCGGGTTAGCCCACGTGCCATTGGGATTCAAGGGTCTGTCGTGTTTTTGCGCCTGTGGTCGTGCAGTTTGGCCTTAGCCAAACATGTTCAGGACATACTGCAATCCGCCACGGATCAGGATATCGACCAGCGCAAAGAACACAGCTGTCAGCGCCGCGAGGATGAACACCATAACCGTGGTCAACATCACCTCACGACGTGTGGGCCAAACAACTTTGGCCACTTCGGCGCGGACCTGCTGGATAAACTGAAGCGGATTGGTGGTGGCCATGGATCACATCCTGAATTGTCGTGTTAGATGCATCTAACGGCTGCGGGGCGGTGTTTCAAGGCTGCAATTGCGGCGCTGTCACGCCCCTTTTTCATGCATCCCTGCCAAACGCCGCTCCAGCGCGTCATCATGGCGACGCTCGGCAGTGGCCAGATCACCAAAGTCGGGCAAATAGAACGCGTCTACCGTACCTTCGGGGAACCGATCCAACACCGCATCCCAACGCATGGCAAAAGCATCCAGACGCGCATGCAGTACGGCCGCCCGCGCAGGGCGACGATTTGCGTACCAGCGACCGACCTTCATCATGCCCTGCCAAAAACCGTCATATCCCAAGATTAAAAATACCCCGACCATGATGAATAAGAAGATGAACGTCAGCCCCAGAACCAGCCAAGGGCGCATCAGAACCAGCAAGGCGAAAGCACCAAGAGCGATGTGCGCAGGCGTCGGGCGATAGCCGCGCAGCCTGTCTGTCAGATTCGCGATGAAACCACCCGCCCCTTGTGCCTCGCCCGATGGCGCCTTTTGCTTGGCGGCAAGAGGTTGTGCAGCTGCTGGCGCTTCGGCTTTTGGCGCTTTGGGCTTACGCCTGAGCGAGAAGCCACGCTTGACCCGTTTGGGCGCAAGCACCTGTGCGGCATAGGCTTCGGCCTCGGGATCGGCAATCGGGTCTTCCAACGGGGGCAACACATCAGCTTTGCGGCGCAATCCTGCAACCGCACGCGGCAGCTTGCTTGAGGCAGGTGCAGCTTGGTCTGCTTTGGGTGCAGGTACCACTGGCGTGTCCTCGGTAAGGATCGACCGGATCGCACTCAGAGAATCTGCGTCCAGCTCTGCTTCTGTGCTGTCATGCGTGGGAATCTTTTGGGCTTGTGTCATCTGTCCATACCGTTGCGCTGGGATATCAGGCTTTACCCATCCTCCAGATTTGCATCTTTTCAATGGAGGATTTGTGGCGCAAATTTGTCATTAGCCGCGGTATGGGATCAATCAATCACGCCAGATCCGGCTGTTGAAAAAACAGCAACAATCCAGAGCGGTGACGCGAAAAATCTGTGACCTGTGGGGAAAGTTGGCAGGGGCTGAGGGACTCGAACCCACGACCCTCGGTTTTGGAGACCGATGCTCTACCAACTGAGCTAAACCCCTATGCCGAGGCATGGCCTATTCTGGATTGCAGTCAGGATCAAGAGGGATCGCGCCTAGATCGGTCAAATTGCACTAGGTTTTTGCAACAGGCCATTGCGCCGCGCCTATCGACCTCTCATGAGAAGGGAGCCTGCGCATGGCACAGGCTCCCTCAATTCAATTCGCCAGCGTTCAGGCCGCAGTGCGCGGGCGGGCGAATGACGGGCTTTGCACAACACCTTTGTCGAACAGTTTGCCGATCTCGCCATCGGTCATACCCACGACGTCACCCAAGACCTCTTCGGTATGCTGCCCCAATACTGGGGCAACCTGCGGATCCTTACGTGGTCCCGATGAAAACGTGACCGGCGCACCAGGCACCGGAAAGCGGCCAAGGCCCGGCTGGTCCAGCATTTTGAACATCGGGTTTGCCGTGCTCAAATCGGGGTCTTCCGCGACAGCTTGTTTGATCGTGCGAAACGGCGCCCATGTCAGCTTCATCGCGTCAAACATCGGACCAATCTCGCTAAGCGCGCGGGCAGCAAACCATGGCTTGAGAATCTCAGTAATCTCATGGCGCAAGGTCCAGCGGTTGCCTTCATCGCGCAGGCTCAGACCACTGTGCTGCTCGAGAACACCCAAAGCGTTGGTGGATTCTGTCGCCTTCACCAGACCCGACCACTGCCGACCTGTCAGCCCGATGACCATAATGCGCGCACCATCGGCGCAGACAAAGTCCTGCCCGTAGGCACCATAAAGCGCGTTACCCGACTTGGTGCGCGCTGTCTCGTTCACAACAGCATCCCCGATCAGACCCAAGTGACCCATGGCAGCGGCGGCGACGTCTTTAAGTGACAGCTCAACCTCTTGACCAGTGCCACGGCGCAGGCGGTGACGCTCTGCCGCGAGCAAGGCACTGACACACAGATTACCCGCCAGCAAATCCCATGCCGGAACCGCATTTGCGACAGGCCCTTCATGGCCTTCAGGGCCGGTAATGTCAGGCACCCCCAACGCTGGGTTCACTGTATAATCGACCTGCGGGCGGCCGTGACGATCCCCCAGAAGGGTAACTGTGATCAAATCCTTTCGGTGCTGGCGCAGGGTGTCGTAATCCATCCAACCGCGCACGCGCAGGTTCGTCAGAAACATTCCCGCGTCCTCACCTGGCGCAGTGACGATCCGTGTGACCAGCTCTCGCCCCTCTTCAGATTTCATGTCCACCGCAACCGAGCGTTTGCCCTTGTTCAGGCCCGCCCAAAACAGACTCTGCCCCGATGGTGCCAGTGGCAGGCGGCCTGCGTCCAGCCCCCCTTCAACGCGGTCAAAACGGATCACATCCGCACCCATCTGTGCCAGTGTCATACCCGCAAGCGGCACCGCAACAAAAGCCGAGCCTTCGACGACACGCATACCCTGTAAAATCGTGCTCATATCATATCTCCCATATTGCGCTGGCTTGCATGCCCTGATGGCTGCCCTGTGCAACCGTACACAGCGACCATTCCACATCGGATGTTTTGCTTGCCGAAATCTCCACCGAGTCGGACGCAAAGACAGGATGCACACCACGGAATGAAAACATGCTCGGCGCACGCCCACGATGGCGTGTTGCCATATCCATCAGCAAGTTTGCCTGCAGCGGGCCATGCACGACCAGATCCGGGTAATGCTCTACCTCTTGGGTGTAGGGCAGATCATAATGGATGCGGTGCGCGTTGAAGGTTATCGCGGAATAGCGGAAGAGCAGCGGTGTCGTGATCTCTACTGGCTCACGAATGCTATCTGTCGGGGGCGTGATCGCGCGCGGCGCACGGAAGCTGTCGGGGATCTGCAAGTAGACAATATCCTGCTGCTCGCGCACTGCCAGACCATTCTCGCCGCTGATGTCATGCTCCAATGTGACAAATACCATGTCGCCCGCTGCACCCGATTTCTCGGTCACGTTTGCAATACGGGTTTCACGGCTCAGGCGCTCCCCGACATGCAGGGGTGAAATGAACTCCAGTGCGCCCCCTGCCCACATGCGGCGGTTCAAACGAACGGGCGGCATAAAACCACCGAGCCTCGGATGCCCGTCAGGGCCGAGATGCGCCATTGACGCCGTTGGCGGGAAACCGAACCAGTGCCAAAGAGCAGGAAGTGCATCCCCCTTCCGCGGTGTCGCCACATCAGGATTGCCCAACACCGCATGTGCCGATTGCGCGCCCATCGCCGAAACTTCACCGGTGCTGACTTCACTTCGGTTAATCCATGCAGAAAGGTTGATCTGATCCATAATAGTGCCTCCTCGTTGCACTAAATGTCGTCCAGACCTCGGAAAAATCAAGCATTATTAATGGGTTATCGGTAGACCATCGTATACAATAGAAAATTGCTGCGAATGCAGCCACTGCCGCTTGCGTTGAATTTGCTACACCTTTTGCGCGAATCTCACGTAATTCTGCGATGCAGCAGGGACTGCATATTTTTTGGGCGAACTTCACTATGCCCGCCCAAAACGCCCCAAAGGTTTCCCTACGTCGCTCTTCGTGCGAGGGCCTGAACATCTCCGCCGCAAATCAAACCTTCGTTTTCAAGGATCATGTCGATAGGCCAATCCCACCATTGCAAACGCTGCAAAGTGTCGATTTCTTCTTGTGAAAATCGGTGGCGCACAACGCGGGCAGGATTACCGGCTACGATGCTATAGGCGTCGACGCAGCCCTGAACAACAGCCCCCGCACCAACGATAACGCCATTGCCAATCTCGGCTCCGGGCAAAATCCGCGCTCCTTGACCGATCCAGACATCATGCCCAATACGCGTATCCGCACCCGCTGCTGGCATCGACGGACGGTTGGCCATCGGCCCTCCGCCAAATACGGCGAAGGGAAAGCTGGAGATACCATCATAGCGGTGATTGGCGGATGCTGTGATAAACTGCACCCCATCCGCGATCTGGCAGAACTTTCCTATGATCAGCTGCTCTGGACTGAATTCATATAGATAGGGGGCCAGATGTGCGGCCCAGTCATCGGGTGGGGTGTGCGCGCTGGCATAGCTGTATTCGCCCACCGTTATGCGAGGGTGGGACAAAGCTGAACGCAAAAAGACAGTTCCTTCATGGGCGCACCCATCTGGCAAACGGATCGGGTGCAAGGTCGTGGGGTTGGCGAAACTCTCACGGGTATCAGGCATATCGGCTCCTGCGATTTACTGGATGATCCGCCCGTTTGGCAAAATTTGCAAACAAATGCTGCCCCCTCCAAACGAAACAAAGGCCCCTCCTTTCGGAGAGGCCTTTGCTTTGCTGTCGCACAGAGACCTGCGCGAAGCGAAGTTACTCGGTGATTTTCGACACAACGCCCGCGCCGACGGTGCGGCCACCTTCGCGGATCGCGAAGCGCAGGCCCTGCTCCATCGCGATCGGTGCGATCAGCTCAACGTCGAACTTCAGGTTGTCACCCGGCATAACCATTTCCGTGCCCTCGGGCAGCTGAACAGTACCGGTGACGTCCGTGGTGCGGAAGTAGAACTGTGGACGGTAGTTCGCGAAGAATGGCGTGTGACGGCCACCCTCTTCCTTGGTCAGGATATACGCCTCGGCCTCGAACTTGGTGTGCGGGTTCACGGACTTGGGCGCGCAAAGCACCTGGCCACGCTCAACACCCTCACGGTCGATACCGCGCAGCAATGCGCCGATGTTATCGCCTGCCTCACCACGGTCCAGCAGCTTGCGGAACATTTCAACGCCTGTGCAGGTCGTTGTTTTCGTGTCGCGGATACCCACGATCTCGATGCTGTCGCCCACGTTGATCACGCCACGCTCAACACGGCCAGTCACAACTGTACCACGACCGGAAATCGAGAATACGTCCTCGACCGGCATCAGGAACGGCTGGTCCACGGCGCGCGCTGGCGTCGGGATGTATTCGTCCACAGCGGCCATCAGTTTCTTGATGGATTCTTCGCCGATCGCCTCATCGCGACCTTCCATGGCTGCCAGAGCGGAGCCGGGGATCACAGGAATGTCGTCGCCAGGATACTCATACGAGGACAACAGCTCACGGATTTCCATTTCAACCAGTTCGAGCAGCTCGTCATCGTCGACCTGATCAACTTTGTTCATGTAAACAACCATATACGGGATGCCAACCTGACGGCCGAGCAGGATGTGCTCACGCGTCTGGGGCATTGGGCCGTCTGCTGCGTTCACAACCAGGATCGCGCCGTCCATCTGCGCTGCACCGGTGATCATGTTCTTGACGTAGTCCGCGTGGCCCGGGCAATCAACGTGCGCGTAGTGGCGCGCTTCGGTTTCATACTCAACGTGCGCTGTCGAGATCGTGATACCGCGTGCTTTTTCTTCGGGCGCGCCGTCAATCTGGTCATACGCTTTGAAATCGCCAAAATACTTGGTGATCGCAGCTGTCAGCGTCGTCTTACCGTGGTCAACGTGGCCAATCGTGCCAATGTTGACGTGCGGTTTGTTACGTTCAAACTTTTCCTTTGCCATGGTGGGCGCCCTTCCAAAATTCCGTGAGCCCAAAGCGGACCCGTATTGCATATGGCGCGCGGCATATTTGGTCTGAGGAATAAAATCAAGCGGCTCTTGCAGCCTGTGCGCAGTTTCATGCACAAGCGTGCAGCCATGGCGCAGCCTAGTCGCCTACGGCTGCTGTTCCATCACTGTCATCAGGCACCGCAGTCGCGACACCCTCGTTAAACCAGCCCTTTTCGGCGTTCTGTTTTACCAAGAACGTCTCGATCTGTTTAACGGCATTCTGGCTTAGATTCTTGAACTGCTCTTCTGCTGATTTGGTATAGCCCGATCCCACAAGCGGCCCTTGGTCGAGTGATTCCAATACGGTGATCTGGTGCGCTTTGGAGGTAAGCTTTTTATTCTTGGCATCGTCCCAAACAGTGATGCGTATAATCATTGCTGATTTGGGTGCGGCCACTACAGGTACGCCCGGAGGGGCGAGGAAATAACTCTCGATCGAGATGCCGAAGTGATAGAGACGCGCGCCCTCATAGCGGTCAAACCGCTCGGCCACAGCCTCCTGCAGCATCTTTTTCATGACTTCTGTATCAAGCGTACGGCCCAGCGGGACCTTTTGCACCTTGGGCGCGACAACAATGTTATGGCCGAGGTTAAAATCGCCCAGCGGCACGGCGGCCTTGCCGAGATCAGCCGCTCCATTACAGGCTGCGACACTCAGCCCCAGCAGCATCATACCAAAAACGCGTAACAAACTGATCCGACCCATCACGCCGCTCTCCTCACTGTTTGCCCTGCGATACCGCATGGCTGAAGGCGGTGCAATGCACGCGCGCGTGTTGGCAAAAGCGCAGCGCCAGACTAGGTTAGCGGCAAGCCCAGCGAAAGGCACCCGAATGCCACCACTTGATCCCCCTGTCCGTGCGCCCCTGATCAACTACAACCCCGGTATTTTGAAATCTCTCAGCAACCTGCGGGATAACGTACTGTTGGCGATTCCCGAACAAGCGCTGGAGCAGCCAATATACTCGGGCCAGACATTCACCCGCTGGCATATGGTAATGGAGCCGCAGGCCATTCGCGAGATCCTACTCGAAAAACTGGATAATTATCCAAAGTCGAATGTCACCAAAGCGCTGCTTAACCCCGCTATCGGATCATCTCTGTTCATTGCCGAGGGTGCCCATTGGCGTTGGCAACGGCGGGCGGCGGCCCCTGCCTTTGCCCACCGTACCGTTAGCGCATTGGCCCCTGTAATGAGCAGTGCCGCAGAGCGGACCTGCGACCGCATCGCCGCCGCTGGACCGCGTGCAGTGGACGTCGCGCAGGAAATGGTGACGGCCACCTTTGATGTAATCGCCGACGTGACATTCTCGGGCGATGATATGATGGACCGCACCGCCGTTCACGATGCTATAGACGGATATATCAGCGAGGCAGGCCGCGTCAGTGTCATGGATATTCTCGGCCTTCCCGCATGGATACCACGGCCAGGCCGCGCACATGCGCTCAAACAACTGGACGTAACCAAAGAGGCTGCCGATGCCGCGATTGAGCGGCGACATGCACGCGGGACCAGTGACGTGCCAGACCTGCTGGACCTGTTGCTGGCTGCCGAAGACCCCAAGTCAGGCCGTACGATGACTACGGCCGAGTTGCGCGACAATTTACTAACCTTCATCGTCGCAGGGCATGAAACCACGGCGCAAACACTCGCGTGGGCACTGTATCTGATGGGGTATGACACCGATGCACAGGACCGCGCCCGCGCCGAGGCGCAAGCCGCTTTGCAAGGGCGCGCGGCCACGGCAGACGATCTGGCAAACCTTCCCTATATCCGCCGCGTCATTGACGAAACACTCAGGCTCTATCCAGCCGGAGGGCTACTGTCGCGCACAGCACTGACCGAGGATACGCTGTGCGGCACAGAGATCAAGCCAGGTGATACGGTTATGATACCTGTCTATGCCTTGGGGCGGCACCGCGATCTGTGGGAGGATCCTGATGCCTTCAATCCCGACCGGTTCGAAGACCGTAAGGCGATTGACCGCTTTGCCTACCTGCCCTTCGGTGACGGGCCGCGCATCTGCATCGGCGCGTCCTTCGCCCTGCAAGAAGCGGTCATTATCCTTGCGACGCTCCTGTCGCGCTTCCGGTTTTCAGCCGTGCAAGGCCGCACACCAGAGCCAAAGATGATCATCACACTGCGCCCCGATGGCGGAGTCTGGATGACGGCAGAACCTGTCTAGTCAAGCGGCGGCGGCAATAGAATTTCAGGTGCCAGCGGATCGTTGTCGCAGACGGTTTTCAACGCGTCCCATTCCGCATCTGTTACGATGTCGCCATATCTCTTGTCGTCCTGCGCCGCCGCGCGGGAAGCGTAAATGCGGCTGGTCAGGGTCGGGTGACTGACAAAATGCGATACGATCCCATCCGTGTCGCCGTACTCATCACGCAGTCTTTCGAACATATCACCAAGAGCTGCCGGCGACACGCCCGCTTCCTCGAGTGCGCTATAGGCGTAGACATCGGCCCCAGCCTCGGCGCTTTGGGCATAGTTAGCACTGATCAATTGCTCGGTCAGGAACAGCACCGCCGCACCGCCTGCAAAATCACCGAACAACAGACCAAGAATACCGATGCTACCGGCAGAGCGCAGCGCGTGGCGGGTCGGATCGCGGTTGACCACATGGCCTACTTCGTGCGCCAGCACAGCGGCGATTTCATTAGGGCTCTGGGCTGCGTCGATCATGCCGCGGAAAAACACGATATACCCACCGGGCAGGGCAAAGGCATTCACCATCTCATGATCCAGCACGAACACGGTATAATTGTCGGCGTTTTCCGCACCCACGAACGAGACCAGCATGTTGTCCAGCGCCGTCAGCCCTTGGGCGCTGTCACAGGTTGGCAATGGCGGCAGACCAGTGCCCGCCAGTGCCTGACGGATTTGCGCAAAAGTCGCCTCGCCCAGCGCGCGTTCGCCCGCAGGCGGCACGAAGGTCGCAAGACGGTCAGCCAGCAGTGGCACCAGCACACCAATCTGCACAGCAACCGCCGCCATCGCACCAAAGGCCCAAGCCGCCAGCCGCCCGCGCCCCTTGGGCGGGGCAGAATGGCGCAGATTTGGCATGGTGCGCAGCACAGTCGGATCAGACAGATGCAACCGCGCCAACTGATCACCTGTCCAACGCAGGATGACCCCCTCTTTTCCGGCGGTGTCATCCAGCTGCCTGATTTCATCCAGCGGCCAACGCACCCCCACCGCAGGACTATCGGGCAGGCCAATTTCCAGCATCCGCGCCTGCGTATCCACCATCAGCGTCACGCTGCGCGGCAGGGGCGTATCCCCGTCGAAATATGCGCTGTGGCGGCCGTTATAGACGCGCCCGTTCGGGCGGTTCGGCTCTGCTGTTTCCAGCGACACGGGCGGCAGATCGGGCGGCATGCTCATATCGCGGCCCCCAGATCCAGCGCCTCGGCAAAGCCTTCGGCCTCGGCAAATTCATCGCGGGCACGCTGGCTGACATCGCTGAGGCCAACCACATTATGCAGGCTGAGCGTTATAGCCATGTGCCGCATGAGCGGGAAGGTCACGAAGACATGGTGCAGCACGCCCCAGAACAAAAACACTGACAAATAAAGCAGCGCGATAATGACCACAGACAGCCATTGCGGCAGATCACCCAGCGGATCGCCCGTGCCGATCTGCGCCTCAAGAATCGCATCAGGCCCCAACAGCGCAAAGGCCACACCAACAATGCCGACAATTCCGAACACCAAAATGGTGTAGGCGATCGTCGTGCCCAGCACATAGATCATGGAAATGCGCAGCCCTTTGAGCTTAGAGCGCATCTGCACCCCCTCGGCATGCTTGTGATCGGCCAAAATACGTTTGGTGACAAACCGGTAATGCACCGCGCCATAGATAAGCAGCATCGTGACAGGGATGAACAAGAACAGACGTTGGGGCGCTGTCCAGTCAAACGGCATATAGCCCAGATCAATCGCAGCCCCCATGCTACCCAGCAAATCATCCAGCGGCGCATCACTTTGCGGGATCAACGGCTGCAGCCACACCAGCCAAACTGCCAACAAAAACACAAGCACCACCCCCAAAGCAAATGGCCCTGCAGCGCGGTACAGCATGGTCCAACGCCCCCCTTGCACCAGTTTGGCTGAGCCAAAGAACGTACGATCCGTCTTATACTTCTCCAGATAAAACGTCATACGCGGCCAGAGCAGACCTGCCGTACAGATTGTGATGATCCAATGCACCAGCGCACGCCACGCATAGCCCCACGCGCCTTTCTCAAGGCCGAACCGCACCCCCCGCCAGCGCGTGCGGCCCAGCACATAGCGCCTTGCGCGATATTGCGCGTAGAACCAGATCGGGATCACGCCCAGCACGCTACCGAAATATCCGATGAACGAGCTCTGGAATAACGAGAAGCTGGCGAACATAAGCAGCAGGTTCACAATGCCTATGTAGAAGGTCAGGATCACCACCGCGATAAAGAACCCCAGCAGCTTTTCCCAAGGATCACCGACATATTCCAGTGGGTGCCCCCCAGGCCGGATCGACGACCAATACCAGCGACGCAGACGCGTCTTCATCCAAAACCTGTAGAAACCAAGGCTGAGCACTGTCCAAAAGCCCGTTTTCAGCGCGAGCCAGAACAGCGCGGATCGGTTGCCGACAAACCAGACACCCAGCCCGTGTGTCGGGACGGGCGGCGGGGCCGCAACGGCCTGCGGCAATGCCGGCTCAGGTAAACTTGTTGTCACGCGGGAAGCCACGTGGCGCCATGCGGCCTGCACTGGCACGCTTGCCAGTCCATTCCTCCAGCGCCGTCTCGGTGCGGGTGCGCCCCGCAGGATCAAGCCAGCTGAGCCCGTCCGCGCGGGTAAAGGTAATGGCATCGGACAGGCCGCCATCTTTGTACTTTTGCATCCGCACGCCTTTGCCGCGGCCCATTTCGGGCAGTTCGTCCAGACCAAAGACCAACACCTTGCGGTTCTCGCCCACGGCAGCCACGCTATCGCCTGTGACAGGTTTGCAGATCAGCGCACGGGTCTCACTGCGCACATTCAGCACCTGCTTGCCAGACCGCGTCTGCGCGACAACATCCGCCTCTGGCACGATGAAACCATCGCCCGCGCTGGACGCGACCAGCAGCTTGCCTTCTGGTTTGTGGATAAACAGGTCAACGATCTGCACTTCATTGGGCAGATCAACCATCAGGCGCAGCGGTTCTCCCATACCGCGCCCACCGGGCAGGTTGGCGGCAGAGACAGTGTAGAACCGTCCGTTACTGCCAAAGGCCAGCAAACGGTCCGTCGTCTCGGCATGGAACACAAATCGCGAACTGTCGCCATCTTTGAACTTCAACTCGCGCGCCAGATCGATGTGGCCCGTCATCGCGCGAATCCAGCCCATTTCCGAGCAGACAACAGTGATCGGCTCACGGTCTATCATCGCTTCCAGAGGCACATCCTCTATCTCACCCGCTTCGGCGAATGTCGTACGGCGCGCGCCGCCTGCGTAGGCTTTGCCGAACTGCTTTTTCGTCTCGCGCAGCTGATCGGTGATGCTGTCCCACTGCAGGCTTTCGTTCTCCAACAGATCCTCAAGGCCCGCGCGTTCTTCCATCAACTCGGACTGTTCGCGCAACAATTCCAGCTCTTCGAGGCGGCGCAAGCTGCGCAGGCGCATGTTCAGAATCGCTTCGGCCTGCACCTCCGAAAGCTCGCCCTCACCAGCGCCGGGCGAGACATAGTCCTTTTCGTCCATGGCGCGGACGTGGGTTTTGCCCCAGTCCTCGCGCATCAAGGCCGCTTTGGGCTCATCATCGTAGCGGATGATGTCGATCACGCGGTCAAGGTTCAGGAAGGCAACGATAAAGCCTTCTAGCACTTCAAGGCGATGATCGATCTTTTCCAGACGGTGGCGCGAGCGGCGCTCCAGCACTTCGCGGCGATGATCAAGAAAGGCGCGCAGCACTTCCTTCATCGAACAAACCTTCGGCGTAACCCCATCAATCAACACGTTCATGTTGAGCGAAAAGCGCACTTCGAGATCGGAAGCGCGGAACATCATGCCCATCAGAACTTCGGGATCGACGTTCTTGCTGCGCGGTTCCAGCACCATGCGCACGTCTTCGGCACTCTCGTCGCGCACATCTGCAAGAATGGGAATTTTCTTGGTCTGGATGGCCTCGGCAATCTTTTCGATCAGCTTGGATTTCTGCACCTGATAGGGAATCTCAGTCACGACGATCTGCCATTGCCCTCGGCCAAGGTCCTCGACCTCCCAACGACAGCGAAGACGGAAACCACCTTTACCGGTGCGATATGCAGCAGCGATATTCTCGGGCGGCTCCACAATCACCCCACCCGTCGGAAAATCCGGCCCCGGCACGTAGTTGAGCAGCGTATCATCACGCGCGTCTGGTGATTTAATCAGGTGGATACAGGCATCACACAGCTCGGATATATTGTGCGGCGGAATATTCGTCGCCATGCCCACCGCAATACCGGAGGAGCCATTGGCCAGCAGGTTCGGGAATTGTGCAGGCAAGACGGATGGTTCTGTCAGACGGCCATCGTAGTTGTCGCGGAAATCCACGACGTTCTCGGACAACCCTTCCAGCATCGCCTCGGCAACGGCAGTCATCCGCGCTTCGGTATATCGGGATGCGGCGGGATTATCGCCATCAATGTTGCCAAAGTTGCCCTGCCCGTCCACCAGCGGATAGCGGACGTTGAAATCCTGTGCCAGGCGCGCCATCGCGTCATAAATCGCGGCATCGCCGTGCGGGTGGAAATCCCCCATCGTATCGCCACTGATCTTGGCAGATTTGAGAAACCCACCGGTCGAGTTGAGGCGCAGACGGCTCATCGCGTAGAGAATGCGACGATGTACAGGTTTTAACCCGTCCCGCGCATCGGGCAGCGCGCGGTGCATGATCGTGCTCAACGCATAGGTCAAATACCGATCCCCTAACGCGACGCGCAGCGGCTCGAATGTTTCTTCATGGCGCGGTGGAGTAGGTTTTTTGGTGTCTGACATATCGCGTGTTTAGCTGCGCATCGGCAGGCCGACAAGCGCCTGCTGCGCGAAAAGCGCATCCACCATGCGACACCGTGTCATTCCTGTGACGTGTCTAGATTATTCATTTTCCCCCTAAAAAGGAATCGTTTTGTTTGTTAGAGAGGTGCGGGGGAAGCCTGTTTGGTGGCTTCATTGGTTTGCGGGAGTTGCCGGCGTGAAAACATTTATACTACTTACATTCGGCTTTTTGGGTTTTGCCTTTTATGAAATGAGCGGCGGGTCCGACTTTGAACCTGCAAGCGCTCGTCTGGCGGCCGCCGAGCCACAAGAAGCAGTAACCGCATCCGTGCAGCCCGTGGCAGAGACTCCTGCCGAAGAAGCTGTTATCAACACCGCTTCCATCACAAAAATCGACAGCACCCCCAGCGTGACCCGCGTCGCCTTGAACCTGACCAACGTAACCAACGCCGCAGCCGAAGCGACACAGCCTGAGACGATTGCCAGCACCGCGACCGTTCTGGACAGCGCCGATACGCCACAGATCATTCTGCCCAGCCTGATCGCCACAACCTCGTCTTCCGATGGAACCGAGGTTAACCGCGACATTCGCACTGTATCGGGCAACCGCGTGAACGTGCGGGGTGGTCCCTCCACCAACTACGGCATCGTCAGCAGACTGACCCGCGGCGAGGAAGTGCAGATCCTCGAAGATAACGGCGAAGGATGGGTGCGCATGCGCCCCGTTGACGGCGGCGAAAGCGGCTGGATGGCCGATTTCTTGCTCACCTCCGGCTGATCCGCACACCTGCGATTGCAAACCCGCGCAAAACAGCGCATCTGAGGCCTCGTTCACCCGCGAGGCCTTTTTTCATGACACAACGTACAATTCTGATCACGGGATGCTCTTCCGGCATCGGATATGCAGCGGCCCACGGATTGCGTGACCGAGGCTGGCAGGTCTATGCTGCATGCCGCTCGGAACTGGATTGTGCACGCCTGCGCGACGAAGGGTTCGACAGCCCGCGGATCGACTATGCCGATGCCGATAGCATCATTAGCGCGCTTGCAGACGTGCTGGAGCATACCGGCGGCACGCTGGACGCTGTTTTCAACAATGGCGCCCACGCCACCCCGGGTGCAGTCGAGGATTTGCCCACAGAAGCCCTGCGCGAGATTTTCGAGACCAATTTCTTTGGCTGGCACACACTAACCCGCGCAATCATTCCTGTAATGCGCGCCCAAGGGCATGGCCGGATCGTGCAATGCTCGTCGGTCTTGGGGCTGGTCGCTCAGCCATGGCGCGGCGCATATAACGCCACCAAATTCGCGCTTGAAGGTCTGACGGACACGCTGCGCCTTGAAATGCGCGGCACAGGCGTGCTGCCCATCCTGATTGAGCCCGGTCCGATCACGTCCAAAATCCGCACCAATTCAATCCCGCATTTCGAGCGGTGGATCGATTGGGAGAATTCTGCCCGCGCGTCAGAATACGAAACCGTGCTGGCACAGCGCCTGTATAACGACAACGGCCCCGACAAGTTTGAGCTGCCACCCGAAGCTGTTGTTAAAAAGCTGATCCACGCAGTTGAGGCCCCTCGCCCCCGCGCGCGGTACTATGTAACAACCCCGACATATCTGGCCGGAACCCTACGCCGCATCCTGCCAACACGCCTGCTGGATCGCGTCTTGTCCCGTTAGGGGTTGCAGGACCGTCGATCACCGCTACATCGCACACCAACAGCGCAAAGGAGCCGCCCGTGTCTGATCCGTTCTTTATTCTGATTATCGTCGCGATCATCGCGGTCGTCATTGTCCTGATGCTTGGATTAGGTGGGTTCGCAGGCGGCGGTGCCTTCAACAAGGCCAACTCTAATAAGCTGATGCGCTACCGCATCATTGCGCAATTTATCGCTGTGCTGCTGATCGTGGCATACGTCTACTTTATCAAGGAATAAGGCCATGGTCGTACTAAACAAAATCTACACGCGCACAGGCGACAAGGGCGATACCGCACTGGGCAATGGCGCCCGCGTGGCCAAACATGATGTGCGCGTAGAGGCATATGGCACCTCGGACGAGCTGAACTGCTTTGTCGGTGTGGCCCGCCTGACTGCAGAGGGCGAGACAGACGAAGCCCTGTCGCGCATTCAGAATGATCTGTTCGATCTGGGTGCTGACCTCTGCCGCCCCGATATGGAAAAAGATGCCGACGCCGAATATCCGCCGCTGCGCATGGCACCTGCGCAGGTAGACAGGCTTGAGGCCGAGATTGATGTGATGAACGCCATTCTAGAGCCACTGCGCAGCTTTATCTTGCCTGGTGGCACAGCACTCGCCGCCAATCTGCATGTCTGCCGGACGGTGGCGCGCCGTGCCGAGCGGCTGGCGACCGAGCTTGCCACTCAAGAGACCGTAAATGATGCAGCCGTCCGTTACCTCAACCGTCTAAGCGATTGGTTTTTTGTTGCCGCGCGGGTGGCAAACAACGGTGGAAAAGACGATGTTTTGTGGGTTCCAGGCGCAAACCGCTAAGCTACGAGGAGCGTTTGAGCCGTCAGGCGAACATCAGCGAGGAGCGGTTGCCGTTTGAAACACCCGCGCAACATTCTTGCCCTAGGGCTGGAAAAAAATGTGTAACGTGACGTGCCACTACCCCTATGCGGCGATTTTGCGCTGTTTTGCCGGGGGCCGCTTCGTTAGACATAGCGCATGATTACTGGCTGGTCCAACCTCGGGCTGAGTCGCAACCAAGGAGATAATCGCTCATGAAGGTGCTCGTACCTGTAAAGCGCGTGATCGACTATAACGTGAAAGTACGCGTAAAAGCGGACGGTTCCGGTGTCGATCTTGCAAATGTCAAAATGTCCATGAACCCGTTCGACGAGATTTCGGTCGAGCAGGCGATCCGGCTTAAAGAAGCGGGTCAGGCAGACGAAGTTATTGCTGTATCCGTTGGCGTCAAGCAAGCGCAGGAAACCCTGCGTACCGCTCTTGCCATGGGTGCCGACCGTGCAATCCTTGTGATTGCTTCCGAGGACGTCCACCACGATATCGAGCCGCTGACCGTTGCCAAAATCCTTAAAGGGATCGTCGACGAAGAGCAGCCAGGTCTGGTGCTGTGCGGCAAGCAGGCGATCGACAATGATATGAATGCGACAGGCCAGATGTTGTCGGCTCTGATGGGCTGGTCGCAGGCGACCTTTGCTTCAGAAGTGGCGATTGAGGGCGACAAAGCCGTGGTGACACGTGAAGTCGACGGCGGTTTGCAGACCATCAAAGTCAACATGCCAACCGTTGTTACAGTCGATCTGCGCCTCAACGAGCCGCGCTATGCATCGCTGCCCAACATTATGAAGGCCAAGAAAAAGCCGCTGGATGAGAAGACACCTGCCGACTATGGCGTTGAAGTGTCTAACCGTCTGGAAATCGTAAAAACCGTTGAACCGGCAGCACGCGCCGCAGGTATCAAGGTGGGTTCGGTCGACGAGCTTATGGCGAAACTCAAAGAAGCGGGGGCCGTATAATGGCTGTTCTACTCCTTGCAGAAGTAAACAATGGCGAATTGGCAATGGATGCCACAGCAAAGGCTGTAACTGCCGCGGCCCAGTTGGGTGATGTGGTTGTGCTCGCTTGTGGTGGTTCAGCTGCCGCAGCAGGCGAGGCCGCCTCGAAAATCGCTGGTGTCTCCAAAGTCCTCGTTGCCGAAGACGAGAGCCTCGGCCACCGCATGGCCGAGACAACTGCCGCACTGATCGTCTCACTGGCGGGTGACTATGACCACATCGTCGCCCCCTCCACGACGGATGCGAAGAACGTGATGGCGCGTGTCGCGGGCCTCCTCGACGTTATGATCATCTCTGACGCCACTGCTGTGATCGACGCCGACACATTCGAGCGTCCGATCTACGCGGGAAACGCGATGCAGACCGTCAAATCTTCCGACGCCAAGAAGATCATCACTTTCCGCACATCGACGTTTGATGCGGCTGGCGAAGGTGGTTCTGCAGCGGTTGAAACCGTTTCGGCAGCGGCCAACCCAGGTTTGTCCGAATGGGTCGAGGACAAGGTTGCAGCCTCGGACCGTCCAGAGCTGACATCTGCCGGTATCGTCGTTTCTGGCGGGCGTGGTGTTGGATCGGAAGAGCAGTTCAAGCTGATCGAAGACCTTGCGGACAAGCTGGGTGCAGCGGTTGGCGCATCCCGCGCCGCGGTTGATTCAGGCTATGCGCCCAACGACTGGCAGGTTGGCCAGACAGGCAAAGTTGTGGCACCCGATCTTTATGTTGCTGTCGGCATTTCCGGTGCGATCCAGCACCTTGCCGGCATGAAAGACAGCAAAATTATCGTCGCTATTAACAAAGACGAAGAAGCGCCGATCTTTCAGGTAGCGGACTTTGGTCTTGTGGCCGATCTGTTCGATGCCGTACCGGACATGATCGAAAAACTGTAAACACCTTTGACGATCCAGAATTCTACAAAGGCCCGCCATACCGGCGGGCCTTTTTGCATCTAGCGGCTACTTCATCACACGGTCCAGAACCGGCAAGAGCGCACGCGCGACATCGGAGTGGGTCGAAGGCCCCGCAACCAGCCGCACCGCATCCGCTTCCATTTGATGAAAGATCAGGCCCGCATCCTGCCCCTCTGCCCCGTCTGCAACACGCAGAACATCAACCACCGTATTCACCAGCGGGGCCAGTGCCTCCAGCATGTTGTCGGAAACAAATGCAGGGCTTGCGCTATCGACCCATCGATCACCTGCAGGCCCAACGCGGTCTGAGTCGATGATACGCAGCAAAACAACCCTTCCACCCAAACGGGGCAACAGCTGCCGCATCTTGCGCATCCACGCGCGTTGCAGCATTCGCTGAACCACCACAAACCGCTCTCCGTCGCGCCGGTGCAGATGCGTCAGCATATGCTGGGTAAAGTTGAACTGCGTAAAATCCACATCAGGATACAGCCGCTTTAGCTGCCCTGACGCGTGCAAAAAGCGATCATTGCGGCGCGGGTGTACAGCATAGAACAGATTGC
This sequence comes from uncultured Sulfitobacter sp., assembly GCF_947502895.1. GTDB lineage: Bacteria > Pseudomonadota > Alphaproteobacteria > Rhodobacterales > Rhodobacteraceae > Sulfitobacter. Next base: position 748,529 of record NZ_CANNBM010000001.1, read on the forward strand.
TCATATTCGCAGCCCCCAAGACCTCTAGCACCGTAGCGCGCGCGGCTTGCGCTGTTGCCAACACCTCCGCCTCCTTTAGAAAGACATCCGGCCCTGCGTTGATCTGCCCGAAATTAACCGATGTGACACCCGTCAGATGCTCCACCTTCAACGGAAAGGGCTGTTCAATAAATTTGCCAAATGTCTGTGTGCCCCCCAAAAACGCGATATACGGCCCGTCCAACACGCGCCTCGGCCCCCGAAAGACAAGTTTCGACGTGCCATACCGACACGGCATATAATCCAGAGCCGCTGGCCCCAGTACATCGTAGGTCATAATGCCCACCCCTTTTAATCACCCGCAGGCACCATGCTGGGGCGGCCCTTACGATTTGCTTAACGGGCGAATTTACATCTGTTTTTCAATAGCGCCGCCCCTTGCGGCGACACGACACTCCGCCGTAAGCTGGGCGCAACCCCATCAGAGGAAAACCCTATGCAGATCCAGACAATCGGCATCGTTGGTGCAGGACAAATGGGCAACGGCATCGCACATGTGATGTCGCTGGCCGGTTATGACGTCATGCTAACCGATATCAGTGCAGATGCGCTCACTGCCGCGATGGAGATCATGCGCGGCAACATGAGCCGTCAGGTCGGACGCGGCAAAATATCCGAAGCGGATATGGAGGCCGCACTGGCCCGCATCAGCACGACAACAACCCTGACTGATCTGGGCCCTTCAGACCTGATCATCGAAGCCGCAACGGAGCGGGAGACCGTCAAACAGGCGATCTTTGAAGACCTGCTGCCACATTTGAAACCGCATACAATCCTGACTTCCAATACCTCATCCATTTCAATTACCCGTCTGGCCAGCCGCACGGACCGACCCGAGAAATTCATGGGCTTCCACTTTATGAACCCCGTACCAGTAATGCAGCTGGTCGAGTTGATCCGAGGGATCGCAACAGATGAGCCGACCTTTGCTGCCTGCAAGGAAGTTGTGGACAGGCTGAACAAAACAGCCGCCTCCGCCGAGGATTTTCCTGCCTTTATCGTCAACCGAATACTGATGCCGATGATCAACGAGGCGGTCTATACCCTCTATGAAGGGGTCGGGAATGTGCAATCTATCGACAGTTCCATGAAACTGGGCGCGAACCATCCGATGGGACCGCTAGAGTTGGCAGATTTTATCGGACTCGATACCTGCCTTGCGATCATGAATGTGTTGCATGACGGTCTGGCGGACACAAAATACCGCCCCTGCCCCCTGCTTACGAAATATGTCGAGGCCGGTTGGCTTGGCCGTAAAAGCCAGCGTGGATTCTATGATTACCGGGGGGAAACACCGGTGCCGACGCGCTGATAATTATCGGAGGCAGGGGGCCAGCCCCCTTGCCGCTGACGCGCCAATTCCCCCGGAGGATTTATAGCCAAGAAAAATAACAGCGCCTATTCAGGCTATTCCCCCAACGCGAGGGTCTGGGCGCGCAGCCATGCCATAAAACTACGCGGATCATCGGCGCGTGCATCGATTTCGGTCTGCGGAATTGGGGCACCGACAATAGGGCCTTGGGGTTTGTCGCAGCTATGCACGATTTCGTGCAACAAAAGGCCCTGACGCAGCATTGGCGAGATCTGGTTTGCGATCTGGTAGGCGCGGCTGTTCTGGCCAGGGAATTTCATCGGTACGACCTGCGCACCGGAACGCCGGATCATCTTGGCTGTGAATACATTCCACTCCGCCTCGACGGCGGGCCCCCACCATGTCTCGGACGCGGCTACAGTGCCAGACGGGAACAAGGCAACCACGCCACCTTCCTTGAGGTGCTTCATCGCGTTTGCCCGCATTTCGACCCCTTTGCGCTGCGCATCGGGGTCATGAGGAAACGGCACAGGGATCATATAACTGCCTGCCACCTCATCAATCGACGTGAGCAGCGAGCGTGTGAGGATGCGGTAGTCGGGACGCACACGACCAATCAGGTCTGCAAAGATCATCCCGTCGACCATTCCGTGGGGGTGGTTCGCCACAACAATGACAGGACCTTCCTTAGGGATCAGGTCAAGTTGTGATTGCGGGGTGGTCAGATCAATCCCCATGGTATCCAGTGCCGCGCGCCAGAAACCTTGCCCTGTCGGTGCGCCGCGCCGTTCAAACTCCCGCACAAGACGCAGGATTTTCAGCTTGCCCGTCAGCAATTCCATCACAGAAATCACCCGTGATTTCCAAGGATCCTCAAACGTGGACGCATACGACAGGCTACGACGGTCGTATTTGCTAAAGCTCGCCTTTTCAGGACGTGCATCACCGGGATCGTGAGAGCCGATTGACTGGGTTTTCTCTGCCACTTGGGCAACCTCGCTCAGTTTACAGGCACGCGGGTGTGCTACATGCCCTCGCCAAATTTGTCGGCAACCAGCGCAGTCAGGGCAGCGGCAAGGGCATCCGCATCAGCGCCAGAAGTTTCAATGTCAATAAAGCTTCCCTTTGCTGCTGCCAACATCAAAAGCCCCATGATACTGTCACCCGACGCATTCATGCCGTCTTTGCTGACCTCGGCCTGCGCATCAAACCCCTCAACGACTTCGACCAGTTTCGCCGAGGCACGCGCATGAAGGCCTTTTTCGTTCACGATTTCGAGGGTAATTTTAGTCATTGGGCCGCCTTGTTATTCTGAACTGACGTTCTGGGCATCAATATATTTCTTTCCCGCTTCCAATGCCGCACGCACGGCATCGGCGAGTGGCTTGTTGCGGCTCTTGGCGAGTTTGATCAGCATCGGCAGGTTTGCGCCATAGACGATGCGCCGGCCCGCAGGTTGACAGGCCATCAAGCTCAGGTTCGAGGGCGATCCACCAAACAGATCGGTCACAACCACCACTCCTTGTCCTTTGTCCACCGCATCTGCCGCCTCACAGATTTCGGCTTGTTTGGCCTTGCGGTCATGGTCTGCCGTGATCTCGATCGCGCGGGCCCCGCTGAGTGGCCCAACCACATGTTCTATTGCCGCGAGATATTCCCGCGCCAATCCCCCATGTGCAACAATCACTATTCCGATCACGTTTTCTGCGCCCCTGCTTGTTGGCGTGCGAGTATCTCTCGGTGCCTAATTGACACTTGCCAGCCCGCCTCTGCAAGGCGCAATGCGTGCGCCTCGGCCAGAGCAACCGAACGGTGCTGCCCGCCTGTACAGCCAAACGCGATGGAAAAGTGGCTTTTACCTTCTTCACGGCACGCAGGAAGGATCAACAAACTAAGATCAAGCACGCGTTGCGCAAACTCGGTATACCGCGGGTCCGTGGCCACATGCGCCGCGACACGCGGATCAGTCCCGTTCAGAGCGCGCAGGCTCGGCTCCCAATAGGGATTTTTCAGAAACCGGCAGTCATAAACCATATCGACAGAGCGTGGCAGGCCGCGCTTATACGAAAACGATTGCACCGTGACAGCAAGCCGCCGCTTGCCATCCGGCGCGAACCAATGCTCCACCTCGGCGCGCAATTCATGAACGTTCAGCGCCGAGGTATCGATCAGGATATCAGCACGGGCACGTAGCGGGGCCAGCAAGTCTTGCTCCGCGAGTATACCCTCGGCGGGGCGGTCTGCAGGCGCCATCGGGTGGCGGCGGCGTGTCTCGGAAAACCGGTGCAATAAAACTTCGGTGCTACAATCCAGAAAGAGCATTTCAGCCACGACACCTGCCCGCATGGACAGCTTGCCCAAAAGATCAATTACCATATTCGTTGAAAAATCACGGTTGCGCGCATCAATGCCCAAGGCCAGCGGGCGGGTCTGCTCGGCCTCGTCAAACAGGACGGGCATCAGGCGCATTGGCAGGTTGTCGATTACCTCAAACCCGGCATCTTCCAGCACGTTCAACGCTGATGACCTACCAGCACCAGAAGGACCAGTCACAAATACAATACGGCGGATAACAGGATCAGGTAGCGTCATTCAACCTCGGCAACTGTGCCGCGCACATACGCAAGGATAGCGGCGGGAAAATAGGGCGTCTCGACTTTGTGAAGGCATGGCAGCTGTATGTCCAGCACGCTATGGGTATGCCGCTGCGGCATACGCGCACTCTCCACAACGCCCATGTCGATCACAAGAACCACTTTGCAGTCTGGCAAATGCGGCAGCGTAATCAGGCCAACACCGCGCGCCTCAATCATCCCCGCGATGGTTTCGGGTACTGATGCGATAATGCTGTTGCCGTCTTTTCGCAAAATCGTACGGTCATCCGCGATCAGCTCCGCCCCGTGCGCAATCAACTGAAGCGCAAGCGCCGACTTGCCAGAGCCGGACGGACCGATGATCAGCACAGCTTTGCCTGCGATGGCAACACAGCCCCCGTGCACAGTTGCAGAAGGACTGCTCATAGATCAGATCGGCAAACCAACAACAAAACGCGCACCCAGCGGATCAGAGGTCAGATCGGCCTCGGTCGGGCGGATGTTTTCGGCCCAGATGACACCGCCGTGCGCCTCGACGATTTGCTTGGAAATCGCAAGCCCCAGACCGGAGTTATTGCCAAAATGCTCGTCAGGGCGCTGAGAATAGAAGCGTTTGAAAATCTTGGCCAGCGCCTGATCCGGAATGCCGGGGCCGGTGTCTTCTACCACAATCAATACACGGTTTTCACGCTTGCGCGCCCAGACACGGATCGCATCGCCATCTTCGCAAAAGGAAATCGCATTTGTGATGAGGTTGACAAAAACTTGTGCCAGCCGCGCCTCCAGGCCTTGCACAATGATCGGGTCTTTCGGCAGATCCACGATAAAATCGATGCCTTTACCCTTGGCGTCTTCCCCCAGATACTGACCCAGGTTGCCCAGCATCTTCATCAGGTTGAACGGCTCTTCCTCTTCTTTGACCAGCTCACTATCCAGACGCGACGCGTTGGAAATATCGCTGACCAGACGGTCAAGGCGGCGTACATCATGATCGATCACATCAAGCAGTTTGTCCCGCTGGTCTTCGCGCTTGATCATGCGCAGCGTCCCTACAGCAGAGCGGAGCGAGGCCAGCGGATTCTTGATTTCATGTGCCACGTCGGCCGCAAACTGTTCGTTACCATCGATCCGGTTGTACAGCGCGGAAATCATGCCACGCAGCGCGCCAGACAGACGGCCGATCTCATCAGGTCGTGCTGTTAAATCAGGGATACGGATACGGCCTGGATTCATCTTGCGGGCATCCTTGTCGCGGCCCAATTCGGCAGCGGCGGCGAGATCAGCCAGCGGATTTGCAATGGTCGAGGCCAGAACGAGGCTAAGACCGATAGAGACCAGCGTCGCGATGATAAACATCTGCAAAACGCGCTCACGCTCCCCGCGAACAAGGCGGTCAATCTCGCCACTGGCACTGGCGATTGCGACTGCGCCCACTGCGGTTCCGTCTTGCTCGATAGGGGTCGCCACAGCGAGAAGGGTTGCCCCCTGTTCATCCCGGTCTTCCTTGATCTGCGCGCCACTTGTCAGTGCTGCTGCGATCACAGGCTTTAGGCGTTCTTCAATAGAAATGGCAGCAGCCTCGCCCTGAAACGGGGCCGATACATTATCCCAAAGCCAGCTAAGTCCGTCCGTCAGGATTGTCTTGTTTTCGCTGCCGCCCGCCCGTCCTTCGGCCAAGGCATCGCTTGCACCCTCAAACTGGGAAATCAGCGCACCGTCGGCATCAAATACCAGCACCTGAATACCGCTGCGCAGGTCAAGCCCCGCAAGTGTCTTTTCAATGTCGACGCCTTCGCCCACTGACAGGTCAACCGTGGCCCCCTCAGGCAGCTGTGCTTCGACAACATCTGCAATGAGTTCAGCCTCTGACACCAGCGATGCCGCACGCTGCACGGCAAGACTTTCGCGTGAGGAGTTGAGATAAAGGATACCCGCCACCAGCACGTTCAACGCTATCAGGTTGAACGTAATGATTTTGCGCGTCAGCGGCGAGGCACGCAATGAGAACAGACCGCGCCGTTCGCGGCGCGCCCTGATTTCATTTGGCGCAGCGCTGTCCGGAGCGACCCAATCGTCGCCCAGTACAACATCACCATCACGTCTGGCTGGTGTCAAATCGCGCACGAAGTTCCTCTCAACAATCGCCATACTGGCAGATTACTCTTCGTTATATCTGTAACCGATACCGTAGAGTGTCTCAATCGCGGAGAATTCGTCATCCGCTGTCCGCATCTTTTTGCGCAGTCGCTTGATGTGGCTGTCGATGGTGCGATCGTCGACGTATACCTGATCGTCATAGGCTACATCCATCAGCTGGTCGCGCGATTTTACGAAACCGGGGCGTTGGGCCAGTGCCTGCAACAGCAGGAACTCTGTCACGGTCAAGGACACGTCCTTGCCCTTCCAGCTAACGGCGTGACGTAGCGGATCCATCCGCAGATCGCCGCGCTCCATCACTTTGGTCTCTTCGGTATCGCCCACCTCATCGGTGGCAACCGCGTCCTGACGGCGCAGCAATGCGCGGATACGCTCAACCAGCAAACGCTGGGAGAACGGCTTTTTGACATAGTCGTCCGCACCCATACGCAGACCCAGAACTTCGTCGATTTCATCATCCTTGGACGTGAGGAAGATCACCGGCATCGCCGTTTTCTGTCGCAGACGCTGGAGCAGGTCCATCCCGTCCATCCGCGGCATTTTTATATCCAAAACAGCCATATCCGGCATCCGCTTGTTAAAAGCGTCCAATGCGGCCTGACCGTCGTTATACGTTTCCACTTCGAAACCTTCGGCTTCGAGAGTCATCGATACAGACGTCAGGATATTCCTGTCGTCGTCGACCAATGCAATTTTTGACATTGCCTGTTTCCTTGTGCTGCTCAATGTATTTTTGTTTTTTCAAGCATTGATCACTCCTTTTGCAGTCGAATCAATCCCAAATTGCGAATCGGGCGATGGTATGGCCACATTTCAGCCATAATTTGTTTCGGAATGGCTAAATTGCCTCACATTCGCGAATTTAGCGATTAACGTGCCGCATAATAGCATGCAGGCAACCAACACTTGTCAGGCGGGAACACGCCATAACAGCACAGGCTGGGGCAAATGCCGATCTGGTGGCGCTAACTATGCAAACGCGCCTGTTCAACGCGCAAATCATCGTGTTATGAGGCCGCTATTCCACGTACGCCCGTGCGCTTTTGGTCTCGGGCATTCCCCATTTTACTGCGCAAGACGCGCAGTTTCCAAAGGAGACATTGCATGCAAACCGGACGGGTAAACCCGAACTTCAGCCTCGATCACCAAGGGATCAAAGGGCTGGGCAATGTCTATTACAACCTGATGGAGCCCGCACTGATCGAAACCGCGATCAAGCGCGGCGAGGGCACATTGGGCAAAGGCGGCGCCTTCCTCTGCACCACCGGGAAATTCACGGGCCGCTCACCCAAAGACAAACACGTTGTCATGTCCTCCAGCGTCAAAGACACCATCTGGTGGGACAATAATGCAGAGATGTCCGAAGCTGGTTTTGACGCGCTCTACACCGATATGCTGGCCCATATGGAAGGTGGCGATTACTTTGTTCAGGACCTTGTTGGTGGTGCAGATCCAAAGCACGCGATCAACGTCCGCTTTGTGACCGAGCTTGCGTGGCACAATCTGTTTATCCGCCACATGATGCGCCGCCCCGACCGCGACCAGCTGGACGATTATATGGCGGACTTCACAGTCATCAACTGCCCCAGTTTTCAGGCTGATCCGGCCAAGCACAACTGCCGTTCGGAGACCGTGATCGCGATGAATTTTGATCGCAAACTGATCCTGATCGGCGGCACGGAATATGCAGGCGAGAACAAGAAATCCGTGTTCTCCCTGCTGAACTACCTGCTGCCAGAAAAAGGCGTGATGCCGATGCACTGCTCGGCCAACCACGCGATTGGCAATCCTGTTGATACTGCAATCTTTTTCGGCCTTTCAGGTACAGGCAAAACCACCCTGTCCGCCGATCCTGCACGCACGCTTATCGGCGATGACGAGCATGGCTGGTCCGATACAGGCACCTTCAACTTCGAGGGTGGTTGCTATGCCAAAACCATCAACCTGAGCGCCGAGGCAGAGCCCGAAATCTACGCCACTACAGAGAAATTCGGCACTGTGATCGAGAACATGGTCTATGATGAAGAGACCAAAGACCTCGACTTCGATGATGACAGCCTCACCGCAAACATGCGTTGCGCCTACCCGCTACACTATATCTCGAATGCGTCCAAAAAGGCGACAGGCGGCCACCCCAAGAACATTATCATGCTGACCTGCGATGCCTTTGGCACCCTGCCGCCCATCGCGCGCCTGACCCCCGCACAGGCCATGTACCACTTTCTGTCTGGCTTCACCTCCAAAGTCGCAGGCACAGAGCGCGGCGTGACCGAGCCTGAGCCTACGTTCTCGACCTGCTTTGGGGCGCCGTTCATGCCGCGCCGTCCCGAGGTCTACGGCAACCTGCTGCGCGAAAAGATCGCCGAGCATGGTGCTACTTGCTGGCTGGTCAATACAGGCTGGACAGGCGGCGCTTACGGCACAGGTTCGCGCATGCCAATCCGTGCCACCCGTGCCCTGCTGACAGCTGCGCTTGACGGCTCATTGGTTGCGGGCAAGTTCCGAGTTGACGAGAACTTTGGCTTTGACGTGCCCGAATCCGTTGCGGGTGTCGCAGACATCCTGCTGGATCCGCGCCGTACATGGGACGATGCAGAGGCCTATGACCGCCAGGTCGCCAAGTTGGTAAAAATGTTCTCCGAGAACTTTGAGCAGTACATGCCGCATATCGACGACGAAGTGAAAGCTGCTGCAATCCGCTAACCATCCGAAAATTCAAATTTAAAAGGCCGCTACACGAACTGTAGCGGCCTTTTCTATTACTGTCGGTCCGGAGCGTTATTTCAATACAATTTTAGCGATCTACGCTGCCATTGCTTTTAGCTCACTCAATGACAACTCAAGAACATAGTGTAGATCGTCGCGGTCCATGAACGTCATAAAACCCTCGACGGGTTTATCGCTCCCCTCAAAGAACCAACGCAGCGCACCTGGCTGGGTATTCATCCAACCCAAACGCTGGGGAAAGCCTTTGCAGGCCACTTTCTCGGCCATAAATCCGACCATATGGTCGGGGTCCCAATGCTGCATCGCCTGATAAAATGCGTAGCGCCCCAGAACAGTAGACAATCCCTGCCCCCGCAATGTGGCATCACCGGGTTTGATCCAGAACTCGCCATTATAGCAGACACGTCCGCGGCTTCGCTTGGCGCAGGGGCCAGCCTTGAACCGCGACCGCGCCAGATCGACACCCGGCACAGGGGGTGGAAACTCACGGAAACGGCGGGTGAAATATTCTGCAACAGACTGACCATTCATGTCCAACATACGCAATGCTTGGGTGTGGATGATCTCTCCTGTTGCATTTCTGCCAATCATCCAGAGCGCATTACTTGGCGTCAATTCGTGCACATCAGGGTCAAATGGCGCGCCCAATTCCTGCTCGGGACGGGCGAATTCCAAAATATCGCGATAGAGGTCAAAGTCATATCCTACTTCCATTTCAACACCATAGTGCTGAAACAGTTCGGTGCTGTTCGCCATAAATCGATCGGTAGACTGCAGGGTGACTAGTGTCATAAGGAATCGCCTCGGGTTGTCGCTACATGATTAGTGTAGCGAATTCCGAAACAGTCTGCCTTAAATTTAGTGTTAACCTTTAAAATCTATCTTTGCGATATCAGGTACCCTCTTCATAATCTCTTGGTTCAGGCCGGAAATGCGTATCTCGCAGGCCCTGTCTACGACCGAAACGATGGCGGGCGAGCCGTCAGGCAACTGCACCCCCATCAGCAAACGATCAAATGCTATAAGCTCCATCTGGTTCTCGTCGCCACCTAACGGCAGACGCGTCACAACCTGATCCACACGAATCCCGTGCCCCATACCGATGGCCTGAAACGGCGCATCAGCAAGGCTTGCAACAGCGGAACCACCCGGAAACTGGTTCAGACTGCGCCCTACGCTACTGCGCGCCTGCGCCCAGCCAAACCAGATCGAATAGAAAGACTGTTCACCCACTTCGACACAAATCCACCCTTCGGCATTGTCGCGATATGCCACCAGATGTGGGCGAATTTTCTCCATATGCGGGCTTTCCAACTGCCCGCCTGCGGCAGCCCATGACTGCAAAGAAACGCGCAATAGATCTGATTTGCACGACCAAACCATGCTAATGGGTTGTTCTTGCTGGTGATACATCCAGCCATTGCCATCATCGAACGAAAATTTCAGCATGCCGGCAACATGCTCGAACTGGCCCCGATACCAGACAGAGCCTTGATCCAACAAAACCCGCGCAGGCGCCAAAGCGCGCGCACCGCGGTCTGTCAGAACATACCGGCGCTGTTGCACATCAAACAACTTGAAGCCCATCGCTTCTTCGAGCTGGGCAATATGGCGGCGCACAGTCTGCCGCGTGCTGCCCAATTCCTCGACCGCTTGACTGAGGTTCAACGTCTCGGCCAGCCCCGAAAAGGAGCGCATCATCTCGTACAACAGCGACGGTGTAATCGTCGACGATTGGACCAGATCTTCTATTTTGACCGTTTGGTTCATTTCTACACCTGTAAACAAATCACCCATCAATGCAACAAAAATCACCCATCATGGTGCCATAAATGCACAATCATTGGATCATAAATTCGTGAAAAGTTATTAAATGTATCCAATTGATCGGATGGAGGAATTTTCGGAAAGATATAGGTGACACAACCTAAGGTTCTTTCTTGATGGCACACCCAGTAGACGTTCACGTCGGGCGAAAGCTCAAACAAATCCGCACCCTGAAACGGTTTTCCCAGACCGATGTAGCGCAGCGCCTCGGCCTGTCGTTCCAGCAAATTCAAAAATACGAGATCGGCTCAAACCGCATCGCAGCAAGCCGTTTATTCGAGCTGGCCCAAATATTTGACATCTCGCCGTCGTACTTCTTTGAAGGCATCGAAGGCAGTATGCAAAACAGCATCGACAAACAGGACAGCGGTATGGAAATCGTACAGGCGCTGGCCTCAATCAAAGACGAAACAGTGAAATCCCGAATCGTCACATTTATCGAAGATGTGTCGGGCATGACGGTCGCGCGACAAGGCTAATCAGCCAAACCAAGCGCGCCGGATAAGGTTCAGCCCTGCCGCCAGCAGCACAAACAATGTCGCACGGCGAAAGACGGTTTGATCGATACGGTCCATAACGGCCAGACCGATCCACATCCCGAAAAATGCGCTCGGAACCATGGCCAGCGAAAACCATATTGTCTCGCTCCGCAACACGCCCGAGCCAATGTGCGCGCCCAGAAGGGCGACCGCTCCCAGCCCATAGATCACTCCCTGCACGCGCATCTGGTCGTGTTTGGGTGTGTTCAGCGCGGTCAGATAAGCAACAGTGGGCGGCCCCCAGATACCTGACAAGCCCCCCAATGCACCTGCGATTGCCCCAGCAACAGTCTCAATTCCTGCATTGCGGCCTGACAAACGCAGCTGGTAACCACTGATCTGAAGCAGCGCAAAGAAGGTAACAGGTATACCGATAACAGCCATCATCGTCTGCTCGGGAAAGACCCGCACCAGTTGCGCACAAGCCACCAGAGCAATGCAACCAACCCCGAGGAACACACGGAAGTCGACCGTAGAGCGGACAGCCGCCTGCACCCCTTGCCGCAACGCTTGCTGCACATTTGTGGCCAGCGTCGGCACGATCAGACCCGCCAACGCAAGTTCGGGGGGCATAAAAATCGTCAGACCTGATATAAAGACGAGAGGCATGGCGAATCCCACCACGCCTTTGACAAAGCCCGCAACAATCGCAACCATTGCAGCCATGGCTAGCTCGAACGGGGATAAAACTGGGAAAAACGCTTCCATAGCCCTACATATCAAACGGTCAGCAGGGCGCGAGGCAAATCGGTGGCGTAACTTTCGACCAAATTGCCGCAGCGAAACGTATCTTTGTTGCGCTGCACCTGCAAAGTGATTATGCGGAACGCTAAGTGAAAAAGGATGTAGACGATGGCACATGACGGACAAATGAATATCGAGGGTCCGGTACTTCTCGATGATCTTCTGGCGCTGACCGCAGCAGCCGTAGGCCCGGTTGAGGCGATTCTCGCCCGCGCGACCGAAACAGTACGCACGATGGTAAGTGACGGCGGCCGCGTCTCCAACGGCTTGGTCGAACAAAACCAGACAGCCGCACATGGTCTCGCATGGCTTGCCACCTACGCCCAATCCCTGCGCCAGATGCAAACATGGGCCGAACGGATGCAAGCCGAGGGAAAATTCGGCGAAACCGAAGCCCTGATCCACCAGATCGCCTTTGGTGAATACCTCTGGCAGGTCTATGGCGGTATCCAAATGAATCAGGGCGAAATCGTCCGCCTTCAGGACCTCGGCCTGAGTCAGGAAGACCAGCGCGGCATGATGGAGCCCGCGATCATGGCTCTCACCCAAGGCGGCAACACCCAAGCGGCACGCAGCCGTCTGGTTGAGCTGATGCAGGAACAATCCGCAAATGTGACCGTCGGCGCATCGGGCCTGGATGACGAGCTTGAGATGATCCGCGAGCAGTTCCGCCGCTATGCCGTCGAGAAGGTAGAGCCTTTTGCCCACGAATGGCATCTCAAGGATGAGCTGATTCCCCTGTCGGTGATCGACGAGCTGGCGGAAATGGGCGTATTCGGCCTGACCATCCCCGAAGAATACGGCGGGTTCGGCCTGTCCAAAGCTTCGATGTGCGTCGTGTCTGAAGAGCTGTCGCGCGGCTACATCGGTGTGGGTTCGCTTGCCACACGCTCCGAAATTGCAGCAGAACTGATTATCGCTGGTGGCACCGAAGAGCAAAAGCAAAAGTGGCTGCCCCGCCTGTCCTCTGCCGAGACCCTGCCCACGGCAGTCTTCACAGAGCCGAACACAGGTTCAGACCTCGGCAGCTTGCGCACACGTGCCGTAAAGGACGACAACGGCGACTACAAAGTAACAGGCAACAAGACGTGGATCACCCACGCCTCGCGCACCCAGATCATGACGCTGATGGCGCGCACGGACCCCGCAACAGACAACTACAAAGGTCTGTCCATGTTCCTCGCGGAGAAAACGCCCGGCGACTGCGCCAATCCCTTCCCGACCGAGGGCATGTCAGGCGGCGAGATCGAAGTGCTTGGCTATCGTGGCATGAAGGAATACGAGATCGCTTTTGATAACTTCCACGTCAAAGGCGAGAATCTGTTGGGCGGCGAAGAAGGCAAAGGCTTCAAACAGCTGATGGAAACCTTCGAAAGTGCGCGCATCCAAACAGCCGCACGCGCCATCGGCGTGGCACAATCCGCGCTCGATATCTCCATGCAGTACGCGATTGACCGCAAACAATTCGGCAAATCGCTGATTGAATTCCCGCGCGTGACGTCCAAGCTGGCCATGATGGCGGTCGAGATCATGGTCGCCCGTCAGCTCACCTATTTCTCGGCCTTCGAGAAAGACGAGGGCCGCCGCTGTGACGTAGAGGCCGGTATGGCCAAGCTGCTTGGCGCACGCGTGGCATGGGCCGCTGCAGACAACGGCTTGCAAATCCACGGCGGCAACGGCTTTGCGCTGGAATACAAGATCAGCCGCGTTCTGTGTGATGCGCGTATTCTCAACATCTTTGAGGGTGCCGCCGAAATTCAGGCACAAGTCATCGCCCGCCGCCTCCTTGGCTAACGGTTGTGATGGGGCGTTCCGCGGGGCGCCCTGTTAAAAAATAGGCAGAAGTCATTGATCGGTTCGTTCTGGGCTGAACTTCGCCGAAACAATCGGAGCGCGCACTTGCAGTGCGCTCCGTGCCGACATACCTCCGCAGGTATGAGCAGCACCAGACTATCCCCCGAAAAATGGATCGACGCAGGTTTTGCAGCCTTATGCGCACAAGGCCCCCAAGCCTTGGCGGCCGAACCTCTGGCCCGTCAACTTGGCACCACCAAAGGCTCGTTTTATTGGCACTTCAAGGATGTACCCGCCTATCACGCGGCCCTTCTACGGCATTGGCACGCCAAAGCTCTCGCCGATGTGGTTGAGCGTTTGGGCGATGATGGCCCTCCCGATGCACGCCTGCGTAGTTTTGGCCACGGCATTCTGAAAAACGGTAACGAGGCGGCGCTGCGTCTGTGGGCACAAAGTGATCCAATCGTCGCCGCGAGCCTGGCCGAGGTCGACGCCGAGCGGACGACCTATATCAATACCCTGTTGCGCCAGTTCGACCTTCGCAATCCTGCGTTTGGAGATGCGGTTCTGGCCGCATTAATCGGCTTGCCCCAGATTCAGGCTGAAACAGACACCCCGACTGCCTTTGACGCGCTGGTTGATACTGTGGTCGCCCTCGCATGAAGGTCGTCATTGCTGTTGCCCTCGCTGCACTTGCCCTATCGGCCTGCCGCGCCGATGAAACCGTGCGTGCCTATGGCGGCGCAGACCGCATCTGGACCCTCAAAGAGCTGGGCGGTGCGGTTTTTCCCGCCACTGCCACGCTCACATTCCCCAAAGAGGGCGAAATCGCAGGCCAAGGCCCCTGCAACCGCTACTTTGGTGCGATGACAGCCCCGTATCCGTGGTTTGATGCAGGTCCAATCGGCAGCACCCGCATCGCCTGTCCCGAAATGGCCGCCGAAACTGCGTTCCTGCGCGCGCTAGAGGCTGCAACCCTGTCAGAAGTCGCCGGCGACGTGCTGATCCTCTCCAACACTGAAGGGCTGCAAATGGTCTTTAAAGTGATCGACTGAATGCCTCTACAAACCGCGCACGCGCTTCGGGTAGAGGGCGCGTACCCAGTCCAGCGGCCAAATGCGCCTCCAGAAAATAGCCTGTAGTCTGAAACGCCTGCGCGACCTCGGCATCATGCGCCTCACCCACACCGCGCAATACATCCGGCAGGGGCAACAGCCTGCTCGCCCAGTCCCCCGCACCCTCGCGCGACACAGCCCGCCCCGACTTTGGCGAGACATAGATCAATCCATCCTGCGCGCCTGTGACCGCACACTGCGATAGGTCAAGACCGTGTCCCAACTCCTCCAACAGCGCCATTTCCCAACGCAGATAGGCCAGCGGCCAAATCTCTTCTTGCCCCAACAAATCCAGCAGCTGTTCGGTCCTCTGGTAAAGCGACAGATGCGGTTCACGCTCCGGCAGGCAGAACCCCAACAATCCCGTAACAGCATTCAGCCCCGCCAGCGCCAAACGCCCCCCCATTGCCACCGCCGCACGGCTGCGCACAGGCTCGACAGTAAACGCACCTATGTGATCTTCCAGTCGCGCACGCCACGTCACGTCCAGCTGCGCACCGGGCTGCAATATGGGTGCTATCTTGCGGCTGGTGCCACCCCGCACCACACCCGCATGTCGCCCTTGCTGGGGCGTAAACACTTCGATGATCGCTGAAGTTTCCCCGTGTCGCCGCGAACTGAGCAATATCCCCTGATCGCGCCACTCCATCAGGCAAGCCCCTCGGCATCCAGCAAATGACGGCCCGCACGATCCTCGACCTCGATCACCCACAGGTCGGGATCAAACCCGCGCTGCCGCGCAACCGCCGCGTCCACATCCCGCTCGTCACCTGAAACCAGCTCGGCCCAGATACGCTCCCCACTTGCCAGATCAAAGCTGCGTTGAAACAAGACCGCCTTGCCATCAAGCGTGGCCAGCTTCACCAAAACGGCCCCCCCCGTGTCATCCCCATGCGACACGACAAATGCAGGAATATCAAACACCCGCAACCGCGCCAGATAGGCATCGACCCAGAACCGCGCCGTCAAACGGGGCATGACGCCAACCGCTTCTTTATTTTTCCTGTAAACTCAATCCCACAAGGGCCACAGGCGCTGGCAGCCGTCACTGATTGCCGTCCTTGAACTCCAGCCCCATTTCGGAATACCGCTCGGATTCCTCGAGCCAGTTGGGCCGTACCTTTACCTGCAAAAACAGATGTATCTTACGTCCCAGAAACTCTTCCATTTCTTCCCGCGCAGCTTTGCCCACAGCCTTGATCGTCTCGCCCTTGTTGCCCAGAACGATCCCCTTGTGACCATCGCGCACCACATAAATCAGCTGGTCGATGCGGGCAGAGCCGTCTTTACGCTCTTCCCATTTCTCTGTCTCGACAGTCATCTGATAAGGCAGTTCCTGGTGCAGCCGCAGCGTCAGCTTTTCGCGCGTCATCTCTGCCGCAATCATCCGCATCGGCAGATCAGCGATTTGGTCCTCGGGGTAGAGCCACGGTCCCGCAGGGACCTCACCCGCCAACCAGGTCTTGAGCACTTCGACACCATGCCCTTTTTCCGCCGAGATCATAAAGGTCTCGATAAACGGATAGGCATCGTTCAGCTTCTGGCTTAACCCCAGCAGAACAGGCGCTTCAACGCGGTCAATCTTGTTGATCGCCAATGCCACGCGCGCGCCCTCACTGATCTCGCTCAGCCGCTCCAGAATCCGTCCGACCCCTTCGGTAACGCCGCGCTGCGCTTCAACCAGCAACACCACGACATCCGCATCCGATGCCCCGCCCCACGCAGCAGCAACCATGGCGCGGTCCAGACGCCGCTTGGGCTGAAACAGGCCGGGTGTATCCACAAACACAATCTGGCTTTGCCCCTGCATTGCAACGCCACGAATTCGCGCGCGGGTGGTCTGCACCTTATGCGTTACAATCGAAACTTTAGCCCCCACCATCCGGTTCAGCAGCGTGGATTTACCCGCATTCGGCTCGCCGATCAGGGCTACAAAACCCGCGCGGGTTGATGCCCCGTCGCCTGCGATAGTCTCGGATTCGGTGTTCATGTATCTTGCTCCAATCGGGCCAACAGCAGTGCTGCGGCATCTTGTTCAGCAGCGCGTTTCGCCCCTGCCGTGGCACTTGCCGTCTCTCCGGTCGAGAGTTTGGCCGCAATCGTGAAAATCGGCGCATGGTCCGGCCCGCTGCGTTTGGTCAGCACATAGGCTGGCGGCTCAAGACCTCGCGCCTGCGCCCATTCCTGAAGCGATGTCTTGGCATCCCGCGCATCTTCCTTCACCGATGTCGTCCGCGTCCCCCACAATCGAAGGATCAGCGCACGTGCGGCGTCAAACCCGCCATCCAGATAGACAGCCGCGATAACAGCTTCCATCGCGTCACCCAGCAGCGCCTGCTTGCGCCGACCGCCTGACAACATCTCGGAACGGCCCAAGCGCAGCACTTCACCAATGTCGATTTCCCGCGCCACGTCGGCACAGGCTTCCTTGCGCACCAACGCATTGAAACGCGGGGCCAACTGCCCCTCCGAGGCGTTTGTGTCCAACTGCAACAGCGCCTCTGCCATCACCAGTCCCAGAACGCGGTCGCCCAAAAACTCCAATCGCTGGTTATCGTCGCGGTTGGGCGTGGACATAGACGCATGTGTCACCGCCTCATTCAGCAGTTGTGGCGTCTGGAATTCATAGCCAAGGCGCGTTTGAAACGCACGGAGTTCGGCAGACAGCTTCACTTGATCCCTTTGAAAAAGCGATCACCGCGCCATGTCCAGAAAAACAGCATCGAACGTCCGCCCGAGCTGAAAACAATCCGGTCAGCGCGACCAATCAGGTTTTCATAAGGAACAAACCCCACACCCCCTGCCGTCTGCGCCAAACGGCTATCGGCAGAGTTGTCGCGGTTATCACCCATAAAGAAATAATGCCCCTCGGGCACGGTATAGACGCCCGTGCGGTCAGACGCCTGCGGGCCAATGTTCAGCACCGCATAGCTGGCCCCGTTGGGCAACGTCTCGATGCTGCGTTCCTTGAGGCAGATACCGCCTTGGCCTACGGCACCGTTAGCACAGCGCGGGCGCAACCCCTGCGGGCCTTGCAGCTCCATCAGCTCTTCGAATTCACCATCAGGTTCCTGAGGAACAGCTTCGCCATTTATCTGAACAACACCTTCGGTAATCTGCACCTTGTCACCCGGCAGGCCAATCAGCCGTTTGATATAATCGCGCCCGGTTGTGGGATGGCGGAACACCACAACATCGCCGCGCTCGGGGTCACCGCCCCAAAGGCGCGTGTTGTCACCATCAAACACACCACACAGCTTTTGCGCATCGACGTTGATGCCAAACCGCGGGATTATGACACTGGGGCAAGAGGCATAGGAATACCCATAAGCCATCTTGTTCACGAACAGAAAATCACCAATCAACAGCGTCTGTTTCATAGAGCCGGAAGGGATCCAGAACGGCTGAAAAAACAAGGTGCGGAACACGCCCGCAATCAACAGGGCATAGACAACTGTCTTGATCGTCTCGACGATGGCGTTGCCTGTTTTTTCCGTCTTGGCCATGCGGCGCTCCTATGGGTTCTCTCAGGGGTACATGCGCAGGGCAGCGCGCAGTGTCAAGGTGCGGGTGCCTTGGTGGGCCGCGCCTCGATCACGACAAAGGCCTGCGCCCAGGGATGATCATCGGTCAGGGTCACATGGATGATCGCCTCATGCCCTTCAGGCGTCATCTTGGCCAACCGCTCTGCCGCCCAACCCGTCACTTCCATCACAGGCTGGCCCGTTCGCAAATTGCTCACCGCCATATCGCGCCAACTGATCCCCATGCGCAGCCCCGTGCCCAGCGCCTTGGAGCAAGCCTCCTTGGCCGCCCACCGTTTCGCATAGGTACCTGCTACGTCTTTGCGCCGCTCCGCTTTCGCTTGTTCAATCTCGGTGAACACACGGTTGCGAAAACGGACGCCAAAGCGGTCCAGCGTGCCTTGGATACGCTCGATATTGGCCAGATCAGTGCCAATGCCCAAAATCATACCTAACCCCCTACTGCAAAGAACGGAAAACTAACGCCCAATGCCCATGCAAGGATCAGGCCCAGCCCAGCGCCCGACGTAAGCGGCCCCGCACGCTGCGCCACCCAGCGGCCCATCAAACCAAACACGATGTAGAACAGCACCATCACAGGCGCGATCAGGATTAAGAAGAACAGCCCTTCAAAATCCAGATACACCGCCCACATGAGCGACGCAAAAAACGCGACCCGTAGCACCAGCCGCTGCCAAAGCGGCGCATCGCCGCCGCGGCTCACCAGCGCATCCGCTACCATGAACGGGAGCGTGCCAATGCACAGGGCCGCGATCACCCACAGCCGCTCGGACGTGGGCACAAAATTTGCGCCATATCTGTCCAGTGCCAGGCCAAACGCACCCAAGCCCCAAACCAGGATCGCCGCCACGCCCAAAGCCGAGATGGCACCAACCCGCACGCCCACACGCCACAAGATACCCAGCTGCACCATGCCTGTCAGAAACAGATGCAACGCAAGGTAATCCGCGACCATCACAGGCAGCAGCCGCACATCCAGATAGGTCGCGACCACAGGCACACTGACAGCAGGCACCAACGCCAGCAGCCAAACCTCGCGCGTGGGCAAGTTGACCGCAACGCGCGCGCCAGTCGGCAGCAACCGCGCCAGAGGCCGCGCAAGCGCCACGATCCCTGCCAAAAGCGCCATCAACCACCACCCCGAAACTGGCCGCGCCGCAGCTCCCTCGTGGCTGAAGGCACGGTTCAACCAGTCACGCGCGGCGATCTGACCCGCCTTGCTGTGCAGGATCGAGACATGTTCGGTGTAAGGTGCTGCCATTGCCATACGGATCACACCATCAGCTTGCACGACGGCGTCTTCGACAGCATCAAGTTGCACCATCTGCACCGCCTCAAGGCCAAAGGCGCGCAAATGCCCCTCCCACTGCCCCGAAATCAACAGCATATCGGCAGGCTCCGCCTCGGTGACTGCCTGCGAGAATGCGGACAGCAACACAAGCGGGCCAATGTTCGCCCGATCATCCAGCGCCGCACGGATAAGCACATCCGTCGCCATAGAATGGCCCAGTACCGCCACAGGTACATCTGCGTCACCCACAGCAGCGACAACATCCAGCGTTTGTTCGACCAACAGGCGCGTGGTGCCGTCAATCACGGTCACATCACCTGACATCGGGACAGGATTGCGGCCATGGCCCAGAAAATCAAAGCTATGGACGCGGTAACCGGACCGCGCGAGCGTAAGCGCATAGGCCTGCATCATCTGTGCAGATCCCGCAAAGCCATGCGCGATCACTACAACAGGACCGTTCGCATCCGCGATTGTGTAGCTGATAACGGGGGTCTGTCCGACAGAACCGTTCGTGATCTCAACCCCGCGCCGTGCCCCTTCGAGCTGCCACAGCGACGCCAGCACCAGCACAACGGCCAGTACCGGCAAAACGCGATCAAACAGCGCGCGCATCGTCCATCAGGCGGCGCATCTCGGCGATTGCAGGCTCAAGCCCCAGAAAAATCGCCTCTCCAATCAGAAAATGCCCGATGTTCAGCTCCACCACTTCGGGAAAAGCCGCCACAGGCGAGACTGTGTCATAGGTCAGCCCGTGACCCACATGCATTTCCAACCCCAGTTCGTATCCAAACGTGGCCATATCCCGTAGTTTGGCCAGCTCTGCATCCGCATCCTCATAGCGCCCCTCGTGAAAGGCATCGCAGTAGGCCCCTGAATGCAGCTCGACCACCTGCGCGCCAATGCGGTGCGCGGCCTCCAGCTGACGCTGCTCGGCGGCAATAAAGATAGACACACGGCTGCCCGCCTCACGCAGAGGCGCGATGAAATGGGCCAGACGGTTTTCCTCGCGTGCCACTTCCAGACCACCTTCGGTCGTTCGCTCCTCGCGTTTTTCCGGCACGATGCACACGGCATGCGGTTTATGGCGCAAGGCAATAGCCTGCATTTCAGGCGTTGCCGCCATCTCGAAATTCAGCGGCACGGTCAGAATATCCATCAAACCTTCAATATCCGCATCCGAGATGTGGCGGCGGTCTTCGCGCAGGTGCGCGGTGATGCCATCGGCACCCGCCTCTTGCGCGATCCGTGCAGCACGCAGCGGATCGGGCGTATCGCCCCCACGCGCATTGCGCACCGTGGCCACGTGATCGATGTTCACACCCAGACGCAGCTTTTGCAGCTCAGCCATTCGCTTTTTCCTTTTTCTCTTTCGCAGCCAGCTTTTTCTCTTCCGCCTTAGCGGCAGTCTTGGCCTTGAGTGCTTCGAATTTCGCCTTGATCAATCCCTTGCGGCGGCGCTGGTAAGCCTGCAACAACGGCACAGCCAGATAATAGCTCAGCGTGGCAAAGAAGATACCGGGCAAAATGCCGCCGATCAGATAGGGATAGAACACCTCTCGCGAAAAAATCGCGAGGCCGGACCAATCCATTTTTTCAGGTGTGAAAATGGCCATGGTATTATGCCATAAATCACTCCCCGCGTCCGAAAACTTGCGGCTCAGCGCGCGCAACTCACCCTCTTCCAGCTCGGTCCCCAAAATCCAGTGACCCGATTTAAGCGACGCCAGAGCGATGAAAACAAACGTCAGCGGGTTGCCTACAAATGTCGCCATCAGCGAGGCAAGGATATTGCCTTTCATCAGCTTGGCCAACAGGACAGCGATGAAAAAGTGGAATCCGAACAGCGGCGAGAAGGTGACAAACACACCTGCCCATATGCCCCGCGCAATCCGCTCGGGGCTGTCGGGCAGGCGCCGCATGCGGTGTTTTACATAATGGAACGCACGCGCCCAGCCACCGCGAGGCCAAACCAGCTCGGCCATGCGGCGCAACATCGGCTTGGGGTCGCGGCGTTTGAAAATCACTGGGCGTTCTCCACGGCTGCAATCGCATCAGCCTGTACACCTGTATCGCGGTATCTGGTAATCGCCGCTACGTGACTTTCTGCCTCAAGGGTCAGCATCAGCGAATGCAGCTGCCCTGCGTCCCGCAATTCCGCATGGACCAGCACACGAAAGAAGTCGGGCTTGCGCTCAACAAAATTCAGATCGGCAATATTCGCCCCTGCTTCACCAATCAGGGTACAGATGCGCCCCAGCACACCCGGATCATTCGACACCGTCACGTCCAGCGTGACACCATAGGCCGCAGGGTGGCTACCATCATGCCAGCGCAGGTCCAGCCAGCGTTCGGGCTGCTCCTCATATGCGCTCAGTCGGTCGCAGTCTATCGCGTGCAGGGTCACGCCCTTGCCGCGAAAGGTGATGCCGACAATCCGCTCACCGGGAAGCGGCTCACAACAGGGCGCACGGTCAAACGACTGGCCCAGTTCCAGACCGATGACAGCTCGCTTGCGCTCCACTTCGTCGCCGCGCACCTTGCTGAGCTCTGGATAAACCGCGCTCACGACCTCGCGGCCTGTTAGTTCAGCACTGCCCATTTGCTCCAGCAAATCATCCACATCGCCCAGACGCAGCGCACGCGCCGCTGTCGCCAGCACTTTGTCGGTGGCCTTTTTGCCCACCTGCTCGAATGCCGAACGGGCCAGCTCTCGGCCCAGCTTCGCAAACCGCGCACGGTCGACATGGCGCAGACTACGGCGGATGGCGGTTTTGGCTTTGCCTGTCGTGGCAATGTCCAGCCACGTCACCTGCGGAGTCTGCCCCTCGGCGGTGATAATCTCGACAGACTGACCGTTCTTGACCCGCGTCCACAGCGGCACGCGGAGCCCGTCAATCTTGGCCCCTACACAGGCCGATCCGATGCGCGTATGGATCGCATAAGCAAAATCAATCGGTGTGGCCCCTTTGGGCAGCTTGATCACTTCCCCTTTGGGCGTGAAGCAGAACACCTTGTCAGTGTACATTTCCAGCTTTACCGCCTCGAGAAAGTTCTGGTGATCGTCCTCACCGTCAAACTGCTCGGTCAGCTGCGCAATCCACTTTGCAGGATCCACAGCAAACGGGTTCCGCGAACGTACACCGTCGCGATAAGACCAATGCGCGGCCACACCTGTTTCGGCTACATCATGCATCTGCCGTGTGCGTATCTGTACTTCTACCCGCTTGCCATCGCGCCCCGACACGGTCGTATGGATCGAACGATAGCCATTGGTCTTGGGCTGGCTGATGTAATCCTTGAAACGACCCGGCACTGCGCGCCAGCGGCGGTGAATAGCACCCAGCGCACGGTAACAGTCTTCCTCGCTGTCCGTGATGATCCGAAAGCCATAGATGTCGGACAGCCGCGAAAACGACTGTTCCTTTTCCTCCATCTTGCGCCAGATCGAGTAGGGCTTTTTTGCGCGGCCAAAAATCTCGGCCTCCAACTCCGCTTGCGCCAGCTCTTTACGCATATCGGTTGTGATCCGCTCGATCACATCACCCGTCTCTTTTTGCAGCGTGATAAAGCGGCGCATGATAGATGTCCGCGCTTCGGGGTTGAGAACCTGAAACGCCAGATCTTCCAGCTCTTCGCGCATCCATTGCATGCCCATACGACCCGCAAGCGGCGCAAAGATATCCATGGTTTCACGCGCTTTTTGCACCTGCTTTTCCGGGCGCATCGCCTTGATCGTGCGCATATTGTGCAAACGGTCCGACAGCTTCACCAGAATAACGCGCAAATCCTTGGCCATCGCCATGAACAACTTGCGAAAATTCTCGGCTTGCTTGGTCTCGGATGAGTTCAGCTGCAGATTTGTAAGCTTGGTGACGCCGTCAACAAGCTCCGCCACCTCCGAGCCGAACAGCTGCTCGACCTCGTTATAGGATGCTGGCGTGTCTTCGATGGTGTCGTGCAGCAGGGCGGTGATAATGGTCGCATCGTCCAGCTGTTGCTCTGCCAGAATGGCGGCAACGGCAACGGGATGTGTGAAATAAGGCTCGCCCGAGTGGCGCAATTGCCCTTCGTGCATCCGCGCACCGTAAGAGAAGGCGTCGCGGATCAGCGCTTCGTTTGTTTTGGGGTTAAACCCCCGCACCAATGTGACAAGGTCATCGGCAGTCGTTGTCATTCTCTGCCTCAACCCTAGGGCAGCATAAGGTATGCCGCCGCGATCACCCCTGCCCTTGGGCCGCCATCAACTGACGCAGCAGCATCTCTTCGGACATGCTGTCCTCTTCGGGCTTGTCCTGCTCGGCACCCATAAGAATCGCCATGGCATCCTCTTCAGGCTCGTCCACTTCGATCTGGGTCTGGTTGCTTTCGATCAGGCGCTCGCGCAGATCATCAGCGGCTTGGGTCTCGTCCGCGATCTCACGCAGCGAAACGACAGGATTTTTGTCATTGTCGCGATCAACGGTCACGGCCGAACCGGCCGAGATTTCGCGCGCGCGGTGTGCCGCAAGCATAACCAGTTCAAACCGGTTCGGGACTTTATCAACACAATCTTCGACGGTGACGCGGGCCATTGGACGCTCCAATACAGAATACAAGCTAGAAAGCGGTACTTAGGCCCGTTCGCCCTGATTTACAAGCAGGTATTACAATGCGACCACCTCGTCACGCAGGCCTTGCGGTAGCGCATCATGCATTGCGCGCACTGTATCTCCGGTGATCGGGTGCGCCCAGTCAGGCGCGACTTCCAGCAGCGGCACCAGCACAAATGCCCTCTCGGCAAGACGCGGATGCGGCAAGACCAATTCAGACGGTATTTCGATTTGTTGCGCTTCCAGCGGCAATTCCCGCCAGTATTGGTGAGTTTGCGGGTCAGGCAGCACAGTTTGCCCCATCGCGATCAAATCCAGATCCAGCGTCCGCGCCCCCCAGCGCTGCACCCGCAGCCTGCCCATCTGCGCCTCAACCGCGTGCAAACCTGCCAGCACTTGCGCGGCAGTCATATCTGCCTCCACCACAGCCGCCGCGTTCACAAAATCCGGACCAGACCCCGCAGGGAACGCCGGAGTGTTGAAATAACGGCTTCGGGCGCGAATCACAAAACCTGCCTCACCCAGCATATCAAATGCCTGATCCAGCACCTCTGCCGAACCCGATTCCCCGAATTCAAGGTTCGATCCAAGCGCCAAAAGGCACTGCACGTCATAGTTGAGCGAAGATGCGCTGTTTTTCCCCATGACAAGCCCTTGTGCGATTTGCAGAATAATCTACATACACCTTAACAGCCGTTGACTGACAACAGTTTACGGTATTTCAGCACCCGTTTCCCACCTGCCTTATGCAGAGATTTTAGAGGAAAACCATGTTTTACAAAGATGAGCGCCTCGCGCTCTTCATTGATGGCTCAAACTTGTACGCTGCCTCGAAATCTCTCGGTTTTGACATCGACTACAAATTGTTGCGCTCTGAATTTATGCGTCGTGGTAAACTACTGCGCGCTTTCTATTATACCGCACTGCTGGAAAATGACGAATATTCGCCAATCCGCCCCCTAGTGGACTGGCTGCACTATAACGGCTTTTCCATGGTCACAAAAACCGCCAACGAATACACCGACAGCATGGGCCGCCGTAAAATCAAAGGCAACATGGACATCGAGCTGGCCGTGGACGCGATGGAGCTTGCACCCCGCGTCGACCACATTGTCATCTTTTCAGGCGATGGTGATTTCCGCCCCCTTGTGGCCTCGCTTCAGCGCCAGGGTGTGCGTGTTTCTGTCGTTTCCACCATCCGCAGCCAACCGCCCATGATCTCGGACGAGCTGCGCCGTCAGGCCGATAACTTTATCGAACTGGATGATCTGCGCGATGTGATACGCCGTCCCCCCCGTGATATCCCGCCAGCAGCGGATTAAAACCTCTGCGGCAAAACGTTGCTGGACCTGACGGCCCTGCCCATTTACCTCTATCCCCAAAGACGGAGATACTGATGAGCAAGCCCCCCCTTACCCTCTACCTCGCTGCACCGCGCGGATTTTGCGCAGGCGTGGACCGCGCCATCAAAATTGTCGAGATGGCGATCGAGAAATGGGGCGCGCCTGTCTTTGTCCGACACGAAATCGTGCATAATAAATTTGTCGTCGACAGCCTGCGCGACAAAGGTGCCGTTTTCGTCGAAGAACTCTCCGAATGTCCCGATGATCGCCCTGTGATCTTCTCGGCCCACGGTGTCCCGAAATCCGTGCCCAGCGCCGCACAAGCGCGCAATATGGTCTATGTCGATGCCACTTGTCCGCTGGTCAGCAAGGTCCACATCGAGGCACAGCGCCACCATGACGCTGGCTTGCAAATGATAATGATCGGCCATGAAGGCCACCCCGAAACCGTCGGTACCATGGGCCAGCTTCCCGAAGGCGAAGTTCTGTTGGTCGAAGTTCCCGAAGACGTAGCAGCGGTACACGTGCGCGATGAGACAAAACTCGCCTATGTCACCCAAACCACGCTGAGCATCGACGACACAGCAGATATTGTTGCCGCTCTGCAGGCACGCTTCCCTGCGATCGTAGGACCGCACAAAGAAGACATCTGTTACGCCACCACCAACCGCCAAGAAGCGGTGAAAGCCATGGCACCAAAATGCGACGCGATGCTGGTGGTCGGCGCGCCGAACTCATCAAACTCCAAACGCCTTGTTGAAGTAGGCTCGCGCGCGGGCTGCTCTTACGCGCAACTGGTCCAACGGGCCGACGATATCGACTGGCGCGCCCTTGATGGCATCACCAGCATTGGCATCACCGCAGGGGCAAGCGCCCCCGAAGTCCTCATCAACGAAGTCATTGACGCATTCAAATCCCGCTACGATGTGACCGAAGAGCTGGTCGAGACTGCAGTGGAAAACGTAGAATTCAAAGTGCCGCGCGTTCTGCGACAGACAGCCTGATACGCAGATTCAGCGTCGCTTGATGACTACCAACAAGTGATAGGTAAAGCGAAACACCGAAATCAACTATGGTTTTGACCGGAGGTTTTGATTGCCCGGTATGCGTCATACGTTAACCCCCTCTTCAAACCGGAGGCGGGACAAGGCAGCGGGCCAGACTGCCCATGTGCCTTTTTCATTGTGCTGACGCCTGCTCTAGCGCTACCGCTCTCCGAGACGCTTTGCTCACGTCTTGTTATAGCTCTGCCGAATATTCCCAAAGCGCTTCGCACCTATCGGCTCAATAGACCACAAGCAGGATGATTTGGTTTAGCCCTGAACAGCCACTTGCTCTCCCCTGCCGCGAAACGGCAGCCGTTTCCCTATCATGGGGTCTGTCTTTGCATCCTCAGGTCAAAAGTTGTTTGCCAGAGAACGATCACCGCGCAGGATGAACAAACCGGAATGTTGATTTCTGGTGGTAGGTCTCACCAACAGCCAGCGTAACAGATGGGAAATCCGCGTGGTTCGGTGCATCAGGCCAGCCTTGTGGCTCCAGAGCGATGCCTGAGAATGGGCCATAGCGCACCCTATCCATACCATCATATGCGGCCTTGATCCCATGCCCTGTATAGATTTGCAGACCCGCCTCGGTCGTCGAGATTTCCAACTGGGTTCGTCCCTCGGGGCAACACAGGCTGGCAACTTTTTGCAATCCGCGCCGCTGGTCTGCAAGGCACAGATTGTGGTCGTAGCGCTCCCCCGACATCAAGCGCCTGCCAGCGCGAAAATCAAATGCCGTCCCTGTAACTCTGCGCAACTCCCCTGTGGGGATTCCCGCGGCGCTGACAGCGACATAGCTGTCCGCAGCAACTTCCAGACTATGCCCTGTAATCGTTTCGGCGTATCCGAGATTGAAGTAGCTGTGATGCGCAAAATTACACAAGGTCAACGCATCACACTGTGCTGTAATATCAACCGAAAGGGTCTGCCCTTCCAGCAAGGAAAAATGCACCTGAACGGTTAGATTGCCCGGATATCCCATATGTCCGTCAGGCAACGTGTCTTCCAGAGTAACGTGGGTTTCGGAATGATCCACAACGCGCCAGTTTCGTCGCCCTGATCCCTCTGAACCGCCATGCAGATGGTGCCCGTCGGGCAAGTTACGATCCAGTTGCAGGGATTGCCCATCCAGAAGGGCCAAACCGCCCCCGATCCGGTTTGCAACACGCCCGACCATCGCTCCGAAATAGTTCTGGTCGCTCAAGTAGCCCTGCAGATCAGAGTACCCAAGCACAAGGGACCGCTCATGTCCTGCAATCCTGAGGTCTTGCAGAATAGCACCATGGCTCAGAACAGCCGCCCGCATCCCTTCCCGCCGCAGTGTAATGCGGTGAACAGGTGCACCCGTTTCATCTTTGCCAATGATCTCTTTCACAAAGAGCCACCCCGTTCGCCAATGTCCGCGCCATCAGTCAAATGCGTATCCCATGCATCCGATAAGAGCAGCGGCATCATCTTCGATCACCCAAACAGGGGCGTTGAAACTGGCAGAAATCTGGCTATGCCTCGATATTCCTTCAAGACAGGCTTCTTGTGCAACCTGCATAATCGCTCTTGCAACACTGCCCGCAAGATACATGCCCGAGGTTGGCATATAGGCCATCGACAGATCCCCCAACAGCCGCCCGAATAGCTTTGCATATAGCTCGACAGCCGCTGATATGCTCTGGGGGCCGCCCTGTTTGTAAGCCGAAATTACAGCGCGCCCATCAAGGTCGGGCTCTCCCGTCATCTGCTGGCAGAACCGTGTGAACCCCCGCCCAGAGAACAACGCCTCGACTGTCTCGAACAGGTCCACGTCGATACCCGCGCGGATCAATTCGCGCGAAACACTAAAAGGAAGGGTGGCATGGCCTGCTTCAACAGCTGGGCAAAACATAACGCCTGATTGCTCCAGAACAGGACCTACATTGAAACCTGTCCCCACGCCCACAACCAACGATTGGGCAGGGCTTGTTTCAAGTAACACGCCGACACGCACCTGTCGCAACTGCCCGTCGTTCAGCGATTGTGTCGCATACGCAAGCGCATTCAAATCATTGAGGAGGTGGATTTTGCCACAGTCAAATCGCACCCCGATGTGCGACGCCTCAATCACCCAGCTGCGATTGGTCAACTGCGCCTGCCCATCGTCAACAGGACCAGCGACCGCAATCACCATCTCGTCAAGCTTCGTGTTCCGGGCAGCCAGAAATGACGCAAGTATAAGGTAGAAATCGTCCCATTCATCGTTTGCATAGCCTCGCACGGTCCCGGGCACGATCGCTCCATCGCAGCTCAGCGCCATTCGGGTATTCGTGCCGCCGACATCAGCAACAAGACGCATGCCAGAGGAAGGAAGGTTATGCATATAAAAACCAGTTTAAAGAGTTCGTGAGTTAGCTATTCAATACGGAAACGCTTTTGGCACCTTTGACCTCACCTCGGAACGCTCAATTTCTATCAGCAAGGAGTTTCGGCAGCTTCTGATGGCCAGCATATTGCACACCTCCAGCGCAAACGGTGTCGGGACACTGGCCTGCCTTACTTCCCCTTTTGTAAAGGCCTTGCCGCTCGCCCGCTTTGAGGGCCTTTAACCCCATAGACAGGCTTGCCATGCAATCGTGGCGCATCGGTTGCTTTACCAATGCCGCATCGCATGCATCAGAGAAGGTGGCGGTCATCTTTCGAAGTTGTTCGAGGGCGGAAGCCATAGGCGGTACACTTTCAAGACGTTTCGCTCAGGACGGCAGCTTGCCAAGAATAATCATGCTCAACAGGTCGTCGTCTGTGACGTCGTTGATATTGACAGTCCCCACAAGCTTTCCGTTCTTCATGACGCTCGCGCGGTCGCATAAATCCATCACATCATGGATGTCATGGCTGATCAGAAAAATACCGATCCCTTCCGCCTTGAGCTGCTGGATAAGCTCGGACACCATCGCGGTCTCTTGCGGCCCCAGCGCGGCCGTCGGCTCGTCCATAATCAGGATGCGGGCGTTGAAATAGACAGCCCGCGCAATCGCAACCGACTGGCGCTGCCCGCCTGACAGGGCCGAAACAGGCTCCCCGAACTTCTTGAAGTTGGGGTTGAGCCGCCCGAGGATTTCACGGGTCTCCGCCTCCATTGCATCATCGTCCAGCATGCCAGACCCTGTCACCAACTCGCGCCCCAGAAACAGATTGCTCGCCGCATCCAGATTGTCGGACAGCGCCAACTTTTGATAGATTGTCTCGATGCTATAGGCACGGGCGTCGCGCGGGTTTCTGATCGTGGCTTTCTCACCATCAATCCAGATTTCCCCACTGTCGGCGGCATAGGCCCCCGACAGCATTTTGATAAGTGTGGT
The DNA here is from genome assembly GCF_947502895.1 of uncultured Sulfitobacter sp. Lineage (GTDB taxonomy): Bacteria > Pseudomonadota > Alphaproteobacteria > Rhodobacterales > Rhodobacteraceae > Sulfitobacter. Next base: position 778,523 of record NZ_CANNBM010000001.1, read on the forward strand.
CTTGCCTGCCCCATTGTGACCCAACAGGCCCACAACTTCTCCAGGATGAAGGTCAATGGACACGTCATCAACGGCATGGATGCCGCCAAAGGAAATGCGCATATTCTTCATTTCAACAAGTGGCGTGTTCTGTGTCATAACGGTCTCCTCACACGCCGGTCTTGCGGCGGTACACAATGTCGATCCAGACGGCAAAGACCAGTACAAAACCAACCACGATATTTTGCAGTGGCGCATCAACATTGGCCGAGGCCATGCCCGATTGAAGGGTCTGCATCACCAGCGCGCCGATTACAGCGCCGTAAATCGTCCCTGCCCCACCAGCCAGCGCCGTGCCGCCGATAACGGCCGCCGCAATCACGCGCAACTCGTCCAGCGTGCCAAGGCCCACGTCAACCGCCCCCAGTCGCGCAGACGCTACCGCAGCCGACAAGCCGGTCAGTGCCCCCAAAAGTCCGAATACTTTGACCGTGAGCAAGCGGGTGTTAATGCCAGACAGCTCTGCCGCTTCGGGGTTGCCGCCCGTCGCATAGACATAGCGGCCAAACCGCGTGCGGCTCGCAACGATGGTCATCAGAAGGGTCACAATCAACAAGATCACAACAGGGATCGCCACACCGTGATTGAGGACCAACCCCTCGGTCACTTCGATACCGCGTGCCTGCGCGATGCGGGGCAATGCGCCCTTGGCAATCGGATAGGAATTCATCGTCCAGACAAAGCACATGATCAGACCCGCAGCGAGACCAATCAGTGTCGCCTCGGCCCATACAGGCTTCACCTTGAAGCCGTGGTTTGTCTTGCGTCGTCTGCTCATCAGCATCAGGGCGACAGCCGCCAGCGTCGCAAAAACACCAAAGCCCCAGCTCAGCGTTTCTCCAAGCGTGCCGTCAGCGCCACCGCCCAAAAGTTTGAAGTTGGGGTCAAGCGGAGCAACGGTTTGCCCCTGCGTCACCCACCACATCGCACCGCGAAAAATCAACAACCCACCCAGCGTCACAATAAACGAAGGGATCAACAGATAGCCGATAACCCAGCCCTGTACCGCCCCGATCACCGCCCCCATTAGAATGGCTGCAACAACCGCAATGATCCAGATCGACCAATGCCCGAAACCCACAAGTTCGGGCAGAAACTTGACCTGCAAAGCGGCGACTGTCATGCCGATAAATCCCAACATAGACCCAACCGAGAGGTCGATATGGCGGATCACAATAACAAACACCATTCCTGTCGCCATAAGCGCCACAGACACAGTCTGAACCGAGATATTGAAAACATTTCGGGGCGTCAGGAAACGCCCGCCAGTGATCAGATCAAACATGATCCACAACAGGACAAGCGCACCAATCATGCCCATGAGCCGCAGATCTATGCCGAGCTTGTCAAGGAAATTTCGAAGGGGGGATCGCATGCGCAGAACCTTTTCATTCGTGTACCACAGAACAGTCCGCCCGAGGGCAGGCTGTCGTCAACAGTGAAACAGGGAAAGAATATTGGTGTTCCCTCCGGCTTGCACCGGAGGGAACGGATTAATGATCCGGATTACTGACAGGCAGCGTTATCGGAACCTGCGCAAAGAACGTCTTTCATGATCCAGCCCGCGTCCAAAACAACACTCAGGTTGTCGGCAGTCACAGGAACAGGCGCAAGGAACTTGGCAGTCATTGTTGTCCCGCTTGGCGAGGTCCAGTCAGCCGCACCGTCAACCTCCATTTCCTTGATCAAGGAAACAGCGATTTCACCAGCTTCACGACCCAAAGCGCGTGCATCTTTCCAGACTGAAACTGTCTGCGTACCTGTTGCAACGCGGTTCAGAGCGGCGTGATCGCCATCCTGACCGGATACTGGAATGCCTTCCATGCCTTGCGCTGTAAGCGCGGCAACAACGCCACCAGCTGTGCCGTCGTTCGACGCAACCACGGCATCAACTTTGTTGTCATTGGCCGTCAGGATTTGCTCCATATTCCGCTGTGCGTTCGCTGGAACCCAGCCATCGGTATAGGCTTCGCCCACGATTGTGATCGCACCACTGTCGATAGCCTCTTGCAGGATTTCCTGCTGGCCACCGCGCAAAAAGTCGGCATTCGGATCGGTTGGCGAGCCTTTGATCATCACGTAGTTGCCTGTCGGCTGTGCTGCCAACACGGCACGCGCCTGCATCCGGCCCACTTCGACATTGTCAAAAGTGAGATAAAAAACGCGGCTGTCTTCAATCAAACGGTCATAAGCGATGACAGGAATGCCTTCGTCCGCAGCTGCCTGCACTGCCGGCCCAACGGATGACGCGTCCTGCGCCAGAATGATCAGCGCATCCGCACCCTGTGCGATCAGGTTCTCGATGTCCGACAACTGCTTGCCAGAGGATGACTGCGCGTCCGCAGAAAGATAGCCGATGCCCGCAGCTTCCAAAGCGCCTTTGATTGCCGCCTCGTCCGTTTTCCAACGCTCCTCCTGAAAGTTGGACCAGCTGACGCCAACGGTCATTTCTTGTGCGTATGAATAGGATGCGGCAACCAGTGCCATCGCCGTTGTAGCGGCAAAAGTAATTTTCTTCATGATTTCCTCCCAGAAATGTATCAACGCCTAGACTCAGCACGTTGCCATGCAACTTTTCTAGCATTTTTAATTCTTCTGGCAAATTAAATAGTCGCATCAAACGAAAAAATTGGCCGAAATCGCCCTTAAACGCCTATTTCACTGACGAATTTCATAGAATTTCTTTGGTCGCTGAACTAAAGTTCAGGCAGCAATTTGAGGATTTTGAAGCGATGGACCTATCAAAAGACAGCTCGCGATCGGCCCTTCTGGACGCGATCCGTCGCGCAAAACGCATTGCCCGCATTGATCTGGCGCAACTGACAGACATCTCGCCCGCAACAGTCACAACGGTCACAGCCGATATGATCCGCCAAGGCCTGATCGAAGAAGTGATCCCGGAAGAGCTGACAAGCCAGTCGCGCCGCGGCCGCCCCCGCGTGAACCTCAAACTGCGCGCAGACGCCTTTCTCGTGGCAGGGCTGAAAGTGGCGGAAACGACAATCTCGGTGGTCCTTGTTAACTTTGTCGGCGAAGTCGTCGCACAGCACACCTACCACCGCACCGAGACCCGCCCTGCCCCCGAAATCCTGATTACCCAGATCCAACAGGCGATTGATGCGACACTGGCCGATGTGGACTATGTCTTCGAGGATCTGTCGGCTGTCGGTCTGGGGATTGCGGGCATCGTGGATGCAAAACGCGGGTTTGTGCATTGGTCCCCCTTTCTCAACACCCGCAACCTCGAACTGGCCAGAATGCTGAAAGAGGCGGTGAACCTGCCGATCTTTCTCGACAATGATGCAAATCTTGTTGCCATGGCCGAACAATATCTGGGTAACGCTCAAAATACGGGCAATTTCATCGTAGTAACGATTGAATCAGGCGTCGGTATGGGCATCGTGATCGATAACAAAGTGTACCGTGGCACGCGCGGCTGCGGTGCGGAGTTCGGCCATACCAAAGTCCAGCTCGACGGCGCATTGTGCCGCTGCGGCCAGCGTGGCTGCCTTGAGGCATATGTCGCTGACTACGCGCTGCTGCGCGAAGCCTCATTTGACACATCACTGTTCAAGGAAGGCGGGGCCGAGCGTAGTATACAAGACCTGCTCACCGCGGCACGCAAAGGCGACCCGACTGCAAAAAGCATCATCGACAGGTCCAGCCGCATCTTTGCAATGGGCCTGTCCAACCTGATTAACCTCTTCGATCCAGAGCTTATCATTCTATCGGGTGAACGAATGTCATTCGACCATCTCTATGCCGAAGAAGTCATTGAGGTGATCCGCTCCTCTATCGTGCAGGTCGATGCCCCCCCACCCGATATTATCGTACACAAATGGGGGGATTTTATGTGGGAGCGGGGGGCCGCGGCCTTTGCCTTGGTGGGCGTGGCCGAGATGTCCTTGCGCGACGGCCTCGATCGTGTGGCATAGGCTCCTTTGCTGCCTCTGGGCCGCGCCTGTTTATGCCCAGTCATTCACGCCAATCGGCGTCCCCGATCACGTCTATGAAGGCGGCTGGGAACATTTTGTGGGCGGTGGCATCGCCGCCTTTGACTGCGATGGCGACACCCTGCCAGAACTGTATGCAGCAGGCGGAACGGCATCTGCCAAACTTTTTCGGAACACCAGTACAGCGCAGATTTCTTTTCGGGTCGAGACGCCCGACGCCCTCGCCCTCACTGGCGTGACCGGAGCTTACCCGCTGGATTTTGACAATGATGGCCAGACCGATCTGGCTGTCCTGCGCGTGGGAGAAAACAAATTGCTGCGCGGGCTCGGCGACTGTCAATTCACGCAAGTAGCCCTCCCGACATCCGACCGCTGGACCACCTCCTTTTCCGCCACATGGGAAGGCGCGAACACACGGCCAACGCTGGTTTTTGGAAACTACGTTGACCGCAGCGACCCTGATGGCCCCTTCAAAGCCTGCGATGCGCATGAGCTATATCGCCCGGCGCACGCGACCTACAAAGAGCCGGACCTGTTGACCGTGGGGTTCTGCACCCTGTCGATGCTGTTTACCGATTGGGCGCGCGCAGGCCGGCAGGATCTGCGCGTCTCGAATGATCGCCATTACTATGTGCGCGGCGGACAGGAACAGCTTTGGGCGATGGAGCCTACACCACGCCTGTTTGGCCCCGAGGACGGATGGCTCAAGCATGAGCTTTGGGGCATGGGCATCGCCAGCCGCGATGTTTCGGGTGATGGCTTGCCGGATGTCTATCTGACCTCCATGGGCGATCAGCGGTTGCAACTGCGTGAAGGTGAAGGCCCGACCTACCGCGACGCCTCCTACAGCTTTGGCGTGACAGCCCACATGCCCTACGAGGGCGGCGACGGGCGCCCCTCAACGGGGTGGCATGCTGTGTTTGGTGATGTACAGAATGACGGGCTGGATGATCTGTTTGTGACAAAAGGCAATGTCGACCAGATGCCGGGCAGTGCCTTTGACGATCCAAACAATCTGTTGGTCCAGACGCCAACCGGCTTTATCGAGCGTGGCAGCAGTGCAGGATTGCTCAGCATGGCCCGTAGCCGTGGCGCAGCACTGGTGGATCTCAACCGCAACGGCCTGCTTGATGTGGCGGTGGTAAACCGCCGCGCCCCTTTGGAGGTCTGGCAAAACACCACTACGCAGGCGGGAAACTTCGTAACCATCGCGCCCATCCAAGCCGCGCCAAATCGCAACGCAGTCGGGGCATGGATCGAACTTAAGGTCGCAAACAAAACAGTCGCCCGCGAGATCACGATTGGCGGTGGTCACGCAGGTGGCGTGCTCGTCCCCGAACATTTCGGGTTGGGACAAGCGCAGACCGTGCAGGCACGTATCATCTGGCCAGACCGCGAAATCAGCGAATGGGTCACGCTCCTTGCCAACACCCATACCACCCTGACCCGCGAGGGGGGTGGACTATTGATCGACTTTTAGACCACTTGGCACTGTCACGGGTACACCTGATCCCGCCCGCAAAGACGTGTCATCGGTCAACGCATGTAGAAATGCGATAATCTGGTCCACTTCGCGACTGTTCAGCCTAACAGGCGCTAGATCATTTGCCGCGGCAACAGCTGCAATCTCGTCCCGACGCTGCATAAACCAATCATCAGCTGCGCCATCCATGGGCGGCAAAACCGCTTGGGAGATATCGTAACTCTCCAGCGAGGTAACAGGATCAAGGTGGTGCAAAACCACCCCCCGCAACGTCGCAAAAGAACCGCTGTGCCCATAGGGGGCTGTCAGCGCCACATTGCGCAGCGATGGCGTTCGAAACGCATAGGCATCTGCGGGATCACCCGTCACGCGCATACGTCCCGTATCACGCGCATGGCTCTCGAAGCGTGCCGATTTGCCCGGGCCGATCTGCGGCATCGCAATCGCATGAAAGCTGTGGTCAGTCTGGAATTGTCCAGTGTGACAGGCCGCGCAATCCGCCTTGCCGTAAAACAAAGCCATGCCCGCTGCCGCCTCTTCGGACAGTGGCTTGCCTTCGCGCAGGTACAGATCAAACGGGCTTTGGTCCGCGCGCCACTCCTGCGCAATAAACGCCGCAAGCGCATCTGATATGGCAGGAAAGGTAATTTCGGTTCCCTCTCCGATCACCGCATCAAACCGCTGGCGGTATTCGGGGATCATGGAAACCCGCGTGGCGATGATATCCCACGCACCGCCCTGCCCCGTCAAAAGCCCCTGACGCACCGCCTTGGCGACATCATTCTCGCCGTAGTGCCCCGCCATTTCATCCGCCGACAGCACCGGAAACATCGCCTGCGCAGACAGGGCCGAGGCGAACCCCGCCAGCATATCATCGCTCAGTGGTGTGCGAATGCCATGCGGTTTGTCCGGATCAGCCTCCAAACGACCATCATGGAAAAAAACTGTGAACTCCGCCGCGCCCAGATTGAACAAGGCCGGCGCATTGCGCGGAATACGAACTTCTGGCAGGTTGTCGGGGTCAACCACGCGGTCACGCCCCAGCCCGCTGGCCCCATCGCCCAGCCCCAGCGAGACCCCATCCGCCGTAGCCATACGCGGATGATGACATGTGGCACATGACACCTCGCGAGACCCCGACAAAACGGGATCGTAAAACAGCAACCTGCCAAGGGCTACTTCGTCTGCGCCAAACGCGGCAAAAGTCGCATCCGCCTGCGGCAGCGGCAGCGTCTGCGCCCACAGAGTGAACGGGACCGCCACCACTGCCGCGAGCCCGCAAAGGCCGACTGTGCCGAACCGATCAGACAAAGCGGTTTACGTAATTCTCAAGGATTTCCTGCCGCCCCGAACGTGGCTGCGGGTTGATATCCTGCGCCAAAACACGATCGGTAATGCTGCCAAGATCACTCCCCAGCATCGCGCGGGCCTCAGGCGTTTCCCACCCCGCATAGCGCTCGGCCAACGCTGTCTCCAGACCGCCGTCCTCCAGCATCGCATGGGCCGCCTTCAACCCGCGCGCACAGACATCCATCGCACCGACATGGCTGGCAATCAGATCTACCGCATCGAGGGACTGCCGCCGCAGCTTTGCGTCGAAATTAGTGCCACCCGTATCAAAACCGCCTGCCTTGAGGATGTGATAATAAGCCAATGCCACTTCAGGCACATTATTGGGGAACTGGTCGGTGTCCCAACCCGACTGATAATCATTGCGGTTCATATCAATAGAGCCAAACACACCCAGTGCCGCCGCTGTCGCTATCTCATGCTCGAAACTGTGGCCCGCAAGGATCGCATGACCCTGCTCAAGATTCAGCTTCACTTCTTTTTCAAGGCCGTACTTTTGCAAAAACCCGAAACAAGTCGCCGCATCATAATCATATTGATGTTTGGACGGCTCCTGCGGCTTGGGCTCCACCAAGATCGCACCTTTGAAACCAATCTTGTGTTTGTAATCCACCACCATGTTCAGGAAGCGGCCCATATGATCCAATTCCTGCCCCATATCGGTGTTGAGCAATGTCTCATAGCCTTCGCGCCCGCCCCACAGGACATAGTTCTCACCGCCCAGTTTTTGCGTCGCGTCCATGCAGCTTTTTACTGTCGCTGCCATAAAGGCAAAAACGTCAGGATCGGGGTTTGTAGATCCCCCCGACATATAGCGGCGATGCGAAAAGGTATTTGCGGTCCCCCACAGCAACTTGGTGCCGGTTTCTTCCATCTTGGTCCCGAAATAATCAGTCATCTCGTCCAGACGGCTGGTGTTTTCGGCATAGTTGCTGCCCTCGGGACGCACATCAGCATCGTGAAAGCAAAAATAGGGCGCCCCAAGGATACGAAACATCTCGAAGGCGGCATCGGCTTTGAGCTTGGCATTCGCCATTGTGTCTTGCGGGTGCCAAGGACGCTCCAGCGTTTGACCACCAAACGGATCGCCCCCCTCCCATGCGAAGCTGTGCCAATAGGCCACGGCAAAACGCAAATGCTCTTCCATCCGTTTGCCGCCCAGCATCTCGTCAGGGTTATAGTGATGGAACGCCATGGGATCGGCGCTGTCTGCCCCTGCGAATGTGATCGGTGAAATGTCTTTGAAAAAATCGGTGCTCATAACAGGGCTTTCATTGCTGGATATAGTCGTTTGTACTGAATGTAGCCGGCATCGTAGGCGGCGATCAGGGCAGGGTTTGGCTGTATGATTTCGTCGATATCAGGCGCAGTCATGACCGTTGCAGGATCAGCACCCGTCACCGCACATTGCGCCAAACGCGCAGCCCCCAAAGCCGCGCCAAAATCGCCATCTGCGGGTACGGCAAGCGGCAGGTTCAGGACAGTGGCCACCATCTCGACCCAGAGACGCGATTTCGTCCCGCCACCCAGAGCCAGAACCTCATGCAGTTCAACACCTGTCGTCTTTAACGCCTCATAGCTGTCGCGCAACGCGTACGCCACGCCCGCCAAGACAGCGTGCGTCATATCTTTGGTTGTTGTCCCGATATCCAGCCCGATGAAACTGCCCCGAATTTGGCTGTCGTTATGCGGCGTTCGCTCTCCGGAAAGATACGGCATGAACTTTAGATCACTTGGCGCTGTCAATGTATCACCCAACGCAGATGTCAGCGCCGCAGGCGTTTGCCCCGTCACCGAAGCCAGCCAATTCAGACAGTCCGTCGCCGCAAGAATTACACCCATCTGATACCAGCGATCCGGCACAGCATGGCAAAACGTGTGCACAGCCGAGGCAGCATTGGGCGCATAGCTATCGCGTGCCGCCAGCAAAACACCGGATGTACCAAGCGAGATAAAGCCCTGTCCCTCTTTCAACACGCCTGCGCCGCAGGCAGCCGCGGCATTGTCACCAGCGCCTCCCGCAACCTGCACAGCGGGTGAAAGGCCCCAATCGCGCGCCAGATCAGCCCGCAAGGCTGCTGCCACATGCGACCCCTCGACAAGGTCGGGCATCTGCGAACGTGTCATTCCGCTGGCGTCCAGCAATTCCTGTGACCAATCCCGCGCGCCCACATCAAGCCAAGATGTTCCCGCAGAATCGGACATATCCGCGACATAAGCTCCGGTGAGCCAAAAGTTGAGATATGCCGCTGGCAGCAGGACTTTAGCCGTCTTCGAAAAATTCTCTGGCTCGTGGGTTGCGACCCACATGAGCTTGGGCGCTGTAAACCCGGGAAAGACGATGTTGCCCGACACCTCCCGCACACGGTCCACACCATCAAGGCTCGCTGCCTCTATATGGCTGCGTGTATCATTCCAGAGCATACAGGGCCGCACCACAGCGCCACCGCGATCCAACAGGACCGCCCCGTGCATGTGGCCGGACACACCAATGCCCGCGACACAGGCCCATTCGTCCGGCACTTGCGCACGCAACTGCTGCACAACAGCACCACAGGCGGCGATCCAGTTTGCAGGATCTTGCTCGCTCCACCCTCTCTCGGGGCGCTGTGACGCATAACTCACCTCATGCGAGGCAATGGTCGCGCCGCCCTCATCCACAAGCAGACCGCGCAAGCCCGAGGTCCCCAAGTCAAATCCAATGTAGCATTTTTTGGTCATTTTCATTGTTAGCCCCTTTTTAATTTAGCAGTCAAATTAAAAAGGGCTGCAGCACCCATTTTTGATTTCAACTCGGATCAACTGCCAGAGCATGGAACGCGTATCGCCGTCCTGCCAATGAAGAAACGATAGCCTTTACACTTGCTCAACCGAGCGGTTTGGAACGCTCTCAACGCCCCAGCATCACCAAACCGTTTTGCGCACACAAATCACTGCTGCCGCCTCTGGCGCAGTGTCGGTATTGAAAGCTTGCCTTGATCTGGCCCGTTCTATCCAAGCCCTGTACAGTGACAGCGCTTCATCGCGCACCACCGTTTGAAGGCAGCCGCCGGGAATGCTCACTGATAAACGGTCATGCACCATAGCCGCGATAAGCACTTTCAGAACATGTCAGCCAGAACTGGTGACCACCGGTGTCGCTCCTAACGGCAGCAAAGTACGCTATGTGATTGGTCTATCACCGATATACTCACTGAACCTCAGAAGGTATCCATCAGGATCTTGGATTAGAAATTCGATCTGACCGCGCTCTTTCTCGTCAATCCGATACCATGACGTCTCCAAATCCGCGAAAACTGAAATGCCATGGCTTCCGACACGTCTGCGGAGCTGCCTGACGTTGTCTACGAGAATTTGAAAGTTGATCCCTCTCCCATATGGTTTTTGCATCTCCCCAGTGCTCCAAAAGCCATTAGTCTGTTCAATCATAATTTGAACCTGACCAAGCCCAAGATACGCAAAACCCTTCTCAGCCCGCCCGTGCATGACCTCGAAACCGAGCACTTGCGTGTAGAACTTCAGACCCGCTGGAAAGTCAGAACACGACAGTTCTGGAACAAGCGATGAGTATTGACTGGCGACCATACAATTTTCCTCTGTGCTCGTTTGAAGTCAGCGGGTCAGACTTGCAGGGTTTGCGGCACACTCAGCGGGTGTCCAAGGCCGCAAAGCGGGCGCCTGGCGGATACCGCAATTCCTTCGCGCCGCCCCCTCATTCCACTCTTCACAACACCCACCGCTCCATCGTAGCCTAAGACAACGCATAACCCAAAGGCCGCTCCCTATGATCACGCTCCAGTTTCTGCTTACCGCGCTCGTCGTCGTCGTCATTCCCGGCACGGGCGTGGTCTATACCCTCGCCCTCGGTCTGGGCCAAGGACGCCGCGCCGCGCTCTGGGCTGCCCTCGGCTGCACCTTCGGCATAGTCCCACACCTTGCTGCTGCAACGCTGGGTCTGGCTGCTGTTCTACACACCTCCGCGCTTCTCTTTACCGCTGTAAAATGGGCGGGCGTTGCCTATCTGCTCTACCTTGCATGGCAAGCGCTCAAGGACGGCGGTGCGCTCAATGTTCAGGCCTCTGACACAAGACAAAGCGGCTGGCGCATCGCGCGGCGCGGCGCGCTGATCAACATTCTCAATCCGAAGCTGTCGATCTTCTTTCTGGCCCTGCTGCCGCCCTTCCTGTCGGGCGTCCCTGCCACTGCCACAGCGGAAATGGCCCTGCTCGGCGCGGTCTTCATGGCGCTCACTTTTGCAGTCTTTGTTCTCTATGGCATCTTCGCCGCTGCAGCGCGCGCGCAACTCCTGGGATCTCCGCGTGTGATGGCATGGCTCAGCCGCTCCTTCGCAGCGATCTTTGCCGCCCTCGCAGGCCGCTTGGCGTTTGAGCGGGCCTGATGCACGGCATTCCCCGCTCCCCTCTTCTGCTTGGCCTTGCAGGTCTGATCCCCTTTCTTTGGGGGGCCGCAACCGTGCTCAGCCCCTCCCTTAACGACCTCAGCGCAACCACCCTTGGCGCACGTTTTACAGGCCCCTACGTCCAGCTTTTCTATGGCGCGATCATTTTGTCCTTCATGTCCGGCGTCCTTTGGGGTTTTGCCACCAAAGCGACAGGCACACGCGCAACAACAGGCTATATCCTGTCCGTATTGCCTGCCCTATGGGCTTTCTTCATGACGGGCTTCGGCCCAAACACAGCCAGCCTCAATCTGATGATCGGCTTTGCAGGCCTGCTCGTCCTCGATACTACGTTTTTCCGCTGGGGTCTGACCCCCTCATGGTGGATGTCCCTGCGGCTGCTCCTGACAGCAATCGTTCTCATCTGCCTTACCATCACGGCCTTCGTATGAGCGATGCAGAAACCCTCAAGATCTACGCCGACCAATCGCGGAAATATGCCTCCCTCACCAACGCCGACCTCAGCAGCGACCCGCTTCTCACCAGCTTCATCGCAGCCCTTCCCAGCGGTGGCCGCGTACTTGACCTCGGCTGCGGCCCCGGCACCGCGGCGGGCGTCATGGCAAAGGCTGGTCTAAAGGTCCATGCTACAGATGCCGTCCCCGAAATGATCGCACTGGTCCCCAAAAGCCCCGACATCCACGCCGAAGTCAAAACCTTCGAACAAATCAGCGGCACCAATATATACGATGGCATCTGGGCAAACTTCAGCCTGCTACACGCAGCGCGCAGCACCCTCCCCGCAATCCTGAATGCCCTGCACATAGCTCTCGAACCAAACGGCACCTTCCACATGGCGATGAAACTGGGCGACACAACCGCCCGCGACCGCATCGGCCGCCAATATACCTACGTTACCGAAGAAGAATTGCGCGGTCTGCTGACCACAGCAGGCTTTACCGTCACAAAAAAGCATACCGGCAGCGGTAAAGGGCTGGACGGCACCTATGCCGATTGGATAGCACTCGCCGCATATGGCTAAACTTTACGCATACACAGACGGCGCCTGTTCAGGCAATCCCGGCCCGGGCGGCTGGGGTGCCTTGATGCAGGCAATGGACGGCGACAAGGTCGTGAAAGAACGTGAGTTGAAAGGTGGCGAGGCCAATACCACCAACAACCGCATGGAACTCCTCGCCGCTATCCACGCGCTCGAGGCGCTGGACCGCGATACAGAAATCACGCTGGTGACCGATAGCAACTATGTCAAAAACGGCATCACCGGCTGGATCTTCGGCTGGAAGAAAAACGGCTGGAAAAATGCTGCGAAAAAACCCGTGAAAAACGTAGAGCTGTGGCAGCGCCTTGACGCCGCAAACGCGCGCCACCGCGTTACATGGGAATGGGTAAAGGGGCACGCAGGCCATCCCGAAAACGAACGTGCAGACGCGCTGGCCCGCGCTGGCATGGCCCCGTTCAAACCTAAATGAGACTGGTCGCCTGCCCTGTAGCCTTGCATCCTGACGGCGGGATACGGCGCATCGCGATATGCCAACATCCGACACAGGGTCTGCAACTGCTCAGCGCCCCGTCAGACACGGAGCAGGCCGCGACTGCTACCGCTGCACGCCATCTATATGCGGTCAGCGGCCTCGAAACCCGCGCCGCCCTGCCTATTGGCACATCGCCAGATATCCAGCCTGACGCACATTGGCACTTTGCCCTGTGCCGTATCGTACCCCCCGTGCGCGACCGCTGGCAGCATCTCTGCGCACATAGCAGCCAGCTGTTGCAGTTCTCGTGGATATCCCTCGATGCGGCCGTGGACGGGCTGGACGCAAAAGACGCCCGCGCCCTCGACTGGATCAAAACCACCTTATGACCCTCATCACCTTCCTCGATTACGCCGCTGTCATCGTCTTTGCGATCACAGGTGCGCTGGTCGCCAGCCGCGCCCAGCTTGATCTGGTGGGCTTTGCTTTTATCGCCTGCCTCACAGCCGTAGGCGGTGGCACTATCCGCGATCTGCTGCTCGACAGAAACCCGATATTCTGGATCGCCCAACCCGCCTATCTCGGGGCGGCAGCAGCGGCAGCCCTTATTATCTTTTTCACCGCCCACCTGCTGGAATCACGCCTGCGCGCGATCATCTGGCTCGACAGTCTCGCCCTCGCCGTGGCTGTCGCGGCAGGAGCAGGTGTCGCAATCAGCCTTGCCCAGTCCCCCACCATCATCATCCTCATGGGCATTGTCACAGGCTGCATGGGGGGGCTGATGCGCGATGTGGTGGTGGGCGACGTCCCGGTCGTCCTCAAACAGGGCGAGCTTTACGTGACAGCCGCCTTCGCGGGTGCGGCAACCGCTGCAATGCTCAAAACCTACCTGCCCGAAACACCCTATATTCTTCTGATCGGTGCAGCGGTCACATGGGTCTTGCGTGCTGGCTCCATCCAGTTCGGCTGGCACCTGCCCGTCTACAAAAGCACACCACCCAAGGCCTAGCCTCTATTTTTCTTGGCCTTAAATCCTCCGGGTGAATTGGCCCATAGGGCCAAGGGGGCAGCGCCCCCTGACCGTCATTTCCGCCAGTGAAACGGCACAATAATCAGCGCCCCGATTGACGATACGATCGCGTTCAACCCCGGCGAGGAAAACCCGAAGCCGAACATAAGTCGCACAAAATAGAACACAAACGCCCCGCCCACACAGATGATGATGCTCTGCAAAATACCGTTATGCGTAAACTGTGTCTTTTCAGCCAGATAGCCGACAATACCCGCAATAACGACTGTTCCGATCATTGTAGGAAACATGGCGTTCTATCCTCTGCCTAAATCTGTGCCCACAGCGATCTGCGCACCGCGCTGGAAGGTTTCGGCATCCTGCGCGCCTTTGCCCGCCTTTTGCAAGCGGGTGAGCGCGACAGCCCCCTCGCCACAGGCCACATGCAACGCGCCGTCCAACACCGCACCCGCTGGCCCCGCATTCTCAACCAGATGCGATCCCAGAACTTTGATGCGCACCCCGTCATGTTCAAACCACGCCCCCGGAAAGGGCGACAGCCCGCGGATCTGCCGATCGATCTCAACGGCGGGACGGCCCCAGTCAATCTGCGCCTCGGCCTTGTCGATCTTGGCAGCATAGGTCACGCCGTCTTCGGGTTGCACCTGCGCTGCAAGACTGTCCAAAGCGCCCAGCGCACGCACAATCAAATCCGCGCCCAGCACGCTCAGACGGTCATGCAACTGTGCTGTCGTCTCGCGCGCACCGATATCCACAGCCTCGCGCAGCAGTACAGGGCCGGTGTCCAGCCCTGCTTCCATCTGCATGATGCATACACCCGTCTGCGCATCCCCCGCCATAATAGCGCGGTGAATGGGCGCAGCCCCCCGCCAGCGCGGCAGCAGGCTGGCGTGGATGTTCAAACATCCCCGCACAGGGGCGTCCAGTATCGCTTGGGGCAGGATTAAGCCATAGGCCACCACCACCGCGACATCTGCGTTCAACGCCATAAACTCTGTCAGCGCCTCATCCGTGCGCAACGACACAGGCGTGCGCACGTCCAGCCCCAAAATCTCGGCCCGCTGATGCACAGGGCTCGCACGGTCCTTCTTGCCCCGTCCCGCAGGGCGCGGTGGCTGGGAATAAACGGCGGCAATCTCGTGGCCCGCCTCCACCAATGCGTCCAACACCGGCACCGAAAAATCCGGCGTCCCCATGAATACAATCCGCATTGGCTCTAGCCCCTCAACTTGCGCGCACGCTTCAGCAACATGTCGCGCTTCACCTTGCTCAGCCGCTCGAAATACAGCTTGCCCTCCAGATGGTCGATCTGGTGCTGCACGCTGGTCGCATCCAGCCCCACAAAGTCCCGCTCAACCACACTGCCGCTCTCGTCGAGATAGCGCACACGCACCCCGCGCGGGCGCGACACCTTCGCCGACACACCGGGCAGGCAGGGCGATGCTTCTTCGTGCACATTCATAATGGCCGAGGCATCTATTATTTCAGGATTGGCGAGCCTGATACGTTTGTCCCGCGCCTCGGAGGTGTCAACG
This sequence comes from uncultured Sulfitobacter sp., assembly GCF_947502895.1. GTDB lineage: Bacteria > Pseudomonadota > Alphaproteobacteria > Rhodobacterales > Rhodobacteraceae > Sulfitobacter. Next base: position 793,805 of record NZ_CANNBM010000001.1, read on the forward strand.
ACCGCCAGCCGCAACATCACACCGATCTGCGGCGCACCAAGCCCTACACCAGGCATCGCGTCCATCGTGTCGATCATGTCCTGCCAGTGGGCGCGCACCGTGTCGTCAATGGCGTCCACCTCCTGCGCGGGCATGCGCAGGCGCTTGTCAGGCCACTCCAGAATTGTCCGTACCGTCATGCCGCATACTCCGCTTCCAGTGCCGCGCGGGTGTCCGCATCCAGATGGTCAAATGTCACCACACCGTCCAGATGATCCAACTCATGCTGCACACAGGCAGCGGCAAACCCGCAAAAGCTTTGCACAAACCGACCGCCGTTGAGACCTGTCCAGACCATCTGCACCTGCGCGGGCCGCGAGATATCTGCGCTCACACCGGGGATGCTCAGGCAGCCTTCGGCATTGGTCGCCCGCTCCTCGCTCACTTCTTGCAACATGGGATTGATACACACCAGCGGGTCAGGCTTGCCCTCTTTCCATCCTACATCCATCACAAACACCCGCGCCAGCACCCCAACCTGAGGCGCGGCCAACCCGCGACCGGGGGCTGCATACATCGTTTCCAACATGTCGGCGGCCAGTTTTTCAATCTCGGGCGTGATCGTCTCGACCGGAGGGCAGATTTCCATCAGACACGGATCAGGCCACTTCACGATCTCCAGCACGCTCATCCGCGCGCCAGCTCACGTTTGAATTTCACCATCTTACGGGTAATCATCTGACGGCGCAGCGGTTTGAGATGGTCGATAAACAGCTTGCCGTCCAGATGGTCAATCTCGTGCTGCACGCAGGTGGCCCACAGCCCGTCCATCCCCTCGCGCTGCTCAACACCGTCACGGTCAATCCACGTGACTTCTACCTCGGCGGGGCGCGTCACATCGGCAAACTGCTCGGGAATACTCAGGCACCCTTCTTCATAGGTATTCAGCTCTTCCGAGCTGGCGACGATCTGCGGGTTGAACATGATCAGCGGGCGCGGTTTCTCGCCTTCGGCTTTCACACAGTCCAGCACGATCAGGCGGTTCAGCACACCCACCTGCGGCGCGGCAAGCCCCACACCCGGCGCGTCATACATCGTCGCCAGCATATCATCAGCCAGCGTGCGCAAATCATCGGTCAAATCCTGCACGGGCGCGCAGGACTTTTTCAGGCGGGGGTCGGGGTGATAAAGAATAGGGCGTTTCATGCAAGTTGATGTAGGGCATGCCCCCGCATCCCGCAAGCAGGGCTTGCACATAAGTCTGGCACCGCTACCCTGCACCAAACCCCTGACGGAGAGACCCACCATGAGCTTTGACACCCCGATTGAACGCCGCGGCACCCATTGTGTGAAATGGGACGGAATGGAGAGCATCTATGGCGTTCCCGCCGATACAGGCATTTCGATGTGGGTGGCCGATATGGATTTTGCGACCGCCCCCGTGGTGCAGGACGCTGTCCAGAACATGGTCAACCACGGCGTTTACGGCTATTTCGGCGACGACAGCAAATACCGCGCGGCGATCCAGTGGTGGATGAAAGAGCGTCACAACTGGGATCTGGACCCGGCACACATCTTTACCACACACGGTTTGGTCAACGGCACCGCTATGTGCGTCGATGCCTTCACCGAAAAAGGGGACGGCGTCGTGCTGTTCACCCCCGTCTATCACGCCTTTGCCAAGGTGATTAACGCCGCCGAGCGGCAGGTTGTCGAGTGCGAGATGGTGCAGGAGAACGGCCGCTACCGCATGGATTTTGACGCCTACGATGCGCAAATGACAGGCAACGAAAAAATGGTCATCCTCTGTTCGCCCCATAATCCGGGAGGCTGCGTCTGGCGCCGCGATGAATTGCAGGCCGTGGCCGATTTTGCCAAGCGTCACGATCTGGTGCTCGTCTCGGATGAAATCCACCATGATCTGGTCATGCCAGACCAGAAACATACGGCAATGGCGCTGATCGACGGGATCGAAGACCGCCTTGTCATGATGACTGCCACCACTAAAACTTTTAACATTGCAGGGTCACACTCGGGCAATGTCATCATCGCCGATCCCGCGCTGCGCGAGAAATTCGGCGCGCGGATGATGGCGCTGGGTCTGTCACCCAACAGCTTTGGCCTCTTCATGGCCACCGCCGCCTATTCGCCCGAAGGGGCCGCGTGGGTCGATGATCTGATCGCCTATCTTGATGGCAACCGCCGCTTGTTCGACACAGCAGTCAATGCCATCCCCGGTCTTAAATCCATGCCGCTAGAGGCGACATACCTCGCGTGGGTCGACTTTGCCGATACAGGCATGACCCGCAAGGAGTTTACCAAAAGGGTCGAGCAGGGCGCAGGCATTGCGGCCAACCACGGCCCCACCTTCGGCAAAGGCGGCGAAAGCTATCTGCGGTTCAACATCGCCACCCCCCGCGCGCGGGTCCAAGAGGCATGTGACCGCCTCGCTGAGGCCTTCAAAGACCTGCAATAAGACCCTCCGGACACAATAAAAGAGAAAGGGCGCCCCGATTGGGACGCCCTTTTTTCTGCGGTTGTCGCAACGGCTTGTCAGCCCCGCGCGCTCTGCCCTTTGACATCGTCGCCGATATGCGCAGCGGCCGTATAATCAACACCTGATGACTTCTTGACCGTGAAAATCATCTCACCACCTGCGGCCTCATGGCCCGTAACCAGACATTCATGCAGATGGGTCGCCCCGTCATACAGGTTCACCAAACCGTGCAATTCAGGCGCGTCCCCTGCGGCCACGGCAAATCCCGTAGCCCAACGGCGTAGCACAGGATAATACACACCGCCCGCCTCAACACACAGGCGCTGCGTGCGTGCAGGGCGGCTCATCGGGGCGCGGGCACGGCCCGGCTCAAATCCTTTGGGCAGAAATATATCCATGATTCTTCTCCAGCGTTACACGGCCAAGGTATTCCAATAGTTTCGCATGGCAACACGTTTTTGAAACTTTATGTCTCAATGTGCATTTTCGCACCGCTCCTGCGCGGGCCTGCGTCTTCGCACTGTGCCACCACATTGTTACATCTGCGTTAAGCAACAACAGGAGATACCCCCATGGGACTGCTCATCGACGGCCAATGGCACGACAAATGGTACGACACCAAAGAAAGCGGCGGCGCGTTCAAGCGTACCCAGGCAGGGTTTCGCAACTGGATCACCGCAGACGGCAGCGCAGGCCCCACCGGCGACGGCGGATTTCAGGCCGAGGCAGGTCGCTATCATCTTTATGTCAGCCATGCCTGCCCATGGGCGCACCGCACCTTGATATTCCGCGCGCTCAAAGGCCTTGCACCCCTGATCGACGTCTCGGTCGTGCACCCCGATATGCTGGGCGATGGCTGGACGTTCGAGACCGATTTTGACGGGGCCACGGGTGACACGCAATTCGGCCTGCCCTTCGCACGCGACATTTATACCCGCGCCGTGCCCGATTTCACTGGCCGCGTGACTGTGCCGATCCTGTGGGACAAACAGCGCGCCACCATCGTGTCAAACGAATCGTCCGAGATTATTCGCATGTTCAACAGCGCCTTCGACGGCATCACGGGCAATACCGACAATTACTGGCACGCCCCCCTGCACCCAGATATCGAGGCCGTGAACGGGCGTATCTATGACACGTTCAACAACGGCGTTTACAAATCAGGATTTGCCACGACCCAAGAGGCATATGACGCCGCCGTCTATCCGCTGTTCGACACGCTGGACTGGATCGAGGATATCCTGTCGCGCAACCGCTACCTGACAGGCGCGCGCATCACCGAGGCCGACTGGCGGTTGTTCACGACACTGGTGCGCTTTGATCTGGTCTATCACCAGCACTTCAAATGCAACCGCAAGCGCATTGTGGATTATCCCAACCTATGGGCCTACACGCGTGAGCTGTTTCAATGGAAAGGCGTGGCCGAAACGGTGCATTTCGATCACATCGTGCGCCACTACCACTACAGCCACGACACCATAAATCCCAACAGGATTATGCCGATAAATCCAGTAATTGACTGGCACGCGCCACACGGTCGCGGTTAGGCGTCAGCTCGCCCGCGGCTCTGCCCCGTAATGCGCCGCCATCGCCGCCAGATCTTCTGGCGGCGTATTGCTTTGTACAAATGCACGCGCATTGGCCGAATGGGCAAAAATCGACCCGTCCGAGAAAAAGCTTGTATTGGTCACAAAGATCACCCGCGCTTCAGGCTGGCGGTAATTGGCATAATCCGCAATCGCCAGCGCCGATCCTTCTTCAATTACCAAATCAAGGATAATAATATCGGTCTCGTTTTGGGACAGATGCGCTATGGCATCCTCCTGCCCTCTGACACAGCACGCGTTCATCCCCTGCCGCAGCAGATGGCGCTGCCACACAGTGGCAAGCTCGGGCACGCTCTCAACGATGAGAACGCTGGTCGTTCGGGATTCGCAGACAGTCATATCAAAGCCCCCTCGGACATCGAAAAGCAGTAAAACAACTGCGGGAGGAACCAACCAAAAGCGATTTTACTCGGTCAGTTTAACCACCTATTGATAGTTATACCAAACCCCGCTTTGACGAGTCTGAAAAATCGGCAGATTCCAGCCAGCCCCCACATATGAGTTAACCAATTGGTAAAAAAAATACAAGAACACGGTGGTGGAATTGATGCAGCGGCACGTCGGTTTGGCGGCGCAAGACGCGATTGGATTGACCTTTCGACCGGCATCAATCCCGTAGCATACCCCATTGGCCAGCTGGCACAGGACGCATGGACAGCCCTCCCCGATCACGCCGCACAAACCGCGCTGTTGGACGCCGCGCGCGATTTCTGGCAGGTCCCCGAAGGCGCAGCCATCCTCGCCACGCCAGGTGCCTCCGCGCCGATTGCAATGATTCCCCGCCTGCGCCGCGCAGGTCGGGTCCATATCGCAGCACCGACCTATAACGAACATGCCGCCGCCTTTTCCGCCGCAGGCTGGCACGTGGCAGACAGCACACCAGACCCTCATATCCCTGACACTCAAATCGCTGACGCCCAAGTCATCGTGCATCCCAACAACCCCGACGGACGTATCTTCAGCGCACAGGATCTGAATGCCCCCCTGCGCGTGGTGGACGAAAGCTTTTGTGACGTGATGCCCGATGCCTCCCTCATCGCCCAAGCCGGTCGCACCGACACGCTGATTCTCAAAAGTTTTGGCAAGTTCTGGGGGCTGGCAGGTCTGCGCTTGGGCTTTGTGATAGGCGCCCCTGCGTTGATCGAAGAACTGGCCCAGATGCTGGGCCCCTGGCCTGTCTCTGGCCCTGCCCTTACCATCGGCACGGCAGCCCTGAATGATCTGCACTGGGCGCATAACACCCGCCAGCGCCTGACAGATGATGCCGCCCGCCTTGATGCCGCGATGAAGCAGGCAGGAGCGAAAACTGTAGGCGGGACCAGCCTTTTTCGCCTGTATGACGTGCCCGACGCCGCAATATGGCAAACCCGCCTCGCCCGCCATCATGTCTGGAGCCGTACTTTCTCCTATAACCCGCGCTGGCTGCGCCTCGGCCTACCTGCGCCTGACGCATGGGGCAGGATCGGCTCCGCCATAAAAGCACCCGAATAATGAGCACTCCAACCCTCCTCCTCTTTGCCCTGTTGCTTGACGCCGTGATGGGAGAGCCGCGCTGGCTCTGGTCGCGCCTGCCGCATCCTGCCGTGCTGATGGGCCGCGCGGTCACCGCACTCGACCGTACGCTCAACCACGGGGCAGGCAGCATCCTTGCGGGCGTCCTCGCCCTCGCGTTGCTGATGACTGGGGCCTACCTGCTGGGGACGGTGGTCAAGAGCATTGCCCTCCAACTCGGCCTGCTCGGAGATGCAGTCCAGATCATCCTCGCTGCGATCCTTTTGGCGCACCGCTCGCTTGTGCAACATGTGGCAGCTGTGGCTGATGGATTGCGCGTATCGCTCGGCGATGGTCGCCGTGCGGTCGCCATGATCGTCAGCCGCGATACCACGCAGATGGACGAACCTGCCACCGCCCGCGCCGCCATTGAAAGCGCCGCCGAAAACCTATCGGACGGGGTGATTGCCCCCGCCTTCTGGTTTCTGGTGGGCGGTCTGCCTGCATTGCTGGTCTACAAGGCCGTCAACACCGCCGACAGCATGATCGGCTACCGCACCCCGAAATACGAGCGTTTCGGCAAGGCCGCTGCTGTGATGGACGATGCACTCAATCTCATTCCCGCCCGCCTGACCTGCCTGCTGATTGCATTGCCCGCAGGCGTGCTGGGCGATCTGCGCGCCATCTATGCCGATGCCAGCCGCCACCGCTCGCCCAATGCGGGCTGGCCCGAGGCGGCAATGGCACGCGCTATTAATGTAGCCTTGGCAGGTCCGCGCGCCTATGATGGGGAAATGCAGCAGTTTGCATGGGTAGGCGGCGCAGGTGCGCGCCAGATCGGCCCAGCGCAGATTGATGCTGCCCTAAGCCGCCTCTGGCAGGCATGGGGATTGATGTTGGGCCTGACCGCCCTGTTGGTATTTGTCGGATAAGTAAAAGATCAAAGGTATTTCATGCGCTCCACATTTCTCGCGGCCCTTCTGGCCCTCTCTCCCCTTGCCACCGCAGCCCACGCCGCTTGTGGCGGCAGCTTTAGCAGCTTCAAATCGGGCCTCGTGTCCGAGGCACCGCGCAACGGCATCGACAAAGCCACCGCCGAGCGTTTCCTCGCCTCCGTGCGCAAAGACAACGCCGTGCTGCGCGCCGACCGTTCGCAGGGTGTGTTCCAGCGCCCCTTTGTCGATTTCTCCCGCCGCCTGATTTCCAATGACCGCATCAACCGTGGCCGCGCCAACGGCAAGAAATATGCCCGCGTCTTCAACACCGTCGAACAGCGGTACGGCGTGGACCGTGGCGTGCTGCTGGCCTTCTGGGCGTTCGAGACTGACTTTGGCAAAATTCAGGGCAACTTCAACACCGCCAACGCGCTTGTCACCCTCGCCCATGATTGCCGCCGCCCCAACCTCTTTCGTCCGCAGGTCTTTGCCGCGATGGAGCTGTTCAAGCGCGGACAGTTCAACCCCGCCAAGACCACAGGCGCATGGGCAGGCGAGATCGGGATGGTCCAGATGCTGCCCCGCGACATCATCGAAAACGGCACAGATGGCGATGGCGATGGCCGCGTGTCGCTCAAAACCTCTGCGCCCGATGCGCTTGTCTCGGCAGGCAAAATGCTCAGATCACTCGGCTGGCGCAAAGGCGAGCCATGGATTGACGAGGTCATCGTTCCGCAGAATTTCGACTGGTCCCTCACCGGCCTGAAAACGCAAAAGCGCGCCTCGGACTGGGCCAAACTGGGGGTCAAACCGCGCGACGGGCGACTGGCAAACAACCTGCGCGCCTCGCTGATCCTGCCCCAAGGGCGGCGCGGGCCTGCCTTCCTCGCCTATCCCAATTTCAACGTCTATTTCGAATGGAACCAGTCGTTCACCTACGTTCTGACCGCCGCCTATTTCGCCACCCGCCTCAATGGCGCACAGGTCTATAACGCGGGCAATCCAGAAAAAGGCCTCAGCGGCAACCAGATGAAACGCCTGCAACGTGCGTTGCAACAGCGCGGCTATAACGTGGGCAAAGTGGATGGCATCCTCGGCGCCAATACCCGCGACGCCGTGCAAAAAGAGCAAATCCGCCTGAAACTGCCAGCAGATGCATGGCCCACCCCCGCCTTCCTCGCCAAGCTAGAGGGAAAGAAAACACGATGACCCTCAAAACCACCGCCGCCCAGATGGTCGCCAATGCCCGCGCCCGCATCGAGGAGATCGAGACAGCGGATGCCATCGCCATGGTCAACGACCCTGCCGTGCAGATCGTCGATCTGCGCGACCCGCGCGAGCGGGAGCGTACCGGCTTCATCCCTGGCAGCTTCCATTGCCCGCGTGGCATGCTCGAATTCTGGGTCGATCCCGACAGCCCCTATTTCAAAGATGTCTTTGCGCAGGATAAAAAGTTCGTCTTTCACTGCGCCTCTGGCTGGCGCTCGGCCATCTCGGTGGCCACCTTGCAGGACATGGGCTTTGACGCTGCGCACATCAAAGAAGGCTTCAGCACATGGGAAAAGGCAGGCGGTCCGGTGGAGCAGGTAAAACCTAAGGCCTGATCGCAAACCGCTGGCCATCCTGCGTCAGCATCACCAGCCTGCCATGGCTGCGCACAAATCGGTCGCAGCGGTCACGCCCGTTGCGGTACAGAATACAAATTGTCCCGTCCGCAGCGACGGAATACGTGCCAAAGGCCGTCCCGCCGCCCTCATAGCTGTAGCTATACGCCCCACCCGCCGAATAACGCGATTGACCACCCTCATAAAACTCGACCACAGGGCGGGCCGTCATGGTGACAACTTCATCATACGTCAGGGGCATGTCGCCCTCCAGCATGGCAAAATCAGATGCCCAAAGGGATGTCGGCAGCATTAACAAGGCAATCAGATAGCGCATGACCTTAGCCTAGCCGCCGCGCGGCCTGCACACCACGCACAATCACGCGACCAGCGTTTCCGCCTTTTTCAGATCAACCGAGACAAGCTGGCTTACGCCCTGCTCTGCCATGGTCACACCGAACAATCGGTCCATCCGCGCCATGGTCACCGCGTGGTGCGTGATGATGAGGAACCGCGTGTCCGTCTGGCGGCACATCTCATCGAGCAGGTCGCAGAACCGCGTCACATTGGCATCATCCAGCGGCGCGTCCACCTCATCGAGCACACAAATCGGTGCAGGATTGGCAAGGAAGACCGCAAAGATCAGCGCCATAGCGGTCAGCGTCTGCTCACCCCCGCTCAGCAAGCTGAGCGTGCTCAGCTTTTTGCCCGGCGGCTGGCACATAATCTCAAGGCCCGCCTCCAGCGGATCATCACTCTCCACCATCACCAGATTGGCCTCGCCGCCGCCAAACAGATGGGTAAACAGCAGCGAGAAATTCGTGTTCACCTGCTCGAACGCGGTCAGCAACCGTTCGCGCCCTTCACGGTTCAGGCTGGCAATGCCGGAACGCAGCGTCTTGATCGCCTCTTCCAGATCGGCCTTTTCATGCACCAACTCGTCATGCTCGACCTGCACGTCCTTGGCGTCTTCCTCGGCGCGCAGGTTCACGGCCCCCAAGGCATCGCGCTGGCGTTTGAGACGGTTCACATCCGCCTCCAGCGTATCAGCGGCAGGGATATCATCGGGGTTGGCATCCAACTGCGTTAGCAACTGGTTCGGGGTTAGCTGCTGGTCCTCTGCGATCCGCTCGGCTGCGGCACCTACCGTCTCACGCGCGGCATCGCTGCGCGCTTCAGAGCGTGCGCGCGCTTCGCGGGCCTCGGATGCGGTGCGCTCCGCTTCGCGCTCTGCCAATGTGGCCTCACGCAGGGTGCCTTCCGCTGTGCTCAGCTTGTCCATCGCCTGCGCACGCCGCGCCTCTGATGTGCTGATCTGTGCGCCCAATTTATCGCGCTGCGCGGCAATCTCGGCGGGCGCTGCACCTGCTTCTTTCAGCTCTGCCTCCGTCGCCTCCTTGCGTTCGACCAATTCGGCGCTGCGCTTTTCCGCGGTCTCCAGACGGTGCCGCCAACCGCTCAACTCTTTGGTCACTTCCTGCGCACGCTTGGTCCGTGCCTCGCCCTCACGACGCAACTCGTCGTGGCCTGAACGACGCGACATCATCGTGATCCGCGCCGCCTCCACGGTCATGCGCAGATCTTCCACAGCCGCGCGTGCATCGCCCAGATCGCCTAGATCGGCCAAGGCCCGCTCGGCCTCCAGCACCCGCGCCCGCGCGCCCATCGCTTCTTCCTCGTGGCGTGTCACGGCGAGGCCCAGCGATTCCAGACGCCCTGCTGCCAGATTGCGGTCCGCTTCCACACGGCTCAGCGCGCGGCCCGCATCGGCCACTGCGCGGTCCGCATCCCGCCGCGCCTCGCGCGCGCGCTTGTCCGCCTCTGCTTGCGCGGCCAACTGCGCTGTCAGGCTCTCATGGGCGGCCCGCGCCCCTTCTGCGCGCTGGCTCGCCTGCTCCAACGATTGCTTCAAAACCTCCAGACGGTTCAACTGCTGCAACCGCAACGCCGCAGCCGATGGCGCATCCTCGGCCCAAGCGCGGAACCCGTCCCACCGCCACAAATCCCCCTCAAGCGAGACAAGCCGCTGACCGGGGCGCAAGGCTGCCTGCAACTGCGGGCCATCATCCGCATCTACCAGCCCGACCTGCGCCATACGGCGGTCCAGCACATCAGGGCAAGACACATGATTGGTCAGAGGTGTGACGCCCGCAGGCAAGGGTTGCACGTCCGAATAAGCCGCCAGCGTGGACCACCCGGATGGCCCGTCAGCATCCACTTCGGGCGCCCGCAGATCATCGGCCAATGCCGCGCCCAGCGCCTTCTCGAACCCGTGTTCCACCTGCAAACGGTCCAAAATCTGGCCGCCCTCTGCCGTGTCCCGCTCTACCAGTTTGGCTAGGGCGGTGGTCTCTGCACGCAGGGCGTTCATCTCACCCTCAGCTTCCGAGCGTTCCGCCCGCGCTTCGGCCTCGCGCGCTTGGGTTTGCGCCCGCGCGTCTTCCGCTGCAATCAAGGCTGCGTCGGCTGCCTCTGCCGCCGCCACGGCCGCCTTCTCTGCTACAGTCGCCGTATCAAAATCACTTGCCGCTTTGGCAAGGGCAGCCTCACTCGCTGCCACGGCCTCCCGCGCGCGCACGGCCTCGGCCTCGGACTTGGCTTGCGTCTTGCGGTTATCCTCCAACAGCCGCTCGGCCGAGCCGTAGCGCGCGGCAAGCCGCGCCACATCTTCGGTCTGCTGGCTCAGATCAGCCTCGCGCGTTTGCAATACAGCGGCGGCTTCCTTGGCAGTCAGCGCAGCCTGCTCCAAGGCTTCCTCGTGCCCCTCACCCGCCTTGGCCAGTTCCCGCGCCTCCCATTCCAACCGCTCGATCGTTTCGCCCGCATCGCGGTTCAGGCCGCTTTCGCGGTCAATATCACGGGCAAGCTGGTCAATACGGCCCTGCAATGTCTCTATCAACGCAGTCGCACGCGCCTCGCGCTCGCTCAGCGTATCACGTTGCACGACCAGACGCTGCACCACGGCTGCTGCAATCGCATCCTCTTCGCGCAGAGCGGGCAAGGCGTCTTCCGCTTCCTGCCGCGCCTTGGCACAGCTGCGCACCAAAGCTTCAGCTTGTGCCGCCGCTGTCACCCGCTGGCGCAACTCATCCTCGGCCCGTGCGCGTGCATCATCTGCTTCGCGCCAGCGGCGGTACAGCAACATGCCCTCGCTCCGCCGCAACTGATCGCCAATCTCGCGATACCGCGCCGCCTGTCGCGCCTGCCGCGCCAACTGCGCGAGTTGCGCCGCCAACTGCTCAATCACGTCATCCACGCGGGCCAGATTGGTCTCGGCCCCGTTCAACTTTAACTCGGCCTCATGCCGCCGCGCATAGAGGCCCGAAATCCCCGCCGCTTCCTCCAGAATACGGCGGCGGTTCTTGGGCTTGGCGTTGATCAGTTCACTAATCTGCCCTTGCCGCACCAAAGCAGGGCTATGCGCACCAGTCGAGGCATCGGCAAACAGCATCTGCACATCGCGCGCGCGCACATCCTTTCCCGCCGCTTTATAGGCACTGCCCACATCGCGGGTGATGCGCCTAACAATGTCGAGGTTATCACTCTCGTTGAACCCCGCGGGGGCCAACCGCTCACTGTTATCAATCTGCAGGGAAACTTCGGCAAAGTTGCGCGCGGGCCGCGTGGCCGCCCCCGCAAAAATCACGTCCTCCATGCCGCCACCGCGCATGGCCGTGGGGCGGTTTTCCCCCATGACCCAGCGCAGCGCCTCCAGCAGGTTCGACTTCCCACAGCCATTCGGCCCCACAACACCCGTCAAACCATCCGCGATGATCAGATCGGTGGGGTCAACAAAGCTTTTGAAGCCTGTCAGCCTGAGTTTCGAGAAGCGCATGTGCCGCCTGCATGGTGATTCCGGAGCCTCGGGCAGAGTGACGGTTTTGCACCGCGCGAGTCAACAGCTGCACACAAGCACCAGCACTCAACAGCCAGTTATCCACAACATATTGGGCCTAAAGCGCCGCTTCACAGTCAATTTCGACAGAGACACCGCCCAATTGCTGCACCTCTGTTCCCCTGACGGGAACACAGTCCAGCGCGACAGGTGTTACAGGTCGCGTGCGCCGTGGGCCTTTGCCACAGCGCAATATGCCCGTTGCTTGCGATTGGTCCCCGCGCACCTCTTTCACTTCGCACCCGCTTACCAGTGCCATCGCACGTCCTGCACGTTCGCGCATAACGCCAAAGCGCGGCGCATATTCCATATTGGTGCGGATAGCCTCCGCCAGTTCATCCCGCACGCGGACATCAAAGGTCGATCCATCGACCGTCACAGTCGTGGCAGGCAAGCCGCGAAAATGCGGGCCAGCCGTATTGCACCCAACCAGCAGCACGACCACGCAGGTCAATATCCAGAGTCCTCTATCCATCCCCTATTCTTCCATCATCGTCGTTAATACAGAGTTAACAGGCTCCCTTGCTCAACACCCCCGTTGGTCATATAATTTGACCAATCAAAGGACCGCCCATGCCGTTTCGCCCCGTCACCCCCGAGAAAATCTCCTCCGCCGTGGTCAAACAGGTGGAAGAGCTGATCCTGCGTGGCATCCTGCAACCGGGCAAACGTCTGCCCCCCGAACGGGAACTGGCAGAGCGCCTCGGCGTATCGCGCCCCTCGGTGCGTGAAGCGATTGCGCAGCTCCAAGAGGCCGGATTGCTCAGCGCAAAGGCGGGGGCGGGTATCTTTGTGGCCGATGCCCTGCGCTCCGCCTTCTCGCCCGCATTAGGCGCGCTTTTTGCCCGCCATGACGAGGCAGCGATGGATTACCTCACCTTCCGCCGCGACATGGAAGGGCTGGCAGCCGAACGTGCAGCCCGCCTCGGCTCCGACACCGATCTCGCTGTGATCAGCGCGATTTTTGCCAAGATGGAAGCGGCCCAAGTCAACCCCGATGCAGAAGCCGAAGCAGCACTGGACGCGCAGTTTCATATGGCCATCATCGAGGCCAGCCATAACGTGGTGATGCTGCACATGATGCGCTCCATGTACGAACTGCTGCGCGGGGGTGTGTTCTACAACCGCCAGATCATGTTCAAACAGCAGACCAAACGCACCGTCCTGCTGGACCAGCACCGCACCATCCACGACGCTTTGCTGGCCCGCGATGCCCCTGCTGCCCGCGCCGCCATCGAGGCCCACCTGAGCTATGTGGAGCGCGCTTTGATGGACCAGCAGCGCGCCCAGCGGAACGAAGCAGTTGCACAACAAAGGCTGGATCAGGAAACAAAGGGGTGAGACACCCGCGCGGTGCAGCCCCTAACGTTTCTTCTTCTTTTTTGTGGGCTTGAACGTCGCGTATTCAACAAAAAGCCCGATCTGCGTCAAAAAGAACCCCAAGACAACAATCGGCATTGCCAATGTCTCGAACAGCACCCAGAATTCCTCCGATTGCGTTCGCCAAACCAACTCATTCGCAGCGGCCGACAGCAAAAACAGCGCAATCACCCGCTGCGTCAATATCTTCCAGCCTTCCGGCTTCAGCGGGATCATGTCCTCCATGATATACTCCAGCCACGATTGCCCCCGCAGCAAGCCGACTCCGAGGATCAGCGCAAGCGCGAGGTAGATGACCGTCGGTTTCATTTTGAACAACCTCGGATCATTCAACCAGACGCTAAGGCCGCCAAACACAAGCAGCATGATCGCTGTCGCAACCTGTATGCGCGCGAGTTTGCCTGTCAAAAACCACAACACTCCCATCGCCAGCAAAAAGATCGGGATGAACGCCGCAATCACCACCACAAACCCCGTGTATGAAGTGCCCGCGATCAGATAGGTTTCATTGCGAAAAATCAGATAAGCCGCGACGAATGCGATAGTCGGGCCATACTCAAATGCTGCTTTCACACCCGAATGCATCGGCTTAGGTTTCATGCTTCATAGCCTTCAACTTTGAAAATTCGCGACCTGCCTGCAGACAAGCGCCCAAAGGGCAATGTACCGAACGCTGGTTTCGTCGTCACACTGGCGCACTGCGGCACATTACCGGTACGGCGCAACGCAACACCGCATGGTTGCATTTGATCGGTCAGCGCAAACCCCTCCGCAACCGCCGCAACATCGCGCTTACAATCAGTTTATGCGCGGGTCCCACCACCACCATATAGGCGCGTCCAAAAAGGTTATGCACTTTTACAGAGGAGGTAATGGTCAGGGTCCGCTCGACGCTTGTGATACAGGTCAGCACGTCGAGATGACGATCACGCGCGCTCAGGCTCAACACATTATCAGTTGCCGTCTCCACCAAAAAGAAATCCAGCCTGTCGCCTTCTTGTACAAATCCCCGCACCTCCCCCGAGAACCCGCCGATCCGCTTGACCCCGAACCGCGCCGAGATCGCATCACGCAGCCGAAAGGCCAGCCCCAAAAGCGGCAAGGGATCGGCCATGATGACGCGCCACGCCTCAATCGGTGTAACCGCTGCTGGCAGCTCAACCGAACGCTGGTCAAAATAGTCCAACCGCTCCCGCGGGGCCACCAGTTCGATCTGGCCAGTGGTGATCTTCATCATCCGTGTCCCCTCTTCTCGGTAAATCCTAGCAACACAAAACGCAAAAAGCCCCGCCAGACTGGCAGGGCTTTCGCATATCTTCAATCAGCTGCGTCTTAGTGCAGCTTGGCATCCACTTGTGCAATACCGTCTTCGATCAGCTTGTTGCCGTCTGCAGCGGTCATCTGCTTGCCGATAATATCGCGTGAGGCGGCGATGGCGATCAGGATCGCTTGGTCGCGCACTTCTTTTATAGCGGCAGCTTCGGCAGAACCGATCTGCTCTTCTGCGGCAGCCAAACGGCGCTCGACCGACTTTGCCAGATCGACACGGGCTTGTTCGCCCGCAGCGGCAGCTTCTTCCTTGGCAGCAGAGACGATACGGTCGGCCTGCTCCTGCACTTCCTTCTGCTTGCGCTCATACGAGGCCAGCAAGCTCTGTGCATCTTCACGCAGCTTGCGCGCTTCTTCTATCTCGGTCTTGATGCCATCGGCACGGCTGTCCAGCATTCCGCCAATCAGGCCAGGCACCTTGAAATATACAAGGATGCCGATAAACACCAACAGACCCAGCAATACGACAAAGTCGGTATTCCCGAGCGAGAAGAACGGACCGCTTGCCGCAAAGGCAGGTGTCGCAACCAGTAGGGCCGAAACGGATGTGAGTGTGAAACGCATGACGTTATCCTTTCATCCGTGCGGTGATCGCTGCGGTGACGGTCTTGGCATCAGCCTTACCACCCATCGCAGCAACAATTTCTTTGGCCGTGTCTTTGGCGACCGCTTTCACGCTCTCCACAGCACCGGCACGAATTTCCGAGATCGCTTTCTCGGATTCAGCAGCCTTCGCAGCAATCTGGTCATCAGCCGATGCGATGGCTTTGTCCAGATCAGCCTGCATGTCCGCTTTGGCCTGCGCGATAATACGCTGGGCCTCGGCGCGGGCATCAACCAGCGCCTTGTCATAGGCAGCCTCGGCTTCGACCGCTTTGGCCTTCAGATCTTCGGCGGCAGCGATGTCATTTGATATAGTGCCCTGACGCTCGGCCAGAACAGCCGCGATGCGCGGCAGCGCCACGCGGGACAGGATCAGGTAAATTGCGATAAGTGCAAGTACCAGCCAAAAGATCTGATTTCCCCATGTAGAGAAATCAAGTTGCGGCATGCCGGGGCCTGCTTCAACGACGCCTTCAGCGCTTGTGGTTTCGGTTGCCATCATGGCCTCCTGTCAGAACATTTAATCCAGAGGGCGGCGCAACATTGCGCGCCGCCCCCAGCATAGGGAGTAAACGTCAGTCGCTTAAACGGCGAACATCAGCAGAAGTGCTACGAGGAACGCGAAGATCCCCAGCGCTTCGGCGAACGCGATGCCGATGAAGAGTGTTGCAGTCTGCGATGCAGCTGCGGATGGGTTGCGCAATGCGCCTGCCAGATAGTTGCCAGCCACGTTACCAACACCGATAGCGGCTGCGCCGGAACCGATTGCTGCCAGACCTGCGCCGATGTGTGCGAGTTCGCCTTCCATGATATTCTCCTATGCGTTGGAAGTTGTAGGGTGGGTGAAACCCACGCCCAGTCGTTAGTTAAGTCGTTAGTGATGCGGGTGCAGTGCGTCCTTGAGGTACACACATGTCAGGATCGTAAAGACGTAGGCCTGAATGAAGGACACGAGGACCTCCAGACCGTACATCGCCGTGATCCCGAGGATCGCGATGGGCGACACAGCTACAAGCGCTGCGAAACCCGCGAATACTTTGATAACCGCGTGGCCCGCCATGACGTTGCCAGCCAAACGAATGGAATGGCTCACGGGGCGCACGAAGTAGGAGATAAGCTCGATCACCGCCAGAATGGGGCGCAATGGCAGCGGGGCAGATGATACCCAGAACAAGCTCAGAAAGCCGACACCATTTTTGACAAAGCCCAGCACAGTCACCGTGATAAACACCGCAAAGGCCAGCACAACAGTCACAGCAAAGTGCGACGTCGGCGTAAAGGCGGTCGGGATCAGACCAAGGAAGTTGGCGCAAACGATGAACATGAACAGCGTCATGATGTAAGGGAAAAACTTGACGCCTTCCTTGCCGCAGATGTCCTCGACCATCTTGTAAATGAAACCGTATGCAAGCTCGGCCACAGATTGGGCGCGGGTTGGCACGATTGCGCGGTGACGCGTAGAGACAACCATCAGCAAGAACACCGCGATCACTGCAAACACGGTCCAAAGCGCCATGTTGGTGAAGGTAAATGCACCAATCGCACCATCACCCATCAAAGGCGTGATTTCGAACTGCTCCATCGGCTTGAAGACAAGCTCACCTGATTTTGCGTCTGTTGCCATCTTTTGGCCCCTTACTCATCACCCGCGTCGGGTTGTTTCCGTCCGCCCCTGTTCGGGACGTATTCAATTCCGGCGTCATGCGCCTCTTTCATGTCCTGCATCTCCTGCGCAGAACGGAGCATCGTCTTCACTCCGGCCGCGAGGCCCAGCATGACAAACAGCACCATGAATATGGGCAGCGTTCCAAAGAACAGATCCAGCCCGTATCCGATGCCGAAACCGATCCCCAGACCGGCCACCAGCTCTATCACCATCCGCCACGCCATTTGCGCGCCTGAATAATGCTCGTCCATCCGTGGCTCGGGCGCCTGTGCGCCTTTGGCCGCTGCAATCCGCGCCTCGATCGCCGCCATTTCTGCCTTGCGATCTTGGTCGTCCATTGCTGTGGCCCCGCTGGGATAACTGTCGCGATAGCTACTGCGCCACCGCGCCCGAGTCAACGGGGGCAAGACATGACCTAAACCACTGAAATATAATAAAATAAAATCTTCGATGCCGCTTTGCCGCAGGCAAATCTCCGCATCTTGCAACGATATTGTTATTCAACCATTTGGTTGATCTTTGCCAGTCACCGCTTTCCAGCGCCCATTCTACGCGCTATGGCTCATGGCTATGACACCCACACTCGACACCACCTTTGCAGCCCTTGCCGATCCGACACGCCGCGCGATCCTCGCCATGCTGCTAGAGGATGATATGGCCGTAACGGATGTGGCAGAGCCGTTCGATGTCTCGCTGGCAGCGATTTCCAAACATCTGGGTGTGCTAACCGCTGCAGGTCTCATCACACAGGAAAAACGCGGCCGCGTAAAATGGTGCAAGCTGGAGCCGGACGCCATGCGCGCGGCTTCCGTCTGGATGCAGGGGTTTGGCCTGTTCGAGCCTGTGAACCTCGACGCGTTCGAGCGGTTCTTGCGACACGAGCTGCCCGACAACGCAGACGCGCCGGACTAGCAACGCCCCCAAGAACGGAAAAAAGGAGGCCAAAGCCCCCTCTTCCCTCAATCTCGAAATCTAATCGCAGGTTACAGAACGAACTGTACAATTGCCAAAACGATTACGACCAGGCCAACCAGATAAATAATGTTACGCATTTCTATATACTCCTATTTGTATCACTTGATTAACCGTCAAACGGGCAAGTGGTTCCCGAAGGCATCAAAATTATGTGGTCGGAGTCTGTTTGACTGCATCGTCATCGCGTAGCAGCAGCACCAGCGCCAGCACAGTCAGGGCGATGCCAGCGCCGATCATCACAGGCGGCAGCGGGTTGCCCAATGCGGCCTCCCATCCGATCACCCAGCTGGGCACCAGATAGGTATAGGCCATGACCTTGGCCGACGGCAGGCGCAGTGTCGCAAATTGCACCAGAACAAACGTAACCGCACTCGCCCCCAGCGCGACATACAGGATCGTAATCCAGACCATCGAGCGCAGCCCGCTCCAGTCAGTTGCAACAATATCACGCGCGCCCACGATGCCCAGTAACAGCGCCCCGGCGACCAGTACTCCGAATGAAAAAACAACTGCACTTTCCCCGCGGTTCAGCCGCCGCACCATCGGTGTATAAATCGCGTGCGCAATGCAGCCGAAGAAAAAGATCACCTCGCCGCGCCCCACGTCAAACGCCAGCAGCGCGGCCATATCGGCGCGAAAGATCACCCACAGCGCGCCGATCCCCCCTATGCCCAGCGCCAGCGCCATGCGCGGTGTCATCCGCTGGCGCAGCAAAAACCACGCAAACACGCCCGCCATCGCAGGCACTAATGTAAACACCGCCGCCGAACTAACAGGCGCAGAGGTCTTTAGCCCCTCAAACATCAGCACGAAATAGATGGCAAAGAGGCCGCCCAGCAGGAAATAACGCCAAGGGGCCGCAAAGGCGCTGCGCGGGATGCCAGTGCTGATAACTGCCACCGCGCCAACAGCGACACCCGCAATGACAAAGCGCAAAGTGTTCAGCGCCAAGGGCGCAATCTCGTTGGCAACCATCCCGCCCAGCGCAAAAGACCCCGCCACGAGGGCCGAGAACAACAACATCGCAAAATGGCCCTGCGTTTGTGGCGACACTATATACTGCGCTTCCGAGCGAACATGTCACGGCTCATATCGTGCCATCCTTGGCGTGGGTTTTCAGGAATTGCAGCAAGGCCTGCACCTTCGTTGTGCGGTGCAAATCCATATGCGTCACCAGCCAAAGCGGCGAAGACCATTCAGGCCGCGGTGCTGCGACCCGCACCAGATTGTCGTATGCCGCAGCCTCCTGAGGGGTCAAAAACCCGATCCCTGCACCCGCCACCACTGCGGCGGCCAATGACTGCGAGTCATTACTGCGAAACACGATATTCTCACGCGGTACAGTCTGGCCCAGCCACTGGTTAAACGGGGCTCGGTTATCTTCATCCTCATGTCCGACAAATCGGTGCGCGTCATATGTCTCGACGGTCTCGGGCACGCCGTACCGCGCGACATAACTTTGCGCTGCATATAGTCCCACCGCAAGATCGACAAAGGGCTGAACCACATTGTCGGGCTGCTCTGGCGCGCGGCCTGCGCGGATCGCCACATGCGCCTCGCCGTATTCCAGCCGGAACAAGCGGTCACCCGTCAGATAACGCACCACCAACTCGGGATATTCAGTCTGAAACGCCACCAGCAAAGGCGCGATACGCGGTACCAGCCCGACCAGCGATGTCACGACCAGATCGCCCGTCACTTTGGTGCCATGCCCTTTGATACGGCTCACCAATTGGCCGAACTGGTCCTCGGTGGCTTGTGCAACGCGCAACAGGTCCTCTCCTGCCTCGGTGGGCGTATACCCCCGTGCGTGTCGTTGAAACAGCTTGACGCCCAGCCGCCCTTCCAATGCATCAATATGGCGGATGACAGTCGCATGATGCACACCCAGCGCATCGGCGGCCCCGCTGACCGTGCCTTTGCGCGCCACCTGATAGGCGGTCCTTACTTCGTCCCAGTTCTGCATACTGCCCGTTCCCCATGTGCGCCATCGAACTGCGCAACCCCCATCTTGGCCCATCCACACATAAGTGCAAGATGCCACCTGTGGCTTGACTCATGTCCTTGCACGGCCTAAACGCGGGACAACTTTCCGGAAGCAAGGCCTTCCGGTCCTGACCTGTTCAGGATCGCCCCCAGTCAGCGCGTTGCGCCCACTGGGGTAAACTCTATTGCTCCTCCCGCTTTGGAGCATTTGTTAATTCCCGCGGCCGCCCCTAAATTGGGGGCATCCGCAACCGACGCAGAAAGGGCTCCCGCCCATGTTTGAGAATCTCAGTGAACGCCTCTCCGGAGTCTTTGACCGCCTGACCAAACAAGGCGCGCTATCTGACGAGGACGTCAAAACCGCCCTGCGCGAGGTCCGCGTGGCCTTGCTTGAGGCCGACGTTTCGCTGCCCGTGGCGCGCGATTTTGTGAACGCAGTGCAGGAAAAGGCCACAGGCCAAGCCGTCACCAAATCCATCACACCGGGCCAGCAGGTCGTCAAAATCGTGCATGACGCGCTGATCGACGTGCTGCGCGGCGAGGGCGAGCCGGGCGCGCTCAAGGTTGATAACCCGCCCGCTCCCATTCTGATGGTCGGCCTTCAGGGCGGCGGTAAAACTACTACCACAGCCAAGCTCGCCAAACGTCTGACCGAAAAAGACGGCAAGCGCGTTCTGATGGCGTCGCTCGACGTGAACCGCCCCGCCGCGATGGAGCAGTTGGCAATCCTCGGCATGCAGATCGGCGTGGACACCCTGCCCATCGTCAAAGGCGAAAACCCCGTCCAGATCGCCAAACGCACCAAGACCCAAGCAAGCCTCGGCGGCTATGACGTCTATATGCTGGATACCGCAGGCCGCCTGTCCATCGACGAAGAGCTGATGACGCAGGTCGAGCAGGTCCGCGATGTGGTCAGCCCCCGCGAAACCCTGCTGGTCGTCGACGGCCTGACAGGCCAAGACGCTGTGCAAACCGCGCAAAACTTCAACGACCGTATCGGCATCACAGGTGTCGTCCTCACCCGTATGGACGGTGACGGACGCGGTGGTGCCGCGCTCTCGATGCGCGCCGTCACAGGCCAGCCCATCAAATACGTGGGCCTCGGCGAAAAGATGGACGCGCTCGAGACGTTCGAGCCAGAGCGTATCGCGGGCCGTATCCTTGGCATGGGCGACATCGTTGCCCTTGTGGAAAAAGCACAGGAAACCATCGAGGCCGAACAGGCCGAAAAGATGATGAAGCGCATGGCGAAGGGTCAGTTCAATATGAACGACCTCAAAATGCAGCTGGAACAGATGATCAAGATGGGCGGCATGCAGGGCATGATGGGCATGATGCCCGGCATGGGCAAAATGGCCAAACAGGTCGAGGACGCAGGCCTTGATGACCGCGTCCTGAAACAACAAATCGCCCTCATCAACTCCATGACCAAAAAAGAGCGCGCCAACCCCGCGCTGCTTCAGGCATCCCGTAAAAAGCGGATCGCCAAAGGGGCGGGCATGGAAGTCTCCGACCTGAACAAGCTGATGAAAATGCAGCGCCAGATGTCCGACATGATGAAAAAGATGGGCAAAGGCAAAGGCGGCATGATGAAAGCCGCGATGAAACAGATGATGGGCAAGGGCGGCATGGACCCTGCTGCAATGGCCCAAGGCATGGACCCCAAAGCACTTGAGGCCGCAGCCCGCCAGATGGGCAACTCCAAACTCCCCGGCATGGGCGGCGGTGGCATCACCCTGCCCGCTGGCCTTTCGGGCTTCGGGAAAAAGAAATGATCAGCTGCACCGTCAGATACGAAATCGACCCCGACAAATTGGCGGAGTTCGAGATCTACGCAAAAGCGTGGCTGCACCTTGTCGTCAAACTCGGCGGCACCCATCACGGCTATCACATGCCGCATGAAGGGCCGAACGACATCGCCTATTGCCACTTCTCCTTCCCGTCACTGGCCGATTACGAGGCCTACCGCGCGCGTATGTGGGACGATCCCGAATGCCTGCGTGCCTATGCCCACGCCAAGGCGACCAAATGTATCCGCCGCTATGACCGCTCCTTTACCAAGCCGCTGTTCGACGGCGCCACCGTGGATGAGCTGGGCCTCTAATGAACGCTGTCACCCTCCATATCCCCACGTTGGAGACCGAGCGCTTGCGCTTGCGCTGCCCGCAATGGAGCGATTTTGAAGCCTTCGCCGCTTTCCGCATGAGTGACCGCGCGATCCATCTGGGCGGTCCCAACACGCGGGTACAGGCGTTTGACAAACTGGGCGAGATTATCGGCCACTGGCACCTGCGCGGCTATGGCCGCTGGATGGTCGCGGACAAGACAACAGACGCGCCACTTGGCGTTGTCGGTTGCTTTTACCCAGATGACTGGCCCGAACCGGAAATTGCGTGGTCGGTTTTTAAGCAGGCCGAAGGCCGCGGCATCGCCCAAGAGGCCGCCCGCGCCTCGCTGGACTATGCGTTTAGCGTGCTGGGCTGGGATACTGCTGTCAGTTGCACCACACCCGAAAACACCCGCTCGGCGGCCTTGGCCCTGCGCCTCGGTGCTGTGCGCGAAGATGATTTCACCACCGTCGACGGAATGTTGCTGCACGTCTACCGCCACCCGAAGGTGGCAGCATGATCTATGATGTCCCCACCCTCCAGACCGAGCGTCTGACCCTGCGCGCGCCCAAACTGGCCGACGTGCCCGCACTGACCGATTTCTTTGCGTCCGATCGCAGCCACTTTGTCGGCGGGCCGCGCAGTGCATTTGATGCACGCCGCGGTATGATGGCCGTCTTTGGCAACTGGGCGCTCTACGGGCATGGCATGTGGTACATCGCCGACCGAGAAAGCGATGCCTTTCTGGGTGGCACAGGCATCTTGAACGGTCCCGACTGGGAAGAGCCTGAACTGGCGTGGTACGTCACAGCCCAAGCCGAAGGTCGCGGAATCGCCTTTGAGGCGACACAGGCCGCACGCAGCTATGCCGCTCAGCATCTAGGGCTGGACAGCATCGTCAGCTACCCCGCGCCAGACAACAGCCGCTCCATCGCGCTTGCCACCCGACTGGGTGCCGTGTTCGAACGGGAAGGCACACTCATGGGCGAGACAATGCATGTCTACCGCCACCCAAAGGTGGCCGCATGACTTTCAATGCCACATCAATGCTGCGACGCGGCGGTGTACAGGGGGTGTACGCCCAGTGTACGCACCGCACCCCCCCGCTGCACACCAAATCGGAGGCCCTATGACCGACGCTGTAAAACTCGCCGCCGAGGTCCTCAAGGGACACCGCGCCAGCATCGACCGCCTCGATGCCATCCTCGTCTATACATTGGGCGAGCGGTTCAAACACACTCAGGCTGTGGGGAAACTCAAAGCCGAGCACGACCTTCCCCCGTCCGATCCTACGCGTGAAACCGCACAGATCGAACGGCTCGAAGATTTGGCGAAACGGGCTGACTTAGACCCCGAATTCGCCAAGAAGTTTCTCAACTTCATCATCGCTGAAGTCATTCAGCACCACGAACAACACCAAGATAAAACCTAAAGGAAATCAATACCATGGCTATGAAAATTCGCCTCGCCCGCGGTGGCTCCAAAAAGCGCCCCTTCTACCGTATCGTTGCAGCAGACAGCCGCATGCCACGCGACGGCCGCTACATCGAAAAGCTGGGCACATATGCACCCCTGCTGCCAAAAGACAGCGAAGACCGCGTCAAGATGAACATGGAGCGGGTCGAGTACTGGTTGGGCGAAGGCGCACAGCCAACAGAGCGCGTTCAGCGTATGCTCGAAGCCGCAGGCGCACGCCCCAAAACCGAGCGTAACAACCCGAAAAAAGGCACGCCCGGCAAGAAAGCCCAAGAGCGCGTTCAGGAGAAGGCAGACAAGGCCGCAGCCGCCGCAGAAGCAGCAGCCGCACCCGCCGAGGAAGCACCCGCAGCAGAAGAAGCAGCAACCGAGTAAGCTGCTGTAAATGATAAGGTTTAGCCCGGCATGCACGCGTTTTCTGATGAGTTTCGTGCCGGGCTAGACGATCTGATGCGCTGGCGCCGCGACGTGCGCCAGTTCCGCACAGACCCCGTGGATGAGGCGCTTGTAACCGAGTGTCTCTCCACCCTCTCCCTTGCCCCCTCCGTTGGCCTGTCAGAACCGTGGCGCGTTATCCGTGTACGTTCCAAGGCTGCGCGCGCTGCCGCCCTTGAAAACTACCGCCACGCCAATGCAAAAGCTCTGGAGGGTTATGAGGGGGACAAGGCCTCGCTCTACGCTTCTCTCAAGCTGTCGGGGATGGACCAAGCACCTGAACATATTGCTGTTTTTTGCGATGACAGCACAGCCAAAGGCGCGGGCCTTGGCGCCGCCACCATGCCCGAGATGCGCCGCTATTCGGTTGTCGGGGCCATCACACTAATGTGGCTGCACGCGCGCACCCGCGGGCTGGGCATCGGCTGGGTTTCGGTGCTTGATCCGCAGCAGTTGTGCCGTGATCTGGATGCACCACAAGACTGGTCGCTTGTGGCTTACCTTTGCCTTGGCTGGCCAGCCGATGTATCCCTGACACCAGAGCTTGAAACCAAAGGCTGGGAGGCACGCGCCGCCGCCCTGCATATCGAGGAACGCTAATGTTTCGACTACTAAAATTCGTGGCCACCCTTTGCGTCGGGGCTGTGCTGGGCTTTCACCTCAACGGGATGCTGATGCGTGCGGAATGCAGCGCAGGCGAAGGCCAGTGGACAGGCACAATCTGTGTGGATTCGGAGCTACTGCAATGAGCGATAGTCACGTCTGTGTTGGTGTGATTTCAGGCGCTTACGGCGTTCAGGGTGAGTTGCGCGTCAAGAGTTTTTGCGCTGTACCTTCTGATATCGAAAACTATAGCCCGCTTACGGATGAGGCTGGCAATCGCAATTTTGCGCTGGCTATTCTGCGGCCCATCAAGACGGGTTTTTCAGCCCGCCTGCCAGAAGTTGCCACAAAAGAAGAGGCCGATGCCCTGCGCGGCACCAAGCTCTTTGCGCACCGCGACCAGCTTCCATCTTTGCCGGATGACGAATTCTATCATGCCGACCTTATCGGCTGCGATGTCTTTGATACAGGTGGCGTGCTGTTGGGCCGTGTCAAAACCGTGCAGAACAACGGTGCCGACGATCTGCTGGAGCTTCAGCTGAGCGGCTCGTCCACCACCACATTTCTTCCCTTCACCAAGGCGGCAGTACCAACAGTTGATCTCGCCACACGGCGCATAGTGGCAGACCCACCCGAGGGCATCTTGCCAGATGCCGCACCAACAGCGACCGACGGCTAAGCGTGCCGCGCTTTATCATCCATGCCGGTTTCCACAAGACAGGCACAACCAGCCTGCAGCACACCCTGCGCGCCAATCGCGCGGCATTGCGCCCAGACGTCCGCATTGTCTTACGTGGCGGAATGATCCCTCTATGTGAGGCCGCCCGCGCATATAGTATCAGCCGTGGCGAAGTTGATCTGGGGATGGTGAAATACGAGGCCGCAGAACTGGCGCAAAAACTGGAAAGCGACAGTGCCGAGCAGTTCATCATCTCATCCGAGGACCTGTCGGGCCACATGCCATGGCGTCACGGCCTGCGCGATTACAGTGCGGCCCCAAAAGTGATGAAAGCCATCGCTGTTGCGTTCGAGATGGTCCATCCTGACGCCGAACAAATCTACTTTTTCTCCACCCGCGCTGCAGAGCCATGGTTGCGCAGTTGCTATGCGCAGCATCTTCGCGCGCGCCGGATGACAATGGAAGAGGACGAGTATCTGACACGTTTCAAACGCTCTGCCGATCTGGCGACAATCGTTGAGCGGGTCAGAGAGGAACTTCCCAAACACAAGGTTCTCGCCACTGCACTGGAAGAAATGAGCACGACACCGCTGGGGCCCCTGAACGCGGTACTGGATATTCTGGACGTCCCCTCCGTGCGCCGCGCGACTTTTGTCACACCGCCCCCCGGCGCACTGAACGAAACACCGACGCAAGCGATCAAGGACACTCTGCTGCGGCTCAACCGCTCAAAGCTGGATGACGAAACTGTGCGTCAGGCGCGACGTGACCTGATGGCGGCCAACCGCTGATGCCACGCAAAATCGTACTGCATGCGGGGTTTCACAAGACCGGCACATCGACGGTGCAGGCCGTGCTGCGGGCCAATCGCAAGGCGCTGATGCCCGCTGTTGCGATCCGTCTCAAAGGCCAGATGCAAGAGCTGATCCATGCGACACGCGGCTACTCTACATACGGCACCGATGAAGCGCTGGACAAGGTCAGCCGCCGTCTGGACGCGCTGCTAACGGATCTGCCTGGAATGCCCCGCCGCACACTGCTGCTGAGCGCAGAGGAATTGTCGGGCCATATGCCTGGACGCGGTGCCTTGGCCGATTATCGCGCAGCACCCGTCCTGCTGTATTTGATGTGGGAGCGCGCGCGCACGGCTTTTCCCAACACGCCTGTAGTAATCTGCTTTGGCACACGTAACCCTCAGGACTGGCAGCAATCTGCATGGGCTGAGCATGTCAAATCTTCGGGCATGTCGCTGGATTTTGAGGCGTTTTGCGCGCAATACCCCGCCGCCCCCGATCTGGACAGAATAGTGCAGAATGTCACCAGCCGTGTACCCGCCCCCGTCCACAGCTTTGCGCTGGAGGACTGCGCACTGCTGCCCCTCGGCCCTGCTGATCCGGTGCTGGACCTGTGTGATGTGCCCGATGCAATCCGCGCCAGCCTCGTACCCGCGGCTGCGCAGAACAAGCGGGTCAATGACGCTATGCTCGCGGCGATGCTGGACATTAACCGAACCCATACAGACACTCAGGCCCGCAATGCTGCAAAAGCCGCGCTTCTGGGCAAAGGAAAACCGCAATGACCTCGCCAAACCGCTCCCACGGCAAACAGCGGGTGATGCCCACGCTCAAGCCCCGCGAACTCATGCGTGACACTCCTGATTACGTGCATGTCTGGCAGGCGCATGTCCTCACACTGTTCCCCGAGCTTTTCCCCGGTGTTTTGGGCGCAAGCCTGACGGGCCGTGCGCTGAAAGAAGGCCAGTGGCAGTGCCATGCGCATGATCTGCGCGCCCATGGCCTGACAAAGCACCGCAACGTCGATGATACCCCTGCAGGGGGAGGTGCAGGCATGGTGCTGCGTGCCGATGTGGTCGGCCCCGCGATCGAGGCTGTGCAGGGGCGCGCGCAAGGCCGCTGGCCCATCCTCTATATGTCACCGCGCGGACAGCGCTTTGATCAGGCGATGGCCCGCGATCTGGCAGGTTGTGCGGGCGTGACCATCCTTTGTGGTCGGTTCGAGGGCGTGGACGAGCGGGTGATCGAGCATTACGGCATCACCGAAGTCAGCCTCGGTGATTTCGTGATGACCGGTGGCGAACTGGCGGCCCAAGCCATGATTGACGCCACCGTGCGCTTGCTGCCCGGTGTGCTGGGCAACGCAGAAAGCACCGTGGAGGAGAGCCACTCCGCCGGATTGCTGGAGCATCCGCAATACACCAAACCCGCGCAGTGGCAGGGCCGCGATATCCCTGCTGTTCTGATGTCCGGCAACCATGCCGAGATTGCGAAATGGCGGCGCGAGATGTCGCACAAGCTGACCCAAGAGCGGCGGCCCGACCTGTGGGCAGCTCATAAGGCGCGTGAGGATGGCTGATTGGGCCGCACTCGACGCTGAGCTGGCTGAATGGAGCGCGGCGGGCCTGCGCCCGCACCTGTGGTGGCGCGATGATGATGCGCAGCAGGTGACACCCGCACTAGAGCAACTTTTGACACTATCGCAGACCCACAAAATACCTGCCCACATCTCTGTCATTCCTGATGGCGTATCGCCCGATCTGGCGGCGCGTTTGCGCGATACGGATCATACCTTTGTGCTGCAACATGGCCTGCGCCACATCAATCACGAGCCCAAAGGCACACCTGCCTCGGAGGTGGGCGACACCCGCGATCTGGCGCTGCAACGCGATGATCTGCGCCGTGGATGGGAGATGCTGGAAGCTGTGGCTATGCCCCGCCTGCTGCCTGCCTTCGTACCGCCGTGGAACCGCATTGGCGATGCTACGCGGCGGCATCTGCCCGATTGGGGCTATACGTTCTTGTCCGCGTATGAAGGGCGCGGGGATGCTGCGAATGTGGCGGGACTTACCCATGTAGACGCGCACCTTGACCCGATCCGCTGGAAATACGACCGCGTCTTTCGCGGAGAGGACAAGATGCTGACGATGTTGCTGGACCATTTACGCGCGCGCCGCACGGGGGACGCGGCCAAGTCTATCGGCTATGTCACCCACCACCTGCAAACCAATGCGGCGATCTGGGCCTTTACCGACCGCTTGTTCGCGCACACACGCGGGCTGTGGGTATCTGTGCCCAGCATGCAGGAGTTGTAAGCTATGGTAGATATCACATTCGCCACTTCCGCCCAGCGCGATGAGGTCGAGGCGTTTATGCATGCGGCATTCCCCCGCGCGAAATGGGGGGCCGATGGATGGACACGATTACTGGCAAACCGCTGGGGCGGGCCACAGGGCGAATTTGCCGTAACCGCGCGAGATGGTGACACGCTGGTAGGTGTAATGGGCATGAACGACAGCTTGCGCCATACGCCGCGCGGCCTCCGGCGCTACCGCAATCTGACGTCTTGGTACGTACTGAAAACCCACCGTGGTATGGGGCTGGGCGAAGCCTTGATGCACAAGGCGATGGCAGATCCCGAAGTCACTTCTACCAACCTCACCAGCGCCAGGGCTGCTTTGCCGTTGGTGGACAGGATCGGGTTCAAAGTACTCGATGCGCAGCGGCGGGTCTGGCGCAGCACAGAAGGCAACGTATTGCCACACAGCTTTGACCCATTGGCAGAGGCGGTGATGAACCCTGCGGATACACAGGTTTTGCGCGATCACGCCGACCTCAACCTCAGGCCCGTTGTGATCGAAACACCGGACGGGCCGCTGACGCTGGTTCTATCAGTCAAACAAAAACGCGATGAATATGTCACCCATGAGGTGTTGTATGTGGGCCAGCCTGATCTGCTGGCACGTTATGCCCAAGCAGTTGCAGATACGCTGTTGCCATATCAAGCGGCTGTGTTGAGCGTTGACAGCCGCCTGATCAAAGATGCGCAAAACGGTGTGGTCGAGGATATCGAAGTGCCAAGGTTCTACAAAGGCACCAGCATGTACCCTTCCGAGATTGACCACATGTATTCCGAGATCGTCCTGATGGACATGAAGCTATACTAGAGCGGCCTCAGACGTGGGCGCGCAGATAGGTTGCTATCTCGTCCTTTAGTCCCAGTCGTTCGCGGCGCATCCGTGTCATGTTGTCATCGCTTGTCGGCTCTACATCTGTCTCGGCGCGGTGGATCGCGCGGTTGAGCGTGTGATAGCTGTCAGACAATTTGACAAAGTGGGCATCATTCTGTCGCAACTCGGCCATTTGCGCCATCTGATCGGGAAATTCCTCGGCAAGTTCGTGCGGGGTATGTGACATTCATTTTCCTTTCTGGGATTTGCGGTGTTCGGGGTGTAGCGAGGACGCGAGGATGTGCTGCGATTGCTGCAACAACGCCTCGGCCTGATGAAAAATCTTGGGATCAGGGGCACGGGCGACATCTGTGTCTTTTTCGGGATAATCCAACTGTGAGAGAAAGTGCCGCATACAGGTCAGGCGCGCGCGCTTTTTGTCATTCGAGCGGATAACCGTCCAAGGGGCATCTGCCGTATCTGTATAGAAAAACATTGCCTCCTTCGCCTCGGTATAGTCGTCCCATTTATCAAGACTGGCGCGGTCGATGGGAGAGAGTTTCCAGCGTTTGAGCGGATCAGTTTCACGCGAGGAAAATCGCTGCTTTTGCTCCTCTTGAGTGACCGAGAACCAGTATTTGAACAAACGGATGCCGCTGCGCGTCAACATCTGTTCAAAATCAGGGGTCTGGCGCATGAATTCAAGGTATTCGGCAGGCTCGCAAAATCCCATCACCCGCTCCACACCCGCGCGGTTGTACCACGAGCGGTCATAGAGGACCATTTCACCGGACGTTGGCAGGTGTTTGATATAGCGCTGGAAATACCACTGTCCGCGCTCTTCGTCGGTGGGCTTGTTCAAGGCGACAACGCGAACCGCGCGAGGGTTGAGATGCTCGGTAAAGCGTTTGATAGTCCCGCCCTTCCCCGCCGCATCGCGCCCCTCAAACAGCAAAACGAACTTTTGATCTGTCTCTTGGACCCAATGCTGCACCTTCAGCAATTCTACCTGCAGTGCGGCCTTTTCAGCCTCATAGGCCTTGCGCGACAAACGTGTCTTGTAAGGATATTCACCTTGTTCAAAACCCGTGATTTGCGTGCTTCGGATGTGCTTGCCCTGATCGTTTTTTGCCCCAGCCATACCAACCCTCTCTGATGCCGTTTTGGTTGGGTCCAAATATAGACGTTGGGGACAAATCTGCTTTGACATGAATCAAACATCGCAAAGGTCACTCGGCCCTTGATCCGTTTGTGCGCAACGCCTATACGGCACCCAGTCTGGGCCGCAAAAGCGATTCCGGACCCGTTTGCTGTCGCAAACATCCAAAAGCAAAGACGATGCTACCTCCGGTGGGCTGTGCGCAGACCCGTTAGTACAGACCGAAGCTCTGGGATCATATCAAAACTTCGTGGCATACCACGAGCATCATAGGAGACGCATCAGATGAACCTGATTGCACAGATCGAGGCGGAACATATCGCCGAACTCGCCAAGGAAATCCCCGATTTCCGCGCAGGCGACACCATCCGCGTTGGCTTTAAAGTCACCGAGGGTACGCGCACACGTGTACAGAACTATGAAGGTGTTTGCATCAGCCGCAAGCACGGCAAAGGCATCGCCGGCGCATTCACTGTTCGCAAAATCTCATTCGGCGAAGGTGTGGAGCGTGTATTCCCGCTGCACTCCACAAATATCGATAGCATCACCGTGGTCCGCCGCGGCCGCGTGCGTCGCGCCAAGCTGTATTACCTGCGTTCGCGCCGTGGTAAATCCGCGCGTATCGTCGAGAATGCACACTACAAAGCACCCAAGGGGTAAGTCACATGAAAACCGATACACATCCCGAATACCACACGATCAACGTCAAGATGACCGACGGCACGATCCTGGAAATGAAATCCACATGGGGCAAGGAAG
This sequence comes from uncultured Sulfitobacter sp., assembly GCF_947502895.1. GTDB lineage: Bacteria > Pseudomonadota > Alphaproteobacteria > Rhodobacterales > Rhodobacteraceae > Sulfitobacter. The sequence continues at coordinate 824,935 of NZ_CANNBM010000001.1, forward strand.
GCGACCAGCTGTCGCTTGATATCGACCCGACTGTACACCCCGCATGGACAGGCGCCTCTGGCCGCCTGATGGACACCGGTGGCCGCGTGTCCAAGTTCAAGAACAAGTACGCAGGTCTGGGCTTCTAAGCCATTCCCACGCGGTACACGTATCAGGCGCATCTCTACAAAGAGGTGCGCCTTTTGCGTTCCGGAGGAATGTGCGTTCGTGCAGCGTCCGAAGAATGCAGCATGCAACCCTATCGCGCTTTAGACCAAACATCATTTGTTCCCCGACATCATCGAGGAGTGCCACGTGCGCAGACTTGGTATTGAGATCGAAAACAACACCACCACACCGATGGAAGATGTGGTCGAGTTACATAGTTTCGTTTTTGGCCGAAGCGAACGGGAAGCCTTTGAGAAAACGTGCGAAATACATTCTAAAGGCCATGGGTTAGTGGCGATATTTCCGGAAGCTCAACTGCCAACAATTCAGAAGCGGTTAGATCTGTTCATCGAGGACATGAACGAACCTGTCGTGTTCCAGATTGTACAAAACCCTTCTGATGATGCTTCTCTCTATGTCGATTTTGACAGCTTGCAGGATTGGGACAGGTATCAAAATACGAAATCTATACCCACGCGTGAGGCAAGTCCGTTTTTATCGCTGGTCCTGTTTCCTGTCGTTGCTTTGATTGTAATCTATGTCTTCTTTCTCCAACGGTAATCTATATTTCAGTCGCGATAATGGTTCAAAAATCTAATTTTCAGTCAAAGCTGCCTGACCCTGCGATTGGGCAAAGCTATGTACTCCGACGCAAGGTTTCTGCTTGTGCGGTGCTTCGAACAAAGGATGGCGTTGGATTGGTTGAAGAGGATGGAACAGTCGCTAATGTGAGGCGGATCTTCTTTGCCTCAATGGTGCGTCATGAAACTTAAACTATGCGTACTCCTGTTCATCGTGGCTGCGGCGCATCCCGCAGCGTCACAGCCAAACACACCGGCGCTCAGGATCACCGAAATGTTCTTTGAAAGATGCGTTGCGCCGCTTTTGGCCGAGGGTACAATCATTACTGACGGATTGGAGCGGTTGCCGCATAAGACAGCGGTTTCATTGGTGCCAAATTCCCAAGGCAAAGTTTGGATGGCAAAAGACGCGCATGTAAGCCTTTCAGCGATAACTGACAAAACAGATACATTTGATGGGTGCAGTACGTCTTGGCACTCCAGCGCTGCGGTTGGTCGGAAAATAGACAAACAGTATGTCATCGCAGCGTTTGACCGCTGGGCCGATCAGGTAATTCAGAATGGGGATTTTATCGGCGTGAACGAGTGTGGAGAGCGCAGCACAAAATTCACCAGAGTTCTGGAGAGCACGGTCGAAAGACACTTGCCCGTAAGGGTGGTTGTTTCCACAATCGACGAGCTGGATTTTGTCTACCTCGTCGCAGCCGAAATTCCCAATTCAAAGCCGCGACAGCCCTGCGAATAAAGAGATCTGCCCAACGCACACCGCACCGTGTTGTTGAAGGCATGTGACCGCATTTACACCCGACGTTTTATCCCAAAAGCTCCGCCAGCAGCGGATGGGGAAAGTTGCGCGGGGCAGTGATGGCGTAGAAGGTTTCGGTCAGTTCCAGATCGAAGGGTGCAGTGGCGAGACGGCCTGACGCGATCTCGTCTGCCAGCACGACGTCAGGGGCTAGCGCCACGCCTGCGTCCTCACGGGCCAGCAGGCGGACCATCGCCATGTCGTCCGCCTCTGCTACGATCTCAGGTTTGATACCCAGCCGCGCGATGAGACTGTCAAACCCCATGCGAATGGCCCCCATTGGCAGGATCAATGGCTCATTGCTTAGCAAATCGAACAGCGTTTTGTGATGCAAACGGTGCGCGGCGCCGTGCAGGCCCACGCGCTGGGATGCGATGCGGTGGGTGGTGAAACCGCCCGCACTGCCGCTCTGCGGTGGCTCGGTTGTCAGCACCACGTCAAGACCCAGCGCACCGAGCGTTTCCAGCAACTCGGGCCCGCCGGAGCGCAGGATCACTTCATAGCCACCACGCGCCAGAACAGGCCGCAAAAACTGCATCTGAAAATTGCGCGACAGCGTCGAAAGCGCGCCGACGCGAAAGGGCGGCAATATGGTCGAAGTTTGCGCCAGCGTCGCCTCAAGCTCGGCCCCCGTAGCAAAAATACGATCAGCGTGGTCAAGGGCTATGCGCCCCACCTCGGTCAACACCAACTGCCGACCCACACGGTCAAACAACGCCTGGCCCAGCCGCGCTTCCAAGGCCTTGATCTGCGTGGACAGGGCAGATTGTGACAGGTTCAGCTTTTCGGCTGCGCGGGTCAGGTTGCCCTCATGCGCCACCGCCGAGAAGTACCGTAGATGGTGATAATTAAGCATGACGCCTCCTTCGTTCCAAATAATAGAACGATAGCGATTAAAAGATATATTTTTTTATCTTAACCATACCCGTCATACCCGCCCGAACAGACTTAACACCAAAGGGTTTCACCATGGACATGATCTCGGACGTTGTCGTGACAATCATCAGCCAGCTACAAAAGCCGACGCTGGCGTTCCTCTTGGGCGGCATGATGCTGGCAGCATTGGGCAGTAAATTAGCGGTCCCAGAGCCGGTTTACAAATTCGTGGTTATGCTGCTCTTGCTCAAAGTCGGGCTGGGGGCGGGCATTTCGATCCGTGAGGCTGATCTGATCGCCCTCGCTGTGCCTGCTGTCTGTGCAATCGTTGCGGGCATTGCAATCGTGGTTCTGGGCAGTAGCACATTGGCGCGGTGGCGCGGTGTATCAAAGATAGACGGCTACGCCACGGCGGGCTTGTTCGGGGCTGTCTCCGCTTCGACCCTTGCGGCGGCAATGGCGATGCTGGACGCTGAAGGTATTGCCTATGAGGGGTTCATTGCTGCCCTCTACCCTTTCATGGACATCGCGGCCCTTGTCACAGCAATTGTGCTGGCAAAGATGTCGGCAGCGCGCAGTGCCGAGACAGCCGCCGCGGCTCTGCCACAGAACGGTGTGGCAACAATGACAATGGATGGGTTGGCCTCTGGTCTGCCTAAACGCCCGAGGCCCAGTGATAAACAGCCCGCACCCCATGGCCTTGTCGGTACGATCCTGACCGATACGGTACAAAGTGCAGCAATTTCTGCGCTGTTGCTTGGCATCGCCATCGGTGTTCTGGGCCGTCCAGAGAGCGTCTACGAAAGCTTTTACGAGCCGCTGTTTCGCGGGCTTCTGTCAATCCTTATGCTGGTTATGGGGATGGAGGCATGGGCGCGCCTGTCAGAGCTGCGCAAAGTGGCTCATGCCTACGTTCTCTATGGTCTGACTGGGCCACTGGTACATGGTCTGATCGGGTTTGGCCTTGGCATGGTAGCGCATCAGATCACAGAGTTCTCTGCGGGAGGTGTTGTGTTGCTGGCAATCATGGCGGCGTCCAGTTCGGATATTTCCGGCCCGCCCACTATGCGCGGCGCTCTGCCCGAAGCGAATGCATCAGCCTACGTCGGTGCCTCAACCGGCCTCGGTACGCCTGTCGCGATCCTGAGTATTCCACTGTGGATCTGGCTGGCGGAAATTTTCATCGGTCTGTAGGCACTGATTCATCCGTGACCCTTACGCCCCACTGCACACGCAATGGGGCGTAAGGCGCTTTTCAAAGACCCTAACCCTACATATAGTGCGAAAAACAACATCCTGCGGACACCGCAGACATGGCAAAAAGGGCATCGGGCATGGCGCATATTATCGTCGTCGGAAACGAAAAAGGCGGCGCGGGCAAATCAACTGTTTCGATGCATGTGGCCACCGCGCTGGCGCGCATGGGCCACAAGGTCAGCGCGCTGGATCTTGATTTGCGGCAGCGCACGTTCGGGCGGTATTCAGACAATCGCAAATCCTTTCTCAAGGAAGCGGGACTGGACTTGCCAAGCCCCACCTGCCACGAACTACCAGAGGTCAACGCCAGTGATCTGGGACCGGGCGAAAACGTCTATGACCATCGCCTGTCCGCAGCAGTGGCCGAGCTTGAGCCCAACAACGATTTCATTCTCATCGACTGCCCCGGCTCGCACACGCGGCTGAGCCAAGTCGCGCACAGCCTTGCTGATACGCTGGTCACACCGCTGAACGACAGCTTCATCGACTTTGATCTACTGGCCCACACCGATGCTTCGGGTGACAAGATCACAGGCCCCTCGGTCTATTCCGAAATGGTCTGGAACGCCCGACAGTTGCGCGCACAGGCAGGCCTGCCCCCGATCGACTGGGTCGTCGTGCGCAACCGCATGGGTGCACAGCGCATGGTCAACAAAGACAAGATGGAGCGCGCGATCCAGAACCTGAGCAAACGTATCGGTTTTCGCATTGCCCCCGGTTTCAACGAGCGGGTGATCTTTCGCGAGCTGTTTCCGCGCGGCCTGACGCTGCTTGATCTTAAGGACATTGGTGTCAAACAGCTGAATATCTCGAACATTGCCGCGCGACAGGAATTGCGCGACCTGATCAAGGCCCTGAAACTACCCGGCGTTGATGCAGATTTTTGAGCGGACCTTCTGATTTGCACGGTGAGCTTCCCAGCAGTATTGCTGTGCCAAAGACCCTGCTGCGCGATCCTGCGGCTTTTGGAGGTCACAAACAGGGTGATCTGCTGATCGGTGCACCCGTCATACGCAGCGGTAAGCTTACTGGTCTGGACACCGTTGCGTCATCACAACCTGCGCCTATCGTCATCCCGCCTTTGACAGAACCGCATTGCCATCTGGACAAATGCTATACCATCGGGCGGCTTGGCCCCGTTGCGGGTGATCTGGCAACAGCGATTGCCGCGCAATACAACGATAAAGTCAATTGGACCGCACAAGACATCCGCGCGCGCGCATCACGCGGATTGAGCGAAGCACAGGAAGCAGGAGTGACAACCCTGCGCAGCCATGTCGATTGGGGTGACGGTATTTTACCACCACTCTCTTGGCACATCCTGCGTGAGATCGCCCAAGAGACCCCGCAAGTTACCCTCCAACTCAGCCCGCTGACGGGTGTTGACCGTATGGCTGATCGCGCATTCACGGCGCAACTGGCGCAAGCAGCTGCACAGGCCAAAGGTGCCTTGGGCGCCTTTGTACAAAATCATACCCATATGCACGATGGCATCAGGATGATGTTTGAGGCCGCGCAAAAGCACGCTCTGCCGCTGGATTTTCATGTTGATGAAGGGCTGGCCGATTTGAATGGTCTGGAAATGGTTGCCGATCTCGCCCTTGAGACAGGCTTTGACGGGCCGATCCTGTGTGGTCATGCTGTCAGCCTGATGAACCGTGACGAAGGTGCATTTGCGCGCATCGCGGACAAGCTGGCACGGGCAGGAATCACGGTCTGCGCGCTGCCGACAACGAACCTCTACCTTCAGGACCGCCGCACTGGTACGCCTGACCGGCGTGGAATAACACGTTTGCGCGAATTGCGCGCGGCAGGGGTAAGCGTGCTTGTCGGATCGGACAATGTAGCAGATGCATTCTGCCCGATGGGACAGTTTGATCCTATGGCAGCCTTGCATCTGGCCGCACTTGCTGCGCACCTCGACCCGCCGATGGCCCACTGGCTGGACATGATCACAACGGATGCAAGACGCGCGTTGGGTTTCGACCCGCAATACATCGAAGATACACCACTCGATCACTTATTGATCAGTGTCGCCACCGACTGTGAAGCCCTGGTGGCAGGGAGAAACCCGCTGCGCCCGATGCAATCATTGCTGACCTGATCCTGCGCGGACACATCCACCAAGATATATGTGAAAATTCTCTGTTTGTTGCGGGAGGGCTGTTGGCAGTTCGCGGCGGCAGATCAGCGCCAGACTGGTCCGGCAGCGACCCAAACAGACCAGAAATGTCGCTGACAGCTCATGAACCGGCATCTAGGGTCTATCTTGCGGAATGACCCCAAAGAATACACGGTGCGATCTGCAGTTTGTGATGTGCAGCAAAGGCCCGTCAGGGTTGACGCGCCAATAATATCCCTCAATCATAAGTCCACCGCGTTTGGGAACTGCATTTGTGCGCAGTGACCAGCGGAAAAGCAGGACAAACCTGCGATCACCAGAGCCCATAGCGGGTCTTTCGTGGCGGTGTGCCAAACTGCACATAGCCATTGTACAACAGAGAGGAAGAACATGACATTCACCACACGCACCGGCAAGCCGCTGCCGCAGTCCATTCTGGACAGCGCCGAGCAGGCCAAAGCCGATCCGGTCAACCGTCGCGAGTTTTTGGCAATGGCCAGCGCATTTGGCGCAACCACTGCGACTGCCTACGCAATGATCGGCCTGCCAACGCCCGCCGTTGCAGATGGCCACGGCAACAAAAAAATGGGCGGCACCGTACGGATGCAGCAAGAAGTGCGTGCCCTCAAAGATCCGCGTACCTACGACTGGTCACAGATCGCGAACTTCTCCCGCGGCTGGCTGGAGTATCTGGCGATCTACGAAAACGATGGTACCTTCTCTCCCGCGCTGCTGGAAAGCTGGGAAATCAACGATGACGCAACCGTCTATACGCTGAATGTCCGCAAGGGCGTGAAGTGGAACAATGGCGACGATTTCACTGCCGAAGATGTTGCACGCAACATCGAAGGCTGGTGCGACAAGTCCCTTGAAGGCAACTCCATGGCGGGCCGCTTTGCGACCCTTATCGACGCGGATTCCGGTAAAGCGGGTGAAGGCGTGATCGAAATCGTCGACAGCCACACTGTTAAACTGAACCTGCCAGCATCCGACATTACGCTGATCGCAGGTATGGCCGATTATCCTGCCGCGATTGTGCACAGCTCGTTTGATGCCAACGCCATGACGGAAAACCCGATTGGAACAGGCGCTTATCTGCCAGAATCCCTCGAAGTGGGCGTAAAGGCCGTCTTGGTCAAAAACCCGGATCACACATGGTGGGGCACCGAAGTGTATGGCGGCCCCTACATCGACCGTCTGGAGTATATCGACTACGGCACAGACCCTTCCGCATGGATTGCCGCAGCAGAAGCCGAGGAAGTGGATGCGTTCTATTCCATGGAAGGTGAATTCATCGACATTATGTCAGGCCTTGACGGCTGGGTCGAAAACTCAATTGCCACTGCGGCGACAATCGTGATCCGCCCGAACCAGTTGGCCGAAGTTGACGGCAAGCGCCCCTATGAAGACGTACGGGTGCGCAAGGCCCTGACAATGGCTGTAGACAACAGCGTTCTGCTGGAGCTGGGTTACGCTGGCAAAGGTCTGGTCGCGGCGAACCACCACGTTGGTCCGATGCACCCCGAGTTTGCGGAAATTCCTGCCCGCAAGGTCGACCCAGCTGGCGCAAAGGCGCTGATGGAAGAAGCTGGCATGGCTGATTTCGAGCACGAGTTGTTCTCGATTGATGATGCGTGGCGCAAGGACACGACAGACGCCGTTGCCGCACAGCTGCGCGATGCCGGTATCAAGGTAAAGCGGACAATCCTGCCCGGCTCCACGTTCTGGAACGACTGGACGAAGTACTCCTTCTCCTCCACCAACTGGAACCACCGCCCTCTGGGCGTGCAGATTTGGGCGCTTGCCTATCGTTCCGGAGAAGCATGGAATGAATTCGGCTGGTCCAACGCCGATTTCGACGCGCTGCTGACTGAAGCACTGGCAACCGCCGATGTGGAGAAACGCCGTGCACTGATGGCCAAAGGCCAGCAGATGATTCAGGACGAAGGTGTGACGATCCAGCCGTATTGGCGTTCGCTCTACAACCACACCAAAGAGGGCCTGACAGGTGCCGAGCACCACATCAGCTTTGAATACCACCCTGCACGTATGGCGTGGAGCTAACCCTCCTCACCACATGTTAACGGTGAAATACTCAAAAGGGCCGCGTATAACGCGGCCCTTTCTTTGTTCTGAGTATTATAATTTGACGCACCAGCTTTTCGCTGCTTCTGCCGACTACATATCAGGTTTCTTCACAAATTTTTCTGTGACAATCAACGACACAAGGTCTTGCAGCGAACGCGTTGCACTGCGGCCAGCTGTATCGATCTGCGCTTCTGCCCGTGCGTACAGCGGCTCACGCTTATCCATCAGTGACTTAATCTGCGCGACAGCAAGTGGTTGATCCTTGATCGGCTCCAGATGGCCCTGCGCGCGCACACGCTCGACGTGCTCGGCGGGGCTGGTGCGCAGCCATATGGTGTGAAACCGCTCCAGCAGCCGTGCAAAGGGCGCTTCTTGCTCGACCAAACCGCCAGAGACAGACATGAGCACCGGACCCGTACGTTTGATCACCTGCTCCAGCGCCTCGGCCTCCAGCCTGCGGTAACCATCCGCACCATAGAGCGACAGCACCTCGGAAAGCGGCATACCCGTTTCGTCCTCGATCATGGTACTCAATTCAACAAAGGGCAGGCCAAGCGCATCGGCAGCAGCTTTGCCCAAGGTCGTCTTGCCCGCGCCGCGCAAGCCCATGAGGCAAATGCGCCCCGTGCGCGGATTGCCCTGCACCTGCGACCCTAGCAGCGCCTTGATCTGGGCGCGCACATCGTCCGAGGCCCCCTCATACAAACGTGCGATCCGCTGCGCTTCGGAATCAACGGTGATCTTTCGGGCGATCAACGCCTCGATCGGAACGTCAAGCGCGCGCGCAACCCGTTCAAGAAGAGCGATGGATATGTTCCCCTCACCCGCTTCAAGCTGGGCAAGATAGCGCGGCGATACACCGGAAAGCTCCGATACAACGCGGCGGGGCAAACCCTTTTGCTTGCGTACTTCGCGGACGCGGCGGGCCAGCCTGCTGATCAGCGCATGGCGGGAGGTATCCGTACTCAGAGGCGTGTCAGAATTTTTCATAATAGAAAGATAGTGCATGTCACCCAACCACCCAACTATTTTTGGCTATATCTCAATGGAATGCGCAATTTGTCGCAGGTAGATACCGCCGCCAGATGCGGCAAATAACGCTAATCTCTCTGCATGCCAATCCACTCACCACTGTAATCAGGCAACTGAAACATCACCATTTCAAGCAGTTTATAGCGATGTGCAAGCAGATCGGTACCAACCCATGACATTGTTAACAAACATATTTATCTCATCGCTTGTTTCAATCTACTACCTTGCAAAGAATGTCCCGCCTCCCGTCCAATCAACACCTGCACAAATCAGGTCTCTATCTGTATCGTCGAATGAGAAATGCACCGGATAAACATTTAAAGTTCGCAAGATTACACGGACGGTGATCCGCATAACGCCTACGTGCAGCACTATAGTGCGGAAAAACACGGCGCAGAAAGTATATTTGGCTGATTCAAATTGCGGGGCTTTCAGCCTATAAAAACGATCTAAAAAGGATAGCAATCCACCAGCTTTCAACTCAAACACCACAGGTACAAGAGGATCGCATGTAAAAAGCACGCAGTTTTGGCGATCTACCGTACAGTGTTACACAAGGGAGAAGTGGTGGCGTTACCTGGATTTGAACCAGGGACCTAACGATTATGAGTCGTTCGCTCTAACCAACTGAGCTATAACGCCGCTGCGCCGTGAACTATGATAGCGGCTGGCCTACGTCAAGCCAGAAACAACACCAAATGTGCCGGCCTCAAACCCATTTCGCAAGTGGTGGCAAGCTCATCAAGACAGCGTTGGCATCATGGCCCGTTTCAAGCCCGAATTTGGTGCCGCGGTCATAGACCAGATTATACTCAGCATATAACCCGCGATGGATCAGCTGTGCGTCCTTGTCAGCCTCTGTCCAGACCTGCGGCTTGCGCTTTTCCACCAGCGGAACATAGGCCGGCAGAAACGCGCGGCCTATGTCTTGGGTCAGTGCAAAATCCGCCTCCCAATCACCTGTGTTGCGGTCGTCCATAAAGATGCCACCAACTCCACGCGCACGATTGCGGTGCGGGATATAGAAATATTCGTCCGCCCATGCCTTTAGCTTGGGGTAGATATCTTGACCGTGGGGATCGAGATGCTGCTGCTGGGTCGCGTGGAAATGCGCCGTATCCTCGTCATACTCGATACATGGGTTGAGATCGGACCCCCCGCCGAACCACCACGCGCCCGGAGTCCAGAACATGCGCGTGTTCATATGGACCGCCGGCGCATGCGGGTTTTGCATATGCGCCACAAGGCTGATGCCAGACGCCCAAAAGCGCGGATCATCCTCCATCCCCGGAACACCGCGTGCTGCCATCGCCTTTTGCGCGCGTGCGCCAAGGGTACCGTAAACCGTCGAGATATTGACGCCGACCTTTTCGAAAACGCGACCACCGCGCATCACGCTCATCAGACCGCCCCCTGCGTCTGACCCATCCTCTGATGTGCGTGTTGTCTCGCTCACCTCGAAACGGCCTGCATCCATATCGGCCAGCGGACCCGTATCGTGACCATCCTCAAGCCCTTCAAAAGCCGCGACAATATCGTTTCGCAGGGTGCGGAACCATGCGCTGGCACGGTCTTTTTCGGTCTCGAAGGCGTTTGTCATGGTCGTGCTCTCTGTCAGATATTTCTGACACTTTACAGCACACTTATATCCGCGTGAACAGAGGCAGATTATGGGCTAGTGCGCGGGCGCACTGACCGCATCCAGCAGGGACCTGCCCCCGTCGACCACCATCACCTCGCCTGTCATAAAGCTGGAGCTGTCAGCGGCCAGAAACTGTACCGCCTCCACCAACTCGCCGGGGGCGGCAATACGGCCCAAGGGCGTATGACTACGAATGTCATCACGCCACTCACGGTTCTCGGCCACCGAGGCCTTCAGCGAGGCGGACATCACCGACCCGAATGATACCGCATTTACCCTGATCCGGTGAGGCGCCAACGCCAGCGCCATAGAGCGGGTCATCTGGTCCAGCGCGGCAGAAGCGATGGAATAGCCCATCAATTCGGGATGCGTGTGATGCGCGGCAACCGAACTGAGATTGATGATAGAGCCAACCTGACCCTCGGGCTGATCCTCTGCTTGTTTCATCATCCGCTTGGCCACTTGCTGTGACAGGCGCAGGGCGGTCATCAGGTTCTGGTCTATCAGAGTCTCGACGCTGGTATCATCCACGTTCAAGGCATCTGTTGCCATAACCTGCCGCGAGGCGTTGACCAGAATATCGACTTGATCAAAGGCATCAATGGTGGCCGATACCAGATTGGCAATAGTCAAACGCTGCCGCAGGTCGCCTGCGAAAAATCGGATGTTACCCTCGTCCCGCTTTTCGCCCAGCTCTTCCTTGAGCCGCTTTTCATCCATATCGGCGCACATCACATTGGCGCCTTTGTCGGCAAAGGTGCGCGCAATGGCGAGGCCAATACCATTGGCCGCTCCCGTAACGATTGCGGTCTTGCCAGAGATAGAGAAAGACATGGTGTGTCCTTTGACGGGGTCAGCGGCGCTTTCGCAGGGGCCGCAACGCATGGAATAGCTTGAACCGCGCGTCGCCGCCGACTTCTTCGACCTGCGCAAAACGGGTTTTCAGCTCTGCCTCATAGGGCAAATGGCGATTCGCTACCATCCAAAGATGACCCTGCGGTGCCAACAGACGCGCCGCTGACGCGACGAAAGCCTGTCCGATTTGCGGCTCGGAAGCGCGGCCCACATGGAACGGAGGATTCATTACGATCGTATCGAATTTATGCGCAGGCGCCCATTCGGTGGCATCCGCCCAATGAAACTGCGCACGCGGGTCAGCTACATTGCGGCGCGCACATTCTAGCGCCATGTAATTCGCCTCTACCAGATGCACTGCCTCGACACCTTCGCGGGTCAGCGCATGGGCCGAGAGGTACCCCCACCCTGCCCCCAGATCACAGATTTGTTTACCCAGCTTTGCAGGCAACGCATCAGCCAGCAAGGCGGAAGCCAGATCAACACCATCTGCCGAAAACACGCCAGGCGCCGTCCAGAAACCACCTTCTGTCCGCGCAGGCCCAGCAGCCCAATCGGTAAAAAAGTCCGCGGCAGGCGCGTCGATCCAAAACAACTTGCCGTGGCCTTTGGTAACAGGGCCATGGACGCCGACACGGGCTTTCATAGCTTTTAGAATACTCTCGATCCCGTCTGTTTTCTGACCATCGATCACAACCACACCATCGCTAGCGGCGCAGGCCTGCGCGATCATCGCACGCGCCTCTTGTTTGGCACGGGGAAGGCAGACCACTGCGGCGGCATACCGCCCCTCGCTGACCACAGCAGCATCGTAATCACGGGCCGCCCAAGCAGCATGTGCAGGATAGAAATCCTGAATGATCTGGGCACGGTCCTTGGGGATACCATCCAGATCAGCATCGGCAGGTGGGCCGAAAACAGCAATTTTGCCGTCATCAGGCCACTCGAGGCCGCCACCGTCCAGCGCCAGCGGCAATCGCAGATCAATCATTGGTTATTCTTCTTTTTCCATCGTGCATTGCAGCGGATGTTGATGCCTGCGCGCAAAATCCATAACTTGCGCGACTTTGGTCTCGGCAATCTCGTGGCTAAACACGCCGACAACGGCCAGACCTTTTTTGTGTACAGTCAGCATTATCTCGAACGCCTGCGCGTGGTTGAGGCCGAAAAACCGTTCGAGCACGTGCACAACAAATTCCATCGGCGTGAAATCATCGTTCAACAACATAACCTTATACAGCGGCGGCCGCTTGGTCTTGGGCTTAACCTTGGTAAGCAATTCGGTCTCGTCACCGTCTTGCGGGTCTGCCATGTGTATTGGATCAAGGTGCATTGCTGCTCCTGCGGTTATTGCATGTGCGTCGGGGTGTTGTGATGTCTATATAACGTGAAGCGCCCTTTAGAAAAGAGGCGTGTCATAGAAAAGGAGCGTGGACCGCGATGCCCCCTACCCTGACCACCATCGGTTTTGATGCCGATGACACGCTTTGGCACAACGAGCGTTTCTTTGCGATGACACACGATCACTTTGCCGATCTGCTGGCAGAGCATACAGATCGTGACACGTTGATGGATCGTCTGCTCGCAGCCGAACGGCGGAATTTGCCGCATTACGGATTTGGGATCAAAGGCTTCACCCTCTCGATGATCGAGACGGCGATCGAGGTCACGCAGGGCCGCGTGCCCGCGCATGTCATCTCTCAACTGCTCGACGCGGGCCGCGATATGCTGAGCCATAGTGTCGACCTGCTGCCCCATGCTGCCGACACCGTCGAGACATTGCGCCACAGCCATAAAGTGCTGGTGATTACCAAAGGCGACCTGCTGGATCAGGAACGCAAACTGGCCCAGTCGGGTTTGCGCGATCTGTTTGACGGGGTCGAAATCGTCTCTGCCAAGACGCCTGCGGTGTATAATGAGATCTTCGCGCACCATGGCACAGGTGCCGATCAGGGGCTGATGGTTGGCAATTCCATGGCGTCCGATGTGATCCCTATGATTGAGGCCGGAGGTTGGGGGGTATATGCCCCGCATGGCCTAACGTGGGCGGTCGAGCATGCAGAGCCGCCGGACCATCCAAACTACCACGCTATTGATACACTTGGCGATCTGCCCGACCTGATCCAAACCCTCACCCAAGGAGACATCAATGCCGCAAGCTGACCTGAGCTATTCATCCCAAATCCCACTGGATGCAGCTGCGGTTTTAGCCGCAATAGAACAGGCGATCCACAGCCATGACGACGGTGCAGGTGAATGCAAAGGCCGCGCCTATGCACTGGAAGAAACACACCACACCCACGTCTTGCTGCGCCTGCGGATGCTGCAAAAATCGCACCGTGATGATGCCTTTATGCAGGGCCTGCTGGGCGCACTACAAGATGCCTTGCGTCCGTTAATTCCCGCACCCTGTATTCTGGGCATCGAGCTGGGGTTTCTTGAGCCGCATTATCGCTCTGTAACGCTGGATTGAATCAATGCGCGATTCAGCGGGGCGAATTGGGGCAAAGCCTGCCCGATTGCTGCCACATTCCTGCCACATTGGCGGGTGTTGTGGTTAACGCGTGAATCACACCCATATGTGCTATGCTGCGCCGCAGAATTTGTCCTAAATACGTTCAAAACAAGGGTTATCAGACGCGCTAATTCATGCTAGTTTTTGGTTAATCAAAAACACGGCCACTCGAAAAATCGGGGGTCAGAGGCAGAATTAGGCAGGTTATCATGAAGGTGCGGCGCATGCAGCCGGCCCGTTTCGGGCTATTCATTCTTGCGGCTATTTGGCTGTTCGTTCTCGTACCGGTTAGTGCGATGGCAGCACCCTATGCGGCCTATGTCATCGATGCGCGGACGGGCAAAGTGCTGCACGCCCGCAACGCGGAAACGCGACTGCACCCTGCGTCCCTGACCAAGATGATGACCCTTTACATCGCCTTCCAAGCGATCGAGCGGGGCGAAATCTCGCTGGATACCAAAGTACGTATTTCCAAGAACGCCGCCGCCGAGCCGCCAAGCAAGCTTGGCCTCAAGACTGGTCAGCGCATTGCGCTGCGGTATCTGATCCGTGCAGCTGCGATCAAATCCGCCAATGATGCGGCAACGGCAATTGGCGAGGCAATCTCGGGCTCGGAAGCGAAATTTGCCCGTCGGATGAACCGCACCGCAAAGCAGCTGGGCATGACGCGCACTACATTCAAAAACGCCCACGGTCTGACCGAAGCGGGACACCAGTCAACCGCTCGCGACATGACAGTAATGGGGCGCCACCTGCTTTATGACTTCCCACAGTACTACAACCTGTTTTCGCGCATTACTGCCGACGCGGGCGTGCGAAAGGTCAATCACACCAACCGCCGCTTTCTGAATGCATACAAAGGCGCGGACGGAATCAAGACCGGCTATACCCGTGCAGCGGGCTTTAACCTCACCGCCTCTGCCGAGCGAGGGAACGAGCGGATCATCGTGACGGTTTTTGGCGGCAAGTCCACAACATCGCGCAATGCAAAAGTGGCCGAGCTGATGGACCTCGGGTTCCGCCGTGCGCCATCACGCGCACCGCTACGCAAACCCAAAGCGCCCGAATATATTGCCCAGGCCTCCCCCGAAGCAGCCGCGCCACAGAGCAAGCCTGCCCCAGGCGCCAAAGGCAAAACAATCCGCCTGATCCGCGCGGTCAGCACCTCGAAACGGCCTCAACTACGGCCCGGATCGACTGCGCCCGTTGTGGTTGCTGCTGCCCCGATCGAAGACGGCATCAGCGACGTACTTAGCAGCGCGATCACCGCAGCCGTAGCTCAAGCCGTCGAAACCACCGCTCCTGCAGAAACACCAACAGCATTGGCACCCAAACCCCAGCCTGCGGCCAAACCTGTCGAAAACGTGGTACTCGCGGCGGCTACGGCATCAATCCGTCCTACCCTGCGTCCCAAAGGGCTGGTCGTGATCGACGCGCAACCCAAAGCGAAAAAAGCCAAAGCCCCACAAGAAGTCGTCACACGCGTTTCGACCTCTGGCGGGCAGCATTGGGGTGTGAATGTGGGACGGTACGGCAGCCGCTATGCAGCGGAGAAGGTGTTGATCAAAACTGCACTGGCTGAAATGGCCACGCTTAATGGCTCACTGCGCAAGGTAATCCGAAAACCCCAAGGGTTTGATGCTAACTTCCTTGGAATGACACGAGAGACAGCGGACCTTGCATGCCGCAGGTTGAAGGCCCGCAACGTGAGCTGTTTTATGATCGGACCGGGCTAAACAGCCCGCATGCACTAAGGGTTTCGCCCTTCGCGCTTTAGCCATGTGACAAAGGCCTTGAGTGGCGGGCGCATAACCCCTTTGCGTGTTACGATGTGATAGCCTGTGCGGCCGCCTTTTTCCTCATGCAGCACACGCAGGCGCCCCGCCTCTATATCGCGCTGAACAAAGCGGCGCACAGTCACCGCTATCCCCTGCCCGTCGCGCGCACCATCCACCAATAGGTTTCCCGGCACCCGCAACATGCCAGCTGCGCGGCGGGTAACACCGTGTTTCTCCAGCCAGCTGGTCGATTCTGAATTGCCAAATTCCTCCATCCACGGAAATTGCGCGAGAGCATCCAGATCAGTGTAAGGCGCATCGCCCACCAGCGCAGGCGCGCCAACAACGACCATCGTGCTTTCCCATAGCAGCGTATCGTCCAGATCAGGCCAATTGCCTGTGCCAAACCTAATGGCCAGATCAATGCCATCAGGGCCCAAACTGACCACCTCGGGCGTGGGATCAATCATCAGATCAATCTGGGGATGGGCCGCACGAAAGCCTGCAAGACGCGGCATCAACCAAGAGGCTGCAAACGTTGGCGTGACCGAGATGTGCAAAGGCCGCGCATCGCGCGCACCCGTTAGCGCCGCTACCCCTTCACCCATCAACGCAAAGCCACCGCGCAATGCGCGCGCCAGCTGCTCGCCCTCGGATGTAAGACGCATGGCGCGGCCCGATCTATCAAGAAGCGACGCGTTCAAATGCGTCTCTAGCACCCTGAGCTGTTGACTGACCGCTGCATGCGATACCCCCAGCGCATCGCCGGCACCAATAACATTTCCTTTCTCTGCAAAGGCCGCAAAGGCCCGCAAAGCAGAGAGCGGCGGCAGACTTCGCCAGTCCATATGTTATCCTTACTTACATGTCGTCAATATGCATGACTCGCATCCTAACTCCTCTCGGTCAAGTATCAGAGCACACAAGAGGAGACAGACCATGATCAATATTTACGCCCATACCTTTATGACAGCCACCCGCACCGGAGAAATTTGCGTGACCGATGTTCCTTCGGTGCCTGAAAACAAACGCCACCGCTGGTTCAAACGCCGCAAGACCCGCTGCATTGACCCAACAAAACTGTAAGGAAATCCAACATGACAAATGCCCTGATTCTCGTGGATATTCAAAACGATTATTTCACCGGCGGTCTGTGGCCGGTGGAAGATATGGACAAAGTCGCGACAGCTGCGGCCAAGGTGCTTGCTGATGCACGGGCTGCGGGTAGCCATATCATCCATATCCGCCATGAGGCACTCTCGGCTACTGCGCCCTTCTTTCGACCAGCGACCGAAGGCGCGGAGATCCATCAAAGCGTAGCACCAAAAACAGATGAGCAGGTGATCCTGAAACACAGGCCCAACAGCTTTCACGAGACGGAACTGCACGCGCACTTAACAGCACATGACGTTACCCACCTCACGGTGATCGGCGCAATGAGCCAGATGTGCATAGATGCCACCGTCCGTGCGGCCCGTGATCTGGGCTATGATGTAACGGTGGTAGCCGAGGCTTGCGGCGCCAAATCAGCCAGCTTTGGCGGGCAAAAACTGACGGCCGCACAGGTGCAAGCAGCGTTCATGTCAGGTCTGGCGCAAGCCTATGCGACAGTAATCTAGGTCGCGGCCTGCAACAGTGTGCGCGTGTATTCAGTCTGCGGATTATCATACAGCGCATTAACATCGCCGTATTCGACCACATCGCCCCGTTTCATCACCATCACGCGGTGCGACATCGCGCGCACGACCCGTAAATCATGGCTGATAAACAGATAAGCCAGTCCGTACTTGACCTGCAATGCGCGCAGCAGATCAACGATCTGTACCTGCACGGTCATATCCAACGCACTTGTGGGTTCATCCAGAACCAGCAGGCGCGGGCGCAAAACCATTGCACGGGCAATGGCAATACGCTGGCGCTGCCCGCCAGAAAACTCGTGCGGGTAGCGGTCCATTGTGGCTGGGTCCAGACCCACCTCTACCATCACGTCATGTACCAACTCGCGCTTGTCGCGCGTCGGATCAACATTATGAATCGTCAAACCCTCAGCGATAATCTGCATGCAGGTCATGCGCGGGGACAGGCTGCCAAAGGGATCCTGAAACACAATCTGCATGTCCTTGCGCAAACGCCGCAGTTCCTTGGTGGACCATTTGCGCACGTCATTGCCCATGAAACGGATTCCCCCTTCGGAGGCGATAAGGCGCATGATCGCGAGGGCCAGCGTAGTCTTGCCTGATCCGCTCTCTCCGACGATGCCAATCGTTTCGCCCGCGCGCACGCTCAGGCTGGCATCGTTGACAGCCTTTACATGCCCCACAGTTCGGCGCAGCAAACCCTGCTGAATGGGAAACCAGATTTTTAAATTCTCGGTCTCTGCAATGGTTTCGGCATCCTCTGCCACAGGCGCAGGGCTACCGGTAGGCTCCGCACCCAACAGTTTCTGCGTGTAAGGATGCTGTGGATTGTCAAAGATTTCGGTGGTCGGGCCTTGCTCCACAATCTCGCCATGCTGCATCACGCAAACCCGATCAGCGATGCGACGCACTACACCTAAATCGTGGGTAATAAACAGAAGGCCCATGCCTTCACTGTCTTTCAGATCTTTCAGCAAATCGAGGATCTGCGCCTGAATGGTCACGTCCAGCGCGGTGGTCGGTTCATCCGCAATCAGCACGTCAGGTTTGTTCGCTAGGGCCATCGCGATCATCACACGCTGGCGCTGGCCACCAGACAATTGGTGTGGATATGCCCCCATGCGGCTTTCAGCATCGTTGATACCGACCTTTTCCAGCAATTCCAGAATACGTTGTCGCAGCGCGTCACCAGTCAGCCCCTGATGCAATGTCAGCGATTCTGCCAGCTGTTTGTCAATCGTGTGCAGCGGATTGAGCGACGTCATCGGTTCTTGAAAGATAAAGCTGATGTCGTTGCCACGTACTTTGCGCAACAGCGCATCATTTGCGCCGATCATCTGCTGTCCCTCGTAGGTGACGGACCCTTCTACAAAAGCTGTCTCACCCAGCAGGCTCACCGTGCTGAGCGCCGATACCGATTTACCCGACCCGCTCTCTCCCACCAGCGCGACAGTCTCACCCCGCTCTAAATGAAACGAAATGCCCTTAACCGCAGGGGTTAGTGCGCCATCCTGACGGAAGGACACGCGAAGGTCTTTTACATCCAGAAGAGGCGTCATCAGCTAAAGGTCTTTCTGGGATCGAACGCATCGCGGACCCCCTCAAAGATAAATACCAGCAGCGACAGCATGATCGCAAAGGTGAAAAAAGCAGTAAAGGCGAGCCATGGTGCCTGTAGGTTCTGCTTGGCTTGCAAGGTCAACTCCCCCAGCGAAGGCGCCGAGGACGGCAGGCCAAAGCCCAGAAAATCAAGCACAGCCAGCGAGGAAATCGTGCCTGTGATCAGAAAGGGCAGCATTGTCAGCGTGGCAACCATTGCGTTGGGTAGCATATGGCGGAACATGATCGTCGTATTACTCACACCCAAGGCCCGCGCCGCGCGCACATACTCAAGGTTACGCGCGCGCAAAAACTCGGCCCGCACGACTCCCACCAGTGCCGTCCAACTGAACAGCACCAACAAGAATACAAGAAGCCAGAAACTTCGCCCCAATATCGCGAACATGATAATAATAACGTAGAGCGACGGTGTAGACGTCCATATCTCGATCACCCGCTGGAAGATCAGATCAAGCCAGCCGCCAAAGAAGCCCTGCACAGCACCAGCTGCGATACCGATGATCGTACTCAGGCCCGTTACCAGCAAAGTGAAAACAATGCTCAGGCGGAAGCCATGGATAACCCGCGCCATTACATCCCGTTTGGTCCCGTCTGTGCCGAGCAGGTTCTCGCCATTAGGTGGCAGCGGGGCTGCACCTGGGCGGTCGACGGCAGTGTCATAGCTGAAAGGGATCGGCGGCCACAGCGCCCAACCCTGTTGAAAACCCTCGGTGGTACTGTCAAAAGTCCCGGCGTCAATTTTCTCAATGATGCCCTCAGGATCGTCGAAACAGTCCTCCAATCCCCCACTGGCGATCAGGCATTTGACCTCTGGATCACGGTAGGCCGCCTCGGTCTCGAAATCGCCGCCGAATGCGGTTTCAGGATAGAAACTAAAGACCGGCGTGTACATTTCCCCGCGATAGTTCACGAGGATCGGTTTGTCGTTGGCCAGAAACTCGGCAAACAAAGACAAGGTGAAGACGATCGAAAACACCCATAGCGACCAGTAAGCACGCCTGTTGCGCGTGAAATTACGCCAGCGGCGTTGATTGAGCGGAGACAGTGCCATCAACCTTCTCTCTTCTCGAAATCAATGCGCGGATCAACCAGCACATACATCAGATCGGAAATGATACCGACCACCAGACCGATCAGGCCAAAGATGAACAACGTGCCAAACACGATAGGATAATCCCGCGCGACGGCCGCCTCGAACCCCAAACGCCCCAGACCGTCGAGTGAAAAGATCGTCTCGATGATCAGGCTGGAGCCAAAAAAGACGCCGATAAAGACAGCTGGAAACCCTGCAATTACGATCAACATCGCATTGCGGAACACGTGGCCGTAAAGGACCTTGCTCTCGGAAAGGCCCTTGGCACGGGCCGTCATGACATAGTGTTTTTTGATCTCGTCGAGAAAGCTGTTTTTGGTCAGCAACGTCAGCGTCGCAAACGCAGAGATGGTTGAGGCAAGCACAGGCAGGGTGATGTGCCAGAAATAGTCCTTTACCTTGCCCCACGCGCTCAGCTCGTCAAAGTTGTCTGATGTCAGGCCACGCAGCGGAAAAAGCTCATAACAGGTGGGGTTGTAGGCTGCGCCATTCTCCCAGATATCCGCGAGACCGGGAATACGAAAACAGTTGGCAGGCACAAAAAGCACCAGCAGCAAGATAGCAAACAGAAAACCAGGGATCGCATATGCCGCGATGATCGCACCCGAGGTCCACGTATCGAACCGCGATCCATCGCGCACGGCCTTCTTGATCCCCAGCGGGATGGATATCAGATATGCGATCAACGTAGACCAAAGCCCCAGCGTGATCGACACGGGCAATTTTTCCTTAATCAGATCTATGACCGAGATAGACCTGAAGTAACTATCGCCGAAATCGAACTGCATATAATTCCAGAGCATATTGAAAAACCGCTGAACAGGCGGCTTGTCAAATCCGAATTCTTTTTCCAGTTCTTCAATAAACTCGGGCGGTAGACCGCGCGCACCGACATAATCACTGTCAGAACCTCGCTGAAACTCGGTCCCGCCACCGCCATCATTGCCGCCGCCCGCAAACCCGCCAAAGACGTCGCCACCGCCTTGGATGCGCGCAATCGCTTGTTCGACAGGACCACCTGGCACAAATTGCACAAGTGTAAAGTTGACCAACATAATCCCGAACAGGGTGACGGGGATCAGCAAAAACCTTCGCAGAATATACGCGCCCATGAATGGCTACCTCAGCACACCAGCATCGCGCAGTTTTTGCGCTTTTTCGGCGTTGTACCACCAGAAATCGAGATGTCCCAGTGCATAGGCAGGCATGTTTTCGGGATGTTCGTACATATCGTAATAGGACACCCAAAAGCTGTCGTTATACCATACAGGGATCATAAACAGCTCGTACCGCAGGGCGCGATCCAGCGCCATGATCGCTGTATCTTCTGCCTCTGATGTTTCGGAATTGAGTGAAGCGTCAATAATCGCATCCACCAGCGGGCTTGCCAGACCAGCAGGGTTGAACAGCGAAAACGCCGCCGAGTCCGAACCGTAGTATTGCAGCAAACCAGTGCCAGAGCCGAGGATCGGGGCGTATTGATCAAACAACAGATCATAATCACGATCACGTTCGCGGGCGGTATATTGAGAACCGTCGACTTTTTCCAACGTTGCATCGATTCCGATTGCGCCAAGATTGCTTACAAAGTTCTCTATAACTGCCGAGAGTGTCGGGCCACTTGAGGAGTTGAACAAAAAGTTGATTTTAAGCAAATCACCCGCGGCATTGCGGCGCTTTCCGTCAACCACGGTCCACCCTGCGGCGTCCAACAAATCACTTGCTGCCCGGCGATTGGTGCGATCCAGCAGGCGCGTTGCCCGTGAAGTATGCGGCACAACCGCGTCTTGGGTCAGCAGCTCGTCAGGAACAACATCGCCCAACGACTTTAGCAGAGCAAGCTCGGCGCCCTCAGGCTTGCCGACCGCCATCAACGGTGTGTCTTGACTGAAAGACACCCGCTGCTTGAACAGACCGTATTGCAAGCTCTCATTTGTCCATTCAAAGTTGAACATCTGCGCAATGGCCTGACGCACACGTTTGTCCTTTAGCACCTCGCTCCCCAGATTAAAGATGATGCCGGTCGGGATAGGAGGCGCGCCGTCGGGCAGCTCCTTTTTGACAATATATCCGTTTTGAACTTTCGGAAAATCATAGTCTACAGCCCATTTTCGGGAGTCAGTTTCTTGGCGGAAAGTGTATAGACCCGTCTTAAACCCTTGGAATGATGCAGTATCATCCGTGATGATTTCCTGCCTGATACGGTCAAAGTTGTTGCGGCCTATATTAAAGGGCAGATCTTCGCCCCAGTAGTCCTCAACCCGCTCCAACACGATGGAACGGGTCAGATCTTCCGTAACTATCTTATACGGCCCAGACCCGATTGGCAGGTTATCCCCGCGCCAGTCATCAGACATTTTCACGCCGGTTTTTTCAAACCACGCTTTTGACCAGATCGGTCCATTGCCTGCAGATGCAATTAGACTGCGGCGCGGAATACCATCCGCAAAGGAGAATTTGACCGTATAGTCATCCAGTGCCTCAACGCCAATCACGCGTTTGCGAATGTTATCTGCAGCAGACTTCAAGCCACCGTCGAGGTAGAAATTATGCGAGAACACAACGTCATGCGCTGTAACGGGTGAGCCATCCGAGAACCTTGCGTTCTTGCGCATGTTGAAAATGACCCATGATTTGTCGGCCGGATACTCAAGCGTTTCGCACAGCAGGCAATAGTACTCTGCATAGACATCAGCAGGTGCGGCCACATAACTTGGTGCGCGGCCCAGCACGCCCTCATAATGCATAATCGAGAACAAACCCGCGCGCCCCTTGCCGTTGTAAGGGTTCATCGAATCAAGTGCGCTGGGGCGGGCTACGGAAATTTCGCCACCCTTTGGCGCATCAGGATTGACGTAATCAAAATGCGGATAATCCGCAGGGTACTTCAGATCCCCGTAAAAAGAGTAGCCGTGGCTCTTGATGATCTCTTCGTGGTTCTCCGCTGTGGCTGCTCCTGCCCAGACGGCGCTTGCTGCGGCAAAAAGAACTGCGCCGCTTAGGCGGGTCAACTGTGGGCGGCGTATCCATTGCGGAAGACGAGACATCATGGGCGGGCTCCTGATTACAAATCAAACGGGTATTCCAGACGAAAGATAGGCTAATCGCGGCGCGCGCCAAGTTACAAGTTGCAAACCTGTGATCTAACGGAAATCTGATGCCAAACACCAAAAAGGCCGCCCTGAGGCGACCTTTTGTATTCTTCAGTCAAGCACAACTGCACTATCAGTCGTCGAGGCTGTCCAGATAGGCGATGACGTCTGCACGGTCCTGCGGTTTGCTAAGACCAGCAAAACCCATTGTCGTGCCTGGTGCCCAGCTGCTGGGGCGCTCAAGAAACGCGCTCAGGTTTTCAGGCGTCCAGACATCCGCCTGTGTCACCAAGTTGCCCGAATATTCAAAGCCGTTCGCTGCCGCAATATCACGACCAACAACACCGTGCAGGTAAGGACCAACTGCATTCTCACCCGCTTCCACTTTGTGGCATGCGGTACATTTACGGAAGACCTTTGCACCGTCTTCAACAGAGGCCGAGGCCAGCAGCTCTTCGAACGGCACTTCTGGCTCGGGCTCGGCCGCTTCTGCGCCTTCAACTTCAATCACATAGGAAGCTTCACCGTGCAGGGACGCATGGTACAGCTCTTCGCCGCCCCATTTGCCCAGCAACAGCACCAGCCACGCACCAAGCACACCGGCAGCAACTTTCGTAAGGGTCATTGTATCCATGGGTCAGTCCATCGCTATAATTTGTTCATTCGTTTGACGCGCTATCTATTGCTTTCCCTGCCTGCAAGCAAGATGTAGTTACCGCGACCAAACGACCAAGTGTGAATGTTTTTACAAAGGACCGATGTGATGACCGCAAACCAGCCGCCGCGCATCGCGTTTCAGGGCGCATTGGGCGCCTACAGCCACGAGGCTTGCCTCCAAGCGCGCCCTGACGGCATCCCCGTACCATGCACAACATTTGAGGGTGTTTTGCGCGCAGTGCGCGAGGATCGTGCCGACCTGGCGATGCTACCTGTCGAAAACACCACTTATGGGCGGGTGGCCGATATCCACCGCCTGCTGCCCGAAAGCGGGATGCACATTATTCATGAAACATTCGTGCGCGTGCGCATTGCCCTTATGGCGCGCCCGGGTGTGACACTGGATCAAATCAAGCATGTCCGCGCCCATCTGGTGCTTTTACCGCAAGCGCGAAGCTATCTGACAGAGCACGGCATAACATCCGAACCTGCGGCAGACAGCGCAGGTGCAGCACAAGAGTTGGCCGCAAGCGGGCCGGATCACGAAGGCGTCTTGGCAAGCTCCGTCGCGGCCAAAATACACGGGCTGGACGTTCTGGCAGACGGGATTGAAGATCTCGACCACAACACAACGCGCTTCTTGCTCATGGGGAAAGATATTGATCTGACGCGGCGCGGGGAAAAAATGATGACCACTTTTGTCTTTGAAGTGCGCAACATCCCTGCCGCACTATATAAAGCCATGGGCGGTTTTGCCACGAACGGCGTGAACATGACCAAGCTGGAGAGCTATATGGTTGGCGGCTCGTTCACCGCTACCCAGTTTTATGCCGATATCGAAGGCCACCCAGACGACCCGCCGGTTCAACGTGCGCTGGAAGAGCTCGGCTATTTCACCAACATGTTGGACATTCTGGGCGTCTACCCTGCCCATCCCGGTCGCTGGGACATCAAGGCCTGATACCTAGGCGCGGTTGTGACGGTCTTCCATTTGCTTTGCAAACTCAGCCACCCGCAGCTTGTACTTTTTGGTAAGCGATGTCTTGGCCAACTTGAGAGACTGCACCAACAGGCGCGCCGACAGGTTCAGCGGCTTGATATCGAATGACACCATCACGCGGGTACGGCTTTTGGACAGAGCGACAAGCTCAATCGTCATCATCGTCAACAACCCTTGCGAGCGACACTCAAGCACCATTTCGTTGGGCTTGTCGAATGTGACAGTCTCAATGTCTACCTGACGGCGCTTTCCGCGCAAGTTGAATGCAGCGCGCCACGACGTACCGACAC
The DNA here is from genome assembly GCF_947502895.1 of uncultured Sulfitobacter sp. Lineage (GTDB taxonomy): Bacteria > Pseudomonadota > Alphaproteobacteria > Rhodobacterales > Rhodobacteraceae > Sulfitobacter. The sequence goes on from NZ_CANNBM010000001.1 coordinate 850,022, forward strand.
CGGGGACCGACTTTGTGTCTGTACGCTGGATATCTGCACCGCGTCGCATTGCCGCACGCTCAAACACTTCGTAATCGCACAGCATGTCATACACTGCCGCAATTGGTGCTTCGACATCTTCTTTCGTCGAAAACTTCATGCAAGCCTCACTCGTTATTCTTATTGTTCGGGTTTCACTGTACGAACAGCTCCACTCGGAAGTTTAGAGCGCGCAGCCTATCGGTCAACTCCCGTATCTACGTATTCGTTAACAATTAGTTAACAGAAATTCTAGTCTAGCGTGTCTGATAGCCAGCGTTCGATCAGAAAATGTGCAATGGCGCCTTTACGGGCGGGCATGATTTCTGGGTGATGGCCCTGCGAAACTGTCATCATTTCTTCGCGCGTGACCCAGCGTGCGTCCTCGATCTCGACTGGGTCGATGGTGATCTGGTCACTCGTCGCGTGCCCCCAGCAACCGAACATCAAGGAAGCAGGAAACGGCCAGGGCTGACTGGCCAGATACCCGACCTCACCCACACGCACACCTGATTCTTCAAACACCTCGCGGCGCACCGCCGCCTCCAACGTCTCACCCGGTTCGACAAAACCCGCAAGCAAGGAGTACATCCCCTGCGGCCACCCTGGCGAGCGCCCGACAAGAACCGAATTACCATGAGTAATCAGCATGATAACAACGGGGTCCGTCCGTGGGAAATGCGACGCGCCGCAGCTGCCACAGCTACGCTGCCAGCCGCCTTGGCTGATCTGTGTCTGGGCACCGCACCGTGCGCAGAACTGGTGGATTGCGTGCCAGCCGAACACGGCCCTGCCAGAGGCTGCCAGCTCTGCGTCGCGCGGTGTCAGCCATGTCATAACACGGCGCAATTCTGCAAACACCATCCAGTCGGGCAAGGCAGGGTGGCGTTGCTCGGAAGGGTCCAGAAACCCGCCAAGGCTACTCTCGTCCAGACCAGCAGGGGTCCAAGAGGAAATATCTACCGCAAACACAGGTCCCCCCTCTTCGCGCCCCAGCAAGATGGGCGATTCTGCCGCATCATTAAGAACCGCATGATCCATCCCCAGACGGATCAATCCGGCAGGACGCTCTGTCGACATCAGGGGCTTGCCGCGCCAAAAGACAATTGCGCGGGCGTCAGGATCCGCCGCCGCAGCAGCAAGCCCGTCAGGGTTGCCCCGCAATTCTCCCGCGCGGTCCAGCCCCGATCCCCCGAATGTCACATGCTCTGCGTTCTTCATCTTTTCGCCCCTTTGTTCCGCATCCAGCTTAACGTCAAATCCAGCAACAGCCACCCAAGCGCGCCATTCCGACGCTCCGTCAAGTGACTATGTGATTTACCCTTGCAACCAGCGGTGGTATTTTTTGGTATGTGCGCAAAACCGACCCGCTCCCTCGCTCCCGAAACGCGCAACATTGCGCGATTGAGGATATTGGCGACCACGGATTTGCACGGTCATTTGTTGCCACATGACTACATTACAGATCGCCCGACACAAGGCGGTGGATTGGCGGGATTGGCCCGCTTGATAAACGAGGCACGCGCGCAAGCGCAGGCCGACGACACTCCGACGCTCTTGTTTGACAACGGGGACACCTTTCAGGGCACCCCCCTCGCCAGCCATCTGGCCCAGCAGGAAGTGGACCGCAATCATCCGATCATCGCCGCACTTAACCTGCTGAAATACGATGCGCTGGGATTAGGGAATCACGATCTGGACCACGGACTGACCTACCTCAAGTCAGTCGCGTCAGCGCTGGACATGCCGATCCTTAACTCAAACCTGCGCGATGTTGATCTGCGACCTTTGCGCGATAGCCTTTTAATACAAGTGCCAGTTGGCACCGATGCCCTTGCCCCGCTAACCGTCGGCGTACTCTCTGTCCTCCCGATGCAAAGTGCTGCATGGAACAGTGATCACCTTGGTGCGCAGGCAAGTATTCAAATTCCGGCCGAGTGTATCGCGGACCGCGCGGACAGCCTGCGGGCAGCTGGGGCCGATTTGGTTGTCACGCTTGCCCACATGGGGGTGGGCCACCAAGACAGATCCGATAGCGATGGGCAGGCCGCACAAGCACTGGCAACGGGTGGGCATATTGATGCTCTGATTTTGGGGCACACGCACCGTCACCTGCCTGCCCCCGATTACGCAGAGCGTGAAGGCGTAGACATCCACAACAGCACACTGAGCGGTGTACCTGCCGTGATGGCGGGGCATGCCGGATCAAATCTGGCTGTCATGGACCTTGATCTGAAATACGACCTATCCCGCGGCTGGCAAGTTGTAGGGCATAATTGCGCGTTACGACCGAATGGCGCGAATGTCATACCAGACCCCGCGATTTCCGCGCTGGCCGCCCCGCAGCACGCCGCTGTCAGGGGGGGGTTACGCGCGCCTGTAGCGACGGCGACACAAGATATGCACAGCTATTTCTCCCTCGCAGCTCCGGCGCGCACGCAATATCTGACCGCACGGGCGCACTACCTTATCGCACAGAAATCCCTGACCGGTCGGCCTGAGGCAGCGCAGCCACTGCTGGCTGCGGCAGCGGCACATGGCGCTGGGGGACGTGACGGACTTGGCAATTATCTGTGCATCCCTGAAGGGCCGGTACTACGCCGCCACATCGCAGGGCTGGTCCCTTTCGCAAACCGCGTTGTCGTTGTCAGCATGTCAGCGATTGAACTGCATCAGTGGCTGGAACACGGGGCATTGGTTTTTAACAAATTGGCCCCTGATACGCCGCATCAGATGTTGGTGAACGAAGAAATCCCCGCTTTCCAGTTCGATACAATCTACGGGCTTGAATACACCATCAACCCCGCCGCGCCGCCGCTGAAGCGGATATCGGATATGACCTATCAGGGCGCCCCACTCGATCCGGATCAGGTATTTAATCTGGCAACCACGCGGTTCCGCATTGCCGGCGGAGGGGGCTACACGCCGATACCCGATGCACGCATCGTCACGACCAGCCGGATGTCGCTGCACGAAGCCATGCTGGAGGTCCTGGCAACGCCAGAAGCAGACCCTTGGAAGGGCCAAATCCCTTGGCGTTTCCAATCATTGGAGAACACCTCGGCGATCCTGCTAACCCATCCCGATGCGCTCGATTGTCTTGCAGGTATCGCGCACCTGCGGCCTCGTTTGCTAGGCTCTACGCCAGATGGATTTATCAAATTATCTATTACGCTCTAGCCTTGCAGCTGCGTCTTCTATTCCTTATATCTCGACTCGAGAGGTTGGTGCGGGCAGGCGCCTCGCCAACCTGGTCAGAGCCGGAAGGCAGCAGCCACAACGAGTCCCGCTTGGGTCGTTATCAATCTCTCACCTAGCTACTTTGCCTAGCATAGCAAATCGCCTTGTACGGTCTGCATCTTCAAAACAAGTTCACGTAAGGGCAAAGCCATCGCCAGCGATGAGCGCCCGCAGGGCAGCGAAGAGCAGCCGCTACAACCGTGCTGCGGCAAAAGTATCGCAGTCCCCAACAGCACCACTGTCAAACCCGCGTCCGAACCAACGTGCGCGCTGCTCTGAGGTGCCGTGGGTAAATGTATGCGGTTGCGGCACGCGCCCTGCTTGCTGCTGCAAATAATCATCACCAATCTTGCGCGCTGCATTCAGCGCTTCTTCCAGATCGCCGCGCTCCATCAGACCTTGCACATTGCGCGCCCAGATGCCCGATAGGCAGTCAGCCATCAATTCCAGCCGAACAGTCAGCGCATTCGCTTCGGTCTCGGAACTCCGTTGGCGCGCAGCATTAACCTTGGGCAAAATTCCCAGTTCGTTCTGCACATGATGCGCCACTTCATGGGCAATCACATATGCAGCTGCAAAATCTCCTCCAGCGCCCATTTGCTGGTCCAACGCCCGAAAGAACTGCGTGTCGAGGTACGCTTTGCTGTCCGCAGGGCAGTAAAACGGACCCGTTGCACCGCTTGCACCGCCACAAGGGCTCTGTGTGACGCCCTGAAAAATAACAAGCTTGGGCGGCACATATTCACGGCCCAGCTGATCGCGGAAAACATCGCGCCACACACCTTCGGTAGTGGTAAGAACCTGCGCACTAAACTGGGCCGCGGCATCATCACCGGAATCCGCACTTTGGGTTTGATGTTGGGCAGGGCTGCCACCTTGCAATAACGGCGAGACATCAATGCCGGTAAAATACCCGATGGCCAGAACAGCCAACACACCGACCAGCCCGATGCTGCTCTTGCCACCTGCGCGCCTACGGCCACCACCACCGCTGCGCATCTCGACGTTTTTGCTGCGTTTGATCCCTCTGAGCCGCATCAGACGCCCTCCCCATACTTGTGACTGTGCTTGCCATGCTAGCACAACACCAAAGCCCTACATCTACTAAATGTAACAACACGGGCCAAGAGACCGAAGACAGCCGGAACCGGGCAAGGTGTCTCACAAACCCACAGCAGCGTATAAATCAAGCTGACCCAGTGTACCTTAGGCAGCATTGCCATCATGCCATCCGCTGGGCGGGCTGATACAATTCATTGGCCCCGTTGCCCCGAGCCTGCGGAGCGCATACTTTGAGCCAAATCACCGAATCCCCGCGTCAGGACCCCCATGTCAGAGACCACCGCCTACCGCGTGCTTGCCCGCAAATACCGCCCCGAAACCTTCGCCGATCTGGTGGGGCAAGAGGCGATGGTGCGCACACTGAAGAATGCATTTGAGGCGGACCGCATCGCGCAGGCGTTCATCATGACAGGTATCCGCGGCACCGGTAAAACAACAACGGCTCGGATCATCGCCAAAGGTATGAACTGCATCGGCACCGACGGCACGTCCGGCCCCACGACCGAGCCGTGCGGCACCTGTGAACACTGCGCGGCGATCATGGAAGGCCGCCATGTTGACGTTATCGAAATGGACGCCGCCTCAAACACAGGGGTCGCGAATATTCGCGAAATCATTGATTCCGTTCATTATCGCGCCGCTTCTGCCCGCTACAAAGTCTACATCATCGACGAAGTGCACATGCTGTCGACGGGGGCTTTCAATGCCCTGCTCAAGACGTTGGAAGAGCCGCCAGAGCATGTAAAATTCATCTTTGCCACAACCGAGATTCGCAAAGTGCCTGTGACAGTGCTGTCGCGTTGCCAGCGATTCGACCTGCGCCGGATCGAGCCGGAAGTGATGATCGCCCTACTGCAAAAGATCGCTGGCAGCGAGAACGCTCAAATAGCCGACGATGCCCTCGCACTCATCACCCGCGCCGCCGAAGGCTCGGCCCGCGATGCGACCTCCCTTCTGGACCAGGCCATCAGTCACGGCGCGGGCGAGACGACGGCACTGCAAGTACGTGCAATGCTCGGCCTTGCCGATCGCGCGCGCGTCCTTGACCTGCTGGACATGATCTTGCGGGGTGACGCCGCGGGCGCATTGACCGAAATCGGTGCGCAATATGCCGAAGGCGCAGATCCCATGGCTGTGCTGCGTGATCTGGCCGAAATCACGCACTGGATCAGCGTTGTAAAGATCACGCCTGATGCCGCTGAAGATCCGACAATCTCGCCCGAAGAACGTGATCGCGGTCGCGAAATGGCCAATGCCTTGCCGATCCGCGTACTCACCCGCTTGTGGCAAATGCTGCTAAAGGCGCTCGAAGAAGTCGCAAGTGCGCCCAATGCGATGATGGCTGCCGAAATGGCGATTATCCGCCTGACGCATGTGGCTGACCTCCCCTCGCCCGAAGAGTTGGTGCGCACGTTGCAAAATTCGCCCGCACCGACTGGTGGCTCCCCAATGCCTTCCGGACGCTCCTCGCAGGGCACCGGCGGCACCCAAGCAGTCCAACCGGCGCAGACCCGCATGGCCGCGAACCCTACCGCATCCGGTCAGACGACGGCGCTGGCCCACGATGCACAGACCGCGTTGGCACATTATCCTACATTCGAGCATGTGTTAGAGCTGATACGCCACAACCGCGATGTCAAACTTCTGGTCGAGGTGGAAACCTCCCTGCAACTGGCGGCGTACCAACCGGGACGCATTGAGTTTGTGCCCACGGATGCCGCCCCCCGCGATCTCGCGCAGAGGCTCGGGAACAAGTTACAGTTGTGGACGGGCAACCGCTGGGCCGTCACGGTGGTGAATTCAGGCGGCGCCGCAACAATCGCTTCTCTGCGCGACGCAAAGGAAAATGCATTACGCGCCGATGCGCAGGCCCACCCGATGATGCAGGCCGTTTTGGCGCAGTTCCCACAGGCCAAAATTACAACAATCAGAACACCCGAAGACATCGCCGCTGCAGCCGTCACCGAGGCGCTACCCGAAGTCGAAGACGAATGGGATCCGTTCGAGGACAGCTGATGCGCAACTCATGGCGATACATCAATCTGCTTCCCACGCCGCCACTACAGAGGTGTGCGACAAAGAACGCGTTTATTGGAACGGCACTCCCGCCACAGCATGATCCGAAGCGATCATTTTGATGACATGAGAAGCAAGCCGTGAAGGATGTATTGGCTCTCCCATCTTGTTCATAGGTCTATGTACTGCCATATCTGTTGCAAGCATTTATAGCGCCTTCAAACCGCGCAAAGCAAAAAAGGAAATGAAATGTTCAAAGGACTAGGTGGCCTCGGCGATATGGCCGGGATGATGAAGAAGGCCCAGGAGATGCAGGGCAAAATGGCCGAGATGCAAGAAGAGATGCACAACATAATGGTCGAAGGCGAAGCGGGCGCTGGCCTTGTCAAAGCCACCTGCACAGCCAAAGGTGAGCTGAAGGCACTCGACATCGACCCGTCCATCTTCAACGGCGACGACAAAGAAGTCGTCGAGGACCTGATCCTCGCCGCAATCAAAGACGCGCAAGGCAAAGCATCCGACCGCGCACAGGAAGAAATGAGCAAACTAACCGAAGGCATGGGCTTGCCAGCCGGTATGAAGCTCCCCTTCTGACCCGCAGCATTTCTTTATTTTTCCCCTAAACTCAATTCCAAAGATGCCGCGGGAGTAAACATATGAGTTCTACCCGCGACATCGACGCCTTGATCGAGCTGATGGCAAAACTGCCCGGCCTCGGCCCGCGTTCGGCGCGCCGCGCAGTGTTGCATCTGATCCGCAAACGCGCCCTGCTGCTGTCGCCTTTGGCCGATATGATGCAGCAAGTCGCAGCAACCGCAAGGGAGTGCCTGAACTGCGGCAATGTCGGCACAGCAGATGTGTGCGACATATGTACCAGCGAAAAACGTGCCAATGGTGAATTGTGTATTGTCGAGGATGTTGCAGATCTTTGGGCGATGGAACGCTCGGGCGTATTCAAGGGCCGCTACCATGTTCTTGGCGGCACACTCAGCGCGCTGGACGCCATCGGCCCGCAAGAGCTGCGCATCCCCCGCCTGCTGGACCGAGTGAAAAGCGAGGAAATCAGCGAAGTGATCCTCGCGCTCAACGCCACTATCGACGGGCAAACCACCGCCCATTACATTGCCGACCAGCTTGAGCATCAGGTACGTCTGACCTCACTTGCCCAAGGCGTACCCATCGGTGGGGAACTGGACTATCTCGACGATGGAACGATCACCGCAGCGATGCGCGCGCGCAAGCAGCTGTAGCCCGATTTCCTCAAAAAAATAACGCCATAATTTGTCAATAATTCTGCGCCGCCCGCCAAGACGTTGCAGCCCGTCAGGCCGCCTGCCTGTTCCCGGCAAAGCGACCCGTTTCGTACCAAGTGACTAAGCCCTTTACAGGACAATCACATCAAGAGGTGGGAACCCGTTAAATCCGACCGAGCTATAAGAACTGGTATAGGCGCCACAGTTGCGGATCATCACCTTGTCCCCGTGGCGCAGCGCCAGCGGGAGGTTGATAGGGCGTTTCTCATACAGAATATCCGCGCTGTCACAGCTGGGACCGGCAAGTACACAAGGCCCCGTCTCACCTCCTTCATGCGGTGTAACGATCTGATAACGGATCGCTTCGCCCTCTGTTTCTGCCAAACCGGAAAAGCGCCCGATATCCAGATAAACCCAGCGGTGCACATCATCTACCGACTTGCGGCTCACCAGCATGACTTCTGCCACGATATGCCCCGCTTCAGCCACCAAACCACGACCGGGCTCTGCCATCAGATGCGGCACATGACCAAAGCGCGCAGCGACGGCCGCGACAACAGCCGCCGCATAGCTACGAGGTGCCTGCACATGCTCACCATAATACGCAGGGAAACCACCGCCGAGGTTGAGAAGCTGCAGATCATGCCCCACTGCACGCGCCATGTGCCAAAGCAGTGCCACGTCATCCAGAACAGGGTTCCAGTACTCTGCACGTCGGGTTTGCGACCCGACGTGGAAAGACAACCCATAGGCAACCAGCCCCAAAGCGCGGGCATAGTCCAACAACCCCAACATGGCCGAAGGCGCACAGCCGAATTTGCGCGACAGGGGCCAGTCGGCAAGTGAATTTTCGACAATCAGGCGGATGTACACCTTTGCACCCGGAGCATGTTGCGCAATCTTGTCCAGCTCCGCCTCGCTGTCGGCTGCAAACAGTTGCACACCTGCCTGATGGGCAAAGGCAATGTCGCTGCTGCGCTTGATTGTATTGCCAAAGGAAATGTCCTGCGCGCGCGCGCCCTGCGACAAACACAGCTCGATTTCCTGACGCGATGCCGCATCAAACCCCGATCCTTTGCGCACCAAGGTACGTATGATTTCAGGCGCAGGATTGGCTTTGACAGCATAGTGGATATGCGCCATGCCCAGCCCCGATTTCAGCGCGTCATAGGCTGCAGCCACACGTGCACGACTAACCACCAGCGTTGGTTTGTCAAAATCATTCGCAGCAATGTAGACTGCAGCAGGATCAGCATAGATCGGGGTTGCGGCGCGCAAGGCGCCGGGGACTGTAGCGTTCATGGTCATCTCCAAAGAGCAAAAGGGGGCAAAATACCCCAAGTGTCGTTTCAAGAGACGTTACCGTCGCTACATAAACGCGGGTCAGTCAGGAACAGGCTGACCGGCCAGAGGCGCGTGCGTTGGCGTCTGTGAAACGGCGCTTAAGCCTTTTTGAGATTCGCGCAAGATAGAAAACGAGCGCGACCCAAAATCCTCCGCCGACGCAATCAGCCGCGATTATTCTGCCACAGCGGGACCACGATATTAGTCTTCCCAATCAGTGCCGATAGGATCACGTTCGCGGTCTTGTTCCTTGCGGATCATCTCGCGCGCTTCGGCCTTCTCCTCTACGTCCGCACTGGCGACTTCACCTTTTTGCGCAGGCCCGTCAGCCAGCGCCAATGCAAACAACATCGGAAAGTGATCTGACCCGATTTTGGGTAACCGCGCAATGCTCAGCACGCGAAATTGCGGATCATGAAACAGATGGTCAAGGGGCCAACGCGCCCACCAGTGAAACGCGTGAAAAGTGTTATAAAACCCGCGCCCGACCCGCGGGTCCAACAATCCCGATAGACGCTGGAACACCCGCGTCGTGCGCGACCATGCCACATCGTTCAGATCTCCGGTCACGATCGCCGGCATCGGATCCTGCTGCGCTTCCAGCCCTATGTGGGCAATTTCGCTATCCCGCCCAAGAGTATCATGGCTAAAAACAGGCGGCTCTGGATGCACCACATAGAGACGCACCTGCCCGCCTGCGCGCAAGGTTACAGCCGTCCGCACTGAAGGCACGCCTTCAGTCACGACTTCGCGCACATCCGTCTCCGACAAAGCCAGTTTCGAGATGACAGCCATACCATAGCCTGTTTCCTCAGGCACGCTCACCCAATGCGGATAATCATCTGACAGTGCAGACTTCAATGCATCAATCCAGACGCTATCGACCTCTATTGCCAAAAGGATATCGGGTGCATGCACATCAACAAGATGGATCAGTGCATCATAATCACGGTTCGACTTTTTGATATTTGCCGCAAGAATGGAGATGTGGCGGGCTGTATCGGCCCTTAGCTCGGCGTCGGCATCCAGCGATTGGCGCCGCCACAAGGCGGTGAATTTAACAATATACCCCAATTGAATCGCCGCGATCAGACCATTGATCAGGGCAATCTCGCCACGAACGGGCAAGAGATACGCGAGTACAGCCACCCCGCCGGCCACCCAAAACAACTGAAGTCGAAAGAACGCAGGGCCACGTATAGCACCGATCTGCCAACGCATCAGCGGCATAGCCGTTAGCAAAACCAAAAACGCCGTCAGTGCGACCAATAACCACTCCACATAGGTAATCATCGCAGTTCTTCCTCACTCAAAATCAAAAAGGGACGCCCGATAGCAGGCGCCCCTTTGACTACGTGGCGCACGCCAGCCTTGCGGCCAGCACGCCGCAGCACCTTATTTCTTGTCTTCGTCCTCGTCGCTGTCCCCGTCGGGCAGGTTAAAGAAGCTCTCGGCATCTGCAAAATCGCTGTCTTTCTTTTCTTCATCCTCATCATCGGCAACATCGCCCGACAATGTAAAGGTCTCAAGACCCTCGATCGCCGACGGTATCTTAGGCTCTGTGTCCATGCCAAGGCTCTGCTCGGTGCTCACCAGCTTGCGACGCTCGTCATCACTCATCACACCACCCTCGGCAGCTTTTTTGGCTGCCGCTTTTTGCACCATCGCATCCAGTTCTGACTGCTTGCAAAGGCCCAGCGCCACCGGATCAATCGGCTGGATATTCGAGATGTTCCAATGCGTCCGCTCGCGGATCGCCTGAATGGTAGGCTTGGTCGTACCAACCAGCTTGCTTACTTGCGCGTCGGTCAGTTCGGGGTGGAACTTGACCAGCCAAAGGATCGAGGCAGGACGGTCCTGACGCTTGGACAGCGGCGTATACCGTGGACCACGGCGCTTTTCTTCACCCTGAGCAGCAGCGTTGAACTTCAACGCCAGCTTGTGAAGCGGGTTTTCCTGCGCCTTGTCGATCTCTTCCTGCGTCAGCTGGTTGTTGGTCACAGGATCAAACCCCTTGACGCCTGCCGCCACATCACCATCCGCGATGCCCTGCACTTCCAGCTCATGCATGCCGACAAAATCCGCAATCTGCTTGAAGCCGATGGTCGTGTTGTCCACCAGCCAGACGGCGGTGGCTTTTGCCATAATCGGTTTGCCCATGTGTCTCTCCTTTAAACGCACCTTCCCCGTCGCCTGAACTAGGCTGTCCTGGCAGGCCAGAACCGTTTCCAATTTGGGGGAACTTGTGGCCTATATAGACAAGGACCGCCAATAAGGAAAGACCCCAGATGCGCCGCATATTGCTCACCTTGATCGTGACCCTTACTGCTCTCACCGCCCGCGCGGAAGGCGAGCGTGCCGGCGAATTCGACTATTATGTCATGGCACTCAGCTGGTCTGCAAACTGGTGCGCGCTTGAGGGCGACGAACGCAACTCCCCCCAGTGCGACGCATCAGAGGATCACGGCTGGATCCTGCATGGCCTATGGCCACAATTCCACCGCGGCTACCCTTCCTACTGCAAAACCGCCCAGCGCGCACCCTCCCGCCGCATGACAGGAGAAATGGCCGACATCATGGGCACTGGCGGGCTGGCGTGGCACCAATGGAACAAACACGGCACCTGTACCGACCTGAGCGCACAAGACTATTATGCACTGTCCCGCAAAGCCTACGCGACAGTCATCCGCCCGACGGTCTTTCGCAAACTTGACCGCACCGTCAAACTCCCTGCATCGGTGGTCGAGGACGCCTTTATCAAAGACAACCCGCACCTCACCCGTGACACCATTACAATCACCTGCCGACAGGGCTATATTCAAGAGGCGCGCATATGCCTGTCAAAATCCCTCACACCCGTCCCTTGCGGGCGCGATGTGATCCGCGATTGCACCCTAAAAGATGCAGTCTTCACCCCGCTGCGCTAACCAACCGCTTCTTTATTTTTCCAATAAACTCATATCCCGACGCCAAAGGCCGAACACAGTCTCCTGCGTTCGGCCCCCGATAAGATATATAATCGCGCGTCAGCGCGTCCGCTGGATCAACCCGCAACTTTCAGCACAATCTTACCGATGTGCTGGCTGGCCTCCATATGCGCGTGCGCCGCGGCCGCCTCTTCAAAGGCAAACTCGCTGTCCATCACAGGTGCGATCCGTCCCGAAGCAAGCAGAGGCCAAACCGCCTCGCGCAGTTCTGTCGCGATCCGCGCTTTTGCCAGATCGGATTGCGGCCGCAGGGTAGAGCCTGTCATGGTAAGCCGTTTCATCATCAACGGTGCAAAGTTGATTTCGGCCTTCGGTCCACCCAAAAATGCGATTTGCACCAGCCGCCCTTCCAGATCGAGCGCGTCAATATTGCGAGCGATATATGCGCCACCGACCATATCAAGGATCACATCCGCACCACCCTCTGCCTTCATCACTTCGACAAAGTCTTCATCGCGGTAGTTGATTGCCCGCTCGGCCCCCAATTCCACACAGGCGGCGCATTTATCGGCATTGCCAGCAGTTACAAATACCCGCGCCCCAAAGGCCGTCGCCAGCTGGATCGCCGTTGTGCCGATTCCGCTTGAGCCCCCGTGGATCAAGATCCGCTCGCCTGCTTTCAGCCCGCCACGCATGAAAACATTGGACCAAACGGTGAAAAACGTCTCTGGCATGCAGGCCGCTTCCTTCATGCCCATCCCTTTGGGCACTGGCAGGCAATGGGCCGCAGGGGTCGCCACGTATTCGGCATAGCCACCACCGGGCAGCAGAGCGCAGACTTTGTCACCCAGCGCGATGCCCGAAACGCCCTCGCCAATGGCAACCACTTCTCCCGAGGCCTCAAGACCTGGCAGGTCGCTTGCCGTGGGGGGCGGTGCATAAGCACCGGCGCGCTGGAGAGCATCGGGGCGGTTAACCCCTGCCCATGCAACCTTTAGCACCACCTGACCCTGTGCAGGCTCCGGCATAGGGCGCTGGGTTTCTTTCAGCACCTCCGGCCCGCCCGGTTTGGTAATCTCGACAGCGCGCATCATCTGGGACATTGGCCCACTCCTTGCAATTGGTTTTGTTGGTTTCATCATAGGCTGCTGTCTGGCCAAGGCCACCCCCTAAGCCCGCCTGTGGTCAGGGCCTTCACCCTTTGCTAAAGCAGAATGGCACCGCCTGCGAATAAGGATAAATTAATGCAGCTGTCGCGTTTCCAATGGCACCCCCAGACGCAGGCCTATGCAGGGCTTGCCCTCGTCGAGGGCGCCTCCGACGCCCCCCGCGCGCATATCTCCCCGCATCCGCTACCACAGGCATTGGCCGATCTGCGCACCACATTGGGAAGTCCAACTGCGTTTTGCGTCAGTGACACACCTCAGCGCGCGATCAACAGGCTGCACGATACAGAGTTTGCCACCCTCACAGGCGGCACATCAGGCCAGCCAAAAGTCATCGCCCGCAGTCAGCTCTCATGGATTCACAACTTCAACACAAACGCAAAACAATTTGCCTACGCGCCATCCGACAGCATCGCGGTCCTAGGCGGGCTGGGCCACTCACTTGCCCTTTACGGTCTACTCGAAGGGGTCCACCTTGGCATGAAAACGCATGCCCTCGGCACGCTTTCACGACCCCGGCAATTAGATGCGCTCACCCGTCACGAATGCACGATCCTCTATGCGACACCTTCCCAGTTGCGCCTACTGCCCGCCTCCAGACCCTTGCAACAGGTCCGCCTGATTTTCTGCGGTGGCGGCGCGCTCAACACCGCGGTACGTGCTCATATCGCCCAACTATGCCCGAACGCGTCCCTGCATGTGTTCTACGGCGCAGCCGAAACCAGCTTTGTCACTCTAGGCGATGTGCAAACCCCCGATGGATCAGTGGGACGCCCCTATCCGCAGGTCGAGGTCGACATCCGCAATCAGGATCACACCGGCACTGGCACAATATGGGTGCGCAGCCCCTATCTTTTTGACCGCTACCTTCAGGGCGAAAGCCCCCATACACACCGCGATGGCGATTGGGTAACGGTGGGCGAGCAAGGCTGGCTTGACCCCAAGGGCTATCTCTTTTTGCGCGGGCGGGCGGGGCGTATCGTAAATATCGCAGATGAAACCATCTACCTCGACCAGCTGGAGACCCAGATAGCCGAAGTCTGCGGTCTGCCGCTTTGTGTTCTTTTACCCCGAAGGGACGCCCTGCGCGGCCATTCCCTGATCGCTGTGCTGGAAGGCCCACCAGACGATACCCGCCATGCCAGCATCGTTACTCAATGCCGCCACAACAATCTACACGCGCCGCGCGAGGTTGCCTTTCTTGATCTGCTGCCACTTTTGCCGTCGGGCAAACCCGATCTACAACGCATCGCACAACTGATAGGGAACACGTCATGACCGCCCACATCATCGCAGCCGTCCGCAGTGCTGTTGTGCCTCGCGGTGGGGCTTTCGCCGCATTGTCGCTGGATCAACTCGGCGCACCCGTTCTACAGGCAGCACTTGCTCAAGCGCAGGTTTCATCCGACCGCGTTGACGAAGTGATCGTATCAAACGCTTTGGGCGGCGGTGGCAATCCTGCACGGCTGGTCGCTCTTGCGGCAAGTCTACCTGATTCTGTCGCAGGTCTTAGCATCGACCGCCAATGTGCTGGCGGGCTCGATGCGCTCTTACTGGCCAAAGCACTGATTGAGAGCGGCGCTGCCCATATCGTCGTCGCAGGCGGGGTGGAAAGCTATTCGCGCAGGCCCCAGCGCTTTCGCACCTATGCCGATGGCAGCCCGCCAGAGGCCTACGGCCAGCCCCCGTTTGTGCCGTGGCCAGAACGTGATCCAGACATGGCCGCCGCTGCGGATGCGCTCGCCACAGCGCGGAGGATCAGCCGTGCAGAGCAGGACGCATGGGCCGTTCGCAGCCACGCCGCCGCTTTGGAAAACAGGGCAAGCCTCGCTGAAGTCATACCGCTCGCAGGTCAAAGCGATGATCCATTCGCCCGCCGCATGACCCTCAAACTCGCCGCACGTGCCAAAGAGGTGCACGGCAGCATCACAGCCGCCAATATGGCCGTCGCCGCAGACGCCGCCGCGTTTTGTGTCGTCGTTTCGGAAGAAGTCATGCGCGCACTAGGTGCTGACGGGGTTGCCATATTGGGCGGCGCCAGCAAAGGCAGCACACCCGAAATGCCAGGAATAGCGCCCCTTGCTGCAATAAGAGCAGCCCTGCACCAAACCAAATTGGCCCCAAGCGACATCACAACGGCAGAAGTGATGGAGGCTTTTGCGGTGCAAGCAATTGCTTGCGTGCAAGGCGCGGGCCTTGACCCTGATTGCGTAAATCGCAGCGGTGGCGCGCTGGCGCGGGGCCATCCCATAGGCGCGTCAGGAACGATAAATGCCGTGCGCCTGTATCATGAGTTACGCCAGCATGGCGGCACGGGTCTTGCAACGATAGCAGCGGCAGGCGGTATCGCCTCGGCGCTTGTATTACACGCGTGACAAAACGCTGTTGGGGCGCGCCCGAAACAGCGCCGCTGTGATCAGCCCTGCCAAAACGGCCTTAATAATATCACCGGGCAAAAACGCAGTAACCAGCAATGCGGCCTCAGCCAGCGCGCGGTCCAGAACAATCGCCAAACCTATGATCCCAAACGCATAAAGCACCACAACACCACCGACCACAGCCGCAATGCCCGCCGCCAGACCGACAGACAGATTGCGCAACCGCTCTGTCACCAGTCCGGTTACAAAGGCAGCAACCGGAAAGCCGATCAGGAAACCAGCCGTAGGGGCCGTGAACAGACCCAGACCACCACGCCCGCCCGCCAGCAGGGGCAGACCAATGGCAACCAGCCCTACAAACAGCAAAGCAGCGTACCCGCCGCGCCGCGCACCCAGTACCGTACCGCACAACATGACGCCAAGGCTTTGCGCTGTGATGGGCACGCCAAACGCCAGCGTTAACTGCGGGATCAGCCCCAAGGCGGCAATCAATGCTGTGAACAGCGCGATTTGTGTAATTGTCCGTTCCGTCGTCATATCTTCTTATCCACTTCAAACCCGCCACGCGCCCGCAGCGCCTCGGCGACATGATCAGCATCATCCAGAGCCAGCACCATCAGCGGCATTACAATCCGCCATCCGGCAGGGCGCCGCGACCGCGCGCGCCATGCCTGCGCCAGCGCCGCCCCCTTGACCGCCAGAACAGGCGTAAAGCGGATCACCATCGCGGCTGCAAGCTCGATCGCGCGTAAATTTACACCAAAACGCACAAAGGGTGCCGCCAAGCGGCGCACCACGGCCATCATCGCCTGCAAACTCGTTGTCATGGTCACAAGATTGGCGAGCGCCACCGCGTTGAACATCCGCAACGCAACAATCCCGCCTTCCTGTGGGGTGCCCATCCAGATATGCCAACCCAACAGCACGACACCGAAGGGCCAAAGCGCCCATATCCGCTGCAGCCCGTACCGCAGAAACACAGGTCCCGGCAGCGCATAAAGCAAAAGTACAGCCAGCATGACTGCCCCCTGCACACGTAGATCATAGGCCATAAACAGGCCCATGGATGCCATACACAAGGCAGCCAGCTTGGCCCCCGCAGGCCAGTCATGCGCGCGCGTCTTAACCGGTGAGGTCAGAGAGATCATCCCGCGCCCCCAGTTCTTGCATCGCAGTCTCGAAGGCAGGCACAACCGTTGAAGGGGCCCCCTGCATTTGTACCTGCCCTGCATCAACCCAAACGACATGATCGTAGCTCCCAATCATGCGTGGATCATGGGTGATATGCACCAGTGCAGGCTCGGCCCTTTCCAACACGCGGGTCAGGTGCATAGCCGTGGGAATATCAAGCCCCGCGAACGGCTCGTCCAGCACGATCACACGGGGCGACATCGCCAGGATAGACATGAGACACACCAATTGCCGCTGCCCTTGGGACAGCTGGTGAATGGCCGCATCATGCCATGCCGCTTTGCCAAAGCGTGCCAATACCTGCTCCACTTTTGCCGCGACCTCGATCTTGCCCAATCCCATTTGCCGCAGGCCAAAGCCCAGCTCTTCCGAAACGGTGGGAAAGATAATCTGGTGGTCAGGATTCTGGAACAAAATCCCCACCGCACCCAAAGCATCGCGCCGCGCGCGCGCTACATCCACACCGGCAATTCTAACAAGCCCTGCGTCGGGTGCCTGCAACCCCGCCATCACCCGCGCCAGTGTCGTCTTGCCTGACCCGTTGCGCCCCAGCACCGCCACACGTCGCGCGTCAGTGCGCAAAGACACGGCGCACAGGATCGCGCGGCCATCAATCGTCAGATCAACAGCATCCAGTTCGATCAGGGGGAGTGTCTGCGCCATGTGGTTTGTCCGCGTCCAAAAATCTCACCCGCGATCTATCAGCCGCACCCCCGCCCGAAAAGCATCAAACGTGACATTGACCAGCTCAAAGCTAGCTCCCCTTTTATGCTCTACATATCCCACGCCGCAAATGTCCTGATCTTAATCCCTGTTTGCCTGTCACTATGGCGCGATGCATCAGGAATGTCCGAAGCGTTTGGCCCCGACACACCGGCGCGCCGCATCCTTGCCTGCGTCTACTTTGCAATCCTTTTAACAAGCCTTTACGCATTGCTCCGTGCAGGTTTTGGCGCACCGCAGATCGCGCTGAGCATCGCGTTGGTGCTGTTTCCGCTGCAAATTATATACAAAACCGCAACAGCCCTGATTGTCGGTGTCAACAACCCCGTGGTCGTTACAAATCTGGCAGTAGTCGCGCTGCACAGCATAACACTGGCAACGCTCTGGCTTAGAACCTAAGGGCGCGTCCAGCGGCCAGGCAGCCCCGATTGCGGCATTCGCTGGGGCGCTTTGATATGGCTCATCACCCACGCAGGGCCTGTCATCAGCTTACTCAGAACGGGGCTATTGTTCACCTGCGCCTTGATCTTTTCAATCTGCATCACGTTCTCGATCCGCCGGTCCAGAAAGGCCCATGTGTCCGCATGGCCATCGCTGCTATCCCCCAACCAGTACAACACCGTCGAGGAATAGACCCCGCTCAGCGTTGCACGTTTGGTATACCAGTTCACATCGTCAGAGGTATCGCCCAACGCGTTCCAGATCGCGTCCGCCGTGCCCCAGATCGCCTTGGCACCGTCGGGCGCGTACATTGGCAACGCAAACAGTGTTGTACCACGGCGCACCGCTTCCTTGTCCTCAACCGCTTCCAGACGGAAGCGAACAGCGGCGGCCACACGATCGCGGAATTTCATCTCCTCCTGATCGGCCTCGGCCAATCGCGCCAGCATCGCGGCATCACCAAGCGCGTGATAGTGCAGCGCCAGATCCACAGCGCCGCGCGGACAAACGCTCTCGGCCACCGCACGCTCAACCCCCGAATCGTCAATTGCCGCGTCAAAGGTCGCCTGCGACCAGCCATCAAATGGCACATGCATCATAGCCGCCTGCACAAGCAGGTCTTTGGGCGATGTACGGGGCGGTGTAGCGGTATTTGTCATGGCGTCTCTCCTAAGGGCTCGCGACACTGGACAATATAGCACGTCTTTGCTATAGCGCCACTTCCTGCAAATCCTTGCAACTTCAAACTAGAAAGGTGGTGAAAACCACATGCAGGTTAGTGTTCGTGATAACAACGTCGATCAAGCGCTGCGCGCCCTGAAGAAAAAACTTCAGCGCGAGGGTGTGTTTCGTGAAATGAAGCTCAAGCAGCATTTCGAGAAACCTTCCGAGAAAAAAGCACGCGAGAAAGCCGAAGCGATCCGCCGCGCCCGGAAACTGGCACGGAAAAAGCTCCAGCGCGAAGGTATGATGTAAATCAGCCCCTCGTTAGAAGCGTAAGAATAAATCACCCCGTTGTCCCTGTGACGGCGGGGTTTTTTTACACCTCATCACGGGCGTCTTAGAACCCCGCTCAACCTATGACTGTGCTTTTCGTGCAAGCCCAAGCACGCAAATGCACCACCTGTCCCAACGGGCGTACAAAAATCCGGCAGGGCATTATACACGCGATTTCAAATATTAAACGACAGGAACCCTGCTGATGACGCACCTCAAATCAATCAAATCGGCGCTGGTCGTCCCAGCTTCTTTGGCAATGGCGCTGGCCCTCTCGGCCTGTGGATCAAACCTGAATTTGGCAGACAATATTACGGCCAGCGGGACCGCGACGGTGTCTTCGGGCGCAATTGATACATCGTTGGACAATGTCTCGAACGGATCTGTCACGTCATCCGAGGTAGGCTTGGTCGCCTATGCAACAGGTACCAACCCCAGACGCGGCCAGATCGTGGCCCTCGCAGGGATTGAGGACGGCGCTGCCGTTGGCGAACCTGTAACAGGCGGCACTGTCACGTATGATACGCGTTACAACTATCAGGTCGCAGCCGAGGTTGAGCGCAGCAGCCTGTTCATCAACGGCCTGCGCGGCAGCAGAGCAAGCGAAGGCCGCGCCACGCTGACCGCTGATTTCGACAACGGGACACTGACAGGCAACACATCCGATCTGGATGTCGACG
This sequence comes from uncultured Sulfitobacter sp., assembly GCF_947502895.1. Classification (GTDB taxonomy): domain Bacteria; phylum Pseudomonadota; class Alphaproteobacteria; order Rhodobacterales; family Rhodobacteraceae; genus Sulfitobacter. Next base: position 869,457 of record NZ_CANNBM010000001.1, read on the forward strand.
GCCAGATCAACGGCCAAGCCGTGACAGGCACCGCAACGGTGGACTACAGCCTAAGACGGACAGTTTTCGGCAACAATACTGTGTCGGGCACCGTGCAAACCAGCCTCGATGGTCAGATCGGCAGCGAGGGCGTGATTGCCACCTTCCACGGACGCGATAGCACAACCACCGTTGCAGGCGGTCTGGTTGGTGTCGCTAATTGATCTTGCGGGGCAGACGGCTATTCCCCCGCCTTGCTAGTGTGTCAGCCGCGCTTTGGCTGGCCCTTTCGGGCGGGGCATTTGCACAGGCACCACAGGCACAGACTGACTTCAATCAAGCGCGCATCATGCGCGCATCCGGAGAGTACAAGCCCGCCATCGAGATCCTGCGTGATCTCTTGCGGGCCCGTCCCCGCGACATCGCAGTGCGAGAAGAGCTGGGCTATGCTCTCATCCTCGACGGCCAAATGGCGGCTGCGCAATACCAGTTTGAAATACTCAAAGAACGCGCGCCCAGCGCCGATAGCCGCGCCCTCTATACCGCTGTATTGCGCCGCATTGTATCGGAACGTCCTGTCGGCATCAGCCTGATCTTCGGCTTCAACCCCACCACCAACCTGAACCAAGGCACAGACAATACCACCCTGTCAGGGGGCGTGTTGGGCGAAGGGCAGATCGCCCCCGAGAGCCGCCGCATTTCCGGATGGGCGGGCCAGATCGGCTTGCGCGGCTATGTGCGCGGCAATCTGGGTGCAAAAGGGCGCATAACGCTAGACTGGCGCGCCGCACGCCACCTCTATTCGGCCCTCTACAGCGCCGAGACGGAAACAGAGCTGGGCCTGACCTTTGCCACCAATACCCGAACAACTGATTTCAGCACCCGCATCTTTCATCTGGAGCGGCAGCGCGAGAAGGGCGATTACAGCCGCACAGGCGTAACGATCTTTGCCGCAACGCCCCTAGCACAGGGGCGCCAGATCGACGGCACTCTCCAGTTTTCAATGCTCAAAATGCAGCAGAACCCAGCCAATGACGGCCTGCGCACATTACTGGATCTGGGCTATTCACGCACACCCAACCCTGCACTGTCGTTGCGCTTTGGCGTACAGGCCGTGCATGCAGATGCCGCGCGCAGAGCCTTGGGCTTTACCAGCCTTGCTGCGACAGCACAGGCCAGCCGCGCCTTTCGCGGCGGGTACGAAATTTCGGGCCGCGTGCTTGCAGGCCAGCGCCGCTTTAACACCGACATCGGTTTTTCGCGCCACGACAGCTTTGCCGATGTCTCGGTCACGGTCTTTAACAGCCGCTTGAGTCTGGGCGGTATTGTCCCGAAACTCACTTGCAGCTTCGCCAAGACATCCTCAAACGTCGCGTTGTTTGACGCGACCGAGCGTGCATGCGGTTTGGCTCTTTCGCGCAGGTTCTAAGCCAGCATTTCTTCAAACAGGCAGCGCGGTGGTCTTGCACACAGTTCGCAGGGCAAAACTCGACTGCATCTGCCCCACACCCGGCAAGCGCGCCAGATATTGCCGGTGAATGCGCGCAAAATCCTCGGTATCCTCGGCCACAACCTTAAGCAGGTAATCAGCCGACCCCGCCATTAGATGACACTCCAGCACATCCGGTATCCGCGCCACCGATTTCTCGAAAGCCTCCAACACCTCGTCCGCTTGCCCCTGCAACGTAATCTCGACAAATACTGTCGTCGGCACGCCCAACTTGCGCGGGTCCAGGAGAGCGACGTAATCTCGGATATAACCCTCGGCCTCCAGCCGCTGCACGCGACGATGACACGCAGAAGGAGACAGGTTCACCTGATCGGACAGCTCCGCATTCGACATCCGCCCCCGTTTTTGCAGCGCGGCAAGCAGCTTTCGATCTATACTATCCAACATATGCGCAAGCCTTTTGCGTGAAAGAACCATTCCATAGCAGATTATTCTAATCAGGCATCATTTGGCGAGAGGAAATCGTCTGAAAATGTGACGCAGCAGGCGTATGTGTCAGCCAATCATCGGAGGAGGAAAATTTCTATGAAAATCGGTTGCCCAAAAGAGATCAAACCACAAGAATTCCGCGTTGGCATGACGCCGAACGCCGCGTTCGAAGCTGTAAAGCACGGCCATAGCGTTGTCATCGAGACAGGCGCAGGTACGGGTGCAGGATTTGAAGACGCGGATTACATCGCAGCAGGGGCCGAAATCCTCGGCACCGCGCCCGAGGTTTTCGCCGCTGCCGATATGATCGTGAAAGTGAAAGAGCCACAGGCAGGCGAGCGTAAGATGCTGCGCGAGGGGCAGGTTCTGTTTACCTATCTTCACCTCGCACCTGACCCGGAGCAGACCAAGGATCTGCTCGCCTCTGGTGCCACCTGCATCGCCTATGAAACGGTAACCGACAGCGCAGGCGGCCTGCCACTGCTGGCGCCCATGTCCGAAGTCGCAGGAAAACTCGCCCCCCAAGTAGGGAGCTGGACCCTGCAAAAGGCCAATGGCGGGCGCGGTGTGCTCATGGGCGGCGTACCGGGTGTCGGCCCCGCCCGCGTTGTAGTGATCGGTGGCGGCGTCGTTGGAACGCACGCGGCCCGCGTTGCTGCTGGCATGGGCGCAGACGTCACAGTGCTCGACCGTTCGCTGCCGCGTATGCGTTATCTTGATGATGCATTCTCTGGTGTGTTCAAAACCAGCTTCGCCTCTGCGGGCAACACGATCGAGCTGGCCCGTCAGGCTGACCTCATCATCGGTGCGGTCCTTATCCCCGGTGCTGCAGCCCCACAACTGATCACACGCGCCCAACTGTCCGAGCTGAAACCCGGTGCCGCCCTCGTAGACGTCGCCATCGACCAAGGCGGTTGTTTCGAGACATCGCGCGCCACCACACACCAAGACCCGATATATGATGTGGACGGCATCATGCACTACTGCGTGGCAAACATGCCAGGCGCCGTGGCCCGCACCTCGACCATCGCGCTTGGTAACGCCACGATGCCATTCATGCTGGCCCTCGCCGACAAAGGTTGGAAAAAAGCCTGCGCCGATGACAAGCACCTGCTTGCAGGTCTCAACGTCCATGCGGGCCAACTGACCTATTATGCAGTCGGCAAAGCACTGGGGATCGATGTTATCTCCCCCGCACTGGCGCTCAAATAAACGACAAAGGGGGCCGCATCACTGCGACCCCCTCATCATTTCTACAACAAAAGCCTTATGCTTTTTTCAGTGCCGCCAGAATGTCTGCCAACAGCTCTTCTTGTGTTGGGCCTGCTGGTGCTTCTTCAACTGCTTCTTCTTCCTTGGTCGTTGCATCTTTGATCTTGTTGACCTGCTTGACCAGCATGAACACAACAAATGCAATGATCAGAAAGTTGATGATCGCCATGATGAACGAGCCATAGGCAAAGACAGCAGCGCCACCTTCACGGGCCGCTTCCAGCGATGCACCTTCAGCTACATCACCGCTAAGAACGGCATAGTTGTTCGTGAAATCGATCCCGCCCATGAACAGGCCGATAATCGGATTGATCAGATCGCCCACCAGCGATGATACAATCGCCGTGAATGCTGCACCGATAATGATACCAACAGCCATGTCCATGACATTGCCCTTGGCGATAAAGTCCTTGAATTCGTTCATCATTGTATTCGTCCCTTGTACTACATTTTCCGGCCGCAGGTTTTCCCACCCATTACACCGTCGCACATAAGATATCACATGCGCGCACCATGGATAGACTGTTATGATGGGGAAAACTCCCTATTTTACTGCATATCAGAGAAGGAGTTTCAAAATGGCTGACCTAACGGCATTTCCGATTACCAAAAGATGGCCCGCTGCAAATAGCGACATTATCCAGCTTTATTCGTTTCCGACGCCCAACGGTGTAAAGGTTTCTATCGCGCTAGAAGAAACAGGCCTATCCTATGAGCCCCATACCGTTACCCTGTCAGATGCGGATGTAAAAAGCCCCGCGTTTCTCTCTCTCAACCCCAACAATAAAATCCCTGCCATCGTTGATCCCAACGGGCCTGACGGCACACCCATCGGCCTGTTCGAAAGCGGCGCAATCCTGCTTTATCTCGCCGAAAAATCGGGAAAGCTGCTGGGCGAGACGGCAACCGACAAAGCGAAAGCGACCCAATGGCTGATGTTCCAGATGGGAGGCCTTGGCCCGATGCTGGGGCAACTTGGTTTTTTCAGCAAATTCGCAGGTGCCGAGTGGGAGGACAAACGCCCTCAGCAGCGGTATCTGGGCGAAGCCAAGCGTCTGCTGGCTGTTCTCGACCTCGAGCTGGCTGGCCAAGACTGGATCACGGGGACGCACTATACCGTGGCCGATATCGCCATTGCCCCATGGCTGCGCGCACTTGATTTCTACGGCGTGAAAGACGCTGTCGGGTGGGAAGATCACAAGAACCTCGTAGCTTATCTTGATCGGTTCACCGCGCGACCAGCAGTGCAAAAAGGTCTAGTCATCCCGCCCCGCGCCTAGGGGTTGCGCCTGACCTGCATTGGACCGATTGTGGGTACCTTGATAAACGCAAGGTGCCCACGATGGATCCAGTTCTCTTCTTCAGCTTTATCGCGGCTACAGCTCTAATTGTTGGCTTGCCAGGACCGTCTTGTGCATTGGCCTCGGCACAGGCTGTACGCTATGGCAACCGCGCAGCAGCACTCACGATATCGGGCGATGCCCTAGGCTCGGCTGTCCATATCGTGATCGCAGTCGCAAGCCTTCAGGCGCTGATCGGGCTGGCTGAATTTATACTGCCTTTTTTGCAAATCGCAGGCGGTCTATTCGTGATTTATCTGGGCTGGAAAAGCTTCACAGCACCCGCAACATCACCAGAGGTACCCCCACAAGACAGCGGTGTCACCGCCTTTTGGGCAGGCTTTTTCGCCTGTGTCACTAACCCCAAGGCAATCGTATTCTTCATCGCCCTGTTTCCTGGCTTTATCTCGCCCGAACACTCTATCATTGTACAGTCTTTGATCTACGGGGCTGTCTTTATCACACTGGATGCCGCCAGCATTTGGGCCTACGCGATGCTTGCACGCCGCTTGGTATTGCGTGCAAGCGGACGCATCAACATAGACAAGCTGAGCGGTCTGGGTCTGATCGGCGTCGGCGCGTTACTCGTCGTCAAAGGCATCAGGGCCAGCCAGCCAGCCTAACGAAATGTGCGCCCGTTCCACCGGATCGCCCAAGCATCACCGCCATGGGCATAGCCTGAAATAACCGGCACGTTGGTCGGTCCCAAAGTCACGCCGCCCCCTAGAAAATCCATTTTCTGCCTAAGCAGCTTGCCCTGCCGCAGATAGATTTTCACAGTGCAAACCTGCATACCACAAGACTTGCTGATGCTGCTGCCACCCTTACAGCTCAAACGGTCATGAGACAGGATCAGATCCTTGCGCCCGTCACCGTTCAGGTCCCGCTCAACCGCTCCCGCAGCAGCAAACCGACCACCAGCAGGGCAGCCTGCCCTGATCTCTTTTGCAATCAAATATTGTGCTGCCTTGGAGTAGCTTTGCGCCGCAGCAACGGTCGTTGTTGCAACCAAAACCCACATCACCAAAGCAACCAACCGCATTACGGCAGCTTTGCTGTCAAAACATAGCGCAAAATATCCACCACCTGCGACGGCTCGGAGGCAACAGCAAGGGCCGCCGCATCCACCTCTTTCAGCGCATGAGCATGATCCGGCCCGTGCAGGATAATCAACGATTTTCCCAGCGCCGCGGCATAGCCGGCGTCAAAAGCCGCATTCCACTGCTTGTACTGCTCACCAAACCGCACAACAACCACATCCGAATCGGCAATCCCCTTGCGCGTGCGGATTGCATTGATCTGCGCCCCTTTGCGGTCATGCCAAAATTTATCCGCTTCGGCGCCCAGAATCGCCACGCCACAATCATCGCTCGCCGCGTGGTCTGTCACAGGCCCCGAGAACACAACATCAAGCCCCGCCGCTCCTTCGGTAATCTGTTCGCGCCAATCGGTATGAATCTCACCCGACAAATACACTTTCAACATCTGTAGCTCCTTGGCAGGCCAGCACAGCCCCGCTTCTTTATTTTTCCTTTAAACTCAATCCCGCACCCACAACACGCGCGCGGCCTGCGTTTATCCGCGCAGCACGCCACCCGTGGCCTTGGTTACTTTCTCGATCACTTTGGCGCCAACCGCTTCAATATCCGCATCCTTGAGAGTCTTCTCGACAGGCTGCATCCGTACCGTCAGGGCCAGTGATTTCTTCCCCTCCCCCAGACTACCGCCTAAAAATTCGTCAAATACCCGAACATCCTCGATCAGGGCTTTGTCTGCACCCATCGCAGCATTCACCAGCGTCGCCGCCTCGACTTCTTCATCAACAACAAAGGCGAAATCACGTTCCACCGCCTGCAAATCACTGATCCGCAGCGCAGGCCGCGTAGCGCCTGCCTTGCGCTTCAGAGGCACTTCGGCAGGCCAGAGGGTAAAGGCCATCACAGGCCCCTTCACATCCATCGCAGCCAATACACGCGGATGTACTTCGCCGTAAACGCCCAGCACCTTTTTCGGACCAAGACAGATCATGCCATGGCGACCAGGGTGCCACCATTCAGACGCACCGCGCAAAATTTGTACTTTGGCAGGCGCACCCATAGCGGCCAATACCGCTTCGGCGTCCGCTTTGACGTCAAACAAGTCCACATCACGTGACGCCCCCAAAACATCCTTGGGTCCGGTGCGCCCGACCAACAGGCCTGTCACCAGCATGTGCTGCTCACCAGGTTCACCGCCGCTAAACGCAGGCCCCACTTCGAACAATGCCATATCGGAAAAGCCGCGTGCCTGATTGCGCGCAGCTGCCTGCAACAAACCGGGCAACAGCGCGGGGCGCATATGGCTCATGTCATTGCTGATCGGGTTTTCCAAACGCGTCGTATCGGTCCCCCCACCAAACAGTGCCGCCGAAGGTTGGTCGATGAAACTGTAGGTCACGCATTCATGATACCCAAGCGCGGCGGCCGTGCGCCGTGCGGCCACTTCGCGCCGTTGCGCGGGCGACATGACGGGGCGCGGCACGCCGCTTGTCAAACGTGGCAGGGGCCGCCCTTCCAGCTTGGTCAGTGATGCAATACGCGCCACTTCCTCCACCAGATCGGCCTCGCCCTGCACATCGGGGCGCCAGCTGGGGACATGGGCCATGTCGCCCTCCAGGCGGAACCCCAGTGCAGTCAGCGATTGGCGCTGTTCGGCCTCCGGAATATCCATCCCCACCAGCGAGATCACACGCTTTGCGTTCAAACGATAGGCACGGCTGGTGTCAGGCACCTTGCCAGCCACAACAACTTCGGATGCCTCACCACCCGCGTGATCAAGGATCATGCGCGTAGCATGTTCGATCCCGTAGGGGGTCCACTCAGGGTCGATCCCGCGCTCAAAACGGTACCGCGCGTCCGAATTGATCTTGAGCGCGCGGCCCGTATAGGCCGTGCGCACCGGATCAAAATAGGCCGCCTCAACAAATACATTCACGGTCTCTTCCGTCACGCCAGAGGGCAGCCCCCCCATCACGCCTGCAATGCTCTCGACGCCGTTCGCATCCGAGATCAGCGTCATATCGGGCTGGAACGTGTATTCCTTGTCATCCAGCGCCACCAGCGTTTCGCCGCCCTTGGCACGGTGTACCCGCAGCGCGTTTCCCGCGATCTTGTCTGCATCAAACACGTGCAGCGGGCGGTTCCGGTCGTAAGTGTAGAAATTCGTCACATCGACCAAAAAGCTGATGGGCCGCAGGCCAATCGCGCGCAGCTTGTCCTGTAACCATGCAGGGCTGGGGCCATTTTTGACACCGCGAATAACACGGCCATAGAAAACGGGGCAATACTCTAGCGTGTCTTCGTCAATGCTGACGCTTACGGGACAGGGGAATGCCCCCTCAACCGCCGCTACATCGCGATTTTTCAGCTTGCCCAGCCCGCGCGCGGCCAGATCACGCGCAATCCCGCGCACGCCAAGTGCGTCGGGACGGTTGGGCGTGATCGCAATCTCGATCACAGGGTCCACTTTAGCCGGATCATTTTCGGCCAGCCAATCAACAAAGCTGTCGCCAACATTGCCCGAGGGCAGCTCGATAATGCCGTCATGCTCTTCGGACAGTTCCAGCTCCCGCTCGGAGGCCATCATGCCAAAGCTTTCGATCCCGCGGATTTTGCCCACACCAATCGTCGTATCAATGCCTGGCACATAAACACCGGGCTTGGCGATCACCACAGTGATCCCCTCGCGCGCGTTGGGCGCCCCGCAGATAATCTGCTGCAGGCCCTCGTCCGTCTCTACCTGACACACGCGCAAACGGTCCGCATCTGGATGCTTTTCAGCGGATTTCACGAAACCCAATGTAAAATCGCGCAGCTTGGCACCGCGGTCTTCGACGCCTTCAACTTCCAGACCCAGATCGGTCAGGGCATAGGTGATCTCGTCCACGGAAGCCGTGGTATCAAGGTGCTCTTTGAGCCAGGAGAGAGTGAATTTCATAGCAGGCGTCCTTTGGGCGGCGATTGGCGTTTGGGTAACGCCTTATGGCCCCATATTCAACGCCCTTCACGGATATCGCGGTGCGCGCCCTGCCAGTTGGTCCAACTGCCAGCCGATCCAACCGTGAGGGATGAAATGCCCGCCACTGTGCAGGTCCAGCGTGACTGTCCCACCATCACATTCCCATGTGCGCCGTTCCAGCGTCAGCCATTCAACGGCTTGCCATTCCTCAAGACGGGGCGCGTCACCACAGCCGAAGCTGTCACGCCATAGTGCCACGGGATAGGTCACATCACCGTCAGGCCCCAACGGAAAATCCATCACCGTATCAGCCAGCCCGTGAACATGCCGCACGCTTTGTGGCGCAGTGGCGCAATCAGTGTCCTGCGGCAAGCTGCCACCAATGGCCAGCAAGGCGGCGACGTCCCAACCATTGTCACAGGCATAGCGCCACGCCATCGCAGCGCCGTAGGAATACCCCGAGATATAGATGCGGTCGCGATCAATCGGATACATACCCGCCGCATCCTCGATCACCGCAGCGGCAAAATCCACATCGGCACTGCCTTCGCGCCGAAAATCCCACGTGCGGCCCAAGCCATTGGGGGCCAGCAGCAGCACACCACGGTTGCGCGTATGGGTCGCGATGCGGGAATGCTTGACGATCAAATCCCCCTGCCGCCCCCAACCGTGGAAATGCAACAATACAGGCAAAGCCGCCTCCCCGTCCCACTCGTCAGGCGCAAGCAAGTGATAAGACCACTCGCCCAGCGCACAAGGCACGTCACCCCCACAGTCAGATTTCCAAGGCCCGATGGCGGGAAGGAGAAGGAGGGCGAGAAATAAGAGGGCGAGTTTCATAGCGCGAGGTTAGCCCCAAAGATCGCAGTGTCACGTCACAAAACTGTGGGTCTGTTTGTAGCCTAGTCCCACTCAAGCTCTGAGCGTGCTTCCAGTGCCATCACCCCTAGATTGAGCCTTGGCAACTGGTATCCAGACCCAGATCGGTCAGGGCATAGGTGATCTCATCGACCGAAGCCGTGGTGTCGAGGTGCTCTTTGAGTCAAGAGAGAGTGAATTTCATTTTACTGCCCTCCAGAAAGCAGATTTAGAATAACGTAAATTGTTCCAACAAATCCTGCAAACATTAGATATGCTACAGCTGCATTTACGGGTGTTCCAAACTGTCGCTGCGCTAAAAATCTTACTTGTTTCGTCAAGGTATCGGGACAGTTTACCGCTATCAGTTGCAGATTTCGGCGGTCAATATCTATCAGATCTACAATTAGGAGTTCCCTCGGAGCAAGAGTCGGAATCAGGATAGAAAAACCACCTTTTTCTAGCGCTTTTGAAGTATGCTCTCGAGGAGACCAAATAGTGTAGCTGCTTGGTATATCATTGAGTATCAGTTCAATGCCAGCCGCCGCTTTCCGTCCAGTGTTCTGAATAAATAACTTTTCAGTCGAAATAACTATTGGCTCATTCTCTGGGTCAAGTTTGAACTTGTGAAAACTCATGTTTGTTGAGCCCCACGTAATTTTGACGCGTGGCTGAAACATTGCAACAAGTAGAGCAGTTACAAGAGATATTGCGACAGCACTGAGAAACTGATGAACCGGCTCAATAATACCCCACAGTTCGGCTAGCAGTCCACTCACCTACTCAACCCACCATGCAAATTCGGCTGATCCAAGCTCGCGAACCCATAGTGCCGCAGCCAACGCAGATCTGAATCAAAGAACGCGCGCAAATCGGGTATCCCGTATTTCAACATCGCAATACGGTCGATCCCCATGCCAAAGGCAAAGCCCTGCCAGATGTCGGGATCAATCCCGCCAGCGTGCAGCACTTTGGGGTGGACCATGCCGGAACCCAGAACTTCCATCCAACCATCGCCCTCACCGATGCGCAGCTGCCCGTCGACCCATGAGCATTGGATATCCACCTCTGCCGATGGCTCGGTGAACGGGAAGTGCGAGGCGCGAAAGCGGGTCTTGATGCCGTCAATCTCGAAGAACGCGGCAAAGAACTCCTCCAGCACCCATTTGAGGTTTGCCATCGAGATATCCTTGTCGATCGCCAGCCCTTCGACCTGATGGAACATCGGCGTATGGGTCTGGTCGTAATCGGCACGATACACACCACCGGGACAGATGATGCGCAATGGCGCTCCTTCGGCCTCCATCGTGCGGATTTGCACGGGGCTGGTGTGCGTGCGCAGGACGTGCGGCGGGCGCGCGTCCCCCTCGGCCCGCGCCATGTAAAACGTGTCCATCTCGGCGCGCGCGGGGTGATGGCCGGGGATGTTAAGCGCATCGAAGTTGTACCAATCGGTATCAATGCGCGGCCCCTCAGCCACGGAAAACCCCATCTCGGCAAAGATCGCTGTCAGCTCTTCGGTGACCTGAGACACAGGGTGCAACGTCCCCGCAGGCCGCACGCGTGAGGGCAGCGTCACATCCAGCCACTCACTGCGCAAACGCTCGTCCAGCGCGGCATCGCCCAGCGCCGCCTTCTTCGCTGCCAACGCCGAGTTGATCTCGTCCTTCAAAGCGTTCAGCGAAGGGCCTGCCACCTGACGTTCCTCGGGTGTCATCTTGCCCAGTTCGCGCATCTTGAGCGCGACTTCGCCCTTCTTGCCCACAGCGGCCAGACGGATGTCTTCCAATCCGGCCTCATCGGCTGCATTTGCAATCTGGCTCAGGTATTTTTGCTTGAGATCGTCCATATCATGCGCGTCCTTCAGAAGTTGCAAACCTGCTACCAGAACCGCCGCCAAACGCAACCCGTCCAGCCGCACAGACATATCCGCGCCATCAAGACGAAGAAAATGCGTCCAGCCCCGCGGCCCGTCGGGCGGGCCGCAAAAAAAATAAAAAACTCTCCATAACTAGTGGGATCAAGGGTGGCCCCCTACAATATTGAGTAGTACAGTATAGAAATGCCCCAGCGGCACCTTTGGTCAATCGGAGCAGACATGCAGCCTGTGATGTATTCACATCGTCTCAAAAGCGTCCTTCAGCACACAGTGCGGGAGTTGGGGCTGACCGTCTCATTGACCGATGAAAATGCAGGCCTGTCGCTTGCCGATAACGAAGCAATGATCCGCGAAACCGCATCATTGCTGCGCATCCAGCTGTCTATCGAGCATGGCGAGACTGGAACTTACGTTACTTTTTACCCGTAGAGCATGTTGTGCCAAAGAGAATTACGTCGGAGACACTAGATGTTTGAAAAATCGAAAACGGCTGAAATGCAACGCCTGAGGGCAGCGGGATTCTCTCTCGCCAATGCAGAGCGTCTGTCGCGCAACAAACGCGGACCCGGCAAGGCCATTGTCGCCAGTGCGGTGGTCGGACTGGTTTTGGTAGGCGGTATAATTGCCGTTGGCTTTGATATGACCCGTCAGGTTGATCAGGCTTTGCAAACAGCGACAAATGCGCAGCCCTCGTCCCCCGTTCCAGTACTGGCTGCCGCCCCCGTCATTGCACCTGCCGCTGCACCAGAATTCGTCGCCGTAAACGTGGCGAAGACCCAGCAGTCAGACGAGCAGTTGGGCGAAACAACACTGCGTGCGCTACAACAGAGCCGCCTGTCCCAGAGCCTTGCGGTGCAAGAGGCCGCTCAGGCCGCCAACACAGATCTGTTTTACCAGACCGAAACCGTCACGCGCGCAACAGGGGGTGTGTCCTCTACGCTTGACGCATTGACCTCTGCCGCCGTTCAGGAAATTGCACAGGAAGCGGTTGCTGAACCGGTCGAGACCTCGGCCACCGCCACAATTGAAGCCGACTGCGTAACCGAACTGGCCAGCCTCGTGCGCGGCGTCACCCTGCCCTTCAATCTGGCCAGCGCACGCTTGCCAGACGAAGACGCGCCTGTTCTGGGCAACGTGGTCGAGGGGCTCAACAACTGCCCCGATGCGCGCCTGATGGTTGCAGGCCACTCCGACAGTACAGGGCCCGAAATTGCGAATTTCCAGATGAGCTGGCAGCGCGCGGAAGCAACCATGTCGCGGCTGGTGGCGATGGGCGCCACCGAGGACCAGCTTGAGGCCATCGGCTTTGGCACCCGCGTGCCATTTGACCCAAACGTCCTATCCGATGCGCCTGAAAACCGCCGCGTTGATTTCCGCGTTCTGCGCCGTGAGGAGACGAACGGATGAGCCTTGCGCTGCTGCTTCGGTTTTTGATTATTCTGCTGGCAATGCTCGCGGCTGGCACAGTGGGATACGTCTATGCCCGCAATCAGGCCGAGCAACGCACAGCGCGGCAAATTGATATGCTCACTTCTGAAATCAGGAAAATGCGTCGCCGCACCAGTACTGCCGAGGCGGAACAGATTCGCGCTCAGGCGCGGCTGTCGCAGGAAAAGCGCCGCCAGCGGCGAGGCTAGTCCAGATTACGTCAGTTCAACCGAGAGGTCTTGCAGAACATCCAGCAGGCTTTCGACGTTGACCGTCTCTGGGTTCACGTCGTCCGTTGCGAAATAACGCATGTAGATTTCGCGCGTCTGCGCATCCATGCCTTGGTGCAGACCCATCGACCAGCGCGGGAACATCCGTTCACGCACGTCATAGCAGCCCATCAGGATGATATTGCTGTGCCGCGTGTCGCGCGCAATGCGATGATACAGGGCCGAAACCTCAACGCGACCACCCTCAAGGACCTGCAAGAAATGGTCGCCGTTGTAATGCAGCAAGCCCGATACATTCATGCGGCCATTGTTACGCTGGCACGTCTCAATCAACGCCTCGATATCAAGGCTCTCTGACGGGTTCCGTTGGCTGTAATACACCAGTCGCGTCAAGTTCATGTGGCTACCCGTTCCAAAGTTACATCATTTAGTAGGTATACTGTATCAGCGGCAACGACGAAGCCCAACTGCGAAATCATCCCTATCACGCCTTTTCTAACAAATTCTGCTAGACAGATCAGCACCGCACGCCCTAGCCTGAGCCACCTCGGATACAATCAGATGGACACAGTGGGATGACACAGACGGGCCGATGCTATTGTGGCGATATCACTTATGAAACGCATGCAGATCCTGTTTGGCAGGCGCAATGCCATTGCCGCGAATGCCAGTATATCTCGGGCGGCGGTCCCAACTATTTCATGATGATTCCCGAAGACGCGTTCAACTACACCAAAGGCATCCCGCAGCAGTTCAGTCGCAGTGATCTGGAAACGCCCCGCACACGCGATTTTTGCGGCAATTGCGGCACGCATTTGCTCACCCGCCTTCCCGGTCGCCCTCTGCTCGTGCTCAAGGTCGGCACACTGGATGATCCAAAGGCCTATACAGGGCCGGAAATGGCAATCTTTACCTGTGACCAGCAGCCCTTCCACGTGATCGCAGAAGGCCTGCCCACAGCAGACAAGCTGCCGCCCCCGCGCGACTAGATTGCGTCGATCATTATCAGTTCGGCCTCTTTACCGGTGCAGATACGGCGCGCAGCAGGGCCATACCCCTCTGTGCCCGATCTAAGGTCCGGAAACAGGTTCAACAACTCTTCTCGGGTCTGTGATGCCGTCGCATCAACAATATATCCCCCCGGCAAAAAGCTCTCGCTCAGCATGCCTTGGGTTTCGACGATCTGGTGATCGTCAAACAGCAGGTGAATATAAGTAACCCGCGCACAAGACGCAGGCCGGACTGTCTGGTCGTTCACCAAATCCTTGGCGGCAATCAGCACCTCATCAGCACCAAAGAGCAATTCAGCGCGCCACCCACTGACCAAAATGCGATGACGGGGCGAGACAAGCGTATCTTGCAGGGCGCCTAGGGTTCCCGCAGCTATTTTGATAGGCGCCAGATCACCAACGCCCGCAACAGTGCGCATCCCGATCCAGCGCACGGGCTGTGGACCATGGTCCAGTGTTTCTACCAGATCGCCTTTTTGAAGGCTTTCAATCAGGCGCGGGCCGTCTGGTGTGTCAATCATCGTCCCTGTTGTGAAACACGCAACCCCCGTATCTCCAGCCGAAATCGTCTCGAACACAATGGTATCCGGATTGGGCTGATTCCACTGAATCGTGGTCGTCGCCGTTTGAGGCCCCGTAGGCGGCTGTACGTTATCCGAAACAGCCCCCGCAGCCGCACCTGACAACGCGGTAATATTTTGCGTTCCGCCGCCAATATCGTAAAAATCAATAACCTGCGCTGGTGTAGTGCCGGTTTCGGTCAGGGCGTAAGCCTCGAAATTAGTCGCGCCGCCACCATCAGGGTCTGTCAGCAAAATCGGCAGGTTATCGGCAGAAAGGACATAGATCACCTCGCCGTTGTCAGGATCTGTCGTCACGGTGATACGCGGATCATCCAGCGTGATTTCAAACCCCAATACGCCCGTATCCTGATAGAAAGAGACGGTAAAATCCGCCGGATCATCCAACGGCCCCAAAGCCACTTCCAAAAACTCTGACACACCGGAATTTGTGGCCAGCGCGTTTGAATAATGCAGTTCACTTATACGTGCCATGACAGGTCCCTCTTTCGGTCAGAGAGAGAAATAAACAGCGTGCAGGGCAGGATTATGGTTAATCAAAGGTGAATTGAGGCAGGACGGATGCGCCGACACCGCATGAAAAAAGCCGCCCCAAAACAGGAGCGGCTTTCAAAATCTTGTGTCGTGCAGTGCAGCTTAGGCGGCCAAAGACGCCTGTGCCTGCTTAACAATCGCAGCGAATGCTTCGGGCTCGTTCACGGCCAGATCAGCCAGAACTTTGCGGTCAACTTCGATACCGGCAAGGTTCAGACCATTGATAAAGCGCGAGTATGTCAGCGCCTCGTCATGCATGCGAACGGCCGCGTTGATCCGCTGGATCCACAATGCGCGGAAGTTCCGCTTGCGTACCTTGCGGTCACGGGTTGCGTATTGATTGGCTTTGTCTACTGCCTGACGCGCGACCTTAAAGGTATTCTTGCGACGGCCGTAATAACCTTTTGCTGCCTTGACGACCTTGCGGTGACGGGCGTGGGTAACTGTACCACCTTTTGTACGTGACATATCGGCTCTCCTTAGCGGTCGTAGGGCATGAAGCCCTTGATGATCTTTGCATCCGGCTCGGACAATGCTGTCGTGCCGCGTGCGTTACGGATGAATTTCTTGCTCCGCTTGATCATGCCGTGCTGTTTCCCAGCCTGGCTACCGATGACCTTTCCGGTCGCCGAGATCTTAAAGCGCTTCTTCGCGCTCGACTTCGTCTTCATCTTGGGCATTTCTGTCTCCTGTCGTCTACAGTTGAAGCGCGCACTCGGCATGCCACTTGAGCCGGCCGCGCAGGAATGAATGCTGCCTATAGGACGCTCCGCGCCCTAACGCAATAGGGGATAAGCAGGCCCGTGCCGCTTAGGGCATGTAGCGGGCAATGACGTTTACAAACACGTCAGGTATCTCTTGCAGGTTATAGCCGCCCGGCTTTCCCTGAATAGCAAAAACAATCAGGCCGCCCGCGATCAGAATCGTAATCGCCGATGCCCGCGGCGCACGTTTGTCCGACAATGCTGACAAGATTGACGGAACCGACAATGCCGCAATGATAATACCCAAAACGAGCGCTAAATCCGTGTCCATGCATGATCTCCTGACTTCACGTTAACCAGACGTTACTCTGGATCAGCCGCGAAAATCAAACGCTCATCACATGGGGCCACACGCAAGATATTGGTGCTACCGGGTACGTTGAACGGCACACCTGCTGTCACCACCACAAAATCCGCCTCTGTCGCAAAGCCTTCTTCACGCGCCGCACGGGCCGCGCTGACCACCGCTTTCTTGAAACGGTCCAGCTCTTCTGTCAGCACACAGTTCACTCCCCAGCTCAGCGCCAGCCGCCGCGCAGTGCGCTTCAGGGGGGTAAGTGCGATGATTGGCACACGCGGACGCTCCCGCGCAATCAGCAGCGCCGTGGTGCCCGATTGGGTGAAACAACAGATCGCCTTTACGTCCGTTGTCTCCGCAATCTCGCGCGCAGCGGCAACGATTGCATCCGCAATGCCGGATCGCGTTGCGGTGCGGCTGCTCTCGATAATCTGGGTATAGGTCGGGTCTTTTTCGACCTCCATCGCGACATTGTCCATCGTGGTAACCGCCTCGACGGGATAGCTGCCCGCAGCTGATTCTGCCGACAACATCACCGCGTCCGCACCCTCATAGATCGCCGTCGCCACGTCAGACACCTCGGCACGGGTCGGCATCGGGCTCTCGATCATGCTCTCCAACATCTGGGTTGCGACGATCACAGGCTTACCGACAGCGCGGCAACGTCGCACCAGCCGTTTCTGGATCGGCGGCACGGCAGATACGGGCAATTCGACACCCAGATCGCCACGCGCAACCATGATGCCGTCGCTCACGGCCAGAATGTCGTCAAACCGCTCGACCGCCGATGGCTTTTCGATCTTTGACAGAATCGCCGCGCGCCCTTTGGCCAGCGCACGCGCCTCGTCCACATCCTCCGGCCGCTGCACAAAACTCAGCGCCAGCCAGTCGACGCCCAACTCGCAAACAAACTCCAGATCAGCGCGATCCTTATCGCTCAGTGCCGCCAGCGGCAGCACGACATCCGGCACGTTCACGCCCTTGCGGTTCGAAATCGTCCCGCCGGTCACAACTTCACAGTCAGCAAAATCCGCGCCACAAGTTTGCACGCGCAGTCTGATCTTGCCATCGTTCACCAACAGCGATGCGCCCTCTTCCAGCACGGCGAAAATCTCGGGGTGTGGCAGGCACACACGGCTGGCATCCCCTTCGGCGGGGTCCAGATCCAGACGGAAGGACGCGCCCACCACCAGCTCTTCACTGTCACCAGAAAAGACACCAACCCGCAGCTTGGGGCCTTGCAAGTCGGCCAGTATCCCGATGGTCGAACCTGTCTGCGCCTCGACCTCGCGGATCATCGCATGCTTGGCGCGAATTTCGTCATGGCTGCCATGGCTCATATTGAGGCGAAACACATCCGCGCCCGCTTTGTGCAGCTGGCCGATCATCTCAACGGTGTCAGAGGCAGGCCCCAGCGTTGCCAGAATTTTAACATTGCGTTGGCGTCTCATAATATCGCTCCTCTTGACCATATCAGGGTGATGTTAGCGCACACATACCCTCGTTTTCCTAGCCATATCGTTTGACCGCCCCCACTAAAAGCCGAAAACAGTTTCAATCTTGTGACAAGCGGCACTAGCTTGCACCTTGACGCCCGCGCCCCCGTCGCCATCTTCAACCAGAACCGCAAAGGAGCCACCTATGACTGCGCCCACCCAGACCGAGATCGAACTTCAGGCTGCTGCCTTCCGCCGCTTGCAAAAGCACCTGATGGAAGACCGCACCGATGTCCAAAACATCGACATGATGAACCTCACCGGATTTTGCCGCAACTGCCTGTCCCGCTGGTACCAAGAAGCCGCCGCAGAGCGCGGCATCGAAATCGGCAAAATGGAAGCTCGTGAGCTGTTTTACGGGATGAGCATGGACGACTGGAAAGCCAATTATCAAACCGACGCCAATGATGCACAAAAAGATGCGTTCAAAACCTCCTTTGCACAAAATGTGAAGGAATAGCGGTTACCGCACCGCGCCACAGCGCCACAATTAAGTAGCCTGCTATCCGCTGAACAGACCGTTGTTGACCAATATTCGGTGGATCATCTGCTCGGTGAAAGGTCGATTCAAAAGGCTCCAACCTGCACTATGCACAGGATCGTCGTCCTGCTGATCTTTGGTCAGAACGATATGCGCACCATGCTTGAGCAAGGTTTGCGCCCCGTCCAGCAGCATTACATTGCCAAAGTCCATTTCCAGAAATGCAGCAGTAAGGCGCGGCTCTCTGGCAAGAGCCGTTGCGATATCTTGAGGATGCCGCACATCAATCACGCGGCAAGGTCCGGTTGCTTTGAGTGACCCTAAAATATCTTCCGCGATAAACGCATCCGTGTCCTGTACAAGGAAAACAGGGACGCTCTGCGCAGCGGGTGATAACAAACTATCTTCGGCGTCTGACCGTGATTCTGGTGTATTCATTCGTGCTGTCTGGAACATATCCCGCTCTGCCGCATTAAACTACGACATAGCACGGAGGAATTACTTGTGACGACGAAATGCGTGAACTGCCCTCTCAGAACACTGTCGATCTTTGATCCGCTGGATGAACGCGAGATAGGATTCATGCAGAAATTCAAGGCCGGAGAACTTGAGGTCGAGCCCCAGACCACCCTGATGATGGAAGGATCAAACAGCCCCCAGCTTTATACTGTGCTTGAAGGGATGGGCCTACGTTACAAGACACTCGAAACCGGAGACCGAACCGTCATCAATTTTGTCCTGCCCGGTGATTTCATCGGGCTACAGGCTGGCGTGATGAAAGAGATGCAGCACTCTGTCGAAGCGACAACCGAAATGAAGCTCTGTGTATTTGACCGGAAAATGCTTTGGACGATGTTTCGTGACCACCCCGAGCGCGCCTTTGACCTGACTTGGATCGCAGCGGTAGAAGAGCATATTTTAGGCGAAAGCCTTGCTATTATCGGCCACTTGGACGGCCTAGCGCGGATCGCACGGGCCTTTGTTCGCCTGTTTGACCGCGCCGCCGCTCTGGGGATGCTGCAAGGGGCCGAAATGCCCCTGCCCTACCGCCAACAGGACCTCGCGGATTCGCTGGGTCTTTCGCTGGTACATACCAATAAAACGCTCAAAATCATGCGCGAAAAAGGCATCGCCGAATGGCGCAAGGGATCCCTTAACATACTAGACTACAAAGCAATGTGCGAAATGGCCCAACTCGACGTTGACCGTGAACCTATGACGCGTCCTCTGATTTGATCAGGGGCAGGCCTTAAACTGCCACCTTGCGCATCTCGTCCAGATAAATCTCGCGCAGGCGCAGCGCTACACTGCCCGGCACCCCCTCGCCTAACGCGACGCCGTCAATCTCGACCACAGGCATCACAAACGCACTGGCAGATGTTGTAAATGCCTCATCCGCCTCCTTAGCCTCATCAATGGTAAACGACCGCTCCTCGACCTCCATCTGCGCCTCACGCGCAAAACGCAGCACGGCCGCGCGGGTGATCCCGTGCAAAATCTCGTTGCCCAGATGCCGCGTGATGATCTTGTTGCCCTTCACGATATAGGCGTTGTTGCTCGTGCCTTCTGTGACGTATCCGTCCTCAATCATCCACGCATCGTCACAGCCCGCCTTCTTTGCCATCATTTTACCCATAGACGGGTACAACAGTTGCACTGTTTTGATGTCACGGCGGCCCCAGCGGATGTCCTCGATACTGATAATCTTTGCGCCGCGCTTGGCTGCAGGGCTGTCCGCCAATCCGGGCTTGTTCTGTGTGAATAAAACAATCGTCGGCTCGGTTGTTTCGGGATCGGGAAAGGCAAAATCACGGTCCCCGTCCGAGCCGCGCGTGATCTGGAGATAGATCAGCCCTTCATCAATCCCGTTCACACGGACCAACTCGCGGTGAACCTCCAACAAATCTTCCTTGCTGATCGGGTTGCGCATATCCAGCTCCCCCAGCGATCGGTTCAGCCGAACGGCATGGCCGTCAAAATCAATCAGCTTACCATCCAGCACAGAAGTTACTTCATAGACACCGTCCGCCATCAAAAAACCGCGATCAAAGATCGAAACAGTCGCTTCATTCTCGGGCAGGTATTCGCCGTTCACATAAACTGTCCGCATGGTCTTATCCCCAAAGCTCTGGGCTGGGTGGATGCACACCAGCCGTATCAAATTTCATCGCCGCAGCGCGGTCTTCGGCCAACAACAGCGGCCCGTCAAGATCGACAATTCTGGCCCCTTGGGCCACCAACATCGCAGGCGCCATCGCCAGCGACGAACCGACCATACAGCCCACCATCACGTCATAGCCCTCAGCCAGCGCCGCGTCGCGCAGCGCCAACGCCTCGGTCAATCCGCCCGTTTTATCCAGCTTGATGTTCACCATATCATACTTGCCCTTCAAAGAGGGCAAACTGCCACGGTCATGGCAGCTCTCGTCCGCACAGACAGGCACAGGGCGCTGCATCCCGATCAACGCATCATCCTCTCCCGCGGGCAAAGGCTGCTCCACCAAAGCTACGCCAAGACGCACCAGATGCGGCGCAAGATCGGCATAAACCTGCGCCGACCAGCCTTCGTTTGCATCCACAATGATCGTGCTGTCAGGCGCGCCCGCACGCACCGCCTCAAGCCGTGGCATGTCATCAGGCGTGCCCAGTTTAATCTTGAGAAGGGGCCGAAACGCGTTTTCCGCCGCCTGCGCACGCATCTTTTCGGGCATATCCAGCGACAAAGTATAAGCCGTGATCTCGGGCTTCAAAGGTGCAAGCCCTGCAAGCTCCCACACCGCTTTTCCACGGCACTTTGCCTCCAGATCCCACAACGCACAATCCACCGCATTGCGCGCAGCCCCCGCAGGCAACAGATCGTACAAGGCATCCCGCGTCAGCACACCGGACAACCCCTCAATCTGCGCAGTCACACTCTCCAGCGTCTCGCCGTAGCGCGCATAGGGCACACATTCGCCCATGCCCGTATGACCGCCATCGGAGATCCGGACAGTCAGCACCCGTGCCTCGGTCCGCGACCCGCGCGAGATCGTGAAAACCTGCGCCAGGCGAAACACGTCTGCCGTCACTTCAATCTGCATACCGTCCCCTCAAATCAAAGCACGCCCTCACCAGACGGCTTCTTTATTTTTCCCTTAAACTCAATCCCGTAACCACTACAGGTGCAAGGGTTCAAATCGCTTCCAACGCCTCGGCCAGACGCTCGGCCCCAAAGCGGAACGGATCAACTGCAGGCAAGCCCATCGCGGCCTCGACACCCTCCAGATAGGCCTTCGCCTCGGCGTCGGACATATGCTGGGTGTTCACGGCAAAACCAACGACCTGACAGGCGGGGTTGGCAACCCGCGCAAGGGTCAACGCCACATCACGGATCGCCGACATCTCCGGCACTTTATAATCAGGCAAACCGCGCATGTGCGGGCGCGTCGGCTCATGGCAGACGATCAGGGCATCAGGCTGGCCCCCATGGATCAACGCCAGCGTCACACCTGAATAGCTGACGTGGAACAGGCTGCCCTGCCCCTCGATCACATCCCAGTGATCCGCATCATTGTCAGGCGTCAGATACTCGATCGACCCCGCCATGAAATCGGCTACAACCGCGTCCAGCGGCACACCGTCGCCGGTGATCAAAATCCCCGTCTGGCCCGTTGCACGGAAGGTGCTTTTCATTCCCCGCGCGCGCATTGCGGCATCCAGCGCCAGCGCCGTATACATCTTTCCGACCGAACAATCGGTCCCGACCGCCAGTACCCGCTTGCCCGTCCGCTTGACGCCACTCGCAATCGGATACTCGACCGTTGGAATCCGCACATCATGCAAGGTGCGGCCATGTTCTGCCGCCGCTGCCACCAGATCTTCTTCTTCATTCAGCAAGTTGTGCAACCCCGAGGCCAGATCATATCCCATCGCCAGCGCCGCGATCAGCACCTCTTTCCAAGCAGCCGAGATATAGCCGCCGCGGTTGGCTACACCAATAACCAGCGTCTTGGCCCCTGCCGCCTTTGCATGGGCAAGTGTCATGTCCTGCAATCCCACGTCGGCCTTGCACCCTTCCATGCGCAGCTGCCCCACAGCATTTTCCGGGCGCCAGTCCTTGATCCCTTGGGCCACTTTGGCAGCCAATTGGTCAGGCGCATCGCCCAAAAACAGCAGGTAGGGTGTCTGGATCATGGTCCGAATCTCCATTTGAGGATGAATTTCGCGCAGATTGCCGCAAATTCATCGCAATTCAATTGCACATTTGCCGCATATCACCATCTGGGCGCATAAATCTCCGACATCTGGCCTTATCTACGCACAAATCGTGCAACGCTTCAAATTGCTGCGTGTGCAAAATACCCTTGCAGCCAAAGGCGCAATTTTATAACCCCATCGGGCAATTATACGACATTTTATGTCCCATAAGGATCAGCAGTCATGAGCTTTCGCCTCCAACCCACTCCCCCAGCCCGCCCCAACCGCTGCCAGCTGTTCGGCCCGGGCTCCAATACCAAGCTGTTTGCCAAAATGGCCGCCTCTGCCGCTGATGTCATCAATCTCGACCTCGAAGACAGCGTCGCCCCGACCGACAAAGACATCGCCCGCGCCAATGTGATCGAAGCAATCAACACCGTTGATTGGGGCAACAAAACCCTGTCCGTGCGCATCAACAGCCTCGACACGCCCTACTGGTACCGCGATGTTGTTGACCTGCTCGAGCAGGCATCCGAACGCCTCGATCAAATTATGATCCCGAAAGTCGGTTGCGCAGCAGATGTCTACGCCGTCGATGCGCTCGTCACGGCCGTAGAGGCCGCAAAAGGCCGTACAAAACGCATCGCACTCGAAGTGATCATCGAATCCGCTGCTGGTATCGCCCATGTAGAAGAAATCGCCGCGTCCTCCCCCCGCTTGGAGGCAATGAGCCTCGGTGCAGCCGATTTTGCAGCCTCCATGGGGATGCAAACCACCGGCATCGGCGGCACGCAAGAAAATTACTATATGCTGCATGAAGGCAATAAATACTGGTCCGACCCATGGCATTGGGCACAAACCGCAATCGTTGCCGCATGCCGCACCCATGGCATTTTGCCTGTGGACGGACCGTTCGGTGATTTCTCGGACGAAGAAGGCTGCCGCGCGCAGGCGCGCCGTTCTGCAACCCTCGGCATGGTCGGGAAATGGGCGATCCACCCCAAACAAATCGCAATCAGCAACGAGGTTTTCACCCCGTCGGACGAAGCAGTGGCAGAAGCCCGCGAAATCCTCGCAGCTATGGAAACTGCAAAGGCAAACGGCGAAGGTGCTACCGTCTACAAGGGCCGTCTTGTGGATATCGCGTCCATCAAACAGGCCGAAGTCATCGTGCGCCAATCGGAAATGATCAACGGCTAAACGCGTTCTGACCTAGAAACTACAATCGGCCCGCACTCTGCGGGCCGTTTTGCGTTTAGGTCAATATGATTGGACTTTTGGTCTGCAACGCCCCGCTGCGCGAAAAATCATGTTTGGTCATATACAGCGAGATACCCAATATCATCCCCAACAGACCAATCAGCAAATAGTTAACCAAAGACATAAATTGCCACCATTCAAACACATTCTGGCCACAATCTGCGCGGCACACGCAGGACGTGCAAGCATCGGTGTGAAAACAGACTGTTTCCAGAATCAGGCACGTTCGTCTTTCGGCGACCCCATCACAACATAAGACGTGATCGTAGCAACCTGTGGCAATGCCCCCAGATGATCGGTGTGGAAACGTTTATAGTCAGTCAGATCAGCACATTCGATCCGTAACAGATATTCAATCGTTCCGGTGATGTTATGACACTCACGGACTTCGGGCGCCCGCGCCACCGCCCGCTCGAACGCCTCCTGGCTGGCCTTGGTATGGTTGCTTAGTCCCACACCGATGTAGGCAACAAACCCTGCCCCCATGGCGGCACGGTCCAACACCGCGCGATAGCCCTTGATCACGCCACGCCGCTCCAGCTCCTGCACACGGCGCAAGCAGGCCGAGGGCGACAGGCCGACACGCTCGGCCAGTTCCAAATTGCTGATCCGCCCATCACGCTCCAAGACACGCAATATATGTTCGGATTTGTCGTCCATATCAGCCATTTGTTGTCATCTTTCCAAAAATTTAGCCACTTTTGCAATTTCATGCACGAGGTTTCAATCAATCATTGCGCCATGAATATTGAAACACTTACCGCACTGGCGGTCTTTGCCTTCGTCAGCTCCGCCACACCGGGGCCGAACAACCTGATGCTTATGGCCTCGGGGGCCAACTTCGGCTTTCGCCGCTCCATCCCGCATATGTTGGGCATCTCCATCGGCTTCATGATTATGATGTTCGCCGTAGGCGCCGGGTTGGTGCAGATATTTGACCGCTTTCCGATAATCTATGACGTGCTGAAAATTGCCAGCGTGATCTATATGCTCTGGCTCGCATGGAAAATCGCGAACGCCGCTGCCATCACCAAAACCGCACAGGCAGGCGCACCCATGACCTTTCTTCAGGCCGCCGCCTTCCAATGGGTCAACCCAAAAGCATGGGCCATGGCCCTCACCGCCATCACCGTCTACGTGGGCGATGCCGCGATGGTCTGGCTGGCCGTGGCAGCATTCATGTTCGCCTTCGTCAACCTGCCCTCGGTCTCCATCTGGACGATTGCAGGACAGCAAATGCAGCGGTTCCTTACCAACCCGCGCCGCCTGCGTGCCTATAACTGGACCATGGCCGCCCTGCTGATTGCCTCGCTCTACCCGGTTCTGGGTCTCTAACCGCCGTTGCATCGCCCCTGAATCATAGCCATATAAGGCATTGTACCAGTACGGAGCGCGTCATGACCCAATATATGGATTTCGAAAAACCTCTCGCCGAGATTGAGGGAAAGGCCGAAGAGCTGCGTGCGATGGCACGGCGCGACCCTGACACCGACGTCAGCCAAGAGGCCTCTGCCCTCGATGCCAAAGCAGTCAAAATGCTGGATGATCTATATAAAAACCTAACCCCTTGGCGCAAATGTCAGGTGGCCCGCCATCCCGACCGCCCCCATTGCCGCGACTACATCGAGGCGCTGTTCACCGAATATACCCCCCTCGCGGGCGACCGTAATTTCGCGGACGATCACGCCGTCATGGGCGGACTTGCACGGTTCAACGACACGCCTGTCATGGTAATCGGCCATGAAAAAGGCAACGATACCAAATCGCGGATCGAGCGTAATTTCGGCATGGCCCGCCCCGAAGGCTACCGCAAGGCTGTGCGCCTGATGGAGATGGCCCACCGTTTCGGCTTGCCGGTCATCACACTGGTCGACACGCCAGGCGCCTACCCCGGCAAAGGCGCCGAAGAACGCGGCCAGTCCGAGGCAATCGCCCGCGCTACACAAAAATGCCTGGAAATCGGCGTGCCGCTTGTCAGCGTCATCATTGGCGAGGGCGGCTCTGGCGGCGCAGTGGCTTTTGCCACCGCCAACCGCGTGGCGATGCTGGAACACTCTGTCTATTCCGTCATCTCGCCCGAAGGCTGTGCGTCGATCCTTTGGAAAGACGCCGAGAAAATGCGCGAAGCTGCCGAGGCGCTGCGCCTGACAGCCCAAGACCTAAAACAACTGGGCGTGAACGACCGCATCATACCCGAGCCAAAAGGCGGCGCGCACCGCAACCCCCAAGCAGCGATTGGTGCCGTGGCCGAGGCCATCTCAGAAATGCTGACTTCGCTCGAAGGCAAGACCCCCCGAGAGCTGATCAAACACCGCCGCGAGAAATACCTCGACATGGGCGACAGAGGGCTGGCAGCCTGATCACTCTCTACCCTATCGCACAAAACCTGCCGGGCGCGCTGACAATCATGACGCGGCCGCAAGTCCTGCCCGATGATATCGCTTTGCTTCCGGCAAGCGGCATAGACATAGTTGTATCAATGCTCGAACCCGCCGAGGCGGCCGAAATTGGCCTCGCCAAACAGGCCAACGCCTGCGCTTCCCTCGGCCTCACCTATCTCACCCATCCCATCCGCGACATGCATCTGCCCGACCCTGCGCCATTCGCTGCATTTGCGAACAACATCGCAGAGCGCCTTAGAGGCGGCGCTCATATTGCGGTTCATTGCTATGCCAGCATTGGTCGCTCGGGCCTGCTTGCCTGCACAGTGCTGGGTCACTTCGGCTACAGCAGCCATACCGCCCTCGCCCACGTCAGCAAGATGCGCGGCCAACCCGTCCCGGACACAACAGCCCAGACAGATTTCCTACATCAGACCATGGTCACACCCTCGGCCTGACGCACACCGCGCTTCTTTATTTTTCCAATAAACTCAATCCCGCCCCAACTACGGACGCCACCAGCTGCAAATCCCGCTCAGCTGGCCAACATACGCAGCCCCTGCGTTACGTCCGAACGGACTGCCAACCGCAATCCCGGCTCGTCCCCCGCCCGCAATGCCGCAATAATCAGGCGGTGGAATTGCGGCGGCTCGGTACGGCGCAATCGACCATAAAGCGCCCGCATTGTCGGCCCCATCTGCAACCAGACAGTCTCGGCCATGGCCAACATCGCTGGCGCTTGGGCGCGCAAATAGAGGGTTCGGTGAAACTCCAGATTCGTCTGGATATAGGTCACGGCATCGCGATGCGCGACAGCCTCGGCCACTTTGGCATTGATGTTCTGCAACCGCTCGATCAGCGCCAGATGCGCGCGTGGCAAAGCGCGGCTGGCCAGCTCCACCTCGATCAAGGCCCGCAGGGCCGCCAACTCCTCGATCCGCTCATTGCTCAGCGCGGGTGTCGCGATCCGTCCCGAGTTTGACATGCTCAGCGCGCCTTCGGCAGCCAAGCGGCGCACGGCCTCCCGCGCGGGCGTCATGGACACACCGTACTCCTTGCCAATCCCGCGCAGCGTCAACGCCTGACCCGGCGCGATGTCACCGTGCATAATTCGGGTCCGTAACCGGCGGTAAACACGGTCATGGGCCAATGGGGCGGGGTCAACGGGACGGGGATTTAAATTCATAGTCTTTTGTGATCACAAACAGTTTGATGGTCAAGCTTCGGATCCCGTCGCATTCAATATGTAACCTTGACGTAACTTTTCCCGACGGATATGTCACCTAAGGGTTACTAAACCCGGAAGGACAGCCAATGATCACACCTGACACAATAGCCACAGTGCGCATGATCGCCTTTGCACTCGCTGGGCTGATGTGCGGCGGCTACGCTCTGGCCGCACTCTGGGGTATCCCCTCCCAGAACCTGCCGCATTTTCTCCCCCTCGGCGCGGGGATCATCGCAGCCATTGCATTTGCTCTCGCTGCCCTGATTGTAGGCCCGCAAAACACAAACGCCGCGTTGGACGAAAGCTACCACACCGACCGTCGCACTGCCGCCAGTACCGGCTTCTGGGCTGCGATCGTAATCGGCACCACCCTCTGGCTCACCAGTACAGGCGGCACACTCCAACTCGCCATTACCCTCACGGGCGCATCTGCTGTATTTCTTCTCACCCACGCATTGCTGGATTTCCGAGGCAGCAGATGAACCTGATCGTCCATCTTGCCCGCTATAGAAAAGCTGCCGGCATGACCCAAGCGGAGCTGGCCACAGCCGCAGGTGTATCGCGCAAGACAATCAACACCGTAGAAAACAGCGTGTTTACCCCCTCCACCACCCTCGCGCTAACGCTGGCCCGCGTGCTGAACGTCAGCGTGCATGATCTCTTTGAACTCCCTCCCGAAAGGAACTGACATGAACGCATGGATTCTCTTGTTTGTCGCTGGCCTCTTCGAGGTCGTCTGGGCCTCCGCCATGAAGGCCTCCAACGGCTTTACCGTGACCGGCCCCAGCATTCTCACAGGTGTGGCTGCCTTCATCAGCTTCTGGTTACTCGCCATGGCGATGAAGGACTTGCCGTTGGGCACCGCCTATGTGGTCTGGGTAGGCATTGGCGCGATCGGTGCAGCCCTCGTCGGTATTGTCTTGTTCGGCGAAGAAGCAACCACCATGCGCCTCGCAGGCATCGCACTGGTCGCGGCCGGGATCGCCACTCTGAAGTTCGCTTAAAACTTGTAACGGTGCAGCGTACTGCCGTGACTGCGCAGCCATCTGCGTGGTGCAGCGTAATCGCCATAGATGCGCGTCACCTCGGCCCAGAACGAGGGCGAATGATTCATCTGCGCCAGATGCGCCACCTCATGGGCCGCGACATAATCCAACACCTCGGGCGGGGCCATAATCAGGCGCCATGAGTACATCAACCCACCGTCCGAGGTGCATGACCCCCAGCGCGAGCGCGTATCGCGCAGCGACAATCGGGTATAACTGCGCCCCAATCGCGCGGCATAGTCGTCACTGGCTCCCGCCAATCGGTCGCGCGCGATTTCTTTCAAATGCGCCGCCAGCCGTGCGCCCATGCGCGCGGACGGGCCAGGCACGAATATTCCTTCGGGCGTGATCTGCACCCGCCGCCCCGTGCCAGCTTGCACGCGGTACATCTTGCCGCCCAGCGGCAGCTCTGCTCCTTCGCCCACCACAACATCCTCGCCGCGCGCGGACAAATGCTTGCGAATCCACCCTTCCTTGCTGCGGGCAAATTCCAACGCCTCATGCTCGGCCAGACGTTTCGGCATGGTTAAAGTAACACGCCCGTCCAATTGGCTTATGCGCAACGATATCCGCTTGGCCTGCGCAGAACGGCGCAAGATCAGGGGAATCGGCGGCTCTCCGGGGAGATGCGGGTCAGACATGCAGGGCTCGCGGCGTTGGGACAGATAGGCATTGGGCTGGACAGCACCCGTTGCATATGGCATTTGCGCTGAATCACTAAAGACAACACCATCCAGACACAACAGCAGCACTCAAAAAGGGGAAGCACATGCCCAACGAAGAATGGGGAACCAAGCGCCTCTGCCCCACCACGGGCAAGCGTTTCTACGACTTGAACAAAGACCCGATCATCAGCCCCTACACGGGCGAAGTGGTAGAAGTAGACCAGTCCAAATCACGCATGATCGCCGCAGATGCGGCCGATGCGGCCACGACCAAAGCAAAAGCAGCCGAGGTCAAGGACGACGAAGATCTGGTAGATGACGACGATGTAGATGTAGATCTGGACGACGATCTGCTGGACGATGACGAAGACGATGATGATACGGTTCCGCTCGAAGAAATCGCGGATGTCGCATCACCCGAAGACGACAGCTGATATCAGTCGGCGGGGCATTGCGTTTTTCGCTTGATCCCGCCGCTTCTTATGCCTAGTAGACAGCGCATCGGCCCTAACGGGGCGATGCACACAGCCCCAAGGGGCTGCACGACCCGTCCCCCAAGGGACACCAATCCACGCTTGCGTGATTTGGGGCATTAGCTCAGCTGGGAGAGCGCCTGCATGGCATGCAGGAGGTCAGCGGTTCGATCCCGCTATGCTCCACCAAACCATTCCCAGAGCCGCAGCACGACATCAGCCAGCCGCTCTTGCCTGCGCTTACAGACTTCAGATCTATTCAACGGGAAACACGTCATTCGTACGAATGCAGGTGGACCGTGTCATCAGCAATTCAAGATTCTCTACAATTTCAAAGCCACACAAAATGCGTTTCTCATACATTTGGGAGTTTGATCAGGAGTGGTGAAACCAGCACCATCTCATCTTGAGCTTTAGGCCAAGCTGCTGAGAAATGATTGCCGATGCCCGCAAAATAGATACGCCCCGTTTCAGGGCATTCCTCATTTTCATTGGAGAACGCTGCTTTCTTGGCTCCCTGATGCGGTTACCCCTATACCCGCGTTAAAGCCTACTGAAAACCTGAGTTGCCCCTCTACACAAGAATTCGTGACAAAATGAGACTGACGAAAATAGCTTCACACCTCTCGAAATGATAACACGAAAATTCAAATTAATTCACCTTCAAGGCCATGACCAATTAAAAGTGATAGGTATGATCTAAGCTTCGATTTGAACGGTCATGAATGGCGACAAGGCCTTGTACAGCTCTGCGAGCCTACGTGGTTGCAGCTGAACCCTTAAATCCAAATTTTACAGCAGCACCAACATATCTGAAATCTGCCTTGTCTGAATAGAACCGGCCTAGAACAGCAAAGACTTGTCCCCCCCCCACTCGTCCCATCTTCTTTATAAAGGTAATGTACGCGGATCACCTGCTCGGTCCAAACGGTGGCATCTTGATTGCTAAGTAGAAAAGCTCTTCATAAAATTCGTATACCAAAGTCTGAACTCGTATTCATCAGAGAACAGTACTTAATAGATCAGTGCTTCAAGTGTTTTGAATACCGAATGCTATGGCATCTCTAAAATATGGAAAGGCCAAACTATTGATATTGCCCCTAATACGATTTGGTTCTTGACTTTTATGTGCACCAACTTTCTCTTACTCAAGACCCCAGTACCGGCTTTTAAGGGCAATAGATTTGTTTTTTGTTTTTACCGAAACGGCTTTTAACATTCTGACTTCCTTTTCCGAAGCAGGTTCCGAAGGCATATTCACGCACCATGTAGACTTTGCCCGCTGCGTTGTAGCCCAAGCTGGTCAAGGAAAAGCTGCCTGGGGAACATGCATGTACACTTGGTACGAAAGCTTGAGTTTTGATTTTTGGATAACCGCGACAGCTTTATTCGTTGCGTATCTTACGTTCGCATACTGGCGCACATTCGGATTAATAAGCGTATTTATTTGGGCTTTTGCCATCATTGCAGGCGCAAGCCTTCTGGTCGCTTCGCAGAGCCTGTTGTTCCCTGAAACTGCCTTTTGGGCCAAGCAAGCGACTGCAGACCGTATCACACAAATGGCAGTTGCTGTTCTTGCTGTCGTCTATCTGCCGCGCCTTATGATTGGGTTACGTTCGCAGATGATCTCGCCGCGCTCGACAACACGTTTCGAAGGCGGAATGCGCCCCCTGCCCAGCCAATGGGTTGCAATTAACAAGCTCATCGAGAACTGCGGCGGCGGCGACGACTCCGCGAATGACACGCTAGAGCGCACGCCATACGAAGGCAAAATTGTGAGTATCAATTCGAGCTAGGGGACAGGCAAGACTTCAATTGTTAGAAATTTCGAGCGCCTTTCTAACCTGCCACGGGTAGATTCCGGACAGACCGCTTCTATGCATCCAGTCAATCTAGTAGTGTCGTACTACAACGCGTGGAGCAACCAGATGGAGCCTGATCCGGAGTATGCGATCGTCCGGCATCTGATCGCCGACAGGCGAGTGATGTGGCCCTATGGCTGGTTGGCTGTCCCCGCATGGCGCATCATTGCGAAAACGATTTCATCCGCCGTACGATCACTCGGGGGCTTAAAGCTCAAAGTGTCAACAGTAAGCGTAGAGGGCGGGCTTACACCAAATCCGCCAAGCCTGAACTGGACACGAACTCTGGAAAACCTCGCATGGTGCACGTGGAAACGTGGGCCTGGCGGCAGAAACGGTGCGTCTCTTGTGCTGATTGTTGATGACGTGGACCGCTGCGCGCCCCTTGTTGCGCAAAACTATGTCACTCTTCTTCGGCGCGGCCTGAACCTGCCCCATTTG
This sequence comes from uncultured Sulfitobacter sp., assembly GCF_947502895.1. Classification (GTDB taxonomy): domain Bacteria; phylum Pseudomonadota; class Alphaproteobacteria; order Rhodobacterales; family Rhodobacteraceae; genus Sulfitobacter. The sequence goes on from NZ_CANNBM010000001.1 coordinate 901,074, forward strand.
GCAATCGTACTACCCTACACAGCCAATCAACTCCGTTACAAAGTCTTCGACCCTCTATCAGTCGATCTACCCGACCTTGGATCTTCTATGGAGGCGGCCCAAGCCGATCTTGTGCTCGGCAACGGCGGACGTCAAAGTCCCTTTGAAAAACATGCCATCGGGAGCCGTGAAGACATTCTAAACGGGCTATCTGATGATTTCGATGCTTTGATAAAACTGCGGCGGGATGGAGTGTTAACTGGCGCAGGAAAAACCAACGATACCGGCTCCAAAACCACTGGTAGTTGGGTGGAGGCAATGAACACCTGGGAACTGATGCGCCGGGAGCGCCTGAACCAGAGTTACATTCAGATGGTACAGGGCCCTGATTCAACAGATCTACAAACGACTGAGGAAAAGGGGGGCGAACGAAAGCGTAGAACCCCCACAGTCGACAGACAACTGCTGCGCCAATTTGAAAGTAAATACGTTTCAGACGCGCCAATTCTTTTGCCACGGCTCAGCTATCTTGACATCGTTCAAATCGTGATGGACCTTCCTTCAGTGAAAAGTGTTGTTTTTGGATCTGTCGAACAACAAGATGACGGCGTAAAAGCAACGCTTCAGTACATCATAGAGCAATCTTGCATTAAACCAGCGCACCGGTTCGCCTGTTCCACAAAGTTCACCAAGCCTGATTTTATAACCGACACAAGACTGGGCGCTATCGAAGACGAGCTGAGCTTTGAAGCACAGCGCAAGCGCACTGCCATTGAACCAAGTAAATTTGAGGCCGTCATGGCAGAATGGAATGCACCTTCGATCCGCACCGTCATCGCCGCAACAGAGCACCTCATGCAAGACGATGAGTTTGTATTGGCGATGGCGCGGATGAATGAAAAAACTGTACAATCGTCCGCCTTTGACGAAAATCGCTATGCAGTACTTTTGAACGGTTTCGACCAGATTGTCCTTAACGCTTACAGCTACTTGGTGGAATGATATGGCAGATGAGAACCAGTCGAGCACATCTAACTTCGAAGAAACTCAGAACCTCCGAGATGTTGTCGAAAAAGACAGTAGCAGAAGCAATGACCAGATTAGCAACGAGTCAAAGCAGGATGACCTAAGCACCGAGAACCCAATGGTTCGGCGCCTCATGGATACGTTTTGGCGCGAAGTAATAGGCTAGGATTTACAATTTCGTGTGCCCGACCGTACAAATCTATCTACTAACTCAGCGCCGAGATTGCCAAGAAACTCAAGCCTAGTATTAGACCAGAAAACTCAACTCATTCTTGAAGAGCTATTTTACCAACTGATTGACAGAAACGACTTCAGCAGGGGCAATCTCAGAAAAATCGGGCGCTTCCGTTCAATGACATCAGGGCAGGTACCGGCCAGTACGGTTTCAAACACACTTGGCAAAATCGAGGTTTCTGGTTCCACAAACACAGATACAAACCGCCCCTCGTCTGTACCCATGGAAGCCATTCCAGTCACCATGCCTGAAGCGGTTTCCTTCACGGATACAGAACTGGGCCTGGAGCGATCCCCGTTAAGTTACTCTTTCGATGATGGCATCGCCCTGTTGTCGGATGCTCTTCGAAAAAATGCCCGTGACACATCACGCGTTGCAGCGCTTATGGTCAAATATTTTGCACCCATGATTGCCAGAAACGTCAGTGGCGATAGTTCGGTTTCCAGTGAAAAAGTTCTGGATTCGGCGATTGCCTTGCTCGCACCCGTTGCCCGAAATCCAGAGTTGAACGAAGCCGTTATCAAAATTGTACCGGCGCTGCGCCAGTTGTTGGGCAGTGGACTGATAAGCGAACAGCAAGGTTCTGCTTTTGGCCCCCTAGAGATCGGAGAGATCCAGAGCCTGACTGGTCTCGCCACGCTTGGCTCCATTGCAATCAGGGGGATGTCGCGGAGGCAGGAATATGAATCATGGACAGTGATTTATTATCACGAAGTTCTTCGCATGATCGCAAACATGAGCCTTGGCGAAACAGACCGTACCAATCTGGATAGAGTGCTTGAAAGCAGCGCGAATAATCTGGCAGCGGGTATCGGCCGCATGAAACAAAACAGCGCCAACTCGGTACTTTACCCCGAGGTCTGGAACAAACTGAGCAACGATCTCATTAAAACCTCGACCTTGCTTGCCGATACCCGCTCAACCAAAGCACCAGAAGACATCGACATGATTGCAGGTCAGTTCGGTATAAAAACAACAGACGAAGACAACGTCCCATTCGCAGCAGAATTATGGTCAAATCGGCTTAGCGGGTTTCACATGGTTTCCGTACCCGATCTTGAGGTACATCATCTCCTTCTGAAGGCGCTAAGGTACACGGTTGTCGGATTGTTGCGCGAACCCATAGGGCTTTCACAGAATGTCAGCTCCGCATTTTTCAACGCTGGTGTAGAGCTTATACGGATCAAAGATCGCGCGCACGAGGTGACGGCCCTTCGAATGATTGTGAACGGTATTGGCATTCTTGGAGCGCTTCGCTCCAGCCAGAACTTTTTCGAAGCCATGGTCGTAAATGATGGTGTAGATTGCCTCGTGAATTTGATGGGCAGCACCGCGGATAGAGTAGGACAACCAAACGCCGAGCTACCCCTCCGGGAAGTTGGTCGGTTGATGACTGTTGCAGGGGCCATTGCAGATGGTTTCGGAGCGAGCGAACCAAGAAGTGTAGACAAAATCAAACGGTCAATTGAATTGCTAACAGAAAACGACATTCAGCCGTCAGAAGAACAGCTTGGTCCAGATGATTTGGCCGAGACCATAAGACTGCTTGTCAACAGAGTAGGCCAGTCCCAAGGGGTGCAAATAGAAATTCCGATTGGTTCAAAAGTGGCAGAGTTCGCACCATTCTTGCGGGAAGCATATGCAGTTACCCTGCCCGCGTTTGCGGATCAGCTAGTCGATGGAGGTGGCACAGAGGCATTTGATGCAAAAGTTAAAATGTCGACCTACCTAACCGACTTTATCCGAAACATGATGAGCGGTACTGACGATCCCTATGAGTTGATCCGCATTTCCTATGACACCCCAGTACGGGAGACGGGCGAGACGATCGGCACGATCGGACCACTTATCGCTATCGGCATGCAATCCGAAGACGTATGGCAGGCTGAATGTCAGAAAGCGTTGGGCTTCGACCTGCAAGGCAGGATGGAGGAAGTGATCATCAGCGCCTTTTCAAAATTTCTCCCGTCAACGAGCGAGGTCACACAGACAGCGGTTTCACCACCAGCTTCGAACGATGGTGCGGGGGGATTACCCACGGGTACCGATCCATCTATCGAAAGCCTCGTGCGGCAAAACCCAGAAGCAGCGGCCAGAATAATTGCGCAGCTGTTGCAGCAGCCCAGCGAGCTGGAAAACGGGCAACCCTCGGAGGATTGAGAATTGCTGCCGTGTTCTAGGCACAGATTTCCGTCCAGCCTGTAGCCATAAACCGGACACCGTTTGACAAGACATCCAAAGGCGAAACCTTCCGTTCCGGATGGGGATACGTAAGAGCGCTTTCTTTTCTCGGTAATGGTTTCAAACCGATCTTTGAAACGGTGCAAGCGAACTCCGCGTAAATCTGCCGTCTGCTTATACGTGGTCACCGCTCAGGTCTGGAGCCCGCACTGGCGAGACCAAGGGCCCAAGGCCGAAAGATCTGCCTCCTTGCTCAAAAATGGGAGACTGGACCTGCCCCGCTTTTGTGCCGCCCCAATTGTTCGTTCTAGCCACCTTCTGGTCGAAAGCGACGAAGCTTTTGCAGCCAAATGCTGAATGGCGGCGTCGTGGATTGTAGAAGCCATTGATGTATTCGAAAATGACCATCTCAGCATTCGGTTCAGGCACCCTATTGCGCATGGGAAATGTCCATGTTCCCATTCCGGCGCTGGCAAAACGCGACCCTACTGGAGGTTGATCTGATCTGCCCTGACGCATGGTTTCCCGCCGATTGGCTGGGCGTGGCCGATTACCGCGCGCTCGGTGTGCTGACCACCCTTGTGCCCACAGGGACATTACCGCGCCAAACAGCCGTTTATCGCCCCGCTACCGTGGCCGAATGTCACCGCTTTGCCCGCCGTGGCCCTGACGCGGGGCTGGTACCTGTGGCATCGGCCCTGTTCCACCATATGGACTAGCCAGCGCAGCGGCGTTGTTCCCTGACCTAATTTTCGATCAGGATTGCGCGGAAATCATTTACATTTGTGCCTGTGGGTCCGGGTTTGAAAATCGTCCCAACCGCATCAAACGCCCCCCATGCATCGTTGCGGCGCTGCGCATCCATCGGGTCCACCCCCGCTGCGCGCATCGCGGCAACTGTGCCTGCGTCAGCAAAAGCGCCTGCATTGTCCTCTGATCCGTCGATGCCATCGGTATCTGCCGCCAACGCAGTAATGCCCTGCACACCCTCGATGGCCTGTGCGAAACCCAGCAAGAACGCCGTATTGCGCCCGCCGCGCCCATCTTTGTGGCGCAGGGTCACAGTTGTCTCGCCACCAGACAAAATCACAACAGGCGCAGTGAACGGACGGCCTTGCGCGACCACTTCGCGCGCAATGGCGGCGTGCATCTGACCGATCACTTCGGCCTCCCCTTCTATAGCATCCGACAAGATCACGGCAGGGATGCCTGCCGCCTGCGCCTGTTGCGCCGCTGCCTCCAGCGACAGGCGGGCTGAAGCGACGACATGCACTTCGCTGCGTGCAAATACGGGATCGTCCGGCACAGGCGCGGGGTCCAGCGCCGCCAAAACGCGCGGCGGCAATGCGATGCCCCTTGCCTCAATCATCGCACGTGCGTCTGCCAGCGTCACCGCGTCAGGCACCGTAGGGCCTGATGCCACCTGCGCCGGATCATCCCCCGGTACATCCGATACAATCAGGCTTACCATCCGTGCAGGATACGCAGCAGCAGCCAGCCTGCCGCCCTTGATGCCGCTTGCATGTTTGCGGATCGCGTTCATCACGCCAATCGGCGCACCACTGGCCAGCAGGGCCTCGTTCATGGCCTGCTCATCCTCAAGCGTCAGACCTTCGGGCGGACAGGGCAACAAGGCAGAGCCACCGCCACAGATAAGCGCCACCACAAGATCATCAGGCCCCATGTCTGCAACCGCATCAAACAAGGCTTGCGTGGCCACCAGACCTGCGGCGTCGGGCACAGGGTGTGCGGCCTCCAGCACGCGAATGTGGCGTGTTGCACAGCTATAACCATAGCGCGTGACAACCACGCCCTCGACAGGCTCGCCCCACAGGTCCTCGAACGCAGCGGCCAATTGTGCAGCACCTTTACCCGCTCCGATGACCACAGTGCGCCCCTTGGGACGCGCAGGCATAAAGGGCGCAAGCGCCTTTTTTGCATCTGCCGCCTGTACCGCCGCATCAAACAGCGATGTTAGAAACGCCTGCTTGTCAGGGTCAATCATGCCCCGAACTGCGCGCGCAAGGCGACCTTTTGCACCTTGCCCATGGTATTGCGCGGCAACGCCTCCAGAATGCGGTACTCACGCGGCTGCTTGAACCGCGCCAGCGCCGTAGCGGCATTTTCCTTCACCATTTCCAGATCAATCTGCGTGCCCGCTTGCGGCACCAGCACCGCCAGCGGCACCTCGCCCAGATCATCGTGCGGCACGCCTATCACGGCACTCTCCAACACACCGTCCTGCGCGTCCATCAGCAACTCCAGCTCTTTGGGATAGATGTTGTAGCCGCCGGAAATAATCAGGTCCTTGCCGCGCCCGACGATGGTCACGTACCCATCCGCATCCTGCACCCCCAGATCACCGGTGATGAAGAAACCGTCCTCGCGCATTTCCTCTTCGGTTTTTTCGGGCATGTTCCAATAGCCCAGAAACACATTATCCCCACGCACTTCGACCACACCCGTCTCGCCGTGCGGCAGCTCTACCCCGTCAGCATCCGCGATCCGCAGCTCAACATCAGGCAGCGGCAATCCCACCGTGCCCGCACGCCGCGCACCCTCGTAAGGGTTGGAGGTGTTCATATTGGTTTCCGTCATGCCGTAGCGTTCCAGAATACGGTGGCCTGTGCGCACCTCGAATGCCACATGGGTATCCGCCAGCAGCGGGGCCGAGCCCGAAATGAACAGCCGCATGTTTGCAGCAAGGTCACGGTCAAACCGCGCATCGTCCAACAAGCGCGTGTAGAATGTCGGCACCCCCATCATACTGGTTGCGCGCGGCATCCATGCAACCAGCGCATCAATGTCCAACTTGGGCAGGAAGACCATCGCACCGCCACTCATCAGCATCACGTTGCTGGCCACGAACAGGCCATGTGTGTGGAAAATCGGCAGCGCGTGCAGCAGCACATCATCCGCCGTGAACTGCCATAGCTCCGTCAGCGTGCGCGCATTGGAAATCAGATTCTTCTGACTCAGCATCGCGCCTTTTGAGCGGCCCGTGGTGCCAGAGGTATAGAGGAATGCTGCCAGATCATCCTCATGCCGCTCAATCGTGTCAAACGATGTTGCCTGTGCATCGGCCACATCGCTCAGGCTGCCACCCTTTGCATCCAGCGTGGCAAAGACCGCCCCCGCCGCATCCGCCACAGGGCGCAATTCATCGCTGCGCGCCGGATCACCCACCAGCAATGCTGCCCCACTGTCCGATACGAAATACGACAGCTCTGCCGCCGTATAGGCCGTGTTCAGCGGCAGAAAAATCGCACCCAACTGCGCACAAGCGGCATAGAGGGCCAGCATATCAGCGCATTTTTCCACCTGCACTGCCACGCGGTCACCCGAATGGACGCTCAGCGATACCAGTGCATGCGCCAACTGTGCAGCACGCTCGACAAAGGCGCCGTGGGTGATAATCCCGCCCTCGGGCAGATACAAAAAGGGTGTGTCCTTGCCTGCGTGCGGCGCGAACATAGTGTCATAGAGCGGGTTGTTCATGAAAAGACCTTTATCGTTAACCCTTGCACTCTATCCCAACATTTCCTCAGTGAAAATCACGAGATTTCGGAATTACACGCACGTCACGCGGATGTTTACGCCCGCCGCCCACATGGCTCGGCAGCGGATGGGTGATATGATCGCCCCGCACGGCCGTGGCAGGCACAGGCGCGTCGCCCAGACTGTCCAGCCGCGCGGTACGGTCTTCCAACCTGTCCACCACGACATGGATCACGCGGCCATCGGTCTGCACACGCCCATGCACCACCATCAGCCGCGCAGTCATAATCAGGGCGCGGTAATGCTCGAACAGCTTGGGCCAGATCACCAGATTGGCCACCCCGTCCTCGTCCTCCAGCGTGATAAAGCATACACCTTTGGCGCTGCCCGGTTTTTGCCGCACCAGCACCAGCCCCGCCAGCGATACACGCGCCCCATGCGCCATATGGATCAGGTTGTGACTGCTGGAAAAGCCTTGGCTCTTCAGACTGCTGCGAAAAAACGCCATCGGATGCGCCTTGAGCGACAGTCGCAGCGTCTGGTAATCTGCCACCACATGCTCGGCCTGCGCCATGGCGGGCAAATGCGTCTCGGGCTCGGCCCCTTCGCCCGCCGCCTGTGCGTGATCAAACAGCGCCAGTGCAGGCGCATCGCGCAGCCCTTGCGCCTGCCACAAGGCGGCACGCCGGTCGATCCCGCATGAGCGGAACGCGTCTGCAGCCGCCAGTTTGCCAATCATCCCACGGTCCAGCCGCGCCCGCGCTTTTACATCGCCCACATCGACAAAGACCGCATCCCGCGCGCCCATCATGCGCAAGGCCGCATCCCTGCGCATCCCGTCCACCTGCCGCAGGCCCAGACGCAGGGCAAACCCGCCCTCACAAGGCTCCAGCGTACAGTCCCAATCAGAGTAATTCACATCCACCGCCCGCACCTCCACCCCGTGCTCGCGCGCATCGCGCACAATCTGGGCAGGCGCATAAAACCCCATCGGCTGACTGTTCAGCAACGCACAAGCAAAGGCCGCAGGGTAATGGCACTTCATCCAGCTCGACACATAGACCAGCTTGGCAAAGCTCGCCGCATGGCTTTCGGGAAACCCGTATTCGCCGAACCCCTTGATCTGGTTGAAACACCGCTGCGCAAACTCTTCGTCATAGCCGCGCTCGGTCATCCGCCCGACCATCTTTTGCTGCAACAGCTCAATCGTCCCGCGGGAGCGGAACGTCGCCATCGCCTTGCGCAACTCGTTCGCCTCCTTGGGGCTGAACCGCGCCGCATCAATCGCGATCTTCATTGCCTGCTCCTGAAAAATCGGTACGCCCAGGGTACGCCCCAAAATCCGCAATAACTCATCCTGCGGATGCTCCGGCCCGGGTGCGGGATAAGACACCCCCTCCAGCCCCTGCCTGCGCCGCAAATACGGATGCACCATATCGCCCTGAATGGGGCCGGGCCGCACAATCGCCACCTCGATCACCAGATCATAGAACTTGCGTGGCCGCAGCTTGGGCAGCATCGCCATCTGCGCACGGCTCTCTACCTGAAACACGCCCAGACTGTCACCCGCGCACAGCATGTCATAGGTGTCGGCATCATCACTCGGCACAGACGCCAGATCATGCTGCACCCCGTAATGCGCGCCCAACAGATCGAATACCTTTGCAATGCAGGTCAGCATCCCCAACGCCAGAATATCCACCTTGAAGATACCCAGCGCGTCGATGTCATCCTTGTCCCACTCGATGAAACTACGCTCTGGCATCGCCCCATTGCCAATCGGCACCATCTCCGTCAGCGGGCGTTCCGTCAGGATAAACCCGCCTACGTGCTGGCTCAGATGCCGCGGCATCCCCGTCATCTGCCGCGCTATGGCAATCACGCGGCGCAGATAAGGGTCCGACAGATCCATCCCCGCATCCTTGACGCGCTCGTCTCCCATCTGCCCCTCGAAACTGCCCCAGACTGTGCTGGCCAGCTTGCTGGTCACATCTTCGGATAATCCCATCGCCTTGCCCACTTCACGGATGGCACTGCGCGGGCGGTAATGGATCACAGTTGCGCACAGCCCCGCACGCTCCCGCCCGTAGGTGCGGTACATGTACTGGATCACTTCCTCGCGGCGCTCATGCTCGAAATCGACGTCAATGTCGGGCGGCTCGTCACGCTCCTCGCTCAGGAACCGCTCGAACAGCACGTCATGCTCTTCGGGGTCCACCGCCGTGATCCCCAGACAGAAACACACCACCGAATTGGCGGCCGATCCGCGCCCCTGACACAGGATCGGCGGGCTGGCCTCCTCCCGCGCGAACCGCACAATGTCGTTGATGGTCAGAAAGTACCGCGCGATATCCTTGGAGCGGATCAGATCGAACTCCTTTTCAATAATCGCGCGCACGCGGTCCGTCACGCCGTCCGGATAGCGCCACGCCGCTCCCTCCCACGTCAGCCGCTCCAACTCTCCCATGGCTGTAGTCCCCTCGGGAACAATCTCGTGCGGGTATTCGTATTTCAGGTCATCAAGGCTGAAGGCACAGGCATCCGCCACCGCCCGCGTGGCCGCGATCGCATGGGGCCAGGGCGCAAACAGGCGGCACATTTCGGCGGGTGGTTTCAAATACCGCTCCGCATTCACCTCCAGCAAGAATCCAGCCGTATCAATCGTTTTACCATGACGGATACAGGTCATCACATCCTGCAAAGGCCGCCGCGCAGGGTGGTGATAAAGCGCATCATTCGTCGCCAGTATCGCCAAGCCATGCCGCTTTGCGATGCGGTCCAGCCGGTTGATCCGCCCCACATCATCGCCACGATATAAATATGCCGCACCTACATGCCGCAGCGAAGGCAGCACATTACAAAGCCGCCCCATCCCCGCCTCGAACACATCCAGATTTTCAGGCGGCATCACAATCAGCTGCACACCGCTGCTGTGCGCCGCCACCATCTCCAGCGTCAGATGCGTCTCGCCCTTGGCCTGCCAGCCTCCATCCACATCCGCCATCTTTCCCTTGGACAACAAGGTAGACAACCGCGCATAGGCGTCACGGTCCACCGGATAGGCCAGCAACTCTGTCCCGCACAACAGCACCAAACGCGCACCGATCAGGGGCCTCACCTTGGCCGTGCGCGCCTCCACATGCATCCGCACCACCCCCGCCAATGTGTTGTGATCCGCCACACCAATACTATGATAGCCCAGCATATTGGCCGTCACCGCCAGATCGACAGCATCCGAGGACGCGCGCAGAAACGAAAAACACGTGGACAGGCCCAGCTCGACATAAGGGCCGGGGGCGTTCCAGTGAAACGGGTCATCCTCCTCGATGGAGCGCCGCTTATGTCCTTCTTGCTGTGGCATCAGGTGGCAACATACCCTTCAACGGCGCCCTCATCGCTGGCCCTGACGGGCGCTCTTCGCACAGACGGCACAGCGCATCCTGTGGGAGGGCGGGCGGGATGTCGCGGCACGCGCATGCCGCCCAGCCCTCACACACACAGCCCTCATCCGAATACCCCATGCACAAACCAGCGCGGGTCCCCCCCGCGGGCATCCCCCACAATTCCGTCGCGAAACAGCCAGAACCGCCGCCCGTCCGTCACCTCGACCTTGTAATAATCACGCAGCCTGGTGCCGCTGCGATCGCGCCACCATTCAGGTGCGATCCGCTCAGGTCCCTCGAACCGCGTCATCAAAAACGCCACCCGCCGCCATGAAAACCGCGCAGGCGGCCCCTCTGGCACCGCATAAAGCACTGTAATTTCTTCGGGCGGCTCGAACATACGCAAGGGCCGCTCCTTGGTCAGTCCAATCGGTGCTTCCGCCACACCCGCCAACACAGGCAGACGGCGCTCTACCCGCTCGGGCTTGTGGCTTTGGACCCACGCGTCCCACGTCACCTTGGAGGGGCCCAGTTTGGCGGTCAGACGGTCCAGCAGCGCCGCCACATCCGCGCCCGCATCGCGCTGCCCGTCCAGACGGTCCTGCCTCAGCGACAGCGGCTCGGCGCGCAGCGCCTCCAGCGTCATCATGTCAAAGCCGAAACCCGGGTCGATCCCCTCTAACTTACCAGCCACCAAACGCACAAAATGCGCCGCATCGCGGCTCGCACTTGCCGTGGCCACATCGCGAAACCGCCACTCCCCGTCCACACGGTAGATCGTCAGCCGCAGCCGCCGCGCGCCCTGCTCGGCGGCTGCCAGTTGGGCGGCCAGATCCTCTGCCAACCCCTCCAGCCACGGCACAGGATCAATCACAGGCTCGGCCATGCGCACCCGTGCCATCCAGTGCTCCGCATCCACAGGGGCATCCAGCGGATCGGCACTACGCCCCAGTGCGCGGTCCAGCAAAACCAACGGATTGCGTACCGCTGCCAGCCCTGCAAACCGCCGCATCAATCCCACGCGCGGCACGTTCTCCAGCGCGCCAATAGTCTTCAGGCCCAACCGCTCCAGCAGACGCACGGTATCAGCAGGCAATCGCAGGGCCGCAACAGGCAATGGCGACAACACCTCTCCCACATCATGCGGCCCGCAAATCACCCCCTGCGCACCATACCGCGCCAACATCTGCGCCGCACCGCGCGTAGGCGCCAGCGCCAGCCGCGCGCCCAGACCCTGCATCACAAACCGCGTATGCATATCGTGCAGCATCTGCGCTTCGCCCCCGAACAAATGCGCCGCACCACGCACATCCATAACAATCCCGTCGTCTTCGGCAACGGTCCACGGGCACCAGCGCCGCGCCCAGATCGCCAACCGTTCCAGCAAGGCGCGGTCGCCTTCTATATCCGCCTGTTCCACATGCAGGTCAGGATGGATCGCCTGCACGTCCACCACCCGTGCGCCCGCCACGATACCGCGCGCCACGCCCGCCGCATTCACTGCATGTACAACAGGGCCATGGGTGCCCGTAGCCGCCAACACCACAGGCACTGCATCATCCGGCAGCGTGCGTTGCGCGGCTGTGATCCGCCTCCAGCGGTCCATCGCCAGATCGGGAAAGAAAACGGAGACCATGCGCGCGTCCACGCCCCTCATCGCGCACCACCCATGTGCCGGGACTGCGCCCGCGCGCGCGAAACAGCTCTGCCTCCCACAGAGCCGCACCAGGAGCGGCGGCATTGTAGGGATGCACCTCCGACGGCAGCGCTCCGATGCGCCACCGCTCGCGTGCCGCACTCAATCCCTCGACCGTACCCGAGCGGATCAACCACACCGGCACGCCAGAAGCCTCCGCCCGCATCCCCAACCGCTTGGTCGCAGTGAAATCCAGTACAGGCGGCGCGCCATGCACCTCGCCCACCACCGCCGACAGACCGGCACAGGCCGCACCTTCCTCCATCGCCCACAAGACATCGCGCGCATGGCTTACCTCGACGCGCAGCAGGCGCACGCCCTTCAGCGCGGGGCTGTATACGCGCCCGTTTTCCAACCGCGAGGCGCGGTCCTGCACCCATAACACAGGTGCCTTGGACGGCGGCAGACAGGCCAGCACAAAGGCCGTCACCGCCGCATCGAATGGCCGCGCAGACAGCGCATCTTTCAGCACGCCCTGCGCTGCATCCGCACCCGCGCTTGGCACCGCCTCCACGGCAGGCACATCCGCCACACCGCGCATGGCACCCAGCCGCACCAACTGGCCCAATGAAGAATCGTCCATCATACATCCCTTCATTTTGTTCTCTTTTTGTTCTACATGAAATACCCTTTTTTAACACCCCCGTTTTTCACCTGAATACGCACCACATCCCACCAGCCATGCACATGGCACAAAGCAGCCCGCGCGAAATGCCCCGTATACAAACGCGCCATAACCCATTAGGGGCTGGCCAACTCCATTCTTTACCCGCTCAGGAACACCCCTTGATTCAAACGATCGCAGACGCACTGGCCGCCCAAGGCTACGACACAATGACACCCGTTCAGGACGCCGTTATCGCGCCCGAACTCGACGGCGCCGACCTTCTGGTATCCGCGCAAACAGGCTCGGGCAAAACTGTGGCCTTCGGCATGGCCATCGCCCCCACCCTGCTGGGCGACGAGACGCATTTTGGCCGCGCAGGCGCACCGCTCGCCCTTGTTATCGCGCCCACGCGCGAACTGGCCATGCAGGTCAGCCGAGAGCTGACGTGGCTCTACGGCAAGGCGGGCGCAATCGTGACAACCTGCGTCGGCGGCATGGACACCCGCACCGAACGGCGCGCGCTGGACCGTGGCGCACACATCGTCGTGGCGACACCGGGCCGCCTGTGCGACCACATCAAACGCAACAACATTGATCTGACCGACCTGCGCGCCGTGGTGCTGGACGAAGCGGACGAGATGCTCGATCTGGGCTTCCGCGAAGACCTTGAATTCATCTTGGGGGAATCCCCCGCCACCCGCCGTACACTGATGTTCTCGGCCACCGTGCCCGCAGCGATTGCAAAACTGGCAAAAGCTTACCAGCGCGATGCGCAGCGCGTATCGGTCGTGTCGGATGGCAAGCAGCACTCCGACATCGAATACCGCGCGCTGACGGTAAACCCGCGCGATACCGAAAACGCGATCCTCAACATTCTGCGCTTTTATGAGGCCAAGAATGCGATTGTGTTCTGCAACACGCGCGCCGCAGTGGCACGCCTTACCACGCGCCTGACAAACCGCAACTTCTCGGTTGTGGCGCTCTCGGGTGAGCTGTCACAGCAGGAACGCACGAACGCCCTGCAATCCCTGCGTGATGGCCGCGCCCGCGTCTGCGTGGCAACAGATGTTGCCGCCCGCGGCATCGACCTGCCCAACCTCGAGCTGGTGATCCACGCCGATCTACCCACCAACGCCGACACGCTGCTGCACCGCTCGGGCCGGACGGGCCGCGCGGGGCGCAAGGGGGTTTCTGCCCTCATCGTGCCGCCCAAAATGCGCTCAAAAGCGACCCGCCTTATGGGCTGGGCCAAACTTCAGGCCGAATGGGCGCTGCCGCCATCGGCCGCCGAGGTAAACGCAGCCGATCAGGAACGCCTGCTGAACGACGATGCATGGACCACCCCTACTCCCGAAGATGCGGTCGAATTTGTCGCCGAGCTGGTCGAGCGGTACACGCCCGAACAATTGGCCACAGCCTTCGTGAACCTGCACCGCTCGCGCGGCTCGGCACCCGAAGAGCTGTCCAACCCCGGTGACGGCAAAGACAGCGCACCGCGCATGGAGTTTGGCAAATCCGTATGGTTCACTGTCTCCACTGGCCGCAACGACGGGGCAGAGCCGCGCACATTGCTGCCGATGCTCTGCCGCGTGGGTGACATGACCCGCGATGACATCGGCGCGATCCGCGTCCAGCCGCGCCATTCCTATGTGGAAGTGGCCGAAGGCGCCGTGCCGAAACTGGTGAAGGCCCTAGGTGCGGATATGAAGGCCGAGGACGGCGTGACCCTCACCCGCCTCGACGGCGTGCCAGACTTTGGCCCTCGCACAGGACGCCCAGACAACAAAGGCAGCGGTTACAAAGACGGCGGCAAACGGTCTGACGACCGAGGCCCCAAACCTGCCTATGACAAAAAGCCTGCGTGGAAGGACAAACCCGCCGCCACTGGCAAACCGTCCTATGATCCCGATGCGCCCAAACCCGCGCGCAAGCCAAAGCCACCGCGCAGCGATGCCCCCGCAGCCGAGTACAAGCCGCGCACAGACAAGCCACGCACAGCACCCGCAAAAGGCAAACGCGACGCGACGCGCCCCCCCAAATCCCACAAGACCGAGCGGACACCGCTGAAATCAGGTGACAAGGCCAAGTCGAAACCAGTCTGGAAAGATGCCGCTGGCGGTGACAAGCCAGCAGCCAAATCAGGCGCAAAAGCGGTCTGGAAAAAACCTGCCAAGGATGCAGCCCCCGCACGGGAGGCCAAGCCGGAAGGCGGCTATAACCGCGCGGCGGATTCCTCCAAACGCTTCACCCCGCCGGGCAAGGCAAAAAAGGGCGGCAAACCCATCGCCCAGCGCGGCGGCGATGCCCGCCCGAAAAGCGGAAAACCCTACAAGCCCAAGTAAATACAACCGTAACGGAGATCGGCGTTTTCGAAAAAATCGCGCGCTCCATTGTCTGGTTTACAACACGAAAAAGGCCGGAGCAGATGCTCCGGCCTTTTGTTTTTGACTGCGCCAAACACGTCGTTCTGGGAAAGCTACCGATAAGAGTCGAAAGATATCCCCCAGATATGTTCTGTCTCAGCCTTTGCCCTTCCAGGGTACCATAACCCGCTCGGCCCCACGCATCAGCATATCAATGCCAAAGCCGATCACACCAATCAGGATAATACCGAGGATAACAATATCCGTGTTCTGGAACTTGGACGCGACCATGATCATCATGCCCGCCCCCTTTTCTGCCGCAACCAGCTCGGCCGCAACAACAGTGCCCCAACACACACCCATCGCAACTCGCGCACCCGTGAAAATCTCGGGCAGCGAATTGGGGATAATCACGTGGCGCATGATCTGCCATTTACTGGCCCCCAGCGAATAGGCCGCATGCACCTTCGAGATGTTAACTCCCGACACACCAGACCGCGCCGCAATCGCCATGATCCAAAGGGCAGCAAGGAACAGCAAGATGATCTTGCCCGTCTCGCCGATCCCCGCCCAGATGATCACCAGCGGAATCAACGCCAGCGGCGGCACAGGGCGCATGAATTCTACAATCGGGTCAAACCAGCCACGGAACCAGTTGCTCAGCCCCATCGCATAGCCCAGCGGAATACCCACAATCGCGCCGCAAACAAAGCCCGCAACGACGCGGAACAGCGACCAGCCCAAATGGCCCAGCAACGTTGTCCCCCGAAAGCCCTCGTCCAGCACCTTGCCTGTCCGCTCGATCACCGCCTCGGGCGATGGCAGATACAGCGGCTCCATCTGCAAACCGTTCTCAGGCGCAAAATTCGGCGTGCCTTTGTCGGAAATCGTGACAGAACCGCCCTCGATCTCAACCGTATCACCGGGGCGCACACGCTGGCCGTTGATCGCCACAACTGTCGCACCTTCGCTGCGCTTCACTTCGTCGTTCTTGTCGAACGAGATAAGCTGGCTGCGGTATTGCGCCACGGTGATGCTGTCGTTCTTGGCAAAACCGTCACCCGGCTCAACCGCCACAGCATCGGGGTTTTCCTCACGCTCATGCACCAACACGGTGACAGTCGCCGTATCCGTCTCGCCATTGGCCTCGACCGTATATTCAAATGTTGTTTGCCCCGCATAGGGCGCAGGCGCGTGCAGAAACCCCGGAATCAAAGACGACCCCGTAAACATCCCCCACAGCAAAAACAGCGTCAGGATAGAGATAACGCCAGCCGCACGATTGGGCCGAACGGCACTTTCATCACCAAAGGTCACAGTCTTGAGCGATGTATAGTCACTGATCCCCGCACTCAGACGGGTAACCACAAACATCGCGGCGACAAAGATGCCGACATAAACGGCCAGTACAATAAATCCGGTCATGCTTTTTCCTCCGTACGGCCCATAATCTCTTCTTCCATGTCCCAGATCATACCGAGGATTTCCTCACGCTTTATCGCGAAATCAGGATGCTTCTTTACTTCGCGCAGATCTGCCTCCACGCCCAGCTCGGCGAAAGGCAGGCGGTATTCCTTGTGGATACGGCCAGGGCGCGGGGCCATCACGATCAAACGCTCGCCCAACAGCAGGGCCTCCTCGACCGAGTGGGTGATCAGAATGATCGTCTTGCCCGTCTCTTTCCACAGCTTCAAAACCAGCGATTGCATCTTTTCGCGCGTCAGCGCATCGAGCGCGCCCAGCGGCTCGTCCATCAAAATCACATCGGGGTCATTTGCCAGACAGCGGGCCAAGGCCACACGCTGCTGCATCCCGCCAGACAGCTCGTAAACCGCCTTTTCCTTAAAATCCTGCAGGCCCACGACGTCCAGCAGATGGTTCACAATTTCTGCTTTGTCGTTCTTTGGCATCCCCTTCATCGAAGGGCCAAATCCTACATTGTCGCGCACGCTCATCCACTCGAACAGCGCGCCTTGCTGGAACACCATACCGCGGTCGGCATCAGGTCCGCTTATTGTTTTGCCATTCAGGGTCATCACACCCTCGGTCGGCGCCAGAAATCCCGCCACGATGTTCAGCAGCGTTGTCTTACCACAGCCCGATGGCCCCAGCACGCTCAGCAACTCGCCCGCTTTGAGGTCCAGCGTCACATCTTTGAGCGCCTGCACCGATCCGCCACCCGGCAAATCAAACCGCATCGAGAGTTTATCAATGGAAAGTCCTGACATGTCCCTGCTTTCTGGCCACGGCTGGCGGCCTGTAGGATGGGGTTGGCCCCACCTCGTTTTACGTAAAATAGTCTTTGCGAAACAAAGGTCCGGCGCACAGATGCACGCCGGACCCGAATAATCCCCTAAGGGATTACATGCCTTTGACGGCCATCAACGGGCCTGTGTTTACAGTGCCTTCATAGCTTTCCAGCGCCGCGTCGATGGAACCGCTGTTGACGAACACGTCAGCAACACCGCCCATAAACGTCTGGCTGCCGCCGCCGAACCATTTGGCGCTCAGCTGCTCTTCCACGGAGGGGAAGCTGAAGCCCGCCAGCGTCTCTGCTGTGGCTGCTTCGTCCATGCCTGCGTCTTTTGCAATCACGGGCAGCATTTTGGCCGCGTTCTCGCCACCGGAATTCCACATGGCGTTGGCATCTGCCGTCACCTTGAGGAACTTCGCCAGCTCGTCGCCATTCTCCGAGACATAGGCCGCAGGTGCGGATGTTACGTCAAACACCAGAATGCCCAGCTCTTCTTTCTCGGCACCGGTCAGCAGGATGTTGCCAGATTCTTTCATGCGGCGCAGCGCGCCACCCCACCCACATGCCATATCGACAGAGGCCTGGCTCAGGGCTGCTGCACCCTCGGCAGGGGCCATATCCACAACAGACATAGAACCTACATCAACACCAAAGTGCTCCATCTGCTTGAGAAAGCCGTAGTGCGCGGCGGTGCCAAGCGGCACAGCAACTTTCTTGCCTGCCAGCTCGCCTGCGGATGTCTTGTCGATCTCCAGACCAGAGGCAACAACACAGTTGTCGTTCTCAGAATAGGACACAGCCACATCAACGATCTGGATGTCCTGACCGCCCGATGTCGCCACAACGAATGGCGGCACACCCTGGCTGACCGAAATCTGTACGTCGCCCGATGCCATCGCTGCAGACATTGCAACGCCGCTGTCAAAGCTGACCCAATTGATTTTCTTGCCCAAGGCTTCCTCATACGTCCCGTTCACTTTCGCGAACTGGAATGGCATGGGCCACTCAAGGAAATAACCGACTGTAAGCTCGCCATGGCCATCTGCGAATGCAGATGTCGAAGCAATGCTCATGACAGCGCCGGCAACGAATGCACTTACTGTTTTCTTCATCATATAATCTTCTCCCAGTTTCATTTTTGCCCGTCTCCTTGTCAGAGCTCGGGATCGTTCGTTGTATTTACGACAACTGACGCAAGCACCCTGTGCGATGCCCGTGCCACTTGCAATACAGTTTTAAGCGGTTTCGAGACACAAGGACCCAATACTGCCGCCAACCGTTTTCCACCATTTTGCGGCGGTCAAGCCAAGTTCGGCTCTTTTCCAATGCGTTACCGGAAAAACAGCCCATCCCCACAATAAATGCGCATCTCCCGTGCGCCCTGCCAGAACATTCAGCACTCTGGCGCGTGCAGGTGAAAATCAAATGACCAGTTACAAACCCGCCATGAGTCCAGTTGGCCAACCACACACCCGTCAGCCCAACACAGCGCCACCTCGACCTGCGCCCACAACCGCCACTAAAGAGACCCTATGCTCCATACGTCTCAATATCCCGCAAAAAGGGTCGTGCGCGTCAGCGTCACCAACGCCAGACTGCTTTTGACACCGACAAACAGCCTGCTCGCTGCACGGGCGAAAACCAGCCAGAAACAAGCAATTTTATGATACCTTCAAAAACTGGCCCTATTCTTCGTCATGCTCTGGCCCTATTTCCAGAATGATTTTCCCCGTCTAACATAGTGAGATCACGGGAACGCTCTGCTGATTTCCCGCTATTCCTTACTCAACTGAAAGGTCGCCTCCATGGACGGTACATTTAACGAAAATGACATCTCCCGCATCGTAGAGGCGGACCGCGCGCACGTCTGGCACCACCTAAGCCAGCATAAACCCTATGAAACAAACGATCCGCGCATCATCGTCGAGGGCAAAGGCTTGCGCGTCTGGGACCAGCACGGCAAGGAGCATATCGACGCCGTCGCGGGCGGTGTCTGGACCGTCAACGTAGGCTACGGGCGCGAATCAATTGCCGACGCTGTGCGCGACCAATTGGTTAAACTCAACTTCTTCGGCGGCACCGCAGGCTCCATCCCCGGTTCCATCTTCTCCGAGATGCTGATTGCCAAAATGCCCGGAATGAGCCGCGTCTATTTCGCCTCCTCCGGCTCCGAGGCCAACGAAAAGGGCTTCAAAATGGTCCGCCAGATCGCGCACAAGCGTTACGGCGGCAAAAAGCACAAAATCCTCTACCGCGAGCGGGACTATCACGGCGGCACCATCGCCACGATGGCCGCAGGCGGTCAGGACGAGCGGAACGCGCAATACGGCCCCTTCCCCGACGGTTTCATCCGCGTCCCCCACTGCCTTGAATACCGCAAGCACGAACAAGACGGCGCACCAGATGAAAACTACGGCGTTTGGGCCGCCAACCAGATCGAAGAAGTCATCCTGCGCGAAGGTCCCGATACAGTCGGCGCCCTGTGCCTTGAGCCTGTCACGGCAGGCGGCGGCGTCATCACGCCCCCCGACGGCTATTGGGAGCGCGTGCGCGAAATCTGTGACCAGTACGATATTCTGCTGCACATCGATGAAGTCGTCTGCGGCGTGGGCCGCACAGGCACTTGGTTCGGCTATCAGCACTACGGTATCAAGCCTGACATGGTCAGCATGGCCAAAGGTGTGGCATCGGGTTACGCCGCCATCTCATGCCTTGTCACCACCGAAGCCGTGTTCGACATGTTCAAGGATGATGCCAGCGATCCCATGAACTACTTCCGCGACATCTCCACGTTTGGCGGCTGCACCGCAGGCCCCGCCGCCGCGATCGAGAACATGCGCATCATCGAGCGTGAGAACCTGCTGGAAAACTGCACCGCCATGGGCGACTATATGCTCGACCAGCTTGCAGCCCTGCAAGACAAACACCCTGTTATTGGTCAGGTACGCGGCAAGGGCCTGTTCCTCGGCGCCGAGCTGGTCGAAGACCGCACCACCAAAGCGCCCCTGCCCGAAAAGCTGGTCGGCGCCGTCGTCGGTGACTGTATGCAGCAAGGTGTCATCATCGGGGCCACCAACCGCTCCCTCCCGGGCAAGAACAACACGCTGTGCTTCTCACCCGCGTTGATCTGCACCAAAGACGACATCAACCAGATCGTCGACGCCCTAGACGGTGCATTGGGCCGCGTAATGGGCTAACCCGCCCGCCCTTTTCTGAAATTCAAAAGGCCCCGCTCACACGCGGGGCCTTTTGCATGTTCGCGCAAGCACCCCTTGCCTTACCACCCCTCCCTGACTAGCCTTTCGCTACGCGCGGCACAGACGCCGCCCGTTGGAGAGTTTATGTCTACGATTGCGGGAAACCGCTAAGTCCTGAACGGCAGGACACCCAAGCCTGAAGACGCCTGCACGCTCCTGCGGCGGGCATCCCATTTATGCGGCTTGCGCGCATCACACAGACTGTAAAAACAAATGATCCGCACAGGCCATGCGCCCGCACCAGCCATCACAGGCCACGGGGCGGCTTCATGAAAGTTACGAAACCAATGATAATACGACCCACCAAGCGCGGTGATATCCCGGCTCTCCAGCAGGTTCTTGACGACACCGAGCTTTTCCCCAGCGAAATGTTGCCCGATATGATCGACGGCTTTTTGACCACGGCGGACCCCGCCGATCTCTGGCTCACATGCGAAACAGACGGCACTGCAGTAGGTTTTTGCTATGCAGTGCCCGAGCAATTGGCGACAGGCGCGTGGAACATGCTGGCCATCGCGGTCGCACCTGCGCAGCAGGGCAATGGATGCGGCAGTGCGCTGGTCGCACGGTTAGAGACGGACCTGAAAGCGCGCAACCAGCGCATCATGATCGCCGATACATCCGGCACCGAAGCGTTTGCGCAAACCCGCATGTTCTACCACCAGAACGGCTACACCGAACAGGCCCGCATCAGGGATTTCTGGGCGGCAGGGGATGACAAGATCGTCTTTTGGAAGTCCCTTGCCTAAGCTCTGAACAACGGCGCTGGCCTGCCTTTTGGTGGGCCAGCAGCATCAGGCACTTTACTCCTTTTTCTTTCCGATCATCTCGCTGCGCCACTCCTCCATTTCGCGGTCAGCTGCCAACATAATGCGCGGCACAACGCGGTCATTGGGATAGGCCGATACATTGCCAGACACGACACCCGCATAATATATCCGCAGCACCTTATTGATACGCGGCCCATAGTTCGGGCCGATTTTGCGAAACCACGCCACCATATCGGCATCCAGCCGCAGCGTGACACGGGTCTTTTTACGCTTCACCTCGTCCCAGAAATCCAACCCGCTCCAATCGCTGGGCAGGCTG
Source organism: uncultured Sulfitobacter sp. (assembly GCF_947502895.1). Classification (GTDB taxonomy): domain Bacteria; phylum Pseudomonadota; class Alphaproteobacteria; order Rhodobacterales; family Rhodobacteraceae; genus Sulfitobacter. The sequence goes on from NZ_CANNBM010000001.1 coordinate 922,642, forward strand.
TGGTCCAACCAGTTCTGCGACATGTCTTCTTGCAGCCGCTCCAACTCGTGAATCATTTGGCTATGTGCATCCTTACGGTTCATCACCCGCTCCTGTGGTTTGTCCCCACCAACCAAACCCGCAGCACCCTAAAATCTTTATAAGACACCGCACGGTGTACCTGCGGTGTACAGGGGGTGTACGCATCGCACCGCGCCATTTTGAATCATTTTTCTTTTAATGAAACCAAAAGTCTCATTTTTATATTGAAGTTGCGTCTGAAACTGATAGGGTAGAGGTGTGGGTATACTCCATTTCGCCACGCAATAGGTCCAGATTGCTTTGCGGTTAGGTCCAGTGTATAAGGCCCCTTATGGCCCTCCCAGTCGAGACATTCTTTCTATCCCCTGATGCACAGGGCACGTTGCAGTCGCAGATCCAGCAGATGATCGCGCAGGGTATACTGTCGGGCCGGTTCCAGCGCGGTGAAAAGCTCCCCTCGACGCGCAAACTGGCCGCCCATCTGGGCCTCAGCCGCATTACCGTCACCATCGCCTATACCGAACTTCTGGCGAACGATTACCTGATGTCCAAGGGCCGCTCGGGCTATTATGTGTCAGACAATGCCCCCAGCCCGCCCAGCTTTACCCCCAGCCCAGACACACAAGATGCCGTTGATTGGACCCGCGCGATCGGCCAGCGTTTCAGCGGCGGTGTCACCCCGTCCAAACCGCAGGACTGGTCGCAATACCGATATCCATTTGTTTACGGACAGGCTGATCAATCCCTGTTCGACCACGCAAACTGGCGGCTTTGTGCGCTTCAGGCATTGGGGCAGCGCGACTTTAATTCCATGACATCAGACTACTACGATCAGGACGATCCGAACCTGATCGAGTTCATTGCGCGCCATACATTGCCCCGCCGCGGCATCACAGCCGCGCCCGAACAGATCCTTATTACGATGGGCGCGCAGAACGCGCTCTGGCTGACGGCACAGGTGTTGTTAACGCAACGCCGCCGCGCCGCGCTCGAAGACCCCTGCTATCACGCACTCCGCGATATTCTGATCCAGTCGCGCTGCCATGTGACGCCAGTGCGTGTTGACCATGACGGCCTGCCGCCTAATGCGATTCCGCCCGATACAGACGTGATTTTCACCACGCCCAGTCACCAATGCCCCACCAATGCCACCATGCCGATGGACCGCCGCCGCGCCTTGCTTGAGCGCGCGCGCGAGATTGACGCGATCATCGTCGAGGATGATTACGAATTCGAGACATCCTTCCTGCGCGCGCCTTCCCCTGCGCTCAAATCTCTCGATACGGACGGGCGCGTGATCTATGTCGGCAGCTTTTCCAAATCCCTCTTTCCGGGTTTGCGCCTTGGCTATCTGGTAGGGTCCGAACCATTTATCCGCGAGGCCCGCGCCCTGCGCGCCTCCGTGCTGCGCCATCCGCCCGGTCATATCCAGCGCACAGCATCGTATTTTCTGTCGCTCGGTCACTATGATGCGCTGATCCGCCGCATGGGGAATGCCCTGCACGAACGGCGCAGCTTAATGGAGGCCGGGATCACCCGCTACGGCCTGAATATCGCGGGCCAAGGCGCCCACGGCGGTTCCTCTTTCTGGATGCGCGCGCCAGACGGTCTGGACACCAAAGTGCTTGCCAAACGCCTGCGCGCCCAAGGGGTTCTCATAGAGCCGGGTCAATCCTTCTTCGGCGGCGAAACACAGCCTCACAACTTCTACCGTCTCGGCTATTCTTCCATTCCCGCAGCCCGCATCGAAGCAGGCCTGCAACTGCTCGCCTCCGAGATTGATCTCATGACCACTGCTGGCTCTATTCGGGCAGTATAACTGGCCCTAACTATTCGGCATCAAAAACCCTAATTTGCGCCATAACCAGATTCGCGTACACCTAATCTTAAGGATTACCTGCTATGAAAATGACGACCGAAGAAGCTTTTGTAAAAACGCTGCAACGCCACGGCATCCAGCATGCCTTTGGCATTATCGGCTCCGCCATGATGCCGATCTCCGATATCTTCCCCAAAGCAGGGATCAAATTCTGGGACTGCGCCCACGAAGGGTCCGCCGGCATGATGTCCGACGGCTACACGCGCGCGACTGGCAAGATGTCCATGATGATCGCACAGAATGGCCCCGGCATCACAAACTTTGTGACCGCCGTGAAAACCGCTTACTGGAACCACACGCCACTGCTGCTGGTCACACCGCAAGCCGCCAACAAGACAATCGGTCAGGGCGGCTTTCAGGAAATGGAGCAGATGAACCTGTTTGCCGATTGTGTGGCCTATCAGGAAGAAGTCCGCGACCCATCCCGCATTGCCGAAACGCTGAACCGCGTGATCATGCAGGCCAAACGCGCCTCTGGCCCCGCACAGATCAACATTCCACGTGATTTCTGGACACAAGTTATCGACATCGAAATCCCCGAAGTGGTTGATTTCGAACTGCCGCAGGGTGGCGACAATGCCGTTGCAAAAGCAGCCGAGATGCTATCGTCCGCCAAATTCCCTGTCATCCTGAACGGCGCTGGCGTTGTTCTGGCACAGGGCGGCATCGAAGCGTCCCGCGTGTTGGCCGAGAAGCTCGACGCGCCTGTTTGCGTCGGCTACCAGCACAACGACGCCTTTCCTGGCAACCACCCGCTGTTCGCTGGCCCGCTTGGCTATAACGGCTCGAAGGCAGGAATGGAGCTGATCTCGAAGGCCGACGTCGTGTTGTGCCTTGGCACCCGCCTCAACCCCTTCTCGACCCTGCCCGGCTACGGCATTGATTACTGGCCAACAGACGCCAAGATCATCCAGGTCGACATCAACCCAGACCGCATCGGCCTGACCAAAAAGGTCACTGTCGGCATCGTGGGTGACGCGGCCAAAGTGGCCACATCCATCACTGCCAAACTTGCCGATTCCGCAGGTGACGCAGGCCGCAAAGAGCGTACCGCCCTGATCGCCCAAACGAAATCTGCATGGGCGCAGGAACTCACCTCCATGACAGACGAGGCCGACGATCCGGGCACAGACTGGAACGTACGTGCCCGCGCTGCCAAGCCTGACTGGATGTCGCCCCGCATGGCATGGCGTGCGATCCAAGCGGCATTGCCGGTTGAAGCGATCATCTCCTCCGACATCGGCAACAACTGCGCCATCGGCAACGCCTACCCGTCCTTCAACGAGGGCCGCAAATATCTGGCGCCCGGCCTGTTTGGTCCCTGCGGCTATGGTCTGCCCGCGATTGTTGGCGCAAAAATCGGCCAGCCTGATGTGCCTGTCGTTGGTTTCGCGGGTGACGGTGCATTCGGCATCGCGGTGAACGAGCTGACGGCAATCGGCCGCGGCGAGTGGCCACCAGTGACGCAAATCGTCTTCCGCAACTACCAGTGGGGCGCGGAAAAGCGGAACTCTACCCTCTGGTTCGACGACAACTTTGTCGGCACAGAGCTGGATACAGAAGTGTCCTATGCAGGCATCGCGCAGGCTTGCGGGCTGCAAGGCGTCGTTGCCCGCACTCAGGAAGAGCTGACAGCAGCACTGGCCAAGGCGCTGGACGATCAGATGAACCACGGCAAAACCACACTGATCGAAGCAATGATCAACCAAGAGCTGGGCGACCCCTTCCGCCGCGATGCGATGAAGCAGCCGGTTCAGGTTGCAGGCATCGATGCGGCTGACATGCGCGAGCCTTCTGTCTAAACTGTGGCGGAAACCACATCAAACCAAAGGGTAAGGCCGATATGAGCGTTCTGCGCGACCTACAAAACCGCGCAGCCGCACGGCCTGCCCACATTGTCCTAAGCGAAGGCCACGACCCAAGGGTTGTGGCCGGCGCGCTTGCTGCCCTCGATGCAGGAATGGGGCCTATCACGCTAGTCGGCCCGCAGACCGCAATCACCGCGTTGCTGGCAGATGCGGGCGCTACAGGCCGCCAAGGCCTGCACATTCAGGACCCTGAAACCTCCGACCTCACTCCAGTTTACACAGCCCTCTATCTAGAGCTGCGTAGACACAAAGGCGTCAGCGAAGATGTAGCAGCCCAACAGGCCCGCGATCCGCTGATCTTTGCCGCGCTTATGGTGCGCAACGGCGATGCAGATGGCACCGTAGGCGGCGCCGTTGCCACCACCTCAGATACCGTACGCGCAGCCCTCACAATGATCGGCAAAGCCAAAGGTGCGGCACTCGTCTCTTCGTTTTTTCTAATGGCCTTGCCCGAAAACCACCCGTCTGGCCGCAGCGCCATGGTGTTCGGCGACTGTGGGCTGGTCATCGACCCCGATGCCGCCGAACTGGCCGCGATTGCCGCGCAATCGGCAAGCTCATGCAAGCAACTGTTGGGCGACGATCCAAAGGTCGCATTGCTCAGCTTTTCCACCAAAGGGTCCGCGCGCCACGACCACGTGACCAAAGTCACCGATGCGCTGGCAATCGTGCACAAGGATCACCCCGATCTGCCCGCGGATGGCGAGCTACAATTCGACGCGGCTTTCGTCCCCGATGTCGGCGCGTCGAAAGCGCCGGACAGCCCCACTGCCGGCCATGCCAATGTACTGATATTCCCCAATCTGGATGCAGGGAACATCGGTTACAAGATCGCCCAGCGCATCGGTGGCTGTGATGCCATCGGTCCTGTTCTGCAAGGCCTCACCAAACCGGCCAACGATCTGTCGCGCGGCTGCACTGCCGCCGACGTCACCAACATGATCGCGGTCACGACCCTACAAGCTGCCCCCTAAACCCCGTCAGGAGAGACAATGACCCAAAAGCAGCCCGTGCTGGACCTGAGCCCGAAAGTCTCTGACGAGATCCGCAAAACCACATGCTACATGTGCGCCTGTCGCTGCGGCATCAATGTTCATATGAAGAAAGACCCGCTCGGCGATTTGAAAGTCGCCTATATCGAGGGCAACCGCGACCATCCGGTAAACCAAGGCGTGCTCTGCGCCAAAGGCTCCGCTGGCATCATGCAGCATAACGCCCCCTCACGCCTCAAGTCCCCCATGAAGCGCGTAGGCGCGCGCGGCGAGGGCAAGTTCGAGGATATCAGCTGGGACGAGGCATACAGCATCGCCGAAAGCTGGCTGCGCCCGATCCGTGAGACGAACCCCGAAAAACTCGCCTTCTTCACAGGCCGCGACCAATCGCAATCCTTCACCTCCATGTTCGCGCAGAGCTTCGGCACGCCCAACTACGCAGCCCACGGCGGTTTCTGCTCCGTCAACATGGCCGCTGCTGGCATTTACACAATGGGTGGCGCGTTCTGGGAATTTGGCCAGCCCGACTGGGACCACACCAAGCTGTTTATGCTGTTCGGCGTGGCCGAGGATCACGACAGTAACCCCATCAAAATGGGTATCGGCAAAATCAAAAAACGCGGCGCCCGCGTGATTGGCGTGAACCCGATCCGCACAGGCTATAACGCCGTAGCGGACGATTGGGTCGGCATCACACCCGGCACCGATGGCTTGTTCATCCTGTCGATGATCCACTGCCTGATGAAGGCGGGCAAGATCGACCTGCACTACCTCGCGCAATACACAGACGCCGCCGTGCTGATAAACGGCGACGAGAAATCCCCCGAATACGGCCTGAAACTGCGCGACGACAACGGCAAAGAGCTGGTCATCGACCGCAACACAGGCAAACTTACCCCCTACGATCAAAAAGGGGTAAAACCCGATCTCGCCGCCACCCACCGCGAGGCGGGCATCACCCATCGGCCTGTTTTCCACCAGATGGCTGACATGTATCTGGATGAGCAATACGCCCCCGAAGCAGTCGCCGAGCGGTGCGGCATTTCTGCCGAGCGCATCCGCACACTTGCGTCCGAGCTTGCCCGCGTCGCCTTTGACGAGGCGTTCGAGCTTGAACATGAATGGACCGATTTCCGCGGCGAGCATCACAAGACGATGACAGGCCGCCCCGTCTCCTTCCACGCCATGCGCGGTATTTCAGCCCACGCAAACGGTTTCCAGACCTGCCGCGCCCTGCACACGCTGCAAATCATCCTTGGCACCGTGGAAGTGCCAGGCGGCTTCCGCTTCAAACCGCCCTACCCCAAGCCCGCAACTGCCCACCCCAAGCCGCACTGCAAAGTCACGCCCAACGCACCGCTAGACGGCCCGCACCTCGGCTTCGTGCATGGCCCCGACGATCTGGCGCTCAAGGAAGACGGCAGCCCAGCGCGCATCGACAAAGCCTTCACATGGGAAAACCCCATGTCCGCCCACGGCCTCATGCATATGGTGATCTCCAACGCCTACGCGGGCGATCCCTACAAAATCGACACGCTGTTCATGTATATGGCCAACATGTCGTGGAACTCCTCGATGAACACCACAGGCGTGCAGGACATGCTAACGGACCGCGACGAAAGCGGCGAATACGTCATCCCGCGCATCATCTACTCCGATGCCTATTCATCCGAAATGGTGGCCTATGCTGACCTCATCCTGCCCGACACAACCTATCTTGAGCGTCACGATTGTATTTCCCTGCTCGACCGCCCGATTTGCGAGGCTGACGCCGTGGCAGACGCAATCCGCTGGCCCGTGGTAGAACCTGACCGCAACGTCAAAGGCTTCCAATCTGCCCTCTGCGACCTTGGCGCACGCCTCGGCTTGCCCGCCTTCACCAACGAGGACGGCACCCAGAAATACGCCGATTACGCCGACTATATCGTCAACCATGAACGCCGTCCGGGTGTTGGCCCCCTCGCTGGCTGGCGCATGGGCGAAAACGGCTTGCAAGGCGGGCGCGGCGCACCCAATGCCAGCCAGCTGGACAACTACATCGAAAACGGCGGCTTTTATGTCGAACATATTCCCGACGGGGCCAACTACTACAAACCGTGGAACGCCGATTATCAGGACTGGGCCGTAAAGATGGGCCTCTATGACAGCCCTCAGCCGTACCTCTTCAGCCTCTACGCCGAGCCGATGCGCCGCTTCCAACTTGCTGCCGAGGGGCACGGCGATCGCCAGCCCCCCGACCACCTGCGCGCGCGTATCAAAGAGAAAATGTCCCCCCTGCCCATCTGGTACGAGACAGACCAGCAGGGCAACGACGGCTTCACCATCACAGCACTCACCCAACGCCCCATGGCGATGTATCACAGCTGGGGCAGCCAGAATGCATGGCTGCGCCAACTGCACGGCCGCAACCCGATGTATATGCCAACAAACCTTATGCGCCAGCACAGCCTCAGCGATGGAGACTGGGCCGAGATCACCTCGCCACACGGCACCATTACCGTGCCTGTGATGGAAATGGCTGCGCTCAACGCCAACACGATCTGGACATGGAACGCTATCGGCAAACGCAAAGGCGCATGGGCGCTGGATGAAAAAGCCCCCGAAGCCACCAAAGGCTTCCTGCTCAACCACCTCATCCACGAATTGCTCCCGCCCAAAGGCGACGGATTGCGCTGGGCCAACTCCGATCCGATCACAGGACAGGCCGCGTGGTTCGACCTGAAAGTCGCCGTCAAAAAGGTAGCGGCCCCCCTCGATGCCCAATCCCAACCGAACATGCCTCCCATCAACTCCCCCGTCGGCCAAGGGCCAAAGGCGCTGAAATGGAAGGTCGGCCAATGATGTCTATTTTTCTTGGCCTTAAATCCTCCGGGGGAATCGGCCACAGGACGATGGGGGCTGGCCCCCATACAACATCTATCAAGGAGCAGACACGATGACCCAACTGCCCACCCATACCGAAAAGAAACTCGGCCTCGTCATTGATCTGGATACCTGCGTGGGCTGCCATGCCTGTGTGATATCGTGCAAAGGCTGGAACACCGAAAACTACGGCGCACCGCTCAGCGATCAAGACCCCTACGGCGCAGACCCTTCGGGCACCTTCCTCAACCGCGTGCACAGCTACGAGGTCCAGCCGACCATGCTCAAGGACCAGCCTGCACCCGATGCGCAACTGATCCACTTTCCCAAATCCTGCCTGCATTGCGAGGACGCGCCTTGTGTTACCGTCTGCCCCACAGGGGCCAGCTATAAACGCGTCGAAGACGGCATCGTTCTGGTGAACGAAAGCGATTGCATCGGCTGCGGGCTGTGCGCATGGGCATGCCCCTACGGCGCGCGTGAGTTGGATCAGGCCGAAGGTGTGATGAAAAAATGTACCCTCTGCGTGGACCGCATTTACAACGAAAATCTGCCCGAAGAGGATCGTGAGCCCGCTTGCGTGCGCACCTGCCCGTCAAATGCCCGCCACTTCGGCGATCTGGGTGATCCGGATTCGGACGTCAGCAAACTGGTGGCCGAGCGCGGCGGCATAGACCTGATGCCCGAGCAAGGCACAAAACCCGTGAACAAGTACCTGCCGCCTCGTCCCAAGGACCAGCTGGCTCTGCCTCAGGACGAGCAGATCGACATTCTCGCCCCCTACCTTACGCCGGTCGCTACGGAAACCAAAGGCTTCCTCAGCTGGCTCGACAAAACGCTGGAGAAACTCTGATGCATCCCGCTCCTTCCGTTATCATCTTTTCCACCTTCTCGGGTCTGGGCTTTGGCCTGCTGATCTTTATGGGGCTGGGCATCCACGCGCCCACAGGCTTTGTGGGCTTTGTGTTCTTTGCGCTGGCCTATTTGCTGGCCGTGGGTGGTCTGGTTTCCTCCACCTTCCACCTTGGCCGTCCCGAACGCGCACTCAAAGCGTTCACACAGTGGCGCTCCAGCTGGCTCTCGCGTGAAGCTTGGTGTGCTGTCGCCGCATTGGTCCTGATGGCGATCTACGGCGCTGGTCTTGTGTTCTTTGCCCAGCAATGGACCCTGATCGGCATCCTTGGCGCCATCGCATCGCTGGGGACGGTCTTCACCACTTCAATGATCTACGGCCAACTAAAAACAATTCCGCGCTGGAACAGCTTTTACACCTCGGCCAATTTCATGTCCCTGTGCATCGCAGGGGGCGCATTGCTGGCGGGACAAGTCAGAACCGCCATTCCTCTGCTTGTGCTCGCAGGGATCATTCAGATCGGTACATGGTTGCGTGGCGATACTGCTTTCGCAAACAGTGGCACCAACATGCAGACCGCCACCGGTCTGGGCAATATTGGCACCGTCCGCGCGTTTGAGCCACCACACACAGGCACCAACTACCTGCTGCGCGAATTTGTGCACGAAATCGGCCGCAAGCATGCGCAAAAGCTGCGCATCATCGCCATCGGGCTGATGACTGTCCTGCCTGTTCTTGTCCTGCTGCCACCCTTCAACCACTGGCTCGCCCTGATTGCCGTGTTGGCCCATGTGGCAGGTGTGCTGGCTGCACGCTGGTTGTTCTTTGCACAGGCCGAACACGTGGTCGGCCTCTATTACGGCAAGCGATGAGCGATATCAAAATCCGCGCCGCAGCCGAAGGTGATGCTGCGGCGCTGACGACACTTGTTTACCACTCCAAACAATCAAACGGCTATGACGAAGCCTTTATGGCGCAATGTGTGGACGCTCTGCGCGTGACACCCCAGCGCCTGACCCAGATCGAATTCCTGGTCGCCGAAGCCGAAGGCACCCTGCTCGGCTGTGCAGCACTTGACCGCCGCAACACCGAAGCCGCCTGCGCCGAGATCTGCCTGTTCTTCGTCTCACCAGATCACAAACGCCGCGGGATCGGGCAACAGCTTTGGTCGACACTGCTGGCCCGCGCCCGTGCAACAGGCCTCACGCGGCTGGTGCTGGATGCCGATCCTGCTGCCGTCCCGTTCTATGAAAGGCTGGGCTTTGTCACGCTTTACCAGACACCCTCCAGCGCCATTGCAGACCGCACCCTGCCGCATATGGCCCGCGACATCTGACCACCTGCGCTAAAGCGGCAACCGCTTTTCCACCACCCGCGCCATCACAGATGCGCCAATCGGCAAAATCGCAGGGTCCAGTTTAAAGGCAGGGTTGTGCAGCGCCATGGTCCCGCCATGCCCCACAACACAATAGGCGCCCGGCACCACTTTGAGCATGTCGGCAAAGTCCTCGGACCCCGTCGCGGGGTCTTGTTTCTCAAAGGTGTTGTCCGCCCCGACAATGTCCGCCGCCGCCTCCAGATAGGCGTCCGATAGTGCATCATCGTTGATCAGCACGTCAAAGACATTGCGCAAATCACAGTCGATCCGTACATCATGGGCAATGGCGAACCCGTCACAAATCGCCTGCATCCGTGTGGCGGCCAACGCGTAAACCTCGTCCTTGAAATAACGGATCGTACCGCCCAGCGTCGCCACCTCTGGCACCACGTTATAGGCCGCGCCCGCGTGAATTTGCGTCACTGACAACACACAAGTATCCAGCGGCGGCACATTGCGGCTTAGGATGGTTTGCAATTCGGTGGCTAGGCTGGCGGCGATAATCAACGCGTCCTTGCTCTGGGAAGGCATGGCCGCATGGCTGCCCTTGCCCGTCACCATGATATCAAAAAACGCAGCCCCCGCCATGGCAGTGCCTTTGGTGATGCCCACTTTGCCCAACTCTCCTCCTGGCCAGTTGTGCATCCCGTAGATCTCGTCGCAGGGAAACTGCTCGAACAATCCATCAGCGATCATCTGGCGCGCACCGCCCAGGCCCTCTTCGGCGGGCTGGAACACCAGCACAGCCGTGCCGTCAAAATCACGTGTCGCGGCCAGATGCTTGGCCGCGCCCAACAGCATCGTCGTATGTCCGTCATGGCCACAGGCATGCATGACGCCGTCATTCTTCGAGGTATATTCAACGCCCGAAATCTCATGGATCGGCAGCGCATCCATATCCGCGCGCAGGCCCACGCGGCGGTTGCCCTTTTGCTTGCCATGGATCAGCCCGACAACGCCCGTTTTTCCCAACCCCGTATAGACCTCGTCCACGCCGTAGTCGCGCAGCTTGTCCGCGACAATGCCGCTTGTGCGCACTTCGGTAAAACCGATCTCGGGGTGCGCATGAAGATCACGGAAAATCTCTGTCAGCTCGTCTGTGCTGTTATTGATAAGGGGAAGGATGTTCATGGCTGCGGCCTCCGGAAATACGTGGGTTTCACCCACCCTACGCCCGAAATCCCGCGTTGTGTAGGGTGGGTCAAACCCACCCCCAATGTGCCTATTTCATCAGGCCTGCGTGGCGCAGACCTGCGTCAATCAACGCGCGTGTCTCGTCCGCCAGTGCTGTCAACGGCAACCGCACCTCTTCAGAGCACAGGTCAAGCCGCGACATGGCGTATTTCACCCCAACCAGACCCGGCTCGGTAAAGATCGCCTGATGTAGCGGCATCAGTTGGTCCTGAATTTCCAGCGCCTTTGCATAATCCCCCGCCTTGCAGGCCGCCTGCAGCTGCGCTGTCAGCGCCGGTGCCACATTCGCCGTGACCGAGATACAACCAACGCCGCCCTGAGCGTTAAACCCGTGCGCCGTCCCGTCCTCGCCAGACAGCTGAATGAAATCAGCGCCACATGTGATCCGCTGCGCGCTGACGCGGGACAGATCGGCAGTGGCGTCCTTGACGCCCACAATGCGTGGCAGCTTGGCCAGCTCGCCCATAGTGGCGGGGGTCATATCAATGACCGAACGGGGGGGAATGTTGTAGATAATGATCGGCAGTTCGCAGCAGTCATGCACCGCCGTGAAATGCGCAATCAGCCCACGCTGTGTAGGCTTGTTGTAATAGGGTGTCACAACCAGAACACCGTCCGCGCCCACCTTTTCGGCGTGCTGCGCCAGACGGATGCTTTCCAGCGTATTGTTGCTGCCTGCGCCTGCAATCACGGGAATGCGCCCTGCGGCGGCTTTGACCACCTCTTCCACAACCATCTCATGCTCGCGGTGGGTCAGCGTGGGTGATTCGCCCGTGGTCCCCACAGGCACCAGCCCGTTAGAGCCTTCGCCCACGTGCCATTCCACCAGTTTCTTGAGTGTTTCGATATCCAGCTCGCCGTTGCGAAACGGCGTGACGAGGGCAGGCATAGAACCTGAAAACATGTGCACGCTCCTTATGTGCTGGAGACCGCAGTGGCCGCCGTGGGTGAAAGCATCCCAATTCAACAGGGACACAAGAGAAACAATGCCTGCGCGCGAAGGCGTGAATTGAACCCGCGCACATATAGGCTATGCTCACAGGCTCTACTGTGACCGATATAGGAAATGCAAGCCATGACACGCTATCTGACGGCCCTGTTGCTGCTCTGTGCCATGGCACTCCCCGCGATAGCAGAGCGTCCACGCCCGCTGGGTTGGGGTCTGGACGCCATGCGCAATGGCGATTTTACAGCAGCCGAAAACATCGCCGAACGTGACGGGATCGTCGCGCGCGATGTGATCGTGTGGCACCGTCTGCGCGCACAGCGCGGCAGCTACGCCCAGATCATCGATTTCATCAAACGCCGTCCCGACTGGCCCGGTATGGAATACCTGCGCCGCCGCTCGGAACCCGAAGTCATCAAGCAAAGCGATGCAGAAATCCTCGCATTCTTCGCGCAAGTTCCGCCGCAAACACCGCGCGGCGTGCTGGCCCATGCAAAAGCTCTTACCGCCACGGGCGACAGCGGATCAGCGCAGGCCAGCATCGTCCAGGCATGGCGCACCATGCCAATGAACGCCAATTCCCAGGCCGCCTTTCTAGCTGCCCATGCAGACCTGCTCAAATCCCACCATGATGCACGGCTCGACGCGATGGTCTGGCAGCGCGAATATGACGAGGCCCGTCAGATGTACGGCGTGGCCAGCCGCAGCGCACAGCAGGCCGCCGAATCGCGCATCGCTTTCTATCGCCGCACAGGTAACGCAGCCAACATCTACGAAAAACTACCCGCCGCGCTACAATCCACAGGCGGGGTGAACCACGCGCGGTTTGAATGGCGCGTCCGCAAGGGCCGCATCGGCGATGCGAAAGAACTTTTGCTTGAGGCCTCCAAAAGCATCGAAAGCCTTGGTGACCCCGCCGCATGGGGCAACCGCCGCCGTGCATTGGCACGCGGCGAAATGCGTTCGGGCGACAAACAGCGCGCCTATGCGATAGCCTCGCAGCACTTCCTGACCGAAGGGTCCGATTACGCCGATCTGGAATGGCTGTCGGGCTACATTTCCCTGCGTTTTCTGGGCGACCCGATGCGCGCCCATCAGCATTTTCTGAACCACGATTCAGCCGTTGAATCCCCCATCAGCCAAGGCCGTGCAGGATATTGGCAGGGCCGCGCACTAGAGGCCGCTGGCGATAACGAAGGCGCGACTGCTGCCTATGCAATGGGCGCAAACTACCAGACATCCTTCTATGGCCTGCTCGCAGCAGAGCGCGCGCGCATCCCGTTTCCCGAAAAACTCCGCGGCCTGCCACCCGAGCAGGACTGGCGCACCAGCCCGCTGGCAAAAGCGCCCCTGTTCGAGGCAGGTCTGCTGCTGCAAGCCTCGGGCGAGATGAACCTCGCCGAGCGGTTCTGGACCCATCTGGCCGAACAACTGCTGGAGCCTGATCTGGAGCTGTTGGGCCAAGCAGCCATAGACGTGGGCCAACCCCATATCGCCGTGATGATAGGCAAACGCGCCGCAAGACGCGGGCTTGAGATCGCGGCCCCCTACTATGCCCTGCACCCGCTGGCTCAGGCCGATCTGCCCATGGCACCTGAAATGTCGCTGGCCATTGCGCGACGCGAAAGCGAATTTGACCCTGTCGTGCAATCAGGTGTCGGCGCACGCGGCCTGATGCAGCTGATGCCCGCCACCGCCAAAGAGGTTGCTCAAAAACTGGGGATCGCGCCGCAGCACAGCACCGCGCGCCTGACGGCAGATCCAGTCTATAACGCGCGCCTAGGCACCCAATATCTGGCCGAGCTTGCAGGCCGTTTCGACGGCAATGTGGTTATGATGTCCGCAGGCTATAACGCAGGCCCCAGCCGCCCAATCCGCTGGATGAACGACTATGGCGATCCGCGCACGGGCGATATCTATGTCGTCGACTGGGTCGAAATGGTCCCCTTCCGCGAGACGCAGAACTACATCATGCGCGTGACAGAAAGCCTGCCCATCTACCGCGCCCGTCTGGGCCGCGAGGCGCTGCCGATCCCCTTTTATGAGGAGCTTATCGGCTCAACCCTGCTGTCGTTCGCGCCAAAAGGTGAATAGTCCGGCAGCCACAATGATCGCACACCCGATGATGACATTGGTGCTGACCGTCTCGCCGAACAGCGCAATCCCGATGGTCGCGGCAAAGACAAGCTGCAAATAGGCAAAAGGCTGCACCGCGCTGGCCTCTGCCGCCTCATAACAGCGGATCAGCAGCCAGTGGCCCGTCACGCCTGTCAGACAAAGGCAGATCATCCAGACCCAGTCCTGCCCGCTCATCGGCTCCCAGAACCACGCGCCCAGCAGGGTCATGGCAACGCCCCCCACCATCCCTGTCCAGAAAAAGCTGGTGGCAGTGCTGTCACGCCGCCCCGCATACCGCGTGAGTAAGCCGTAGACCGCAAACATCGCAGCTGCCAACAACGGGATCAGCGCGCGTATGTCAAACACCCCCACGCCAGGCTGTAGGATAATAATCACCCCGACAAACCCAACACCAATCGCCGCCCAGCGCCGCCAGCCTACATGCTCGCCCAATACAGGCCCCGACAGGGCCGCGACCAGCAGCGGATAGCAGGTAAACACCGCATGGCTCTCGACCAGCCCCAGAATGGTAAAGGCAGAGACCATAACGCAAATCTCAAGGCTCAACAGCAGGCCACGTGTGATCTGGATCAGCGGCTGTTCGGTCCGCGCTGCAGCGATGATGCCGCCTGCGCGCCGTTTGGCAATGGCGATCACGAAGGCAGCAAAGAACCAATAGCGGATCATCACCACCATCAGCACGTTGTATTCACCCGCCAGATGCCGCGAAAGTCCGTCCTGCACGGCAAACACGAATGTCGTCGCGATCATCAGGCCAATGCCCAACGGGATGTTGTTACCCTGGCTCACCGCAGGACCGCGCGCGTCATATGCCGCTTGCGGCCATAGCCCTGCACGCGCGCCACCTCAAACCCTGCATCCTGCAATCCGCGCCGCACGAAACCCGCCGCCGTATAGGTGGCTGCAGTCCCGCCTGTGGCCGTATGCGCCGCCACCTGCACCATCAATTCGGGCGACCAAAGCTCGGGGTTTTTCGCAGGCGAAAACCCGTCCAGAAACCACGCATCCGCTTGGCCGTCCCACGAAGGCAAAGTTACCCGCGCATCGCCCACCACAACACGCAAATCAAAATCAGGCCCCTCCAGATGGGTCGGAAACGCAGCCGCTTGCACCAGATCATCGGGCAACCCGTCAAACGCACCCAACGCAGCGCGGATATCATCCATCGCCATGGGATAAGCCTCAAAACTGGTGAACAGCAGCCGCCCGCCACAGGCCGCAGCCCGAAACGCCCGCAATGCCACGCAAAAATTCAACCCCGTGCCAAACCCCAGTTCCGCCACGTGAAACCCGTCCGCAAACCGCGCAGGCAGGTCATTTCCTGCCAGAAAGACATGGGCCGTTTCATCCATCCCGTTCTCTAGGCTGAAATACGGATCGTCAAAGCGGGTAGAGACAGGCACGCGCCCGTCCCGCCATTCGATATCTGCCGTCTGGTCCTGCACGCTGCTGCCCTATATCACTCGGTCAATCGCAGTTAGCGCGCAATCAAAGGCCAGAGCAATGACCGATATCACCATTCGCGGCGCAGGCATCTTTGGCCTGTCTATCGCATGGGCCTGCGTCCAGCGCGGCGCCACCGTGCAAATCATCGACCCCAATGGCGCAGGCGCAGGCAGCAGCGGCGGCATCGTTGGTGCATTGGCCCCCCATGTGCCCGAAAACTGGAACCCCAAAAAAGCCTTCCAGCTCGAAAGCCTTCTCATGGCCGAAGCATTTTGGGAAGACATCGCACAGACAGGCGGCAAATCCGCAGGCTATGCGCGCACAGGCCGCTTACAACCCATCGCGGACGAAGCAGCCCGCGCCTTGGCACTGCGCCGCAAAGAGACAGCAAAAGATCTCTGGCAAGACGCCGCAATCTGGGAGGTCGTCCCCGCGCCGCAGAGCGAATGGCAACCACTCAGCCCCGATCAGCACCTTATCCGCGACACACTCAGCGCCCATATGCACCCGCGCCAAGCCTGCGATGCACTGGTCGCCGCGCTGGCCGCACGCGGGGTGGCGGTGCAATCCGGTGCGCCCGACAAAGGCGCGGTCATCTGGGCCACTGGCGTTGCGGGGCTAGAAGCGTTGAACAAGACCCACACCCGCAGCATGGGCAATGGCGTAAAAGGCCAAGCCGCCCTGCTGGAGTACAACGCCGCTGGCAGCCCGCAGCTTTTTTCGGGCGGCGTGCATATCATTCCCCACCTCGACGGCACCGTCGCCATCGGCTCCACCTCCGAGCGGGAGTATGATGACCCCGCCAGTACCGATGCGCAGCTGGACGATGTCGTCGCCCGCGCCCGTGCCGCAGTGCCAGCGCTAAAGGATGCACCCGTGATTGCCCGTTGGGCAGGCGTGCGCCCCCGCGCCCGCTCCCGCGCGCCAATGCTGGGGGCATGGCCCGATCGTGCAAGGCATTTCATTGCCAACGGCGGCTTCAAAATCGGCTTTGGCATGGCCCCGAAGGTGGCCGAAGTTATGGCCGATCTGGTCCTGACGGAAACAGACACAATCCCCGAAGGCTTCCGCGTGGAGGATAACCTGTGACACCCGAACTCGACACACTCGATCATCTGGTCCTAACCGTGGCAGACATCCCCGCCACGATTACGTTTTATACCCAATCTCTCGGCATGACCCACACGCCCTTTACGGTTGCCGATGGCACCACCCGTCACGCCCTGCGCTTTGGCGATATGAAGATAAACCTGCACCAGTGCGGGGCCGAATTTGAACCGAAGGCGGCACATGTCCAGACGGGCTCTGCCGATCTGTGCTTTCTAACCGCCACGCCGCTGGCGCAGTGGCAGGAGCACTTGGCGAAACACGGCACCAAGGTCGAAAACGGCCCCGTAGCGCGCACTGGTGCTACGGGGCCGATCCTGTCTGTTTATCTGCGCGACCTCGACGGAAACCTGATCGAGATCAGCACGCAGACCTAGCGGCCAATCTCGGCGCGCAGGTTATCCATCAACGCCGTCAGCTCCTTGATATACATCTCGCCCGTCAAATGGCCGTTGTCGTCAAACGCCTCATAGCTGGCAGCAAGGTGAATCTCCGGCCCTTGCAGAATACGCGGACGAAACGGCACCATGAACCCGCGCAATACCATCTGCGCGCGCTCACCGCCCGCACGGCCCGCTGCTGCCGACATTACGGCCACAGGTTTGCCGCCCCACGGCTTGATCTGCGAACGGCTGATCCAGTCCAACGCGTTCTTTAGCGCGCCAGAGGGGCCTTTGTTGTATTCAGGGGTCGAAATCAGAACAGCATCCGCATCGGCAATCTGCTGGGCCAGCGCATCCACCGCCGCAGGCACACCGCTCGCTTCCTCGTCATCGCCATTGTACAGTGGCAGGTTGATATCCGCTTGGCTATACTGTGCGTCGCCAAACAGACGCGCCGCCTCTGCCAGCAGTTTTGTATTGTCGCTCTGTGCGCGCAGTGATCCCGATATCCCGAGAAGCTTGATAGTCGCCATTGTTTTATTCCTTACTATGTTGTTCTGCCTTACTACTTGCGACGATTGCGCTCCGTCTCAAGGCCTGTCCGCACACATGATCTGTGCGCAGATGCGCGACACATAAAAAAGCCCCGCGGGCAGTGCTGCACACGGGGCTTTCAATCGGTATCTGTGAGGGAAATCAGGCCGCGTTAGGCAGAATTACAATCTCCACACGGCGGTTTTGTGCCTTGCCCTGAGCGTTGAGGTTGCTTGCCACTGGCTGCGCCTCGCCGCGGCCAAACGACTGGATCCGCTGGGACGGCACACCAGCACCGATCAACACCGAGGCCACAGCATTCGCGCGGCTTTCAGAGAGTTGCTGGTTGAACCCCGCCTCCCCGTCGCTGTCCGTGTGACCAACAATCTGGATCGTGGAATCAGGATAGGCCCGCAGGTTGCCCGCAATGGCCCCCAGATCACGCTGCAAATCGGGACGCACTGCGCTGGAACCTGACGCAAACAGGATATCCTGCGGCAGCGTTACGATCAAACGGTCGCCTGTGTTGTTGATGGTCACGTTGTCATTGCCAAGGCTCTGGCGCAGGTCGCGCTCCTGACGGTCCAGCAACGCACCGCCGCCCGCACCGATGGCCGCACCGATCAACGCACCGCGCACGGCCCCCTGATCACGGTTGCCATCACCCTTGGACAGCGCGCCAATCAACGCGCCCGCACCCGCGCCAATCAATGCACCGTTCTTGGTGCGCTGGTTCGGATCATCGGGCTGCGCAAGGATCGAGCCGTTGGGATCGGTACATGCCCCAAGAACAAGGATACCCGTCACCGCAGCAACAAGCGGAAATTTCAGAAATGTCATAGTACTACTGCCTTACTGTTTCGGCTCCGTTCGGGCGAAGCATCTTTTCGGTAAACGCAATATAAGGCGGATTGGTTCACGGCAAAATGCCCGATTACGGGGAATAAGCGGGATGCCGCGCACATTTGCCTGCACGCGCGGTGCACGCGCGGTGCAAGTTACAGAGCGTCCGTCCGCGCCGCCTCATAGCCCAGCATGGCCCGCTTCATCGGCAGCCCCCAGTGATAGCCGCCCAATTCACCCGATTTTCGCAGCACACGGTGGCACGGGATCAAATAGCCGATGGGGTTACGCCCCACTGCTGTACCTACCGCCCGCACCGCGCGCGGATTGCCTATTGCTTGGGCAATCGCGCCATACGTCGTCACAGCGCCTTCGGGCAGCGCGAGCAGCGCTTCCCAGACCTTGATCTGGAAAGGCGCACCAATGAGGTAGAGCGGTGCGCGGTCCAGTGTGCCTTCCATCCCGAATGCGGTCAGAACCCACGGGCGCAGCCGCATAGGATCTTCTGTAAAAGTCGCAGCAGGCCAGCGCGCCAGCAATTCGGCCATCGCCGCCTCTTCGCCCGTCTCGGCAGCCAGCGACAGCCCGCAAATGCCCTTATCCGTACCCATCACCACCGCCGCGCCGAACGGTGTCTCGAACCAGCCCCAGAATATCTCCAGTCCCGCCCCGCCCGCGGCATACTCTCCGGGGCTCATCGCCTCCCAGCGCACAAACAGATCGTGCAGGCGCCCCGTCCCCGACAACCCCGTGGAATGCGCCGCTTCCAGCGTTGTGAACCGCTCGCGCAGCAGGGTCTTGGCGTGGCCCAGTGTCAGATATTGCTGATAGCGTTTGGGCGACACCCCCGCCCAATTCGAGAAGACGCGCTGGAAATGCGCCACGCTCATCCCCATTTCACTGGCCAAGGCCTCAAGGCCCAGCGGCGCTTCGGAGGCGTCAATCAGTTCAATCGCCCGCGCAATCACACCGTAGTGATAGCTCTGGCTGGGGTCGTGCGGGCCGTCCCGCCTTTGTGTCTGGGCTTGTGTCATAGGGCCACAATATGCCCTGCCCGCCTTGCACGCGACCCGAAACCTGCGCATACCTTTGCGCCATGAGCAAACCAAGCAAACAACTCGATTATCACACCATCCGCGCCATCATGGAACGCTTCCACGAGGCAGATCCAGAGCCCAAGGGCGAGCTGGAGCATGTGAACGTCTACACGCTGGTCGTGGCCGTGGCCCTCTCGGCCCAAGCGACAGACGTCGGCGTCAACAAAGCCACCCGCGCCCTTTTCCAGATCGCGGACACCCCCCAAAAAATGCTCGATCTGGGCCTTGAGGGGCTGACCGAGCATATCAAGACAATCGGCCTGTTCCGTCAAAAGGCCAAAAACGTGATGAAGCTCAGCCAGATTCTGGTGGAGGAATACGGCGGCGTGGTCCCCAACTCCCGCGCGGCCCTGCAATCCCTGCCGGGTGTGGGCCGCAAAACCGCCAATGTCGTGCTGAATATGTGGTGGCAGCAGCCTGCCCAAGCGGTCGATACCCATATCTTTCGCGTCGGCAACCGCACCGGCATCGCACCGGGCAAAACAGTCGAAGCGGTTGAGCGCGCAGTCGAGGATAACATCCCCGCCGATTTCCAGCTTCACGCGCACCACTGGCTGATCTTGCACGGGCGCTATCACTGCAAAGCCCGCAAACCCCAATGCCGCACCTGCATCATCAAAGACCTGTGCCAATACAAGGACAAAACAGAATGAAGACTTACGACCTCGTCGGTATCGGCAACGCCGTGGTAGATGTGATCGCCCCATCCGAAGATGCTTTTCTGGACGGCATGGGCATCGACAAAGGCATTATGCAGCTGATCGAACAAGACCGCGCAGAAACACTCTATGCCGCGATGGGCGAGCGGGTGCAGACACCCGGTGGTGCTGTGGCCAATACCATTGCAGGCGTTGGCGCACTGGGCCTGAATACCGCCTTTATCGGGCGCGTGCGCGATGATGCTCTGGGCCACTTCTATTCTGATGCCATGACCGAAAACGGCATTGATTTCGTCAATCCGCCCGTGGCCGATGGCAACCGCCCCACCTCGCGCAGCATGATTTTTGTCACCCCCGATGGCGAGCGGTCGATGAATACGTATCTGGGCATCTCCACGGGTCTGTCCTCGGCGGATGTGCCCGCTGATGTGGCGGGCCGCGCCAAGATAATGTTCCTCGAAGGATACCTCTTTGACCAAGACGCAGGTAAAACCGCATTCCGCGAAGCGGCCCGCGCAGCATCGGCTGGCGGCGGCATGGCGGGTATCACCATTTCCGATCCCTTCTGCGTAGAGCGTCACCGCGCTGATTTTCTGCAAATGATCGAACACGAACTGGATTTCGTGATCGGCAACGAGGCCGAGATCAAATCCCTCTTCGAGACGGACGATCTGGAGGCAGCAATGCTCGAAACCGCCGCCATGTGCCGTGTCATGGTCTGCACCCGTGGAGGTGACGGTGTGACCATTATCCGCGATACCGAACGCGTTGATATTCCCGCCCCTGCCCGCGTCACACCCGTAGACGCAACAGGCGCAGGCGATCAGTTCGCGGCGGGCTTCATCTATGGTATGGCCACAGGTCGCGATATCGAGACATGCGGGCGCATGGGCAACCTCTGCGGTGCCGAAGTCATCTCCCACATCGGGCCACGCCCCGAAAAGGACATGATGGAAGAATTCCGCAAAGCAGGGCTGGTCTGATGCTGGGCGACGGTCAGTATGCGGTCCCGCAGGGCAAACTTCCGGTGATCGTCACCTATCTGGAAATGCATGCCCGCGCCGCGACCAAAGATGCGGCGCTGCCTGCGGGCCTGACATTTCGGCAGGTCACGCCCACGCTGGCATGGTACCGCGATGTATTCTCCCGCGTCGGCTCTCAGGACTGGCTGTGGTATGGCCGCCTGAAATTGTCGGACGCCGAGTTGCAAGCCATCCTTGATGACCCCCAAGTCCACTTCTACACCCTGACCAAAGATGGCCGTGACGAAGCCCTGCTAGAGCTTGATTTCCGCGAAAGCGGTGCTTGTGAGCTGGCCTATTTCGGCCTCACCTCCGCGCTGATCGGCACAGGGGCGGGCCGCTATCTGATGGACCGCGCCATTGATCTGGCCTGGTTGCAGGATATCAAGCGGTTTCACGTTCACACCTGCACCATCGACAGCCCCCAAGCGCTCGGTTTTTACGTGCGCTCGGGTTTCACACCGTACAAGCGGGAAGTCGAGATTGACGACGATCCCCGCAGTATCGGGCTGTTGCCCGAAACCCATGGCGCACGCACTCCGATCATCTAGCGTTACAGCTTGTCGGCAAACGCCTTCAGCACTGCGGCATAGACATCGCGCTTGAACGGCACGATGCCGTCCAACATCGCCTCGGGCGCAATCCATCGCCACGCGCCAAACTCGGGCTCGGCCGTGGCGATGTTCACCTGATCGTCCGTGCCGTGGAACCGCAGCAAAAACCACCTCTGCTCTTGGCCGCGGTATTTGCCTTTCCACAGCTTTGGCACCAACTCATGCGGTAATTCATAGGGCAGCCAATCATCCGTCTGCGCCGCAACTGTCACCAGATCGCGGGTGATACCTGTCTCTTCTTCCAACTCGCGCAGCGCCGCCTGCTCGGGGTCCTCCCCCGGATCAACGCCGCCCTGCGGCATCTGCCACGCGTCATAGTTGCGGTCCAGCCGCTGACCCACAAACACCTCGCCGCCTGCGTTTATCACCATCACCCCCACACAGGGGCGGTAGGGCAGTTTTTCAATCTCTTCCGGCGTCATGCACACATCCATTATTTTGACCCAACTTGGCCGCAACCTACATCAACCCTGCGGGCGCGGGAACCACCCCGCGCCTGACGCCGCGTTCTTAATGACATCACATGCCCGCGCCGCCATGCTGCGGCCAAACGTAATCCGCCAGAAGGGTCCCTTCCCATGTCCAGCTATCCCCATATGCTTGCCCCGCTTGATCTGGGCTTCACCACCCTCAAAAACCGCGTCCTCATGGGCTCGATGCACACAGGTCTGGAAGAAACAAAGGACTGGAACCGCGTGGCGGAGTTCTATGCAGCCCGCGCACGCGGCGGTGTGGGCCTGATGGTAACAGGCGGCATCGGCCCCAATATGGAAGGCTCCGTTCTGCCCGGTGCTGCGATGATGGTCAGCGACGATGACGTGAAGAACCACAAAATCGTCACCGACCGCGTGCATGCGGCCGATGGCAAGATCGCCATGCAAATCCTGCACGCAGGCCGCTATGCCTATGGCCCCAAATGCGTGGCCCCCTCTGCTATCAAATCTCCCATCTCGCCCTTCCCGCCAACCGAACTTGACGCGGCAGGGATCGAAAAACAGATCGCGGATATCGCGGCCTGTGCAGGCCGCGCCCAAGAGGCAGGCTATGACGGGGTCGAGGTCATGGGCTCGGAGGGGTACTTCCTCAACCAGTTTCTTGTGACCCACACCAACAAACGTACCGACGAGTGGGGCGGCAGCTATGAGAACCGCATGCGCCTGCCAATCGAGGTCGTCAAACGCGTCCGCGAAACCGTCGGTCCCGATTTCATCATCATCTACCGTTTGTCGATGATTGATCTGGTGCCAAACGGCTCCACCTACGACGAGGTCGCGCAATTGGCCGTCGAGATCGAAAAGGCGGGCGCCAACATCATCAACACCGGCATCGGCTGGCACGAGGCGCGCATCCCAACCATCGCCACCTCCGTGCCCCGCGCAGCCTTTGCATGGGTCACGAAAAAACTGATGGGCAAGGTCTCGATCCCTCTCATCACTTCCAACCGCATCAACACGCCCGAAGTGGCAGAAGAAGTACTGTCCACAGGCTGCGCAGACATGGTTTCCATGGCCCGTCCTATGCTGGCTGACGCGGACTTTGTGAACAAGGCAGCCGCAGGCAACGCCGCACAGATCGCGCCCTGCATCGGCTGTAATCAGGCCTGCCTCGATCACACCTTCGGGGGCAAGATCTCCAGTTGCCTCGTGAACCCGCGCGCCTGTTACGAGACCGAGTTGGTGCTGGAGCCTGTCACGACACCCAAGACCATCGCCATCGTCGGCGCAGGCCCTGCAGGCCTGTCTACAGCACTGGCCGCGGCCGAGCGGGGCCATACCGTCACAGTCTTCGACCGCGCCTCTGAGATCGGCGGCCAGCTCAACCTCGCCAAACAGGTCGCAGGCAAAGAAGAATTCTGGGGCTTTGTCGACTGGTATCGCACCATGGTCGCGCATCACGGCATCACCGTGAATCTCGATACAGAAGTCTCCGCCAATGATCTGGACGGCTATGACGAAGTCATCATCGCCACAGGCGTGGTCCCGCGCGACCCCCAAATCGAAGGGCAAAACCGCGACAACGTCTACAGCTACATCGACGTGCTGAACGGCAACGCAAAGATCGGCGACCATGTCGCTGTCATCGGCGCAGGCGGTATCGGCTTTGACGTCTCAGAACACCTCGTCCATGAGGGCGAAAGCACAACCCTCAACCTGCCCGAATGGATGTGCGAATGGGGCGTGGCCGATACCTCGGATCACCGCTCGGGCCTCGCTCCCGAAGGGCCACAGCCCCACAAACCCGCCCGCGCCGTAACCATGATGCAGCGTAAACCCTCCAAACCGGGCAAGGGTCTGGGCAAAACGACAGGCTGGATTCACCGCGCTTCCCTGACCATGAAAAACGTCGATATGATCGCTGGCGTGAACTATGAGCGTATCGACGACGAAGGTGTACACATCACCTTTGGCGAAGCGCGCGAGAACCCGCAAACCATACCCGCCGACACGGTGGTTCTGTGCGCAGGCCAACTTTCCGACCGTTCGCTCGCTGACGCGCTAGAGGCCAAGGGCACCAAGTGCCATGTCATCGGCGGCGCCGATGTTGCCTCTGAACTCGATGCAAAACGCGCCATCGATCAAGGCACCCGACTGGCGGCGACACTCTAGGCATACGGGAAAATACGCCAATTTTGCTTAAAATTGGCGTAAAATAACCTCACTTCCACGGCATCTGTACAGTCAGACGCGGGCTTTCCCGCTTTGGCGCCGTGGAGGTATCGTGATGCCAGACACATTGATGGGCGGAATTGTAATCAACGAAATTCTCGTTGATCCGAATGGCACAGCCAATTTCGATACAGACGGCAACGGCACCGCCAACAGCACCGACGAGTATATCGAGCTGTATAACGCCTCACCCTCCGCCATCGACATCAGCGGTCTGGAGCTCTGGGACGACGGTGTGGGCCTGTGGTTCACATTTCCACCCGGAACAATTCTGGCAGCAGGCGGGCACGCACTGGTCATGTCTGGCGTCCAGACAGGCGGCGCATTGCCTACAGGCAATGCCGGTGATCTGTTCTTTGATGCGGGACGCGCCTCACCGCTCATCAACAATGGCGGCGACAATGTCGTCGTCTACGATCCCGCCAGCGACGAATATATCGCCGCACGGTTTAACGGCGATCCGTTCGACAATCCTGTCACCGACTATCCCGGCTTTTCCCCTACAGCGACCCAATCGGGCAGCGGCGAAAACTTTGGCAATGATATAGACGGGTTTTCGATCCAACGCGACGGCGACGGGGCCGCGACATTTGTAAACAACGAAGCACCCAGCCCGGGCACGACAAATGTGTGTCTGACAAAGGGAACAACCGTATCCACGCCAAAAGGCGACATACGGGTAGAGGCATTGCGCGCAGGCGATTGGATCAACACGCTTGACCATGGCCCACAACCGATCACATGGATTTTCGCGTTTCACCGCACGGCCGCAGAAATCGCCCAAGACAGCAGACAAGGCGCAATACGCATCGCGCGGGGCGCATTGGGCAACGGGCTGCCACACCGCAGCCTTACCGTATCGCGCCAGCACAGAATGCTTGTGCGCTCCCCTATTGCCGCGCGTATGTTCGCAACCGCCGAAATACTGGTCCACGCCAAAGATCTGGCAGGCGCTGACGGTGTCACCACTGCTCCGGTGCTGGACGGGTTCTTGTTCTTTCATATCCTGCTGCCCCGTCACGAGGTGATCTTCGCGAATGGCGCCCCGACAGAAAGCCTCTATCTCGGTCCCGCCACACTCACATCCCTGTCACCGAACGCCCGCAAAGAGCTGGACGCATTGCCCGCAGCCCACAAACCAGACCCGACAACAGGTCCAGAACCCGCGCGCCTGCTCGCCAAAGGCGCAAAGGTGCGACAGATGGTCAAACGTCACCAGCGCAACGCACTCGCCCTTTGTGGCGCGGGGCTGATAGCAGCCTGAACCCAGAGGTCGAAACACACTGTTCCCCTGTTTCCTGCCTTGCAACGGTTTTGCAATTACCTTGCTACTGTCCCACCCCTGCCCCGATTGCGCCCCATTCCCCCGTCATAGCTCATCGTTGAAATAAGAATGGAAGGGGACGGCATATGGACCGCCTGACAGAAATGGAAGCGTTCGCCACCGTGGTGGATCAGGGTGGCTTTACCGACGCCGCCAAAAAGATGGGGATTTCAAAGTCTGCCGTCTCGAAACACGTCTCGTCACTTGAGGCACGGCTGGGCGCACGGCTGCTCAACCGCACAACACGCCGCGTCTCGCCAACCGAGATCGGCCTTGCATATTACGACCGCGCCCGCCGCGTTCTTAATGACGCGGGAGAGGCTGACGCGCTCGTTACCTCCATGCAATCAGCGCCTTCAGGCCTGCTGCGCATCTCGGTGGCCACAGACTTCGGCGTAAACCACCTCAGTCCGGTCTTATCGGAATTCTTGGGCGATTTTCCCGACATCACCGTCAACATGGTCCTCAACAACCGTTATGTTGAACTAATCTCCGAAGGCTTTGATATGGCCGTCCGGATTGGAGAGCTTGAGGACAGCACCCTGCGTGCCCGCAAACTGACCGAGACGACCAAACGCATGATCGCCTCGCCCGCTTATTTCGAAAAATATGGCCGCCCCGAAAAAATCGACGATCTGAACGATCACAAGCTGCTGCATTATTCGAACCAATCCAGCGGCAATGTCTGGAAACTGACCGCGCCTTCAGGCGAGAAACGTCAGGTCCGCACCGCTGGCTGGCTTTCGGTCAACGACGGACAATCCCTGCTCAACGCCGCCATCTCTGGCCTTGGGATCGCCTATCTGCCCAGCTTCCTCTACTCGGATGCGATGGCGCAGGGACTGATCGAGGATGCAATCCCCGACCTGCCCCAAGAAACCCAAGGCATCTATGCGGTCTACCCACCAGGCCGGTTTACCCAGCCCAAGGTCCGCGCCTTTATCGATTTTCTGGTCCACGCTTTCGCCGAGAAAGGCCCAAGCGACTGGTAAGCCAGACACACGAACACCATCTCCCCTCGGTGAAACTTGCCCCTCGGTTGTGCTTTGCACAATCGGGGGTTTTTTAATTCTGCAATACCACTGCCTCGACACGGCGGTTCGTCTCGCGGCCCGCTTCTGTACTGTTGGTGGTATGGGGGGCAAGGTAACCCATGCCCTGCGCCTCCAGCCGCCCTGCCGTCACGCCGTACCGCCCTACCAGCCGCGCACGCACCGATGCGGCGCGGTTGCGCGACAGGGCGATATTGCCGTCCAGACTGCCCACATTATCCGTATGGCCCACCAGTGCGATGCGCAGTTGCGGACGCGCTGCCAGCGTTTCTGCCAACTCAGCCAGCACGTCAAACGGCCCAGCGCCCAGTTCCGATGTGCCGCTCTCAAAATCCAGACCTGCCAGCACCACGTAGCCGTCGCTCTGCAAAAGCGCGGACATGCTGCCTTGCGGTACATCCAGAACCACAGGGGCTTCGGCAACAGCTGCAACATCCTCTGTCGCCGCATTGCTGCCTGCTTGTATAATCTGGACAAAGCTCGCCCCGCTGGACGCGCTTGCCAGAATATTCACGGCCTCTTCACCACGCAGGGCCGACAATGCGTGGTAGTTGCGGATGTTGACGTACATGTTCGGCGCGGGCAGCACTTCAGCACCAAATCGGAAATCATAGCCGCCACAGGCAGCCGCCGCGCAATCCAGCACAATCGTAAAACCCGCCGCCTCCAACTGCGTGCGCAGCGGGGCCAGCACTTGCAGTGGTGTCAGCCCCGCCTGATCAATCCGCCACGCACTGCGCGCCACGGCACCGACAATACGCTGCGTGGGCAAATGCCCGTCCGCAAACGGGGCCACAGGCAGCTCATAGCGGTCCTGTGCCGTATCACGGGTAATCATCTGCCGCGCACTGGTCGGCAGGTGCAGTTCGACCGCTTGCGCGCCGCCTGCAACCCATAACGCCGCCAGCGCCCAGCCGATCCGCTTCATCGCGATTGCGCGTGATAGCCCTTGTTGGGCCGCATGTCAGACGCGCTTGCCACACGGTTGGTCATGTTGAAAAACCCCGCCACCGATGCGATGTCCCAGATATCGCGGTCACTAAATCCGATCGCGCGCAATGCTTCGCGGTCTTCTTCCTCGATGATCTCGGGGGCCTCGGTCAGCTTGACCGCAAAATCCAGCATCATTCGCGTTTTCGGGTCCAGATCGGCAACACGGTAATTCATCACCATCTGCTCACCCAGTATCGGGTCACCAGACAGCTCGCGCACCGCCGCACCATGCGCTGTCAGGCAATAGAAACACTTGTTCACAGCTGAAACGACGACCGCGATCATTTCGCGTTCCAGCTTGCTGAGGTTGCTGTCCCCCAGCATCAGGTCGTTATACAGCGCGGTAAAGGTGTTCAGCTTGTCGATATCAAACGCATAGGCCTGCAAAACATTCGGAACCATCCCCAACTTTTCAGTACAGATGTCGAAGTACTTTTGTGTCGCTGCGGGCAGCGGATCAACCATTGGCAGGTCAAGGGCGGTTGGGGCATCGTCAGCCATAGTAGGCTCCTTTATTCGGGTAAGATACGGTAATGATACGTGCCAACACGGGCAAAGCCCAGCTTGGTATAAAGCGCGTTGGCAGGTTTATTCGCCGTCACACACAGAACCGCCATATGGGTCGCGCCATGCTTGGCGCCCCACAGAGAGGCCGCGCGCATAATCCACTCCGCAACGCCCTGTTTGCGCTGGTCTGGCAGCACTTCCAGCGCGTGTACCATGGCGATGCCTTCATGGATGCCGACAAACCCCGCGCCTCCGGGTTTTTCGTTCCAGCGCGCCAGTATCCCCGTCTTGGTCTGTGCCCGTTCCATCACATCCAGACGTGCGGGGCCAATGCCGCCCTGCGCCCATATCTCTTTCATAATGGCCAGCGGTTCCCAAATGTTGAAACATGTCACACGCGGCAGCGGCTTGTCTGTCAACTGATCTATCGGGACGCTGTACAGAACCACTTCGTCGATCAAGTCATAGCCACGCGCCTCCAGCAGCGCATCCAGCGCATCATCACCATCGCGGATCATGAACAGCGGCTGCTGCCCCATGTCGCGCATCGCCGCTTCCGCGCGCGGAATATCACCGTCTGTCACGTCGCCCAGCGCCGTCGCAGCAGAGACGCGCTTGCCCCCGCCTGCACCGTCCCGCAAGGTCCACGGCCCCTCGTCCCATGTGCGCGCAGGCGGCCATGTCCCCTCGCATACATCATAAAGCTGGTGGGCAGTGATGCTCATGCAAAGACCTCGGCCAACTTGCCCATCGCCTCGTCCAACAGGGCGGCGTCCTGTCCCCGCACCACAAGGTTCGCCCCGTATTTGCCATCGCGCTGGAACGGATAGCTGCCCATGGACAAATCAGGATAAGCCTCGGCCAACGCGCCGAACGGCCCCGCAATATCGCCTTCGCCGCGGTACACAGTCAGCGTTTTGCTGATCAGCGGCGCGCCCCCTGTCAGAGTGGGCAGCACACTGGCAACCATCGCTTTGAACACACTCGGCACACCCGCCATGACATGAACATTCTCGATCGTGAAACCGGGGGCGGCTGATACTGGATTATCGATCAACGCAGCATCCGCAGGTATCCGTGCCATGCGCAGCCGCGCCTCGTTCAGATCCGTGCCCGCCTTGTCGTAATGCGCCTGCAAGATCGCGCGCGCATCATCGCGCACATCAATACTCTGGCCAAAGGCCGCCGCCATGCAATCGGCGGTGATGTCATCATGGGTCGGCCCGATCCCGCCCGAGGTGAATACCGTGTCATAGGTAGCAGACAGCGCGCGCACCGCCTCAATGATATTCGCAGCCTCGTCGGCCACAATCCGCACTTCGGCCAGCGTGATGCCCGCCTCGGCCAGTTGCCCCGCGAGGTAATGCATATTCGCATCCCGCGTCCGTCCCGATAGGATCTCGTCTCCGATCACCAACATCGCCGCCGTTGGGTTTGCCATTTCGCCTCTCCTTGAGCCTGTGTTCGATACGGTATAGCCCCATCACATGCGCTTTCAAACCGATCTTGTCCCCGCCCGCCTCATTCGCCGCTACAAACGGTTTCTTGCCGATTGCACGCTGGAGGTTGCGGATTCCAAAGGCCTTACCGAGATTGTCGCCCATTGCGCCAACCCCGGCTCAATGTTGGGACTGGCCGAAGCAGGCACACGCGTTTGGCTGGAACCAAACGATGACCCCAAGAAAAAGCTGAAATACGGCTTGCGGCTGGTCGATCACGAGAACGGCCATTTCACAGGCGTCGATACCTCTTTGCCCAATCGCGTGCTGCGCGCCGCCTTGGAGGCGGGCAAGGTTGGTCCGCTGGCCGCCTACGCCTCGATACAGCCAGAGGTTAAATACGGCGAAAACTCCCGCGTTGATTTCCTGCTGCGCGGTGATGGTCTGCCCGATGCCTATGTCGAGGTGAAATCCGTTACCCTGTGCCGCGCTCCCGCGCTGGCCGAATTCCCCGACAGTGTGACAGCGCGCGGCACCAAACATATGAACGATCTGGCCGATGTGGCCCGCGCCGGCCACCGTGCCGTTCTGATCTATCTGGTGCAACGCACCGATTGCACCCACGTAGATATCGCTGCTGATATTGACCCGAAATATGCGGCAGCCCATGCAGCAGCCACCGCCGCAGGCGTTGAAACCATCGCCCTTGGCACCCACATCACCCCGCAGGGCATTGATATCACCGGCCCACTGGCCCTTGGCCGCCCACCACGCTAAACAGGCCCGAATACATGATGGAGAAACAGCGGTGACAGACACCCATAAAGGTCGCACAACCAAAGACGGCATTCGCATCCACGAGGCCGCTGATTTTGCGGGCATGCACGCAGCAGGCCGCCTCGCCGCGACCATTCTGGACGAAATCGCAGAGCATGTGACCGTAGGCCAGACCACCGCCGAGATCGACCGTATCATCGAACAGAAAGTCACCGCCGCAGGGGCAAAATCCGCGACAATCGGGTACAAGGGCTATCAGCATGCCAGCTGCATCTCGATCAACCATGTGGTCTGTCACGGCATCCCGAGTGAGAAAAAGCTGAAAGACGGCGATATCGTCAACATCGACGTGACCGTGATCGTCGATGGCTGGTTCGGCGATACCTCCCGCATGTATGTGGCGGGCAAACTGGCCCGTAAGGCCGAGCGCCTGATCGAGATCACCCATGAGGCGCTGATGCGCGGCATCGAAGTGGTCAAACCCGGCAATACGTTCGGCGATATCGGTCACGCAATCCAGAGCTTTGTCGAAGGCCACCGCATGTCCGTCGTGACCGACTTTTGCGGTCACGGTCTTGGCCGCGTGTTCCACGCCCCGCCAAATGTGCTGCACTATGGCAAGGCAGGCACCAAACCGGTGCTGGAGCCGGGTATGTTCTTTACCATTGAGCCGATGGTGAACCTAGGCCGCGCCGAGACAAAGACCCTCGCCGACGATTGGACAGCCGTCACCCGCGACAAGTCCCTCTCCGCGCAGTTCGAACACTCCATCGGCGTAACCGAAACAGGCTATGAGATTTTTACCCTCTCGCCCGCAGGTAAGTTCCACCCGACATACTAACTGCGGCGCTGTGGGCGGATTTACGACTTTTCCAAATCCCTCGGGATCATTTGTTGCCTTTGCAGCGACAGCACAGTTTCGCCGCACAGCGGCGTGACGTTCGCGCGGATCAGAACAGGTGCGCAAAAGGCTTCGATGTCTTTCGCGTGGCAGCAATGAACCACCTGCGCGCCCTGACTGATACCGATCTGATCACCAGCCAAAAAGACGGTCGCAGCCGCTGTCTTTACCCAAATGCGCTACCCCTCCAGCTGATGAATGCGCGTTGGATTCACGGCTGTTCCGCCCATTGGCCAGACCGGAAGAGCCTGATTAAAACCACCGCTGATACAGTCGCCAGAAAGTAACGCCAAACGATACCAACGACGCCACCAAATCCGTCAACCGCACTTTTATCAAAGCCCAAGTTGCGGCCCCCTGGTCCACCCATGTGGCAACCGATACGCCGCTGCGGTTTTTCTGTGGGTCCACGTGCCAGACCACCGATGGCATGCGCGAAAATGACGGCGGTACCGAATTTGGTGGCATCATCACAGGCATGGTCGAGTGTGCCAGACTGCGCAAAGAGATGCCGGGCGCTCAGCGCTTCATCGCCTCCAATCACCGATCAATGGCCGAGCGTGGCAAGCCTGCCTTTACGCGCCGCATGGTGATGCGCATGGCCCCCCCGTAACGGCTCCCGTCATGGCCATGATCGTGAAAAGCCGCAACGGTTTTAAGACTGGCCGCTCTACCTGTTGGCACCGCGCCGGTGTACGCGGGGTGTACAGCGGGTGTACCCATGGCACCCCGCCTCTAGTCATGCCGCAACAGGGTCACATGGGTGTCGCCGTATTTACGCCTGTCGGTGCGGGTGAACCCTACGGGTGCATCCATCGGCGCGCTCTCTTCCCAGATTATAACCGCGCCCTGTGCCAGCCATCCGCCACTGCGCGCTGCCGCCAACGCCTGCTGTCCCATGCGCTTGCCATAGGGCGGATCGAGGAAGACCAGATCAAACGGCGCGCCTGCCCACACACCCAGCGCCGTGGCATCTTCCCGCAGAACACGGGTCTGGTCGTCTACCCGTAACTTATTGATATTCTGTGCAATCAGCTTTTGCGCGACACGCCCGTTTTCAATAAACACCGCATCCCGCGCCCCACGCGACACCGCCTCAAGGCCCAGCGCACCTGTCCCTGCGAACAGGTCCAGCACATGCGCGCCGTTGATGACACCCAGATGGGTAAGCATGGAAAACAGGCTTTCGCGCACGCGATCAGAGGTGGGACGAAGATGCGCGGCTGCATCGCCCGCACCCACATCCGCCAGCACCGTACCACGGTTTTTACCCGAAATAATCCTCACGCCTTGAGCAGTGCCTTCAGGTCCGAATCCTCATCCGCCACCACCTCTGGTACAGGTGATTTACCGCTTTCTATCAATCTCTTACCCACCATATATCCACGTGGATCATTGGCTGCATCCACAGCCAGCAACGTCTCTCCACGGTAGTACCAGAACGACACAGGACCCGGTGCGACCCCCCGTGTCACCACACGGTCATAGCCTGTATTCAAGCCCGCAATTTGCAGTTTCACATCATACTGATCCGACCAGAACCACGGCTTGGCGACATATTCTTTCTGAGCCCCCATCAGGTTCTGGGCCACCACCTCGGCCTGCTCAATGGCGTTCGGCACGCTCTCCAACCGGATACGCGCACTGCCATACGGGAACGAGGCACAGTCCCCCGCCGCCCAGACATGGGGCGCGCTACTGCGCCCGTAACTGTCCACTGCGATGCCATTCTCCAGCACGATACCAGCCGCTTCAGCCAATGCTGTGGCGGGGGCAATTCCCACACCAACGATCACAAAATCAACGTCCAGTTCAGTGCCATCAGTCAGGACAGCACCGCGCACGGCGTCGTCACCCGTCAGCCGTTCAAGCCCAACACCTTCGCGCAGGTCAACACCATGGTGCTGGTGCAAATCCCTAAAGAAATCAGAGGTTTCAGGCGATGCCACCCGTTGCAGGATACGCGGCGCCATCTCAACCAGCGTCACCTCCAGCCCCAGTTTAGCCGCAACCGAGGCAGCCTCCAGCCCGATGTATCCGCCGCCCACAATCAGCACGCGTGCGCCGCTGACGAAACGCGGGGCCATCGCATCCACATCGGCCAATCCGCGCACCACATGCACACCGTCCAGCGCGCCACCAATCGCTGCTGGCAAGCGGTGCGGCACAGATCCGGTTGTCAGCACTAGATCATCGTAGGCTAGCGGAGTTCCATCCACAGTGATGACCCGTGCAGTCGTATCAACCTCCTCCACAGTCGCCCCTAGGCGCAGATCAATACCATGTTCGGCATAAAAGCTCTCGGGGCGCAAATAAAGCCGCTCCAGCGTCATGTCGCCCATCAAATAGGCCTTGGACAGGGGCGGTCGCTGATAGGGAGGCTGCGCCTCGGCCCCGATCAGGGTCACACGCCCTTCAAAGCCACTATTGCGCAGCTTTGCCACGCAAGACGATCCCGCCTGCCCTGCTCCGATGACAACGATATGGCGCATGGATATTCTCCCCTGTTGCACTGGCCCCGACTGTGTGCAGACCCTATATCTGGGATAAGGACAAACACAATCACATGAAAGGTTACACCATGCCAATTTCCCAAGGCGACACCCTGCCAGACGCAACACTGGTCCGGATGGGTGCCGAAGGCCCCGCACCCGTCAAGATGAGTGATCTGACGAAGGGTCGCAAAGTCGTCGTTTTCGCCGTGCCGGGTGCCTTTACCCCGACCTGCCATTCCGCTCACGTCCCCAGCTTTGTGCGCACCAAGGACCAGTTTGATGCCAAAGGCGTAGACGAGATTATCTGCGTGTCGTGCAATGACCCTTTTGTCATGCAGGCATGGGGCGAAGCGACAGGTGCAACAGCCGCTGGCATCACCATGCTGGGCGATTCCTCGTCCGAGTTCACAAAAGCCATCGGTATGGACTTTGACGCAGCACCCGCAGGTCTGGTCGCACGGTCCAAACGCTATGCGATGCTGGTGGATGACGGCAAAGTTACGCTGCTGCAGGAAGAAGAAAACCCCGGCGTCTGTGACGTGTCGGGTGGCGAAGGCCTGCTGGCCAGCATGTAAAACGAAACAGGGCCGCATCTGCTGCGGCCCTGACTTCTCATTCTTTCAGGCGGCGGGTCAGTCTGCTTTGGCCTGCACCATCGTACGGGTCGGAAACGGGATATCTATCCCGCCAGCATCCAGCGCCTCTTTGACATTGCGAGTCATGTCTGCACGATAGCCAAAATACACCGAGGCATCGCACCACACCCGCACCAGAAAATCGACCGAGCTGTCACCGAGGTTTGTCACCTGCACAAACGGTTCCGGTGCCGCATGGGAGCGCGCGTCAGCCATGATGGTCTCACGAATGATATCCTCGGCGTCTTTGAGGTTGGCCCCGTACCCCACGCCAAACGTCCATTCTGCACGCCGCTTGTCGTTGGTCGAATAGTTCGTGATGATATTGCCCCAAACTTCGGAATTGGGGACAATCACCTGTACATTGCTCATATCCGCCATCTCGGTAAAGTTCAGGCTGATCTGCTTGACGGTACCCATCTTGCCCGCGACTTCCACAAAATCACCCGTTTTTATCGGGCGGAACAGGATCAGCATGACGCCTGCCGCAATATTGGAAAGCGTTCCTTGCAAAGCCAGACCGATGGCCAAACCAGCCGCACCAATTACAGCCACCACAGATGTGGTTTGTACGCCAAAAGTGTTCAGCACAAACAGGACAGTAAAGCCCATGATCACATAACGCAGGATGGAGGCGAGGAATTCGAACAGCATGTCGTCGAGATGCTTGTTCTTCTGGCTCAGCCGCACAATGCGGCGTTGCGCCCAAGCGGAGAGGGTCCAGCCCACAAACAAGATCAGTATCGCGCCCAGAATCGATCCGGCCGCAGAGGCGAGGAAATCCAGTGTCAGCAGATCAGCCAGTGTTTTTCCTTGCCAGATCTCTGTTTCCATTAGTTTATTCACAGTCTCCATTACTTTAGAGGCCGTCCATCTTGCGCGCCAGTTTAGCGTCCAACGTACTCAGACCGTCCACATCATGGGTCGTCAGTGTGACCGTAACCTTGTTATAGACATTGCTCCATTCAGGATGGTGGTTCCACTTCTCTGCCCAGATCGCGGCACGCGTCATCCAGCCAAAGGCATCGGCAAAATCATCGAACTTGTAGGTCTTGATGATCGCATCGCGGCCCTCAACCATAGCCCAACCGTTTTCCAGCAAGGGGTCCAATAGCGGGCCGCGCGTTTCGGCGCTTAGTTTCTCGGTCATTCCTGTTCCTCAACTTCTGTCTTTTTGAAAGGGCCATACTCTGTCAGCACCTCTATTTCCTCGTCTACTGCGGCACGCTCTGCCTCCAGATAATCACCCACGGCGCGGGCAAAGCCCGCATCGCGCATCCAGTGCAGCGACCATGTCGGCGTCGGCAAATATCCCCGCGCCAGCTTGTGTTCGCCCTGCGCGCCTGCCTCGACTGTGCCTAGCCCCATCGCGATGGCGATATCAATGGCTTGGTAATAACACAGTTCAAAATGCAGGCATGAATGATGCTCGGTGCAGCCCCAGTACCTTCCGTACAACGCATCAGCACCGATAAAGTTCATCGCACCGGCCACCCATCTGCCGTTTCGCTCGGCCAGCACCAGTGCGATATCATCCCGCAAGACCTCTTGGGCGATATCGAAAAACGCACGGGTCAGATAGGGCTGGCCCCATTTGCGCGCACCGGTGTCCTGATAGAAAATCCAGAACGCGTCCCAATGTTCGGGCTGAATTTCGTCGCCCGTGAAGGTATGGATCGTCCCGCCAAAGCTCTGTGCAGCGGCGCGTTCCTTGCGCATGTTCTTGCGTTTACGCGAACTAAGGCTAGCGAGGAAATCGTCGAAGTCAGCATAGCTGTCATTGCGCCAATGAAACTGCTGGCTCTTGCGCGGCATCAGGCCCAGCGCCTGCGCGCGCGCCGCCTCCTCACCCGTGCAGAACGTCACGTTTAGCGAGCTGAGATTGTTGTTTTCGGTCAGCTGCACAGCGCCCTGTACCAGCGCATCGAATGCTACCTCCTCAAACCCTTCGCGGGTGAGGAAGCGGCGACCGGTGGCGGGGGTATGAGGCACTGCAATTTGTAGTTTCGGATAGTAACGCCCGCCCGCCCGCTCATAGGCATGCGCCCAAGAGTGGTCAAAAATATACTCCCCCTGCGAATGGGATTTCGCATAGAGCGGGGCGACGCCAATGATTTGTCCAGCGATGCTGGCCGTCAGGTATTGCGGCTGCCAGCCCGTGCCAGCACCCACACTGCCGCTATCCTCAAGCGCCTTGAGGAAGCGATACGTGGTGAAAGGGTCCTTCGGGCGTGCCCCCCCTACTGCTTCGGGGCAGGCACACGCATCCCAGTCGTCCGCGTCAATCTGGGACAGGGATGATATGATCCTGATCTCGACCTCTTGCGCGCTCATCTGCCAGCCCCTTTGTTCTGCTTCGTGCTAGATGTGGCACGCGGGGCGCGATGTTCAAGCGGTGCTTTCAATCGCTTAAGGCAGCGGCGTAGCCCTCGAACGTAATCGTATCGGCCACCTGCCGCGCCCGCGCCTCCTGGGCTGCACTGCGCACGGTCCAACAACTGATGATTGCACCCTCTTTTTTCAGCTCGGCCACGCGCGGGCGGTCCAGATCGTCTACTTCGTGACTGATAAAACACGCCCCCACGCGGTCATAGTCGGGAATGGCGCGCAGGTGGTCACGGATGTGCTGACCCAGCGGCCAATCGCCCTCGCGGTAGGCGGATGTGGTGATACCACGCGGCACCTCAGGGCATAGCTGTTGCAGCAGCGCTACCGAATTGGGGTTAAACGACATAACTGCCAGATCGCCAGCGTAACCACTGATCGCCTGCGCGGTTGCTTCCTCCAGCGGGCCAAGGTCAGTGCCCATGTTGCCGTCCTGATCCTTTAGCTCAACCAGTATCGGCACGCGCCCTGCCACCAGCGCCAGCACCTCTGGCAGATCGGGAATGCCTTCGTCACCGCCAGTCAACGCAATGCTGCGTAGTGCATCCGCACTGTGCAAACGCACGGCCCCTTGCACTGCCGTCAGGCGACCGAGATGATAGTCGTGAAACACCATGGCCGCGCCATCTGCGCTGAGCTGCACGTCGATCTCGATGCCGTAGCCCGCATCAATCGCTGCGCGAATAGCAGCGCGTGAGTTTTCGGGCCGCCCCTGCGTGACATCGTGCAAGGCGCGAT
This sequence comes from uncultured Sulfitobacter sp., assembly GCF_947502895.1. GTDB lineage: Bacteria > Pseudomonadota > Alphaproteobacteria > Rhodobacterales > Rhodobacteraceae > Sulfitobacter. The sequence continues at coordinate 960,391 of NZ_CANNBM010000001.1, forward strand.
GCGCAAACGGCACACACGCAAAACGGGGCGGCAAGGTTGGTCTGGTCATGAAATCTCGAAAATACCTTCGATCTCTACAGCGACGCCCAGCGGCAGCGCCCCCGCAGAAACAGCAGAGCGTGCATGACGACCCGCATCGCCCAAGGCTTCTACCAAAAAGTCTGAACAGCCGTTTACAACTTTTGGCTGGTCGGCAAAATCTTTGGTAGAGTTCACAAAGCCTGTCAGCTTTACCACACGCTTGAGACGGTCAATGTCACCACCACAGGCTGCTTTGACCTGTGCCAACAATTGCAGCGCGCATGTCTTGGCAGCAGCAGCACCTTCTTCGATGCTCATGTTGTCGCCCAGAACGCCTGTAATCAGCCCGTCATCTGTACGCGAAATCTGCCCCGAGACATACAGTGTGTTACCCACCTGCACGAACGGCACATAATTGGCCGCAGGGGCAGATGCATCGGGAAGCGTGATACCAAGATCGGTCAGACGTTGTGCAATGCTCATCAGAAAGGTCCTTTGCTAGGGTTTTATCGACCCGAACGCTAACGCCCTTGGCGCGGCTGCGAAAGACCTGCAATCAGCTTTCGCGCCACGACTTCACAAAATAATCCGTGACCGGTTTCACAAGGTATGTCAGCGGCGAACGATCACCGGTTTTGATGAAGGCATCCACCGGCATTCCGGGCAGCAATTGTGTGCCTTCGGGCAGCCTCTCCATCTCGCCTGGCGACAAGATGATCTCGGCGCGGAAATAGCTGGCCCCTGTGTTGGGATCATCCAACGCATCTGCCGAGATAAGCATAACCGTGCCTTTCAATTCGGGCGTGGTGCGCTGATCCAGTGATGACAAACGCAGGTTAACCTCTTGGCCCACTGAAATCTCGTCGATGTTGGTTGGCATGACTTGGGCCGCGATGACCAAGGGGCGGTCCTGCGGGACCAGAAACATCAGCGGCTCTGCCGGACGGATCACCGAACGCGGCGTTGTGACCTGCAACGAATAAACAATGCCCGACACAGGTGCGCGAATGTCGAGCCTGTCGATAAGCGCCATCAGTGCGCGGCGCTGTTCGATCAAAGCCAATTCGCGGAAACGCGTCTCGCGCAGCTGGGCGATAGCCTCCTCGCGCCCCGACGTGCCCAGCTTTAGCCCGACAATCTCGATTTCGGTGATGCGCCCTTCGGCCTGCGCGCGGGTCGCGACCAGTTCGCCGATCTGTCCCGTCAGGCGGGCTTTTTCGCGCTGCAAACCCAATACAGACGACATTTGTGCAAGACCCTGATCCAGAAGTGTCTGCTGGCTCTTCAACTGCTGCTCAATCAGCTCCAGCTGTGTTTCGAGAGCGATTTCCTGCGCCGAAACACCTTTGATCTGCTCTTCGATCTGGTTGCGCTGTTTGCCAAGCTGCTCAATCTCGCGGTTCACGCTGTCACGCCGCGCGTAAAACAGATTGCTTTGACCATCCATCAGCTCTTGCGCATCGGGGTTGGTCTTACCTACCTCCACCAGCTCTTGCGGAAATTTGATTACCTCACGCTCGTCGCGTTGCGCTTCCAGACGGCCACGGCGGGCCATCAGCTCAAACAACTGACCTTCGATCAAGGTAAGTTCCGAACGGGCCTGCTGGGTATCGAGCTGCAATAACAGATCACCCGCTTTGACCAAATCGCCTTCATCTACGTTAATCGTCGCGATTGTGCCGCCCGTATCATGCTGCACAACCTGACGGTTGCGGTCGACCTCAATGCGGCCAGACGCAATGATTGCCCCTGCGATATTGCTCATCACTGACCAAGAGCCGAAGCCACCGAACAGCACGGCGATACCGATCATGCCAATAAAGACAGGCCGCCATGCGGTCCATTTGTTGCCACTGCTCATGTCACGCCCCCTGCGCCAGCCGGCGATTTCTGGATTTCCTGATGGTTTTTCACCATGCCTTTCAGCACTTCTTCTTTCGGACCGAATGCCATGCGCATACCGCCGTCAAGAACCAGCAAGGTATCACACTCCTGAATAGCAGCAGGCCGATGCGCCATAATCAGCACCGAGCGGCCCGTTTCCTTCATCCCGCGGATGGCTTGGTTCAACGCTTGCGAGCCTGTGTTGTCGAGGTTCGAGTTCGGCTCGTCCAACACCAGAATAACCGGATCGGCATACAGCGCACGCGCCAGCCCGATACGCTGCATCTGCCCGCCCGACAGTCGCACCTGCCCCGAGCGGATCACCGTGTCATAGCCATCTGGCAACTCAAGTATCATCTCGTGTGCGGCGGCCATCTTAGCTGCGGCCACGACTTTCTCTGCGTCAGGCGTATCGGCCAATCGGGCAATGTTCTGCGCGATTGTCCCGTCAAACAATGCGACGCGCTGCGGCAGATAACCGATATGCGTGCCCAAAGTCTCGGTGCCGTAATGCTCGAGTGCTGCACCATCAAGGCGGACAGAGCCACCCGCAGGCCGCCATACGCCTGTCAGCGTGCGCGCCAGCGTTGTTTTGCCCGACCCTGACGGTCCGATCACACCAACCGCTTGGCCAGGCTTCACATCAAACGAGATCGACTTCAGCGAGGCTTGCTTTTCACCCGGTGGCACCACGGTAAGGTTCTTGGCCACCAGCGATGCTTTGGGTTTTGGCAAGTCGGTCCGCGGCGCCTCGACTGCGACAGTGCCCAAAAGCTCGGCCAGATTGTTCCAGCCCGTATGGCCGCGCTGCAAGATCGCCCACTGGTTGAGCATCATCTCGACAGGGGCAAGCGCACGACCCAGCAGGATAGAACCCGCAATCATCGCACCTGGCGTCAACTGGTTTTGCAAAACCAGATATGCGCCCATGCCCAACATGGCCGATTGTAGGAACAAGCGGATGGTCTTTGTCATAGAGGTGAAAGTGCCACCCACATCAGCGGCACGCACTTGGCCTTCCAGCGCCTCGGTCCGCGCCTTCTGCCAGCGGGTAAACGCCGCATCGCGCATGCCCATGGCCTGAACCATTTCGGCCTCGGTGCGAATCTGGTCCGCCATGCCGCCCGCTTGTTGACCCGCTATAGCGGCCCGTGACTGCGCGCCACGCGACAGGAACTGGTTGGCGATAGTGATAACGATCAAAACCGCGCCACCAATAAGCGCCAGATACCCGAGATATTCGTGGAAGACGAAAATACCCGCAAAAAAGATTGGTGTCCAAGGCAGATCAAACGCGGCCATCAACACGGGCGACGTAATCATCCGCTGCACAGCTTCCAGATCAGCAAGGCTTGCGTTGGTTTTGCTGTCAGGGGCCACGGCTGATTTGCGTACAACCGCATCAAACACGCGGCGGTCCAGATCATCCTGAAAACGTGCGCCCACACGGCCCATGATGCGCCCGCGCGTGTAGTCAAGCACACCCATAACACCATACAGGAACACAACCAGAAGCGACAAAGCAACCAGCGTTTCCTGACTTCCCGACCCCAGCACACGGTCATAGACCTGCAGCATATAGATAGGACCGGTCAACATCAGCAGATTCGCAAACGCCGAGAACAAACCCACAGTCCAATAAAGCGAACGACTACGCTTGCGAATTTGACGCAATTCCTCGCGGCCGCGTTTTACAGCATCAGTCTGCATAGGTAGGTCTCCAAAGGTCGGTCACAGGCCACTCTTATCGTATTCGTTTTAGGACACACTCAATAATTGCGTGCTTTGGTTCGATTTAGCGGCGGGTGTGGTGCAATAAGCAGTTAAAAATGAAGTTGTATGTAATCCGCATACCAAACACTGGCACTGCGCCAAATGTCAACGATCTCCCGCATTCGGGCTGGGGGCTGAACTGCCCGTACCGCTGCCGCCAAAGATATCCTGCAATACCTGATCGATCACGCTGGTGGGGCGCGAAGCAGCGCCACCTTGCTGTTGCTGTGGCACCTGATCCACCGGAGTAACCTCGTTCACGTCACCCTCGAACACGACTTGGGCAGGCGCTGGCAGCACCATGGGCAAAGGGCGTACAGGAACACCCTCATGCACCCGCTTCATCGCTTCGCGCCAGATTTCAGCGGGCAATCCGCCGCCGGTCACCCCTTTGAGCGGGGTATTATCATCATACCCCATCCAGACACCCGCCACGTAATCGGCAGAAAACCCGATAAACCACGCGTCCTTGGCTGCCGATGTAGTGCCTGTTTTCCCTGCCAGTTGCCGCCCGCCAAACTGCGCGCGCTGGCCAGTCCCTTCCGAGACGACCTTCTCCATCATATAGATTAACTGACCTGCGGCACTCTCTTGTATCACACGCTCGCCGATCCCGCCGCCTGTGCCCATCAACGGCTCTGCATCACCGCGCAGGCGCAGATCAACCAGACCAAAAGGCGTTACAGACGAACCACCATTCAGAATGCCTGCAAAAGCACCTGTCATTTCGATCAGCGTGCTTTCCGAAGCACCCAGCGCCAGTGCAGGCCCTGCTGCCAGATCATTCTTGATCCCGAATTGCGAGGCAACTGTGCTTACAGTGGCGCGGCCAACACTCTCGGATATCTTGACAGCTGGAATGTTGAGCGATTGCGCCAGCGCGTTGGTCATCGTGGTCTGGCCCACGAAACGGTTGGTATAGTTGCGCGGACACCATTCCCCCGATCCGGGGATGTTCAGGCAATAAGGGCTGTCATCTACCAGATCATTTGGCGAATAGCCCAGATCAAGCGCTGCTGCGTATACAAACGGCTTGAACGCCGATCCCGTTTGACGCAGGGCCTGTGTGGCACGGTTGAAAGCGCCAGAGACTTTGGTTTTGCGGCCGCCCACCATCGCACGCACAGCGCCGTCCGCACTCATTACAACGATAGCTGCTTGCGCTTCCGAGCCTGCGCGCACCTTGTTGTCAAAGACCCATTTCAGCCCTTCGACTGCCGCGCGCTGCATTCGCTGGTCAAGTGTTGTGCGCAGGATTACGTCCTCGGTGGTGTTGCGCGTAAAGAACTCCGGTCCGGTGGACATAACCCAATCGGCAAAGTACCCCCCTGCCCGCGCCTCTGCCGCCTCGGACAAAGCAGCGGGGTTGGCCTGTGCCACGGCTGTGTCCTCGTCCGACAGATACCCTTGTTCGTTCATCAGGCGCAGCACTGTGGCCGCACGGTTGCGCGAGCGTTCAAGGTTGGAGGTGGGCGAGAGCGTACTGGGCGCAGTAAGCAACCCGGCGATCATTGCCGCTTCTGCAGGATCAAGCGTTGCTGCGGGTTTGCCAAAAAACCGCTGCGCTGCTGCCTCGGCCCCATAGGCACCGCCGCCCATGTAGGCTCGGTTCATGTAAATCGAAAGGATTTCGTTCTTGGAGTATTTCGCCTCCATCGCCATCGCATAGACTGCCTCTTTGGCTTTCCGCTTGATAGATCCGCGGCGGCACTCGGATTCGTACTCCGCTTCGGTCTGACCCGACGTCGGGTCGAACGGCTCTCCCAGACACAAAAGCTTGGCTGTCTGCTGGGTAATGGTTGAGCCGCCGTGCCCCGACAACGGGCCACGCCCCTCACTCAGGTTGATGCGCACAGCAGATGCGATGCCGCGCGGGCTAAGGCCAAAGTGTTTATAAAAGCGCTTGTCCTCGGTCGCGATCACCGCGTTTTTGAGATGAGGCGAGACATTCTCGGCAGTCACAGCGCCGCCAAACTGGTCGCCGCGCCATGCAAAGACATCTCCGTCACGATCGAGCATAGTGACGGAGCCGCTGGCGCGACCATCCAAAAGATCGTCGACGGGAGGCAAGGTGGTATAGAAATAGCCGACAATCAGCGCCAAAACCGCAAAGCCCACAAGGATCGAGCGCGATGTCACCACCCATATCAACCGCAAGATCCAGCGGACCATCGCTGCCAAAAGCCCGATGATACCGCCACGCCGCTTGCGCGCAGGTTTTGCAGCGCGCCGCGCTTTGGGTTTGCGTGTCGGCTTTGGCTTGGCCGTCTTTTTGACAGCAGCCGCTTTGGCGCGCGCGCCATACCGGTTTTCCGCAACCAGTGGCCGCTTCCGCTTGGGTGTATCACTCATTTTTATATGGCCTGCTCGGCTGCTGTTTTTCTCACCTTACCCCGCCACAGCAGGATTGTTTAGCGTTTGATAGGCCGTCTGACCTCTCAAAGGTGTATATTTTTTAGGCAGTTTCGGCCTTGCGATTAAATTTTGGGCAAACAGCCCCTGTGAATCGCACCCATCGCTCTGCGCATTCTTCCCTTTCCGCCCGCTTCTCCAGTTTGCTGGCGCTGCATCACGCAGAACACTCTGCACCATAAGAGGGGACAATACGGTGAAACTCATTATTGCCACGGTCAAACCATTCAAGCTCGAAGAGGTCCGCGAGGCGCTGACCGACGCTGGCGTGCGCGGTCTGATGGTCACAGAAATCAAAGGCTTCGGCGCGCAGTCGGGCCATACCGAAATCTACCGCGGCGCAGAATACGTCGTGAACTTTGTACCCAAGGTAAAACTGGAACTGGTCGTGGCCGATGCCGTGGCCGACCAGATGGTCGAGGTCATCACCAAGACCGCCCAGACCGGCAAGATCGGTGACGGCAAGATTTTCGTGCTCGATGTCGAGCAAGCAGTGCGCGTGCGCACAGGTGAAACCGGCGAAGACGCTATCTAACTCAAGGACGATAAGATGAATAAGAAATATCTCATTCCCATCGCCGCGGCAGCGGCCTTGCTGCCGACACTGGCGCTGGCACAAGACGCGGCGGCGCCAAGCTTTGACGAAATCGGCCCCTATCTGATGACCACATTGCTGTTCCTTGTAGGCGGCTTTCTGGTGTTCTGGATGGCTGCGGGCTTTGCTATGCTGGAAGCAGGGCTGGTACGCTCCAAAAACGTAACCATGCAGCTGACCAAAAACATCGCGCTCTTTTCTATCGCGTCGATCATGTACTGGCTGGTAGGCTTCAACCTGATGTACCCGGGCGATTTCAACGGATACTTTGCCTTTAACTTCGTACCAACTGTGCTGGAGCCTGTGGGCCTTACCGCAGCAGACGCATCGCTTGATTATGCTTCTGTCGCGTCCGACTTTTTCTTCCAGCTGATGTTTGTGGCCGCGACGGCCTCTATCGTATCGGGCGCACTAGCCGAACGAATCAAGCTATGGCCGTTTCTTATCTTTGTGGTTGTGCTGACAGGGATCTTCTACCCGATCTCGGGGTCGTGGCAGTGGGGCGGCGGCTGGTTGTCCGAAATGGGCTTCAGCGATTTTGCAGGCTCAACAATCGTACACTCCGTAGGTGGCTGGGCTGCTTTGGCGGGGGCGCTGATCCTCGGGCCACGTATCGGTAAATACAAGGATGGCCGTGTAAACCCGATGCCGGGTTCCAACTTGGCACTTGCGACGCTGGGTACGTTCATCCTGTGGCTGGGTTGGTTCGGCTTTAACGGCGGCTCACAGCTGGCTGCGGGTACTGTCGGCGACATTACAGACGTTGGCCGCATCTTTGCCAACACCAACATGGCGGCTGCATCCGGTGCGGTAACCGCACTGATCCTGACGCAAATCCTGTACAAAAAGGTCGACCTGACCATGGTGCTGAACGGCTGTCTTGCCGGTCTGGTCTCCATCACAGCCGAGCCTCTGGCACCCTCGCTGTTCGGTTCTTTGTGGATTGGCGCAGTCGGCGGTGTGATCGTAGTGTTTTCGATACCCTTCCTTGACAAGCTGAAGATCGACGACGTCGTAGGTGCTATCCCTGTGCACCTGTTCGCAGGCATCTGGGGCACAGTCGCAGTTGTCTTCTACAACGGCGAAGCAAGTCTGATGACGCAGCTGGTTGGCATCGCCGCTTATGGCGTGTTCACCTTTGTAGCGGCAGGCGCACTTTGGCTGATCCTCAAAGCAGTCATGGGCATCCGCGTCAGTGAAGAGGCCGAAATCACAGGCCTTGATACAGCAGAATTGGGGATGGAAGCCTACCCCGACTTCACGCGCGGCTGAACCGCACCAATCCTGAAAAGGAAAAAGCCCCTCATCATAGGATGGGGGGCTTTTTCTATCTGCGGTCATAGGGAGCAGTCAGCCCGCCTTTGGCGGCGGCGAGTACCCCATAACGAATCTATGACCACATGAGATGGCCGTCTTTTCTATACGCCTGCATCAACGATCGCTTGGGCAAGAATAGGCACGGTCTGGGTATTCAGGCCCGCGATGTTCATCCGACTATCGCCAACCATATAAATGCCGTGCTCTTCGCGCAGCTTATCGACAATCTGGGGCGTTGTTCCCAAACGCGAGAACATACCGCGATGCTGTGCCAGAAAACCGAACCGATCAGAACCAGACAGCCGCTGTAGCTCGTTTGACAGCTGGCTGCGCAAGCCCAGCATGGATTGGCGCACCTGCTCCAGTTCGGCCTCCCAGTCAGCGCGCAAAGCGGGATCATTCAGGATCATCGTAACTAGCCGCGCGCCGTGGTCGGGCGGAAAGCTGAAGTTCTGGCGGTTCAGAAAAGCCAGCGTGCCTTGATTGAGGTCTTTGGCCTTTGCCTCGGCGCTGATTGCCATCAATATGCCTGTCCGCTCACGGTAAATGCCAAAGTTTTTGGAGCAGCTCGCAGCAATTAGGGCTTCTGGCACCGCAGCCACCAATTTTCGCGTGGCAGCCGCGTCTTCCTGTAGACCATCACCAAAACCCTGATAGGCGATATCGACCATCGGTGTTGCACCCGTCTTCAGCAACACCTCAATCACGGCATCCCATTGAACGGCATTCAGATTTGCACCCGTCGGATTGTGGCAGCACCCGTGCAGCAATACGACATCACCTTTTTGTGCCGTATTCAGATCCGCAATCATCGCATCAAAATCAACGCCGCGGGTCTCGTCATCGAAATAACGGTAAGGGACTACCTCAATGCCAAGATAGTTCAGAATTGAGATATGGTTCGGCCATGTAGGGTCCGAGACAAACACACGGGCTGTGGGGCGCGCCATCTGGATCAATTCAAAGGCCTGCCGCACCGCGCCTGTGCCGCCCGGTGTCGCTGCAGCCGCGACGGTATCACGCGACACCGCATCGTTCAGCACCAGATCAACCATCGCATCAGCGAATGCGGGATCACCGGCAAGCCCTGTGTAAACCTTGCTGTCTTGTGTCTCCCACAGCTGATGCTCTGCCGCTTTCACCGCCCGCATGACAGGTGTCAGGCCTGTCGCATCTTTGTAGACGCCCACACCCAGATCGACTTTGGTATCGCGTGGGTCATCGCGGTACATCTGTACAAGGGCGAGAATCTTATCAGCGGGCTGCTGCTTGAGTGTTTCGAACATTACGCGTCTCCAGTTGCGATTGGCACGGTCGGGAACATGCCCCATTCCGCCCATGATCCATCATACAATGCCCAGTCCTGATGGCCCAACCGCTCCAACGCCAAAGCAACCACAGCGGCTGTTACACCAGAACCACAAGACGTAATGATCGGTTTTCCCAGATCAACACCAGCCGCCTCGAACACCGCCTTCGTATCGTCGGGGGATTTGAACGTATTATCTGGTGTCAGCAACTCACCAAAAGGCACATTCCGCGACCCGGGGATATGACCTGCGCGCAGTCCTTCACGCGGCTCGGGCGCCTCACCGCGAAAACGTGCCGCAGCGCGCGCATCCACAATCTGTGGCGCACCAAGTTTTGACGCATGAGCCACTTGCGTCACATCCCGCACAAGTTGGTTCTGGAACCGCACGGTCATATGGCGATCACGCGGAATGGGCGGCATGTCTTCAGTCTCACGCCCCTCGGCCAGCCACTTGGGGAACCCGCCGTCCAACACAGCTACATTTTCCTGTCCCATCAGCTTGAACAGCCACCAAACGCGCGGTGCCGACATAATGCCAGCCCCGTCATAGACCACTACCTGATGCCCGTCACCCACACCCATCGTGCGCATCCGTGACATGAACTTCTCGATAGGCGGCGCCATATGCGGCAGGCTTGATCGCGCATCCGAGATTTCATCAATGTCAAAAAACCGCGCGCCCGGGATATGTGCTGCATCATACTCTGCCTTGGGGTCACGCCCATCGGCTGGCAGATACCACGAAGCATCCAATATACGCAGATCAGGGTCTTTGAGATGTTTGGCCAACCAATCGGTCGAAACAAGCGTTTTCGGATCATCAGTCATGGCAGCTCCCTTTGCGGTGTGTCACGTGATTACTCCGCTAGCCAAAGCGAGACAACCAAAACCGAAAGCCGGCAGCCGCTCCTCCTATTTTTCTTGGCCATAAATCCTCTGGGGGAATTGGCGTTTACGCCAAGGGGGCAAAGCCCCGAATGCTGAGTCAAAACATGTTACTTACCGACCGCCAGCGATTCTAACGGTATCTGCCCGAGATACCGGCATCTTTGGTCGTTATCAGCTGAAGGATACATCATTAATGCGCTTCGGTCTTGCTGCAAAACCTGCAGGGATGGCGCGCATGGGCCCTGTTGAGGCATTCAAATACAAGCAACGAACAGACCGTCTGGTATCAGGAGGCCGTAAAAGGGTGATTTGCGGCATTAGATCAGGCTGCAAGGGGGTTTAGGCTTCACACTGTTGCGCATTGGCGGAACGCCCGATTTGATTGGCGTTGTGTGCTGATTTACGTGATGTTTCTACAAGACCTGTTCGGATCGGATATATGTTTGCATGGCGATACCCTCTTCCTCCAAAGAACTGAGCCTTAAGTGGCTAGAACTGTTCCAGACCTATGCGCGGACACAGTCGTTGCACGGAACATCGCAGGAAACGGGGCTATCCATCAGCACGGTCTCACATCATTTACGCAGCCTAGAAGATCATCTGGGCGTTGCCCTTTTTGATCACGCACGCAGGCCAATGGTCTTGACGCCAACGGGCCGCACCTTCCTGCGCGATATCAGCCAAGCGATGCAATCAATCCGAAAGGCAACCGCAGAAGCCTCTGCAGGCAACATTGCAGAGGCGTCAAATCTGCGCATCGGTACAATTGCGGACTTAGACAGTGACGTGACGCCGGAAATTGCCGTTTATCTTTCGCAAAAGATGCCAGACTGCAGTTTTCTCTACCACACAGGGACCAGCCGCGACATCATCAGAATGCTGCGCCATAGGGAACTGGACTTAGGTGTCGTTACATCGCCCCTGAAACTGTTGAACGATCTGATCGATTGGCCCCTGTTGCGCGATCCCTTTGTCGCTGTCTTGCCCGCTGCTGCAGAGTCTTCGCTGCCCGATATCGTTGCAGGAAAAACAAACCTCCCGTTTTTACAATTTTCAAGTGATCTGATCATTGCAGGACAGATAGAAGCACAACTGCGTCGGCTTGGCGTTCAGTTGCCAAATAAATTTGAATGCGCGAACAATCAGACTCTGATGGCTATGGTGGCCGCAGGTGCCGGATGGACCATTACGACACCGTTGCTGTTTGCGCGGGCGCGGCGATTTCAGCCAAAGTTGCAGATGCTTCCTTTTCCAGGGAAGAACTTTGCGCGGACCTTGTCGTTAGTTACCAGTCCTGACTGTGCGCGGGCGGTCGTCGATCTGGTAAGCCGTCAAGTACGACATGAATTGAACCAGCAAGTGATTGCGCCAACGCATCGCACCAGTCCGTGGCTCAAAGACCAATTCACGCTGATCGATTAGGCGCATTTCGGTAAGCTGATAATACGCTCTTTGATCTCGTGCGGTAAGTTTGGATTAAAGTGGCCTATTCATGTGTGCGCCAATATTTGCACCATCATTTACCGGCAACACGCCAGATATCCGTGACCCAGTCTTCAGAGCACCTGCACGGCTGTGTGCCGTCTTTATTGACCTGTAGCCATATGCAGACAGGACATCCTCATTGGGCAACTTCCAAATCGCCAACTGCTTTACTCCTACATTATCAAAATAGATTTCTTATTTTATAAAAATAAGTAACTGACACTTGTACCAAAACGTAAATTCCTGCTCTGTTTGACGCAGCAATTCTCAGGGGGAGCAGACATGAAATCGCGCACGAAAGTTGTGGTCATTGGTGGCGGAATCGCGGGATGCTCAACACTCTATCACCTGACCCAGGAGGGATGGTCCGACGTTGTTCTGATTGAACGCGATGAGTTGACCTCTGGCACTACGTGGCATTCGGCGGCGCAGGTAACAAACTTTGGCATGAACCAGACGATGGTGGGGCTCAAAACCCATTCCATCCAGCTGTATAAGAAATTGCGTGACGATCCTGAATACCCCGTGGGCTATCACCATGGCGATGGCGGCATCCGGCTGGCCAACACGCCTGAACAGATGCAAGCCTACCGCCATTTCGCCTCCATGGCGCGTGGCATGGGGACGACCTTTGAGGTCATTGACGCTGAAGAGTGCGCGCGCCGCCATCCCCTGATTTCGACAGACAACCTGTTGGGCGGTCTTTGGGATGGCGAGGACGGTGACATTGATCCTGCACAACTGTGCCAAGCGTTGGCATTTCATGCACGCAAGGCAGGTGCCGAGGTCTACCGCCATACAAACGTGACCGCGCTGACACAGCACAAGGATGACACTTGGACCGTCGAGACGGACAAAGGGAACATTGATGCCGATATCGTCGTGAATGCCTGCGGCTACCGCGTGAACGAGGTCGGCGGTATGATGGGGGTACACCACCCTGTTGCATCAATGGAGCATCAATACTTCGTCACCGAAGACATCCCCGCAATTGCCGAAGCAGGGCACCGCATGCCACTGCTACGCTGCCCGATCAGCGACTATTACTCGCGTCAGGAAAAGAACGGCCTTCTGGTCGGCTTCTATGAGCAGGACTGCAAGACATGGGGCATGGACGGGATTAGCCCCAGCTTTGCCAATGATCTGTGTCCAGACGATCTGGACCGCGTAATGGACGTGCTGGAAGGCGCGTTTGAGCGGATGCCTGCCCTAACCGAAGTGGGCATCAAACGCGTGGTTAACGGCCCGATCACCTATACCATCGACGGTGCGCCATTGGTTGGCCCGATCCCCGGCAAACGAAACGCCTATTGTATCATTGGCCTGCGCGCAGGGGTTGGTGAAGGGGGCGGGCACGGCTGGCTGCTGGCGCAACAGATCGTGCACGGTGAGGCGCAGTATGACACGTGGGTCATCGACCCCCGCCGCTTTACTGGCCACGCGAATGTCGAGCTGACGGCACTAAAGGCCATCGAAGATTACCAGAACGAGTTCCGCTTCCATTTCCCGCATGAGCATCGCCCCGCAGGGCGCAATGCCAAGACAACCCCGCTGACGCCCGTCATGGCGGCGGAAGGTGCAGAGTTTACTGTCGTCAATGGTTGGGAGCGGGTCGACTACATCAAGCCATCGCCCGATTTCCATCCCACGCTCAGCTTTAATTTCGACGAAGCCTTTGACGTGATCGGCGAAGAAGTCCGCAATGTTCAGGAAAATGTCGGTTTGTGTGAGGTCAACGGCTTCAACCGCTTTGAAATCACCGGTGCAGATCGCCACAACTTTCTTGATCGAATGTTCTGCGGTGCCGTGACCCGAAAGGACGGGCGCGTAGGCCTTGGCTATTTGCTGAACCATCATGGCATGGTGAAGGGCGAGGCGACTGTCGCCAACATCCCTGCCTCTGATCGCGGGCCAGCGCGGCTTTGGTATGGATCGGCAGCGGCGTCCGAGTATCACGATATGGATTGGCTGACACAGCATATGCAGCCAGACGAGGACGTGCAAATTCGCAGCTTGACCAACGATCAAACGATCCTTGTGTTGGCAGGACCAAATGCCCGCGCTGTGCTGAGCGCCTGTGCGCGCGGCGACTGGTCCAAGGCGGCATTTCCGTGGCTGTCTGTACGCGAATGTTTTATCGGTTTCTCTCCTGCGACGGTGCTGGGCGTCAGTTTCTCGGGCGAGCTTGCTTATGAAATCCACGTGCCCAATGCGTCACTCTATGCCGCCTACCTTGCGCTGCGTGAGGCAGGGCAGGCGCATGGCCTAAAGCTCTTTGGCGCCCGTGCCGTTGACTCAATGCGCATGGAGAAGGGTTTTCTGCATTGGAAGGCTGACCTGATCACCGAATTTGATCCTTTCGAGACAGGTCTGGACCGGTTTGTGCGGCCTGAAAAAGGTGGGTTCATTGGTCAGGAGGCCCTGAAAAAGCGCATGGCAGATGGCCCGGCACGCAGGCTCGTTACACTCAGGATTGATAGCACAACAGCACCCGCCCACGGTGGAGCATCCCTCATGCAGGGCGAAACGGTTGTAGGCACGATTACTTCGGGCGAATGGGGATACCGCGTTGGCATGAACCTAGCCTATGCATTCGTTCTGCCGGAAATGTCTGACACTGGGAATGTTATGCAACTGGACCTTTGCGGCGATCTGGTCGCGGCAGAAGTCATCGCGCCGTCGCCCTACGATCCCGACTACGCACGTATGCGGGCGTAAAAATCAATCCAGAAATGCCTCGGTATTTCTGGCCACCGCTCGTATTCGCAGCGCATCGCCACTTCGCGCGCCTGTTTTACATTGGCACGAGCCATCTCGTTCCCACTGGGGCTCAGGCTTTGCCTGTCGCGTCATCTCCAACGGATACTGAATTCTACACATTCCAGACCTGACTAAAGCTCTGTCAGAATTCTGATCACGGCCAAGGAAACTTTCAGTTCTGACGCCTTTCCTGAATCCCCACCTTTTGCAAGCGGCATCGCACCAGACAAAAGCTGTCAGCAGATGCTGTATCGGTGCTGCCCATCGTCAATGGTCGCATGATTTCCAAAGGCGCCCATAGTGACGCCACCCCGTCGCGGTATTGTATTTCGGCCTCGCGGCTTAGATTTACATTTGTAGCAATCAAACGCGGCGCTCGTATCGCCTTCGCAACAAAGGAAACCTGTCATGAGCTGGAACCCCACGCAAAATCCAATGTGCCCAGAAACAGATGTAAACAGCATCGAGACTTTGATTATCCCGCGTGCACGTGACATTGGCGGCTTTGATGTGCGTCGCGCTTTGCCATCACCGGATCGGCAGATGGTCGGCCCTTTCATTTTCTTTGACCAGATGGGTCCTGCAGAGTTTATCGACGATGGCGGCATCGACGTGCGCCCCCACCCGCATATCGGCTTGGGAACCGTGACATACCTCTACGAGGGCGAATTCGAACACCGCGACAGCATTGGTACCCATCAGATGATCTACCCCGGCGAGGTCAACTGGATGACCGCAGGCAAAGGCGTCACCCACTCCGAGCGCACCAGCGCAGAGACCCGCGCAGGGCGCAACAAACTGTTTGGCATCCAGACATGGATCGCCCTACCCGAAGACCGTGAGGAAATGGAGCCCGATTTCGAGCACCATAAAGAAGCAGCTCTTCCCGTCATTTCAGACACTGGCACGACCGCCCGCCTTATACTCGGTAATGCGTTCGGCGAGGTCAGTCCGGTCACCATGCACTCCGAGACGTTCTATCTTGATGTTGTTCTTGATGCTGGCACATCCTTCCCGATGCCAGACAACCATGAAGACCGCGGCGTATATGTGACCCAAGGCAGTGTAGAGGTCGCAGGTGACGTGTTTGAGGCTGGTCGCATGATGGTCTTTCGTCCAGGCGACAGGATTTCACTCAGGGCCGGACCACAAGGCGCACGTTTCATGGCCCTTGGCGGTGCTACCATGAACGAAAAGCGGTATATCTGGTGGAATTTCGTATCTTCCTCAAAAGACCGGATCGAACAGGCCAAGGAAGACTGGAAAGCTGGCGATTGGGAGAATGGCCCCTTCCGTTTGCCTCCAGGAGACGACGCAGAGTTTATCCCAATCACCCCTGATTTGGATCGTACGCGACCCAAGGGTTGATCTGGCGTTTGGCAGAGTTCTCACCAGCTCAACGCACATGCACTGGGCAGGCCGAATGGGCCAGATCGAATACAGCTTTTGCATGTCGGGATTGTCTGCGCGCCCTTAACTGGGATGCCAAACCCCTCGGCACGCTGCTTTTGCAAAAAGAGAATCCGTTCACGCAAAACACCAGCAGCTCATGAAGCTCCTGCTTTGCCTGCAAGTTGCACGTTCATTCACATGCTGATTGGTATTCTGTAATTCGTTTACAAAGTCTCACGCTGGCAGCTGTCGACCTGCCAGTTCCATCCCTACCGATAAGTAGATCAGCGGCAACATCAGGACACAGGGACCGCCTAAAAGCGTGGGGCGCAGCGATCGCGCCTGCTCCACCCGTCATCTGACAATTTTGAAGCTGGGCTTTATCCGTGATCTTTCAAAAGGCGCGATTTCTGGCGTGACCAATCGCGCTTGGCCGCGTCCTCACGCTTGTCATGCAGCTTTTTACCCTTGGCGATGCCGATCTTGATCTTGGCCATGCCGCGATGGTTAAAATACATGACCATGGGCACCAGTGTCATGCCTTTGCGCTGGGTCTCGTTCCACATGTTCGCCAGTTGCTTGCGGCTCACAAGTAGCTTGCGGCGGCGGCGCTCTTCGTGGCCGAATGTCTTGGCCTGCTTGTAGGGCGCGATATAGCTGTTCACCAGCCATAGCTCACCGTCTTCGACGGCCGCATAGCTTTCAGCGATGTTCGATCCGCCCATGCGTAGGGATTTCACTTCGGACCCCTCCAGCATGATGCCACATTCAACGTCATCCTCGATCGCATAATCAAACCGCGCGCGGCGGTTTTCTGCGATGACCTTATAATTCGGGTCCGATTTGGATGATGATTTTACCTGTGCCATAGCCAGCGATGTAGGGTCCTTGGGCCTTGCATGCAAGGCATTGCCTTAGCGTGGTATCTCAGCGAAGAGCTTTGCGTGCCAAAAATCTGGCCAGATCAACGATGATCCGCCCGCGCGCATCCGCGATGGCTGTTGGTCCGCCCTTGGGGTCATAGGCGACGCTCAGATCGAACAATCCCGATCGTTCACGCCCCTCATAGACACCAACAAAGTATTGGCCCGTCGCGCGGAATGTACCATCCGTGCCCGCCACCAGATCAGCA
The DNA here is from genome assembly GCF_947502895.1 of uncultured Sulfitobacter sp. Taxonomy (GTDB): domain Bacteria; phylum Pseudomonadota; class Alphaproteobacteria; order Rhodobacterales; family Rhodobacteraceae; genus Sulfitobacter. The sequence continues at coordinate 977,362 of NZ_CANNBM010000001.1, forward strand.
AATCGCACGTCCAGCGTGGCAGCAGCGTCTTCCTCGAACGGCCAAGGCTCTGATGCGATACGCTTACGCGTGAGACGCGCGAGGTTACGGCTCAACTCCAGACCAACGGCGCGTTCGGGCGCGTCGGCCCACAGCACTTTGGACGTGATTAGCGTACCGTCAGGGGCCTGCTGGGCAATCTCGTCTGCGGCAGCATAGCTGGGCAGTGAGACGTCTTTGACCTCGACAGAGGAAAATCCAATGCGCACGGTCTCGGTGATGGCAGGCGGGTTCACCGCAATGCGTTCAGGGGCGCCACAAGCAGCCAGCAAAACCAGCGTGGCAGCAATGGCAAGAGGTCTCGTAAATATCATATCAGCGTCCCAGCAGCAGAGAGTTCGGGTTTCGTTCAATTGTGCGCGCCAGTTTTTCCAGCGCACCGGCAGCTTGTTGAATATCGCGCAATGCAGCCTCGGCAGCGCGGCTCAGTTGTTCGCCCTGATTATAGCCTTCAATCGTGCGCCCCGCCTGCGCAAACAGCGTGTTCAGTCGGTCAATCACTTGCGGCAGATCACGGGCAGAAACCGCAATACTATCCGCCGCCGTGCGCGCAGAGGCCAGCGTTTGGTTCACATTCTGCACCGCCCCGCCTTCGCGCAGTTCGCGCAAAGTCGCGTTTAACTGGTCCAGCGCACCCGCAAGAGCCACAGGCAATTGCGCTGTTTCGGGGCTGCTGACCAACGCCTCGGCAGAGGAGGTGAGCGAGGTCAGCTCGGACACCAGCGTATCAAATTCCAGTGTGGCAGCTTTGGCGGCAACGGTCTGTATTTCTGCGATCAGTTCGGGCACCCCTTCGACAGAGGACGTAACAGCACTTGCCGCTTCTGACGCGGCGGTCAACGTCTTGCCCAGCGTCTCGGCGATGCGCTGCTGTTCCAGCTCGGCCACCAGCGCCTCGACCCGTACCAAAGTCGCGTTGAGTGCTACAGGGATATTTTTCACATCATCCGAGGTTACGATGCCTGAAATATCGCTGAGCAAGGCGCGCACGTCGCCGGGCGTCTCTTGCAGATCGCTATTCGACATCAGCACTTCGGCCGAGTTCATCACATTGATCGCACTGTTCAACAGCTCTTCGATCGGCAAATTGTTGATCCGCGTAAACACACCCTCAACAGTAGCCTCTACATCCGATGTTTCAGAGGTTGTTGTGGGCATAACCGGCAGGTCCAACCCCACGGGGACAAGACGTGCCGACGGTGCATCAGGCACTTCGACCAGTTCCACTTTCAACCCACCCGTCAGCAAACTGGCCGAAGCGAGCCGCGCACGCAGGCCGTTGGCAACACGATCTTGTAGCAAGCTCAGGGCGGCAGCTGCCGTCACTTCGCCTGGCAGGCCGAGGCGCGCAGGCTGGATCGAGATAATGACATTCAGACGCACACGGCTGTCGCCAAACTGGTTGAAATCCACAATGCCCGAAAGGCTGGTTACAGTGCCCACCCGAAATCCGCTCAGCTCCACAGGTGCGCCAGTGGTCAGGCCGGATACGTTCTCGTCGAAAATGATACTCAGCTGAAGCGGGTCAACCTCGGAGGTGGTGAACAGGCTGTTGCGGGCCGATTCCTTATCAACGAACACATCAAACACTTCCCCGTCCAAAACGGGCTCGCCCCCAGATACAAACGTATCAAATGTGATCCCGCCGCCCACCAGCGTGGCCAGCGAAGAAAAATCAATCTCGGCACCGCTTGGCCCGAATGAAACCTCGAAACCCGATGTGTCCCAGAACCGCGTTGACGAATTGATCAAATGACGATGCTTGTCATAGATCAGCCCCTCCACAATGGCGAAGGCACCGCTCCGCGCAATCTGTGCGCGACCAATCTTGCCCACTTCGATTCCGCGAAACAGGATCGGTGTATTATCGGTCAGTGTACCATTGGTTGTAGTCCGAAACGCAATTTGCAGACCCTCAACACCGGGTTTGATCAACGGCGCTACGTCCGATCCGCGAAATGTGGTTGCCGCCTCGCCGATGGCGCTGTCCCACGACCCTTCGATATAGACACCGCTCAATACTGTGCTGAGGCCACTGATCCCCTGTGCCGTCACCTCGGGCTGCACGATCCAGAAAACCGAGCCTTCGTCGACGTAGGGGGCGATCTTTTTCTTGAGCCTGATATGCGCCTCGACACGGTCCAGACCTTCGCTAAAGCCCACCTCTTCCACCTCACCCACGGTGATATCACGATATTTCAGCTTGGTCTCGCCTGCGGCAATGCCCGAACCATCAGCAAAACCCACAACGATCACCGGACCGCGCGAAGCATAGGTTTGCCATGCCACACCAAAGGCCACCACCATCGCCAAAAGCGGGATCAGCCAGATAAACGACATGCCAGACGCAGACCGCTTGCGGGCAGGTTTGATGGCCACTGTGGGCGGAGTATCAGACATGTTTTGACGCCTCGTCATCAGTCGCTTGGGCATCCCAGATCATGCGTGGGTCAAACGCCTGGGCAGAAAGCATAGTGAAAATAACCGACAGAGCAAAAAAGAAAGCAGCTGGTCCTGGCGTGATAGATGCCAGACCTTGGAGTTGCACCAGCGCCGACAAAATGGCAACCACGAAGATATCGATCATCGACCAGCGGCCGATATACTCGACAACTTCGTACATCAGCAGTCTCTTGCCTGTTGCAATTCCACCGTGGCGTTGAACGCTGATCGCCAAAAAGGCGATGGCCCAGAATTTACTCAGCGGGATCACGACAGAAGCGACAAGAATAATCGTGGCGATGCCGTAGGCGCCATAATGCGCCAGATCAACGGCACCACCGATGATGGTGCTTTCCTCGACCGAAAACAACTGCTGTGTGCGTAGCATCGGATAGGTGTTGGCCGGGACATAGCACATCAGGCCAACCAGCCACAGCGCCCAAACCCGCTGCAGGCTGTGCGTATCGCGCGACACCAGCTTGGCACCACAGCGTCCACAGACTTCTGTCTCGATGGGCCACGCGCGCGTGCAGCGTGTGCAGGCCACCAGACCGGCCTCGCGGGCCGTTACTGTTTTTTCGGGTTTTCCAGCGAGTTCCATACCGACCACTTACACATAAATCCGTCTTGCGCGATGACCAGCACCACCAAGACACCAAACATCCAGAATGCGGGGCCAAAACTGACCGTGGCCAGATCAGCCACCTTGACCAGCGCCACCGCACATCCCAGCGCAAAAATCTCTGCCATCGACCAAGGGCGCAAAGCCTCGGACAGGCGGAACGCGGGTATCGCGTGACGCGCGGCAGGGCGGTCCAACACAACAGGGACCAGCACATAAAGCGTGAGCAACATCCGCAGCAACGGCACGAATATGATGAACCCCGCCGTCAGCAAGGACAGCACCAGCAGCGGCCCCTCGGTAAAGGTCAGCGCGGCATCAAGGATTGACACAGCATTGCTGCGCCCCCCCGCCGAAATCTGCAAAAAAGGGAAAACGCTTGCCGCTATAATCAACACAACAACTGCAACAGCTACCGCAATAATCTGTGCGCCTGCTTTACGGCGTGGCGCGATCAGTACCTTGTGGCAGCGCGCACAGACGGCCTGCTCGCCGTTGCGGGGCCGCTCTAGCTGATAGGTGGCATCGCACACGGGGCAAACGATCAACTTTTCCAGCGTGCCGCGTGAAAAATAGGGCGTTTGCGGCACACCGTCGACTTTCGCTACGGGCATATTAGTGAGAGCAGTATCAGTCATGGGCCTACATATAGCGGGTTACCAAGACGTATAACACACCTCATTGTGCGCAGACCGTCTATGGCTTGGAGCCAAAAGCCTTACGGCTTGCAGCGTCATACCCTAACTGCTCAAGCACCTCATCGGTTCCCGAACCTATGGCAACTGGCGTCGGCGGCATAGCTGGCTTACTGCGCCCGAAGCGCGGCGCGGGGGCCGCTTGCAAAATACCATTCGGGGCCACCAGCGTCTGACGCGCGGCCATGTGCGGGTGTAGCCGTGCCTCTGAAAACGTCAGCACCGGGGCCACGCAGGCATCTGTCCCCTCAAAAATCGTAGCCCATTCATCACGGCTTTTGCGCGCAAAGGCCTCAGCATAGAGCCTGTGGCGTGCGGGCCATTGGCGGTCCTCATTCTGGCTGTTTTGATGACCGAGCGGCAGATCTGCCATTTCCAACAACAGCGCGTGGAACTGAGGCTCAAGCGCGCCAACAGAGATGAAACCACCACAGGCGCAGGTATAGCACCGATAGAATGGCGCACCGCCATCCAGCCAGTTCGCACCGCGCTCTTCGCGCCATGCGCCTTGTGCCAGCATCGCGTGGATCAGCCCCATCATTGCGGGCACACCGTCTACCATCGCCGCATCGACAACCTGACCCTTGCCCGACACGCCCCGCTCGATCACAGCGCTGAGGATGCCAAACAGCAAGAACATCGTGCCGCCGCCATAATCCGCCACCAGATTGAGCGGTGGCACAGGGGGGCGTCCCGCCTCGCCCATGGCGTGCAATGCGCCCGTCAGCGCCAGATAGTTAATATCATGGCCCGCACTTTGGGCCAATGGCCCGTCCTGCCCCCAACCTGTCATGCGGGCATAAATCAAGGTGTCAGGACAGGCCTCTGGCCCCAGTCCCAACCGCTCCATCACCTGCGGGCGAAACCCTTCGATCAGCACGTCACTGGCCGCAATCAGGCGCTGTGCGGCCTCCAACCCGTGGGGCGATTTCAGATCAAGCACGATAGAGCGTTTGCCACGGCGATTGATGTCCGTAGGGTCGGCAGGTGCAGCTTTGCGATCAACCGTGACAACATCCGCACCCAGATCGGCCAGCAACTGCCCCGCCAAAGGCGCAGGCCCCAGACCCGAAAACTCGACGACTTTCAATGATGCCAGCGGTCCTGCCATTATACGACTCCCGGCAACACGACCTCGCGCGCGCCTTCTACAAAATCCCCAAGTGACAGCGGCCAGGCAACACCGGGCCACCGCAGTTCCATCTCTTTTTTACGGGGGCGATAGACGGCTGTATAGAGCGTGCCAAACCCTTGACTGAACGCCGTCGAATAGAGTGGTGGCCGCAAGAACGCATTGATGAACTTCTCTTCGGGGTCTTGATGCAAGCGCAACCGCTGCAACAAGAACCGCTCCCGCTCAACCGTGGCGGTGAAGCGCGCGTGGCTGATCCATTCGACGTTTTCCTGATGATTGGTAGCCACCGCCGCGTTGGTGATAATCGCAGGGCGATCGGGCGCCATCATTACAGTCAGGTAGTTGCGTTTGCGGTCCAGCACCGTGACGTTATAGCTCATGTGGGTTGGCACACGAGCCAGCACAGCGCCTGCCTGCTCTGCTGTTTCACACACTTGCAAAACATAGCGCAGGATCAGCGGCACGCCGAACCCTTCGCCCACAACGCGCCGCCCGCCGAAGGTCAGCGAAATCGACAAACCCTTGTCATTCACCCCGTCCACAAGCCCCCATAGGCCATCAGACGTGCCCATCACTGCACGGCCCATCCATTTGGTACGCAGTACAAGGCTGTCAAACGCTTTGGGGTTATAGTCGTAATTGCGCACCATCACAGGTTGCTTGCCCGCCCAAATCGCTTGGGAGCATGAGGCGAGATAGGGCGGCGGCGTGTAGAAACTCAGGAACCGCGCTGCGTGATCCCCACCCCCCGCCAGCTCGCACAACTCTTCGTACAGCGGGACCATCTCTGGCATATGCGTGCGCAGTGCCCGCAGGCTGGCCGCATAGGTCGGGCGGGCGGTCTCACCCTCTTTGAGCCACCATGCCCGATAGTCGGACCAATATTCGCGGAAAAGCCCGGCCCACTTCGGTCCGGGCAAATCCTCTGAGATAGCGCGCCAGTACATGGGCGACCTTTCTAGAGCGGCGTAGGCGTTTCGTTTTTCGAAACCGTCACGGAGACCCCACCAACCGCTATTACAGGTATACCTTACAGTATCTTGAACGCAGGGTCGGACAACAGCGGATCAGCGGCGGCCACAGGCAGCGGTTTGCCCTCTACCTTGCTCTTGATGCCGTGGATCCACTTTTTGGCCCGTTCGTTCAGTTGGAAGCCCTTGGTCATGGACCGCCCGCGCGTCACGAGGATGCCAATATCGGCCCCTTCATAGCGGTAATCCCCCGGCTGCAAGATGCGCAGGAAGAACGCCTCGTTCTCGCTCTCTACGGCGCGACGGTGATAGTCGAAGCGGTCAAAGTTTACGGTTCCGTCCTCGCGCATGCGGTAAATGCCGGTCTCGGGCGCGTCCGAGCATATATCAACGCTGTCCGTCGTGTGCTTGATTACCATCTGGCTCCAGCTGTCGATATTAGCAGGATCGGCCCAACGCGCATTCAATTCATCCACGTCGAAATTGAACTTTTTCTTGGAAAATTCCAGCAGGTGAAACAAGAACAATGGCGCGTCCGCATGGGCAAAGGCTGCGTGGTTTGTCATGGATGACGCACCAGTGATACGTGGGTTCAATTCACCCAGCCACAGATCACCTGTCTTTTTGTCGATCAGGAAATCCAGCTCGAAATAGCCGCGGTAGCCTTCCTTGCGCAACTGCTCGCCGAATTTGAATGTCAGCTCACGCGCTTGCTCACGCACCTTGGGCGGAAAGGCCGTTGCCAACATCTCGTTGCCGCACCAGCCGCCGCGATAAGGTGTCAGCTCATTAAAACCGACAAGTTCTGTCATCAACGGGCCAACGATAGTTCCTTCCTTGGTCGCGCAAGCCTCGATTGCCGCACCACGGCAATTGATCCGCTTCATAATCTTGATCTCGCCCTCGCCGATAATCTCGGACTGGTGGCGGCGGAAGTCGGCCTCGTTTTTGATAAAGAATGTAGTGTGGCCACTGTCACCAAAAGCGGATTGCAGCACCAGATCATGCCCGATCCCGGCCTTTTCGCAGGTCTTGCGCAGGTCTTCGTAAGATTTAACCTCGGCCAGCGTATTGGGCACCGATGGCACACCCGCCTTGTTGCCGATCCGCACAGTTTCGATCTTGTTGTCCATCTTGGTGCGTAGCTTGGCCTTGGGGAACCACACCTCCGCGCCCAGTTCTTTGGACAAACGCTCGGTTTCCTCGTCGAACATCAGGAACACAAATTTGGGCTTGCCGCCGCGCTTCTTAATGAAGTCGATGACTTCCTTGTGCTGCAACAGGTAATTGTTGATGTCTTCGATAGACTGGAACTCCGCATGCGGCTGCTCGGAGGGGCAGAACACGTTGGGGTGCTTGCCGCCGTAACAGTCAATGTAGCAGATGTATTTGAAATTCTTCACCCATTCGTCCAGCCCCAACAGGTTAAAGTTGGTGGCCGAGATGAAATACACAGGGTCTTCGTTGCGGTGAAAGAACCGGCGGATTTCAGAGATATTCTTGAGAACGGTAGCCATTTTGTGCTCCTTTTCTATGGGTATTTATTCGGCTGCTTTGAGCGTTGAGGGCGACACGCTTTCCAGTGCCTCCGCCGTAAACACCCGCAGGCCCAGATCGGGCCGATAGCCGTGGATTTCGCTGACATCCAGCGCGCGCATAAAGCTCAGGATTTCCTGACTGACGACCTGTCCGGGCACCAGAATGGGGAAACCGGGCGGATAGGGGATGATGAAACTGGCCGAAACAATCGTGTCGCCCCGCTCCATCGCTTCTTTCAGTGACCCGTTCAGTTCCAGATAGTCGCAGTTCTTATCCTCGTAGGACAGAAAGAACGCTTTGCGGATATCGCCTTCACGGCTGTTGCCGCTCTCCAGAAACGCTTTGTGAAAGCGGCTGAAGTCGGGCAAGGGCGGGCAGTCTTCCAGCAGGTTCTTGACGCGACGGTCAAACCCCAGCTTTTCCATGCCAGAGGCGTCATCGTTCAACTCATCCAGTGACTTGGCAATCTCGACCAACACTTCGATCAAATAGGCCACGCTGGAGCGCGTGGTGCCGATGTTGGTCATGAACAGAACGGTGTTGCGCGAGGTTTTATTGATCTGGATGCCATATTTATCCATCAAAACCTTGTTCTTGAAGGTGTCGCCGTCCCAACCCGTGCCACCAACCAGCAGCGTCACGCGGCTGGCATCCAGCACAAATTCATCACGCTCCCAACAATCCCACATGTCGGTCCAGCCCTGTTCGGCATCGTAATAGCTTGTGACCCCGCTTTCGCGGTGCTCTTCGGGGATCATGTCACCAGCGGTCAGCACTTTGAAATACTTGCCCAGCAACGGATGGTCCGTGATCGCACGTCGCATGGACATGGCCGCCTCGATCTGGCGCTGCACAAACTCGAAACCTTCCAGCTCTACCTGACGACGCCCGACATCCAGCGATGCGATGATCTGGTAGTTGGGCGATGTCGAGGTGTGCGTCATATACGCCTCGTGAAAGCTCTGCTCGACCTCGCCTTTGAAATCCTGATCGTTCACGTGGATCATGCTCCCCTGCCGCAGACTGGTCAGGGTTTTGTGCGTAGACTGGGTGGAATAGGCCCGCACCCGCGACGTGGGCGGCGGGATCAGACGGGTACTCAGCAGCGTCTCGTCATCCGCATCCTTCAGCTCTTCTTGCTGCGCCTCATAGGCATCGCGGTGCGCTTGGGTCTTGAACCGCGCACGCAGCACATTGGCGGCGTTCATCGCCGTGCGTTGGCGATAGGTCGGGTTAAAGCGGCCAAAGGCGAACCACGCCTCGTCCCACAGAAAAATCAGGTCGGGTTTGATCGCCAGACATTCCTGCATCACCCGCTCTACGTTGTAGACCAACCCGTCAAAAGTGCAGTTGGTCAGCAACAACATCCGCACGCGGTCCAGCTTGCCCTGCGCTTTCAGCTCCAGCAAACGGTGCTTCATCTCGCGCAGCGGCACCGCCCCGTACATCGAATATTTATCGAGCGGGTAGCTGTCGAGATAACTGACATGTGCGCCGGCCAGCACCATGCCGTAGTGGTGCGACTTGTGGCAATCACGGTCCACCAGCACGATATCACCGGGTTTCAACAGGGCCTGCACAACGATCTTGTTACAGGTCGATGTACCGTTGGTCGCAAAAAACGTCTGCTTTGAACCGAACGCGCGGCTGGCAAGCTCTTGCGCCTCTTTGATCGGGCCGACAGGCTCCAGCAGACTGTCCAGCCCGCCGGACGTGGCCGAGGTTTCGGCCAGAAAGATGTTCGGCCCGTAAAAGGCGCCCATGTCCTGTATCCAGTGACTGCGCGTGATGGATTTACCGCGGCTGATGGGCATCGCGTGGAATACGCCTGTCGGCTGCTTGGAGTACTCGACCAATGCAGTGAAAAACGGCGTCTTGTTGCGCGCCTGCACCCCGCGCAGGATGTTCAGGTGCAGTTCCATAAAATCTTCGGAGTTGTAGAAAACGCGCCGGCAAATCCCCAGATCAAGCCCCGCGATATCCTCGACCGAGCGTTCGGTGACCAGATAGGCATCAAGCTCGGGGCGCACGCGGGCGATCATACGGCACAGCTCTGGCCCATAATTTTCGGGCGGGATCGCATCAATCTCGTCGCGCCCGCCAGCGCGTGCCAGATAGTGGGTCAGAATGTCCTCGACCTTGTCGGAGTGCAGCACCAGCCCGGGGCGCACGACAATGGCCTGTATATTATGGTTGAACAGCACCGCAATCAACGCGTCCTCGATCGAGGGCACAACCACCGCCTCATAGATAAACGGGTCTTCGGGGCGGCGCATGCCTGTGACGTTGGTCTTGAGCCAGCGTTCCTGATGCTCGTTTACGCTATCGACGATAAGCACTTCGAAATAGGGCTTGGACAGCGCGCGCATTTCGGGGCTGTGGTGGGCATCGTCGTCCTGTTCGTCCTGATCCACGCTGTCGCGCTCCAGCGGGATGGATCGGCGGCGATACGCCCCGGTCGTCAACGCGCGGGTGATCCTGTTAACAGCAAAGCTGACATCATCCAGCTTGCCGTGCTCGAAATGTCGCCGCAGCAGGGCAAATGCAGCTTTGCCCGGAAAGGCCCAATAGGCCTCCATCGTGCCAAGTGATTCAAACAGCTTTTCCACCGTGGCACGCAGTTGCGCCATTTCGGCGGCATTAGGGTTGCGCGTCAGCGCCGCCGTTGCCTCACGCAGCGCACTCCACCGGTCGGATCGCAGCTGGATCGCTGACGAATAGTCTTTCATCGAATTCATCGGTCTTTCTCCGCATAGTGCTGCGCGACTGGGCCGTTCGATGCGCGGCAGGGGCAGCCACATGGCCCGCCCCCACCAGATCGCGGCCCTAGCCGCTGGAAGTGTTTGATCCCGCTGTTCCTGTCAGGACACCGGGTTTGGCAACAGGCGTAGGGGCCTCCGCTGGTTCGGCAACAGGCGTCGCCGTTCCAGCAGAGGGGTTTGGCAATGGCTCTACCGGAAAGGCGGGCGGCACCTTGTGCGCAAAGCCCGGCTGACTGTCCTGCCCGTCAAAAGACGGTGCATAAGGCACGCGCATGGCAGGCGTGGTCGTATCCAGACCTGCTGTTGTCCCCTGCTGTGGAATCGCCAGCGGCCCCAATGTTTTGAGGTATTCATCCGTGCCACTGGTCCGGTCATAGACCGAAAAATCGGTCGAACGGTCGCGGAAGGATTTCAGAACCTGTCCCAGACCTTTCATGCCCGTCTCACGCTGGCGACGCACCATATCGAGGTCGACCTCGATGGGGAACATATCTTCTTGGCCTGCGGATTGGTGCAGCACCATAGATGTCGGATCAACCACGCAGGATTTACCCACGCCGCCCGCGCCCAGACCGTTCACGTCTATCACATAACACTGGAACTGCGCCGCTGTGGCCCGCGCAATCGCCAGCTCTGCATCACGGTCGGTCGTGCCTGTCAGCACAGGGTGCAGCAGCACCTCGACGCCCTGACTGGTTAACTGCCGCGTGGTTTCGGGGAACCACATATCATAACATATCGACAAGCCAAAGCGGCCCACTTCCGGGACGTCGAACACACAAAAATCCGTACCCGCCGCAATGCCGCTTTCATACGGGCGGAACGGGAACATCTTGGCATAACGGCGGATGATCTCACCTGCGGGGTTGATCACCACGGACGTATTATAGATCCGCCCATCTTCGGGATCGGTGATAAACATCGAACCGGGGATCAGCCAGACACGGTGCTTTGCCGCTGTCGCCTGAAACCGCTCCAGCGCATCATTCTGTGGTGGCAGTGCATACTGGTCCAGCGGGCCAAAAGGGGCCAACTCTGAAAACAGCACCATCTGTGTCCAAGGGAACCGCGCCATCAGAATATCAAGCCGCTGGATCATACCATCGACATTGGGCTGTAGGGCATTGACGTACATCTGCACGCCGGCAATTGCGAAAGGGGTCATATCTGCTCACTCCGGGGGATACGGCACTGGCCGTTTGTCCCAGCCCATACGCCCTTTGAACGAGGAGTGAAACACCCCAAACACATGGCGTACGCTGCGGCAATCATGTGTTGATATGTCGGGTTGGGGAGGGTGATTTTATGCCGCCGCTCTGCGTGCTGCGCTGCACGTGCTACTGATCGGATTGAAAGAAACAAGAGGAAAACCAGCAGCCGATTTTCGCACGGGTTCAACATCGATGAACCCGCCAGACTGACGAAAGTGCTTTGCCGAAACGTCGTCCTCACCAGAGGGTCCCCCACAGCAATTCACGTGCAAATCTACGATCTTCCCTCTCCCCTTTTTCGGTATGTGAGCTGCGTCTTCTGACGGTGGATCGCATTACCTGAATTCAAAACCGCTTATTTCCGATAGGCGTTTCAGTGCAACGCAAACCTATCCGCTGTATAGCCCAACGCCGCTCCCCGCCGTTCTGTTCCCTGAGATAAAGCGTAGGCAGGTTTCGCAAGATGAGCAACCCGTATGTCCTCACGCAAACACCAATAAACTAAGGCGCTGGGACAGGCAGACAAAACGATCATGAAGCGCCCAAATAATAGGCGTACCCCATGTGCGCACTCAAGATCACAGAAGGGTCATATACCTGTGCGCCTCTTGCCAAGGCGCGCTTTAATACGCTCTACATCTTTCTACAGTAGCCAACGCACAGCAGTCCGGAGCCATGAATGTCCCATCTACGCGAACTCACCCGTTACAGTACCCTTGCGGGCGTTGCTATTCTCGCTGTGCTCAGTTTGCTGGCAGCACTGATTTGGTCGGCTTGGTTTTTGCTGCCGCTGGCGGTGTTTGCGGCCCTGTCCGCACTGGGTTGGCGTGATGTACGTCAATCCTCCCATTCAGTTTTGCGCAATTATCCGGTGTTGGGCCATATCCGTTTTCTGATGGAAAAAATCCGCCCCGAAATCCGTCAGTATCTTCTGGAAGACGATCAGGACGAAGAACCGTTTAGCCGCGATCAGCGCAGCCTTGTTTACCAGCGCGCCAAAGGGCAGGAAGATGCCCGCCCGTTCGGCACGAAAAAGCGGGTCTATGAAGGCGGCTACAGCTGGGTCACACATTCCGTTCAGCCCAAGCATATCGACAACTCGGACTTCCGGATCATGATAGGCGGCAAAGACTGCGCACAACCCTATGATGCCTCCATCTACAATATCTCCGCGATGAGCTTTGGATCCCTATCAGGTCCCGCGATCCAAGCCTTGAATCGGGGCGCAAAAGAGGGCGGATTTGCCCATGATACAGGAGAAGGATCGGTCAGCCGCTATCACAAGGAAGGCGGCGGCGACCTGATCTATCAGGTGGCCTCGGGCTATTTCGGCGCGCGTGCGAAGGATGGCAGCTTTGATCCTGATAAATTTGCAGTCACCGCACAACTACCACAGGTCAAGATGATCGAACTGAAGCTGAGCCAAGGTGCAAAACCCGGTCATGGCGGCATGCTGCCCGCTGGCAAAATCACCGAGGAAATCGCCGAAGCGCGCGGCATTCCGATGGGGGAAGACTGCGTATCGCCTGCTGCACATTCGGCCTTTTCCACCCCGATCGAGATGTGCGAGTTTCTGGGCCGCCTGCGCGATCTATCAGGTGGCAAGCCTGTCGGCTTCAAGCTGTGCATCGGCCACCAACGCGAATTCATGTGCATGGTCAAAGCAATGCTGGAGACAGGTATTATCCCCGACTTTATCGTCGTTGACGGGGCCGAAGGCGGCACGGGTGCAGCCCCGCTTGAGTTTGCAAACCATGTCGGCATGCCCATGGTTGAAGGACTGACTTTTGTACACAACACCCTGCGCGGCGCTGGCATCCGCGACCAGATCAAACTGGGCGCAGCAGGCAAAGTTGTTTCGGCTTTTGACATCGCGCGCGCATTGGCGCTGGGGGCGGATTGGTGCAATTCTGCACGCGGCTTTATGTTCGCGATCGGCTGCATTCAGGCACAGGCCTGTCACACCAATCACTGCCCTGTGGGTGTCGCAACCCAAGATCCCCTCCGCGCACGCGCGCTTGATCCGGTACACAAATCCAAACGCGTAGCGCGGTTTCACCGCGAAACGCTGGTCGCTTTGGGTGAAATGACGGGGGCCGCGGGCCTGTCCAACCCAAGCCAGTTTTTGCCCCACCACCTGATGCAGCGGCAATCAGACCGTTCGATGGTCCAAGGGAATAAGGCATTCCCCTATCTTCCAATTGGGTTTTTGATAGATGACGATGCCGCAGACCATATGGGGTACAAAGACCGCTGGTCACGGGCCAGTGCGCAGACGTTCAATCCGCCAGAGTATATCTAGCACATCCCAACAACAGATAGGCCGTTTCCAACGCTTCAGGGGCGGCCCGTACCACGCGTCCGCCCCGCGCGCACCGCGAAATCAGCGCCCCCGCCGCTGGCATCTGCGCATCGCGCGCGGTCCCTGTGATGCCAGTGCCATAGATCGCATAGGTCTGTGATGCCACCGGCGGGGAGGCATGACCCTGCCAAAGCGCCAGATCAACATCGCCACCGAATACGCCCTTAGCGAGCAAACGCACGACCAATCCGTTATCTTGCGCCGTTCCACTAAGCGACCAGACGTTGCCGCCAAACCCGTCAGGCGGCCATTCCAGACGGCGCAAGTCACTGCCGCCAGCACGCATCGTCTCTTCGTCAACTGTGCTGGTCAAATGTCCGAACCCAGCCGCGCCGACACGGCGAATATTGGTTGTGATCACGGTTTCACCGCTCCAAAAACCACTCACTGCGACCCAATCGCCCACATCCAGCGCCTCGTTTGGGGGGATATGAACGGCAGTACCCATAATACGGGCGATGTGGCCCCGCACCTGCGAGACAGGGCCGACAATGGCGTAGACCTCAAATATGCGGGTGGCCGTTACCTTGCCCTGCACCACCTGCGCCGCAATGGCTAAAACATCGCCCCGTTGCACCGATTTTTCTGCGCCCAGCGGGCTAATGATACGCTGACCATCCGGCACAACGATGCGCTGGCCTGCAACCGTCAGCGGTGCCACAGCTTCTACCACACCGAATACACCTAACCGCAGGGTGTCCTGTGCCTGTGCAGGCAGTCCCAGTAGACAGCAGATCAATATCAGCCAACGGCACATAGCGCCCCCTTTACAGGTTCGCAGTATTCGCCAAATCAAAAGACTACAAAAGCAAAAACGCGCGAGGGTTTCCCCCCGCGCGCATTGATCATTACATGGGCAAGGCCGTTTATGCAGCGCCCTCGGCAACCGCGGCGGCCAACGCCTCCTCAAAAATCGCCAGACCTTCGTCGACGATCTCCTCGGATGCGGTCAGTGGCACCATCACACGGATCGCATTGCCATGCATGCCACAGCTCAGCAGCAACAGACCCCGCTCCAACGCGTGGGCGATGATGCGTTTGGTCAGGGCGGCATCTGGCGCGGCGGTATCAAAGTCCGTTACAAACTCGACAGCGACCATCGCGCCCAAGCCGCGAATATCCCACATACGGTAAGGGGCTGCCCGCGCGCCAATCTCGGCAAAACGCGCCTTGAGCTTGTCACCCATCGCAATGGATTTCGCCAACAAGTCTTCGTCCTCAATCGCGGTGATTGCAGCCAAGGCCGCCGCACAAGCAACAGGGTTGCCACCATAGGTGCCACCCAAACCGCCCGGATCCATCGCATCCATAACATCGGCACGGCCAATAACACCCGCTAGCGGATAGCCACCCGCCATCGATTTCGCCACAGTGATCAGGTCAGGCACAACGCCAGAATGTTCGATCGCAAACCATTTTCCTGTACGGCCAAAGCCTGCCTGCACTTCGTCAGCGATCAGCAGGATGCCATGCTGGTCACAGATTGCACGCAACGCAGTCAGCATCTCGAACGGCACAGGAGTATAGCCGCCCTCGCCCAAAACAGGCTCGATTATCATGCAAGCAATGCGATCAGGCTGCGCATCTGTCAGAAACAGGTTTTGCAGGCCCGTCAGCGCATCTTCGACGGTGATGCCGTCACGCACAGACGGGAATGGCGCGCGAAACACATCGGCAGGGAACGGGCCGACGTTCTTTTTATAAGGGCTGACTTTTCCGGTCATGCCCAGCGTCAACAGCGTGCGACCGTGATAGCCACCAGTAAAAGCAATCACACCAGGACGGCCTGTTGCTGCACGCGCAATTTTCACTGCATTTTCAACCGCTTCCGCACCAGTTGTAACCAACAACGTCTTTTTGGGCGCGTCACCCGGGGCGATATCGTTCAGCTTTTCAGCCAGCTCGATATAGGGCGCATAAGGAACAACCTGAAACGAGGTATGCGTGTACAGATCTTCTTGGGCCTTGGCTGCAGCAATCACACCAGGGTGACGGTGGCCTGTGTTCAACACACCAATACCGCCGACAAAGTCGATGAACCGCTTGCCATCCACGTCCCACAGCTCTGCATTTTCTGCATAAGATGCGTAAACAGGCGCTGCCGAGGCAACACCACGCGGCACAGCAGCCTCGCGGCGCGCAACAAGATCAGCGTTGGTGTAGGTAACGGGTGCAGCAGGCTCGACGATTGCGATCTGTGCTTTCTTTTTTGTAACTTTGCGCGGCGCGCGCTTTGCGGTGCTGGCCATGGGTCTCATCCTAATCTGCGAAAATCAGACGCGGCAAACCCCGCGTTTAAAAAACCTTTCGTCCCGTTTAATTTAATTGTCAATCAGGATTACTCGGCCACTTGTAGTTTTCTGGTTTGGATGGTCATGTCGGCCAAACTCCGCCGCCCTGTGCGCCCAGTGCACAGCGCCCCAACCAACGGAAACGACCGCTTTGAATATCGGACAACGTCTGAAACAGATCAGAATGGAACGCGGGCTGTCCCAGCGCGAACTTGCCACACGCGCAGGCCTGACCAACGGGACCATTTCGCTGATAGAGACAGATAAAACTTCTCCCTCTGTTGCTTCGCTCAAAAGCTTGCTGGACGCGATCCCGATCTCGATGGCAGAATTCTTTGGCGCGCTGGAAGATCAAAGCGCGCCGAAAATTTTCTATCGAGCGGATGAATTCACGCAACTGGCCCCGGATGGACCCGGACAGGTCTCACTCAGGCAGTTGGGCAATGCGCGCGACCACACGTTGCAAGTGCTGCACGAAACCTACCCGCCCGGCGCGGATACGGGCCCAGAATTTCTGGCCCATGAAGGCGAAGAGGCGGGTATCGTGACCAAAGGCGAAATCGAGCTGACCGTGGGAAGCGAAATTGCCATACTCACCAAAGGCGACGGATATTTATTCGACAGCCGACAACCCCATCGATTCCGCAACACAGGCGACGCCCCATGCGAAATCGTCAGCGCCCTGACACCACCCGTTTTCTAAACGCTCCAACCAGCAAAAGGCTCTCCCGCGAAACGGAAGAGCCTTTCGATCTTTCGTCGGACCTCAAGTCTGACGATCCCTAACGCCTACCCTTTTTAGGCCTGTGGCTATCGCGGTCTTTGCGAGGCGTGTGATCCTCGTCAAAGCGGTTATGGTCAGTGCGGTTTACCGATGTCATGGCAACCACAATAACAGCAACCATCATCAGGATCATGAGGCCGCCAATGAACATTTCATTCGTCATGGGTGCCTCCTTTTCCTTGGTCGTCAGCAATAGAACCACGCCAAAGCGGTAAAGTTCCCGATTGCCGGAAACGGACGCGTGATTAGTAGTCGTAGGTGCTTTTGTCGGTCAGCGGCACAGGGAAAGACAGCTGCAAAACAAACATCCCTTCTTCCTCGCCACTTTCCAGCGTGCCATTCAACTGGCGCGCAAACGCTTGGATCAGCTTAGACCCGAGGCCAGTGCCTTCATCATCCGTTTCGCCACCCGCCGTGTTGACGATCCGCAGCTGCGCCATCTCATCGCCGGTCTGTTTGAGGCTTACGCCGATCTGCTTATCAGAGATGCCGCCTGCAGGCACGTATTTCAGCGCATTGGTCACAGCTTCGGACACCAGCAGTGTCAGTGGGGCCGCGTCGTCAGAGGCGATAAGAATGTTGTCATATTCTTCGACCACGTTGATTCCCGAGTTGGGTGCAAGCCCTACAGCCAGATTGCGCGAGACGACTTCGCGCAACAACATTCCCGCATCAACACGCGACATCTCATTGTCCTGATAGATGCTCTGATGCACCGTAGCGAGGCTGAGAATACGGTCCTGCAGGCGCTGTAAGACGCGGCGGTTTGCCTCTGTCGGCGCTTGCCTGATCTGCATGTTCATAATGGACGAAATCAGCTGCAGATTGTTCTTAACGCGGTGATGCACTTCTTTCAGCAAGATGTTCTTCTCGCGAAGGCTGTCCTCCAACCGCGCTTCGTCCTGCAGGATCGAATTAGCCATCCCCAGAAATGATTGTTCCATCGCGGCGATTTCCAGCGGAACACCATCCCCTAGAATTTTGCGCGGCAAAGTACGGTTCAGGGCAAAGTGGCGCATCTGCCGACCCAGCTTTCGGATATGTTTGATCGCCAGGCGGTTCAGCGCCCAAAATGCGACAATCAGGCTGGCCACCCACATGATGATAGGCAGCAATGTCGAAACCCGACCCGAAAAATCAGTCTCTAGCAAAGGCGTATCCGTGGGCCAGACACTCATCGCAAAAACCGTGCCCTGCAGCATTGGCAGCACCGCATAGACCCGCTCTATCCCTACAGTATTTTGCGCGGTGAATACCTGCCGCGCGCCGCCCGTCAGCTGCGCCAGCGCGTACGATGCAGGTAGTTCCGCCTCGGCGATGCCCGGCTCATGCTCAGACGTGATAATCTGGCCGTTGCCATTGAAAGTGATCAGCGACAGAGGCGCAACAGCCCCCGAGGACAGTTCGGAGGTAACAAGCGCCTCACGGCTGATCGAAATGAACACAAACCCAATCGATTCATCACCTTCGAAAACCGGCGTTGTGATCACAATTACCGATCTGTCAGAAATCGTCCCCCGCGCCACTGCGGTGACAGTCCGCGTGCCGCGCTCTATTGCCTCTTTTACAATTGCAGAGCCGGACAGGTCATAAGTCTCACGCGTGGACGAGCAGTTCATCACACCGTCGTTCTGTACAAAACCAACTAGACGATAGTCGCCATTCTCGGACTTGTAGTTTTTCAAGAACTCCGTGCATCGCTCGGGATCGTCACGGACCAGGCGCACAACCGAACTCAGCGCGCGACCGGCACCTACCGCCTCTTGCAAAATTGTCCTCTCGGTGACAGCAGCCTGCTCCGTCACCGCCATTAACGACAGTTCGGCGGTTTGCTGGCTTTGGTCCGCGATCTGGCGTGTTTGCATTACAGCAATCAAACCAATCGGCAACAAAGCCAGCGATAGAAACAAAATGACGCGGAACGCCAGCCCACGAAACAGGCTATGGCGCAGAAAGCCTGATGTCATGAGTTAGAAACTGGCCATCTTGGAAGCGGACAGAACAGACATCGTTGCATCGTCAGTCATCTCCATCGCCTCATCCTCTTTCAGACCCATCAACTCGGCCATTTGTTTGCGCGCACGGTTGGTACGGCTCTTGATCGTACCGACAGCCACGCCACACATCTCCGCCGCTTCCTCGTAGGAAAAACCCGACGCGCCAATCAACAGCAACGCCTCGCGCTGCTCGTCCTTCAGTTTGCCCAGTGCGACGCGAAAATCCTGCATCTGCAAGTGACCGTCATGTGCAGGTTTTTCTGCCAGACCTTCGGTAAACGTACCGTCCACATCCGCGACCTCACGCTTGGCCTTGCGGCGCGAAGAATAGTAGGTGTTGCGCAGAATGGTGAACAGCCATGCCCGCATGTTGGTGCCAACTTCGAATTTCTCGATGTTGGTCCATGCTTTCACCAATGTGTCCTGCACCATGTCATCAGCAGTAGCGTTATTGCGCGTCAGCGATATGGCAAATGCGCGCATTGCGGGCAAATGTTCAACCAACTCGTCCCGAGGATCAGCGTTGCTCATCGGCTGCTGTCCTTTTCGCTGTCTTGCTGTTTTAGCTGTTCAAGAAGGGATTTGAACCTGTCAGGCACGCCTTCTTCAATCGCCTCTTCATAGACACGGCGCAAATTCTCGTCGATAACTCCCTCATGGGATTTTTTCTGGCTTCTACCGGTCATTTGCCCTCGTTCATAAATAATTTACTGCAGTTCGGGAACCAAACGCAGACCTACGGTGTTTAGTTCCAAAGATATTACAAAAAAGGAACGGCTCATATGAGTGATCAACAAGCAGGGCAAAGCGTAAGTGACCAGTTGGGGCATTACATCCCGTTTTTGCGCCGGTACGCGCGTGCTCTCACCGGCAGCCAATCAAGCGGCGATCAATTCGCTGCCGCCGCGCTAGAGGCGATTTTGGTAGATCGTTCGGTATTGGACGGTATGGACGTGAAGACCGGTCTTTACCGCGTCCTCTATGGCATCTGGGCCAGTGCGGGTGCGCCGATCGAAGAGGGTGAAGCTGGTCCCAGAGCGAAGGCGCAGAAACATCTCGCCAAGCTGACCAACAACAGCCGTGAGGCCTTGTTGCTCTATACCATCGAAGGTTTCTCTTATCGCGACATCGCCACCATCATCGGCGTCGATAAAGCCGAGGCAGAAGAACTGGTGTCGGTCGCACGTCGCGAGATGGCCGACAGCGTCATGGGATCCGTCATGATTATTGAGGATGAAGCAATCATTGCGATGGATATCGAAAGCATCGTCGGCGACATGGGCCACCGCGTCACCGGAATTGCCCGCACCCGTGACGAGGCTGTCGAGCTGGGGCGTGCCGATGTGCCCGACCTGATCCTTGCCGATATCCAGCTTGCCGATAACTCGTCCGGTATTGATGCGGTCAACGATCTGCTGGGCGAGCTGGGCGAGCGTCCCGTGATTTTCATCACCGCCTTCCCCGAGCGTTTGCTGACAGGCGACAAGCCAGAGCCTGCGTTCCTGATTTCCAAGCCCTACACCGAGGATCAGGTGATTTCGGCAGTCAGTCAGGCAATGTTCTTTTCATCCACAGAGACATTGCACGTCTGACACCACGACAGACTGCAAACAAACCCAAGCCCTGCCAGAAATGGCGGGGCTTTTGCATTTCCACGAACCCATGTGCGGTATGGCGCGTTAAATCTGCAAGCAATCCATAAAGGGAGACACATCATGGCAAATGCAAAAACATCCGCAAGCGGCAAAGCCACCAGCGATGCAACCCTGCAGGACCTGTCAGAGCAAATCGAAACCTTGAAAGCCGATATCGCCGCGCTGACAGAAACGCTGGGCGATTATGGTGCTGCTAAAACCAAAGCAGCAAAGGAAGCGGCCAGAGATAAGGCGGCAGAGCTGCACGCATCGGGCCGCGCTACTGTAGCGAAGGCACAAAACAATGTAGAAGAGTTTGTACAAACCCAGCCTGCAACGGCACTGGGTCTGGCGGCGGGTATCGGCTTTCTCGTCGGGGTGATGGCAAGCGCGCGTCGCTAAATCACTTGGCCACCTCATTAAAAACCCACGCAGGCAGGCAAAGCAGACGGCACAGACCGCCGCGATCAACATTTGGACGTGCATCGCCATGGCGACTGGTCTGGCAATTGCTGGCTGAATGACCACGTCGATCACCCCGCTGCGATCCTAGGCGCGCTCTACACAGGCGCAGGTCCGCTCGGGCTCGCCCTTGCAGCTCCACGGCGCAAAGCGCGCGTTTGAAAACTGCCGCCTCAAAATCTGCGCCGATTTACTGGTTGATGTCTCGCAAAAGGACGTTAGCGCAGTATCATGCACCCGCAGATCAAGCACCGCGCATAGCTACCAGATCAAACCCTCTGCCTTTGTCAGGGTAGCGGGTTTGCTGGCGTCTCGTCCACAATGTCCTCAGGCTCCGCCGTCACCGTCTCTCCGAATGGGGAAGCAGCTTCAGGTGCGTCGATACCGTAGCCGTGCTTTTCCACCTGCGCGTTTACAACCGCCCCCAGCAATATCAAAAAGCTACTGATCCACAGCCACACCAGCATCGCGATCACCGCCCCGATAGAACCATAGACCTGATTATAGCTGCCAAAATTCGCCACATAATACGAGAACACGACAGAAACGGCGGCCCAGCTCACAACGGCTGTCAATGCGCCGGGTCGGATAGCACGCCGCGTGCGTGGCACGGCGCGGTTAGGGCCATAGCGATACAGCACACTGACCCCCGCCAATAAAACGGCGACCGCAATCAACCAGCGCGATGCCTCCGCCACAAATCCCGCCACGCCACCCAGCGGGAAAAACGCAAGCACCACAGGCGCTACAACCAGCGTAATCAGTGATACAACGCCCACGGCAACCAGTGCCACTGTTAACAACAGCGCACGAATATAATGCGACAGCGTTGTGCGGTTCTTCTCCCCATGCACCGCGTTCAGCCCTGTCATCATCGCAGCGACCCCCGCCCGCGCCGACCAGAGCGCTGCAGCAATCGAAATCGCCCCTGCCCAACCCAATGTATCAGGGCTGGTTGTCACGAGGCTCACGATCTGGGCGTTGAAAATTTCATACACGTCATTGGGCAACAGCCCACGCATATCTTCGAGTTGCGCAATCACGATCGTAGGGTCCGCTACCAGACTGGTCAGCGCAATCAGCGCAGCAATCGCGGGAAAAAGCGACAGCATCCCGAAGAAGCCTACCCCCGCGGACACCAGCGCGAGGTTTGTATCTCCGATTTGCCCGAAACCGTCGCGCAGCCCAGCCCAGAGTTTGCCAATCCTGCCTGCCAAACCGTGCTCTCCATTTTCACGCACCATCAGGCAGCGTCCTCGACATCATCACGCACCTGCCCCCACGCAAGTAGCGTGAAAATTACTGTGCCTCCTATGATGTTACCCGCCAATACAGGCAAGAAGAAACCGAATAGCGCATCATTCAGCCCTAAATCCCCACGCAGTATCAGCACACCCATCTCGACCGATCCCGCCACGATATGCGTGAAATCACCTGCTGCGATCAACCAAGTGAACGTAAGCACCAGAAAAAACGCCGCCTGCTTGGCCTGTGGCAGCATCCAGACGATCAACGCCACAATAATACCTGCCGGAATAGCCCGCCAAAAGCTCTCGCCCGCGGGCATCCCTGTGGCATGCTCGGAAAGTGCTACAATCGCGGGCAGCACTTCGGGAGTAATCGCAGGGGTGAAAACGAACAGGGCCGCCGCCGCAAAGGCACCGATCACGTTGGCGCACAGCACAATTGCCCACAACCGCAACATCGCGCCAAAAACAGGCCAGCACCGCGCCTGCATAACAGGCAAAACCGTCGTGATTGTATTTTCAGTAAACAGCTGCATCCGCCCCATGATTACTGCCAAAAATCCCAGCGAATAGCCAAAATTCTCAATCAAAAACCGCTGTGGTGTATCCGGCAGATACGCACGCAACACGGCCTCTCCCAGCACTGACAGGCTGATCAAAATACCCGCTGCAATGCCCGACCAGAACAGCGACCTTTTGGTGCGCGCAAGCTCTTCTTCACCGTCGCGGCGGATCACTTCGTATATCATATGCGGCGACAATGCTGCGGCTTCTGAAACGGACTGCTCTTCGGCTTCCTGTTCGGTCTGGGTCGTATTTTTCATCTATGCACTCCTGCGGTGGCAGCCTACGGGTCTATAATTGGGGCCTTGCACAACGGATTGGTTCCGCAATGATAAGACCAACTAAAAGTCCCAACGCCCGAACCCGCCGTTTCGTTCACCAAAGGATGCCCGATGCCCACGCCCCTCTCGACAGCCATTGCCGCGAAACGCGACGATCTCATCGCTTTGACGCAAGATCTGATCCGCATCCCCACGCTTAACCCACCAGGTCAGGACTATCTCGCCATCTGTGAATATCTGGACCATAGGCTGCGCAGCCACGGCTTTGAGACACAACTGATCCGCGCCCACGGCACTCCGGGCGACAGCACCAAATACCCCCGCTGGAATATCATCGCCCGCCGCGAGGGCACGCAGGCAGGCGATTGTGTCCACTTCAACAGCCACACCGATGTGGTCGAGGTCGGGCGCGGTTGGACACATGATCCCTTCGGCGGGGCGCTGGTTGACGGAAAAATCTACGGCCGCGGTGCTTGTGACATGAAAGGCGGTCTTGCCGCGTCAATCATCGCTGCCGAAGCCTTCATCGAAACCTACAACGACTTTAAAGGGGCCATCGAAATCTCTGGCACCGCAGACGAAGAATCAGGCGGCTATGGCGGTGTCGCCTATCTGGCAGAACAAGGCTATTTCAATCCTGAACGGGTCCAGCATGTCATCATTCCAGAACCCCTGAACAAG
Organism: uncultured Sulfitobacter sp.; assembly: GCF_947502895.1. Taxonomy (GTDB): domain Bacteria; phylum Pseudomonadota; class Alphaproteobacteria; order Rhodobacterales; family Rhodobacteraceae; genus Sulfitobacter. Next base: position 1,001,081 of record NZ_CANNBM010000001.1, read on the forward strand.
GACCGTATCTGTCTCGGCCATCGCGGGGGCTGGTGGGCCGAGATCGAAACAAAGGGCGAAATCGCCCACGGCTCCATGCCTTTTTTGGGCGACTGCGCAGTCCGCCACATGGGCGCTGTCCTCAATGAATTCGAGAACAAACTCTTCCCCGCCATGGCACTGCGCACCACGGACATGCCCGTCGTGCCCGAAGGCGCACGCAGTTCGACCATGAATATCAACTCCATCCACGGGGGCGCAAAAGAACAAGACGACGACTTTGACGGCTTGCCCTCCCATTGCGTTCCCGACAGCTGCCGCATCACAATCGATCGCCGATTTCTGGTTGAAGAACCCCTCGATCAAGTGCGCGGCGAGGTCACCGCCCTGCTAGAGGGTCTGCGCACCACCCGCCCCGATTTCGACTATGAACTCACCGAAATCAATTCGGTGCTCCCCTCCATGACAGACCGCACAGCCCCGGTGGTACAAACCGTCGCAAAGGCAATTCAGGATGTCATGGGCAAAGACCCCGAATATGTCGCCTCCCCGGGTACCTATGATCAAAAACATATCGACCGCATCGGAAAGTTGAAAAACTGCATCGCCTATGGTCCCGGCGTATTGGAGCTGGCCCATAAACCCGACGAATGGATCGGCGTAGATGATATGATCGACAGCGCCTGCGTCATGGGTGCGGCACTTGAAAGCCTGTTATTGCCGCGATCCTGAGGACCATTCTCTTCTATTTTTCTTGGCCATAAATCCTCCGGGGGAATTGGCCCTTGGGCCAAGGGGGCAGCGCCCCCAACACCCCGTCAGTCAAACGCATCCTGCGCCGCAAGGCTCAGCCCGTCCACAATTGCCGTGAGCGCGGAACCGTGATGCACTTGCGCGTGCGGGAACGCTTGTGACAATGCACCGCGTGTCACCTGCATCAAGCTGGAACCGCCGACAAATACCAGATGCGTGACATCCTCAGGGTTCTTGCCCGCTGCGGTTAGCGTGTCACGCGCCGCCGCCGCCATCTGCTGTGTCAGCGGTGACAGCAGCCGATCCACACCAGCCTCATCCAGCGCTACACCCAGTCCACGTTCAATCACACGCAGATCAATCTCGCCTGTACCATCTACGTTAGCCGCAATTTTACCCGCTTCTACCGCGAACGCGATGTCATGACCCAATTCGTCGCCCAGCACAGACACCAGCCGCGCCAGCTTATCCGGCTCAACGGCATATTGCGCCAGATCTTTGGCCAAACGGCGACTGTCAGGCGCATAGAGAAATGGAATTTTCTGCCATGTCGCCAGATCGTTGAATATCGTCGCAGGCGCCACGTGCGTGTCACTTCCGAAGGCGTGGCGTATCTGGCTCCCACGACCCAATAGCGGCATGACCGTCTCAAGGCTCAGCGCGCGGTCAAAGTCGGTCCCCCCCAGCCGCACACCATAGCTGGAGAGAATATCAATCGCTTTGGCGCCGTTGCGAAACAGCGTAAAATCCGATGTACCACCGCCGATGTCCACGATCAGCCCCAGATCATCGCGCTGCAGCAACGCACGGTTCGACAGCGCAGCGGCCTCCGGCTCGTACATAAACGCCACATCGTCGAAGCCAGCCCGCAAATAGGCCTCGCGCAGATCGACCTCAGCCTGCGCATTACGCGCATCATCAGCGTGAAAACGTACCGGACGCCCTGAGAGCGCACGGTCATATGTCTCTCCCGTCTGGGCCTGTGCGGCCTCCCGAACACGCGCCAAGAACCGCGCGACAATGTCGATAAAATCCAGCTTTTCGCCCAGCAGATTGCGCTGCTCGCGCATCAAAGGCGCGCCCAGCAAACTTTTGAGCGCGCGCATATAGCGCCCTTCCTCACCGGCCAGCAAAGCGCGCCCCGCCGCCGATCCGATCAGCATCTTTTTTGCCTCAAAATCGAAAAACACCGCCGTCGGCAAGGTCTGCCCGTCGGCTTCAAGTGCGATCAGATGGGGCGCACCCGAGCGCGCGACACCCGCAGCCGAATTCGACGTCCCGAAATCCACACCCAGAACTGCCATGATTGATCCCCCTGCGCTAAAGGCCTCTAATATACCGCTGCGCCCTATCCCAGCGCCTAAGTTACCGCAAGGTTTCTCCTAGCCACGGGCGGGATCGTCGCCTAACCTCTCTGCATAACAACGCCTCAGGGAGAGTCTCATGTTCCATTTCCGCCCCCTTCTGCTGGGTGTCAGCGCCGCCGCATTGCTGGCGGGTGCCGCCAGTGCCAAGGATGACATCACCATCGCCATCCAGCTTGAGCCGCCGCATATGGATCCTACCAGTGCCGCCGCTGGTGCCATTGATTCCGTCCTGTACTCCAACGTCTTCGAAGGACTGACCCGCTTTGACAGCTCGGGCGCCGTCATTCCCGGCCTCGCCAAAAGCTGGGATATCTCGGACGATGGGCTGAACTATATCTTTATCCTGCACGACAACGTCAAATTCCATGACGGTACAACAATGGAAGCGGATGATGTGAAATTCTCGCTCGACCGGATCGCAGCCGAAGACAGCGCCAATGCGCAAAAGGCGCTCTACGCCGCGATCAAAGAAGTGAATGTCATTGATGCCGCCACTGTCGAGATCAACCTGTCCGAGCCGAACGGCAACATGTTGTTCAACCTCGCATGGGGCGACGCCGTGATTGTCGCGCCAGAAAGTATTGAAGGCATCAAACAGACACCCATCGGCACGGGAGCCTTTAAATTCGACAGCTGGACGCAGGGCGACAAGGTCGAGCTTTCGCGCTTTGACGATTATTGGGGCACGCCAGCCATTCTCAGCAATGCGACGTTCAAGTTCATCTCCGACCCCACGGCTGCCTTCTCGGCCATGATGGCCGAAGATATTGACGTGTTCTCGGGCTTTCCCGCCCCCGAAAACCTGCCCCAGTTCGAGGCCGACCCACGTTTTCAGGTTCTTGTAGGCTCCACCGAGGGCGAAACGATCCTGTCGACCAACAACAAAATGCCCCCCTTTGACAACGTCAAAGTCCGTCAGGCATTGGCCCATGCAATTGACCGCCAGTCTATCATTGATGGTGCGATGTTCGGCTATGGCACCCCCATCGGCACGCATTTTGCGCCCCACAATCCCGCCTATGTAGATTTTACAGGGATGAGCAATTATGACCCCGAGAAAGCCAAGGCTCTGCTGGCTGAGGCAGGTTTTGCAGACGGGTTCGAGACAACCCTTTTCCTGCCACCCCCCTCTTACGCACGCCGCGGTGGCGAGATTATCGCAGCACAGTTGGCGCAGGTCGGCATCAAGGCCGAGATAACTAACGTCGAATGGGCGCAGTGGCTGGAATCAGTGTTCAAAGGCAAAAACTTTGGCCTGACGATTGTCAGCCACACCGAGCCAATGGACATCGGTATCTACGCCAACCCCGATTACTACTTCCAATACGACAACCCCGCGTTCCAAGAGCTGATGACGAAACTCAACAGCACCACGGACCCCGATATGCGCACTGCTATGATGGGTGATGCGCAAAAGATCATCGCCGAGGATTATGTGAACGGCTATCTGTTCCAGCTTGCTGCCCTGTCGGTGGCAAAATCCGGTCTGCAAGGGCTCTGGTCAAACGCACCCACCCAAGCAAACGACCTGACGGCTGTCAGCTGGTCCGAGTAACCCGCCACAATATGACCGCACAAAGGCCTCGCTCTCGCGGGGCCTTTTTGTTTTGAGGTCGCGTGTTCACGCCGTTTCGGACCCCGCCCATGCTACTTGCCCTTTTGATCCTTGCTTATTTCGCAGCCGTTAACGTAGTGGCTTACCGCGCGTTTGCGCGCGACAAGCAATTTGCAATCGACCGACAACAGCGCACGCCCGAAGCACGTCTGCTGTTTTGGGCCGCATTGGGCGGATGGTGTGGCGCGAAATATGCACAGCAAAAACTGCGGCATAAGTCCTACAAGCAGCCCTTTGGCCGCCACCTTAATGAAATCGGTATGATACAGGGCATGGTGCTTGGGCTTTTTGCGCTTACTTTTGGTGTCATGGTGCTGTTTCCCGCTGTGGACAGCCCTAGTACGCCGTCTTCCAAGACCGCCTCTGGCGCATCAGAAACGCGACCCGATCCCGCACCTCCGTCGATATCGCTGCGTCCTCCTGTGGGGCGTCCCGCAGGGTTGTGAACCAATGCTCAGGCGGGTTGCGGCCACGGCTGTTGCCCGGAAAACTCAGCGCGCGCAGCACAGACTGCGCCTGCGGGCTGACGGCTGCATCGGGATCATGGCCATTCAATATGGCCCATACTCCTGCCCACATCCGCCCGACAGTCCAAGGGTTGTAGCCGCCACCGCCAAGCACCAAAAGGCGTGGTGCGCCCAGCGCCATCAGCCTGCGCAAGACATCCCAATGGGCGTTATTGCTCATCCCCAGATGGGCCAACGGATCATCCACAACACCGTCTGCACCGCATAGCAGTACGATCGCATCAGGTGCAAATTCTGCCACCATCGGCGCGATCAGTGCATCGCGCACATGGGCCATATCCGCATCGTTAAAGCCGCGCGGCACAGGCAGGTTCACCGCACTGCCACCTGCATTGTCTCCGATCAACCCTGTGCGCGGCCACAGTCCCTCTTCATGGACCGAGATCATCAAACAATCGCGATCTCCCGCAAATCCTTCGGCCACCCCATCACAATGGTGCGCGTCGATATCTACATATGCGATCCGCCGGACACCGTGGTGGCGCAGGGACAGCATAGCCAGCACCGGATCGTTGAGATAGCAAAAGCCGTTTGCCCGCGCGGGCATTCCGTGATGTGTGCCACCTGCGGGATTATAAACCACTCCCCCTTCGGCCAGCAGTTCTCCCGCGAGGATAGACCCCCCCGCAGCTGTGGCTGGGCGGCAGAAAATTTCAGCAAACACAGGGTTATTAGCGCTCCCGATACTATAGCGCTCCAGATCGTCTCCTTCGATCTGCTGTGCGGCCTCGATCCGTTGTAGCGCCGCGATATAGGCAGGGTCATGCCACGCCTCAAGCGCCTTGGGTTTGGCGCGCGGCGAGTTGATGAACTGGTCGGCGGGCAACCACCCCATTGCACGGCTCAGGTCCATCACGGTTGAAACACGCGGCACCCGCAACGGATGATGCACCCCGTAGCTCGAGGTGCGGAAAATTTCGTGTCCTATGAAAAGCGGTTTGTGCACGTGATGAAACTAGCCGCAGATGCCACAAAGAAAAGGGGCCGCAACGTGCGACCCCCTGCATATGCCCAAAGGGCATGCTGCCTTTGTGTTCGGTTAGCGTGTGCCGTCCATACCAGCGGCTGCTTCCAGCACCATAGCGTCGATGTTGCGGGCGCAGGTCAGGTTGAGGACTTTGATTTCTTCAGCATAGCGCGCCATGTCGTCGCCAGCTGGTACAGTTGTCGTTGCCGTAGCCGTACCATTGCTGTCAGCGATGGTTGTGGTGCTGCCTGAGGGGCTTTCCTCTGCGGCCTCTCCCACCAGTGGCGCAGTCGCCGTTGCCACGCCGTTATTGTCTGCGATTGTGGCGTCGGAGGTGTTGTTCAGTTCCAGCACAGCGGCGACAGCGACGCGGTTCTGATCAGCCTGCGACAGGTCGTTGTATTCACCACATGTCATCGAGTTCAGATCGCTTGAAGTTGCAGCCATTGCAGGCAGCGAAGTACTCAGTGCGAGGGCGGCGATAGCTGTTGTTTTGATAAAGCGTGTCATAGTTGTTTTCCTTTAGTTGCGGCACTGATGTCGTGCCAGTCTGTCTGGGTAAACAATGCAAAGAGGCTCACCAAAGTTCCTGTATTTAACTTAAATTTCAGATGGAACCATCCGGCGGCCAAACGCGTTGGAGGGCGCTCAGGACCGCACAAATCGCGCTGGACCAGCGCCCCCCTTGCGCCTACGCTGGCGGCGATGTGGCACTATACGCTCAAACGTCTGCTCTCTTTGATCATCAGCCTTGCAGTCGCATCGCTGGTGATTTTTGTCGTGATCGAAATCGCCCCCGGTGATCCGGCTTCCTTCATGCTGGGAATAAACGCCCAGCCCGAAACGCTGGCCGCCCTGCGCAATGAATTGGGTCTCGACCAGTCCAAGACCCAGCGCTATTTCAGTTGGGTTACAGGCATGCTTCAGGGTGATTTCGGCACCTCCTACACCTACCGCACACCTGTGGCTGATATGGTGGCGCAACGGCTTTGGGTGTCGCTGCCATTGGCGCTTTATGCGCTAACCTTGTCCACGCTTATCGCCTTTCCTGCAGGCATTTACGCAGCCGCACGGCGCGGACGTGCTGGCGATACGGCGGTAATGGGAGCCACGCAGCTGGGTGTTGCCATCCCGAATTTCTGGTTTGCCATGATGCTGGTATTGGTTTTTGCGATCAATCTGCGCTGGTTCTCTGCAGGCGGTTTTGTCGGCTGGGACAAGGGGGTGCTGGCAGGCTTGCACGCGCTGACCCTGCCTGCCATTGCACTTGCGCTGCCACAGGCCGCGATCCTTGCACGGGTCATGCGCTCGTCCCTGCTGGATGTTCTGAGCGAGGACTACATGCGCACTGCCCGCGCCAAAGGCCTCAGCCCGCGGCAAGCACTGTGGCGTCACGGATTGCGCAACGCGATGATCCCTGTCCTGACAATCATCGGTCTGCAATTTTCATTCCTTCTGGCGGGCGGGATCATCATCGAGCAGGTCTTCTACCTCCCCGGTCTTGGCCGCCTGATTTTTCAATCCATCTCGGCCCGCGACCTGATTGTGGTGGAGAGCGTGACGATGCTGCTGGTCTTTGCCGTTATCTTTGTGAACTTTTGCGTTGATCTTGCCTATGCGGCCGTCGATCCGCGCCTGCGGGGCCGCGCATGACCCGCAACCTGATCCTTGGTGGTATCCTCTCGGCAGTGTTCCTGACGGCGGCGCTGATTTCTTTTGTCTGGACGCCTTTCGATCACGCCAGCATGAGCATCCCCGACCGTCTGCAAGCCCCCAACATGATCCACCTGCTGGGCACCGATCACTTTGGCCGTGACATCCTGAGCCTGATTATGGTGGGGGCGCGCACCTCCATCGCGGTGGCGCTGGTGGCCGTTGGCATCGGCATGGGCCTTGGTATCCCGTTGGGCTTGTGGGCGGCGGCACGGCGCGGCAGCCTGATCGACGAAGTGATCATGCGCGGCAACGATCTGGTCTTTGCCTTTCCCAGCCTTGTGATCGCGATCCTTATCACAGCCGTTTTTGGGGCGGGCGCAGTGAACGCCATCATCGCCATCGGCATCTTCAACATCCCTGTCTTTGCCCGCATCACCCGTGGTGCTGCCCTGTCGCTGTGGGAGCGGGAGTTCATCCTCGCCGCGCGCGTGGCGGGTAAATCCAGCCTGCGTATCTCGGGCGAGCACATTCTACCCAACATCACCAACCTGCTGATCGTCCAAGGCACGATCCAGTTCTCCCTCGGAATTCTGGCCGAGGCGGGGCTGAGCTATGTAGGCCTTGGCGCGCAGCCGCCGACACCCTCATGGGGCAGGATGCTGGCAGACGCACAAACAATGGTCAGCATCGCGCCGCATATGGCGCTGATGCCAGGCTGTGCGATCATTCTGACGGTGCTGGGCCTTAACCTGATGGGCGACGGGCTGCGCGACTTTCTTGATCCGCGGTTGCGCAGGCTGCGCACATGAGCCTGCTGCATCTCCATGATCTACACCTGAGCATCCACAGCTTTGACATTCTCAAGGGCGTGACGCTGCGCATCGACGCGGGCGAGATTGTCGCCATCACAGGCGAGAGCGGGTCAGGCAAATCCATGACCGCCCTTGCCGCGATGCAACTGCTGCCGGTGGGCGCACAAACACGCGGACAGATCATGCTGGACGGCACCGATCTCGCCACGCTGAGCGAAACAGACCTGTGCGCTCTGCGCGGCAACGACATCGGAATGGTGTTCCAAGAGCCGATGACCGCCCTGAACCCCGTCAAAAGCATCGGGGATCAGGTGGCCGAAACAATCCTGATCCATGAAAAGACCACACGCAGCGATGCGCGCACGCGTGCGGCCCAAACGCTGGAGCGGGTCGGCCTGCCACAATCGCAGTTTCCGCTTTCGCGCTTTCCACACGAGCTGTCGGGCGGGCAGCGCCAGCGCGTGGTGATCGCCATGGCCATCGCCCTGCGGCCCCGCCTGCTGATCGCAGATGAGCCGACGACGGCGCTGGATGTGACAACCCAAGCACAAATACTCGACCTGCTGACCAAACTCGCGCGTGAGGACGGGATGGGCCTGATGATGATTACCCATGATCTGGCCGTGGTGGCGGATATGGCCGACCGTATCATCGTCATGCGCCACGGCGAAATCGTCGAGCAAGGCGCCACGCAAACCTTGCTGCGTGACATGCAGCACCCCTATACAAAGATGTTGTTTGCCGCCTCGGCTCACCGCGTCACCCTGCCTGACGTGAGCGCGGATGCACCACTGTTGGAGGTGTCAGGCGTCAGCCGCGACTACCGCACACCACGCAAAACGCTGTTTGGCAAAACCGGAACATTCCGCGCCGTGAACAACATCAGCTTTTCGCTAAACAGGGGCGAGCGTTTGGGCCTTGTGGGTGAAAGCGGCTGTGGCAAATCCACCCTCACCCGCGCGCTACTGGGCTTGGAAGCGGTGCAGGAAGGCACGATCACACTGGGCGGCGAGCCCGTGTTTACGGGCAACAAACCCAACCTAGCCGTGCGTCGCCGCATTCAGGTGGTGTTCCAAGATCCCTTCGGCAGCTTCAACCCTCGCCACCGCGTTGCCCGCCAGATTACCGAGCCCTTCCACCTGCTCGACACCCCTCCCACAGGTGCCGCACGCAAACGCGCCATTGACGAGGCGCTGGTTGCCGTAGGCCTGACACCCCAAGACGCCGATAAATACATCCATGAGTTTTCAGGCGGCCAGCGCCAGCGTATCGCCATTGCACGCGCGCTGATCATCCGCCCTGACCTGATTGTCTTTGACGAGGCGGTCAGCGCACTGGATGTCTCGGTACGCGCCCAGATTCTCGATCTGCTGGCCGATCTGTGCCGCGCCTATGATCTGGGCTATCTGTTTATCAGCCATGACCTGAGTGTGGTGCGCACGATCACCGACCGCGTGCTGGTCATGAAATCCGGCCAGATTGTTGAAGAAGGTGCGACCGAGCGCGTCTTTTCCGACCCCAAACACAGCTATACCAAATCCCTCATCGCAGCCGCCCCTGTGCTGCCCGATCTCAAAGGTGCCACCGCATGAAAACGATCAATCTTCTGGACAAGCTCAATCAATTCTCAACCCACTGGGACCCGCATGTGGTGGCCGACTATAACGACAACGACGTGATGGTGGCCAAATTCTCGGGGGAGTTTCCGTTTCACCTGCACGAAGATACCGATGATTTTTTCTATGTGCTGCAAGGGGAGTTTACGATGGACCTCGAGAACGAGAGCCATACCGTCAAAGCAGGAGAGATGTTCATTGTGCCCAAAGGCGTCACCCACCGCCCGCGTGCAATCAAGGAATGTCACGTTATCCTGATTGAGCCCAAAGGCACCCCCAACACCGGCGATGCCGAGACAGCCAGCGCCAAGCCAAGGATTTAAACCATGCAAGCGGGACCCACCAACAGCCTTTGCGATATTGCGGGCCTGCGTGTCGGCAATGCGCAGGACGTAGCCTTGAAATCAGGCACCACTGTTGTGGTGGGCGATGCGCCCTTCGTTGCCTCTGTCGCCGTCATGGGCGGTGCCCCGGGCACGCGCGAGACTGATTTGCTGGCCCCCGACAAATCAGTGGCGGCCGTCGATGCACTGGTGTTGTCGGGCGGTTCCGCCTACGGGCTGGACGCATGCTCGGGCGTGGTGGACGGACTGCGCCGCGACGGGCGCGGGTTTCGCATCGGGCCTGCGCAAATCCCGCTGGTACCTGGGGCGATCCTGTTTGATCTGCTGAACGGTGGCGAAAAAGACTGGCAAGAGAACCCTTATCGCGCGCTGGGGCTGGCCGCCTATGACGCAGCACAAGCGCAGTTCGAGATTGGTAGCGTCGGCGCGGGCACAGGTGCGCTGACAGCCATGCTCAAGGGCGGGCTAGGTACTGCATCGCTCACCCTGCCTGATGGCAGCACGGTTGCCGCATTGGTCGCGGCCAATCCCGTGGGGGCTGTCACCACACCCGGTGACAGGCATTTCTACGCCGCGCCATTCGAGATGGAAGAGGAGTTTGGCGGCCTTGGCCCTGACCCTGCCAGCGGTCTGGGCCTCAGCCGTGAGAGCCGCAAGATGAATGCAATGTCAGCACGCGCCAATACCACCATCGCCATTGTCGCTACCGATGCAACGCTGACCAAAGCCGAATGTCACCGTGTCGCCACAGCCGCTCATGACGGCATCGCCCGCGCCTGCTTGCCGGCCCATACCCCCATGGACGGTGATCTGGTGTTCGCCCTGACAACCGGCGCGAAGCCCGCGGCTGATGTGTTGATGACGGGCCATGCTGCCGCCCTGTGCCTCAGCCGCGCCATAGCGCGCGCTGTCTATCATGCTACACCTGCGCAGGGCGATATCATGCCCTGCTGGAAGGATACCAATGCCTGACCTGCACATCGGTGATGTCACGCTTCACTACGCCCAAGAGGGCGTCGGACCACCCCTGTTACTGATCGCAGGGATGATAAGCGACGGGGCAAGCTGGGCCCCGCTACTGCCTTTGCTAGAGCCGCATTTTACCGTAATCCGTCCCGATATGCGCACGACAGGTCAGACAACACCTTGGAACGCGCCCGCCTCCATCCCCCTATTCGCGCAAGATTGCGCAGCCCTGCTGGCGCATTTGGGCCTTGGCCCTGCACATGTCATGGGCCATTCACTGGGCGGTATGATCGGGTGGGAGCTGGCGCGGGCATATCCTGCGCAGGTCCGCAGCCTGACCCTTGCCGCCTCTGCCCCTCTGCGGCTGGAGCGGAACGTAGCCCTGTTCAAAACCCTCGCGGCAATACGCACCAGCAATGCCGCGCCTGACGTCTGGCTGCGCGCGTTGTTTCCATGGCTATTCGCGCCCGCACTATTCGAGGCGGAAGGCGCTATTGAACAGGCAGTCGCCGCTGCGCTGGCATATCCCTTTGCGCAAACACCGCAAGCCATGGCGCACCAGATTGCCGCCCTCGACGGCTATGCGCCCGATGCCACCGCACCACCGACCTGCCCCATACAATCTTTGCTGGCGCAGGACGATCTGATTATGCCAGCCGCGCTTGCCCAGACCGTTCTGGGCGAAGTTCAGACACATATGGTTCCGCATGCGGGCCATTCAATTCATTGGGACGCGCCCGATGCCGTGGCTGCCCACTTGATCCGCTTTACCTCCCACCAAAAGGAGCCTTCCTGATGCACACCGATCTTTACGGCCTGCCCGTCACAGTGCAGCGCGATGATACGTTGCAAGGTATCAATGACTTCATCCATGGGTTTCTCAGCTATCATCCCAAAGCCACCCATATTATCGGCGCTGCCGATGCTGCACCCGAGTGCGCGTTGGCCAATGCCTATGCCGCGATGCTGTGGATGTTTCTGGAAGCGCCAGTAGCGCCACAAAAAGCAGCGCCCTATCTGGAACGCGCGCAAGCAGCACGCGGCGGCGTAACCCGACGCGAAGGGCTGATCATCGACGCCGTCGCTGCATGGACGCAGGGTGACGTGCCAGAGCTGCTGGCGCTCTGTGACCAGATCACCACCGATCACCCGCGCGACATGTCAGTCCTAAAGCTGGCGCAATATCACCTGTTTAATCTGGGCGATGCGGCGGGGATGCTGCGCATGGCGCTCAAGGCGCTGCCAACAGCCGAAGATATCGCGTATGCCCACGGCATGATCGCCTTTGGCTATGAGCAATGCCACCTGCTGGACCGCGCCGAGGCGGCAGCGCGTCACGCAATATCGCTGCAACCCGACGAAGCATGGTCGCACCACGCAATTGCCCACGTCATGCTGACGCAGGGCCGCGTCGCCGAAGGGGCCGCATTTATGGAAAGCGTGGCCGAGACATGGGGCCAGCTCAACAGCTTTATGCGCAGCCATAACTGGTGGCATCTGGCGTTGTTTTACCTGAGCCTCGGGCGGCATGACGATGTACGCCGCGCTTATGACACGCATGTCTGGGGGCTGGCCAAAGACTATTCACAAGATCAGGTCGGTGCGACATCGCTGCTGGCGCGGATGGAATTTGCGGGTGTTGACGTCGGCGAGCGGTGGGCCGATGTGGCGGATTATGTCGCATTGCGCGGGGCCGATACAGTTAATCCGTTCCTGACGCTGCAATATCTCTATGCGCTGGCGCGGACCAAGCGGAGCGAGGCAGATAACTTGATGCAAGCCATTCGCGACCGTGCAGAGGACACCCGCCAGCATGACCACATCGCATGGCGCGAGGTGGCGCTGCCTGCTGCAACGGGGATCATGGCGCATGCCAAGGGCGACTGGCCCACCGCGATCAGCGACATGGCACGCGCACTGCCGCGCATGTCGGAATGTGGCGGCAGTCATGCGCAGCGTGATCTGTTCGAGCAGATACATCTGGACGCACTGGTGCAAGACGGCCGTGCCTCGGCAGCGCAACAAGTGCTGGAAATGCGGCGCACCTACGATCCGGACGGCGTGCCGCTGAACCTGATGCTGGGCGAGGTCTATGCCAAATCAGGCCTGCCCGTTCTGGCAGAAGAAGCCCGCGCGCGCGCGGCACAAACCCTGTCACAACACAGCAGTTGAGCAGCGTTGCAGCAGGGCATCTGGACCGCTAGGCTGGAGCAATTGAACAAAAAGGGATTGACCAGACATGAGCACAGATTGGTATTACGCCGTTGAAGGAAATTCACACGGACCTGTCAGCGCACAAGAGTTTGAAGAACTGATTGCCGTTGGAACCATAAGGGGCGATACGTTGGTCTGGCAGGAAGGCATGGACGACTGGCTGCCCTACCGTCGGGCGAACACGGGGACCGGTGCAATGCCCCCACCCGACCGCATGCCATCGAGTAACGCCAGCGATCCCGCACGCGGTGACGCCAACACCTTTCCCGGAGCGTTGAAAGACGGCTTGGCGCGGTATGTCGATTTCAAGACCCGCTCGACCCGCTCACAGTTCTGGTGGTGGGTGCTTTGGTCGATAATTTTCAGCATCGGTTCTGCGATGATCGACAGCGCGATCGGTGCGGGCGATAGCGGGCCGGTAGGATTGTTGGTTTCACTGGCGCTGTTCCTGCCCTCCCTTGCGGTGGCAATCCGGCGTTTGCATGACATCGGGCGCACAGGCTGGTGGTATCTGCTGGTCTTTATACCCATTGTAGGATGGATTGTTTTGATCGTCTTCTACTGCACCAAAACAGAAGAGACGCCAAACCAATGGGGCATGCCACCCAACAGGTGAGCCCGCGGCAAAGGGTGTCAGGGGGCCAGCCCCCTTGGCCCCGAAGGGCCAATTCCCCCGGAGGATTTAAGGCCAAGAAAAATAGAAAGTCAGGCGCGCGGGCCGATTGTGACCTCAAGCTCTGCTATGCCGTCCACGCCGCCTGTAATCACATCACCTGCGGTAACGGATGCAACACCTGCGGGTGTCCCTGTCATCACCAGATCACCGGGCGCGAGGGTCATACCTTGGCTCAGGGTGGCGATGTGGTCGGAGACGGACCAGATCAGATCGGCGATGTCGGCGTTCTGACGGATATCACCGTTCACAGCCAGCCAGATGCGCCCATTGGTCAGGCTTGGCACCTGTGCGATCGGCTTGAGCGGAGCGATAGGCGCCGAAAGGTCGAATGCTTTGGACCAGTCCCAAGGGCGGCGGGTCTGCTTGGCCTCGGCCTGTAGATCGCGGCGGGTCAGGTCAATGCCGACAGAGGCACCCCAGATGTGGGCCGCGACGTCTTCGGGCGCAATGTTGGAGCCACCTTTGCCTATCGCGATCACCAACTCGATCTCGTGATGCAGGTCGTTGGTAAGTGTCGGGTAGGGCAACGTGCAGGGCGTATCGCAGGCTGCATCGGCTGGCTTGGTGAAGAAAAACGGTGGCTCCCGATCGGGATCATTGCCCATTTCGCGCGCGTGGGCCTCGTAATTCCGGCCAACGCAAAAAATTCGGCGCACGGGAAAGCGCGCTTTGCTGCCCTGCACCGCAAGACTGGCTTGGGGTGGGGTCGGGATAACATATTCCATAGTCAGGAACCTTTCAGGCCAAAGCGATCACCGGATGTTTCGCGCACGAAACAACCTGCTAAATTTTAACCAAAATATTAGTCATTTGGTAAGGGTGGTTGCACAGTCGGGTCAGTCCCCCAGCTTTGCATGCACCTCGTCCAGATCAATCTCGCCTATGGGCATTTTGTTTGCGGGGTTTTCAAAGTCGTATTTGAACAGGTTAAAATCACGTTTGTAGATTTCATAAACCAGATGCATCGAGAGGTCGTCGAAGTAATCCTCGACCGGATGGGCGCGCTTGGGGCCGTGACCTTCGCTCTCGTTAAAGCGGGGGATGGTGGTCAGATCAATCGCATTGGGTGTCTCGATAGCGTCCAGCACATCGCGCATCCCGTCATTGAAACTCTCGGTCCAGACGATTTTGTCGTACGTGCCGCCGTTTACGATAAAGGTGCTAACGTGGCCAGACATGGCCGACCAGTGAATGTCGGGGTCCATCGGGCGGCGCCAGCGAATGGTATCGCGCGCAAACAGCAAGAAGCGGCGGAAGCTGGCGATCTGGTCAAATTCCTGCTTGCCGTCGGGGCCACCAACCTCGATCCCGTATTTTTGCACCAAAAGTGGCACTAAATTGCCACGGTACCGTTTGCCGTTACGCTGGATGCCACAGATTTTATCGAAGAAGGAGCTGAGGATGCGGGTGTAGGGATTGCGCACACAGGTAAAGGCGTACGAGCTGTGATTTTGCACATTTCGTGCAATCGCATCCTGACTGCCATCAAGCGCCCATTTGTGCATTCCGCCCTTAGCATCATGGATATCGCCATCAAAAAAGGCCCCATGATCAGAGTAATACATGATTTGCCCAATGGTCGAACAGGCGCATTTGGGCACCACACGGTACACCACGCTCTCACTCTCGGTCATCCAAGTTCCCGGGAAACCCATGCCGCGCTACTCCTGCTCAAACTGCTTGTGCCGCCTCTTGGGACGGCTTTTGATCTACAAAAGCAAATAATTGCTGTTTATTCAATGAGTGTTCACGATTATCTATGTAAACAATCGAGTATATTTACGGTGAATGGTTCCTGAATGGCAAAAATTGCCTATATCCTTCTGTGTCACAAAGACCCGGACGCCATCATCAAGCAGGCGGAACGGTTGACTGCTGTGGGCGACTATATGTCGATCCATTTTGACGCGAGCGCGGATCCGGCACAATACAAGGCCATTCGCAAAGCACTGGATAACAACCCCAACGTCACATTCGCCGCCAAACGGATCAAGTGCGGATGGGGGGAATGGTCGCTGGTGCAGGCCACTTTGCACGCGGTAGAATCCGCCGTCGACGCCTTTCCGCGCGCGACACATTTCTACATGTTGTCAGGCGATTGCATGGCGATCAAGTCAGCCGAATACACCCATCACTTTCTTGATAACAACGATGCGGATTTCATCGAGAGTTTCGACTATTTCGAGAGCGACTGGATCAAGACAGGCTGGACAGAAGAGCGGCTGATCTATCGCCACTGGTTCAACGAGCGGACGCAGAAAAAGCTGTTTTATGCGATGTTCAACTTCCAGAAACGCTTTGGCCTGACGCGGGAAATTCCTGCGGATATTCAGGTACAGATCGGTAGCCAGTGGTGGTGCCTGCGCCGCCAGACCATCGAATGGATACTGGATTTCTGCAAAAAACGCCGTGATGTGATCCGGTTTTTCCGCACCACATGGATACCGGACGAGACGTTTTTTCAGACCCTCGTGCGCCATATGGTACCCGAAGACCAGATTCGCGGGCGCACTCTGACGTTTTTGATGTTCACCGACTACGGGATGCCAGTGACATTCTATAACGACCACTATGACCTTCTGCTCAGTCAGGACTATCTGTTCGCGCGCAAGATCAGCCCCGATGCACAGGACCTCAAGCGCCGTCTCGGCCTGCTCTATGCCGCTCAGGGCGTGCGGTTCCAGATTAGCAACGAAGGACGCAGCCTGTTCAAGTTCCTCACCGGTCGTGGCCGCATCGGGCGGCGGTTTTCGACACGGTTCTGGGAGACGGAGAGCACGCTGGGCCGTGAGCGTGAACTGCTGATTGTTGTGTGCAAGAAGTGGCACGTGGCCAAACGGGTGCTGGAACGTATTCGCCAGACCACAAACGTGCCTGCCATCGAATATGTGTTCAACGAAGAGGACACGCCCCTGCCCGCGCTTGGCGGAATTGAGAAAACGCTGGGCAAACGGACGCGCCACCGTCGCGCCCTGATGCGGATGCTGTTTGATTACTTTGAGACGGACCGCCTGATCGTCTGCATGGACCCCAGCAATCTGGACCTGCTTGAAGATTTCGCCGCCGACCGCTCTGTCACCAAGATACTCGAAATTGATTGCACCTTCACAGAGGATTACCTGATCGGCCATGCCATGCGCGTAGGGCTTGCAGGCGAGCAAACCTCGCAAGAGACGTTGGACCGTCTGTTGCCTACCATCCGCAATGATATGATCTTCGAGAGCGACGCCATCCGCGATGCGCAGTTCGAGAACCACAGCCGGATGCGCGAAAGCGCCTCGGCGCAGGAAAACGCCGATGAGTTGGCAAAGTTTCTGGGCATCAGTGGCGATAAAGCGCAAGAGATTGCCAGCACCGATTACCTGTTTGCCGACTGAGGAGTTTGCCCGTGACCTACGCCTATGATGACCAGAATATCTTTGCCAAAATCTTGCGCGGTGAAATTCCCAATACCACTGTCCTAGAGACGGAACACACGCTCGCGTTCCGCGATCTGTATCCGCAGGCGCCTACCCATGTGCTGGTGATCCCCAAAGGTCCGTATGTCAGCTATGACCATTTCGCGGCCAGTGCCTCGGACGCGGAGATCGTCGATTACACACGCGCCATCGGCGAGGTGTGCCGCATGGAAGGTGTCACGCTGGAGGCGGGCGACGGCTTTCGTATGATTAGCAACGCGGGCGAGCATGGGGTACAAGAAGTGCCACATCTGCATGTACACATTCTGGGCGGTCGGCGCATGGGGCGGATGGTTCAGCCCGCCAGTTGACAGACAAAGTACGAAGACAGCGGCGGGATGCGGAATTCTCCGCAATTCCCACCCAAATTTTTAAATGATTTGACGCACTCTCGCGCGAAGGCGCTTATGACTTTTTGCGCCACGACCCCAGCCAACTGGTAACCGCGCCGGACGCATCGGCCAGATCATCTTCGATCGCTTCCATCGTGGGATCAATCCGCGCCTTGCGGAACCGCCGCCAGCGCACCCAAATGCCGTAAGTCACTGCTGCAAACAGGGTCAGGATAATGATATTCAGCCAAGGAATACCCTTGGACGCATCAGGCCCGTCTACTTCGCGCACGGAGATCGCGTTGGGGAAAATCGTCAAAAACTCGTTGCGCCAGCCGTAGTGTTTGATCGCCACATAACGGGCGTTCTCCTCGGTGGAGCGGAACTCCCCTGCCTCTGCTTGCAGATTGGACGTGTCGAATTTGAAGTAAGGCGGCCAGCCCCAGCCCGTATCTTCGTTGCGGTAGACCATCACATCGCCGCCCACGCGCCGCGTCTGGATGAAAAAGACATCACGGTTCATCAAAGTGCCGTCTGTGCCTGTATCCGCCTGCGCCCAAAAGATAGAGTTCTCGCCAAAATCCTGACGCTTCTCGTAGGTGTCGGTAATCCGCACAATATCGGTCTGCGGCAGCGTGTAATGGAATACAGCAGCTACCAGCACCCAGACGGTTATCCAGAACGTCCAACGGATAAGACCAAACATGTACGACCCCTCTCAGGCAAAATTCGTAAGATAGATGACCACTGACACAAGGATCACAGGAATAACATAGACAGACAGGATCAATTTGCGACGCAGCGACTTGTCATAGTCTTCAAGACCCTCTTCCAAAAACGCCTCCAGCGGCTGGTCCTGTGGGCCCTCATGCCATTCCGCACGCAGCTTGCCCTTGCGCACTGCGCGCGAATAGAGCGACAGGCAGACATAAATCACTGTCAGTACGATAAACCCAATGACCATCAAGCGGGCGAGTGCAGCCATGTCCTATCTCCTCTTTACGGCGCCCCAGGGCCCGACCGCTTTGATGCGATCCTGTGGCAATGGCGGCGGCTTTTTACGTTTACGCGGCAGCGGCGGTATTTCCAATGCGGGTTCATGGCCAAACAGCGCATCGCGCACGCCTGCCTTGTCCATAAGGTACTCGCGCTCCAGAAAATCGGCAACATAGGCCTTTTTCGCATCGGGCCAAGCCGCGTAGGTGCTGTAGAACAGGTCTTTGTGGCAGATGAACAGCTGGCGGATGTCTTTGGGCGCAAGCTCGGCCAGCAGCATGTTCACCAGTTCCGCATCAGGGGTATCCGCTGCGCGCAGGGTATAGAAATAAACCGGATCGGCGCTGTCGATATTGGGGAAGGCGCCGCCGTTCTCGGCCCAGTTCACCAGCTGCCCCAGCGTGTGGAATTCCGGCGGTAGTTTATCGCTATGATCACGCGCAAGGCGGCGCAGGTCCCCGCGGGACAGTCCCGTCAAATCCACCCCCTGATCCGCCACCGCGTCAATCAGGATAAAGTCCATCTTCTGCCGCAGGATCGCAGCCGATTTGATGCCCCGCGCCTCCAGTATCGTCTGCGTCAGGCCATTAAGCTGGAAGAACTGCGCGATACGGTTGCGCTGCGCGCCGTCAAATACGTACTTCAGCGGCAGACCGTCCAGCCCCGCCTTACCCGCAGGAGCAATCGCCGCAGGATGGGCCACATCCTGAAAGACATACAGCCCGCCAAAATGCGCCGTCCAGAAATTGCGCTGATCAAATGACATGACCTTGAGCTTGACCGGATTGCGCACCACATCGCCGGTCTTGCCTGCAATCTCGATCATCTGCGAAATCAGCACATCGTCGTACCAGCCATTTTCCGTATCGCGAAACTGGTCGACCATCTCGGCCAGACGGGCGGCTTCCTTGACCGTGCCGCCCGTGGTATCTGCATCGATCGTGATCCGACGAATATCAAACAGCCGCGCGGGCGAGGTGACGTCATAGACCGAGTTCACCAACTCCCCCGCCACAGCGTCCTTGGCCGTCAACGCAAACAGCGCCGCCTCGTTTTCTTCGATAAAGTCCTGCAAGATCGCCTTGGAGGTCGAGAATTTGGTGTTGAGCAAAGGCGACATACGCTGCTCGACGCTCAGCAAGATAAACTGACGGTTCACGCCCTTGTGGTTGAGGTAGAGTGGGTCGTTAAGCTCGTCGCCAATCTCGGGCGAGTAGCCAGAGATGTCGATGTAGAAATCGGTAAGCTTCGTGCGCTTGCCCGTTAGATGATGCAGCGCACGGTTATACCGCTCCACCAAGGCGGGCGAATGAACGTGAAAGAGATTGCCGAACATCAAGCCGGCGCGGATGAGGCGGTTCATAGAAATTTATCTTCCAGTGATATTAGGTCTTCCTTCAAGCGATCCCATTCCCGCTTTAAAATGCGCTGACTTACATCGTTAATGTCAGTTGATAAATTTGAAATCCCCTCATCCTTAGAAAAGGCTGCTATCCCTTGAGATAAGTAGCCATCCAATTCTGCAAAGTCGGGATCATTTGGATTCATGAGAAGTCTAATTCTCGTAGTGGCTCCGATCAGATTCATCCACTGATCGTCACGCTCCTCACTTGAAAAAACTTGTGAACAATACTCGACAAGAGCATCTCGGAGGTCATTTATCCAAGCTTGTCTAAATTCAACTAATATCCGTTCTCTTTCTAAATCTCGTTCAATCCGCCTCTCTGCCAACGACTTCCTCTCAGATGAGCGGTTTGTTAGCGCTGTCACCAAGAGAGTGAGCATCGGAATCGCGATCACAACCAACGTCAATTGGTGACTAGCAATGAACTGCTCTAAGGCCTCTAAAAGTGCGAGAGTGTTCAACTGCCGCCCCCCAAATACCGCTTCTTAGCCTCTTCATTGCGCCCAAAGTCGCGGACCATATTCTCAATCGCCACCTCATCCGACTTGTCGGCATAGCGGAATTCGGAATCCGCATAGCGGTTGATCTCCTGCACCACCATATCCACCGTGATGGGCTGGCGCATGTCTTCGATCATCGCTTTCTTGGTGTCGTAGTCTTTGAACAGGAACAGGTCGGGCTGCTCCATCCATTCGTCGGGCAGTTCGAAATCCATCGCGCGGACTTTTACCGCGTCGGTGATGTTCTTGATCGCGCGGCCTGTGAAGCGGGGGTCGGCCTCTTGGATCGCCTTTAGATACGTGCCCAGTTTGTTGATCGTGTCCAGCGCGCCAATCTGGGATTGCACGGCGTTATAAACCTCCAACAGTCCCGCCTCATGCGGTTTCGCGTGGCCTGCAAACGATGCCGCAACGGCCTTTTTGATCGCCTGCGCCTCGAACACCTCGTGATCGCCCAGCGGGATGTCGTGGTTCTTGCCCATCAGCAGATAAAGGATGTCGACGTAATCCTCCCGCGTCTGCGGCCCATCAACAAGGAAGCGTGCGCCCGCACGCTGGCGCAGGGCATCGTCCACATTCTCGGGGTAGTTCGAGAACATGCCAAAGGTGCAGTTGCCGCGCACAACCGTATTGGCCCCTGCAAAACTCTCCATCAACACGGCCGTAATCTCCAACTGCCCCGCAGAGGATTGGCGGTCGCCGCGTTTGCCCGCAAGCTGGTCAATATCGTCAATAGTGCCAAAGCCGATGACACTGGGATCGATGATATTGTTGATAAACGACTTGGCGTTCTGGCCTGATTTGCCCTGATAGCTGTCAATGTTGTCGGTGCTGAGGTTCTGATAACGGAAAGGATAGCCCGCATTGCCGCAATACTCGGAGATCAGCCCCGCCATCATCTGGATGAGGGTCGTTTTCCCCGTGCCTGGTGCCCCATCCCCCATGAAGGTAAAGATAAAGCCACCCAAATCGGCAAAGGGGTTGAGGCGGCGGTCAAAGTCATAAGCCATCAGCATCTTGGCCAGCTTCATTGACTGGTATTTAGCGATATGGTTGCCCACCACTTCATTCGGTTTCTTGAACGTCATGGTCAGCGTGCTTGATTTCGCCGCCGACGCCGGACTGAACCCGCTCACGGTGAAATCATCTGCCTCCACATGCCATGTAGCGGCGGTAAAGGCCTCCAGGCGTGGCGCGGTCGCAGCGCGCAAGCCGACTTTTTCCATCAGACTTTCAGCAAAGGCACTTACCGTAGCCACCAACCGTGCATCGTCCGCAGCATGTGCAGCAATATCCTGATCCAGTTCCCATAGCGCACCATGCAGTGCGGTCTGGCCATTGTCGGTCAGTACCTCCTCCACATCGCCCACCTCAACGGTGGTCTCGGACAGATGTGCTGACAAAAGATACGCCACCGCATTGCCGAATACATAGAGCGTGACCAAAGCCTCCGCCGCCAGCAGCTCACCAAACTCGGCCTTGCGCGCAGCTGGCACAGACCCCTCAAGATTGGCACGCTTTAGATCGCCCAATCCCGATTGTTCCGCAAAATTCTCGGCCACAGCCAACGCAATTGCAATCGCACGCCGCACCGCGTGCAGGACGCTGGCCTGCAACGGCGACATCAATGCATCATCGCCGTCCGCCCCCTCAACCCGCGCGATCAATTGCACCGCGCCCGACGGCACCCGCCGCTGCGTCACCAACCCCGGCGTGGTTGACCGGAAACGACGCCGCGTCCCAATCCCGCTAGAGCGTTCAGCAGCAGGTTCCCCCGCGGCCTTACCAATACGCGGTGCATGGTCAAACCCTTCAATCAGCGACTGAGCCATAGCAACATGGCTGGCAATATCTTCTTCACGAAGCTCCATCTGGTCTGACGTCTGGCTCACAAAAACATCCTCTCAAATCCAAAACCGGCCTCTATTTTTTCTGGCCAAAAATACTCTAGTGCGACGCGCGCCCCACGCACGAACGGCTGCGTTCAATACTGCAACACGCGCCCGCCAGCGCTGACAACAAACTTGCGCACACCGCTGAATCCCGGCGGGTTATGCTCCTCTAGCACCTGATAGGGGCGTTGGGGCAGGATGATGCTGCGCTGGGTACGGGTCGCCCCCATATCAGGCAGACCGCCGCCCATCGGATCCAACGCAAAAATCTCACGCTCCACCGTCGAAAACCAACCAGATTTTTCCTCTATTACACGGTCCGAGACCAGCTCTTCCTCAGTCCAGACCATGGCCCAGTCTTGTCCCTCGGGCGCTTTGGCCTCCGCGAGCACATCACGCAGCGGGCCGTTCTGGCGGGTATACGCGTGGCTGTACATCGGCCCAAGGTGGAAGCGGCGCAGGCGTTTGGGGTGCAGATCATCGAAATCCTCATCGAACCCGCGCGCAATTGTCACCAGTTTTAGGCCACCAAGCGCCTGCGCGCTCAGATGCGCCTGTACTTCGGGCCAGCGGCGGGTATCGCGCGGTAACGCTTCGCGCCCGGAATCTTCCAACTCCATCATATAGATGACTGGCAGGTTCACCTGACTGTCATAGGTCGCCCAATGCAGGCGGTATTTGCGGCGATCCACAACGTCGCCCATATACTCTGCCTGTGGATCGTTGCGCACCCAAAACAAATGCCCTTTCAACAACTCTTCGTAATAGAGCCGCTGTGACAGGCTGAATTGCAGTTTTGTCGGCAGCGTCCGATCGCTCAGGATCGCCTGGACCATCTGATCCTTGTGCGCCTCGACGCTGGGCATCGCGGCCAGATGGGTCTGTGCCTGCTGGGCGTCATTGGCCATGGTCATCAATTCAGCAGCCACGGGAAACCCGCTGTCGCGCCCGTCCACGGTGAGCGAGCCAAAGAAGCGTCCCGTCTCGCGGCCCACCAACAGATACTTCCAGCTCAGCGCCTGAAACGTATTGGTCAGATGCACAGCGTAGCCTGCAAGGATACTCACCTCATCGCGTGTTAACTGCCGTTCGGCCTCCATCACACCCGCCACACGCAGCATGTGTTGCATGATGCCTTGGAACTTGGCGAAGTACCGGCGGCTGGCGAAGGTATCTTTCAGGTCATAGTGGTTGGCGGTCGGGTCAGTCATGCAAAATTCTCAACTTGAATCTCCCCAAGGCCCCATACCAGAGCGATCTGCACCAGACTGCCAGTCTGCCAAACGGAAAAGCCCGATGACTATACAGGTGACGCCTGAAACGAATGCCCACCATGGCCAGATCATCGCGATAGCCAGCCAGACAATGACGGCACCAAAAGCAATCATAAGCAGATTATTTTTCAGAACAGATGGCATGCGCGCCATCTACTCTCCATACGCATTGCTGTCATGCTTTTCGATGATCTTGGCAAAGCGGCGCGCGAACCGCTCGTCTGCCTTGGCCTTCTGCTCCAGCACGTCACGGGCGAATACCATGTGATCCTCATGCTTTTCCATCATCTCGGCCATACGCGCGTTCGTGGCAGAGCCGATGCCCGCCATGGCCGACTGTGCCTCTTGATCCGTTTTCACACCGATCTCGTTGATGCGGTGGGCCACATCCTGCTGCTGTGCAGTTTTCAACGATTTGGTCAGCGCATCATAGAGAACCACACGCTGCTTGGTGTCGGTTTGCAGCTTGTTGATCAGCACCATCTGCGTTGCCGCCTGATTCTGCAGGCTGTCCACCCAGGTTTTGCCCTTGTCGATATACCGCTCCAACGTCTGGCTCTTGGCGAGTTTTACCTGCTCCTCCTGCACCATTGCGTTGTATCTGCTGTTGGCTTCGGCCAGCTTGCTCTCCAATGCGGTACGCTTGGCGGCATCCATCTCGGAGGCAATCGCGTTTTCCAGTTTAATAATTTCCGGATCCATGTTCCCGATGTCCGTGCGCAGGGATTCAAGCTCGGATACGGTCATTTCACGATCATTGAGCGTATCGGTGAGGTTGCCCTCCACCTTGACCTTCTGCTCCTCCAGCACTGCCAATTGCCCTTCGAGCAACTGCACAATCGTGTCGGATTTTGCGATGAGATCCTGCAATTTGTCATCAATGCTGGCACTACGCACACGTTCCTGCCGCATGCTGTCAGCCTTCGCAGACGAGAAGATGCCAATTACGCTTTCCCAACCGGTCTTTGACCGCATCTCGTCGAAATCGCGGCTGAACCCTGCGGTCACGTCATCCAAACCCATAATCAGCTCGGCAATGTTGGCATTCATCGTCTCTGTGTGGGCATGCACATCCTCAAGCGAGGCGTTTTCGATATCTATTTCAGCCGCCTCACCCGCAGCCAGTTTCGCCCGTGCCGTTTCAATCCTGCTGGTCAATTCAGCAATTTTACCCTGTGCCTCAGCGACCTGAGCTTGGGATTCGCGAACTTGCGCGTCAAGATTTGCCATTAAATGCTCCGTTTTAATAAGTCTTATCATCAATATAGGGTATGTGAAGGCAATTTACATCCCCCTCGCACTACTTGAAGCCGAGTTTGACAAAACACCGCGCCAAAAGAAAGGCTGAACACCGTGCGCCGTAAAATGACCTTTTTACATCACTTGCCGCAGGAAGCGGAATTTTTGGGGCTCTACTTCAACCCCAAAAGCGCCTTGACCATTGCGCTGTCGGGATCGCCCAATGCGTCTATCACATCAAAGTGGTGTTTGCCCGGCTCGACGATGCGCCGCGCGCCCCATGTACGGGACAACTGCTCGGCTTGATCCAGAAATGCGGGGCGTTCATCTGCCCCGACCCAGATGGTCAAATCCAATCCGTGGGGTGGAGGCATGTTAACAGGGCTTTCCGCCTGCGCCTCGGCAGCGTCCAGCCGCAGCACTTCATTCATGCTGGTGTCCATCAGCGGGACCAAATCGGCCACAGGCGAGATCGAGACGATCTGTTTGATCCTGCCCCGCAGCTCTGACGGCAGGATCAACGGATCGGTCATGCGGCATACCAGATGTCCCCCTGCGGAATGGCCAGCAAGCGCGAGAGGCCCAAAAGTACGGTCGGCAATGCGCGTTACAGCTGCAGCGATCTGGCGCGTGATATCGCCGATACGCACATCAGGGCACAGGTCATAGCTGGGCATGGCAACACCCCAACCCCGTGCCAGCGCACCCGCCGCCAGATGCGACCAGACACTTGCATCAAACGCTTTCCAATATCCGCCATGTACAAAAATCATCGTCCCCCGCGATACGCCTTCGGGTTGGAACATATCGAAGACTTGCCGTGGCGACGGCCCATAGGACACGCCCTGCTGCGCCCGCGCGCCCAGCGCCTCCCGAAAGGCCAACGCCTCTTGCGCCCAGCGGGGGGGATAGGCATCCGCGCCATCGATATAAGCCGCGTTCGCATAAGCATCATCCAGCTTCATCGCATGGATCCTTTCAATGTGATCTGGACAATCATACCCAGAGTTGGTTTGGGTTCCCAGACGAATTCAAGGAGAATGTTCATGACTGCGCAGGCAACCGACCTTAAATCCCTTCTCAAAGACCCCAGCCTGCTGGAAACCCGCGCCTACATTGGTGGCAAATGGGTGGACGGTGAAGATGGCACCTTTGATGTGACCAACCCCGCACGTGGCGATGTGGTGGCAAAAGTCGCCAACCTAAGCCGTGCGCAAGTGGCAGGCGCCATCGCGCAGGCCGAGACCGCGCAAAAGGAATGGGCCAGCTGGACAGGTAAAGAGCGCGCTGGCGTCCTGCGCAAATGGTTTGATCTGATGATGGAAAATCAGGACGATCTAGGTGCGATCCTGACGGCCGAACAAGGCAAACCGCTGGCCGAGGCCAAAGGCGAAGTTGCCTATGGCGCATCCTTCATCGAGTTTTTCGGTGAGCAGGCCAAGCGCGTCTACGGCGAGACGATCCCCGGCCACCAGCGCGACAAACGTATCACCGTGATCAAGCAACCCATAGGCGTTGCTGCATCTATCACGCCATGGAATTTTCCCAACGCGATGATTACCCGCAAAGCAGCACCTGCGTTGGCCGCCGGCTGTTCTTTCGTGGCGCGCCCGGCCGCCGAAACCCCCCTGAGCGCGATCGTTATGGGCGTGCTGGCTGAACGTGCGGGCATCCCCGCTGGCGTATTCAACGTGGTGCCATCGTCCTCCTCTTCCGCTGTGGGCAAGGAATTCTGCGAAAACCCGGCCGTGCGCAAACTCACCTTCACAGGTTCAACCGAAGTGGGGCGCATCCTGATGAAACAAGCCGCCGATCAAGTCATGAAATGCTCAATGGAGTTGGGCGGCAACGCGCCGTTTATTGTATTTGATGACGCTGATCTGGATGCCGCTGTCGAGGGCGCAATCCTGTGCAAATTCCGCAACAACGGCCAGACCTGTGTATGTGCAAACCGGATTTATGTGCAGGCGGGCGTTTATGACGCTTTTGCAGCCAAACTGGTTGCAGCTGTCGAAAAACTCAAGGTCGGGGACGGATTTGAGGAAGGCGTGGCGCTTGGCCCGCTCATCAACCCCGCTGCGGGTGAAAAGGTGAAAGAACATATTGACGATGCCACGTCCAAAGGCGCTACAATCGTGCTTGGCTCGAACGGCGCAATGGACGGGAACTTCCTCGCTCCGACGATTATGACTGGGGTCACTCAGGATATGCAGGTTGCACAGGAAGAGACGTTCGGCCCCCTTGCACCGCTGTTCAAATTCACCGACGAAGATGAAGTTATTGCCATGGCGAACGACACGATCTTTGGTCTGGCCAGCTATTTCTACGCCAAAGACCTCAGCCGCGTATACAAGGTAGCCGAAGCGCTGGAATACGGGATCGTCGGCGTAAACACAGGCCTGATCTCGACCGAAGTCGCCCCCTTTGGCGGCGTCAAGCAGTCGGGCCTTGGCCGCGAGGGCAGCCACCACGGCATCGAGGACTATCTGGAAATGAAATACATCTGTATGTCCGTCTAAGACAGATCCGCGCGGCGGTACCTTTTGCCGCCGCGCACCTACATCTTGGCACGGTACCTAGGTGCTGTGGCGGGCAATCAACTGCCGCACCCACAATAGCTAGGGGAACGCCTGCGCCATCTGCGCATCGAACTTTGCCCATGTCATACTGGCCTTGTTACCTGCGTGACCGTGGTAGTGCGAACGTCCGGTATCGTTCGGCAAACCAGCCCATATCTTGGCCAGATTATTCATAAATGCGCGACGGGTAATCTTGCCTGCTTGGATGTCGTGATACCCTGCTTCGGCCAATAGAACATCCGCCAACTGGTCTTGCAGACGTGGCGAAAACCGTTGCTGCGGTGAGGCCCCTATCTTGCGTGCAACACGCCGCAGGGTGGGCGGGATAAACTGGTATCTGCCGATGGCATGTGGCTGGTTCGGGGTATCGTCGATCCACTTATAAATCTCGCCAAGCGTCATCTGCGTCGGCCTGCGCGGCGGCTTGATCCGTGCGCCATGCTGCACGGCATCATACCCATCGCGCCGCGATTCTGCCTGTTCGATGATCTGGCGCACCACCTCAACTGGTGTACCACCCAAGGTTCTGCCTGTTGCCACCGCCATTGCAGGCTCTGCTTTGGGGCGGCTGGCAAACAGGCTGGCCCCTTCACGCCCTATGAACAGGCTGGACGGTTCGGCTGCCTCCGACCTGCCTAAAGGGGTGGCGGGGATAAAGACCGCCCCGCGTGTGCTGCCTGTCTCGAATAACGAAATTGCGCCTGCATACAGGCTTGTTGCTGCAAAAAGGCCGCAGATTGCGCCTGCGCACCATGACCAACTGACCATCAAATCCTCCTGTGTCACCGTGGTATGAACACGATGACAGCCACAGGTTGATATTTGGTTTTCCAAAGCACCTTTTCACAAACGAAAGGGTCCGGCGCATTCCTGCGCCAGACCTCTGTTCAGACTACTGTTAGAGTCAGTTTACCGATTTGGCGTCTACGACATCCTTACCAATCCGCGCCGCATCAGATGCGATCTGGATCTGACGCGGTTTCAACGCATCGGGCACCTGCCGCTCCATCTCGATGTGCAGCATACCGTCGGCATGGGCAGCACCCGTGACCACCACATGATCGGCGAGATGAAAGCGCCGCTCGAACGCTCGGGTGGCGATGCCACGGTGCAGATAGGTCTTGTCGGTATCCTCATCCGCTTTTCGGGCTGATACGATCAGGGACTTTTCGCGCACCTCAACGCTTAGATCAGCCTCGGAAAAACCCGCAACCGCAATAGAAATGCGATAAGCGTCATCCTCCAGCTTTTCGATGTTATAGGGCGGATAGCTTGGCTGGCTCGTCTCGGCGGTCAGCACACGGTCCATCAGGCTGGCGATCTGGTCGAACCCGACTGTGGAGCGGTAAAGCGGTGCAAAATCAAAGTTACGCATATGTATATCCTCATCATTGAGCGATTGTCATGTTCGGGCCTTCCACCATTGGACAGACCCGACGTGTCATTCACCAGAACCCTGTATAGGCGTCCTGATGAGAATAATGTGGGGATTGGTTTTAGCGTTTCAAGGGGGCTAGGGGCGGACGAATTTCGCGCCTGTATCTACCTTTTCATCGCCCACGCGCACGCGACGGCTTTCGGGTGTTGAACCCAGATATATGGCGCGTCCTGCCACCAGTTCGGCCTGCAACTCGGCTAAGGGCTGGCCCAACGCGGTGCCTAGTGACACTTCCTCGCCGCGCACTTCGGCCTTGGCGGATACAACTGATACGATCTGCGCCTGTCCGTTCTCGATAACAAAAATCGGCGCACCGCTGGAACCGAAATCAACAGAACAAGAGGTAATCAGTACGCCGTCCTGACGGGCTAGCACCGCGCATACCTCCTGCAAGGAGGGTGCCTCGGCACGGTCCAGTGCATAGCTGACAACACCGACACGGTCGCCTTTGCGCGGGCGCGCAGCCGTCTTGAATGGTTTGATGGATGTATTGCGGATAGGCTGCGACAGCTCAAGCAGCGCCAGATCATTGCGCACACGCTCCGAAGACAGAACCTCGTCAAAACGATACTCAGGGTGCACCACAACACGCGCTACATCACGGTAAGCCCCCGCACGACCATTGCGCCAGCCTGCCAAAAATTCGATATGGCCTTCATCAATGCGCTGACCCGTATCACTGTCGAACATGCAGTGTGCAGCCGTCAGCACCAGTTTGGGTGCAATCAACGCCCCTGTGCAGAACCCTTTGCCATTAATGTCCAGTCGCCCGACCGCTTCCCACGCCTTGGCGTCGTCCCCGTTATCAAGACGCTTTAATCCTGCATCCTGCGCGACTGCGCCGGAGGTGAGGAACAGCCCTACAACAGTCAAAGCCATCCATCGCCGCAAACCGGATTCCCCCCGCACCAAAACACACGCCCCTCGCGATACGCGGCACATGTGGCAAAATTAGGGCAAAGCCCGTTAGCGCAAGCGCGGAATGTCGTCTTTCGGCGCTCTTTCGCCGTCCAGCGCGGGTGGTTTTGGCCCACCCCAGGCCCAATCCAACAACTCAATCGAGTGGACAATCGGCACAGAGGCGGCAGAGCCAATCTGCATCATGCACCCGATATTGCCCGCCGCTATGATATCGGGGTTCTTGGCCTCCAGCGTCTTGACCTTCCGCTCTTTCAACTGCGCCGAGATTTCGGGCTGCATCAGATTATAGGTTCCCGCAGAGCCACAGCACAGGTGCGAATCCGCAGGCTCGACAATGGTGAAACCTGCCTTTTTTAGTAGCGTTTTGGGGTGGGTCTTGATCTGTTGGCCATGCTGCAACGAACAGGCCGCGTGATAGGCCACAACAGTACCTGCCTGCGGGCGCGGCGTTTTGTCCACGCGCTCCCATGCAGGATCAGCTTGCCAATCGTCTTTGGTCAGCTCCACCACCACCTCCGAGACGTCGCGCGCGATGCCCGCAACCCGCGCCGCATCCGCCGCCAGATCGGTATGACGGAACATATGCCCGTAGTCTTTTACAGTAGTGCCACAACCGGATGTATTAATCACAATCGCATCAAGCCCGCCTGCATCCATTTCCCGCGCCCAAGCGCGGATATTCTTGCCTGCTGTCTCATGGCTCTCGGCGGTTTTGCCCATGTGGTGGGTCAGCGCCCCACAGCATCCCGCCCCTTCGGCAACGACCACCTCGGCGCCCAACCGCGTCAGCAGGCGAATGGTGGCATCGTTGATGTCAGTATTCAGCGCCTTTTGCGCACAACCTGTCATCAACGCCACGCGCATACGCTTTGGGGCCACTGGCGCAAATGTCTGCGGGTCGTCATTGCGGCTGACCGGCGGGATCACCTTTGGCGCCATCTGCAACATAGCACGTAGGCGGGCATCGGGCATCAACCGCGCAAACGGGCGGCCCAGCTTTGCCCCCAACAGCGCCACACGAAACCGCATTGGATACGGCAAGATCTGCGCCAGAATCCAGCGCAGCGCACGGTCACCCCACGGGCGTTTGTACTTTTGCTCGATATAATCGCGCGCGTGATCAACGAGATGCATGTAATGCACCCCTGACGGGCAGGTGGACATACAGGCAAGACAGCTAAGACAGCGGTCAATATGCTTGACGGTTTTCTCGTCAGGTACGCGCTCGTTCTCAAGCATATCCTTGATCAGGTAAATGCGGCCACGCGGGCTGTCCAACTCATCGCCCAACACCTGATAGGTGGGACAGGTCGCCGTGCAAAAGCCGCAGTGCACACAAGCACGCAAAATCTCGTTGGCGCGCGCAGTACCGGGATCTGTTAGCTGTTCTTCGGTGAATGTCGTTTGCATATCGCCCCCTTAGGCCGCAAGCAGGCTGGCACTGGCCAGCCCGAACCACGGCACCGTTGTTCCCGCGGCACCCATAACGGCGGTCCACCGCCGCATGCGCAAACCGCTGTCCATGCGCCGCAGCGCCTGCGCGCCATATGCGAGCACGCCAATCCAGCCGCCCCAGATAAAGGCGATGCCCCCGCCCGTGACCAGCAGATTGCGCCCCCACAGATCGGAAAAACCATACCGCAGCGTCAGGCCTGTTGCCGCGCATAGTGCTGTAAACAAAGCCAACCGCCGAAATGCGCGCGGCGATGGCCCACCCCGCGTGAGCGCACGAAAGGCCAGCGGCCCACCAACAAAAACGATGATAAAGACAGCGACATAGCTCATCCCATAAGGCCCGCGTTCAGCAGACCACGCGGATCAAACCGCGCCCGTAGTCCTGCGGTGATACGCGCGACACCCGCTGCCTCAGGCTCAAACCGTGGCTGGCCGGTACCGCGCACCAGTGTCGCATGGCCGTCATACGCACCAAGCACCGCGCGCAGATCATGACCTGCCGTTGTTGCAAGCCAGATCAACCCACCCGCCCAGTCATAACGTACAGCCCGCGCACCCGATTTGGCCGCCAGCGCAGGTCCGTCAGACGGTTTGCATGACACGCGCCAGACATCTTCACCCGTTTGCGCAAACCCGTTCAGATCGCGCCAGGCAGCCCATCGTTTTGTGCTATTCTCCTCCACGCGCGCCTCACCGCCCAGCAGTGCCTTTAGCTCCTGAATCCGGTAACGCACAGAATCCTCGAACCCCTCTACCCGCAACATGGTCTCGCCCGACGCAGGATCATGCGCAGCTGCGGATACCTCGAACGGGCTGCCCAGCGCACGGGCCAAAGCACCAACAGCTGCCTCATCCTCCAGCCCCTGCAACACAAGCGTCGCCTCCATTTCAGGGCACGGCAGCACCTTGAGAGATACCTCGCTCAGCACACCCAGCGTGCCATGAGCCCCTGCCATCAGTTTGACCAAATCATAGCCGGTAACGTTCTTCATCACGCGGCCCCCGTTTTTGACAATCTTGCCCATCCCGTCGACGTACCGAACGCCCAACAGAAAATCGCGCGCAGCGCCTACAGAAATCCGCCGTGGCCCGCTGGAGTTGGCGGCCATGGTCCCCCCGATCGTAGGGACACCATCGGTCCCCATCAAAGCACGGTAATCCACGGGCTCAAACGCAAGGCGCTGGTTTTCAGCCGCCAGCGCCACTTCGATCTCGCCGACAGGCGTGCCCGCCTGCGCGACCAAAGTCATGGCACCTGGCTCATATAACGTGATACCCGACATCGCCGAAGTTCCCAGCGCATGGCCGTCAACCGCGATGCCCCGCGACCCGCCACCCTGAATAGACAAAGGGGCTTTCGCCTGCGCAATCATCTCCGACAACTCGGATTCATCCGCTGGCAAATGTTTATTTTTCTTGGCCATAAATCCTCTGGGGGTCTGGGGGCTAGCCCCCACTTCAGTCATCTATTCCGCAGCAATCGGCAACTGACGGCGCGCGTCAGAGGCATCCAGCGGAAATACTTTGGCAGGGTTAAGCAACCACTGCGGATCAAATACATCCTTCACAGCCATCTGCGCTTCCAGATCATTCGGCGCATATTGCACGTGCATCAGATCACGCTTTTCGATGCCCACACCGTGCTCGCCCGTCAGACAACCGCCAACCTCAACGCACAGGCGCAGGATGTCAGCGCCAAAGGCCTCGCATAACTCCAGATCACCGGGTTTGTTTGCATCAAAAAGAATGAGGGGGTGCATATTGCCGTCACCCGCGTGGAAAACATTGCCCACTTTCAGGCCGTACTCCTCGGACATCTCACCAATGCGGCGCAGCACATACGGCAGGCTGGACACAGGGATTGTACCGTCCAGACACATGTAGTCGTTGATCTGCCCCATTGCGCCGAACGCACTCTTGCGTCCCAGCCAGATGGCAGCACTTTCTTCAGCGGATTTGCTTTGGCGCAACTCAACAGGGTTATGGCGGCGGGCAATCTCCATGATCAGGTCCAGCTGATGGTCGATCTCGGCGTCAGAGCCTTCGACCTCCACAATCAGCAGCGCTTCGCACATGGGATATCCCGCTTTGGCAAAAGCCTCTGTTGCTTCGATGCAAGGACGGTCCATAAATTCGATCGCCACGGGCAGCACACCCGCCTTGATGATGTCGGACACACATGCGCCCGCGACTTCATTATCGTCAAAGCCCATCAACACGGGTCGCGCGCCTTCTGGTTTGTGCAGGATACGCAAGGTCGCTTCGGTCACGACACCCAGTTGCCCTTCCGAGCCGCAGATCAACCCCAGCAGATCCAGCCCGCCTGCATCCAGATGCGCTCCACCGATGTCGACAATCTCGCCGTCCATCATCACCATTTTAACGCCCATCAGGTTATTCGTGGTTACACCATATTTCAGGCAATGCGCGCCGCCGCTGTTCATTGCGATGTTACCCGCGATGGCGCAGGCCAACTGACTGGACGGGTCCGGTGCATAGAAAAATCCGTCTTCCTCGACGGCTCCAGTCACACTCAGGTTCGTGCGGCCCGTCTGTACGCGAATAATGCGGTTGTCATAATCCGTCTCGATCACGTCATTCATCCGCGCCACACCAAGGATCACACAATCGGCTGTCGGCAAAGCCCCGCCCGCCAGCGAGGTGCCGGAACCGCGCGGCACCACGGGCACGCCTTCTTCGTGGCAAATACGCAAGACATCCGACACTTCGCGGGTGGAGGACGGCAGCACTGCCACCATGGGCGCGCAACGATAGGCCGTCAGCGCGTCACATTCGTATGCGCGTGTTTCGGAGATTTCATGGATAACTGCATCTTTGGGCAATACAGTGCTGAGCCGCTCCACAACGCGTGCTTTACGCGCCAAAACAGCAGGGTTCGGGGTAGGCATTTCCATAGCGCGGCTCCAATATAGGGGTCGTGTGAGCGGTCTGGTAAAATTATATTACCAATTTCTCCATAACACAAGCTTGTTCCACGCTTCAGCACTCAGGCGACAACATGTCCCATCTCCAAGTTGCTGCATGTACCGTCCGATGTCGGCTCTGATACCCTGGGGCGGTCTAGTGATGCGAGATAGCGTTTGATCAACTCCACCTCAAAGCGGATTTTATCCGCGTGAGCACCGATATGACGGAAAAAGCTGCTATCGTTGATGGCATGCGGCGCGGCACCCGCTTCGACACAGTCGCAAATATCCAACAGCGGCATACTGATATCAGCCAGAATGGACATAGCCACTACATCGCGCGCTTTCGGCAACGCGATGCCAAAATCATCTGCGTCAATCAATCCGTTGCGCCAATCGCCGATGATCTGCTTGAACCGCACCACCACAAAAGCGGTTCCATCTGCCGCATAATTGGACACCAGCCGCGTCCCTGCAAGTACGAGCCCCTTTGCCTCTATGACCTGATCGGGGAGCGACAGATCCTGCATATCCGCCGAGAGCTTGGCCACCTGCCGCGCCAAAGTGGCGGCAATGCCTGTCTCGAACACCTGATCCAACTGGTGCGCGCCAGAGAACGAAACATGATGCCGTCCACTTTCGGCCCATAACTCCAACGAATTGACCAACGGCAGACCGTTCACAGGCACTTGTAAGTTGATGGAGCACCGCTTTGGGGCAGTAAGGCATAAGGTCGGGTTGGGAGTGCTTTCGGGTTTCATTAGAATTTCCCTCAAATGGTGATCTATTTGATAAGAGTTAGGAAAAATTTGTTTACGTTAGGTAAATTTAATCGCCGCATGTCCAGTAGAGTTGACACATCTCGAACCATCCGACACTGGACACAAGTACTTGTAAATTAGATATTTGCTCTCAATCCGACGATAAAGCTCCACTGCTTGCCAAGCGCAGAACCCTCTCACACTTCCTGTTAAGACTTCGACAATCTGGCGATGCGTCATGCGATTTCGCCGCGCGCAGTAGCGCCGCGATTCGCCGCAAAGGCACACAGCTAAACCACCGCTTTGGGCTATCTACGCACTGTACAATCACGCAAAAGCCGCGCGCCGCACTGGCGCCCCCCAGCAGAGCCTTCTAGAGAGGGCGCATGACATCATTGGAAAACCTCACGTTGCTTTCGCCCCTCGACATCGGCGCGCTGGCTCTTCTTGTAACGCTTTGGATTGCGATCGGCTGGCGGATCGAGCATCCGTCACCCGACAAGCCGTCAACATCGTGGATCATGGCTGACTACCGAAAACAGTGGATGCAACAGATGATCGCGCGCGAGGTGCGCATATTCGACGCGCAGACCATCGGCACGCTGCGGCAAGGCACGTCGTTTTTCGCATCTACCTGCGTGATTGCGATCGGTGGTACGCTGGCGCTGATCGGCAATGCCGAACAGGTCGCGGGCGTGGCCGCCGATCTGACAGACGCGCGCAGCCCCGCTATTGTGTGGGAAATGAAACTTCTCGTGATCGTAGTATTTCTAACCAATGCATTTCTGAAATTCGTCTGGTCAAACCGCCTGTTTGGTTATTGCTCGGTCATCATGGGGGCGGCCCCGAACGATCCCGTCGATCCCAAAGCCGCCAGTTTCGCCCGCAAGGCCGCTGCCCTCAACATAGCGGCAGCACGCACCTTCAATCGCGGCTTGCGCGCCATCTATTTCGGGCTGGCGACGGTAGCATGGCTGGCCGGACCTGTGCCCCTGATCGTGGCGACGATTGTTACATGTGTTGTGATCTGGCGGCGGGAATTCGCCTCCCAATCACGCAAGGCGCTCTTGGAAGAGGATGTCTGAGCGCCTATCTTAGGTGTCTCTTAAACGGATAAATTTTATGTTAGAACGTTTCATACTCCCGATTGCATTACTCGCCTCTCCTGCCCTGCCTACCGCTGCTCTGGCCGATCCTGCATCGGTACACGACGTGCGGGTCGCTAAATCAGGCGGCGCATATACATTCAACGTCACCATCCTGCACAGCGATACCGGCTGGGACGACTACGCCGATGCGTGGCGGATCAAGGATATGGAGGGCAATGTGCTGGGTATGCGCCAACTGGCCCATCCCCACGTAAACGAAC
Organism: uncultured Sulfitobacter sp.; assembly: GCF_947502895.1. GTDB lineage: Bacteria > Pseudomonadota > Alphaproteobacteria > Rhodobacterales > Rhodobacteraceae > Sulfitobacter. Next base: position 1,037,119 of record NZ_CANNBM010000001.1, read on the forward strand.
AGCCCTTCACGCGGTCGCTGTCGGGAGTAAAAATACCGGACGGCATCAAATCTGTTGTGATCGAAGCACGCGATACGGTCACAGGCTGGTCACCCCAAGTGAAAACCGTAAACCTGCCTTGAGACTAGGCCCGGTGGTACGGCCCGCCCGAGAGAATTGACGCTGCGCGGTACAACTGCTCAGAAAGCATCACGCGCACCATCATGTGCGGCCAGACCATCGCCCCGAACGACAGCAAGTGGTCGGCATCACCGCGCAAGGCGGGGTCAATTCCGTCTGCCCCCCCGATGACAAAGGCCAGATCGCTGCGGCCCGCATCCCGCCAGCCTTCAATGCGGCGGGCAAACTTGGGCGAAGTCTCGACCACCCCGCGCTCGTCCAGCGCGCAGATCACAGCCCCTTGCGGTATCGCGCGGCGCAGCAGTTCAGCCTCTGCGCCCATCCCGCCGCCTTTACGGTCCTCAACTTCTGACACAGAAACCGGCCCAAGGGACAATCCCCGGCCGGTTCTGTTGAAACGTGTCAGATAGTCGTCGATCAGGGTTTTCTCTGGTCCCGCCCGCAGGCGACCTACGGCGCAGATATGAACCTTCATCGGCTGTCAGCAGGCAATCAGCTGGCAGGATCGGCTTGGGGCAGCCACATCTTTTCCAACTGGTAAAATTCGCGCACTTCGGGGCGAAAGACATGAACGATCACATCGCCTGTATCGATCAGCACCCAATCGCCTGATTCTTTGCCCTCGGTGCGGACGACATGGCCGAATTCGTCCTTGACCCGCTGCGCGAGCTTTTCCGAAATAGCGCTCACCTGACGGGTCGAACGGCCCGTGCAGATAATCATATGATCACCAATCTCGGTTTTGCCGCGCAGGTCTATTTGCACGATGTCTTCGGCTTTATCTTCGTTAAGCGAGGATAGAACAGTCTCCAGCAGCAGATCGCTGGTTGCTTGCTTGTGGCCAGCCATTACAACTGAACCGTCAAACGCAGGGGAGCCTGCATGGATTTGTGTAGACAGGACATTGTCCTCCTTATGTCGCGCCGCCAGACCCCCGACGCTGGGGAATTAATCCGCTAGTTAGCAACGCCCGCGCCATATTTCAATGACGCGGACGCCGTGGGCGGCTACCAGCCTGCTTCTGTGGCGATTTTATCCGCCTGCGCACCGTGTTGGTTCTGCAGATCATTCACAATTGCCTCATGCGTTTTCATCCAGCATCCGCACTTCACGCTGCGGAAAGGGGATCGAAATATCATTTTCCTGAAACGCATCCCAGAGTGCCAGATAGACATTGCCACGTATGTTGGTCAGACCGCCGGTCGGATCCCTGATCCAGAAACGCAGGATATAGTCGACACTGCTGTCGCCAAATCCGACGATGTGACAGACGGGCGGTTTGGGGTGGCTTAGCACGCGATTAACCCCTGCGGCTGCCCCAATTGCCAGCTCGCGCACCTTGTGCGGGTCATCGGCGTAAGCCGTGCCAAAATAGATATCCAGCCGCACAAAGTCGTTCGAATGAGACCAGTTGACCACCTGCCCCGTAATCAGGTCCTCGTTCGGAATCAGGTATTCCTTGCCGTCGCGGGTCACTACAGAGGCATAGCGTGCGCCCAGTGTTTGTATCCAGCCAAATGTCTCGCCAAGGCTGATCACATCACCTGGCTTGATGGATTTATCCAGCAGGATGATCACACCCGACACAAGGTTTGACACCACCTTTTGCAGGCCAAAGCCCAGACCAACACCGATGGCACCCGACAGCACCGCAAGGCCTGTCAAATCGATCCCCACCGCATTGACACCAAGGTAGAAGGCAATGCCATACATCGCCAACTGCACACCTTTGACGGCCAACACCTGCATCGACGGGCTGATTTCCTCGTTGCGACGGATCGTGCTGGCAGTCGCGGTTGACGCAATGCGCGCCAGCGTCACCAGAATTCCGATTACGACCACCGAGGTGATCAGCGTCAGGAGCGACAGGCGGAAATCTCCCAACTCCAGCGCGACACGATCGAGAAACTGCGCCACCTCGTCCGACACATTGAGTAGATAGAGCGTGGCGTATATCCACAGCCCCCATGTCACGATCCTCCGCAGCGGGCGGTTGCGCACCAACCGCACCGCAAATGCGATCCCAACCCAAACAACCGCAAGCATGGCCGCAATCCCGATCAGATAAGAGCGTGACGGCCAAGTGATATTCTGCATAACGAGATAAACGACCCCTGTCAGAACAGCGAACCACATTAACCCCAACCGCCGCTTGATCTGCACAATCATCCGCAGCTGCCACTTGGCCCATCCCTCACGCGAACGGACCCAGTTTTCCAGCATGTTGCCTGTGCTGCGGTGCAAACCCCAAGCCACAAAGGCCAGCACGACAACAATTATCACCTGATTCTGCCGCCAGCCTGGCTGGATCACACCACCCAGAAAGCCCGAGATGCCGATCCAGAGCTCTTGCATCGTCAAAAGGAATTCTGCGAATGGATCTACAGGGTCTTGCATTGGCGCTCCTATGCTCGCCAGATTCGTCGCATGAAGCAGCAGGTCCTGCAACCCTTGCGACATTGCTGTGCGAGGGCCTTTAACACTACGCAAATTTTGTCGGCCCGAACACGAACCGTCGCACATGCGCCTTGTAACGCTTCGTGTTATCAGGCTTAATTTGTCTCAATGTCAGCAGCCGGGGACCGCAGACCATGCCACTTTTCACCACAGAAGAAGACAATTCAGTTCAGTTTACAACTTTCCGACAAAGCAGTTCAACTTTCGGACCGCGGTATACCGTTTCGGAACTTCCTACAGGTGGGCGGGTTTTCTGGCGATCCGACGAAGGGTCAAGCCTCCAGCAAATCGTTCTGGGTGCAAACTCTTTTCCGCGCGGCGGATCGCGAACAATCGAGCAATATGAACTTCTCTTCGTGCCCAATGCTGATTTCTTCGGTGACGCCGGAGAGCTTCGCGGAATATTTGTATCGACCAGCCTCTCAAGCGGCTCACCGCGCAACTACGAATTCGATGTCACACCCGTCAATGATGCACCCCGTGGGATTCTGCTTTCGGACTACTCCATAAGCGAAAACACTCCTGGTGATGCGGTGGGTATCATTACAACAGTCGATCCCGACGTCGGCAATTTCCACACTCTCCAGCTCGTCGGCGACATATCAGGTAACTTCGAGATCAGCAGCGGCACCCTGCGTCTGCGCGACGGCGTCATGGTAGACTATGAGCAGGATCAGTCCTTCGAAGTACGCATCCGGTCAATCGACAATACCGGTCTTGCCTTCGAACAGACGATCACCGTCAACGTCGAAAATTTTGTGCCCGAAGTTATCTCGGGCAGTTTCCGTGGCGAGGATTTGGCCGGAACCAACGCCGATGACGAAATACGCGCTTTGGGGGGCGATGACGTTGTTCTGGCGCTTGCGGGCGACGACACTGTTCAAGGGCAGTCCGGCAATGACTCCCTCTTCGGCGGCGAGGGCAACGACAGCCTTTTGGGCGGTGACGGCGCTGATCTGGTGCGGGGGGGAACAGACGATGATTTCATCTCTGGTCAGGATGGCAATGATACGCTCAACGGTGACAAGGGCGACGATATCCTGTTTGGCGGCAATGGGGACGACCGATTGCTGGGCAGCGGCGGGGACGACACACTGATTGGCGGCTCGGGCGAGGACACATTGCTGGGCAACATTGGCGATGACAGGCTGGTCGCGGGTGGTGGGCCCACCGTGCTCAACGGCGGAGCGGGGCGAGACGTCATGTTTGCCGGAGCTGGCGAGGATACATTCGTCTGGCGCAGCGCCAGCGAATCCGGCCCGCGTGCGGACCGTGATACGATCCATAATTTCGACACCACCGAAGACCTTCTCGATCTGTCGCGCGTAAGTATTGATGATCTGCTGTTTCAGGGATTGTCGGGCTTTGCTGGTGGAGGCGACGCAAGCCTCCGCCTGAACGAAACATCGGCAGGGCATAGCGTTGTGCGGGTAGATATCGACGGAGACAGGGTGACTGATATGGAAATACTCCTGTTGAACACCGTGACACTGACTGCGGATGATTTCATTCTTTAGCAGCTGGTGGACGAGCAACTTGATGCGTAGGCCAATTTAATCTACGCAATGGCGCATGACCCGTGTGTTTAACAAAACTGACCGTTCCCGTCTGCCGGATCGTTTTTACGGTGCCACGCATACCGTGCTGGCCCGACTATAACGCACGCCTGCGCTGCGGCGCAGCTTTGACCGTTTTTCCGAACAACCCCACCACATAGGGAGAGGACCACATGTCCCCCAAAACGCTTTACGATAAAATCTGGGATGCCCATCTGGCTCATGAGGCCGAAGACGGCACGTGTCTTTTGTACATCGACCGCCATCTGGTGCACGAAGTAACCAGCCCGCAGGCATTCGAGGGTCTACGCATGACAGGCCGCACGGTGCGCGCACCTGACAAGACAATCGCTGTGCCAGATCACAACGTGCCCACAACGCTGGACCGCGCCAATGCAGCGACGATGACCGAAGACAGCCGTATTCAGGTTGAAGCACTGGACAAGAACGCCAAAGAGTTTGGCATTCACTATTACCCCGTGTCCGACGTGCGTCAGGGCATTGTACATATCGTAGGCCCAGAGCAGGGCTGGACCCTGCCAGGCATGACTGTTGTGTGCGGCGACAGCCACACCGCCACCCACGGTGCGTTCGGGGCATTGGCCCACGGCATCGGCACGTCAGAAGTAGAGCATGTGCTCGCCACACAGACGCTGATCCAGCGCAAGGGCAAGAACATGAAAGTCGAGATCACGGGCAAACTGCGCCCCGGTGTCACAGCCAAAGACATTACGCTGTCTGTCATTGGCGAAACAGGCACTGCAGGTGGGACCGGCTATGTGATCGAGTATTGCGGCGAAGCAATCCGCGACCTGTCGATGGAAGGGCGCATGACCGTCTGCAACATGGCGATCGAGGGCGGCGCACGCGCAGGTCTGATCGCACCGGACGAAAAGACGTTCGAGTATTGCATGGGCCGCCCGCATGCACCCAAAGGCGCACAGTGGGAAGCAGCGATGGCATGGTGGAAAACACTCTATTCCGACGATGACGCCCATTGGGACAAGGTAGTCACGCTGAAAGGCGAGGACATCGCCCCAGTGGTTACATGGGGCACCTCGCCCGAGGATGTGTTGCCGATCACTGCAAACGTCCCCGCAGCCGGTGACTTTACAGGTGGCAAAGTCAGTGCAGCCCAGCGTTCGCTTGATTACATGGGTCTGACCGCTGGCACCCCCCTGTCCGAGGTTCCGATCGACACGGTGTTCATCGGATCTTGTACCAACGGCCGTATCGAGGATTTGCGCGCTGCCGCCGAAATCCTCAAAGGCAAGAAAATTGCCGTGAAACGCGCGATGGTCGTTCCAGGCTCGGGCCTTGTACGCGCGCAGGCGGAAGAAGAAGGCCTTGCAGATATCTTTAAGGAGGCCGGTTTTGAATGGCGTCTCGCAGGGTGCTCTATGTGTCTGGCGATGAATCCAGACCAGCTGGCCCCCGGGGAGCGCTGTGCAGCCACCTCCAACCGCAACTTCGAAGGCCGTCAGGGCCGTGGCGGTCGCACCCATCTGATGAGCCCCGCGATGGCAGCGGCGGCAGCTGTGACCGGCAAGCTTACCGATGTGCGCGATCTGATGGGCGAGTCGGCCTGAGATGAAAAAAACGCTCTACAGCAAGCAGTATGAGGCACGCAGGGGCGGGAGTTATCGGATTTCCTCCGATCACCGACGCACGGTCGCTTTTGCGATCCCGCCCTTCTTGATCCTCATGCTGGTTGCTATCGGCTGTTTTGGCGCACTCGGGTTCTTTCCCGACAATGCGCTATGGCTTGTCAGCGGTTTTGTCCTCTGTATCGCTGCTGCGATCGGGTGGATGTTTTTCGCACTGCACTACGGCAAGCGGTACTTTGAAAATGATACCCCTGAGGATGCTGCGCGCAGCACCGACAAAGGAAAATAGACATGAACAAATTCACCACACTCAGCGGCATTGCCGCACCCATGCCCCTGATCAACATCGACACCGATATGATCATTCCCAAACAGTTTTTAAAAACGATCAAGCGCTCGGGCCTTGGCGTGAACCTGTTTGACGAAATGCGCTATGATGATGACCGTAACGAGATCCCCGATTTCGTACTGAACAAGCCGCAATACCGCGATGCGCAAATCCTTGTGGCGGGCGATAACTTTGGCTGCGGCTCCTCGCGTGAACACGCGCCTTGGGCCATTGCGGATTTTGGTATCACCTGCGTAATCGCCCCCAGCTATGCAGATATTTTCTATAATAACTGCTTTAAAAACGGCATCTTGCCCATCGTCCTCCCGCAAGAGCAAGTGGACGTGTTGATGAAAGACGCTGAAAAGGGCGCGAATGCACGTATCGAGATTGATCTGGAAAACCAGAGCATCACTTCCTCGGACGGCGATGTATTCACTTTTGAAGTAGACGCATTCAAAAAGCACTGCCTGATGAACGGCCTCGACGATATCGGCCTGACCATGGAAAAAGCAGCCTCGATCGACACATTCGAAGCTGCGGCAGCGCAAAGCCGCCCTTGGGTCTGACAAACACTCTTTCCGGCGGCAACGTGATCCTGCCGCCGGAGCTTTAACCATTTGTTATCCAGTTTACTTTACGTTGAGCATGAATTGGGATGCGCGGGCATGTGCAGCGCTATTTTCCCTCATCGATAAGACCCAGTGGCTTGTGCGCAACCTCGCGGCAAACACAACATATGGCGCGTGACTTATTTCTGCCTCGGAAATGATGCAAGAACGCACCACCCCTTCCCTCAAAACGCCCCACCTGTCGCGCTAACTGACGCAATAGTCTTGAGAACTAAGGCGAAAGAAGGCACGATTGTGACAACAATGAGGCAGGCCTTCTCGACCCGAAGGCATCAAGTTGGAACAAGCACGCGGCAAACGCGGCTGGCCAGTTTGAAGGGATAGAACGTGATAGTACGTATGACCAGCGCTGCGGCGCGTGGACTTTTGGTGGCGACCCTAATCATGACGCCGGCGCTGGTGCTGCCGGGGCTGGCTAGTGATGCGACGCAGGTGGTGCTTCTCGTGGCGCTGCTGGCAGCCGTGCTAACCTTTGTTGAATATAACTCTGTCTTTCCCAGCATCGTCGAGTTCCGTGATGCCGCCCCGTTCAACCGGCTGCGCTTTGCCTCCCTGTTCGCTACTGTCTTTTTGCTCAGCGCTATTCTGAAAGGCATGTCCGACCCAACAGTGATGACGACGGCCCTTACGTCGATCGGAACGATTGTTGGAAACGCGATTGATTTCCCCTATTCTCCTGTCCGCATGGTCGTGCTGATGCTGCCGCCCGATGCCTCGTACGAAACCGTGAGCTTTGTGCGCACAGCGGCGGGTCTGGCCTATGTCATCTCGCTCATCGCGATGACGGCCTTTCTGATCCTTGTGCGTGTGTTGAACTGGCCTGCACGCTCGGGCGCATTCAACGTATGGGTCAACCTGCCACTATTCGATCCAACCGCTGGCGGTGACGTACTTGAACGGCTGCAGCGTGATGCGCGCATCAACATCGCCCTTGGGTTCCTGTTGCCCTTTGCGGTCCCTGCTGTGGTCAAACTTGCATCCGATCTGATAGACCCGATCACAATGCAGAACCCGCAGACCCTTATCTGGACAATCTCCGCATGGGCCTTCCTTCCAGCAAGCATCATCATGCGCGGCATCGCCATGGGCAAGATCGCCGACATGATCGAAGAAAAGCGCAAGCGGACCTATGCAGCCGCCGAGGACGGGCTGCAAGCCGCCTGATCCAAGCTATATTCTGCGCGGTGCTGGCGCTGGCCTGCACCGCTGCGACGGCGCAGGATCGCACAGTGCGCATCGCCACCTTCAACGCCGAGCTGATCCGCAAAGGTCCTGGCCTGTTGCTGCGCGATATACTCAAAGGCAAGGACCCACAGATTGCAGCGTTCAAGACTGTGTTGGTGGAAATACGTCCTGACATTATCGCCTTACAAGGCATTGACCACGATCTGCGCAGCACCGCCCTTCACGCTTTGGCCGACGATCTCGCGCAAGCAGGTCTCGACTATCCCTACCGGTTTACTGCCGCGCCGAACGCAGGGCAGGCAACCGGCCTTGATCTGAATGGCAACGGCAAGTTGGGCGATGCCGATGACAACCACGGCTATGGGCGTTTCAACGGAATGGGGGGCATGGCGGTGCTTTCGCGCTATCCCATCCAGCAAGACAGGATAGAAGATTACACCCCCCTGCTTTGGCGCGATTTGCAGGGCCATATCTATCCCATGCAAGATGGCGCACCCTTTGGCGGCGTGCGGGTATTCGAAACCCACCGGCTCTCCTCGCGCGGGCATTGGGTTGTGCCTGTCACCGTCCCGGATATCGGCCCTGTGCGCCTAATGACCTTTCATGCCTCTCCTCCCGTTTATGACGGAGCGGAAGATCGCAATGGCAGGCGCAACCACGACGAGGTTGCCTTTTGGCTCGACTATCTGCAGCGCGATGACAATACAGCGCCCTTTGCCATTCTCGGCACCGCCAACACCGACCCCGCACGCGGCGACGGGCGGCCAGAAGCGATCACTGCTTTGCTGGCACATCCGCGCCTGCAAAACCCTTTTGATGATAGCCCCACTGCCGATTTTCGCGACCCTGTGCCGGGGGATCTGCGTGTGGACTACCTGCTGCCCTCCTCTGGATGGCGCGTGGTGGATCACGGGATGGTCAGCGCCCCCGTTGCCAGCCGCCACAGCCTGCTCTGGGTAGACATCACGCCAGCCGATCCTTGACGCCCCACGCCCTGCACGCTAGGCCAAGGCCAATCAATTTCAGGAGCATTTCGCATGGCAAACCCAACCCTTTTGATCCTCGCCGGTGACGGCATCGGCCCCGAGGTCATGGGCCAAGTCACCCGCATCATCGACTGGTTCGGCGATAAGCGCGGCCTTGCCTTTGACGTGGAGCATGATCTGGTCGGTGGTGCTGCCTATGACAAGCATGGCACGCCCTTGCACGATGATACGATGGCAAAAGCACTTGAGGCGGATGCCGTGCTGCTGGGTGCAGTGGGTGGTCCGAAATACGACGATCTGGATTTCTCGGTGAAACCAGAGCGCGGCCTGCTGCGCCTGCGCAAAGAGATGGACCTGTTCTCCAACCTGCGCCCCGCACAGTGCTTTGACGCGCTGGCCGATTTCTCGTCGCTCAAGAAAGAGCTGATCGCGGGTCTGGATATCATGATCGTGCGCGAGCTGACGTCGGGTGTATATTTTGGCGAACCGCGGGGCATTTTCGAGGAAGGCAACGAGCGCGTAGGCATCAACACCCAGCGATACACCGAAAGCGAGATTGACCGCGTTGCGCGCTCGGCTTTTGAGCTGGCCCGCCGCCGGGGCAACAAGGTCTGCTCGATGGAGAAGGCCAACGTAATGGAGAGCGGCATCCTGTGGCGCGAAGTAGTGCAAAAGGTGCATGATGATGACTATCCCGATGTGGAGCTGAGCCACATGTACGCCGACAATGGCGCGATGCAGCTGGTCCGCGCGCCCAAGCAGTTCGACGTGATCCTGACAGACAACCTGTTCGGCGATATCCTATCTGATTGTGCTGCGATGCTCACAGGTTCGCTAGGCATGTTGCCCTCTGCCAGCCTTGGTGCGCCGAATGCCGAAGGCCGTCCAAAGGCGCTGTATGAGCCTGTGCACGGCTCCGCCCCCGATATCACGGGGCAAGGTCTGGCCAATCCTATTGCATGCATCCTCAGCTTTGCCATGGCGCTGCGGTATTCCTTCGACCAGGGCGAAGAAGCCACGCGTCTGGAAGCGGCAGTAGAAAAGGTACTGGCAGACGGTGCGCGTACCGCAGACCTGATGGGCGAAGAAGGTGGCACACCAATCTCGACCACTGAAATGGGGGATGTGATCCTCAAGGCGCTGGACGCCAGCCTTTAAGCGATACTCAGGCTAGGCCGCGCCAACAGCGCGGTCTAGCTGCCCGACACCAAACCCGTTCGGGCGTCCATTCGGTAGGTGACAAGCGCGTCCATCGCGCCATCGCTTATGCATGACACCTGCCAGACATCGGGAATATCAGTTGGCTGCACGGCCAACACGCGCCCGCAGCTAAACCCGTTCAGCGTAATAATCTCGGCGCTCAACGCCTTCAGCTCTGTGTCGGTCAGCGCGGCTGCGCTGTTGGCAAACAGACCTGCCAGTACGATTAGGGTGGTTCGTTTCATGCCTGCATCCTCACTGCTTTGACCAGTATTGCGCAGGACATGGGCAGCAATGGGGCCGTGGCGGGGTATCTCTTTGCGGATTGAGTGCGCCAGAAAAAGCTGGCAGGCTCCGGGCAACACAGCCACAGGACACCGCCATGACCGATACGCCGATCCTTGCCGAATTTGTGCTGCCCACGGACGAGCTGCGCGATGATTTGCCCTTTTACACCAAGACCCTTGGCATGCGGCTTGAAAATATCTTCCCCGCCGACGACCCTTCTGTGGCCAGCTTTTCGGGTCACGGCATCCGGCTACGCATCGAAAAGGGCGCGGATGTGCCTGCGGGGCATCTGCGTATTTTGACCGACAATGTGGCGGGCTTTGCCGATGGCGCACAAGAGTTGACGGCCCCCAATGGCACGCGCATCTCTATCGTGCCACTGACCCCACAGGTCGAACATATTACCACGCAGCACGAATTTGCCGTGCGTCGTTTGGCCGACGAGGCACCATGGGTGATCGGGCGTGCGGGCATGCATTATCGCGATCTAATCCCCTCACGGCTGGGTGGCTCGATCATCGCGAGCCACATCCGCATCCCCGATGGCGGCCCGGTGCCTGATATGGTGCATTACCATACCGTCGGGTTTCAGCTGATCTATTGCTACCGTGGATGGGTCGATGTGTTGTACGAGGATCAGGGCGATATGATCCGCCTGCACGCAGGTGATTGCGTCACCCAACCCCCTGGCATTCGCCACCGCGTCGTTGAGGCATCGCCGAACATCGAAGTGATCGAAATTGGTGTACCTGCCGAGCATGTGACCACCATCGACCATGATTTTACGCTGCCCAACGGCAAGGGCGACCCGCTGCGCGAATGGGACGGGCAGACCTTTGTGCATCACGTGGCTGCAAAAGGTACATGGCAGCCAGCCCCAATCACAGGGTTTGACGCGCAAGACACGGGCATTACCGCAGGGACAAAAGGCATCGCTGGCATTCACGTGTTGCGGCGCGGCGATGGCACACCGCCTGCATGGACGCACAACGCGGACATCCATTTCACGTTCGTGATGCAGGGCACGATGACTTTGCACGCCTTGGGGCAGGACGACCGTACGCTCGAGGCGGGAGACGGCTTTGTCATTCCGCCTGACATGACCGTGCAATATCTCGATCCGTCCAGCGACCTTGAGCTGTTGCAGGTGGCCTTGCGCGGCGACTACGAGACAACGCTGGTATAAGGGAGCCAAACGCATATGCGTTGAGACTAGCAACCGTGGGTCTTATGACCCGCCCGCGCGTTGAAACCGCGCGCCAGTCGCTTGACCGAAGGGAAATTATCTAGAGACAAGTCCGTACAGATGTGTTCTTTATTTTACGGTGCGCGTGAATTGGCAGCGCCTTGCACGTATTTGTGCCGCTTTTCTTTTGCCAATACCTGCGAATTTGAAACAGACATGTGCCAGCAGCCAAACGGCAGCATGCTCTGCAGGAGGAAGCCTTGGCACATTTTATAAAGAGCGGATTCAGCGCGTTGTTTGTGGCGATTGTATCAGCCGTATTCGCAATCTCGTTCGCTGCAATCATATACAAAGGTGAACTGGCCCCCTATCTGGATCGCGGCATTGGTCTGACTTTGCTGGGCTGTACAGCCATCGCGCTTATTGGGGCCTTTACCTTATCCTATCGCGGCTCGATTCTTGCAGCGCAGGATGTCCCCGCGATTCTACTGTCTGGTGCTGCGGGGACACTGGTCGCTGTGGGCGGACTAGAGGGCGAAGTATTGTTTGCAACTGTTGTTGCTCTGACAATTGTTGCCTCGCTTGCTACAGGCCTTTCCGCCATCATCATCGGACATCTGAAATTGGCCTTTATTGCGCGGTTTATCCCTTACCCTGTGCTGGCAGGCTTTCTTGCCTCTACAGGGCTGCTGCTGGTTATCGGAGGTTTGGGCGTCGGGCTGGGCAGCTCAACAACAGTTGAAAGCTGGGCAGGGTATTTCGAGCGTGACACGATGATGAAATGGATCCCTGTGATGATTGCGGCGATCCTGCTGGTGACCGTCACCCGAAGGTTTGAAAATGATCTGACGCTGCCGCTGGCACTGACAGCTACAGCGATGGGTTTCTACGTCCTGATCTGGGGTTTCGGCATGAACATGGACGCCGCCCGCGCCGAGGGATTTTTGCTGGGTCCGTTCTCGCAAGGAAACCTGCTGTCCGAGGTATCGCCCGCGATGGTCGCTTCTGTTGACTGGCAAGCCATCGCATTACAAGCGCCGGTGATCGTGACAATCGTCGCGACCTGCCTGCTGGGCACAACACTTAATGCATCGGGGCTGGAACTGGCGCTCAAGCGCGATTTTGACATCAACACCGAAGTCAAAGGCGTAGGCCTTGGCAATCTGGCCTCGGGGCTGTGTGGCGGCATCCCGGGCTATCACCTTGTCGCCGAAAGCCTGCTCGCGTCGCGCTTGGGCCTTGTGGGCAGTATCGCAGGGATCAGCAGCGCCGCAGGCTGCGCCCTTATCCTTGTGTTCGGCGCGAATATTCTGTCGGGCCTACCCATCGGGTTGTTTGCGGCTGTACTGGCCTTTCTGGGTCTTGATCTGCTCGTAAGTTGGGTTTGGGAAGAACGCAGCCGACTGACAACAATCGACTTTGCCATTGTGATCTGCATCCCCGTGATTGCGGTCACGTTCAGCTTTCTCACCGCTGTGGGTGTCGGCCTTTTGGTTGCTTGCGGTTTCTTCATCATCTCCTACTCAAAGCTCAACGTGATTCATTCCGAAACCGACCTGAGCGTCCGACGCTCTTATGTCGAGCGACCGGATTACGAACTGGGCGTGCTAGAGACAGTGGGACGGCAAGTCCGAATTGTGGAGTTGCGCGGATTTCTCTTCTTTGGGTCGGCAAATACCCTGCGCGAAAGGATACAAACGATCGTCAGCGCCCCTGACACCGATGTGCGATACCTGATCGTGGATTTTAAATCGGTGACTGGCATTGATGTATCTACCTTGCGCAGCCTTGAGCGTATGGCGACAGATTGCGCCACCAACGCTGTCTCGTTGAGATTTTCAAACCTGCCTGACGCCACACAGGCAGAATTACAAAAATCCCTGCCCCCCGATCTAGCAGATTTCGCCCCCTCACGAGAGAGCGCGCTGGAGGCGGCGGAAGACACCCTGATTGCCGCGCATAAAACAGCAGAGGATGCGCAATCACAGATCAGCCTCGACACCTTGATCGCCGAGTATGAAGTGGACAGCCTTGTTGAACGGATGGTGCTTGAGGCAGGCGAATTACTATTGAAATACGGCAGTACATCGACGGATATATTCTATCTGCACTCAGGCGCGCTCAGCGTACAGGTGCCACGGGATAACGGTGACGTTTCGGTTGTCGCAAAGATTCGCGCGGGCTCCATCATCGGCGAGATGGCCTATTACTCAGGACGCGTGAGATCTGCAGATATCTGCGCCAGCACACGGTCACAACTGCTGCGTATCGATATGGCAAAGATGACTGCAATAGGAACGCAAAAGCCTGAACTGGCCCTTGAATTTCACCGGCTTATCGCGCGTCACATGGCACGCCGCTTGCGCCGCACGACATTGCTGCTGCGTGATCTGGGAATGTAGGTCTGCAATGATCATTTGACTCGGCTCGCTATTGCCTGCCACGTTGATTTCCAAGCGACTAATGAAAGCCCGACGATGGACCAAACCTTTAGCTCTATGTTCGATATCATCGGCCTGTTTGGTGTCGGATTTTATGTGGCTGCATATGCGGCGCTGCAAATAGGCCTCGTGCGGGGAACGGGCTATATCTATATCCTGCTCAATCTGGCAGCCGCGTCTTTTGTGCTTGTATCGCTTACCAATGACTTCAACCTGTCATCAGCGATAATTCAGATCACTTGGATCGCAATCAGCCTATTTGGCCTATCCCGTACTTTTCTATTACTTCATTCCACGCATCTTACAGCCGAAGAGGCCGAGTTTGCAAAATCGAAGACGCCTGGTTTAACCAAACCTTCCGTGCGCAAGTTTTTCGATGCGGGCCTCTGGGTCGAGTACCTGCACGACACTGACGTAACCACCGAAGGCGCGCCACTAAGTGGCCTGATCTACCTACAATCAGGATCAGCGAACGTATCTCTGGGCGGTAATATCGTCGGGCAATTGCACGGTGGTGCCTTTGTCGGAGAGCTGACCTGCTTTGACGGCGGGCCAACCACCGCCTCGGTCACAATCGCGGCCGGGTCGCGCGTCTTTCGCATCTCGACTGACGCGCTGAATGCATTGTGCAAACGCAACGAGGATTTGAAATCAGCCCTCGAAAGCGCGATGCGCTCTGATACCCGTACCAAGCTGGTGGCTGCAAACCAGATGCTGAACCACCAGAATAAGATAACAGCAACGATTTAACTAAATGATGAACATGTGAAGCAAAGTTGGACAAAAGCGCCACTTCGTTGCTAGGGTTTCCGCAGTAAATGTTAACGGGGAGTCGCTGCGTGGAAGTAAAAGACAAACGGGATTTGTCGTATAACCCTGCAGAAATACACGCAAAAGTTGAATGCACCACCGCAGTCCTGCTTTTCATCGACATTGCCGGCTTTTCAAAAATGAGCGCCGATCTAGTCGCGCATGATACGCGCGGCGCCGAAGAGATAATGCGTGTTTTGAACACTGCCTTTGGTCTGTTCATCAATACGATCGCAGAAAACGGCGGTACCGTTGCGACAACGGCGGGTGACGCCCTTCTGGCCTTTTGGCAGGTAGGGGACGATCTGGGCCGCACCGCGCAAGCGGCGCAGAAGGCCGCACAAGATATCCGCGCTCTGCCCCAAACGCACGGTGCCAGCCACGCGTCAGTCACGGTGAAGATGCTGCTTGATTACGGGCCGCTCGACCTGATGACAGTTGGCGGGCATGCCGGGAAGTGGGCAAAACTTTTTGCCGGTGATCTGCTGGCTGAACTGAACGCACATGCTGCACAGCTATCGCCCAAGGCGATCACCCTAACACCCGCATTCGAGGCTGTTCTGGATCAAGCACAAGTCAACGATCTTGCACCGTCCCCAGCCGTTCATTTGCACGACAGTCTGGGGTACATCCAGCCAGCCCAATCGGAATCCATTACGCTCAGAAGACCAGCCGAGTTTCGGCAAGTGGCGGTTATGTTTGTCAAATTGCCACCTGCGCATCGGGGTGATCTGGCGCAGACACAAACAGTTGCAGAAACTGTCCAGAACGCGATAGCTACGCAAGGTGGCGCGCTGCTGCACTTCCAAAGTGACGATAAGGGGGTTGTCGGCATCGGCGTCTGGGGCATCCCCGACACTGCCCATGAAAGCCAGTCTGCCCGCGCGGTGTTTGCCGCGAACCAGATTGCATCACGCCTGACAGAGCGCGCCATTCCAGTACAGATCGGCGTGACCACCGGCAACGTGCTGGCAGGTGAGATCGGCAATGACCATTTCCGCCAATATACTGTTCTGTCCGAAGTCGTGAACCTCGCTTCGGTACTGGCAGTGCATGCTAAAAACGGTGAAGTGCTGTGCGATGCACATGTGGTGCAACATGCTGGCAGCCGGTTTACGTTCGAGCAGGCTAACGCTGTTCGATTAAAAGGAGAGACGCATACCGTCGCGGCCTTTACCCCGCTGTCCGAGCACCGCACCGACACTGTATTCGATCATGACCTGATCGGGCGCACAGCCGAATTTGAGACCTTTCGTTCCTTGTTTGAAGGGGCCGCGAAAAATGCACAGCCTCTTTTGCGTGTCTTGGCACCCGCAGGTCTGGGTAAATCACATCTCGGCGCGGCCTTTGGCCACTGGATGGCACAGCAGGGAATTCGCTGCCTCAACGGGGCGAGTGATGCATTGCGGCAGGCAGATGCCTATTGCGCATGGCGCCCTGTCTTTGCCCACCTAACCGAGGATCATCCGCGGGACAGCATCCAACAGCTTTTGGGTGAGAACATACAATACGCAGCCCTGCTTAATCCCGTGCTGGGAAGAGCGCAGGCCGAGACTGCGGCCAGCGAAACACTCAGCCCTGCTGCGCGCGCGCAACTGGCGGGTGATCTCACGATTGATCTGCTGCGCAAACTGATCGGAGATCAGCCCACAGCAATTATATTTGAAGACACACATTGGCTGGATTCCGCATCTTGGGGGCTGATCGCACAATGCCGTCGCCAGATACCAGAAGTGGCGATGCTGCTATTGACGCGGCCTGTGCCCGACGATGCAATGTCGATCACCGCCCTTACCCTGCTCCAAGGCGACGACGTTACCACGATTGAATTAAAGCCTTTTGACCGTGCTGGCTCGGACGCGCTGATCGGGGCACAGTTGGGCGCACAAGATATCCCGCCTGCGTTGGGCGCACGTGTATTCGAATTGGCAGGTGGCAACCCGCTTTTCACTAAAGAACTGACCAAACTTATTCTGGAGCAAGGGATTGTCCGTGTCGCAAACGGACATTGCCATATCTCGACAGGGCAAATTACGCTGGAGCATAGCGGTTTTCCCAAGAACCTCGGCGCGACCCTGGCTGAACGGATTGATACCCTACCGCTTGGCGCCCAGCGCTTGATAAAAGAGGCCGCCATTCAAGGGCGCAACGTCGACAAGACCGTATTGGCCAAAATGTACGGCACCGAAGATACCACATTTATACAATTACTTGACGACATCATCGCATCAGGACTGATGGAATATACCGATGGCGACACCTGCCGGTTCCACCACGCCCTGATCGCCGAGACGGCCTACGACCTGCTGCTGCGTGAAACCCGTCAGGCATTGCACCTCAAGGTTGCCGCGACAATGGAAAGCTGTGGTTTTGCCGACAGTCCCAACAGTGCCGGCTTGTTGGCCTACCACTGGGAAGCAGGGGGCGAAACGGCACGCGCATTGCCATACTTTGATCGCGCGCTGATCCGCGCCAGTGGGCAGCACGCCAACGAAGAAGTCTTACGATATGGCAAAAAGGCGCTTGAGCTGGGCAAACTGCATCCTGAGTTTGTGACGGATGAGCGCGCGATGCGGTGGCATAACGCACTACAAACAGCCTACCGCTCCCAAGGGCATCTGACCGGCACTGACGAGCATTTGCGCTCTATCATGGCAATCGCCGACAAGCCGCCCCCCCAAACAAGTGCATCCTACATTGGAGGTACGTTGCGAGAGTTCATCCGTCTAAAGACAGGGGGCAAAATCAAAGGATTGTCGCAGGAGGCCAAGCTGATTTCAGCCACCGCACATCTGACC
Source organism: uncultured Sulfitobacter sp. (assembly GCF_947502895.1). GTDB lineage: Bacteria > Pseudomonadota > Alphaproteobacteria > Rhodobacterales > Rhodobacteraceae > Sulfitobacter. Next base: position 1,054,713 of record NZ_CANNBM010000001.1, read on the forward strand.
AGCGCAGAAGTCGCCTATGACAGACAGGATACCTTGCGTGTTTTGCATGGCTCCTTACGGGGGGCGAACCTTGCATTTTCGGCTGAAGGCGACGCCGTCGAGATCGCGACGGCCAATGCCCAGATGGCAATGACAGCAGTCTTTATAAGGTTTGCGCTGAACGGGGATGCTTTTGCCGCGCGGTGCGAAAGAATGCTGCCAAATCTCGATGATGACCGCGCCAAATCATGGATTTTGGTTGTTCTTAGCTCTTATGAATTCTGCTCGGGGAGGTTTGACAAGTCGAATATCCATGCCGATGCAGCTATGGCCGCTGCGACCCGCTCACGCGAAGCAAAGAACTGGGAATACGCTGCTTCGGGAAAGGCGAATGTACTGCGCCTGCAGGCACAATTTGCCGAAACCGATGCCTTGGACAAAAAGGTTTATGACAGCGGCCATGACCGCGCGGTGCCACAGGTCAAGCTGTGGGGCACGGTAGGGCGGCTCAAGAACATGTGGATCACAAACCAGTTCGATTTGTTCGAACAGTGGATAGACCGCTCTGCATCGCTATTGTCCGATGATCTTAACAAACTGAATTCAGCTGCATCCAACACGATTGGCCATCATATCTTCTCGGCGCTGAATGATATTCGCCTTGGCAATTCCGAACGTGCCTTTGGCGATTTGATGATCACCAAAAGACTGTTTGAAGGGTTGCGTGACCCGCAGGTCTATATGGTGGATCCGCTAAGCTATATTATGGATGCGGTGCGCGGATTGCGCCACGCCGGAAGGGACACCGCCGATATTCTCCCCCTGACCGACTTTGTTCTGAAAAGCGCCAAGAAGGTACACCACTTGTATCCGATGTGCTGGGCGCGGCGGCATCTGGCCCAAGGCGATTGGCACGAGGCGCGCGGCCAGTTGGCCAAAGCCATAAAGCACTGGCAACTCGCAACCGCTACTGACGGCCCCGTTGACCTGCCCTTTGACAATGCAATGGCGCATTACAGGCTCGCCCAGTTCGGCAAGCTGGGCAGCGCACAGAGCGCGGACCACGAGCGGGCGGTCACAGATATTCTGGACCGCCTTAACGTGGAATTGCCCGTGTCATGGTCTCTGTAACGCTGTCCTAGTCAATCAGATAAGGATCAAGGCTAAACCGTATCATCGCGATTTTGGGATCAGCTGCATCATTGGCAAGGCGGATTTCAATCGTCATCTGTGATGTGAACGGTTTACCCGTGCTGGGCGTTGTTCCCGAAATATCCAACCCCAACATGATGGTCAGCTGCTGCGGCCCCAACCCGAATGTTTTGAGCTTGGCTCCGTTTGTTAGAGGTGCCGCTGCCAAACGGTTCATCATCAACTGGAAACCCGCAACACCAAGATGTGGGCCTTTGGGAATTGTTTTGCCCCCCGGACCATAGATCACGGCGTTCTCGAATGCTGCCGACAACGTGCTGTTGGCACCGCCCAGCACCGCTTCAATCTCTTTTATAACGGGCGCAAAATGATCCTCGGTAACGTACGTAGGTGCCGACGCGGGAGCAGCACTGACCAATGCGTCAATTTCGGCTGAGTCCATAATCAAGCGGTCTGACTTGATCAATGCTGGTCCTTCATCGGGGTCGGTAAATTCGAACAGCATCGTGGCTGCCATATCCTTGAACGGTCGCCCGTTCGTGTTGACCGTGCCCGTCACCTTGAAGGTTGCAAAACCGGTGTTGCGTTCAACATCAACTGCGATCGTTTCCACCGCCACTTGTGAGATCGCAAAGAAGAACCCCATGCGCACATAGAATTCGACAGTACCCTCCTGCCCGATATAGCCTATCTTGCCGTCAGGTGTTGTTGGCAGGGCGGCCCCTCCCGGCCCTTGGAAGTTACAGTCGTCCGTTAGCGCAGGCCATTCAAGCATGGGCACCTGCATCTCGATCGCCTTCATGATCTGATTGATACAGGTCTTCATCTCGATCTCGCGAGAGAAGGTATCGGGGGCGGGTATCTGCTTTGTGCCCAACTGCTCTAGAATCTGGATCGCAACGGTTTCGCCGGACCAGATCGCACCCGACATATACCCATTAGAGACAAGCGCCCCTTCGGTAGAGGCAAAGTAGAGGCCTGTTTTCTCTGCGTATGCGCCATTGCCCGGTGTCAAAAGAACCTCGTTTCGGTTCTTCAAAAACTCGCCCGGACCAAAATGCGCAGCAGGGCACCCCATCGAGTATTGCTCAGCGTTCCAGTCAAGCTCGTTATACACGGGGTTGTGGCCAGCCAGCTTGCCCACAGGATCAAATAGCTTTGAAAGAATATCCATCACAGCAGCTTCGCGATCGGACTTGGTGGGCAGATTCCGTGCAGCATCCCCCACAACAAAGGCAAAGAGCGCAGGCTGCCCTTCGGCAGAACAGTTATCCATCGTCCAAACCACAGGACCATCAGTACACAGCGCATCACCCGACAGACCATATTCTGCAACATTGACCTCGTCAGGCATCGGCAGACCGTTTATGCGCCCTGTCCGCTGGTTGGTATCATTGCGCCAGAACGCGGTGTCAAAGGTGACATAGCTCATCACCATATGCGAGTTTGGCATCGCATCCGCGATGCTGGAGCGGTCCAGAATGACGTTGTTGTTCGCGTCATAGTATTTGATCGTATTGCTGAGTTTTGGCGACATGGCGACCAACAGTTGACCGGCGGTGCAGATCTGGCTGCCCCCCACAATCACATCGGTAAATTCGCCCTGTGCATTCATGCGCAAGCTCTCGACCGGCTCACCCAATCTGATGCAGCCAGGTTGCAACACCTCCAGCTTTTCCGTGAGCGTCAGCGCAATGGACTGCGCACCATCCTTCAAGCGATAGCCCTGCGCACCCTGAACAGGAAAACGCAAAGATTGGAACATCTGCAATCCGCCACTGGAGCGGATATAGAACATCAGCCACAGCATCGAAATCTCTTCAGGCTCGGCTGAAAACCCAACGCGGCAGAGCATCCGTGTCAACGCCCGAAACGCGTTCGGGATATTACCGAAGTCTGTTGTGATCGAACCCACATCAGGCTGGACTGGTACGCCATAGCCAGGCAAGTCGGTGCGGCAAACCCAATCCCAGACCGACAGTTTGTCCAAGGCCTCGGCGTTAGGCGTCTTCTCAGGGGAGGTCAGCCAGACTGATTGTGACAGCTGCTCGAGATACAGAATATAGGCTTGGCCTGCGGCCGATTTCGGGATCGTTGTGCCGATATAGGTCTCGATGTCGGGACTGGCAGTGTCCATCTTTGAGGCCTGAAAATTCGCGCCCTGCCCTGCCCAGAACTTATCGGGCGTGGGCATTACATTTTCGGGGCCTTCGTACTGCTTGAAGGTCTCTAGCCCCAGTTCCTCTACCATGTTCCAGACGGAGGCTTGGTATGCTTCATGCCCGATGAAATGCGCCCCTAGGTCAAAATGGCTGGGCTTGCCCTGATAGGTATCGGTGACTGTCAGCGTACGTCCGCCCACGCGGTTCCGCGCCTCGAGCACCAGAACGCTTTTGCCAGCTTGCGCACAGCGATATGCAGCCGTTAGACCGGTCAATCCGGCGCCAGCTACAACGAGGTCATAATGATCCATGAATCAATTCCTTAAATATATCCGTCAGCCCCCACAGACACAGCATCGCAACACTGCAACTTCTTGTCTGACGTTAGGGAAGGATCATCCACATACTTTGTTAACTATCAAAGCACTTTCTTAAGAGGCGCCAGAATTATGTCTCAAGATATCAAGGCAAACCGCTCAACCTGATGGAACATGCCCTGCGCGTCTTGGCCCATGATTGTGATGGCGTCCATCAAATGCGGATCAGGCAATAGGGGCATGACCTGTGGCGCAAGCCCATCCATGACGGTCTGCGCTTGCGCAGGTTTTATCCGTCCTGTGAGGGTCAGATGAAAGTGATAGTCGTCAAAGATATACGGATAACCCCATTCCAGCATCTGCGCATCCTGTCGCGCGCTCAGCCGTGCCTTGCGGCGCTGCGCAATTGCGGCCTCCTCTAACGGTGCGCGCAGCGGATCAAACTGTCGAACCACAGCAGCCGCCAGTGCCCGCAACGCAGGCTGATCGGCAAGAGGACGGAGCGCAATAAAACCGTTTTCATAGCGCAGCGCCAACCGACCCAGATCAACCGCCGGTGTATGCGCCGCAAAGTCCTGCGCTATCTGGTAAAGATCATCGGGCGATTTACCGTGCCTAAGGTGAAACGGCGCTTTGAGCGTGGCATGCAGCCCGTACCTGCGAGGTTTGGCAGTCATCGCCGCGATGTCGGGAATATCCAACGGCGGATGATGCACCGCATGACCTGCCCCATTATCCCATCCCAGCCAAGCAGCGCCGAACTGTGCCAAAGCCCCTGATGGGCAATAGAAAATCGCGTACCGCTCAAACATTCGCATTTCCCTGATCCCGCTGCCTCCACACTCTAACGCTGCGGTCCCGGCGTGACAAACCAGACAGTTGTTTTTGCAATCGCAATATCGCGCGAAAAACAGGAAGTTGACACCGTCTGTATGATGTTTGTATACAATTTGTACAACACTGGAGTCCTCATGAACAAAAAGACCCTTTGCGTCGAAGACCTACGCAAGCGCATCCTTTCGCAAGACATCGCTCCGGGCTCTGATCTGGACGAGGTGAGCCTGTCACAGCGCTATGGTATTTCTCGGACGCCATTGCGTGAAATTCTGCACCGTCTTGCAGGTGACGGCTATGTGCGGTTGGAGGAAAACCGCGGTGCCAAGGTTGTCTCGATGGACCTTTCGGTAATGCGGGTCTTTTTCCAGACCGCGCCACTGGTCTATTCCTCGGTTGCGCGTCAGGCCGCGGAAAACCGGACCGGCAGACAGCTGGACGACCTGAAGGAAACGCAAGCAGCGTTCACGATTGCAGCCAAGGCCCGCGAGACAGAGCAGGCAGCCCTTCTGAATCACCGCTTCCACGAAATCATCGGTGAAATGGCTCAAAACCCGTATCTTTTTGCAAGCCTCAAGCGGATGTTGATCGACCATACACGGCTAAGCCAGACATTCTTTCGCCCTCACTCGGAGGCGGATGTGGGGCGGGTCAGCAAAGCTATAGATCAGCACGATGCCATGATCTCGGCGATAGAGGCGCGCGAGCCGTCCTTGGCAATCGATTTGACCCTGCAGCACTGGGATTTATCGCGTGACCAGATCGAAAACTATGTCCGCCCTGATCCATTGCCGTTGGACGTTATTTCAATGAAAGACCACAAGAATGCAGTTTGAAGGAATCTACACCCCTGTTGTTACGCCTTACCACGACGACTTTTCATGCAACGAGGCGGCGCTGGCCCAAACCATCGAGTATCTGATCGCGGCTGGTGTGCACGGTTTGGTGATTGCAGGCTCTACCGGTGAATACTACGCCCAGACCGAGGAAGAGCGGGTGTGGATGATGAACCGCTGCGCCGAATTGATCGCGGGGCGCGTGCCGATGATCGTGGGCACGGGCGCTATTCGGACCGAAGACAGTATCCGCTACGCACAAGCTGCCAAGTCCGCAGGTGCGGACGCGCTGCTGGTCGCAACCCCCCCCTACGCCTACCCCACGGGCCGCGAAATTGCCCTGCATGCACTGGCTATAGACCGCGCAGCCAACCTGCCTGTGATGCTCTACAACTACCCCGGCCGTATGTCGGTCAGCATGGACGAGGAAACACTGGATCGTCTGGGCCGCAGCCCGAATTTCTGCGCGATCAAGGAAAGCTCGGGGGATATCAACCGTGTGCATCTGCTGGCACGCAGTTACCCCCACATCGCAATGAGTTGCGGAATGGATGATCAGGCGCTGGAGTTTTTTGCATGGGGCGCACGATCATGGGTCTGTGCGGGGTCAAACTTTGCTCCCGAAGCGCACATCGCGCTCTACCGCGCATGTGTGGTCGAGGGGGACTTTACCAAGGGCCGCGCAATCATGTCTGCGATGCTGCCCCTGATGAGCGTGCTGGAGCAAGGTGGCAAGTTTGTTCAATGCATCAAATACGGCCTAACCCTGCGCGGCATTGATGCAGGCCCGCCACGCAAACCACTGCAACCGCTCGACAAGGATGACAAACGCCAGTTGGCCGAAGTGATCCGCACTATGAACACCACGCTCAGTGCCATCACAGGAGAGGCGATATGACCGATCTGCTCACCCATGCTGAATACCGCGCCATTGCGCAAAACCTCGACGTTCCCCGTGCCGCTTTTATCGACGGGAAATACCGCGCAGGTACAGGTGCCACATTCATCACAACCAATCCCGCCACGGGCGATGCTATCGCCCAGATTGCAGGCTGCGGCGCGCAGGATGTCGATTTTGCGGTTGAAAAAGCGCGCGGAGCTTTCGACCAAGGCACTTGGTCAAAACGCCACCCTTCCGACCGTAAAGACGTTCTGATCCAGTTCTGCAAACTGCTGACCCGCAACCGCCGCGAATTGGCCGTGATGGAGAGCCTTGATAGCGGCAAACCGATCCTTGATTGCGAGACTGTCGATATCCCCGAAACCATCGCCTGCATCAAATGGCACGCCGAGGCCGTAGATAAGATTTATGATCAAACCAGCCCGACGGGAGACGACGCTCTGTCAGTGATTGTGCGCGAACCTATTGGCGTAGTCGGTGCCGTGCTGCCGTGGAATTTCCCGTTGATGATGCTGGCGTGGAAAATTGGCCCCGCGCTGGCCGCCGGTTGCAGCGTGATTGTCAAACCCGCCGAGCAGACATCGCTGACAGCCTTGCGGGTGGCGGAGTTAGCCACCGAAGCTGGCGTGCCGCATGGGGTTTTACAGGTTTTACCTGGTGATGGTCCATCCGTAGGAGAGCCACTGGGCCGCCACATGGATGTGGACATGGTCAGCTTTACCGGCTCAACCGAGACGGGGCGGCGTTTTCTGCATTATGCAGCGGACAGCAACCTTAAGAAAATCGTACTGGAATGCGGTGGCAAGAACCCTGCCGTCGTGTTCGATGATGCGGAAAATCTGGATCACGTTGCCGCCCATGTGGTCAATGCCGCCTTTTGGAACGGCGGGCAGAACTGTTCGGCAACCTCGCGATTGATAGTGCATAAGGATGTCAAAGACGCATTGATTCAGCGGATACAGGCGCGCCTGCGCGACTGGAAAACAGGTGATCCGCTTGACCCCGCCCACCATATCGGCGCGATGATCGATGCAGACCACTGTGCAAAAGTACGCAGTTTTCTGGAAGCGACAGATCGCGGTGAGGGACCTTTTATTGCGCCAATAATTTATGACGTAGCCAAAGACGACCCACGCGCCCACGAGGAGATTTTCGGGCCTGTGCTGTCGATCATTACCGCTGGTAGCAATGACGAGGCCATCGAAATTGCCAACCAAACGGTGTACGGCTTGGCGGCAAGTGTGTTCACCGCCAATACCCGCCGCGCGATCCGTGCAGCGCGTGATATTCGCGCAGGCACTGTGACTGTGAATTGCTACGGCGAAGGCGATATCGCTACACCATTCGGCGGCTACAAGCAGTCGGGTTTTGGCGGGCGGGACAATGGCATTCATGCCCATGACCAATTCACCGAGATCAAGACAATCTGGATTGACCTGACCGACCCGACCGACGGGGATAACATCGCATGAGCGTTGATGCAGTCGGCACCACGCGGCGCGGGCGCGGGGCGCGCCGTGCCATTCGCCAGCAGCGCGACACCCAGATGTTGCCCGCTTTGAAACGCGGCATCCCGCTAACAGAACCCATGTCCCCCGAACAAGTCGCACGGATTGACGAAGCCTCTCTCGCTATTCTCGAGGACGTAGGCGTGGTGTTTCGCGATGAAATCGCACTTGCCGACTGGAAACGCGCAGGTGCCGATGTGCGTGGAGAGCGGGTGCATATTGATCGGGGTCTTTTGCGCGAACTCATCGCCAGCATACCCGCATCCTTTACGTATCACGCCCGCAATCCGGCCAACAACCTGCCCTTTGGCAATGATCATGCGATATTTGTGCCCATGACCGGCGCACCCTACCTGCGCGGTCTGGATGATGTGCGGCGCAACCCGACGCTCAAGGATTTGGGCGATTTTCACAAGCTGAGCCATATGCTGCCTGCGATCCATTCCTCGGCGCACCATATCGTCGAGCCGTATGATCACCCGATCAGCCAGCGACATCTGCGCATTACCTACAGTTCGATGAAGTATTCGGACAAAACCTTTATGGGCATGACCACCAGCCCCAAGAACGCCGAGGACGTGATGGAGATGTGCGCCATCCTGTTTGGCGCTGACTATATGCAGACCCACCCCGTCGTGACGGGAAACTGCAATGGCAATTCGCCGTTGGTCTGGGACGAGACGATGCTGGGCGCGATGCGGGCTTTTGCGAAGTATAATCAGCCTGTTTTGTGTTCGCCTTTTGTGTTGGGCGGGGCCAACACACCTGCGGGGGTTGCGCCTTCGGTGGCACAACTCAACGCCGAGGCGCTGAGCGGCCTTGCCTATACCCAAGTCATCCGAAAAGGAATGCCTGCAATCTATGGTCACTACCTGTCAACGGTTTCAATGAAATCGGGCGCACCCATGGCAGGCACGCCGGAAATCAGCCTGATGAATATGATGATCGGCCAGATGGCACGGCACTATAATGTGCCGTGGCGCACGTCGAACACGCTGGGCGGGGCCAAGACGTTTGATGCCCAAGCAGGATACGAGAGTGCCACAACCATGATGTCGGTCCTGATGTCTGGCGCAAATTACATCTGGCATTCCGCTGGCTGGAACGAAGCGGGCATGCACTGCTCCATGGCGAAATTCGTTGTGGATGCCGAGCAATGCGCGATGGGCCACCGCATGGCAACAGGCATAAACTGGTCTGATTTCGACGAAGGGATGCAAGCTGTGCGCGATGTGGGGCCAGGCGGGCACTATCTAGGCCACCCCCATACATTGGAGAACTTTCAGCAGGCATTTTTCATGCCCGAGATGTTCGACAATGACAGCATTGAGCAATGGCAAGCCAACGGCGCGGTCGAGATCAACGAGCGCGCGCTGAAACGCGCACAAGACCTGCTGAACGAATACGAAGAGCCCTCACTGGACGCTGCAACGAGTGATGCATTACTGGATTACATCGCCCGCCGCGAAAGGGAGATACCCGCAGCAGATGCGCTGAATCAGGACCTATAGAATGAGCAAGATTGCGGTCAGCAAATTGCCCGTCGATCCGGGACCAGCGGCATGGAACGCTCTTTTGCCCGATCACCCCCCTGCGCAATCCGTACAGGGTGATCTGCGGGCAGACTGGATCATCATCGGGGCGGGTTTTGCCGGACTGGCCGCTGCGCGCAGGTTGTCACAGCTGTGCCCTACCGACCAGATAATAGTGCTGGAAGCACGGCGCGTGGCCGAAGGGCCAGCAGGCCGCAACTCGGGCTTTATGATAGATCTGCCGCATGATCTATCATCGTCAGACTATGGCGGTGCATTGGCACATGACGTGGCGCTGACCCAAGATAACCGCCATGCGATCCGCTTTGCCGCGCAGATGGCGGGGGATTTCGGGATGGGCCAAAGCGTGTTTGACCCATGCGGCAAGGTGAATGCAGCCGCAACTGCAAAAGGTGATGCGCATAACCGCGAGTATGCAACGCACCTCACCTCGATGGGCGAACCGTTCGAGTTACTGGATGCCAAGGCCATGCGCACCATGACGGGCACAGATTACTACCGCAGCGGATTGTTCACTGCGGGTACAGTGATGATCCAGCCTGCCGCGTTCATTCGTGCAGCAGCACGGGGTCTGGCCTCAAACCGCATCCAGATATTTGAGAACAGCCCCGTTACAGCACTGGAACGGCAGGACGGTTGGGTTGCGACGACGCCAGCGGGTAAAGTGACCGCACCCAAAGTGATCCTTGCGGTGAACGGGCATCTCAACAGCTTTGGCTTTCTCAAACAGCGTCTGATGCATGTGTTTACCTATGCGTCAATGACGCGCGCGCTGAGCGACGTCGAGGCTACAAAACTGGGCGGCCAGCGCGTTTGGGGCGTCACACCCGCTGATCCGATGGGCACCACCGTCAGGCGTATTCCGTCACCCCAAGGAGACAGGATCATCATCCGCAACCGCTTTACCTTTAATCCTTCGATGGAGGTCGATCACAAGCGGATCGCCCGAGTAGGCCGCGACCATGACCGCGCCTTTGCCGCGCGATTTCCTATGCTGGGTGACGTAGCAATGGCCCATCGTTGGGGGGGGCGCCTATGTCTGAGCCGCAACAATGTCAGCGCAGTAAGCGAAGTCGAGGAAGGATTATTCACAGCCTGCTGTCAGAACGGTCTTGGCACAACGCGCGGCACGCTGTCGGGTATGCTGGCGGCAGAACTTGCCACCCAGACCTCCTCTCCCATGCTGGATCGTGCATTGGCAGCGGATGCGCCACAAAAACTACCGCCGGAAACCATCACACGCATCGGGGCTGCGGCGCACCTGAAATGGCAGGAATTCAAAGCAGGGGCAGAACTGTGAGCGCTGATCACGTGCGTATCTGGAACCCTTTGGAAATATGATCACGGACAAAAAAGATAAGTGCCACGCCCGGAATAAGCGATGCTATTGTCATCGCACTAACCAATCCGATGTCGGTCGTAAAACCGAACAGCCCTTCGATTGCCATGGCAATGGGCTTGCCCCCTGTCGAGGTCAGGATGCGTGCAAATACCACCTCGACCCATGAGAAGATAAAGCAGAAAAAGCACGCCACCCCGATGCCCGGTGCAATGGCAGGGATAAGCAACTTTCTGAAAAACCGTGCGCGCGAATAGCCGTCTAGGAATGCTGTCTCGTCAAACTCTTTGGGAATTGCCGAGATGAAACTCTCCAGTATCCAAGTCGCGATGGGAATGTTGAACAAACAATGCACCAGCGCAATGCCCAGCGGATTATTCAGGAGATTCAGCTTTGCAAAAAGCAGAAATACCGGCAGTGACAAGACCACTGGCGGGGTCAACCGAAACGCCAATAGCAACAGCATGATATGACGGTCCCCTACAAAGCGGAACCGCGACAGCGCATAGGCGGCAGGCAATGAAACCGCGATGGTTAACGCCACATTCGCGCTCACGTACATCACAGAATTAAGCAGCGCCGAGACCAGATCAGGCCGAGTAAAAACCTTTACGTAATTACCGAGCGTAAACTGACCGACCACAACACCGTCCCGCGGCAGCGTTACAGTGAGACTGAGCATGAATGTCTGCAGCAATGGCCCCAAAATGAACGCTGCCAACATGCCAAAACAAAACAATCGCAGCGCAAATGGGCCAAACGTAATCATTCAGCTGTCCTTGTGTTGTGTCATTGCAGTGCGAAAGCCCCACGCAATCAGAAGCACCAGCAGGAAATACACGATTGAGCGGGCGGCAGCAGGACCATAGTTAAACGCGTTGATCTCCTCTCCCAGCCCCAGCGACAGAAAAGTAGTCGCACCATTTGGCCCGCCTGCGTTAATCGCAAAAGCCTCGGTATAGATCATCATGCTGTCCACTGTGCGCAACAGCAAAGCCATCATCAAAACACCCGCAATTTTTGGCAACTCGATATAGCGAAACACCTGCCAACGGGTAGCACCGTCAATTTCCGCAGCTTGATAATAGGGTTTGGGAATACTCGAAAGGCCAGCATAGGCCAGAACGATCACAAGACCGATCCAATGCCACGTATCGACCATCACCAGCAGAATATAGGTATGTACCGCATTGAATTTATAATCAAAACTCACGCCCAAGTCCGCAAAGACTGCTGTTAACCCCCCAAAGATCGGATGCAGCATGTTAAGCCAGATCATCGGGATCATGTTCCACGGGATCACCAGCGGCAGTGAGACAAGCATCAGGAGCGCTACACTGATAAGCCTGTTTTCGGGGATCAGCTTGGCCAGAAATATACCCAATGGAAACTGCAACAGGATGACCAGCAGCGAGAACAGTAAACTACGACCAAGGCTAGCGTAGAAATCGCGTGAACCCAACAGATCGGCATACCATTCTGCGCCAACCCAATAGCGGCTTTGGATTGTGAAAATGTCAAAGAAGGAAAAGTTGAAGACAGCCACAAGGGGCACAACGCCAACCACCGCCAGAATGGCGACAGCGGGCGCTATGAACCACCACGCAGCATTGTTCCGGACCTTCACCTTGCCGCCCCCGCTAAACGCATTTTAAAAGCATAGCAGTTTCGGATACTACTTAAACACCCTTACCTTAACGGACGGCGGCGTTGCAAAGGCGTCTAGATCAACCGGCCCATCGTAGCAGCAGTATCGAGCATGCGGTTGGAAAAGCCCCATTCGTTGTCATACCACGCCAGAATGCGCACCATGCGCCCACCAATAACCTTGGTCTGGTCTGTGGCAAAGACAGATGAATGTGGATCGTGGTTGAAATCCATCGAAACAAGTGGGGCGTCCGTATAGCCAAGCACACCTTGGAGCCTGCCATCGGCAGCCGCGCAAATAGCAGCATTTACCTCCTCTACCGTGGTGTCGCGGCTGGCCTCGAATGTCAGATCTACAGCCGACACATTCGGCGTAGGCACACGGATCGCCACGCCGTCCAACTTGCCGGCCAACGCAGGCAATACCAGCCCGACAGCTTTTGCAGCACCCGTTGATGTGGGTATCATCGACAAGGCCGCTGCACGGGCGCGATAGAGGTCGCTGTGATACGTATCCAGTGTAGGCTGATCGCCAGTGTAGCTATGAATCGTTGTCATAAACCCTTTTTCGATCCCGACACTATCCGCCAAAACCTGCGCTACTGGGGCAAGGCAATTTGTTGTGCATGAAGCGTTCGAGACAACCAGATCGCCGCTGGTCAGCGTCTCATGGTTCACGCCAAATACGATTGTCTTATCAGCGTCCTTCCCTGGAGCAGAGATCAACACACGGCTGGACCCGTTTTCCAGATGGGCTGCACATGCCTCTTTTGATTTGAAAATGCCTGTACATTCCAGAACGATGTCTACATCCGACCATGGCAAGTCAGCAGGGTTGCGGATTGCGGTTACACGGATGGGACCGGTGCCCGCATCCAGTGAATCTTCTGTCGTCGTCACTACGCCCGGGAAGCGGCCATGCACGCTGTCATAGCGTAGCAGATGCGCATTGGTTTCCACCGGAGCAAGATCGTTGATTGCAACGACTTGGATATCATCACGCCCGTTCTCTATTATCGCACGCAGGACGTTCCGCCCGATCCGTCCAAATCCGTTGATTGCTACACGTGTCATGGCATATCTCCTGCATCTGTCATGTCTGAAAGCTGATATATGTTTGCGCTAACATTTCTGACGCAATTAATCCAGTGCTACCCGAAGAGTTTTCCAAGACCTGCTTGTAGGACTTAAAGTGCTGCCTCGAGTATTGCTGAGAAGTCAGCGGCAGTGAGCAGAACCGCGTTCTTTTTGCTTGATGACGCGCCACAAGAGCGCGCGGCCAAATCATCAATCTGGTCAGGGGTCATTCCGTAGAAGCCAAGGCTCGGTAGCTGGTGTTGCCGCGTCCATTGTTCAAATCCGCTTAACGCGTCCTGACCATTTATGGGCTGAAAAACCTCTGCAATGGCGGCAAAGCATGCGCGAAGCCGTCTCTCTGGAGATGATCCTACTTCGGCACGGGACATATTCTGGCGCAGCACAGGCACCAACAGCGCCCCACAAACCGCCCCATGTGGTGCATTGAACTTCGCCCCGAAGACAGAAGCCACCCCATGCGCTGCCCCCAAGCCACTGTTTGCCAGCGCCAAACCGCTGCTCATGGAAACCCACGCCATATCCGCCCAATGCGCTGCATCAGGTGCCTCAACCACACCTTTCAGGGCGCGAAGACCTAACGTAAGGTTGGCCCCAGTTAGGGCATCAGAAAATCGCGTAGCAGCACAAGAGGTATAGGCCTCCACCGTTTGCACAACCGCATCAAGACCCGAGCCAAGCACGACATGCGCGGGTGCAGACATCATCAGATCAGGATCTACAAAGGCATGGGCTGGAAAGAGTGATTTGCCTCGCAAGCTCAGTTTGACGTTAAGGGCCTCAACCTCAAGAACAGCATTTGACGTCACTTCGGCCCCCGTGCCAGCAGTCGTGGGGATCGCAATGCAGGGAATACGCGACGGTTCCGACAGCAGGTCTGCAGGGACCTCGGCAAAGTCATTGGTCAAACGCAGATTATTGCCAAGGCAAAAAGCAATCGCTTTGCCTGCGTCCATTACGGCCCCCCCGCCACAGGCCACTACTGCGTGCGTGTTCTGGTTGCGCAAGGCCGCAACCGCGACATTGATCGCGGCGACCGTTGGCTCTTGCGCACAGATTACCTCGGCCACGTCACAGCCTGCGGCCTCAAGATCTTTGATCACTTGTTGTGCCGCAATGCCCGACTTGCCGCGTACAACAGCAACACGCATGCAGCCTGCGGGCAGCACATCCACCACCGCACGACTAACGCCAGCGCCGAATTGGATACTGGTCGGGCAATTGATAGAGAACGGCGCGGTTGTGAGTGTCATATCAATAGTCCAGCGTGCTTTTAACCGCCCGTTGCCAAGCGGCATACTTTTGGGTGCGGACACTTTCTGGCATGCTCGGCTCAAACTGCCGATCCAGCGCCCATTGGCGTGCAAATTCATCCTGTGCAGGGATGGCACCGGCTTTCATACCGGCCAGCCACGCCACGCCCAGCGCTGTAGTCTCCAACACCTTCGGGCGATCAACAGGGGCGGCAATGATGTCGGCCAAAAACTGCATCGCCCAATCCGAGGCAGACATGCCCCCGTCGACGCGCAGCACAGCTTTTGTATCGCCTGTGGTCCAATCGGCTTGCATCGCTTCCAACAGATCACGCGTCTGATAGCCCACACTTTCCAACGCTGCAGCGGCCAATTCGTTGGGACCGGAATTGCGGGTCAGCCCGAATATCGCACCGCGGCATTCGGGGTTCCAATACGGCGCACCAAGACCCGTGAACGCAGGCACCAGAACGACAGATTGGGAGGGATCGGCGCGTTCTGCCAAGGGCTGCGTGTCCGACGCCTCACGGATCATCTTCAGCCCGTCGCGCAGCCATTGCACCACAGCCCCCGCAATAAAGATCGACCCTTCGAGGGCATAGGTTGGCTTACCATCCAACTGATAGGCGATGGTGGTCAACAAGCGGTTGTTAGAGCGGACAGGCGTATGACCCGTATTCAGCAACGCAAAACAGCCTGTGCCATAGGTCGCCTTCAACATCCCTGGTTCAAAACACGCCTGCCCCAGCGTTGCGGCCTGCTGGTCACCTGCAACCCCGCAGATCGGGATTGCGCGGCCAAACAGATCGGCACGGCATGCCCCGAAATCAGCGGCGCTGTCTTTTACTTCGGGCAGAATATCCATCGGGATGTCAAACAGATCGCAGATCGTCTGGCTCCACCGCCCTTTGCGGATGTCATATAACATGGTGCGCGCGGCGTTCGTGGCATCGGTGGCATGCACCTTTCCGCCTGTCAGCTTCCAGATCAGGAAAGTGTCGACTGTGCCGAACAACAGCTCACCACGGGCAGCCATTGCGCGCGCACCCTCGACGTTGTCCAGCAACCATTTCAACTTGGTCGCCGAAAAATAGGGATCGATCAGCAAGCCTGTGCGATCTGCGAACATCTCGGAATGTCCTTCGTCACGCAGCACCTTGCAATAATCGGCGGTACGTCTGTCTTGCCAGACGATCGCATTGTGAATGGGCTTACCTGTGTTGCGGTTCCAGACCACAGTGGTTTCACGCTGGTTGGTAATTCCGATGGAAATGATATTGGTGGCGTCTATCGACGCACGCTCGATCACCGCGCGGCAAGTGCCGGCAGTCGTGGCCCACAGATCATCTGCATTATGCTCGACCCAACCCGACTGCGGGAATATCTGCTCGAATTCCTCTTGCGAGGTAGCCACGGGGTTCAGCGCCTCGTCAAAGAGAATAGCGCGGGTCGATGTGGTGCCTTGGTCAATCGCCAGAATATACTTCATCGGTATGTCTCATGTGTTTGGATATCGTCAAATCGTCGCGTGCATTACGCCGAAAGCGCAAGAGGTGCGTGCCAATTTGGTAAAAAAGTGGTGCGAAGCGCAAGAAACGCTTCGCACCGACAAGATCCGGCTTACTGCCAGGATTTGATCAGCTCGTCATAAGGGACGGTCTGTGGTTCCTCGTCTTCATTTTCCAGCTTGGCGTAGGGTGCGCCTGGCTGTGAGAACCAGTGCTCGGCACTCATTTCCTCGTTCAGGACAGGACCCAGATCACCCTGAACGCCTGCGCGCTCAAGACGGGCCAGTACTTTTTCCTGATCGGCACACAGAGTGTCCAATGCCTCCTGAGGTGTTTTCGCACCGGACATTGCATCGCCGATGTTCTGCCACCACAGCTGCGCCAGCTTTGGATAATCAGGCACGTTGGTCCCTGTTGGCGACCACTGGACGCGCGCGGGCGAGCGGTAGAATTCTACCAGACCACCCAGACGGGGTGCGCGCTCGGTGAAGTGCTCGGAGTCGATGGTTGACTCGCGGATGAAGGTCAGACCCACATCAGACTTCTTGAGATCGACAGTCTTGGACACAACAAACTGGGCATAGAGCCAAGCCGCCTGTGCGCGGTCGACGGGTGTCGATTCCATCAACGTCCAAGAGCCGGCATCCTGATAGCCGATCTTCTGGCCGTCTTTCCAGTACACACCGTGTGGCGAAGGTGCCATGCGCCACTTGGGCGTGCCATCTTCGTTCATCACCGGCAGGTCAGGCTCGACTGTTGCAGCGGTAAAGGCTGTGTACCAGAACATCTGCTGTGCGACATTACCCTGCGCAGGGATTGGCCCTGCTTCGGAGAATGTCATGCCCGCAGCGGCTGGTGGCGAGTATTTTTCAAGCCATTCAATCGCTTTGGTAACAGCATAGACTGCTGCGGGAGAGTTGGTCGCACCGCCGCGCGCCACGCACGAGCCGGTCGGCTGGGAGTTCTCGTTTACGCGAATACCCCATTCATCCACTGGCAAACCGTTCGGCTCACCCACATCACCCATACCTGCCATGGACATCCACGCGTCGGTGTAGCGCCAGCCGAGAGACGGGTCTTTTTTGCCGTAGTCCATGTTGCCGAACACTTCGCCCTCGACACCGAGGTGGCTCAGATCGCGGCCGGTAAAGAATTCGGCAATGTCTTCATAGGCGGACCAGTTTACGGGCACGCCCAGGTCATAGCCAAAGGTGGCTTTGAAGTCGGCCTTGTTCTTTTCGTCGTTGAACCAATCATAGCGGAACCAATAAAGGTTCGCGAACTGCTGGGTCGGCAACTGGTACAGCTTACCATCGGGACCAGTCGTAAAGGACGTACCGATGAAGTCTTCGATATCCAGCGTTGGCAGCGTGACGTCTTTGCCCTCGCCCGCCATCCAGTCGGTCAAATTGCGCACCTGCTTGTAGCGCCAGTGCGTACCGATCAGATCAGAGTCGTTGATATAGGCGTCATAAATGTTCTCGCCCGACTGCATCTGCGTTTGCAGCTTTTCAACAACGTCGCCTTCCCCGATCAGGTCATGAGTGACCTTGATACCTGTGATAGCCTCGAAAGCGGGTGCAAGCACTTCGCTCTCGTATTGGTGCGTGGCGATTGTCTCGGAAACAACCTTGATTTCCATGCCTTCATACGGCTTGGCTGCGTCCACAAAGAACTGCATTTCCGCTTCCTGATCCGCGCGCGACAGGGTGGACAGCTCTCCGATTTCGCCGTCAAGGAACGCTTTGGCAGCATCCATGTCGGCAAAGGCCGGCGTACTGAGCAGCCCAAGCGACAACACCAGTGCTGTGCTTGAATTGAGTGATAGTTTCATTCTTTCCTCCCAAGTTGAGATCGTTTTTTGTCATCAGAGTATAGAAACCCTGATGTCTTCCCCCACTCTACACCCAGCGAAACACCGCTGCGGCGTAGATCAGGCAGACTATCAATGCGAACGGTTGGTTCGCACCGACCACCCCCAGCCATGCCAAATTCAGAAAGGCAGAGCCGAGTAGTGTGATGAAGAGACGGTCACCGCGTGTCGTCTCAATTCGTAAAATCCCCTTACGGGGTGTTTCGGGATACTTGATCGCCAGCACCGTAAAAACAGTCAGTATGGTGCCGATACAGATAAAGAAGATTGCTGTGGGCCATGTCCAAGCCATCCATTCCATTGGGGTAGCCTCCTGATTATACGCGCCCTAGGGCAAAGCCCTTGGCGATGTAGTTACGGACAAAATAGATCACCAAAGCACCTGGCACGACGGTGAGCACACCTGCCGCAGCCAGCACGCCCCAGTCGATGCCAGCGGCGCCTTGGGTCCGCGTCATAATTGCGGCGATGGGTTTTGCATCTACCGTAGTCAGCGTGCGGCTGAGCAGCAATTCGACCCACGAGAACATGAAGCAAAAGAATGCTGCGACCCCGATGCCCGAGGCGATCAGTGGCGTGAAAATCTTGATAAAGAACCGCCCAAAGCTGTAGCCGTCCAGATAGGCTGTCTCATCGATCTCTTTTGGAACGCCGCGCATGAAACCTTCGAGGATCCACACGGCCAGCGGCACATTGAACAGGCAGTGCGCCAATGCAACGGCGATGTGGGTGTCAAACAGACCGACGGATGAATAAAGCTGAAAGAATGGCAGCGCGAACACAGCAGGCGGCGCCATGCGGTTGGTCAGCAACCAAAAGAACAAATGCTTGTCGCCCATGAAGTGATAGCGGCTGAACGCATATGCTGCAGGCAGTGCCACTGCGAGGCTGATTACTGTGTTCATTACCACATAGATAAGCGAGTTAACGTAGCCCATGTACCATGACGCATCTGTCAGAATGGTGGCGTAATTGGCGAATGTCAGATCACGCGGGAACAGCGTAAAGGAATTGAGGATTTCCGTGTTCGTTTTGAGGCTCATGTTCAGCAGCCAGTAAAGCGGCAGCATCAGGAACAGCAAATAAAGCGTCATCACGATCAGCGAGCCGTTAATCTTGAACCGCTTCTTAGCCGCTGCGGCAACAGGTGCGGACGGGGTGGATTTGGTGGTCATGATATCAACCCCCTTTGTTATCGAGGTTGGTCATCACGGTGTAGAACACCCATGAGATCAGCAAAATTACGAGGTAATACATGATCGAGAAAGCAGCCGCGGGGCCAAGATCAAATTGCCCCAGCGCCATTTTCACCAGATCAATCGACAGCAACGTAGTCGAGTTGCCAGGCCCGCCCCCTGTCACCACAAACGGCTCGGTATAGATCATGAAGCTGTCCATAAACCGCAACAGGATCGCGATCATCAGCACGCCCATCATTTTGGGCAACTCGATGTAGCGAAAGATTGCCCAGCGGCTTGCCTGATCAATCTTGGCCGCTTGATAATAGGCATCGGGGATGGACTTGAGACCTGCAAAGGCCAGCAATGCGACGAGCGAGGTCCAATGCCACACGTCCATCACAATGATCGTGGCCCAAGCGGCAAAGCTGTCTTGGGTATAGTTGTACGAGATGCCCAGCGCATCCAGCGTATAGCCCAACAGCCCGATATCAACGCGACCAAAAATCTGCCAGATCGTACCAACCACATTCCACGGGATCAGCAACGGCAGTGACATCACGACCAGACAAAAGCTGGACCAAAATCCGCTTTTGGGCATGTTAAGCGCCACAAAGATCCCCAACGGAATCTGAATTGTCAGAATGATCGCGGAGAACATCAACTGGCGGCCCAGCGCATCCCACATACGCTCGGAGCGCAGCATATCATCAAACCACTCCAACCCCGCCCAGAAGAACTGGTTATTGCCGAAGGTGTCCTGCACTGAATAATTCACTACTGTCATCAGCGGGATCACCGCCGAGAAAGCGACCAGCAACAATACAGGCAGGATCAGGAACCACGCCTTTTGATTGACTGTCTTTTCCATCAGGCGGCCTCCCCCTCTATGAGCCAGTCATTCACGTAGACATTCACATGGCTGGTATCGAATGTGATCTTGTTCATATCGGGTGAAATGGCCGTGCCTTCGCCAGCGACGATATTTATCTCGTTGCCGAACAGTTCTGCACGCACGATCTTGTGGCGGCCTACGTCCTCAACACGGCGGATGCGGACAGGCAGGCCTTCACCCTCCGTCAGTGACACAAACTCGGGACGCACGCCAATCTCGACCTTACCATCGAGGCCGCTATAACCGCGCTGCAATTCAATGGCGCTTCCGTGAACCGTGGCCGTCTTGCCCGTAACCGAGGCGGGGATCACGTTCATTCCCGGTGAGCCGATGAAGTAGCCAACAAAGGTATGCTCCGGTTTTTCAAACAACTGCTGCGGCGTACCGATTTGCACAACGCGACCATCATACATCACGACCACTTTGTCAGCGAATGTCAGCGCTTCGGTCTGGTCATGCGTGACATAGATCATCGTATGACCAAATTCGTGGTGCAGCGACTTTAACTGCGTGCGCAATTCCCATTTCATGTGCGGATCGATTACTGTCAGCGGCTCGTCAAATAGCAGCGCGTTCACGTCCTCACGCACCATACCACGGCCCAGAGAGATTTTCTGCTTGGCATCTGCCGTCAGACCGCGCGCGCGCTTGTCCAGCTCCGCCTCCATCCCGATCATCGCGCCGATCTGCTGCACACGCTGCGCGATGTACTGCGCACTGGCACCGCGGTTTTTCAGCGGAAAGGCCAGATTGTCGCGCACTGTCATCGTGTCGTAGACAACGGGAAACTGGAACACCTGCGCGATGTTGCGGTCCGCAGTGGTTGCATGGGTAACGTCCACATCATCGAACAGGATGCGCCCCTGACTAGGGTGCAAGAGACCCGAGATGATGTTCAACAGTGTCGATTTCCCGCAGCCCGAAGAGCCAAGCAGCGCATAAGCCTCCCCATCAGCCCAGACGTGATTCAGCTCTTTGAGCGCGAAATCATCCTCGCCCTTTGGTTTGGGGTAATAGGAATGTGCTAGGTTATCGAGTGTGATCTTTGCCATGGTATACCCCCTCAGGCCGCAAGCGCATACGAGGCGGGCGCGACAAGATCGCCTTGCTCGCTGAAGATGTAGACATGGCTCGGGTCCAGATGGACCGTAAGCGGCTGGCCAAGCGGCAGATCGTGTACTCCGTGGATCAGCCCGACCCATTTGTCGCCCAGATGGTCCAGGTGCACGAATGTCTCCGAGCCTGTCAGCTCGGTCACGATCAGGGTTGCCTCAAAGGCAATACCGCTTGCCGACTGCGACGTGATTTCCAGATGATTTGGGCGGAACCCAGCCAGATAGCTTCCATCTGCCAGCCGTGCCAGCGGACCCGCGGCGGGCGCTATTTGGCTATCGCCAAATATGATCTGGTCGCCCGTCTTGTGCACTTTGAGAAAGTTCATGGGCGGATCACTGAACACCCGCGCTGTCGTAGCATTGACCGGTTGGCGGTACACTTTGGGCGTCAGATCAAACTGGGTCACTTGGCCCTCCCACATCGCGGCAGTGTTGCCACCCAGCAGCAGCGCTTCCTCTGGCTCGGTTGTGGCATAGACAAAAATCGAGCCTGCCTCTTCGAAAATCTTGGGAATCTCCACGCGCAATTCTTCGCGCAATTTGTAGTCGAGGTTTGCCAGAGGCTCATCTAGCAGGACCAGGCCCGCATCTTTGACCAATGCACGGGCTAACGCGCAGCGTTGCTGCTGGCCGCCCGACAGTTCCAGCGGTTTGCGCTGTAACATCGGAGTAAGCTGCATCAAGTCAGCGGCCTTTTGCACCGCCGATTCAATTTCGGATTTCGACTTGCCCATCAGCCGCAGCGGCGAGGCAATGTTGTCATATACTGTCATCGACGGATAATTGATGAACTGCTGGTAGACCATTGCGACCTTGCGGTCCTGTACGCGCATGCCTGTCACGTCCACACCCTGCCAGAAGACCTGACCCGTTGTCGGCACATCCAGCCCCGCCATCAGCCGCATGAGCGATGTCTTTCCCGAGAGCGTGGGCCCCAGAAGAACATTCATTGTTCCCTTTTCCAGTGTTAGTTGTGTCGGGTGGATGTGCGTCACACCCTCAACCACCTTCGACACACCTCTGAGTTCAAGTGTCATAACGCCCCTTTATTCAGCTGCCGCGACAAGCGGATTCTGAAGTCTCTTTTTCATCCACGCGTCTAGCTGCGCGATCTCTTCCTTGGTCATTCGCAGGCCAAGTTTGCTGCGCCGCCAGACAACATCCGATGCCTCGCGGGCGTATTCATGATCCATCAACCAAGCGACTTCGCGCGCTGTGAGGGTGGCACCAAACGCCTTACCCAGATCAATCTGCGCGGTCGCACCCGCAAGCATTTTTGCCGCATCAGTCCCGTAGGCGCGGATCAGGCGGGTTGCCCAGCGTTGCGAGATAAAAGTGTGCGCAGCGCGCAGTTCAGCAATCAGAACGTCAACACCGTTCACCGGAAAATCACCACCAGGAAGTGCCACACCTGCGGTCCAAGACCCTTTGAGGTCGGCAAACACTGTTTTGACCTCGTCCAGTGCATTTTCGGCAAGACAACGATATGTCGTTATCTTGCCACCGAAGACATTCAGCGCAGGCGCACCACGGCTATGATCCATTGTCAGAACATAGTCACGCGTAGCAGCCGAAGCCGAGGTGGCACCGTCATCATAAAGCGGACGCACACCTGAATAGGTCCAAACTACATCATCCGCCGCAATCGGGCTGTTCAGATACTGGTTTATGAAATTGATCAGATAATCGCGCTCTTGCGGCGTACATTCAGGCTTGGCTGACGGATCAGGGTGATCCTCGTCCGTGGTGCCGATCAGGGTGAAATCAGTTTCGTAAGGGATGGCAAATATGATTCTGCCATCTGTACCCTGAAAGAAATATGATTTCTCATGCTCGAACAAGCGCTTTGTCACGATATGGCTGCCGCGCACCAGCCGCACATCCGACTGGCTGTTACTCTTTAATGCACCGCGCAGCACATCACCTACCCACGGACCCGCAGCGTTCACTACCATACGTGCGGTCACATCACGTGTCTCGCCAGAGGCCGAGTTGGCAAGAGTGACATGCCAAATGCCGTCCTTCACATCAGAAGATACGACTTTTTCGCGCACCATAATCGTCGCGCCGCGCGCTTGCGCATCGCGGGCATTCAGCACCACAAGCCGCGAATCCTCAACCCAACAGTCGGAATACTCATAGGCTTTCTCGAACTTGGAGTTCAGCGCCTTACCTTCAACAGAGCTTCGCAAGTCCAGGCTTTTAGTCCCTTCCAGAATTTCGCGTCCCCCCAGATTATCATAGAGAAACAGCCCCAACCGGATGAGCCATGCAGGTCTGCGCCCTTTCATCCACGGCATAAGTACGCCGAGCAGTTTGGACGTGGGTGTGGTCGAATCGAACCGCATGCTTTTGTGATACGGCAGCACAAATCGCATGGGCCACGAGATATGCGGCATTGCTCTGAGCAAAATTTCGCGCTCAATCAATGCTTTACGCACAAGCCCGATTTCGAAATATTCAAGATAGCGCAAGCCACCATGGAACAATTTGGTTGAAGCGCCAGAGGTCGCAGAGCCGATATCGTTCATCTCGGCCAGCCCTACGCTCAAGCCGCGCCCTGCAGCATCACGCGCGATGCCACAACCGTTTATTCCACCACCGATGACCAACAAATCGAAATGAGCCGTCATTCGGTGTCCCCCCCAGTAGCCAATATTACGCTGCGACAATTTGTGACAACAAACGATCACAAAAGAAAGATAAAAATGTTCCTTTTTGTTCGCTTTTTATATCCATATGTTTTTACAAACGAATTTCAGCACAGATTCCCAGTCAATGCAGTGTTTCCGCGCGCTCCGCTGGACTTCAATTAACAAGAGAACAATTATCCGTTGTGAGATTTAGTAAAACGCGCTGCTGTCTGAGTCGTGCGGAAGGTATGTGATATGGTCGCGACACTTCGAAAGCCTGAAATAATCGGCATCGCCCGCCGCGAAGGGCGCGTGACCGTTGAAGGGTTGGTCGAGCATTTCGGCGTGACACCCCAAACAATCCGTCGCGATCTCGCCGAGCTGTCCGATGCCGGTCAGCTAGAACGCGTGCACGGCGGTGCGGTACTGCCTTCTACCACCGTGAACATCGGCTACAATGATCGCCGCCAACTCAACCAGTCGTCCAAGGTAGACATTGCACGCCGATGCGCAAAGCTGATCCCGAACGACTGCTGTGTTTTCCTCAATATCGGCACAACGACAGAGGCAGTTGCCGCAGAACTGCTCCAGCATCAGGGATTGCTTGTCGTCACCAACAACATCCACATCGCCCTTATTTTATCAGAAAACCCGAACGTTGATGTGATTGTAACAGGAGGCAGCCTTCGAAAGTCAGACGGCGGCCTCATAGGCGCAGTCACCCAGCATATTACCAGTCAATATCGCTTTGATTTCTCGCTAATCGGATGCTCGGCATTGCATGTCGACGGAGATATCCTAGACTTCGATCCTCAGGAAGTCGCTGTGAGCCGCGCAATCTTCAAACAAAGCGATCATATCATTCTTGCCGCGGATGTTTCCAAATTCGATCGCAAAGCCCCCGCCAAAATAGCATCCCTCGCGAATGTTAACAGCTTCGTAACCGACTCCCGGCCTCCCCCACAAATTGAAACCCTCTGCAGAACAGCCGGGACCGACTTGATCATTGCCGACAATAGTTAATGTTGTTGCGCAAAGCTAGGCTTAAGCGGGCCTGAACCACCATAGTCTGGTGACCCCGGCAGGATTCGAACCTGCAACCTGCCCCTTAGGAGGGAACCGTTCATAGCGCTATTCCTTCTTTGATTTCCGTTGTTTGGGTGTTTGTACAGGGTCTATCTGTACATGGTTTGTACGAAAACGAGCCCTGACATCGGCCTCATCCGTCTCTGCGTGGGCATAGATACGCATCGGCAAATTAGGATCAGCCCAGCGACCAGCTTTGGCCGCAGTTACGGGATCGACACCCTGCCGGACAACTAATTCAGTGAAGAACCCATGACGCCCTGCTTGGTGCGCGGATAGGTATTGGATACCAGCCCGCTTGCAGATGGTCTTCCAGCGTGTGTTGTATCCGGTCGAGCTGCCATAGCCAAAAACGCGCGGCTTCATGAATTTATCGGTCTTGCGGTTCTTGGGTCGCTTTGGTGGCAAGGCCAGCATTTCGTCCATCATCTCTGGCGATACCGTGATCCAGCTCTCGGGATGTCCCTTCTGGGCCTTCACCCTGACCTTGTTCTCGGCGGGCCGCAGATCATGAGGCACTAACGAAACAGACTGATCGATCCGCGCCGCCGTCTCGAACATGAACCGGACCAACGCCGCGTTGTACGGATCAGCTGCGCTGCAAAATGCCTCGATCCACGTCTTGTCCGCAGGGGTACGCTCAACACGACTCGGCTTGTCGCGCAATTTGTCCTGCGAAATGCGTTCAAATTTACTATAGGGCTTTACGCGGATGAGAGGCGTTCCCAATAACTGGTGTGCATTATTGATGACAGCGCTTGCTGGTGTAACGATTTCCCTCCACCAAGTATCGGTCGATGCCATCGGTTTCCAATCTGGCCCAAACCCCTTCAACAAAGCGCCTGTGATGTCCGTCAGCGGCATGGCCCCAATCTTTTTGACAATTGGAATGAGTCGCTCAGCGTCTTCTTCGGAGGCGTTGTAGAGCAAGATCGCATCTGAAAATGTTTTGCTGATCTCATCGCCGACAACATGTCGACGTATCTGCATTTCAGTTTCAATCGCTACCCAGTCCCGTGCGCCCTCTTCTGTAGATGCCTTAGTGCTTCGCCGATATGTGCCGGTGATCGGCCTGCCGTTGTATTCGACCTGCCCTTTGACCCAGTAGTAGAGGCCTCGCTTGTAGATTTTAAGTGGCATGGCTGACCTTCCTCATAGATGATGTCGATCTGTCGAGGCGTGATCAGCATGGTTCTGGCAAGGCAATAGTAAGCGCCCTTTTCCCTAGCTTTCTCGCGCAAGGTGCGCTCAGAGATGATGATGTCCTTCTCACCTAGAACGACGATCCATTGAGCTGGTGTCATTCCCTCATCAAGTATTTTGGAGCCAATCGATCCATCGAATTTGGACATGTCCTTCGCCTTTCCTATGCGCGTGGAGAGTCGGTACCTTTCGTCATCTCAGTTCGGAGACAGGTAACTATCTGAGCGCTTTGCGAGCGAAGGTTTTTCTTCGCCTCAGTTTCCAACCAAGCCTTCACATCGGCGGGTAGGATCAATTTGAACTGCGTGGTCTTCATCACGTTCCCTCTTGATTGATCACTATCAGGACATAAAATGTCCGTTTATTCAAGGACAGAAATTGTCCATGTTGTGTGTATGAGTGAAAACACGCCGATTCAGTTCAAGCTAATGCTTCCCGCCGATCTCAAAATCCGGGTTGAAGAAATGGCTTCGCTTAACCGCAGAAGTCTTTCACAAGAGATCGTGGCCGCGTTAGAAGAGAAGTATCCAACGCCCTCAGCTACTGACGCTACGGGCATAGAAGCTCGGGTGCTGCTCTGGCTGGCTGGCAGAATTAGAAAAAGCTCTCCAAAGCCAGGCTCACTTCGCGATAGACAGGCAGCGGCCTACGAGGTTCTTGCGGGACGTTCTATTGCAGAGTCATCAAACGACGACGAAAAATTCTAGAGGCTTGCGTGATCTTATCAATGCGAAACCACAAAATCACGCAAGCATTTGATTTTTAAACTGAAGTCCAAATTTGAGGCAACCTCGTGATCACAGACTATCAAGATGAATTTCCGATACCTCTAGCAATACTTCCACCCAAACTTCAGGCGTTATTAGAACCGGTTGGGCAAGATCCAACGCTACAGGTTGAAGTAACGAAACGTTGGGAAAAAGATCACTACGGACCGAACCGCGAATACATTCACATGATCATGGCTGCGGTGCCAGAGAAAGATCTTGGCTCATTGAGTGTGGTACGTGAGGCAAATCATGGAGTTGTTTCGTTTTCGGTTCCAGACATCGAAAACCAAGGCGATCTGTCAAAGTTTGTGCCTTCAGTAGCGGGCTACGATTATATTGTCGCGTCTTGGGGCGGAGGATCGTTCTATAGCTACGCTCTGTCTGAGAAGGTTTGGATGGCATTGGGGCTGTCATCCCGCGTCCTCGGTGGAGATGAGCAACGCATCATCTACGACGATCTTTCGTTGCCAGAATTCGGCGTCGCTGAGGGCGAGGTCTCTACCCAATATTACTTCTCTTCACAGCGCGACGTCCGTTGGATTATGTCGAACGAATACTTGAGACGGTACCTTTGGATGCGAGGAATGTATGGTGCCAGGGTCTTCTTTTATGAAAGCTTGTTAGCCGATTGCGAGGATCTTAGAGCGTTGATGGATGGTCAGTCTCACGTCCTAATCGAACCTGAGAATGGATGGTTTCGGCTGGATATTCGAGAATTCAAGGGCGGATTGCTTGTTCAGGTCTGGGCTTCAGTTGTTGCCGTTGCTCCTGAATTGAGCCCAGAACAATCAGCTGATGGGGTCAAATGGCCCGGTGCGAGTGAGCCAATGACCCATGACAGGGCGAACGCCCTCGTGGCCGCCGAGCCAGTGTATCTGGATGATCAATTCTTGGAGCGATACGAACAAAGTAGCTTCTTCGATACAGTACCCGTTAATGTACACGGGCGTTGGCATTGCAGCCCATCCTACCTAGGGCAGTGGTGTTTTACAGAGAGTGTTCGAACCGGGCGTAACTTGCTTAAGGTGCCTATGCGCGAGTTATATAAGCCGAAGCCTGATCGCGAGATTCTTCATGCTATGTCTTATGCTTTGGACCCGTCCAAAATCGAAACTTTTGACTTAGGCGAAGAGCATATCGTTGCCAAGGTGGACAGGTTCGTAGCTGAAATATTAGACTTAGGGGACGGATTAACTGCCTTAAACTTGAACTTGGGCATAAACTCAACTGTCGAAGACATCGTCGGGTTTTCTCGCACGGACCTCAACCAAAATGGATGGCTAAACTACCCTGAAATCTCCCGTCTCGCTCAAGTGGCACCTCTGTCCATGACCGAACAGGCTTTCTTATCTAGGTGTAAGAGTATCCATGAGCTCTGGCAGCGGATACCAAATGCCATACTACGTAACCTGCTCAAAGAAGCGGGCCATGCCCGAAAAGACATCAAAGATCTGGCCAGCCTAAGGCTAATCCAGGCGCTGTTGAATGTTGTCGAAAGGCTGAATTCTGATGGAGAGGAAGTCGACGCATTCGGGTCGAGCCCGGAGCCCGATGATTTGGCATGCCGAAACCCCAATGTTGCAGCCCTTTTTGTAAACAATGACTTACGTATCTCAGATGCACATGATGCAGGTTCTGTACTACCTCATTTAGAATCTCTTGGTTTCGATACTGCGACGATAAATCAAGGGTATGGCCGTGCGCTTGACCATGTTTTTGACGGCGTGATCAATGGGTTTGCCCATCTGAATACTCAGCTAAGATATCTGTTGGATCGCTAAGGAGATATTTTGATATCAGCCGTCTTCATATTGATAGAATATGTGGCTGGTAATAGGACCGCGCTACTCGTGAAGAGGTAACCTCAAACAAACGGCAATTTTGCTTTTAGGTGGAGTAAACACTTGGAATTAGAAGAAGATGCTACAGTCATTTTTTCAATTGGGAGCGACTTTCCATATGATGATGTCAAAAGCATTGCTACCAGACTGGCGGCATCCAACTGTCTGGTTCCAGGCTTCATAGCTCCAGTTGCAGGCTTAGCCTCGATTGAAGCATTCTTGTATTCTGAGTTGGTTGATCAAGCGAGTACAACTGTCATTGTTGACCGCAATGTCGCGTCACGTATGGCCCAGATCGCGCGTGATGGAGCCGTCCGTCCGCTAAACGGTCCAACACAAATCGCAGTTGACCTCATGGCTCTAGCGCAATCTGTGAATCTGAACATCGATCCATCGATCGCATTTCACGAACTTGCTCACCTGAACAGCAATGCCGACGCGTCAGAGGAGCTTCGCTGGTTCCGTGCGGCCGATCATGGCCAAGCACGGGCTTGGATTGACGTTGCCCTCGGACGGGAAGATGCACTTCCTTTGTCGGCACCAACAGGACTAGAAGAATATGATCTTTCAAAACCTCTGTTCCGATGGCGACGCAATTATACTGTAATGCTGAAGGCCGCAGAGTTGGAGCTCTCTGACCTAAGCCCAAAGGAACGAATGTTAGCGCTTCTTGAGTGGATGATTTCTGATTTCATGCTCGCTGGACCTGCAGCCATATATTGCGCGATGTATTTCGCTCCGTTTGCCACCAAAGCGGGCATGTTCAAACAGCTAAGGTCGCCAAATCGAGACCGAGCTTTGAATGGCATAAAAAACGCAGCGTGGGATGTTACTTACCTTAGCGAACTAGTCCGACACGCAACTTCCTCCAATCACGATTCTGATCGCTTTATTTTGGCAACTGCTGACAAAGCAATCGCACAGGTTGCTCCCCTACTTTTCCTTGATGCCGAGAACCTTCTAGATCTCGAAGCCAAGCTATCTGCACAGTTCGAAAAGTGGTGGCAGGCAGATTCTGCTTCCTTAGCAATGGGCTTTGCAAGAGCAATGTCATTAGCAACCGAGCGATCGCCACCACAACATGGCTCTTATTTGAAAGACTATGTTGGCGACCTGATAGCGATTGGTGAAGCGAGCATCCTAGCAAACCAATCGAGAAACTGGCGGCAGTGACCAAGTTGGACCCTATTGGTCAGATCGCCCTCCGGACATTCGTGGGGATCTCAGCCAGATTCCAAATCGAGCTAAGAGTTGCCGTTGCTGCGTTGGGCGTGAATGGCCACAAGTCGCTGCAGCCCTCCACTCTGGTTCAGTTTTCGGAGTCCTTATGAAAAGTTGTGCAACAATCGTCTAGTCAACTTGCCACCGTTTGCTCAGCCCGCTTGTAGGCTTCCAAATGGTGCTCATCCAAGAGAGACTCAAGGTCGGCATTGCTGATCTCATTCTTGGCATAAAGCAGCTTGATGAACTCACGAAAACCAAGGCTTCCTCGAAGGTCAGCCCCGTTGTTTGTGGCACTAAACACACCAGCGATATCTTCCGGCGAAAAGCGATCAGCGAGAGGGTTGGCAATGCTACCAGCGAGCGCATTGGCTTCATTCCAGTTTGACGCAGTCCCATAGATCTGAGCGACACGAGATATAATTTCTGCAGGGGGATCGGTAACATCAACCAGCTGGTCGGCACCGAGTGTCTCAAGTGCTTTGAGCGCGTCCTCGCGCCACCAGCCCAATTTAAGCGCGGCCTTGACCGCAAATCCTTTATCATCTGCATCGTCTTGCTTGAGCCAAGTCTTCAGAACAACCTGCGTAGCTTCGCTGACCAACTCTCCCGCCTCACTAACGCGTACCGTCATTGCGGCAGCGAAACGCACTGCGTCAGGGATACCGCTTGCCGATAGCTTATTGATAGCTGCTACAAGCCGAGGCACCACAATTGATCGGTGCATTTCTACAGCGGCGTCTATCGCTACAAACACATTCACGTGGGCATGATATGCACTTTCCGGGCTTGGCCAACCGAAAGCAAGATCATCCACAAAAGCACGTACGAGCGGGTCGCGTGCATTGCTGAGTTCAGTTCCTCGGAGGCGAATAACGGCATCTTCAAGGTCGCTGGGAAAATAAGGTGACACTACAACTGTTTGAAGGCTGGAGAGCGCCGCCTTTCCCTGGCGCGCTGGCTGCGACAATACGTAATGTAAGGCCGAGCGAATGTGCAGTCGCGCCAGCTCCGCTGCCGGAGCATAGGGCAAAGCATCAAGAGAGAATGTCGGGTGGGCACAGCGATGGCGGTCGGCACGCAACCGAGTCAGCTCTTCAAACTCTTGGTGGCCAAAGAAATCGAATTTGTCTCGAAAATCCTCAAGAAGGTTACGCTCGATTTCGAGCAAGCCCTTTATTGCCTGCGCTGCCCCGTTTTGCTGTTGCACATGCAGTTTGCCGAGATTTTCCACAATTTTTTGGGCTTCTTGATCGCCACCTGATGCCAAACCGTGCAACTTCGCAATTAGGTCGAAGCAAACAGCAACATACGTTGAGATGATTGCAGCACGATAAGCCCCCGCTTCGTAGCAGCGAACCGCCTCGCGAATGTGAATTTTGGCATCATCATTCACGCACCGCACAATCATCTCTTCGAAACCAAGTATCATGTTGGCAGAATTCCCTTAGTTTTTTGCTATTCTCACGGCAGCGAAAACACTTTAAAATATCTAGGTCAGATTGCCGTGTTCCACCGGGAAAGGACAGCGGGCAATTTAGCGTACTTGTGCAAAAAAGCTGCACCATTCGAGTCGAGGGCTGATCGCAACTCTGCTTCTGAAGACATCGCCGCAGTTGAAAGGTTTAATTTTTCAATCGTCAACGCCCAATAACTTGGCTCTAAGGCAGGGCTTGGTACCGCTGTGGATTGGGAGCAGTCATTCATTCGAGAAATACGAATGGTGGCAAAGTCCCGCATAGTAGAAAGTAATGGCTTATGCGCAGCATGTCTGCTGTTGCTCGTCACTGACGCTTATGAACCTAGTCAAGTTGTGGTTCCCTCGGTCACATCGTCCATACCTTTGCGTCACGCAGGTAGTCAGGCACCTCATGTTTGCGTGCCGCCGGGTGGTTCTCAAGCGCCATTCTTAGTGTATGTACAGCGTCAAATGCCTGAATGATTAGTTCACGCTGCATCGCAACATACTTCTGGTCGAACTCATCATCTTCCACTTTATGTGCTGGTTTTTGGCGCACCCTACGCACAGCTCTGATATTTCCCAACATCTCTGCTATTGGTTCCGGATCAGCAGGCCTGAACTTAGCTCCAATCCACTCTTGAAGAAGTTGGATAGTTCCCTTTGCTTGGGTGACTCGATCTCCATTTTCATCCGTTAGGTTGCGATTAAGTTCAATGTCGCCTTTGAAAAAATCTCGATTCAGATCGTCGCTCAATAATTGATCCAGTAGCAGTGCAAAATCCCGAAACTCTTTCTTGGTAGGCCTAATCAATATGCCGAATCCTCGCGGGCGCTTTAGATCGGCAAACTCGGTGCGGAAGAGCTTCGGCTTGCCAATCAGTTCAGACATCCGATTGATTTCGATCTTCTCTTGCAAGAAAGCATCATAGATCGAAATTCGCTCAGGGAAGTCTCCAATGATCTGAGTTCGGTAAAAATCTGGATGTAACTTGTATGACCCTGCCAGCTCATGCTTTTGCATCTCGATTTGCTGCACTTCGGGCAAATCGTGCAGATATCTAACGAAGGCTGCGACAGCTCGATGCATTTCATCATCGTACGCAAAACCAAACTCAAGGAACTCTAGACCATCAAGGATAACGGCTCGGTCTGCAATTCTTGTTCCTTCTTTCTGCAGAATTCGCCCATGAATATCGTCAACTTCAAAGTCGAATCGAGGGTCATTGCGGTACCATTCGAGAGCTCGTAGATCGAATGCCCGGAAGCTCAGCTGAGGCTCACCTTCCTTCAGAGCTCGGGTATAGGGCGCTGTCTCACCAACACCCACAGCCTCTTCTTTAAGCAATGCAGGAGCCGGGTAAAGGCAACCAGTTAATCCGTCCGAGCTAATCTTCTCAAGTTGAATATCAGCAGTCTCTGCGACAAAGGCCTTAATATGGGGGTTAGGATGTCCGTCGCCACGTACTAAATCCAACTTGCCTTCCGCAATCAGCTCCCTCACTAGATCGACGTCAGCGGCGGCTGGAAGTTGTCTCACAGGCAAACCATTGAAGTCACCTGATTTGAGGTATTGGGTCAGGACTTGATCCAATATGGAGGCTTTTGTGTCCACACTCGCGCGCTCACTCTTACTGTAGTGGGTCTCGCTACCCCATAAATTCCAATTCATTTTTTGGCTGACGTTGTTGAGCAGAGCTCTCACGAAGCTCGCGCACAATTCAAGTTTAGGTTTCACGACCATTCTTACATCACCTTGAGTTGTAGCTGTTTGGCAGGTTTGGTATAATCCAATCATGATGGATACAGAATATAGATTCCCCAAACCATCCGAGATAATGCGGGATAAACGCCCTTACCTATATTCGGACAGTACAGTCACATGTGCCTATGAGCTTGGCCGCTCCGAGTTCAGTCACTACTTAGAGACACTGACTGACCGAAACCAACATAAGGATTTCGAGAATTTTGCCAGACGGCTCTGCGAGAGAGAAATTTGTCCGAATTTGCGACCTCAAACAGGTCCCGAAGGCGGCGGCGACGGTAAAGTTGATACAGACACTTATCCCGTCTCTGACGAGATATCAGAGCGTTGGTTTCTAGGAACAGCCAATTCTGGAAATGAGTCTTGGGGCTTTGCCGTTTCTGCAATGAAGAGGTGGTCGGGCAAGGTCCGAAGCGATGTCGAAGGACTGATCGGAACTGGCAGAAATTACGACCGAATTTTCTTTTTAACGAGCCGACCAGCACGATCTAAAGACAGACTCCGTATCGAGCAGGAGCTTTTTGATGAGTATGCCATTCCAGTCACTATTTTGGACCGAGAGTGGATCATCGAGAAGACTTTCGAAAACCAACATCAAAAACTTGCTTTCGAAGAACTTGGGGCGGGGAAAATTGACTCGTCTAAGGTGCAGCTGGGGCCAAATGACATCCGACGCAAACGGGAACTCGAAAAACTAGAGCGTTTCTTGTCTGATCATCGGGGCACGCGACGAGAACTTCAAAGAGCAGTATCTGAAGCATTCGAAGCAGCACAGTTATCTCGTGAACTTGAAGCGCCTCGTGTTGAAACCGATGGCAGATTTCAACGCGCCATTTCTCTTGCGGAGAAGCATGGAGACACCGGACAGGTGTTACGAGCGCGATATGAGCATGCTTGGACCGCTCTTTGGTGGTTTGACGATGTTAGCGGAATCAATGACGAATACGAGACGATCGAAAACCTCGCGTTTGAAAGCCGCCTCTCAGAGGATGCATCACGCGTATGCAATCTTTTCCAAGTGTTGATGGGACGCTGTCACCAAGGGTGGGAAACCTCCGATCAACTAAACGTGCGAAAGCGCGGAGATCGTCTTTTTGTTCACCTGGAGGCAATCTCAAAAAATGCATCGCTGCCAAACAACTCGCTCTATGCAGATGTACTGCTTCAACTACACAAGCTGGCGACGTTGCCGCGAGATAGCTTACCCGAAATGTTCGATGAAGTTTGGGGGAACCTAACTTCGACCGTCGACAAGGCGGAAGGGATGGGTGAGTTTCCTGCGACCATGCTCGATGAGGTCGTCGAGATGCTATCGTCGTTCATCTCCGATAGTTCTGCCTTTGATGGTCTTTTAGAGCGACTTGCTGAGTTCATGGGAGCGCGCGCACGTGATGGCAAGGCAGGTAAAATATGCCTCAATCGAGGAAAACAAAAAGTTGAGTCCGATGAACCGATCGATGCTATTGCTTGGCTTGGAAAGGCCTCTCATTACTTCATGAAAGAAGAATATCGTGAGGAACAGTTCGAGTGCCTACTGTTCCTTTCTGCTGCATATCGAGCAGTGGGACTGTTATGGGCTGCGAGGGCCACAAGCCTCGCGGCGCTCGTTCAAATCAAAGCCCTGTCAGCCGACGATGGTGAGCAACGAGAAGAAACAGTCCCGAGTGTTTTGCAATTTATTCGTTTGAGTTTAGAGCTTGGTCGAGTGCCAGATTTCTTATTTGGAGTTCTTTGGCTCCGGTCATTGCAAGAAAATCTGAACCTGACAGAACAAAGTGACAAGCACCTTGCAGATGAGTTTGAGAACTTTGATCAGTTATTTGCTTGTCTAATCTCAGCAGCCCCGCAATCGTCAATTGGTGTAATGAGTGGGGTGCCAGACATCCTAGATCGATTGGGATTGCACATTGCGCGCCCTATCCTGCTATACCGATTAGGGCACTCGAAGGTCCTTCTTGAAGAAGGAACACTACCCAACAAGCAAGCTATAGAAGAAATGGGGCGGATGGCAGATATGTTAGCTGCCCAACCCGCAGCGACAAGCTTGACTAAACATCCACAGAATTTTGGTTTACATCCGTTGGAAATCAAAACGACCGTGCTCGGTGTAGGTGTAAGCGCGTTTGCAAATTCTAAGCAGGAGATATTGATTGGTGAAGCTCAATTGGCCGCATTGGAAGCCTTCGCTGCGACGGCCCTTCGAAGCGGGGCCATGCCAATTGCCAACGGCTTAAGGTTGAAAACGAAATTTACTTCAAAAGATCAAGAACCCTCGTTGAGTTTTGAAGCTGAAAAAATGCTGATTACTTCAGTTTGGCCGGACAATTTGTTGATAGAGGATATTGATCGACACAACGAAGTCTCGTCTTTTTTGATTGAGTTCTGTGTCTCTGCTTTCTCGGCAACCATAACGCTTGCAGGCAAGTACACTTCCTTCATTGAGATGCTAGAAAATGAGTTGGTACTCCGCCGCGCGATTCCGTTCAGCAATGCCGCTCATTCACACCATCGCGTGTTTGGAAAAATCGCGTTCACTCTCGATGATCTCGATTTCTTAGTTTCACAGAAGTACCAGGAAGAAAGCCCACCGCCTGCCCCAAATGGCTCAGGTATTTTCCCTGGCGAAGGTCGTGACGGGAGTTCCAGAGATACTGCTGCCACACAGCAAACTCGACATGATAGCTTTGGGGTGCATTCGGTAATAAACACCCATCTTTGGGATGAGGCTAAATGGATGGGTGTCGTTTATGCGTCTTATGGTGAGACTGTTCCTCCGGTCATGGCCTTCGGCTTTAGGAACACCGAAGGCGGCAAGGCAATCTTTCGTGAATGGCGCAGTGAATTTGGACAGCGTGACGAGTTGAGTGAAATTAGGATCTCAATCTTATCTGGTATCGATGAAAAGAAGCCACTTGCCTACCGCACTCACATAACCCGAAGCCGCAACGTCATCGACAAAGATGCGCTGGAAGGAAAGACGTTTTGGCAACTATCTCGTATGCAAACTATGTACCCGACCAGCAGCGAGAACTTGGAAAGATTTTTGAACGACTACAAGCGTATGGGGTGCTACATCATCGCACCTGCGGAAATACTAGCGAACGGTGAAACCGTCATTCATTCTGATCTTGCCTTGCTCAAGCGTGATCTTCATATCAAAGAAGCCTGGGCAGTTGGCCCAGAAGACGACGCAATGATGGCGCTGCAAGATGACGACGAAATAATCGTCCCAGCCGATATTGCTGATCCACCTTACAAAGACGTCCTCGAGCTTCGGCGAAAGTTGAGAGACGGCGGACAAGATGACGGATATTAATGGCAATTAGGTTAGGAGTAATTTGATGGACTGGTTCATGCGCGGCGGCGCTATGGCTACTCCCTCTCGAACGGGTGGCATGAATGCCGAGAAAGGCTTCCAATTCCAGAAGTCTTACGCTGCATGGCTTTTGACCAAGCTAATAACTGGTGATGAGATGTTGGCAGTGGTCCGTTATGAGGGGGCACAGGACGTCGACCTAATGCTGACAGACGGTAAGCAGATCCATGTACAGGTCAAAAAATACGACAAGACACCGTTGAATTTCACTAGAGTTACTGAAGTCATTAAGAGCTTCGCACAAGACTATCGCGATGCAGCGATTACGAACGATAAAAATCCGCCAGACTTTCTTTCGTTTCGCTTGATTGCTGTTGGTCATATCACGGACGTGGCAGTTCTCGACATCATGCGTCAAAAAAGAAAAAGTGTTCATGCACGGAAATTAGCGCAACTCATCTCTGACAAAGATCAAGCGCCGGCAAAGCTGAAAAATGAAGTTCGTGCGGTTTTAGATCGGCTGGAAGCGCAACTATTCCCTGTCGGAATTCCATCTGACATTTATAGGGTCATGGCAGAGGCTGGGCTGACCCGTTTCGGTGTTGTCCCAGATCTCGTTGACGATGCAATTCGTGCATTGATAGACAACATCCATTGGAGGGAAGACATAAGTGCCCGAGATGTAGTCGCTTGGATCATTCCTTACTTGCCCACCAATCATCCAGCATCAAGTAAAGGCGCGGTCCAACTGGTTACGGGTAAGGATAAATCAAGCCCTACCGTCGAAGCATTCTATGCAAGCCAAGCAACAATATGGCCTGCCATTTTTGCCAATCTTGATGCGCCACGCGACCAGTTAGGCATCGTACTAGACGCCATCAAAGACCCAGAAGTATCAAAGATACTGATATCTGGGCCGAGTGGGGTCGGTAAAAGCACGCTAGCGCGTCGAGCAGCATGGGAACTCGCAAAACATGGTACTGCGTTGGTTCTTGAAACCACGGATCCGATCGACGCCTCCGAGAACTGGGACGATATCGTAAAGTTTGCCATGCAACAGGCGAGATCAGGACGATTTACGGTGCTTATTGTCGACGATCTATTCGACTTCGAGCAGTTGGTAAGTCGCGTTGCTGAACTGCCCTTTGACTCCATGCTAAAGATAATTGGAACAGCTTGGAAAGGCGGTTCGATCGCGAAGCGTCTTGGAGACGCAGTGATTGAAATCCCTATCGGTCGTATAAGCAATCAGGAAGCCGCTGCGATCGCATCAAAAATTAACTGTTCCCTCGAGAACTTTTCAGAAAACCAATTAGATCAAATTCTAGATTCGGGACAGTTGTTGCTTTTTAACTTGGTGTTGCTCGGTGAAGGTTCAGCCGAGAACTTCGCAACAAGGTTGCTGAACCGTCTCGAAAGTGAAGCTGAAGATCTAATCGAGCCATATCTGGATCTATGTGTCTTTGGC
This sequence comes from uncultured Sulfitobacter sp., assembly GCF_947502895.1. Taxonomy (GTDB): domain Bacteria; phylum Pseudomonadota; class Alphaproteobacteria; order Rhodobacterales; family Rhodobacteraceae; genus Sulfitobacter. The sequence continues at coordinate 1,092,620 of NZ_CANNBM010000001.1, forward strand.
AGATCAGACACCTCTGTTCCAATTTCGCTGCTACTGCGGCACAATCGGACGGCCTCACGTCTGCTGAGTGCTCCCGAAGCATCCGGCCTCGTCTTTAAGATCGGGCAATCGCGACTGCGATCCGGACACCGTCTACTGTCAACGGGGGTTGTCTCAGTCGCAGGTATCGAACCCGTCGAGCGGATGCTAAAGTTAGCTGCCTCTGCTGATGTCGAATACGAAAATGAGCGGCGATTCGTCATCCGAACGATCACTCTGGCTGTGTCTGATGATGGTATTGATGCAGCGCGAGCTAGCAGTAGAGATATCGCAAAACTAGCCACAAAGATTGGAAAAGTTGGGGATTATTGTGATGTGCGCCGCGTAAGCCAACTACTCGAAAAGCTTGACTTGAGTTCTGAGGCAAAGGCTATCGGAGCGTTAGCAACAGAAGGCCGAATAAGAACGGGCGCAGACGCCGCCTTCTATCGTAGCGATAACGAGCAATCAGATCCCAAGCACACCTTTGAAGTACTGCTTCGGTTCTACGCAATCAATAAGACGTTTTGGGGTTGGCGCAATTTCTTACGGTTTGCCTCGTCTATGGACGAAGATGGTCCTAAGTGGAGCGCCCTCGCCCATGCGCGAACGAGGCTTACTCTTCCCAATTCGGAGCCCAACGATGGAAAAGTGATTGTCGACCTTTTGACTTCTACGGCGGAGCCACCGGAGTTTTCTGAATCGCTACTGCTTGAAATATTGGAACGTTTTCCAGAGCACATGTCGGTAGTTAGTGCAGTTTTGGAGTGCGTGATCCGACACGTTCGATCCGAACTTGTGTTTGATGCTGTTTTAAAACAATGCCTGCCGCTGTTCACAACGATCGACAATGACAATATTCACCTGATAAGACGACTAACGCGCGCAACGGCCTACGCGCGATCCGCAGATAAGTTCTTTTGGGTCGATCAAATGGTCAAATATATCAAAAAGCCTCAGGAGCCTTACGTTAAGGGCGCTCTGCTACACTGCAGTGCCGAGATAGCGGGTAGTCAACATCTTGACGCTCTACTCAAGCTTATTGAGCCCGAGACTGTCAGCGAAGATCGCGGTGTCAGCCGCGCTCGCAATATTATAGCTCGCAAGCAGAATAACAATCATCTTGATTAATCCTACTTCGTCGAGCGAAGACGCTCTGAGCGCTCTGCAACACGAGTAATTCGTGCGGCAGCCCCTCCGTCGGTCGGCGGCAAAAAACGCTCTCTTGGTAAGTTTGGAGTTTGCGAACCTGCCCATCTGGAATGTTGAGCATGCCAGCCTTGCGTGGTTTGAACGGTCTGCTGGTACGCCCGTCGTCCGATACCCCCTACGACTGATCCAGCAAGGCCTGAATTGATGTCCCCAGACAGAGTCCGCACGATCACTGGAATGAAGTAAATCAAAACTAGAGACAGAAGGATCATCGCTAGGAAAGGGATAGCAGTGCCGATCGTTGTTACTTCATCCGCGCCGCCAACCACGACTTGCAGCATGTTTAACAATCCAAAAATTATTGAGAACACTCCCGCGATCACAATAGGGTACATCGACCATGCGATGAGGGCTGAAAGCCAACGGTTGAAGTAGTCTTGCGTAAGCCGAAATAGGGTCAGTGTGATCATAACTGGCGCAATCCCGACAAGAAGCGTTACAACCATCTTGGACAGGACTAACATCAAAGCAGCTGCGCCACTGAGCACAGCCACAAGTACCGTCATCAGCACGCTCATCATCGCTCCGGCCATCCAGTTCATATTTGCGCCTATCTGGTTCGCATAGTCGGTCAACTCATTTGTTAATTGATCAAATCGCGCAGCAAAGAAGACGGCGCCGGAGCCAGTTTCTCCAGTTATTGAGCCGATGATCAGCCCAGCGATATTGTCTAATCCCGCGACGATCTGGCCGGAGACGTAGTTGAAGTGGACCCAGTCAAAGGCAAAGGCGTTGATAAGCCCGATCTTGATCAAAACTGGAAAGAGATCTGTACCATCCATTGGTTTGATTTGGAGTGCCATGTTCGCAAAAAGCAGCACGATAGCCAGTGAAGACATCAGAACGACGGTCGTGCCCATGCTAGACGCGATCAAGCCAAATTGTGACTCGGCGATCCTGCTCAAGCTGTCGTTGGCGGAATCAACAATGAACGAAACAATACCCATCAGTTTGGCTCCTCACAAAGCTCCTGCACGGATTTCCTAAGGTCCGAAATGACTGGAAAGTAGGACGCTGCAGCCCAATCTCGATAGGTTGACGACGGTCCGGAAACAAAACCCAAAGCTTCAAAGTCACCCATTATCGTGGCCCATTCAGGCCTCAGAGCCGCACAGTCGCAGCTCTCGGCGGTGATGGCAGCTTCATGTCTATGAAGGCTATACAGTTTGTCGGCGGCAATACTGCGCCAAGCGTCACGGAAGGTCAGGAACGTGAGTTCGTCTGGCCTCTCAACAATCGTGCAGCCATATTCATCTTGTTGAACTTCGCCGGTTGCAAGGTTTTCGGTGGCATCTTCTGCCTGCGCGACCTGGCCGATGGACAATAACATGATCAGCACCCTAAGCATTTTGTTCTCCTTCATTTTATGAGGTTCGTTGCGCATGGAACTAACGCGATCCCACTCCAGCACATCTGGGGCCCGATCGTCACCACCGCACAAAATCTCACCCACGTTCAGCGTGAATTTGCCGCTAATGTCGGAGGCCATGACGCTCCTCCCCATCGGTGTCTTCGATTAGTCCGTGCCGAGGTGCGTCTCGGCTTTCCTGATGGTCTCCAAGCTGGTCTTGAGTTTCGAAGATAGCTGCGCGTAGGTCTGATCTTCCCGCATCCAACCGTCCAAGACAGCGATCAATGAGGCTTGTGACCTGACCAACCCGATCACGCAAAGCTTCAACCCATCCAGCTCGACCTTGGCCTCTTGCGTCCATCGTGCCTCGGAGGCGGCCAATGCCTGCGCTGAGGCTTTCGAGGCCTGCGTCAACTGTTCGACGTAGCCTAGCAACTCGCGTTCTAACGGTGTCAGACCATCCATCGCTTACTCCTTTTTGATCCGCAGACAGTCCACCTGTTGACCCGCTAGCGTGCAAAGCTGCAACGTCGTCCGTTCCCCAGTCGCTATTAGGTAGGTCGCGTCCGTACGATCCATCACCGTGATCCCCAGCGTGTACATCTTCGGCTCGAACCAGCTCGTCATCGCGAATGCTGTGATCGTCGCGCTCACCCCCACGCAGCAGGCTATCAGCGCCATCCAAACCAAAGGCGTCGTGGCCATCTTCTCGGTGTTCGCGCTCCGCCGCATCAGATGCTTCCTCACGCGCAACAGATAGGATTCTGTATCGGTCTTGATTATAGCCAGCCCGCTTTCGGCAATGGTCTTCAAATCGATCCTGAAGCTCTGCAACTGAGCTTCCATCAAGGCGGCGTTCTCGGTGCGCATCTGCTCTAGGTCCGCGTTCAGCTTCTCGCTCAATCGCTGCTTCGGCTGTCCAGTCTTCATGGAAAAATTCTCCTTTCAAACGCCACCGTTCATCGGTGTCGGGGTCTTTGACAGTCAGGTAATTCTTGCCAGCACGAGGGACTTCAAAGCCCGCATCTTTAAGCGCCTCGATCAGCATGGCACGATCCGTGATCAGACCCTCATATATCTGATCACGGATCCAGCCGTGGAGCGCCTCACGTCCCGCAGCGCGATCCGGTGCCTCAGCCACCTTCTTCGTCTCGGCTGTACGAGCGGCATCCATTGGATCGGCCCAGTCGTGTTCCTTGTTCATCAAATCGCGCAGGCTATCGAAAGCACGTTCATAACCTGGTGGGGCAATGTTCAGGCTACGCCCGCTGTGCAATTCCATGCGCGGCGTACAGAAATGCAACTCAACGCGATCTTCATGCGTGTGCCGCACCCACATGCAAGCGTATTGGTCGCCATCGAGACCGGCGAAGGCCAGCTCTTCGAAACGATCAATGACCCGCCGCTGTTCTTCTTCGCTAGGCTGGTCTCCCTCGGCAAAGCTAATCACACCAGCGCGGTAGCTCCACTTGTGCGGGCAAGCGTCGATCAGGTCGGTCATAATCGCAGCATCACCACGAAGGATCTCAGGCAATGGATAGCGGGTAACGTGCTTTGGCTGTCCGCTGGCATCACGGATCAGATCACGGTTCTCGTCATAGGCAAGGACAGTGCGGGCCGTCAGATAATCGACCGGTCCGGCACCGCCACCTTTGCCGTTGGGAAAGAACTTGATCAGCATTGCGACGCCTCGCGGTGTGCAGCAATGATCTGTGCCAACTGCCGCTCGATCTCGACGAGCGCGGTGGTGACGCGCAGCGCATCAATCTGTGACGCATGGCCAGCACGCACCGCCGTATTTAGCCAGCGGGTCATCTGATTGAGGTTGCCGCCATAGCGCGACACGGCCAGCAGCAGCACAGGATCAACACGGGGCTGTTTACGCCGCCGTTTTGGTTCAGCACCGGTGGCAAGCTGGCGAAGGAAGGCAGACATAGACAGGCCGCGATCTTTTGCAGCTTGCCGGATCAGCGCCTTCTCTGCAGCTGAGCAATAGAAGAACACCGCTTCTGGTTTTGCGGCTGCACCTGCCTTCGTGGCAGGTTGGTTGGGGTTCGAAGGGGAGGCTTGCCGCCCCTCGCAAGGTCCTAGTTCAAAGGTCGCAGACCTAGAACTGGGTCGCCTTGCTGTTTCCCTATCTGCGGGTTCGATTTTGGTCATGATCTCAGCCCAACCGCTTGGACTTGGGCTTCTGTCACCAGCTCGGACGCCAGCAAAGACGTGACTTGAGTCGGCGTGATGTGTTGGCACATCGGATGGCGATCATTGATCCAGCAGGCAAGCCGTGCATGGTGATCGGCGGTCACAACCTCAGCTTCCTTTCGCTTGGCGCGGATATCCTCGATGTATCCTTGCCAGCGCCTTGTCTGAAACCAGTTGTCGGAAAAGCAAACTCTCGAACGGGTGAAGCCTGCGCTTTCGGTTGCGTAAGCTTGAACCGCCAGCAACAGTTCCTCTGCTGCGATCCCTCCGTTCAAGGCATCTTCGATCTGTGGAAGGCAAGCTTGTTTTTCGCGAAGACGATCCGATGGATAGGCAGCCAAAATCTTTTCAGCCTCAAGGCCATCCGCGTCCTCGCGCTTGCGCGGTGGTGGTTTAGGAATGGTTTTAGGATTGTTTGGGGTCCGCTGTGGACGGGGTACTGGGTCCACCATGGGCTGGGTTCCGGGTTCAGATTGGACGGGGTCCATCATGGACCCCGTCTCTATGTCGGGCTCTCGGGTCAGTTCGAACAACGTAACTTTGGCCAGTATCATGCGGTAAACGATGGTGTGACCGTTCTTGCATCTCTTCTGCCCCGTCTCGATCAAGATACCTTCGTCTAGGAATTCTTTAATCGTCCGCTTCACGGTGCTTGCGCCCAACTCGGTATGGCGCTGGATCGTCCCCTTGGAACACCAGATGCCAGAACCATCATCGCTCGCCTTGTCGGCCAAGAACATGATGATCTGTTTGCGTGGAGCACTCCCGAACTTGCGTTCGGAGCATTCCTTTGCGACGCGCCAACTCATCGAAAGGCCTCAATACCCATAAGGGCCCACAGATTTTGTACAGGTTTTGTACAGGAATTTGGCGATTTCAGCCGACATCGGCCTGCATCCCAGCGCAAGTTTCTGCAAGCGCCTGCACAAAGCCCTGTAAATAAGTCATATTTTATAGGTGTTTGTGGTGACCCCGATTGGATTCGAACCAATAACCTGCCCCTTAGGAGGGGGCTGCTCTATCCAGTTGAGCCACGGGGCCGATTTGATATGGCTACAATAAACCCATGCTCTGTTCCAGACCATTGCGCAGCTTGTATGGCATGCTGTTTCAAGGAAAGATGCGAATATCGCTGATTGCCTGTGCCAAGGCGAGCGATTACGCTAACGACAATTCAAACTGCACCGCAGGACCTTAGCATTGTCACAACCATCCAAACGCCCCCTCACCCTGCGCGATGTCTCCGAAGCTTGCGGGGTTTCGGAAATGACTGTCAGTCGCGTATTGCGCAAAAGCGGCGACGTCTCTGCCACCACGCGTGAGCGTGTGCTCGCGGCCGCAAAGGAGTTGGGGTATGTCCCCAATCAAATCGCGGGGTCTTTGGCCTCGCAACGGGTGAATCTCGTCGCTGTGATTATTCCTTCGTTGGGCAATATGGTCTTCCCCGAAGTGCTGGCAGGCATCAACGCTGTCTTTGATGACACGCCATTGCAACCTGTTGTCGGCGTGACGGACTATCGGCCCGAGAAAGAAGAGCAGGTTCTTTACGAAATGTTGTCGTGGCGGCCCTCTGGCGTGATCATCGCGGGGTTAGAGCATTCAGAAGCGACACGCGCAATGTTGCTGAATGCAGGCATCCCCGTGGTTGAGATCATGGATGTGGACGGAAATCCGGTAGATGCAGTTGTGGGTATCTCACACCGACAGGCGGGGCGAGACATTGCCCGTGCGATCCTGCGGGAAGGGTACGAGCGTATCGGATTTCTTGGAACAAAAATGCCACTCGATCACCGCGCGCGCAAACGGTTTGAAGGCTTTACCGAAGCACTGGCAAAAGAGGGGATCGAGATCGAGGACCGCGCGTTTTACGCGGGTGGCTCTGCATTGTTAAAAGGGCGCGAGATGACGCAGGAAATGCTTGCCCGTTCACCTGATCTGGATTTTCTGTATTATTCGAACGATATGATTGGTGCAGGTGGTTTGTTACACCTGCTGGATGCAGGCATTGATGTCCCGGGCCAGATTGGTCTGGCGGGGTTCAACGGGGTAGAACTATTGGCAGGATTGCCCCGACAGCTGGCCACGACAGATGCATGCCGCCGCGAGATCGGGATAGAGGCCGCAAAAATCATCCTCAATGCGAGCCAACCTGATCCTGACCCTGACATGCCCACCACTATTGCGATGAAGCCTACCCTGTCGCTGGGGGATACGTTGCGCCGCCAGCAGCGAAAATGACGCTGCCGCGCCTGCAAAACCTCGCTGCACGGCGCATCTTTCTGGATCGTCATGCCTTGCTGGAAACGCCGCAAGGACCCGCCGATAGCGACACTCTTCTTGAGCTGATTACGCGACTGGGCTTTGTTCAACTCGACAGCATCAATACCGTAGCGCGGGCGCATGACATGATTTTGTTCGCCCGCAAGCCACGCTACCGCACACAAGATCTGAAACGTCTATATGAGCACGATAAGGGTCTGTTCGAGCATTGGACCCATGACGCTGCCGTAATCCCTATGGCCTTTTATCCCCATTGGCAGATGCGGCGCGATCGGGATGCAGCAAAGCTGCGCAATCAATGGCGCAGCTGGCGGCGCGACGGGTTCGAAGAACAGCTGCAAACAGTGGTGGAGCATATCCGAAAAGTCGGCCCTTGTGGGTCATCCGATGTAGGCCAGAACGAAAAGCGCGGTTCGGGTGGATGGTGGGACTGGCATCCGTCAAAAACAGCGCTGGAGTATCTTTGGCGTACTGGCACCTTGCATGTCGTGAAGCGTGAAAATTTTCAGAAACGCTACGATCTGACAGAGCGGTCTATTGATCCGCAGATGTGGGCACCCAACGCAGGCCTTTCGGAAGCCGAAACTGTTGCATGGTGCTGTGCAAGCGCATTGGACAGGCTGGGGTTTGCTACCTCGGGCGAGATTGCAGCTTTCTGGGCCCACGTCACAGCGGCAGAGGCGAAAAACTGGTGCGCTCAGGAATTGAAATCAGGTACACTTGAAGAGGTTGAGATTACAGGGGCCGACGGCACTCTAAAGCGCTGCTTTGCACGCCCTGACCTGCAAAACGACACAGCCGCTGACACAGCCGCACCTGCACGAGTTCGCGTGCTTAGCCCTTTTGATCCCGCCCTGAGAGACCGTAAGCGGGCCAAGTTTCTCTTTGGTTTCGACTACCGCATCGAGGTTTTCGTGCCTCAGGCAAAGCGTGTTTTTGGTTATTATGTTTTCCCGTTACTTCAAGGCGACCACATGGTCGGTCGCGTGGATATGAAAGCATTTCGGAACGAGGACACATTGCGTATTCACGCCCTTTGGCCGGAACAGGGCGTTGCTTGGGGCAAGGGTAGGCAAGCAGCTTTTGAGGCAGAGTTGGATAGGGTTCGGCGACTGGCAGGTGTCTCGAAAATCGAATTCGCACCCGATTGGCTCAAGGCGCCGTCAGCTCACCAGTTCTGAAAGGTCTTGGGCCGCCTGTTTTAGCCGCGGCAGATAGGAAATCAGATCATCAATGCTGGTACGCTGCACCGGTGCATGTACGGAGAGCGTCGACATCAGCCGGTTCTGTGCATCAAGCAAGGGAACTGCAACAGCGACCATCCCATTCATAAATTCTTCTTTGTCAGTCGAATAGCCGCGCGCACGGATCATCTCGATCTCTGTGCGCAGCATATCACGATCAGTCAACGTGTGATCTGTATGGCTCTCAAGTGCTACGATACTCAGGTATTTCGTAAACAATCTTGGCTTGAGTGTGCTCAGGTACATTTTGCCACTGGCCGTGCAATGAAATGGCACTTCGGTCCCGACAGGCAACTGGATGCGCAGGGGCCACTTCGTCTCGGCCCGGTCGAGATAGACCATCGCATGACGTTCAGGTGTGGCGATGTTACATGTCTCTCCCACATCTTCCGCCAGTGCCATCAACACCGTCTGGCGTACCATACGAATACGTGACGTAGACAATACCGATCCGGCAAACCGTCGCAGCCGCGCACCTGGTGCGTACGAGCGCCCGTCGATATCGCGCTGCAAAAAGCCTTCTTCCTCCAATGTATGGAAAAGCCTGTGGATCGTAGGTTTTGGCAGACCCAGAACCTCGTTTGCAGCTGTTGGCGTGATGGGCACTCCGACCCGCGCCAGTTCTTCCAGAAGCAACAGCAATCTCAAGTTCGTTGGGATTGTTTTTTCTGTCATGCTGGAAACATTGGTCATGGGTCGGAGTGGTCCTTATCTGTTCGGTAGTAGCATCAGCGCCAGCTCGGGGGTCAACGCTACGATAACCCAGACACTAATAAGCGCAACGAGATACGGAACGGTATACCGCAGCAGGCGGAAATAGGGTACGCCCGTCACGCCGCTTGCCACATATAGGTTCAAACCGTAAGGCGGCGTGACAAAGCCAATCGACGCACCCACAAGAAAGATTACAGCAAAGTGGATCGGATCAATCCCGACCGATGCCGCGATGGGCGCAAGGATCGGCGCGAGGATGATCGTTACGGGCAACGATTCAAGGATCATACCCGTCACAAAGACGATCGCCATCGAGGTGAACAGAACCGCATGATAGCCCCCCATACCCGTCACAAAGTCCCCGATCACCTCTTTTGCGCCAAGTGATGACATCACTTGCTGCATCGCGACCGAAACCGCGATCAAAGGCACCAGAATACCTGTAATCTGGGCCGAGCGTGATACGATGCCGGGCAAATTCAGTAAGGTGAATCCTTCAACCACAAACATCGACACGACCGACTTGTCCTCAACCGGTTTGTCGGGTGCGTCCCCCATGACTTTGTTCAGCGGATAGCTGATCATGCCAACGATGATACAAAAGCCCACCGTCACGCCAGCAGCCTCGGTCGGAGAGAACTTGCCCGAATAGATACCCCAAAGAACCAGACCAATGGCAAAAAAGCCCAACCAAGCGCCGATTGCTGTCTTTATCACCCGCATCGGTGACAAACGGATCAGGTAGCCCCAGCCGTTCATGGTACAGATGATGAAAGCTGCGGTCATCATCGCCAGAACCATCATCGAACCCGGCACGATACCTGCAATAAACAAATCAGAAATCGGAAGATTCAGCAAAAAGCCATAGACGATAAAGATGATTGAGGGTGGGATAATGATGCCAACTGTACCGCCCGCAGCCGCTGTGGCCGCCGAGAAACGCTCGTCATAGCCGCCTTTGACCATCTCAGGATGCAGCATTGAGCCGATCGTAGCAGTTGTGGCCGAGTTGGAGCCGGAAATTGCCGCAAACAAACCGCAGGCAGCCAGTGCTGCCATCGCCAGACCACCACGTAGCCAGCCCAAGCATGAATAGGCAAAATCAGAAAGCCGTCGCGCAATGCCCGACTGGTTGATTAGATCCCCCGTCAGGATAAACAGCGGCATGGCCAGCAGGGCAAAGCCCTTGTTGAACACATTGAGCAACTCGTTGCCTGTATTATCAAGCGGCAGGCCGATAACAAAGCTACAGCCAACCACCCAATAAAAAATTACCAGCAGAACCGGTGTTCCCAACATAAAGAACATCGTTACTACAATTGAGATAAGCGTAATCCATGTACCATCAGCCATCAGACATCCCCCCCGATAACAGCTTGTTTGATAATCGGATTACCAGCGCGGAAGTTGCTCCAGTCCTCCAACCAGTTTCCGATGACACGGCCTGCCATCAGGGTAAACGCGACAGGAACGGTGATGTAGAACCACCACTTCATCACGTCATCGACGCCATCAACCATCTGGAAGTTATCAGCGGAGTACGCGGAAAAGCGCAGCGATGTTGTGATCGCCAGCAAACAAAACCCGAGCCACAAAATGGTATCCATCGTCAGCGCGCCCATCTGGCCTTTCGGGCTCATCTTTGAGCGGAATTCGCTAAAGCTGAGGTGTGTGCGCAGCTTGACGTTATAGGAACATCCGAACCAAGCCATAATCATAAACAGGAACGGCGGTACCGTCGTTGAACCCGACCACTGGTGGGAAAACACAAATCTGTCGATTACGCCCCAAAAGATGATCAGGGCGATCATCAGATAAGCGACAACAGAAACGCCGCGCTCCAGATGCCGCTCAATCGGTGGGACTGTCTTGAAAATGATATGCGCAAGTATCCCGCCCAACAGTGTCACGACAACCCCGAACAGCCACATTCCATCGGTATAGAATGCTGACTTCATCTCCCACGGGTCGCCGGATGCAATGGCAGGCAATACTGCAAATGCCTCGGACCAAATCGACATAGTGATGTTCTCCCCTATCAGTATTCAGCCACGGCCTGAATACCAACCTTCATTGTCTATAAATGCAACGGAAAAAGCCGACCCGCAGAATGTGCGGATCGGCTTCAGCTTAGGCCTGATTAAATTAGGCTTTCCACCAGCGACGCGGCTCCACATTCTCGGGCAGGGTATTGCCGTCGATTGTGCGGACTTCGTCGTAGATTTCCTGATAGGTATCGCGGCCGCCGGACCAGCCGTTCAGGCGCTCGCGCCACTGCTCCCACAGCTGTGGCTGGAACTCGGGCGAGCACATCTCTTCCGCCTTCTTGATTTCGGCATCGGACAAGAACGCGTTGCGCACGTTGTTTTCCTTGAAAATCGTACCGTCGAGCTGTGGATCGGACTGACCAACAGTTTTCACCAATGCGGCCTCGTTTGCGGCTTGCACGTGTGTCTGTGCCCAGTAGGACGATTCCATAACCGCATCCTGCAGCTCGCCGGACAGACCGTCAAAGACGGATGCATTCATGGAGGTCGCTTCTGTACCGCAGAAGAAGTTCAAGTGAACCGATTGGGACACAACAGGCGCCATGTTGGCGTATGCCACAGCCGAGGCCCATGTCTCTGCACCATCGATCAGGCCTTGTTTCAGACCATCAAGCGTTTCTTCCCACGCAACCGGAACAGGGTTCAAGTTCAGTGCTTCCATTGCGATACGACCCAGCTGTGTGCCAGTAACGCGGTTTTTCGTGCCCGCCAGCTGCTCGACAGATGTCACAGTCGGCTTGTCTTCCCAAGCCAGACCCAACTGGATGCCGCGCAGTTCTGCGTGCGAGAACAGCAGTTTCAGGCCGTGGCGTTTCTCATACGGCTCGCGCAGCAGGGCCTGAGACGCAGGAGAATAGAGGAAGTGGTACTGGTCCGCGCGGTTACGGAACATATACGCATAGTCCAGCACGTTCAGGTAAGGCGCACCACCAGCAGAGTTCTGCGTGGAAGCAGCATAGAAATCAACAATCCCCTGCTGACATTTCTCAACACAGGACGTCTGACCACAGATTTGGTTATCGCCGATAAACTCGATCCGAATCTCGCCATCGGTGCGCGATTCCAGATCGCGACAGAATTCCAATGCGCCCGCACGTTCGATCAGCAGGTTGCGCGCGTTAAAGCCGGATGCACCGAATTTGAAAGTGTGCTTGGCTTCTTTTTTGAAGCGTTTGTCATAGGTCGACTCAGCCGCAGACGCCAGATTTGCAAGGCTCATCGCTCCCCCGAAGCCCCCTGCTGCCAGCAGTGTCGAACTCATCCCGTAGCGGCCTGCTACGCGGAAAAGATCGCGTCGTGAAATGCCATTCAGTTTGTCTTGTACACTCATGTTAGTTCCTCCCGTGAAGTGTTTGTCGATTATTGAGACTTTTTGTTTCAAAAAAGACTAGCTTGAAACAATCCTTCTGTATAGAAATTTCTTCAATCGGTTGGAGGATTTTGGAATGGACGCAGATTTTATTGTCATCGGGGCAGGCTCGGCGGGCTGCGTTTTGGCAAATCGGCTAAGTGCGGACCCGAAGAACAAAGTCGTCCTGCTGGAGGCGGGCGGGCGTGATTGGAACCCGTGGATTCACATTCCTGTCGGCTATTTCAAGACAATCCATAATCCATCCGTCGATTGGTGCTACAAAACAGAGCCTGACCCAGGGCTGAATAACCGTTCGATAGAATGGCCGCGTGGTAAGGTATTGGGCGGGTCATCCTCCCTGAACGGGCTGCTTTATGTGCGGGGCCAGCCGGAAGATTACGACCGCTGGCGCCAGATGGGCAATACGGGCTGGGGCTGGGACGATGTGCTGCCCTTGTTCAAACGTGCCGAAAATAATGAGCGGGGCGCAGATGCATTCCATGGTAATAAGGGGCCGTTATCTGTCTCTAATATGAGGATACAGCGCCCTATCACTGACGCATGGGTCGCCGCAGCGCAGGCAGCGGGCTACAAGTTCAACCCCGATTACAATGGCGCGGAACAAGAAGGCGTCGGTTTCTTTCAGCTCACAGCCAAGAACGGGCGCCGCTGCTCAACAGCAGTGGCCTACCTCAACCCCGCACGCAAACGCCCGAACCTCCAGATCATCACACACGCACAGGTGGAACAGATTGTCATTGAGGGCAGGCGCGCCACTGGTGTCAAATATACAGACAAATCAGGACAGACACAGACCGTTCAGGCCGCAAAAGAAATCATACTCTCCGGTGGTGCGATCAACTCGCCCCAACTCTTGATGCTGTCGGGCATTGGCGAGGCAGAGCAACTGGCCGAGCATGGCATCGAGGTAAAAGCGGATCTGCACGGTGTCGGCAAGAATATGCAAGATCACCTGCAAGCGCGTCTGGTCTATAAAACCCACGAAGCGACCCTGAATGATGAAGTGTCCACCCTACTGGGGCAGGCCAAGATCGGGCTAAAATATATGATGTTCCGTGCAGGCCCGATGACAATGGCAGCAAGCCTTGCAACGGGGTTTCTCAAAACGCGTCCGGACATGGAAACCCCTGACATCCAGTTTCATGTGCAGCCTCTGTCCGCGGAAAACCCGGGACAGGGCGCGGATAAATTTTCGGCCTTCACCATGTCTGTCTGCCAGTTGCGCCCCGAAAGCCGTGGCGAGATCCGGCTGGCTTCTGCCAACGGCAAGGCATATCCAAAGATCATACCCAACTATCTATCAACAGAGACCGATTGCAGAACCGTTGTGGAGGGCGTGAACATCGCACGGCGCATTGCCCGACATGCACCACTTACCTCCAAGATCAAAACCGAGTTCCGACCAAATCCTGATCTTGATATGGAGGACTATGAAGCCACACTGGATTGGGCACGCAACAACACCGCCTCGATTTACCACCCGACGGGCACTTGCAAGATGGGCGATGATTCATCCTCGGTGGTAGATGCCCGCCTGAGAGTGCATGGCATCGCGGGACTGCGCGTGGCGGATTGCTCGATCATGCCGGAAATCGTTTCGGGCAATACAAACGCCCCTGCGATCATGATCGGTGAGAAAGCCAGCGATCTGGTGCTAGAGGACAATCCCGCCTGATAGAGACTGCAATCGGGTCTACGCCATTGCGTTTGGCGCAGTGCTCTGGTCTGTCTCTTGGTCAGGAGGCCGCAATGCAACATGTCAAATCGCGCCATCATGCGTGATGGCGTCCTTGCTTCAACTGATCTCACGCCACGCGCGCCTTTGTCTGATGGCAGGTCTTGCAGCAGGGCTTTTGCTGCCCGACATCGCGAATATCCTCGCCCCTTGGTTGCCTTTCATGGTTGCCGCACTTCTCACAGTGACCGCGCTGCGTATCGGCCATCACGCTGCGCGCGGGGCCATCGCCGATCTGCGTTGGGGATTAGGTGCCGTAGCAGTGCTGCAACTCGGCGTGCCTCTGGTTTGTCTGTTTGCTGTCTGGTTGTTTGGCATAGCACATACTCCAGCCGCCTTGGCGCTCGTCCTCGCCACAGCTGCGCCAGCCATATCGGGCAGCACAAACCTGGCACTGCTATTGGGATTGGACGCGGGGCGCATGATGCAGATCATGGTGCTGGGCACAGTTGCCTTTCCTGTAACCGTGACGCCTGTGCTATTACTCTCACCACAGATCGGCGTGTTTGGCGACGTAGTGACCTCTGCCGCTTTGGTGCTCGCGGTAATACTGGGGGCAACTGCGATGGGTTTCGGGGTGCGCGCATGGCTTTTTCCTCAGCCCAACTCGTATCAAATCAAGACACTGGACGGTGCATCGGTCCTGGCATTCTGCATTATCGTGGTCGCACTCATGGCGCCACTGAACCACGCGTTGCAAACGGAACCCCTGCAGGTGGCACTCTGGGCGCTGCTGGCTTTTGCAATCAGCTACGGGTTACAAGCAATGACACTGTTGGTGCTGCGCCGCACAGCCTTGAACAACGTTGCAGGGCCACTCGCCATAGGGGCAGGCAATCGCAACATCGCACTGTTTCTGGTTGCCCTGCCACCCGAAACTCTGGCCCCGCTACTGATCTTTATTGGCTGCTGGCAATTACCCATGTATCTGACCCCCATTCTGTTACCTTCTCTTTACAACAAGGCACTGCATGATGGTTGAGTATCCGCGCATCCGTCCCGTTGGTCTCTCGGGTTTGCTGGTTCAGTTTGGCGAAACGATGAGCGAAACTGCGAACCGCGCCGCTATTGCCTTTCGCGCCGCCGTCGACGCGCAGCATTGGCGCGAAGTGCAAGAAACATCCACATCGCTTGTCTCAACTTTTGTCAGCGCTGATCTGATCAGCAACGCGCCCGATGTCTTGAACGACAAGCTGGAAGAGTTGCTTTCTACCCGTGACTGGTATGCATCGCCCCTGCCCGCTGGGCGCACCCTGTGGGAAATACCTACCCTCTACGGGACAGACCTAGCGCCACAGCTTGAAGAGGCCGCAGCAGCAGCGGGTGTGTCACCAGAACAAGCGATCACCGAGCTATCAACCACCCGCGTGAGGGTCCTCACCATCGGATTTGCCCCTGGTCAGCCCTATGCGGGGCAGTTGCCGCCCCATTGGGATATTCCCCGTCAGCAATCGCTTACGAAATCCGTCCCGTCAGGTGCATTGGTCGTCGCGATCCGTCAGTTGATCGTGTTTACCAACGCATCCCCTACGGGCTGGCGTCACGTCGGCCAAACGGCCTTTCGCACTTTTCGCCCTGATCAAAACACACCCATTGCTCTAACACCCGGGGACGAGCTTTGTTTTCCCTCTATAACAACCGCCGAATACCAACAGATCGTCGCGCGTGACATCTCAGGTGATGGCGGTGCGGTCCGGAGCATGCTGACATGAGAGCGCATCTGGAAATCCTCTCCTGTGGACCTGCTGTGACGGTGCAGGATATGGGGCGCATCGGATATCTTGCCCAAGGGCTAACTCGCGGGGGCGCCGCTGATACACTAGCCCTGTTTGAGGGCGCGGCATTGCTGGGGCAGTCACCACAGCTGGCATGTCTTGAAATGGGTGGCATGGGCGGCCAGTTTCGCGCCACCGGTGACACCCGCATCGCACTGACGGGCGCACCCATGATAGCATCAATTGACGGGATCCCCCTAGCTTGGAACGCAAGCCACATGCTGCCCGCGGGCGCAGATTTACAGATTGGCGGCACACGAGGAGGCACCTATGGCTATCTGCATGTCGGGGGCGGTCTCAATACCCCTGAGATGATGGGGGCGCGGGGTACACATCTTGGTGCTGGTCTGGGCAAGGCGCTTGAGGCAGGCAGCACATTACCGTTGGGCGCGGACAGCGCCACCAAAACAGGGATGACGCTTGATGTTCAAAACCGCTTTGACGGTGGGCCGATCCGCATCATCCCCTCAATGCAAACCGACCAGTTTGATGCCGCAACCCGTGCGCGGTTCACCACAACCATTTTTCGCCGCGACACACGGGCCAACAGGATGGGTGTGCGCATGGATCACGACAGCACGCCGTTCATGGCCGCGGACCAGCTGAGCATCCTGTCGGATGTCATTGTGCCGGGTGATATCCAGATCGCGGGGGATGGCGCGCCATTTGTTCTGATGTGCGAGTGTCAGACAACTGGCGGCTATCCCCGCATCGGCACAGTACTGCCCTGCGACATGCCCCGTGTGGCCCAAGCGCCAGCTGGAGCGGCGATCACTTTTGATCTGATAGATGTGCAGACCGCCCGCGCAGCGGAGCATCGAGAAGCAGCCCTGCGCAATGCTCTTCCCACCATGGTGAAACCCTTGCTTCGCAACCCCTATGACATTCGTGATCTGCTGTCCTACCAGCTGATCAGTGGCGCAATATCCGCTACATCCGACCCTTTCAGCCAAGAGGACAATACATGCGAGTAGACCTGAACGCCGACATGGGCGAAAGCTTTGGACCGTGGAAAATGGGTGATGACGCAGCACTTTTACGTACCGTGACCTCAGCCAATATCGCCTGTGGGGGTCATGCAGGCGACGCTGATGTTATGGCAGCTACGATGACGCTGGCGCACCGGAATAATGTAGGGATCGGCGCGCATCCGGGGTTCATGGATATCGCTGGCTTTGGCCGCAACCGTATGTCAGTGCCGCGCGCCACATTGCAAAACCAGATACGCTATCAAGTCGCCGCCAGCATCGGCATGGCGCGTAGCCTAGGGGCATCGGTGCGTCACCTCAAACTACACGGTGCGCTGTCGAATATGGCGTCCGAAGACCCCGTTCTGGCGCGAGACCTCTATGAGGCCGCTTTATCGGTTGATCCCGATCTCATCATCATGATCCTCGCCGCCACTGCACATCAACAAGCTGTAGAAGAACTGGGATGCGCTTGGGCAGGCGAGATTTTTGCAGACCGTGCTTATAACGACGATGCAACGCTGGTCGATCGCAGCATAGAAGGTGCCGTAATCCATGACCCTGCAATCGCAGGTACGCGCATGGTCGAGATGGTCAAGGCAGGAGCCATCATCACGGAAAGCGGCAAACACATCCCCGCCGCCATAGACACGATTTGCTTACACGGCGACACGCCAACCGCTGTGCAAATCGCGGCCTCTGTGCGCGGTGCGCTCGAAGGGGCGGGCATTGGTGTTGAAACATTCGACGGGCGACGCTAGGCCGCTTCGGTCAAATCCAGCAGCTTCAGCCGCTGTATCTTGCCCGACGGTCCTTTGGGCAATTCAGGCAGGAAGTGGATCTTGTCCGGTGCTTTGAACCTTCCCAGCTTTTCAACGCAGAGCGCGATCAACATATCATTTGACAGCGTGGACCCGTCACAGACCCGAACAGCAGCCTCGACACGCTCTCCGTAGGTTTTGCAAGGGCGGGCAAAAGCAGCTGCCTCGATTACATCCGCATGGGCATAAAGCGCCTCGTCGATCTCGCGCGGGGCGATGTTTTCGCCACCCTTGATAATCAGTTCTTTCAGCCGTCCGGTCACAAATAGATATCCATCCGCATCCTTGCGCCCCAGATCACCGGTGCGCAGCCAGCCCTGCGCGAATGTCGCTTTTGTCGCCTCGGGGTTCTTTAGGTATTCAAGCATGACATTGGGGCCGCGCACGGCAATCTCGCCTTCTGTATTTGGCGGACCGGGTTTCAGGTCTGCGCCCAAAACCGCAACCTCGTTACCAAAAGCGATCCCTGGAGATCCGATTTTGCGCACAGCGGGCGGCAGAGGATTGGACAGAATTTGCGCCGCAGTTTCCGTCAGGCCCATGGTTTCGATGATCGGCACACCAAAGCGTGCCTCGAATGCAGTCTGAACATCTGGCGCAAGCGCGGAAGACGCCGAGCGGCCAAACCGCAGCCGCTCCATTGTGGCCTTCGACGGGTTTTCGGTGCTATGGAGCAGATGCGAAATAATCGTAGGCACTACGGAAAACCAGTTGGCCTGCATGGCATCTGCCTGCGCCCAAAAGCGGCTGGCAGAAAACTTGGTACACATCGCAACCGACCCACCCGAGACAAGCGGCCCCATCATCGTCACACACAAACCATTGATGTGGCAAATCGGCAGGACACAAAGCGCGCGATCTGCTGGCCCCAGATCATGTGCCACCGCCGTCGTCCATCCACCAGCGAGCAGACTGGCGTTGGTATGTACAACACCCTTTGGTTGCCCTGTTGTGCCAGAAGTATACATCAGCAACGCGTGATCTTGCGGGTCAATGCTGTGCAATGCGGAAGTGGCGCTGAAATCTTTCATACGTTCAAGGCGTGACGGGCGCGCAGTCTTGAACACTTCTGCCACGCTGTCATGCACCAGTGCTATCCGCGCATCACAGTGATCCAGCGCATAGGCGATGGCATCTTGTCCGGCAGCCAAATTGACCATCGTTGCGCGAAAGCCACCATAGACCACCCCGTAAAACGCAAGCACCCCTGCCCGTCCGTTAGGATGCAAAATGGCGACACTTTCACCTTTGCTCAGTCCTTGCGCGGTGAGTGCACCGGCGATGGCGCGCGCCTCGCGCTGCAATGCTTGCCAGTCCAGCGGCCCGCTTCCATCCGAGAAGACAAACGCATCACCACCTTCTGCCGCACGCGCATCAACCCAGTCGCGCAACGTGCCCTCGGGTGGCTGATCGCGGTGTAATATCATTTACCCACCGCATCCCAATAGCCTGCAAAAATATCTTCTACAGCTGGCTCTACTTCGGGAATTTCGCGAATGATTTTGGTGGTCTGCATGAAATGCTTCCAATGCACATTATCATCAATGGAGTTCCCTCCCCATGATCCACACCCCATCGAGAGCGAGAACGGCATCCCGTTGTT
Organism: uncultured Sulfitobacter sp.; assembly: GCF_947502895.1. GTDB lineage: Bacteria > Pseudomonadota > Alphaproteobacteria > Rhodobacterales > Rhodobacteraceae > Sulfitobacter. The sequence continues at coordinate 1,111,963 of NZ_CANNBM010000001.1, forward strand.
GAACGCACCCCCTGTTGCAAAGCAATGCGCCTGATTGACGATCACACGGCAGGTCGGGATGGCCTGGCCCAGCACAACCGCGCGCTCCTCGTCCGTAGAGTGAAGCCCGACTGAATGACCCGCGCCCTGATAGGCTAGGATGTCAGAGACGATCTGCACTGCATCTTCAAAATCTGTAGCACGGTAAAGTGCCGCTACCCGAGACAGCTTTTCCCCTGACAGCGGGTGGTCGGGGCCAATGCCCTTTGTCTCTACAGCGAGAAACTTGGTATCCTTCGGCACATCGTTTTCCATGCCAAGTGCTATCAGCATCTTGTCCGCGTCCTGCGCAATCACTGCGCGGTTCAAATGGCCATCCGGCCAAAGCTTGGCGACTATCGCTGCCTCGTCACGGACCAACGTGCCGCCCGCCTGCGCCAGTGCTGCGACAAAAGCATCATAGACCGCGTCCACAACCACCAGCGCATTTTCGGACGAACATGAGGTCGCATTGTCAAAAGTCTTGGAAGCTGTGATCTTCTCGGCTGCGGCTTTCAGATCACTCGTCTCGTCCACGATCACAGTCACATTGCCCGCACCCACGGCCAGTGCTGGCGTGCCAGAGGTGTAGGCGCGTCTGACGTTGTTCTGCGATCCGGTGACGACAATCGTATCACTTATCTCCAGTAGGCGCTGGGTCTTTTCCTTGCTGCCTGCCCCCTGAACCATTTGCACAAGGTCACGGTCTTCGCCGATCTTGTCGAACTCTGCATGGATATACGCAATCAGGGTTTCACAGGCGGGCACGCCTTTGGGCGAAGGCGACAGCACAATTGCGTTTCCGCACTTAAGTGCGTTGATAATGTTATTTGCAGGCGTGGCCGCAGGGTTGGTCGAAGGGACGACTGCGCCAATCACTCCGATGGGGCGGGCAATCTCGGTGATACCCGTATCGGCATTTTCGGAAATCACGCCATAGGTCTTGGCCGGAGCGATATCGCGCATCAGACCCAAAGTCTTGCGGTGGTTTTTGATGATCTTGTCAGCCACGTTGCCAAGACCCGTGGTTTGTACCGCCAATTCGGCCAACGCACGGTTGCGTGCAGGTTCCATAATTGCCCAGCCCGCCGCCTGTGCCGCACGGTCATAGCGCGCTTGGCTGCCACCAGCTTCATAAGCTTTTTGGGCCTTGCGCGCGCGCGCAACGATCGCCTCAACCTCATGGAGATCATCCTGAACAGTCATGGTGTTATCCTTTGCGAATGCCCTGCACCGCAATCATACGGGACAGGGCCATTTGGTTTACAGACCTGCAAGCAGCTCTTTGAGCGTTTCTTCACGCGCAGCCCACATAGCCAGCACTTCCTCACGGTTCATGATGTTCATAGGCGAGCCACCTGCCTTCATCTTGCCCGCAACGCGGCTGTTCTCGAACATGGCAGGCACGGTCGCAGCCAGCTTGTCGATGATCGCTTGTGGCGTACCCTTTGGCACCATCACACCGCGGAAGTTAACAGATGAGTTATCCACATCCAGACCCGCTTCCATCATTGTCGGCACATCAGGCAGAAACTCGTTCCGCTCCAGATCCGCCACCGCGAGGATTTTGACATTGCCAGCTTGTGCCGCACGGAAGGCATCGGACAAGTTGTTGATCCCCGCCAACGTATCGCCCGCAATGACAGCTTTCATCGCGGCAGCACCACCACCTTTTGTCGGGATATAGGCCATCTTCATATCGCCTGCCTTCTCCATTTGAAGCGCCGCAATGTGGTGGCCCACAAACAAACCAGCGCCTGATGTCGTCAGCTTACCCGGGTTCGCTTTGGCGAAATCAACCACATCTTGCAGCGTATTGAATTCACTATCCGCGCCGACAACCAGCACGGCGGGGTCCGCGCCCCAATTCGCAATAGGCTCGAATGTCTCGGCTGAGTATTGCACGCCCCCCTTGATCGACTGGGCGATAAAGTGGGGAATGTTATAGGCACCCAGCGTATAGCCATCGGCCTCGGCCTGTGTTGCCAGCCAGTTCCAGCCAACACGCCCACCTGCACCTGGTTTGTTCAGGATTGCGATAGGCATGCCCAACGCATCCTCGTTGCCAGCAGTCATTGTTACGATGCGGGCCTGAAAATCCGTGGCACCGCCGGCACCATAGCTGACCATCATCATTATAGGCCGCTCGGGGTAATTCGCATGACCGTCCGCAACAGCAGCACCTGTCATTCCCATCAGGGCCATCGCAGCCCCTGCAATCATTCTCTTCATTTCCTAGTTCCTCCCTAAATGACGCTCTGCCGTATGTTTACGGTTCAGAACAATATCTCTCGCGGTGTGTATACGTTCAGCAGCATCGCAAAGAGCCCGTACATAACGGCGATAAAACACGCCGTGATGAAGATACGCTTGAGCCATGAGCGCACCGCATGGTGCGGTGCGGGATCATACATGCTCAGCAATAGAAAAAAGGCGATTGTTGTGGCTGTATAAAAACCCAAGCCCTTGGCCGCCCAAAAGATATAGACCAGAGCCACAGTCAGCCCTGGCGCAAGGTTGCGCATCTGCGGAACCGATATGCCATTGCCTACCTTGGTCCAACCCAGACATGCCTTGATAAAGGTCCAGCCCGCCAGCACCACAAACACGGTAGAGATCAGACGCGGAAACAAGAATGCCTCGGCAGGCTGCTGGGTAAAGCTGATATAGCACACCGTCGCACCAACAGCGGCAACAATGCCGGAACCGATAATATGCTGGACGCGCGGCAAACTCACACTCATTGCAGGATTTCCTCTTTTGAGGTGTAGCGCCGCGAGCGAAGCTCCATCCACGCGGAATATATGATCGACGCGATCACAACAGAGATCAGCAAAATATTCAGGCCGCCGCCAAAGAAATACGGCCCCAAACCTTCTGTCGCATTTGCGATCATACTGCCCTGAATAAAGTTGGATTCAGCGATCGGACCAAGAATGAGGCCCAGCACCAAAGGTGCGGCAGAAAATCCGAACCGCTCCAGAAAATACATCATTACTCCAAGTGACGCCATTACATAGACATCGCCCATGCTCGACTGGACCGAGTAGCTGCCAAAAACCGCGAGGCCCAGAACGACAGCCGCCATTACGCTCTGCGGAACGGTGGCGATGCGTGCAGCAAGGCCCGCCACATAGAGGCCAAAGATGCACATCAACACCTGCCCGATCAGCATAGAATTAATAAAGGTCCAGGCGACATCAGGGTGATTATCAAACAAGTCAGAGCCAGGAAAAATCCCGTGGATCAGCAAACCGCCCAACAGCACCGCCGCAGTAGGAGAGCCTGGGATAGACAGTGTCAGCAACGGCACAAGCGAAGGCCCGACCATTGCGTTATTGGCGCTCTCTGCGGCAATCAGTCCTTCGGGGTGGCCTGTGCCGAACTTCTCGCGGTCAGGGCTGAATTTTTTGGACTGGTCATAGGCTACCAACCCCGCGATCTGCCCCCCGACACCGGGGATCAGCCCTATGATAGACCCTGTCATGGTCCCTATACCAAGGGCGCGTTTCGATTTCATCATCAGGGCAACCGCGTCCTTGATCGGATGTTTTTGCACTTCGATGACATCTGCCACATCATTACGGCGGCCACGCGCGAACATGGTGATCACCTGTGGAATAGCGAACAACCCGATCAACGCCGCGATGATGTTAATCCCGCCGCCCAGTGAATCATGAAAGATAAACCGCTGCGCGCCCATGATGTCATCAAAACCAATCGTCGCAAGCCACAGACCGATACACCCTGACAGCAACCCTTTGACAACCGAATTGCCATCGAGCGAACCGATCACTGTCACGCCGAGGATTGCAAGCCAGAACAGATGGCTGGGCCCGAACGCCAACGCCCATTTCGCAAGCAGGGGCGTTAGAAAGATCAGCAACAGAACACCAAAAACACCGCCCACAGCAGAGGACAAGAATGACAGCTGTAGCGCTTTGGCCCCCTCGCCTTTTTGCGCCATTGCATGTCCGTCCAGCGTGGTCGCAATATTAGCAGGGGCACCAGGAATCTTGAGCAAGATTGCCGATACAGCGCCCCCTGCCACCGTCGATGTATAGGCCGCCCCCAAAAGGATCAGCCCCTGTGTCGCCTGAAGCTGGAACGTAAATGGGATCAACAACGCAACCGCCATCGTGGGCGACAAACCCGGTGTCGCGCCGAGGATCAGGCCGCCAATAGTCCCGATAAGCAACAGCCCGAAGTTGATCGGAGTGAACACATCACCGAAGTAAAAGATGAACTCCAACCATTCGCCCCCATTCATAAAATCATTGACGTTTCAGGGTAGAGAATGAAAACAGTAATGCAAATGTTTTCATAAAATTGGCGAAATGGGCGCGTAAATGTCTGATAAAGATAAAAGAAACGTGGACATCTTTGCAGTGGCAAATGCTGCAAAAGTGTCTATCTCAACTGTTTCGCGCAGCTTTAATCATCCTGAAAAGCTGAAACCCGAAACCCGCAAACGCATCGATCGCGCCGTACGAAAGCTGGGCTATATTCGCAACCGCGCCGCCCAAACGATGCATGGTATCCGCAGCGGCACCATCGGACTAATTGTTCCCACAATGGATCACGCAATCTTTTCCGAACTGATGGAGGCCTTTGCCCGATCGGTGGAGCCACACGGCTTCTCGATGCTTGTCGCTTCACACGGCTACGATCTGGAAAAGGAATACGCTGTAGCGCGAAAATTCCTTGAACACCGCGTTGATGGCGTTGCTCTGATCGGGCAGGATCATTCGGAAGAAACCTATCAGTTGCTTTCGCAAAACCAGACACCCGCAATTTCGATCTGGAATTATGATAAAAATTCGCGTCTGCCCTGTGTCGGCGCCGACAACCTGAGTGCGGGAAAACTGGCCGCCAGCCATTTAGTCGAGCATGGCCACCGTGACATCGCAATGATATTTGCTCCCCGAACAGGGAATGACCGCGCCAAAGGCAGAATGGATGGCGCGCGCCAGACATTGCAAGCCGCAGGTATCAGTGTGCCTCAAGAGTGGATCTTGCAAAGCCCCTATAGCCTTTCCGCTGCCAAACGTGATGTGATGGCACTCTTGCAGTCGACGCGCCGCCCGACAGCTCTGCTTTGTGGCAATGATGTACTGGCACTCGGGGCAATCTATGCAGCGCAGACTACGGGTCTGTCGGTGCCTGATGATATCTCGGTCATCGGGATCGGCGATTTTAAAGGCTCTGCCGAGATGTATCCCGCCCTGACCACCATCCGTCTACCCGCCCAGCGCATTGGTCGTATCGCGGGTGAACAGCTTTCTGATGCAATCATCAACGCGCCAAGCGAGATGCGAAGAATAAATTGCGACATCGCCTTGCGGGTACGGGATAGTTGTCGCCCCCTTTAGGCAATGCCCCCCAAGGCAAGCAGGGCCTGCACCAGAATGATCGCACCTGCGCCGCCAATTGTCAGAGCGGCCACGCGGTTCAGACGCAGTAATGCGCCAGAGCGGGCCATGAACAACCGCGCCTTCGCCGCAAGAACCGCGTAAGGCAGCAATACGGCAAACAGAATCCCAACCGTCAGAACAGCCAAGAAAAACCATTGCGACATGCCGATGCCTTCCAAATCCACGACCGCTGGCAAAAGCGCGAGGTAGAACACAATCGCCTTTGGATTGCCCATAGTTACTGCAAAGCCAGTCATGAAAGCGCGCGCACCGTCACGTTTTGTTGCCGCCTCCACACGCGTCAGGCCTGCTTTGCTGGTCCAGAACCGGTAGGCTAAGTAGACGAGGTATAACGCCCCAAGAACCTTAATCACCATCAGCGCACCCGCAAAAGCCTGCGCCAATGCAGCAAGACCGACAATCGCCGCAGTCAGGTACACCAAATCGGCTACGGCGATGCCCATGATGAATGGAAGGGAGGCCCGAAACCCCATACCAAGTGATTGCCCGACCAGTGCAGCAACCCCTGGTCCGGGGATTGCGGCCGCCAGCGTCAAAGCCGCGCCATAAGCAATGAATGGTGTCAGGACTTCCATAGGCGAAGCTCTCTCTCGGGATGATGCCCCTTTACAGGGCATCACCACTGACAGCAAACGCCACCGGACGAAATCAGATCTGGATCATATCTTCAGTGATGCCACCTTCAGAGATGCCCACAAATTCCACAAAAGCATTTCCAGATGAATCACGGAAGTTGAGATTATCAGGCAGAATACCCTGCCAAACGCCACCGTTCGCAACAGCAATTTCGCTGCTGGTTTGCAACCGTTCCAGCACCTGCTGTTTATCAGTGAACCCAAAGGTGCTGAAATTCAGCGTGTCCCACACCTCAAGATCAAGGACCTTGGTATTGCTGGTGTTCGGACGGATGATGAATTCGTCCGACAGGCTACCGCCGGCCAGATAGTCGACACCATTTACAGAATTCCCGCCATCGATGACATCGTCAGTGCCTTGTGCGCGCATCCAATCGGTTAGCGGATCAGTGGTATCGGCGACAAATTCACGGCTCTGCGAGAACCCACGGACAACCTCTGCGCGGCTGCTGCCCCCCTCCAGCACATCCAGCCAGCCTTCGCGACCTGCGGTATCGGACGCACGGTCCAGCACATTCTGGTACAGCAACTCGACAAAATCTTCGTTATCCAGATCACCATAGGTCTGACGGAATTCGCGCGAATTTGTAAAGCCCGCAATCACGCTGTCAAAGGATGTGCCGTTTGAAAGCAGATCAGTCCAGCCCAAAAGCCCCGTCTGATCAGGGTCACGGTCCAGCGTCGCACGGTACAAACGAAACACGTCATCGGACCATTCCGCAGGATCGGATTCGCGCAAATAAAGAGCGGCGTCAGCGTTGGTCGCGTTCCTGAATTCTCTGCTTTCCGTAAGCGACTTCAGCATAGACGCCCGCGACGTGCCCTGATTGTTCAGCGCATCGGTCCAGAAATTGAAGCCGCCACTGTCTGCCTCGCGATCAAAGATATTCTGGTACATCTGATTGACGAATTCAGCGGTATTCAGCGTACCATAGGTCTGCTGGAACTCGGCACTCTGCACAAAACTATTGGCAACAGACAGGCGATCCACTTCGTCACGCTCGAGCGCACCCACCCAGCCTGCCAAACCTTCCTGATCGGCTACACGGTCAAAAGCAGAGACGTAGAGGCGGTACACGAATACCGCGGAATCTTCGCTAAAGCTGCCAATGGTGGAAAAGTAATTCACCTCGAACTGATCACCGAAGATGAAATCGCCATCATCGCCGCCATCCAAACGATCAGACCCACCCTGTCCTGTGATCCAGTCGCTTCCGCCTAACCCGTTCAGTACGTCAGGCCCGGCATCTCCTGTCAATGTGTTGGCCGTATCATCACCGTTGACAGGCACTTTGGTGAACGTCAGATCGTAGTCACCCGATCGGCCTGAAATGGACGAGCTATTACCAACATGCAGGAAATAGGTGCCAGTCGTATCCGGTGTGAATTCTGTCGACAGATCGCCCGTAAAGCTATTGGGCAAGTTGCTGACTTGCACGCCGTTGCTGTTGAACACCTCAATATACGAACGGCTGATCGGATTGGAGGTCTCGCTGCCCTTCAGTGAAATCACGTAGGTCTCGCCACCCGTCATTGTGGTGCGGATCAGGTCGATATCGCTGCGATACTCCAATGTACTGCTCAACGTCTGACCAGGTGTAAGGAACGCGACCGTATCAAACCCGTTCGAAATTTCGCGCAGCACTTCTAGCTCGTAACCGCCAACATCCGATGAAAACTGCCCCTCCGCTTCAACAAAGAACGTGCCGTTTTCAGAAGGGGTGACAGACGCTAATGAAACGCTTCCTGTGCCGGTGCTTATCTGTGCCCCATTTTCAGTGCGCCACGTCACGCGTGGATCATCCAACGTGTTACCGGAACCATCGCCCGTAACCGTTGCAACATAGCTATATCCAGTCTCAAGCGTGGTTTTAAACCAGTCACTATCCCCAGAGTAATCAACAACACTGGTAATCGCGACCGGATCTTCGGAATACTCAATGGTAGAAGATGTGCCGACGCCCGCTGCAATCTCTGACACCAACTCCAGTGCATATGTACCTTGGCGCGATGTGAACTGTCCTGCGGCCTGAATATAGAAGGTGCCTGATTGATCAGGTGAAATGAAAACCAACGGGGCAGTACCGGAGACAGACTCAAGCGTTGTTCCCGCGTCATCCAGCAATCGGATGCGGTTATCCGTGATCTGGCCTGCGCCACCATCACCTGACATACGCGCATAATACCCTGTTCCGGCCTCAAGCTCGACGCGGTAGTAGTCACGGTCGTTGTTATAATCAATCGCACTGCTAAGGCTGCTATCCACTCCAAGTGTCGCAACCGTCGCAACAGAATTTGCAACCTCGCGTTCAAGTGTGACGCGGTAGGTCCCGAGGGAAGATGAAAACTGCCCGCCTGTATCCAGATAGTATGTCGAGAGTTCGGTTGGTGTTACGAAAACAATCGGTCCACTGCCACTGACGCCCGCCAGAGACGCGCCTACATCATCACGCAACCGCAGCGAATTTGTCGTCAATTGCGTCGCGGTTCCATCACCACGCATTTGCGCCCAATAGCTATATCCGACATCAAGCTCGGTCCTGATCCAATCCCGCTCACGCGATGATTCGATTTCACCTAAAAACTCATCCCCAAAGGAAATGTCGTAATTTGTACCAACAGTCGCCAACGCGTCGGATGTTTCAGTAATCGTTGCCATTAAAAACCCTCAAATCTTGCGCGTGCATGGCGCTTTGGTTTACCTTAGGGCATGAAATTAGTGATGAAAAGCAATGCGTCAGCACAAAGATCGCCGTAGGTGGATCACCGCCTGTCTCACGCCCCTAGATCGCGCAACCGCCGATATTCAAAGAGATTGCCGCAAGCCTAGGCAATACTTGCGCCAATAGACTGGTCCACTGCTCTGGAGCAACAAGCCACGGCTTCTGGTCATACTCCGCTGCGCTTTCGAATGGCTTTACCTGCTAGACAAGGAACATATCATCTACAAGTTCACTCAGCTGTGTACGCTCGAAACTGATACTGGTCCCCTGATCTGTGAACAAAACGCGGTTGCCCAATTCAACCATATGTGCGCGCGCGTCCTGGGCGGTTTCATACCCGTAGCCCTGAAATGACAGATAGTCCCATACCTCAAGGTCCAGAACGGTATTTACGCCCCGATCTGCCTGAACGAAAATAAAACTATCTGCCAAAGCGCCACCCGCCATGAAGTTGGACCCGCGACCGGCATTTATTTCGTCATCTACTCCAAGTGAGCGTATCCAGTCCTTTAGGTCTGCTGCGGTGTTTTGTTTGAACTCTCCGCTTTCGGCAAAGCCTCTCACGACGGCTTCGCGGGATGTGCCACCCGCCAGCAGATCTACCCATGCAGACAAACCTGTCGCATCAGGCGCACGGCCCAACACATTACTATAAAGCTGTGTGACAAAAGATGTCGGATCAGACAGGTTTCCGTAAGTTTTTGTAAACTCGGACGATCTGGTAAAGCCAGCCGCGACCTGCTCATAGGCACGCCCCTCTGACATCTGCTCGGACCAAGCAAGAAAACCGCCCTGATCGGGATCACGGTCCAGCGTGGCGCGGTACAGACGGTAGATATCATCTGACCATTCAGCAGGGTTGTTGTTCACAGCCAGCGCATTAGCGTCATCTAACGTCTTGAGATTGAACTCCACGCTCTCCGAAAAACCGTTCACGACCCCTGCGCGGCTCAGCCCTTCATCCATCCGGTCTGTCCACCCACTTATTTCTGCGGCTGTCACCTCGCCTGCAGCGAGATCACGGTCGAGAACATTCTTGTACAGCTCTGCAACAAAGTCTGCAGTGCTGGTGCCTGTATATCTGTTGGTAAATTCCTGCGAGCGTACGAACCCTTCAATGACCTCCAACAAAGAACTGTTTTCTGTGAACAATTCAGAGGTCCATGCTTTGTGCCCAGCCTCGTCCGGCAACCGGTCGAATGTGGCCTGATACAAACGATAGACCTGATTGGCTCGGGGCAACGCATAGCGCAGCTCAAAATCATCTCCGTAGAGAAAATCGTTGCCGTTACCACCCAGAAGGATATCAGGGCCACCCGCACCACTTATGATGTCTCTCCCGCCCAACCCGTTGAGCGCATCAGGGCCCGCAGTACCCGCGAGGGTCTCGCCTGCATCATTTCCCGATTTTGTAACCCGCGCGGCGATGGCGGCCGTTGGTGCAGACAGGACGCTCTCTTGCGTACCTATTCCGTCCGTGTAGCTTACAGTAACAGAAATCTGCGCCCCAATGTCCTGCGCTGACAATGTATAGTCGCGCCGGATTGCCCCGCTGATCGCATCCCCGTCACGCAGCCACTGATAGCTGAAAGCACCAAGACCATTGTCATCGGACAGTTCCGACGTATCCGCTGAAAGTATCCTGTGTTGTGCGGCAGCACCGTCAATTCTGACAATGCCATCAGCCGCAAAAGGAATAAGTGCCTCCACTTGCGCCAGTGTCATGGTCCTGTCTGCAAACTGGATCAGCTCCACATCTTCGTTAATCCTGTATGTGTTCCCTGATGGATCAACCAGCTCGATATACGTCGTAATTTCCTGGCCTTCGATCTTGTCACTGGCAAAATCGAGAACGACAAGATCCGTGCCGCCACCACCGACGATGATGTTCTGCCCGCTTCCTGCAAAGAACGTATCATCCCCAAGCCCGCCAAACAAAACATCGTCACCGTCGCCACCGTCGAGTGCATCATCCCCGCCTTGGCCTTTCAGCGTGTCATCACCAATGCCACCATACAGTTTATCGTTATCCAAACCGCCCGTGATCGAATCTGCACCCTCACCTCCGAACAGGCGGTCTTGGCCCGCCTGCCCCGCCAAACTGTCACCACCTTCACCGCCGTCGAGGATATCGTCGTTTATGCTGCCTTTGATGCTGTCGTTGCCCTGACGCGCAACCACCCGACCGACCGGTTGTTCGGGCAGAGTGTAGTCATCATCAAGATCGGTAAGCTCGACAGGTTCAAAGAGGAAATCAATCACCTGCTCATAGGTTGTGCCATTCTGATGCGTCCAACTAAACGCGACCTGCCCGTTTTCCGTTTCGCGCGCCTCAAGCGTCTGGCTCGAAGCGAAAAACCAACCGCCTTCGGGCGCATCATCCGCATCACTGTCAACGACAACAACGGGATCCAGAATCTTGGTAAAGTCCGTATCATACAGCTGTGCCTTGAGTTCCCTATCCGAATTGCCACCCGTCAGAGCCCACGCCACAATTCGCCCGTCACTGAGGATCAGCTGGTTATGGTATTCAAACCGCACCACCCCGAGATTGGTCACATCGGCACCGCTGCCTGATACAGTGATCTGGTACGCCTGATCCTGAGCACCCGATACATCCAGCAAAGCGACAAAGCTGCTATTGCCTGAATATCCGATTTCCATGTCATATACGTCTGAATAATGAAGGGCCTGTTTCAGGCTTAGCTGGGTGAATTCTCCCGATCTCGCGGGATCGAGCTGCATTTCAAAGTATGTACGACCATTCACCAGATCTTTGTAAATCGACAGCGCAGTTCCAGTCTCGGGGTCAAAGGCGGCTTTTGCCAAAGGACTATCGACCTGCGCGCGGCCACTATAGATCACGTTGTTTGCGGTTTCCGAAACCCCTTGCAGGAGTTCTGGCGAAATCGCCGACGTGCCATCGGCATCAAGCCAAAACTGCCAAAGCTCGCTGGCGGCTGATGTGTCATACCTGCTGGCAGGTGGTGGCGGACAATACTGCCCCGTCTTGCAATAAACAGTACCACCGCCGGAAATCTGGTCGATATCTGATGATGTGGCGGCAACAAGGACCAATGCCCGACCGTCCCCAAGCATTACGATATCTTCCAGCCCTTCGCTGTCATGCGAAACACCAACCGTTGCCAACAGTGCGTCTACATCGACATCCAAAGGAGGATCGACAGCGGTGATCTCTCCAACACGCCGCATGCCTTCCATCACAAAATCATAGCTGAACGTCTGACTGAACGATGCACCAAACGTATCCGTAGCCACCGCAGTAAACGAAAAATAGGCGACATTCAGATCACCCGAAACGTCCCGCACAAGAAAGTCGGTATAGGACAAATCCGGCAGCCCGATCAAAGTACCGTCTGCCTCTACCCGCACCCATGACGGCAGCGGCGATGAATAACTATAGGTTATCGCATCGCCTTCACGATCGTATGCGAAAAGCTCGGGGATGAATAGAATTTCATCTTGGAGGTTCTCGAGCGTGGCACTTGGATAATCCGCCAACAGCCCGGAATTCACAGGCGCCGTGTTTGCCTTGAACACCGCCGACTTAATGCCAAAGCCCGACGTATCGCCGCCAATTCCACTATCATCCGTCCATGCAACTGCAAACCGACCCTCAGACAGGGCTGTGATTGCTGGCTTGGACTGGGTCTCGGCGGTAACGCTATTGATCAGATAGGCTTCGGTCCCCACTCGGTCCGTTGTTTCCAAATCATAGAACCTTGCCTTCACGGCGGTACTTGGATCACCGCTTTGACCACTTTCATCCGTCCATGCAACGACAAGGGTATTATTGTCCAATACTGTCAGGACCGGATCAAGTTGTGAGCCCAGTGACCCCTCGATTGCAAAATCCTGACCTTTTGAAAAACCGTTACTGTCGTAAACGCGGCCACGAATATCGTATTTTTGCGTGCCCGATCCGCTAAGGAAATCATTCCACACGACAACAAAGCCACCATCGGGTGTTGCGACGACCTTGGCCGAGTCCTGTTGATTACCACGCGTCGTATTGACTGTGAAAACGCCGCCGTTCTTCGTGCCATCGGCATCCAGTAGCTGACCTGAAATACCCAACCCAGACGTATCTTTGCCTGTCAGATCGGTGCCGTCCCACACCACAATGATCCGACCATCCGACAGCTCGGCCATTTCAGGGCGCACGCCCAAGCCGAAAGTCAGGTTGTTGACCTTGAACTCACCCGAGGTGGTCACACCTGTTTCATCAAAGATTTTGGCTTTGATATTGCCGTCTACCGTCTCAAAAGCAGAGTATCCGTCCAGCTCGAACCAGCTCGCAACAAATCCGCCTCCCGCCAGCCCTTGAACGGTAGGAATGCCCTGTATGCCACTAAGCGAGGTATCCAGATTAAATTCGCCGCCCTCAGGTGCGCCATCCGCGGAAAAAATACGTGCCATGACCCTGCCATCCGATGGCAAATCAACAGTTATACCGTTGATCGTCTCGCTTGAGGTCTGGCTAAAGCTCTCCCATGCGACCAAAAACCGTCCGTCCACAAGGGCCGTGACCGAAGGCTGCGTCTGAATACCCAACGTGGACTGGTTTATTAGAATTTCAGGACCAAGCGCGTTACCGTCATCTGAAAACAGACGCGCCTTGATTGAAGAGCCATCCGCATCGCCGCCTTGCCCGCTGGTATCGACCCAAAGAACGACGTAACCGCCGTCAGATAGCGTGGTTATTCTAGGCTCTAACTGCTGGAAATCCGTTGCAGTATTGGAAAGGCTTTCTGCTGCCAGCCGCTCAAAAGAATACACTGCACTCATTCTACCAATCCCATTCAGATCCTAGTGTTCAGCCCTCGTCATCAAAATCGGATATTGGTTGGACCGCTGGCCAAGTATTGTCTCTCGCACGTTTTGACTCAAGGGCAGCATAACTGAATTCACACAACATTCACGTACTGACAGGTGATTGGGGATACATGCCAGTCCGTGGCCTAGGAATGCCGCCTTAAAAAAATGAGTGCAAAGCATACTAAAGGACGCCAGCGTAAACGCAGACCCCATTCGAACCAGCCGTCAGGCAATACGATCTGCCGCAGGGCTTTCATCCATCTGCGCCGTTAAATGATGGATCAGCCGCTCTGCAAGATGCGCACGCATCTCGAAATGGTCCGCGCTATCCCACAGATTGAGGGTCTCTTTCGGATCAGCTCCCAGATCATAGAGCTCGCCCCAGTCCTCGTCCAAATACATGGTATAGCGCCATTCTGGCGTCAAAAGGGAACGGACACGCGCCGGTTTGGGAAAGCCAAGACGGATGCCGCCATCGTTAAACTCAATCAGTAATTCATCCCGCACACTGCCGCCATCCGTCAGGACACTTTTGAAACTCTTGCCTTGATTACCGTTAAACGGCGCGATGCCGACACGATCAAGGATCGTTGCAGCCAGATCAACTGTCGATGCCAACGCATCCGAGGTCCCCGCACTACGGTCGGCGGGGTCAGACCAGATAAATGGTACACGCGTCACACTCCTGAAGGGCAACGCACCTTTGAGAAGCATATTAAAATCACCAAGGTAATCGCCATGGTCCGACGTGTAACAGATAACCGTATTCTCCAGCTGGCCGTTCTGCTCAAGTGTATTCAAAATCTCACCGACAGCATCATCAACGCAGGCCATCATGCCAGCCGTCAGCGCCATCGCTTCTTTCAGGTGTCGATCTGTAAGCATCTGCGCTGTTTGAGGCGTAGATTGCCCGCCACCACTTTGAAGATTAGCGTCAAGCCATCGCATCGGCGGTGTGGGATTCTGGTGCGCGGAATAGGGCAACGATACATCAAAATCATCTGGCGAATACATGTCCCAGTACTTGCCAGGCGGGTTGAACGGATGATGCGGATCGGGAAATGACACAAAACTGAAGAATGGCGCGTCCTTGCCCACGCGCGTGTTCAGATAATCAATGGCACGGTCACGCACATAGGCCGTTGGATAAAGATCTTCGGGGATCGGCGTTCGGTAAGCCTGCGGGCATGTATACCCATGCGGCAACTCGTTAGCATCATCGTGCAACGCCTCCCAGTCATCGGCATTCTCGCGGAACCACTGGTGATAATGCCCACCGCAGCGATCGCCGTGGGTGGTGACCATATCAACGTGTTGATAGCCATAGTAAGGTGTTTTGAACGCGTAACGACCATCGGCTGTATACTGTCCCGGCTCCTCTTGGTCATAATTGCCTGTATCAGCTTTCCACGCCTCTTTCTGCTTGGCAATTTCTTCCAGCGTCTTGCCCATCGGCGGCATATCGGTAAATGGCTGGAGGTGGCTCTTGCCAATAGCCGCAGTGTGATAGCCGTCCTCGGCCAACAAATCGACGAATGTGTTCGCAGACAGCGGCAAACGGCAGCCATTGTGACGCAAGCCGTGGAGACTGGGATACCGCCCTGTCAGCAAAGACGCGCGGTTGGGCATGCACACAGGTGACGCCACATGAAAGTTGTCAAACCGCGTACCCCGTGCCGCGATGCTGTCAATGTGCGGTGTCTTCAAAACCGGATGCCCGTAACAGCCCAGCCAATCGGCACGTTGCTGGTCGGTGATCAGAAACAAGAAATTTGGACGTTTGGTCATGTGGATGCCTCCGCTTGCGTATTATACATAGGAGAGTCGCTGCCACCGCTCATCCGGTGCCAAACCAACAGTGCAAGCGCAACAGCCACCGCAGCGATATGAATGGTTTCGGGCCGCAGCAATACCAGCACAGCAAGGGTCAGCCTGACAAAAACCATCGGCAGGCTCAGCGCGCGCACATCAAACCGCGCCAATGCGCTTGCGATTAGAAACAGCGCCAGAACCAATCGCGCAGTAAGCCATGCAAACGACGACCAGCTCACCCCGTTTTCATATCCCGGCAACGGTGCACCTGTAGAAGAGGCAGGATCAATCAAGGCTTGGTCGATCAACAAGAACTCGGGATAGAAAGCAAAAATGAAGGGGATCACAAACATCACAATCCCCGAACGCACGGCACTGAAACCCGTTACCATCGGATCGGCTTTTGTGATGGTGGAGGCCGCAAAAGCCGCCACCGCGACAGGTGGTGTAATGGCCGAGGCAACCGCAAAATAAAAGATGAACATATGCGCCGTTACCGTCGCAATCCCAAGACCGATCAGCATCGGCCCCATCAGCAATGCCACGTTCACATAAGCTGGTACCGCAGGCATACCCATACCCAGCAGCACAGCAAGAAGCATCGTGATCAGCAAGGCAATAAACTTGAGATAATCAGATCCATCCCCCCCCAGATCCAGCGAGATCAGGAAGCTAAGGATGTCGATGCCTACAAATTTGGACAGCCCCGTAAAGCTGAGGCAAACATCGATCACAGTGACGGCCAAAAACATCAGATAGAGCGACGAAATCGTAATCCCTGCTTCGGCCAGCGCATCCAGCAGCAATCGGGGCTTGGCGCGAAATTCTTTATCCAGAAACAGCAAGACGGTCACAAATGCTGCCGCCCACCAACCTGTCGCGCCAGCATCTCCCGCCGCGTTTTGCAACAGCTCAAAGAACCACGGCAAATTGATCGCTCTGCATTGGTCGCCGTTAATTATCGTCTCGATACCAAACAGCCAGCCAAGCGGGCCGCACCCGATGCCGTCTTTGGGGGTCAGCAGCAAGGCGAGGATCAAGAGGATCGGCAAAAATATCTGGGCCAGATGCAGAAAATCGGTGCGTGTCAGATGCATATCTTCGGTAAGTTCGCCAAAGGCTTCCAACCCCTGCTTGCGGGCCTGAAATACCGCCGACAGGAACAAGCAAAAGAAATAGGCGATCGCGGGCAACGTCGCGGCGATAATCACGTCGCGGTACGGCACTGCTGTCAGACCTGCCAGAATAAACGCAGCAACCCCCATGACCGGCGGCATGATTGATCCACCGGAGGAGGCGGCGGCCTCAACCCCGCCAGAGAACACCCGCGAGAAACCGCGCTTTACCATCATGGGGATGGTCAAAACACCCGTCGACAGCACGTTGATAACGGGTCCACCGGTGATCGTGCCGAACATCGCGGAAGAGACAATTGCAGCATGGGCAGGCCCGCCGCGTAGTTTACGGGTCCAACGGAACGCCAGTTTGATCAGTGACTGCCCCCCCGCCGATTTGCCGAACATCGCACCAAGGATGATGTAGGGGAACACCACGTTCATGATGATGTTCATGAACCTTCCAAGCATACCCGACGCATTGTTCACCAGCGCGTCATGCACATTGGGGCGCCCGTCCAGAAACGTACGCGGCTCGCCCCCGAGTTTGGTCATCAGATATTTGTTTATGTCGTCTGGTCCGTGGAAATACCACACCAGCACAGTGGCAATCGTGTACAGCGCGATAACCAGCGACACGAGCACCAAGGGCAGGCCCCAGACTTTGATATTATAGCCCAGAAAAACCAGAATTGAGACGCCCATAATCGCGACAAGCCAGACACCGGTCGTTGATACACAGCCCGGATCATCCACAGACTGCGGTACTGGCAGGCCCATATCCTCGGCAAAGGCGATCTCGGCTTTTAGAGTTTCAGCGATCAGACGCGCGCGTTCGCCTGTCATCACGTCGATCATGCAAACACTGTCAATTTCGATCAGATAGGTCAGTGAAATCGCTGCTGCTGCCGCAACCAAAGCAACATCCATCGCCAGGCCGAATGGCGCGCGCCGCTGGCCCTGCCAATCGCGCCACATGGAGTGTTTTAAGGCAACCACCAGCATCATGACAAAAAAGATGATCGGATAGAAAATCTCGGTCGCAAAATTGCGAACTTTTAGTTTTTCCATGCCCGTGATGTTGCGCCAGAAATCATCCCATCCAGGGATCGTCGGCATGCTGTTCAAAACACCAAGAAAAACAAAACCCAAGGCAACCCAATAGACTGTACGATTGGGAAACGTCGCATCACTTGGCCTCATCTCCGCTTGATCATTCATAAAAGCAGGCTCCGGCTTACAGAATAGAAGACCGCCCCCGAACGCTGCGTCGGGGGCGGTAATTGGCTCTAGATGTTTCGGTCAGGAATTGTCTTTGGCGCAGTCCGGTACTTCGTAACCGGCATCTTCCCACGCACGCGAAGCGCCTTTGTGATACTTCATCGGGTTGGCACCACACATACCCCATGCAGGATTGTCATAGCTGACAGTCTCGCCAAAAGGCGCTTTTGCCTTCAGCGCATCCAGCGAACCGATGTAAGCAGTCACGAGATTGTAGACCAGTTCTTCATCCATATTCTTGTTTACGACATCGCCGCCAATTGTAGCCAAGGCACGGAATGTGCCGTCTTCCGATACAAAGGTCCAATCCTCGCCCATGTTCTTTTGCAAATCCGCAATCGGGATTTCAACAGAGGCACTGCCAGGCGCTTTCATGTATTTTTGCATAGCCTCGCTCTCGTAGATGTCTTTGGGCATCGACCATGCTGTAATCTTACCTGCAGACCCGATTGTGGCTGTGCGTGAGTTCGGGAACAGCTCAGGCAGCACCACACCGTCCGGCTCACCACCGGTAATCACTGCGGTCGCCTGGCCCCAATTTGACTGGATACCGGTATATCCGTCACCATCCTTGAGGCCTGTGATCAGCTCGATCATAGTCCGGGCATTGTTCAACGCACCGCCACGTGGCGGGCCGTTAAAGATCACTTTACCCTCCAGATCGTCCCACCCATTGATACCCTTTGAGTCAAATGCATAGAGAAAGAAGATGCCCAGCGTATAGGGCGTGATTGAACGCAAGTTCGACGCCAGTTCGGCACCCTTTTCCTTGCCAAGTTTGCCGTAGGGTCCGACACCGCGGCTCATCAGGAAGGGCAGGATATGCGGCGTGCTCGCGATATCTGTGCTGCCTTCCGCGACATTCTGCAAAGAGTTGGTCAGCGTTTGCCCTTCGGCCAGCTGGATGTTCGCAACACCCGAAGTACCCGCAATCTCGGTCAAATGCGCAGCCGACAAATGTGTAGAACCGCCAGATGACGCGGTCTCCGCCGTCAGGTTTACCTGCGCAAACGCAGGCGATGCGAGCAAGCTCGCAACGATCAGCGCGCTCTTAAAATAGTGCTTTGACATGTGTTCCTCCCAGAAACTTTTTATCTTGCCAGCTTGGAAGGGAAACTATTTTTGAGTCAATATTTTTGTTGCGGCTGCAACAATATAATAGATGCTAATGGTATGGCACCCAACATCCAGCGAGGAAACGATGACTTTGATTTCAAAAGCTGAAATGGACAGAAACCTCCCCATCAGGATCTTGCGGCTTGCAACCAAACTGTCGACGGTGTTTCAGCGTGAAACACTGCGCCCTGCTAACATTAGTGTCCAGCAATGGCGCGTCATGGTCAGTCTGGCCCAGTTCGGAGAGCTGCACCTGCGTTTGCTTGCACGACATTCCACCCAAGATCCGGCGCATACCAGTCGGGTCGTAAAGTCAATGACTGCAAAGGGATGGATCGAAAGCCGTGCCGATCCGATAGACCACCGCCGCATTTTGTACAGACTGACCAATGAAGGCGCTTCTATTATTGAGGAAAACTGGCCGCACGCTCTGGATTTTGCTGCTAATGTTGCAAGCCTGTTTGACGAAGATGAATTCGACAAGTTCAAGACCATGCTCGACAAAGCGAACCAAGCCTTTGATCAGCGTTTGAAAAACGGCAGCTCACACTAAGTGCCAATGGGGTAGTATTTATGCCCCAACCCCGACATGAAACCAGCCGCTCGATTGGCGATCATCATTGTGGGTGCATTTGTCAGCAGAAATCCGACAAGTACGGCGCAAGGATAGCAGAACAGAACCTGATACATACGCCATGATCTAGCGCCGAACCCTTTGGATAGGTCGACCGCGACGGATCAACAACTGCGCCTTTTCCAGTAGCAGACGTAACACTGCGCCAAGATCGCTGGGGTTAACTCTAGGCCGCCACGGCCTTTGCCAACTTTCACCGCGCCGCTCACCCGTCTGCTATATCCATCAGATCGCGGATATGTTTCGCAAAGCACCATGTCGCCGGAATACCAAGAACCGCTCCGATGAGGATAACAATTTCGTTTGCTCACTTAACGAAAATGTTTGCTAGTTCAGTGCAAAAGTGGTGAGCCCTGTTGGGTTCGAACCAACGACCTACTGATTAAAAGTCAGTTGCTCTACCAACTGAGCTAAGGGCCCACTGACGCGGTGTTTAGAAACCTGTGCGGGGTGGGTCAACCCCAATAACGCATGAATTTTCTACGCACTGCTGGAATAACTCAATCACCCCCGCTATATGCCCAGAATGAACCAGCGCTCTTCCTCACCTTTACCGTTTATGAAAATGCACGGTCTTGGCAACGACTTTGTCGTTGTTGACGCGCGGACGCGTGAAATACCGCTGTCACAGGCACTAATTCGCGGTATTGCGCACCGCCATACAGGCATCGGGTTTGATCAACTGGCCGTTATCAGCAAGGGCACAGGCGACGCACATTTGACCTTCTATAATGCAGACGGCTCCACCTCAGCGGCCTGCGGCAATGCGACACGCTGCATCGCACGGTATCTAATGGCCGCACTGGGCACCAAAAAACTGCACCTGACGACGGACCGTGGCGATCTGGAGGCAAGAGATTCGGGTAACGGGCTGACATCCGTAAACATGGGCCAGCCACAACTTGCGTGGGACGAAATTCCGCTTTCGCATGAAATGGACACGCTATCGTTGCCCATAGATGGGGCGCCTGTGGCGACGGGGATGGGCAATCCGCATTGCACCTTTTTCGTCCCTGACGTGAATGTCATTGATTTGGCCAGCTTTGGCGCAGCGCATGAGCATCACCCCCTTTACCCCCAGCGCACCAATGTACAGATCGCACAAGTCACTGGTCCCAACCACATCCGTATGCGCGTGTGGGAGCGGGGCGTGGGCATCACGCTCGCCTCTGGCTCTTCGTCCTGCGCCACGGCTGTTGCCGCTGCACGGCGGGGTCTTACAGGGCGCGAGGTCACTATTGATTTGGATGGCGGTACATTAAGTGTCGCGTGGCGGGATAACGGGGTCTGGATGACAGGGCCAACAATGCACGTCGCAGACGGCACGCTTACTGCCCAGTTCATAGAAAGTTTTGCATGAGCGCCCCTGTCTTCTCCAACCATGGCTGCCGTCTGAACCAGTATGAGCTGGAGGCGATGAAAGAGCTTGCGGCAGACGCAGGCCTGCGCGACGCGGTCGTGGTAAACACCTGCGCCGTCACAGCCGAGGCGGTGCGTAAGGCGCGTCAGGACATCCGCAAACTGCGCAAAGCCAACCCGAATGCGCGCCTGATCGTTACAGGCTGCGCCGCCCAGACCGAACCAGCGACATTTACTGAAATGCCCGAAGTCGACGCGGTTATCGGGAACACTGAAAAGATGCAGGGCGATACATGGCGCGGACTTGCTGCTGACTTCATAGGCGAGACAGAGGCGCTGCAAGTCGATGACATCATGTCTGTTACAGAAACAGCAGGCCATTTGATCGACGGCTTTGGCACACGCAGCCGCGCCTATGTTCAGGTCCAGAACGGCTGCGATCACCGCTGCACGTTTTGTATCATTCCTTATGGTCGCGGCAATTCACGCTCTGTCCCCGCGGGTGTTGTTGTCGATCAAATCAAGCGTTTGGTGGACAAGGGCTTTAACGAAGTTGTTCTTACGGGTGTTGACCTCACTTCATGGGGCGCAGACCTGCCCGCCGCTCCGAAACTCGGTGATCTGGTGATGCGCATTTTGCGGCTGGTGCCTGATTTACCACGCCTGCGGATCAGTTCGATTGATTCCATTGAGGTGGATGAAAACCTGATGCAAGCCATCGCAACCGAACACCGTCTGATGCCACATCTTCACCTGTCACTTCAGCACGGTGACGACATGATCCTCAAACGGATGAAACGCCGCCATTTGCGCGATGACGCCATAGCGTTTTGCACCCAAGCGCGGGCTCTGCGCCCTGATATGACGTTCGGTGCTGACATCATCGCAGGCTTTCCGACCGAGACAGAAGCGATGTTTGAAAACGCCCTCAGGCTGGTTGAGGAGTGTGACCTCACATGGCTTCATGTCTTTCCATACTCCGCCCGCGAAGGGACGCCAGCCGCGCGTATGCCAGCAGTGAATGGCACGCTGATCAAACAGCGCGCATCACGGCTGCGTGCCGCTGGACAGGAGGCTGTTCAACGCCATCTCGCTGCACAGGTAGGTCGATCCCACGATATTCTGATGGAAAATCCACATATGGGGCGTACAGCACAGTTTGCCGAAGTATCCTTCGCCGCACCACAAAACGAGGGTACAATCGTGCGTGCAACCATCCAGCAGCACACTGGCACGCAATTGCATGCTTGACGCATCAGACTGATTTCATAAAGAGGCCACTCGATGAACAATCCATCCCTTGCCGATGTGGGCTTCCTCTCTTCCGCCTCTCCCGCTTTGCGCAAAATGTTCACGGCGCTTGCAAGCCGCGTAAAACTGCCACGCGGCGTTACGCTGTTTGAAAGCGGTGATCAGGGTGATACCTTGTTTGCAGTCATTTCCGGTGAGGTCGAGGTCAGCGTTACCTCACGAGAGGGCCAAAAACTAAGTCTCGCAATTCTTGGACCTGGCGAGTTGTTCGGCGAGATTGCTCTGTTTGCCCCCGGTCCGCGCACCGCGACCGTGAGTACAACTGCCAATACCGAGGTCTGGAAGCTCCAAAATAATGACGTCCTTTCAGCCCTTCATGAGAACCCCGCGCTTTATCTCGATATGATCGAACTGGCTGGTCTGAGGATGCGCTGGATGTCTGCACAATATCACGAACAGGTCTTTATGGATGTGCCGACCCGCTTGGCACATAGAGTGCTGCACCTTTCTGGCCCCCATCTGCGTGAGCTACAGATGTCACATGCCGATCTTGCCGCCTTTGTAGGAGCAACGCGCGAAACCGTTTCAAAAACGCTCTCTGCTTGGAAACAACAAAACCTGATCCATATGCGGCGCGGGACGCTTACTGTCCTTGATGCCAAAGCCCTGAGAAACTTTGCCGAGAGCGGCAATTATTAACGAAATGTGAAGCAGTTCACAGACAACAGAAAATTTTACGCGCAGAACAGGGGCATAGAGCCTACGGCGGTAGGGATGAAAGCGCTTTCATACTCAAAGCGTCTCACCGCCAATTAGAACGATCCAGAGTCGGACAGGCAGTGAAAAAAGCTTAGCTTTTTGATCTGTGGCGGTAATTGAATATCGTCGTCCGACTCATTGGTTTTTCATTTTACTCCCCTGTCACGGGTCCACTTTGCACTCATCAGGACTTGTGAACGCCTCAGCCCTTCGGTCCTTTCGGATCGGGGGGCTAATTTCTTGTACGCTTGGCAGCCTGTTCCAAACAGACAACTCACCGCCTTGCATCTGATCCCCAAAACCGCGGACAATCAGTCGAAGTACCAAGATGGCTCAACGCAAAACGCCCGCGAGTGATACTCGCGGGCGCTAAAGGATCTTATGACGACTGCCGTCAGTCTTTCTTATATTTGACCGAAGCCCACAGGCGCTTGTTGGTCAGGTACAGGAGCACAGACAACAGCGTGAGGAACAAAACACCGGCAAAGCCGGCCTGCTTGCGCGCGCCCATCTTTGGCTCGGCTGTCCACATCAGGAAGGCGGCGACATCTTCTGAAATCGCCTCGATCGAGTTGGAACTACCGTCAGCATAGTCCACGTCTTCGCCATAAAGCGGCGGCGCCATGGAGAGCCAACCACCTTCAAAGTACTTGTTCTCGTACAATGTGACGCCAGCTTGGGTTTTCTCTTCACCTGTGTAACCGTGCAGCAGTGCTGCAATGTATTCAGCACCACCAAAGCCATAGATCAACTGATTTAAACCCAGACCATACGGACCGGAAAACGCTTTGCGCTTCTTCGCCATAAGCGACAAGTCAGGCGCTGTTTCCATGCCTGATTTCGGGAAGTGATCCACAGGTGTGGCTTCGCGGAAATCATCCAGATCAGCATCGAAAACTTCCCACTGCTTGGAATACTCGATCACTTGCTCTTCGGGCAGCATAGGGCCGCCTTCATCACCAAGTGTCCGCAGGGGGACAAATTTCAAACCGTGGCATGAAGAACAAACCTCTGTGTAGACCTGAAGGCCACGCTGAAGCTGGTTTACATCATAGGTACCAAAAGGACCGTCAAACGAGAAATCGATATCCTCAATCGGCGCCCCCTTCTTACCCGCCGCGAATGCGGCGGGGGCTGTCAGCACGATAAGCGCGCTCAGGAGTGTTGCTTTGATCATTTTCATCTCTGGTTTACTCCGCTGGGGTCGCGACTGGTGTCGCGCCGCCGGCTTTTTTCGCGAGTTTCGCGTTAAAGTCGTCTTCGATCGTGTCTGGCATTGCATCAGGCTTTTCGATGACACCCAGCAGCGGCATGATCACCAAAAAGTAGACGAACCAGTAAGTAGCCGCGATCAAAGCGATTGTGTTATAAGGCTCTTCCGCTGGCATTGCACCGACCCACATCAAAACGAAGAAGTCGACGACCAATAGCCAGAACCACCACTTGAACATCGGACGGTAACGGCCCGAGCGTACGCGCGATGTATCCAACCATGGCACAGCGGCCATCACAGCAATCGCCGCAAACATCGCAACCACACCGAAGAAGGCCGAGTCGATGATTCCGCCGGAGACGAAGGAAACAAACATCACGAGCCAAACGTCAGGCGTGAAGGCGCGCAGGATCGCGTAGAACGGCAGGAAATACCATTCTGGCACAATGTGTGCCGGCGTCGAAAGCGGGTTCGCTTCGATGTAGTTATCAGGGTGGCCGAGGTAGTTCGGCATGAAGCCTACGACCGCAAAGAACACCACAAGAATAACAGCCAGTGCAAACAAATCCTTGATTACGAAGTAGGGCCAGAAAGGCAGCGTGTCTTTCTCGGCTTCTTCTTTCGAAGTCGTCCGCACAGGTACGCCAGTCGGGTTGTTGTTGCCTGTGGTGTGGAACGCCCAGATGTGCAGGATAACAAGACCCGCAATCACAAACGGCAGCAAATAGTGCAGCGAGAAGAAGCGGTTCAGCGTCGCATTATCAACAGCAGGACCGCCCAACAGAAGCGTCTGCAGTGCATCACCAATGAACGGGATCGCACCGAACAGGCCTGTGATAACTGTCGCACCCCAGAAGGACATCTGACCCCATGGAAGCACGTAACCCATGAACGCAGTCGCCATCATCAACAGGTAAATGATCATACCGATGATCCACGTAATCTCACGCGGGGCTTTGTAGGACCCGTAGTAGAGACCGCGGAAAATATGCGCATAAACCGCGACAAAGAACAGCGAGGCGCCGTTCATGTGCAGATACCGCAGCATGTAGCCGCCATTTACGTTCCGCATAATATGCTCGACGCTGGCAAATGCCGCATCAGTGCTCGGCGTATAGTGCATCGCCAAAACGATGCCGGTGATGATTTGCAGCGCCAGACAGAAGGTCAGAACGATGCCCCAGATCCACATCCAGTTCAGGTTCTTGGGCGTGGGGATCATCAGTGTATCATACATCAGCCCGACAATCGGCAGGCGGCTGTGCAGCCACTTTTCGCCGTCTGTCTTTGGCTCGTAATGGTCGTGAGGAATTCCAGACATAAGTTTGTTCCTTTAACCGAGTTTCAATGTGGATTCGTCGAGGAATTCTGCCGGTGGGATAGGCAAATTCAACGGCGCGGGGCCTCTGCGAATACGGCCAGCCGTATCGTAGTGCGAACCGTGACAAGGGCAGAACCAACCACCAAAATCACCAGCATCGCCCAATGGCACGCAGCCAAGGTGCGTACACACGCCCATCATGACCAGCCATTCACCAGCCTCGTCCATGGTGCGGTTTTCGTCGAGGGCTGTCGCGTCGCTCGCGATATTCGCATTCTCGGCACCCTGATCCGGCAAATCCGACAGGTCAACAGCGCGGCCTGCTTCAATCTCTTCCGCAGTGCGGCGTCGAATGAACACAGGTTTGCCCAACCATTTAACAGTCAACTGCGAACCTGGCTCAACGCCACTCACATCCACGCGGATGGAGGACAGGGCCAGAACATCCGCAGAGGGGTTCATCTGATTGACCAGCGGCCAAACAGCGGCACCAACGGCTACGGCACCTGTGCCAGCAGTCGCATAATAGAGGAAGTCCCTCCGGTTGCCTTCGATATCATCAGCTTGTGACACGTCGGTTTCTCCGTAATTGGGCCGCATCGCGGCAAACAGAAATCCAGACGCACTTCTCCTGTGACGCCGGATATTGCTGCGGTACCTAACGCGCAGCACAGGAGTCGTCTAGATGGTTTAGACGCGCAAAGGGTCGCAGTTTGGTAAAATCCGCGCCGAAATATTTACCAGCAGGGCGTTTCAGCCCGCAGGCGGGACGGTGGATTGCATCCATTCACGCGATTCGAACTCCTTGAACCACGCGGCCAGCCCGTCGTTGCCCTGCCGCCAGCCCCACGCATCATGGCGGAAGTCTACATATGCCAGCGCGCAGGC
Source organism: uncultured Sulfitobacter sp. (assembly GCF_947502895.1). GTDB lineage: Bacteria > Pseudomonadota > Alphaproteobacteria > Rhodobacterales > Rhodobacteraceae > Sulfitobacter. The sequence goes on from NZ_CANNBM010000001.1 coordinate 1,138,362, forward strand.
CACAGCGACTTGCCCCATATCCAGCGGGCCTTGCAGATGGCTCATCCAGCGGGTGTTGAGTGCGGCAACGCTACGAGCAATCTTGTCCCACTGGCCGTCCACCCATTCGGGCATCTGTTTGTCTTCGGGGCGCAGTCGCGTCTCGTAGGTCATCAAAAGTGCGGCGTCCAGAATACCGTCGGCTGTCGCCTCCAACGTCAGGGTATCCCAGCGGCGTGGCCCTGTCGGGTACAGCTTGTCGCCTGCCCGCGCGTCCAGATAGGCCGTGATGACGCGGCTGTCATAAAGTGTCGGACCATCAGGCCGCTCTAGCGCGGGTACTTTGGCGAGCGGGTTTTTGGCAAGTAGGGATGGATCAGCGGCAACAGGCGTGGTCGCGACATTTATCAGCTCCACATCATCGCGCTGCCCCGTCTCTTCCAGCAGGATCATGACTTTGCGGACATAGGGGGATGTCGGTGCATAATAGAGCTTCATGTGATTGATCCTTTGCTGCTGTTTCACGCGCCACTCTTTACCCCAGCGCCAGAAATCGCAAGCGGCTCAGCTGTGATCAAGATCACGCATCATGCGCGCAATCACGTTGACCTCGCTTCCAATGCCGTGGACTTCCATCTCGTCTGCGGCGGCGATCCGTACTGCATCAGGTTTGTTCTGTCCCAGCTTCCATGTCCCATCCACACCGGTAACGCTAAAGCGGAACGGAACAATCATCCGCATCATCTTTTCCAATACCTCGGGAGTCATCTTTCCAGTTGTCCAAGGCGTCTTGGGCGAAAGTTGCTGTTCATAGGCAGCTGATTGGCGCTCCAGCATCTCGTGCATTGTGTCTTGGGGCAAACGCTCCAACGTGCCGGCCAAATGGACAGCTATGTAATTCCAGGTAGGCACCTGATCTACCACACCGTACCAATCGGGCGAAACATAACTGTCAGGGCCGGACACCACAATCTTGGCCCCGTGCGGCCCCTCTCCCATGCGCGCAATGGGATTCGAACGGACAAGATGCAGATCGGCAGTTGTACCATCTTCGCTCATTAGAAACGGAATATGGCTTAGATGCGGACCATTTGCATCACTTACCGCAAGGATGCCGAAAGCCCGGCTGCGTGCAAAGGCGATGTTACGCGCAGCATCTGCATCATGAAAAATCGGATTGGGGTGCATCATACCCTCCTGAACCTGTGACACGATCAGCTATTGCAGAGGTCGCCCATGCTTGGCAATCTAGGACTATTCTCAGGGCGGGGTGAAATTCCCCACCGGCGGTATAGGGGCATGCCCCTGAGCCCGCGAGCGCTGCCGACCTCTCTTTGAGAGGCGGCGGGACAAGCAGATCCGGTGAGATGCCGGAGCCGACGGTTAAAGTCCGGATGGAAGAGAATGCAGGATACAGGTCGCGCCTAGAGGTGCGGCCAATGTCTTGTGATCGCCTTGGGTGGACTGTTGAACCTAAAGGAGATGACCATGACAGACACCCCAAAGACCCGCTTTGCCTTTGTAAAAGCGCAGTGGCATGCAGATATCGTTGACCGCGCCTATGATGGATTTGCGGAAAACACACCAAATGCACAAACAGATGTTTTCGATGTCCCCGGAGCTTTCGAGATGCCGCTCAAAGCACAACAACTGGCCAAATCAGGCAAATATGACGCTGTGATTTGCGCAGCCTTTGTCGTTGATGGCGGTATTTATCGACATGATTTCGTCGCCGCGGCGGTTGTTGACGGACTAATGCGTGTTGGGCTCGACACGGGCGTACCCGTATTGTCGGTATCACTTACCCCCCACCAGTATCAGGAGACTGATCATCACAACACAATCTACCGCGCACATTTTGTCGAGAAGGGCCGCGAAGCCGCGCGTGCCGCTCTCGCAATTACCTCGGACGCCTAGGCCCTATTTTTCGACAATATCAGCCAAGGTATGCACGCAACTCCGGCGGTGGATCATCCATCAACGCTGCCGCCGGACGGGGCGCATGGGCGTGACCACCCTCAACAAATATGACTTCATCCGCGATACGCCGCACGTCTTCGGGCGCATGTGTGACCATTACCAGCGCAGCTTTTGTCTGGCCTACCATATCCTGCACCAAATCAAGCATTTCGTTGCGCAAGGCGGGGCCAAGCGCCGCAAAAGGCTCGTCCAATAAAACGAGGGGCCGCGCCTGCACCAGCACCCGTGCCAAAGCCACGCGGCTTTGCTGTCCACCAGACAGACTTCCAGGTTTGGTTGCCGCAAATCGCGATAGATCAACACGCATCAGCGCTTCTTCAACCCGCTGACGCTCTTGCGCGTTCATTCCGAGGTCTGGCCGTAGCCCAAGACCGACGTTTTGCAGAACCGTCAAATGGGGAAACAGGTTGTTGTCCTGAAACAGCATAGTCATGGGCCGTGCGCCCGGATCTGCATCCGTAATATCAGCACCCTGCCAAAGCATCCGCCCTGCCGACAGCGGCACAAACCCGCAAAGCGCCGCCAGCAGCGTGGATTTCCCCGCCCCTGATGGACCAATCACAGCATAACGCCGACCCGCCTCCAGCGTAAAATCGGCACGCATCTGGAAGTCACCTTGCGCGATCAACGTTTCCTCAAGTCTCAGCACGCCAGCGCCCTCCCTTATCGCATATCCAGAACACCCCAAGGCTCAGCGCAAGCAGCAGCAACGCTGCCCCTGCCGCCGCATCCATGCGGTAAGCCCCCATCAGTCGCACCATCTGCAGCGGCAGTGTGACACGGTCAGGATCGGCAAACAGCGCAATCACCCCCAAATCACCCATCGACAATGCCCCCGTAAGACCCGCCGCGAAACCGATCTGCGCACGCAGTCGCGGGATGAGCACCACCCGCCACAACCGCCAGCCCGTCAGGCCCAACATCATACTCAACCGTCCGTATTGCTGCACCGCATCCCGCATGGGCGGCACCAGAATGCGCAGAGCAAAGGGCAACGCCATCATCGCGTTGACCACCACAGTCACCGCCAGCGCAAAATCGAACGGATCAGCGTAGGGGTTGATAACAATGAACCACCCCGTCCCGATCATCAGCGGCGAGGCCGAAAGGCCCAGCAGGCCCACTGCCTCTACCCCGCCCTTACGCCTGCCCGCGATCCAGCCAGCAATCGGGAGAGCCAAGACCAACAGCAAAAAGATGCTCAGCGTAGCTACGCCAATAGACACACCCGCAGCCTGAAAAACCGCCGCAGGCATCTGCGGCAGCCCCATTAACCCGCGTAAAATAACAGCCGCCAGAGGGACCAATAGAAACAGCGCAGCCGATACGATTACAGCGACATCCAAACCACGCTGTAACCCACCGCGCGCGTCCCAGCGGGGCATCACGCGGTCCAGTCCGCCGCCCACGCTGATGGTCGGTACCAGCCAAAGCGCGATCAGCGCCATGCCACCTGCCAGCACCAGCTGCACCACCGATAGCAGCGCCGCCCGCCCCAAATCAAAATCAAAGCGAAACGCCTGATAAATCGCCAGCTCAATCGTGGTGGCACGGGGTCCACCACCCAGCGTCAGCGCCACTGCAAAACTGGTCAGGCAAATCACAAACACCAGCGCCAATGCACCAGGCACCACCTGCACCAGCATCGGCCATTCCACTGCACGAAACATTGCACGCGGGGTCAACCGCAACTGTGCACACAAGCGGAACCGCTCAGCGGGAATGTTCTGCCAACCTTGCAGCAGCAGCCGCGTGGCCAGTGGCAGATTAAAGAACACATGGGCCAGCACCACGCCATGAAAGCCATAAATCGATACGTCGGGAAGGCCCACCGCCCCCAGCGCCGAATTTACCCAACCACTGCGGCCAAAGACAGTCAAAAGACCCAGCACAGCAACGATCGCTGGTAAGATAAACGGTGCACCTAACAGCGTGACCAACGCGCCGCGCCCGACGAAACGCCGCCGCGCCAGCGCACGTGCAACAGGCACTGCCAACACAACGGAAAAAACTGCAGAACATGCCGCCTGCAAGACCGTGAACCGGATTGCAGCCACATCAGCTGCACCCAAACCAGCGCCCGCCTCGGCGCGGCTTATCACTGCGCCCAGCGCCAAAGCGATCAGCGCCAGCACAAAAAGTGCGGCACTGATCCCCGTCTTAGTGCTTATCTGGAAAGTGCGGAGAGCCATTCAGCCAATGCTTCCTCGCGGATCGCAGGAACATCTGCCGCTGGCGTCAACAACGCTTTTTCAGGAATGGTTAGCGTCTCAAACCCTGCTGGCAGACCGCCGCTCGGGGTTACAGCAGGATACATCCAGTTGGTTGTGGGCAGGATCGTCTGGGCCGCATCCGACACCATAAAGTTCAAAAATGTCTCTGCCAGTTCAGGTTGGTCTGTTCCCGCAAGAACACCCGCAACCTCGATCTGCATATAGTGACCCTCATCAAACTCTGCCGCAGCCTTACTGTCGTCCTCTTCCGCGATCAGATGATAGGCTGGCGAGGTCGTGTAGCTCAGCACCATGTCGGCCTCGCCCTCCAGAAACAGGCCATAGGCCTCGGACCAGCCTTTGGTCACTGTCACGACGTTATCTGCCATCGCTTCCCAGATCGCCGGCGCTTCCTCGCCATAAGCGGCTTTGACCCACATCAGCAGGCCCAATCCAGGAGTAGAGGAACGTGGGTCCTGAATGACGATCTTCAGATCACTTGCGCCCAACTCTTTGAAATTCGCAGGCGGCGTCAGATCCTTGTTATGCACAAAGGCGAAATAGCCCCAGTCATATGGCGCAAAAACCGCATCATCCCATGCAATCGGCAGCGCATATTCCGCACTTACAGCCGTTTCCGTGAACAGCCCCGTTTCCTTGGCCGCAGCGATCAGGGAGGTATCCAACCCCATCACAACATCAGCGTCCGAGCGTGCGCCCTCCAGCTTGAGCCGCGCCAGCAACGCCGCCCCGTCGCCAAGACCCACAAGGTTGAGATCACAGCCGCAGGTTTCCTCAAACGCTTTTTCAATCGCAGGACCAGGACCCCAATCGCTTACAAAGCTGTCATAAGTATAAACCACCAACTCCGGCGTATCGGCCATTGCAGCTGTGGTCAGAAATGTAGTGGCAGTCAGTGTTGCAGTCGCAAACGTGAGATACTTCATAGCATCCTCCAAATTGCGGCGCAGAGAGGTGTTGGAAGTATGTCCAGACCTTCCCTCCGCCGGTGTTAACCGGTTCAGGTTCTACGGGTCTGTACTGTTGTACATCTCAGCCATTGGCACCCCGAGGTATCGCAATAGGTAGGAGGGCCGCGTCCCTTTGGCAAGCCAAAAACCCTTGAGACAGCGCGCCTGCGCCGTTAAGGCAGGAAGCAAAGGAGCACTCCGCATGTCGATCAACAGCTTTGGCCATCTTTTCCGCGTGACCACATGGGGCGAAAGCCACGGACCTGCCTTGGGGGCGACCGTTGATGGATGCCCTCCCGGAGTTCGGATCACGCCTGAAATGATCCAGCACTGGCTGGACAAGCGTAAACCCGGCCAGAACAAATATACCACCCAACGCCGCGAGGCCGACGAGGTGCGCATTCTGTCCGGTACTTTCGAGGGTGTGACAACAGGCACGCCAATTCAGTTGATGATTGAAAACACCGATCAACGGTCAAAAGACTACGGCGATATCAAAGAGAAATTCCGCCCGGGTCATGCCGACATTACGTATTTCCAGAAATATGGTGTGCGCGACTATCGCGGTGGCGGGCGCTCTTCTGCCCGTGAAACAGCCAGCCGCGTGGCAGCAGGCGGGCTGGCCCGTGAAGCGATCAAAGCGATTGCACCGAACGTCGAAATCACGGGCTACATGGTGCAAATGGGCCCACACCAGATTAACCGTGATGCCTTTGACTGGGAGCAGATCGAGCAAAACCCGTTCTGGGTGCCAGACGCACAGGCGGCAACCGATTGGGCCACCTATCTGGACGGCCTGCGCAAATCAGGCTCCTCCGTCGGCGCAATCATCGAAGTCACTGCGCGCGGCGTGCCCGCAGGCGTTGGCGCACCAGTCTACGGTAAACTCGACACCGATCTGGCAGCCGCCATGATGAGCATCAATGCCGTCAAAGGCGTGGAAATCGGCGAAGGTATGTCAGCCGCCATGCTGACAGGCGAATTGAACGCAGACGAGATTTTCATGGGTGATGACATTGTTGAGATTGTACTTGTTGGCGCACACATCACTGAAAAGCTAGTGATGTTACCTGCTAGTAACGGCCAGATCGAACGTTGGTTCAACCTCGATGACCTCGACTACGCCGCCGAAGTCTCAGGCGGCGTCATGATGCATCTTGCACGAAATAAACTATCCAGGAGAGAAATTCCAAACACCGATTTGCCAATCGTCACTCCCGCAGGACCGCGCTATTCCTCCAATCACGCGGGCGGCATCCTTGGCGGGATCAGCACAGGACAGGACATTGTTGTGCGGTTTGCCGTCAAGCCTACGTCCTCCATCCTGACAACGCGCAAGACGATCACCAAATCCGGCGAGGAAACCGAGATCATCACCAAAGGCCGTCACGACCCTTGTGTGGGCATCCGTGCGGTTCCTGTAGGCGAGGCGATGATGGCATGTGTGATCCTGGACCACCTGTTGCTACACCGCGGTCAGATTGGTGAAAATCGCGGTGTCATTGGCTAACCCGACAACGGTTCTTCAAGAATTTGCCACCACATCAGATGCTTGATCTTTACCGCTTCAAGGCGCAAAGAAAGGCATGGCGCATGATTTAACCCAGAACAGGCCGGGCACGGCAATCGCGCTTCGGTTGATTTCAATCTTTCTGTTTATGGTCATGGCTGCCCTGATCAAGAGTGCGTCACAGACTGTTCCGCCTGTCCAAGCGGTTTTCTTCCGCTCGTTTTTTGCCTTTCCCATTATTCTACTCTGGCTCTGGCAGCAGCATGATCTGCGCACAGGTCTGATCCCGCAAAACCTGATGGGCCATGTCTGGCGCGGACTGTTCGGAACCACCGCAATGGTGCTGACATTTGGCGGGCTCGGGCTGTTGCCGTTGCCCGAAGTCACCGCCATCGGTTACGCCACGCCTATGTTCACCGTCCTTTTCGCTGCCCTATTTCTGGGAGAGCGTATAAGGCTTTTCCGCCTGTCGGCTGTTGCATTGGGGTTGGTCGGCGTAATGATCGTAATGGCGCCCCGCCTTTCACTGGACAGCAACAGCGTGACCACCCTCGCAACCCTCGGCGCGCTGATGGTGCTGGCTGCTTCAATACTCAGAGCATTGGTGCAAATTCATGTGCGCCGTCTGGTTCAGACCGAACACACCGCCGCGATTGTGTTCTACTTTTCGCTCACGGCCAGTTGCCTGTCCCTCATGACATACCCCTTGGGCGAATGGACCGGATGGGCGCCCCTCGATTGGGTCATGCCGGGCTGGAAAGTCGCAGGATTAATGATCGCCGCTGGACTTGTCGGAGGTGTTGCGCAGATTCTGGTCACCACATCGCTGCGCTTTGGGGCTGCCTCTACCCTCGCCCCGTTTGACTATTCGTCCATGATCTTTGCCAGCCTCATCGGCTGGATCGTTTTCGGAGAGCTGCCGACTTCTGCAATCATCACCGGTGCTGCCCTTGTGATCGCAGGGGGCGTTTTGATTATCTGGCGCGAACGGCAATTGGGACTGGACAGAAGCAAAGCAAAGGCCAGTATCCCACCCCAAGGCAGCCCTGGCTAACACCCTCATTAGAAAGCACTCCCATGACAGACGACACCGACCACAAAAAACAGATGCAGGAAGTACAGGCCAAGCAGCGCGCACGCGTGGCTGATCTGAAAGACCCCGAAAAGAGTCTGGTGCTTGTCCATACCGGCAACGGCAAGGGCAAATCCTCATCCGCCTTCGGCGTGATCATCCGCGCATTGGGCTGGAAGCAGAAAGTTGGCGTGGTCCAGTTTATCAAGGGCAAGTGGATCACCGGAGAGCGCCAGTTCTTTGACCGTTTGGGCGAAGTGACATGGCACACCATGGGCGAAGGGTTCACATGGGACACGCAAGACAAAGACCGCGACATCGCCGCCGCGGAGGCCGCATTCGCCAAAGGCCGTCAAATGATGGAGAGTGGTGACTATGACCTGATCGTCATGGACGAAATCAACATCGCCCTGCGCTATGATTATCTTGACGTGGCGAATGTAATCGCTGGCCTAGAAGCACGCGACAAACGTACAGGTGTGATTCTGACAGGCCGCGATGCCAAGCCCGAATTGTGCGACTATGCCGATCTGGTTTCGGAGATGACCGAGATAAAACATCCCTTCAAATCAGGGATCAAAGCCCAGCGCGGTGTTGATTTCTAGGAAGGCATACTCCCGCGTATGTTGATAATTTTCGCGAAGCCTAACTCCCGTGCTAGCCTGCAAGCCTAGACAGGGCGAATCGTCCCACCAGAGGGCAGCCCGTCCAATAGTGGAGGATTGATATGACTTTGAAGAAAATAGCAGGGCTTTGTCTTGGCTTGACCCTTGGTGCGGGTGCGGCATTCGCCGAATGCACCTCGACCAGCCAATGGGGTCCGGAAGATACGCTCGGCTCGGCCAACCTTGTGACGCCGGATCGCACGATGCAAGCAGCCAAGCTGATCAAGCAGGGCAAATCCATGCCGCTGGGCATTGCCATCGGACCAAACACGCCAGCGTTCCCGCCCCGCTCGCTCAGCTTGCAGGTGGTGCAGCCTAACCAGCAAGGCGGGCAGAAACTGTCGGGCTTTGGCTATGAGGGCAACTATAACGACGACATCTTGCAAACATGGATCGGCATCGGATCACAGCTGGATGGTCTGGGCCACCTCGGAGAAGGCGGTCACTATTACAACTGTCTGGACGAGAAAGAGATCAGCGCAATCACCGGACTGACAAAACTGGGCACCCATGCCGTGCCACCACTGGTGGGCCGTGCCGTTATACTGGACATGGCAGCGCATGCGGGTGTGGATGTGATGCCAGCAGGTGCCCACTTCGGCGAGACCGAGATAAAGGAAGCCGCAGAGGCCCAAGGTGTAACCATGGGTGAAGGCGATATCATTCTGTTCCATACAGGGTGGACCGAAGGCATGCTGGAAAGCGACCCGACGGCTTGGGGCAGCTCCGAGCCAGGTCTCAACAACGAAGGGGCCGTCTATCTCGCGTCTCTTAACCCGATGGCCGTTGGTGCAGACACATGGGGGCTAGAGCCGATCCCTGCGCCCGAAGGGGACAAGGTGTTCTATGGCCACGTCACTTTGCTCAAAGAAAACGGCATCTATATTCTAGAGACAATGAATGTAGGACCACTGCTGCGCGAAGGTGTGAACGAATTTATGTTCGTTCTGGGCCAGCCACGCATTGTTGGCACTGTACAAGCAATGATCAATCCGGTGGCGCTGTACTAAACGCTTATGCACTGAACCCGATGGTTTGCGGGGCCTTCGGCCCCGCCACGCCACCAGCCCGCGCTGCGCGCGGGCTGGTGGCCCCAAGTGTCACAAATCAGCTGCGCACCAGCTTCTCGTAGCTTTCTGCGATGTCACGGGTCAGCGCCCCGACTTCGAAATGGTAGTCACCGATCTGACCAACAGGCGTGACCTCAGCAGCTGTACCCGTCAACCAACACTGCTCGAAACCTTCCAGCTCTTCGGGCATGATATGACGCTCGTGCACGGTGATACCGCGCTCGCGCAGCATCCCGATCACCGTTTGCCGTGTGATGCCGTTGAGAAAGCAGTCGGGATCGGGCGTATGCACTTCGCCATTCTTGACGAAGAAGATGTTGGCACCCGTCGCCTCGGCCACATAGCCGCGATAGTCATACATCATCGCGTCGGAGCACCCTTTGGCCTCGGCCGCATGCTTTGACATGGTGCAGATCATGTACAACCCTGCCGCCTTGGCATGACTGGGGATCGTTTCAGGCGAGGGGCGCTTCCACTTGGAAATGTCGAGCTTGGCACCCTTCATTTTGGCGTCCCCATAATAGGCACCCCATTCCCATGCAGCGATGGCCACGCGCACAGGGTTCTTTTGTGAAGCTACGCCCATATCTTCGCCCGCGCCACGCCAGGCAATCGCCCGCACATAGGCGTCTTTCAGACCCGATGCTGCCAGCACTTCGGCTTTGGCGGCCTCAAGCTGATCCACGCTATAGGGGATTTCAAAATCAATCATCTGCGCCGAGCGATGCAACCGCTCTGAATGCTCACGGCTTTTGAAGATCTTGCCATTATAGGCCCGCTCACCCTCAAATACCGAAGAGGCATAGTGCATTGCATGGGTCAGGATATGTACATTTGCCTCCCGCCAAGGAGTCATTGTCCCGTCCATCCAGATGTGCCCATCACGGTCATCATATCCGCCAGCCATTGTATTTCCTTCCCGAAACGTGATTATTTTTCACATATTGCGTATGATGATGCAGTATCGACATATAGTTACGCAAAACCTGTTGCTGCGTAGCCTTTCGGGGTTGGAGTGTCAACAACACTGACATAAACTGGGCGCTGAAAATACCCTCGGGAGACTCTGCATGGACAGGCGCACATCCGCCCCCTCCACCGGCGAAGCATTGCTGTTTCTGACCGATGAACAGCTGCGACAAGGGATCGAGGCGATGTTCTTTGCCTATCGTGGTTTTACCGCCGATCCAGACCGTATTCTGGCCGATATGGCGTACGGGCGGGCGCACCACCGTGCCATCCACTTTATCGGGCGTGCGCCCAGCACAACCGTGAACAACCTGCTCAACATCCTCGGGGTCACAAAGCAGTCGCTGAACCGTGTATTGCGCACCCTGATTACCGATGGTCTGGTAGAAAGCAGGGTAGGCCGCATGGACAAGCGCGAGCGGCACCTCACACTGACACAGGCAGGACGCACTTTGGAACAAACCTTATCGGATGCCCAACGCGCGCGGATGCGCGCCGCATACCGCGAGGCAGGGCCAGAGGCGGTCGCAGGCTTTCGGACTGTGCTGGAAGCGATGATGGATACCGAAATGCGCAACAGCTATACACGCCTGAAGGATACCGCATCATGAGCGCACCAGACGCCCACCTGTTGATCGTAGACGATGACGAACGTATTCGCATGCTTTTACAGAAATTCCTGATGCGCCACGGGTTTCTGGTAACAGCCGCCCGCGATGCCGCTCATGCCAGGCGGGTTTTGTCAGGGTTGGAATTCGATATGATTATCCTCGATGTGATGATGCCCGGTGAGGATGGTCTGACCCTGACACGCGCCCTGCGTGAAACGATGACAACGCCCATCCTACTACTGACCGCCAAAGGCGAGACAGACAACCGCATCGAGGGGCTGGAGGCGGGGGCGGACGACTACCTCGCCAAACCGTTCGAGCCCAAGGAGCTGTTATTGCGCATCAACGCCATCTTGCGCCGCGTACCAGATGCCCCCGCCGAAGATACAGCACCGAAAGTGCTGAGCCTTGGTCCTATCCGCTATGATATGGAAAGGGGCGAGATGTGGCAGGGCGAAGAGCTGGTCCGTCTGACGGCCACCGAAGTACATTTGATGAAGATATTCTCGGCCAGACCGGGCGAGGCATTGAGCCGCTCGAAGCTGGTAGAAGAGTTGGGCCGCGACCGAGGCCAAGCGCAAGAGCGCGCTGTCGACGTGCAGATCACCCGCCTGCGCCGCAAAATCGAAGCCGACCCCAAGCAACCGCGCTACCTGCAAACGGTGCGCGGTGCAGGCTATATGTTGGCACCTGATTGATGCAGCCATCGGGGGCTAGCCCCCGCTGTCCCTGTCGGGACACCTCCCCCAGAGGATTTATGGCCAGAAAAAATACTCAATGCTGCAGCGGTGCTGGCCTTGCTGGAAAGGCACGATTATGGTGGTGCGGATTGAAGTGAAGAGAGACCTTATGACCGATACACCCGTGGACGAGATGAGCTTTGAAGCGGCGATGGCCGAACTGGAAACCGTTCTGGGCAAGCTGGAGCGTGGCGATGTAGCACTGGACGAGAGCATTACGCTCTATGAGCGCGGTGCGTTGCTGAAGGCGCGCTGTGAGGCGAAGCTGAAAGAAGCAGAAGAGAAGGTTGCGGCGATCACGCTGGATGCCGATGGAAACCCTGCCGGTCTGAAGCCTGTAGAAGGGCTGTAGCTGTGGGGGGATTTGCGCAAGCACTGGCCGATGCAGGCACAAGTGCAAGTGCGCGTATCGCAACTGAACTACAAGGTACTGACGGCGCGATCCGCGACGCGATGATCTATGCCACGTCCGGTGGCAAAGGGTTGCGTGCGTTTTTGGTAATGGAGTCGGCGCGACTGCACGGCGTAGCACCTGATCGTGCTTTGCCCGCCGCAGCGGCGATTGAAGCATTACACGCCTATTCGCTTGTGCATGACGATCTGCCTTGCATGGACGATGATGATCTGAGGCGCGGCCAACCAACCGTCCACCGCAAATGGGACGAGGCCACTGCTGTGCTGGCGGGTGATGCGCTGCAAACGCTTGCCTTTGATCTGGTGGCTCAAACCGTTTGCCCCGATGCTGCGCGGATCCATCTTGTGCGCAGTCTCGCGCATGCCTCTGGTGTTCGGGGAATGGTTGGCGGTCAGGCCCTTGATATAGCAGCCGAGACGGCCGAGGCTCCGCTTACCCTTGCACAGATCAAAGTTCTGCAAGCAGGCAAGACAGGTGCGCTGATCGAATGGGCTGCCACGGCTGGACCGCATATGGCACAAGCTGATGCCGCTGCACTGGGTCAATATGCCCGCGATCTGGGCCTCGCCTTTCAGATTGCCGATGATATCCTTGACGTCGAGGGCGATGCAGCCACCGTTGGCAAAGCCGTTGGGAAGGATGCAGGCGCGGGCAAAGCCACATTCGTGTCACTGCTAGGCCTTGATGGCGCCAAGGCGCAGGCGCAAATGCTGGTGACGGCCGCCTGTGACGTACTATCTGGATACGGCACGCAGGCCGATACGCTACGGGAGGCCGCGCAATTTGTGGTCGCACGCAAAAGCTAGGGACAAAGAGATGACCAATACGCCGAACACACCCCTGCTGGACCGGATAAACCGCCCCGCTGATATGAAAGCGCTCAGCGACACGCAGCTGACACAGCTGGCAGGTGAAGTACGCGCGGAAACAGTTTCTGCTGTCTCGGTCACAGGCGGGCATCTAGGTGCAGGCCTTGGCGTGGTTGAGCTGACCGTTGCACTGCATGCTGTTTTTGACACCCCCCGCGACAAGATCGTCTGGGACGTTGGCCACCAATGCTACCCTCATAAAATACTGACGGAACGGCGTGACCGCATCCGCACCCTGCGGATGGAGGGTGGATTGAGTGGCTTTACCAAACGGTCCGAATCTCCATATGATCCCTTTGGCGCGGCGCATAGCTCAACTTCTATTTCGGCTGCTTTGGGCTTTGCGGTAGCGCGCGATCTGGGCGGGGTAACGCCCGAAGGTCTGGGCGATGCAATTGCCGTGATCGGCGATGGCTCCATGTCCGCTGGCATGGCCTATGAGGCGATGAACAACGCAGGTCACCTGAAAAAGCGCCTGATCGTAATCCTGAACGATAACGAGATGAGCATTGCCCCCCCCGTTGGAGCAATGTCCGCCTATCTCAGCCGTCTTTATGCAGAAGAACCGTTTCAGGAACTGAAATCAGCCGCAAAAGGCGCCGTGAGCCTGCTGCCCTATCCGTTCCGTGAAGGGGCCAAACGCGCCAAGGATATGCTGAAAGGTATGACAGTAGGCGGCACCCTGTTCGAGCAGTTGGGCTTTAGCTATGTCGGCCCCATTGACGGGCATGACATGAACCAGCTGCTGCCGGTTTTGCGCACCGTCAAAGCGCGGGCAACAGGCCCGATCCTGATCCATGTCCTAACCAAAAAGGGCAAGGGTTATGGCCCTGCCGAGGCTGCACGCGACAAGGGCCATGCCACCGCGAAATTCAATGTCGTTACGGGCGAACAGAAAAAAGCGCCCAGCAACGCGCCAAGCTACACCAATGTCTATGCCGAAAGCCTGCTTCAGGAGGCGGCAGAGGATGACAAGATTTGTGCTGTGACTGCGGCGATGCCTGATGGCACGGGGCTTACCAAATTTCTGGAACGCTACGGCTCGCGCTGCTTTGACGTTGGTATCGCCGAACAACATGGTGTGACCTTTTCCGCGGCCCTCGCTGCGGGCGGGATGAAGCCCTTTTGCACGATGTATTCGACCTTTCTGCAGCGCGGCTATGATCAGGTTGTGCATGATGTGGCGATCCAGCGGTTGCCTGTGCGCTTTGCCATTGATCGCGCAGGGCTTGTGGGCGCTGATGGTGCAACCCACGCGGGGTCTTTCGACATCGCCTATCTTGCAAATCTGCCCGGATTTGTCGTTATGGCCGCGGCAGACGAGGCCGAGTTAAAGCATATGGTCGCCACCGCCGCAGCGCATAATGACGGGCCTATCGCCTTCCGCTTTCCACGCGGTGAAGGGCGCGGCGTGGACCTGCCCGAGCGTGGGAAACCACTGGAGATCGGCAAAGGCCGTATGATCGCTAAAGGCAGCCGTGTCGCAATACTGTCTTTCGGGACGCGGCTGGAGGAAGTTGAAAAAGCAGCGGAAGCGTTGGCCGCCAAGGGCATTACACCCACCATTGCAGATGCACGTTTTGCCAAACCACTGGACCGCGACATGATCCTTTCGCTGGCTGCCGATCACGAAGCACTGATCACCGTCGAGGAAGGTGCCGTTGGCGGCTTTGGCAGCCATGTGGCGCAACTGCTGGCGGAAGAAGGCGTATTTGATACAGGTCTGAAGTTCCGCTCAATGGTGCTGCCAGACATCTTTATAGATCAGGCAAGCCCTGCCGATATGTACGCCGTCGCAGGCATGAACGCCGAGCATATCGAAGCAAAAGTCCTCAACACACTGGGTATTGCTCAGATTGGTGCGCAGACCGCCTAGTCTTTGCGGGCTGCGATTAACTGGTCCAGCTTGGCCTCCAGCGCGACCAGTTTACCCTGCACGTCTTCACGGTAGGCATCGGTACTGGCGACTGATTCTTCGGCATGCGCGTCCTGCATGGAGTTCACGATCAAACCAACCAGCAGGTTCACCACCGCAAAGGTTGTCATCATGATAAACGGAACAAAGAACATCCATGCCAGTGGGTAAACCTCCATCACGGGGCGCACGATGCCCATCGACCAGCTTTCCAGTGTCATGATCTGGAACAGTGAATAACCCGAGCGCCCGAGTGTTCCGAACCACAGATTAAAATCCGCCGCTTGCTCGGGCGTACACAGATCACATCCCATGCCGAACAGTTTTGTGGCCATGACAGCGCCGATATAGAAAATCAGCGACATCAGCAGGAAAACCGAGGCCATACCCGGCAGCGCAGTCACAAATCCCTCAACCACGCGCCGCAGGTTGGGCGCGACCGAGATTATCCGCAGGACCCGCAAAATGCGCAGCGCCCGCAACGCCGAGAATCCTTCGGCCGCAGGGGCAAGCGAAATACCGACGATGATAAAATCAAAGATGTTCCATCCATCTCTGAAAAACCGCACGCGGTAGGCGATCAGTTTCGCCACCAGCTCAACCACAAAAATCGCCAGACAGATCTTGTCCAGCAACAGGATCAGTCCGCCAGCCCGCGCCATAATAGGCTTGGATGTCTCTAGCCCCAGAATAATCGCATTAAACAGGATCACCCCTAGGATCGTATTGCGAACAATGTTCGATTCCAAAGTAGCGGTCAGTTTCTGGATGGGTGTCATGGTGGCTCCGTCATGGACAGGTTCGGGTGTATATGGCGTGTCTGCCCCACTGCGACAAGGCAGCAACCTTTCTTTCGCTCAGGTATCGGATTGCGCCAGCATCGCTGCCAGTCCGCTGCGATAATCGGGATAAGCAGGCCGCCAACCCAGCACGTCTTTGATATGATCATTCCGCACCCGTTTGCTTTCTGCATAAAAGCTGCGTGCCATCGGCGTCATCTCAGCAGTCTCGAACGCGACCGCGGGCGGAACGGGCATGCCCAGCAATTCGGCAGCATGGCCGATCACGTCCTGAGGCGGGGCAGGATCATCATCACACAGGTTGTAAATCGCCCCTGATGAAGGCGCTTTTAAAGACAGCTCAAGCGCGAGGGCTATGTCCTCAACGTGGATGCGGCTGAACACTTGGCCCTCTTTTATGATTCGCCGCGCGGTGCCGTTGCGGACCTTGGAAAACGGCCCGCGCCCGGGGCCATAAATCCCCGCCAGCCGAAAGATGTGCAGCGGCAATCCCGCAATAGCTTGCCATGCTGCCTCCGCCTCCACACGGGCCTGCCCGCGCTTGGTGCTTGGGGTGAGGGGTGTCCGCTCGTCCACCCAGCCGCCTTGGTGATCGCCATAGACACCCGTTGTCGAAAGATAGCCGACCCAGCGCATTGCAGGGGCCGCTTTGGCCAAAGCGCCAGACAATTGGGCCAACACTGGGTCACCGTCTGGTCCTGGTCCTGCCGATATCAGGACATTGGGAAATTCCGCAATCAGTGGCTGCATGTCGGTGCCAGGCCATAGAACGGGTTCAACGCCTGTTGCGGCAATCGCATCCATTTTTTCAGGATCGCGGGTTGTCCCAATGATATGCCAGCCCTCAGGCACCAAACGCGCGGCAAGTGCCCGCGCAGAATACCCATGACCAAATGACAGCAATCGCTTGTCCATTCAGACAACCTTCCGGTTCCAAAGCCAAAACGAAAAACGGCCTCTCCGTTAGGAAAGGCCGCCTAATTCTGTTAAGTCTATAAAGACTTAGTCTTCTGGCTGGTCGCCGTGGCCGTCTACGGAGCCATCATCATCGTCGCCGCCGCCGGAAACCAGCGCCGCTACTGCAACAGCCGCCAGGATGCCGCCAACTACTGCTGGTGCGCCGATGCCGGAGCCGCCAGTTGGTACGTATGCGATTACATCATCGTCATCTTCTGCTGGCTTGATGGAGCCCGCGAAAGAAGCTGTCGCTGTGAAAGCTACCAATGTGGCTACGGAGATAATCTTAAACATGTTGTTCATCCTGTGTTAATAAATTCTGTTCGAGCCGAAGCTCATTTAAATTGGAGATAGCTTAAACAAATCAAGTTCTCAACGGTATTGTCGGGGGTAGACTACATTATTGGCGATGATCTGCCAAGTGTTGCACTGATGCCTAATTTTTAAGCAGAATCATTTCGAAATATCCCGCCACTGGACCGACCCATTGATTGGATTTTCGCACCACTCCAGTGCTACGTTCCACCCAGTACTCATTACGCAAATCCGCCCCACCTGCCACTGTACTCACACAGGTTTCGCGGAAGTGATTGGTTGTAAACGACCGATTTACAACAACAATTTTCTTAGACCCGAGGTTTCTTATGTCACAACGATATTGCATTTCGCTTGTTGTTACATCGCCATCGGAAACAATAAAGCTGCGCAAACCGCTACTGCTGGCCCCCGTGCGCAAAGCGTTAACGGCATAGTTTGCATCCGCAGCAATTATGTCACGCCCAATCCCTCTTGTGCCGATCACGACACCATTTCTCAGAAAAATCTGCGCGTCATCGGAGGATTTCCAGACTTCTACTTTACCTTGGGTCGAATCACGCCGCGATGCGGCACGCTGAAGGAAGTCACTACCGCCCGTATTGGCCGGGTTCACCTGCAATAGGGGAATCACAATCTTTGCGTAGCTCTCGGGTGTGACAACCACCTGCTGCGGTGGCTCGGCGCGGCGGGTCTGGACCGTGCTCAGCAATGTCGTCGCTAGAACGCGCGGAAGGCTTGTCTGATCCGTTGTGTCGGAGCTACAGGCCGCCAGCACACCAGCGATCAGCCCTGCGCCAACCAGACGTGATGCAATTTTCATCATTCCCAAACTCCAGACCAGTTTCCAACCAGCCCCTGACGGTGGCCGCTGCGGACCTGTTCATACAAACGGCCCGGTACATTCAGACGCGCGCCCCCATCACGGGAAAACGGCCTGATGGTTGTCGACCTGACCCGCGTATCGGGTTTGCCCAACAACCAGTTGGCGGGAATTGTAATCTTGATCCCCTTGTCGAATGATCCAGCGCCAAATTCCTCCGCTGTAGCGTCGGTCAGCGTAAAGAACCCGCCCAAACGCCAGCCATTTGCAAACTCACGTTCCAGCGTGAATGTCGCCCCCACATCGCCAGCCAGATAGCGCCCGACATCGACCTGTGCGGTCAGCCCGTGGTTAAACTCATAATAGGCCGAAGCATGGCCCGTCGCGATGCTGTAATCCTGAAATCCGAGCAAATCATCGAACGCACGCTGCTTGACGTAATTCGCCTCAACCCCGAAGGCCAGCCTGCTTGCCACCGGCTTCCACAATACCTCTGCCGAGACGCCGCCGAACATCCGCTCAAGATACCCTGCAGAGACACGCGCATACAGGTCAGGACCCGCTTTCCACTGGCGGCTGACATAGAGACGGGGAATGGATGTATCCCCCCCCTGGTCATACTCCACCGCGTCCGATCGAACACGCGGCAGATTGGATTGGTTCTGGCGGAAAATCTCCGAGACATTGCCCGTCAGACGGTGCTGCACCTGACCCGCGATCTTCCAACCGGGTGCGGGCTGGTAGGACATGCTCAGCGCGATGCCAGCATCTACACGAATAGGCTCGTTCGGGTCAAAATACCGTTGTGTCAGATACGGGCCGATGGCCCAGTTGAGCTTGGGGAATAATGTCTCGTTTCGCGCAGCACCTGCCAGCACTGGATCCGCACTGCCAAACCCCGTCACAGCCAGCAAGGCATCGGGAGAGTTAGGCGCAAACTCCAACGCTTCCAGATCCGAGCGGCGAAAGACCACAACCGACTGCGCCAGATCATTCACCACAGGCACAATGCGGAATGTCTCGACCGAGGCAGGCAGCACCCGCGCCATTGCCCGCGCCACACGTCCGACGGAAACCGCCACCGCACCATAACGCTGGTTGGAATACCGCACTTCTGTGGTCGATGTGGTTGTCTTGACCTCGATCAGCGTTAGGCCCTCGGCCTCCAGCAGCGGGATCAGCACATCGCGCACCTCAGCCGAGGCTTGCGCCTCGCTCACCAGCCAGTCGGTGTCATATTCGGCAGGGTCCGCACGGCGGCTTGGCCGCACGTCATAGGGGCGCGGCGCAGGGATGCGCAGCTTGGATACAGGACGGTTCGGGTTCAGCTGGATTTGCAGGTTCAGCCCCACTTCGGAGCCGTAGAGATAGTAGCCGCCCAAACGCACCCCGTTGGAGACCTGATACTCTGCGCCAAAGTTAAAGCGCGACTTGCGCTCGATCACGCCCTGCGTTGTCTCGACGTCATACGCGTCCGAGCTGTATTCAGCCTTCACGCCCCATTTGTCGTTAATCTGCCATTCCACACCGGCAAACGGTGCCGCCTCGCCGCGAAACCATTGGTCTACAGACAGCTCGCCACCCGTATCACCCGATTGGAACTGTGGACGGTTACTGCCAAACGGCGCACCAATGCTGCCAGAGCTGCCAAGACGCCCCCACCCCAGACCGACAGTCGCTTTGATATTCCCGGGAATGCGACCACCGGAAAAGTTTTTGGTCGCGGCCACGAACTCGCCCGCGTAGATGCCGGTGCCAGCGAAATCCTGCAAACCCACCGTCACGGCAGGCAGATACCGTCGTTCACGGTTGAGCAGAAAACGGATGTCAAAGCTGCGGTCACGGTAAGTGTCAAAGCCCGCGATATTCGCGTCCTTGATCCCCGAATAGCGAAAGCTGGCCTGTATCCGTGGCAGCGCCTGAAATGTCAGCGTCGTGCGTGTCGACGCCCCGAATGTAGAAATACCAATGGCAACCTGCCCGTCAGGCAACATTTCGGCCGAGGGCATGTCGATCAGGCCTGTCACACCGTAAAAGTTGAGGCTCGGACGGTTGGGTGTCTCGAAAACGGCGTCAGCACTTTGCGCGCTGCCAAGCGTCGGCAAAAGCGAAGCCGCGCCCAATAGCGCCGCACGAAGGCTGGTCTGTGCAAGATGTCGGATCATTATCTGCTCTCTGTCCGGAACTGTCTTTTCCGCAATTAATGCACCGCGCAGGTACAAGACGCAACAAAACCCCTATCCTGTCGCAGCAATTGGCGCATTGCGTGACAATTCTGCGCGCTGCTCAGGAAACGTCGGCCTTTTCAACAACCACCTGAAAACCTTCGACCCAGCGGCGGACCACATCGCGCGCCATATCTTCGTCACTTGCAACGAAGGCTTCGCGCAGGCTGCGCAGAGCGCTGGCGATCTCGATCTGGGATAGCCCTTCTTCGTGGGTCATGAAAATCTTGGGGTAAGTTGTACCCAGCAGATCATCGGAAAGAGTCAATTCTTCTGACATCTTCTCACCGGGGCGCAGACCCGTGATCTGGATTTCAATGTCGCCGTCAGGATTATCGGCATCGCGCACTTCATATCCCGCGCTTTCGATTACTTGGCGCGCCAGCCGCAGGATCGGGACAGGTTGCCCCATATCCAGAACGAACACTTCTGCGCCACGACTGATGGAGCAGGCCTGCAACACCAGCTGCACCGCTTCTTGCACGGTCATGAAATACCGCTCGACCCCTTTGTCGGTCACCGTCAGCGGGCCGCCACGGCTCAGCTGGTCCTGAAACAACGGCACAACCGACCCCGATGAGCCGAGGACGTTACCAAACCGCACCATCGAGAATACAGTGCCCTTTTTGTTGCCAACACGTGTGGCCATGTCGCGCACGACCAGCTCCGCCAGACGCTTGGACGCCCCCATGACATTGGCAGGCCGCACCGCCTTGTCAGAGGATATCAGCATGAAACGCTCGACCCCAGCCTTGGCAGCCTGTTCGGCCAGCGTTTGCGTGCCAAACACATTGTTCACCAGCCCCGTCAGCGGGTTCGCCTCGACCAGCGGAACATGCTTATATGCCGCCGCGTGCAGCACCACCTGAACCCCGTGTGTCAGCAGCAGCTTGCGCACCTGTCGGCTGTCCGTAACCGTCCCCAAAACGGGGATCAGCTCGATATCCAGATCGTCCTGTTCGATCACGCTGCGCAATTCCATGTCGATGTTATAAAGACCCAGTTCGCTCAACTCGAACAGGATCAGCTTGGCGGGTTTGCATTCAATCACCTGACGGCACAGTTCCGACCCGATAGAACCGCCAGCCCCTGAAATCAGAACAACCTTGTCGCGATAACTGTTGCTGGCATCCCCCAGCGGGTGATCCACCTCGACACGTCCGAGAAAGCTCTTGGCGGAAACGGGCGTCAACTGGTCCACCAGCGCCTCTTCCCCGATCAATTGCGAGAACGACGGCAGCGTCTGAACCTCAAGGCCCATCTTCTCCAACCGCCGCGCAATCTGCGCCTGTTTGGGCCGACTAAGCGAGGGCACCGCCAGCAGCACGCGATCAATCTGGTTTTCACGGACCACTTTCGCAATGTTGACCGCAGGAAAGACTGGCAACCGCTGCACGCGCATCCCGTGCAGACCCTTATTATCATCGACAAACGCAACTGGCTGGATCGTTTCATGTCCGCGCAAGGCCGAGACGATCTGCGACCCTGTGGTGCCCGCACCATAGATCAGGACCCGCGTGCGTGTGGCCGAATATCGGTAGACGGCCAGCACCAGCTGCAACAGGACGGCACGGCTCGCCACCGCAAAACAGAAAAACACCACCCCGAAAACCATATGCAGCCCGATGGGCAGGCCCAGTCCCGCAATATCGGAAAACACGATCGACGCGATGGTCAGTAGCAACGCATGAATACCCGTCAGACCAACCGATGCCGCCTCATAGGCGCTGACCTGAATGTCGCTGATCCCGATCCAGATCGAAATGCCGATCGTTGCAAAAATCATATAAGGCAGCAGCAACATATAGCTGCGCATGTTTTCCCAAGTACCTCCAGGCAAGTCCAGCGCAGCAAAGGCAAACAACAGCGCAAGCGGTACAAGCACGGCGTCTATCACCTGCATAACGCGGCGCTTTTGCGCTTTGTTCAGCGACTTGATCCAGTTCAACATGGCCCGTTCCAAAGTTACGGCAGCTTGTGGCCACCCGCATACCCCTGTGCCTTCATCGGCACGCCCCCCAGCGGGCCTTGGTATACTTCATTCTCTATATCCCGCCAGACTAAGGGGATTCGCCAAAAACGCATACCTTTTGATACAGACACACGCGACACCGACGCATTTTTGTCTCACGCGCGGCGGAACAGATTAGCAATCGTCTGGAACACCAGATCAAAATCATAACAAATGCTTTGCCGCCGCTGATAGATCATATCCAGCTTGGCTTTGCGCGGCACACAGATACGGCAATAGACATCATCCGTCTGTGCGGCGGTGCTGCACCGCGACAGCAGCCGTTCCTCGTGCTTATGAAACCGGATCGTGGCAAGGCCCGTCACACCGGGACGGGATTTCAGAACTTCGCTATAGATATCGGGGAACCGCTCAACATATTCGCGCAACGGCGGGCGTGGACCTACAAACGACAGATCGCCCCTGAGAATGTTCCAAAGCTGGGGGAACTCATCCAGCCGCTTGGCGCGCAACCGCGCACCTACAGGCGTAACACGCGATGCTTTATGCGCGCCCGATACACCCTGATCTTCGTCAACGACGGTCATTGTGCGGAACTTGATCAAGCCGAAAGACTGCTCGGGCGTCTTCATCCGCTCGGCTACATAAAAGAGCGGCCGCCCTTGTTTGAGATAGATATAAACAACCAACAGCAAGATGACGGGGCCAAGTATAACCACCAGAAGACTGGCAAAAAATAAATCGAATATCCGTTTTTGCCCAGTCATCTCATTTGCCCAGTCATCTTATGTCTTTCCCAGTTTCCACTGCGCAACCATGCCTTGCGCTGTGCACTCGTCAGTTTCGAAAGAATAGAGCCGTTCCAGCGCGGTGGTGTCCAGCGCAACTTCGGCAATCACTTCATCTTGTGGCGCGCGCGCGGTCCATGCCAGCCCCGCGGCATCCAGCAAATCCCCCATCGCGACAACACCGGGCGCCGCGATATTGAGTATGTCCGGCAGCGTCTCGGCATTGCACAATGCATACATCACATGTGCCCAACTCTGCGGCCCGATATAACTACGCCTTGGGGTACCGCCCTCTGGCAGGCGGTCCAGCGCAAAACCTGCGCGCCAGCCTCCCAAAATCGCATCTGCCCCCGCCACATTGCCAATGCGCAAGACGCATACACGGCCCTGACCATGCGCCAGCGCTGCCTGTTCCATCGCGCGCTTTGCGTGACCATAAGTGCTGACGGGCGTGCCTGCATCGCTCTCTAGGTGTGGCCCATCTGCCGCACCATAGACGGCAGCCGATGATGCAACAAACACCCGCACATCTGCGGGTGCCGCATCTATTGCAGCCAAAGCCAGATCAGTGTTCAGCTCCATCGCATCCCCTGTTGCTGCCGCATGGGCCGGAGTGATCCCGGACAAGCAAATCACTACCCCTGCACGCGATACGGCATCTTTAAGCTCTGCTGTCTCCACCAGCGGATCGAACTGGGACAGACCGGCGACAGGCCGCCTGCTCTGACCACATAACTGACCCCCCTCAGGCCAGTGCCGCCACAACATCTGGCCCAGACGTCCATTGGCACCCAGCACCAGCACCGCAGAATCGTCGCGCATATTTGTCGAAATGATTGACCTCATAGCACCATGCAGTATCGTGCGTCTGAGCATTTTCCAACCCGAACCCACTGGATCATTTGGCGGGCAGTCGGGGAGAATAATAATTGAATACATGGTGGGACCGATGGGCAAGCTAGGCAAATACATTCTGTGGATCGCAGTCTGTGCAGCATTATCCGCTTGCGGCAGCCTGCCGCGCGGTGCCGCCATCCAGGCCGAGATCGTCAAGGGCGCCGACCAGCCCGAGGCTGACTTTGCCGTTTACCCGGTTTCCAAAGCGTTCCTGCCCAGCCTGACCGAATGGCCCAGTACGGGCGAACGTCACTATGGCTGGTTGTCGCACAGCCACGGCTCGAACGCGCAAATCATCCGCGCGGGTGACACTTTGAATGTGACGATCTGGGATAGCTCCGAGAATTCACTGCTCATGGCACCCGGTCAGCGCAGCACAAACCTGACCGATTTACGCGTCTCCTCTACAGGTTCGATCTTTGTGCCTTACGTGGGCAAGGTTCGCGTTGCCGACCGCACCCCCGACGGCGCCCGTAGCCTGCTACAACGCCAGTTGGAAGATGTGGCGCCTGGTGCACAGGTACAGCTGTCGATGGCCGAAGGGCGCACCAATTCTGTCGATCTGATCGGTGGCGTACGCAGCCCCGGCAATGTGAAGATGCCCGATCAGGATTTCTCGGTCCTCGCGGCTATCTCGGCAGCAGGGGGCGTGAACGACGCCCTGACAAACCCGCAGGTCAAGCTGGTGCGCGGTCATAAAACCTATCGCACCTCACTAAGCCGCCTTTTTGATAACCCCAAGCTTGATACCCGCTTGCGTGGTGGCGACCGCATCATCGTCGAAAAAGACGAGCGGTACTTCCTGTCCCTTGGGGCGGCAGGCAATGAAAACCAGTTCTCGTTCAACCGCGACAAAGTCTCGGCGCTTGATGCACTGGCTACAATCGGTGGCGTCAACGATGCGCGTGCAAATCCCAAGGGTGTTTTGATCCTGCGTGAATACCCTGCATCTGCGTTGCGCGCAGGGCAGCGCGGGCCGCGCCAGCAGCGCGTCGTCTTTACCATTGATCTGACCACGTCTGACGGGCTGTTCTCTGCACGTAACTTCTTCATCAACTCTGGTGATCTGGTGCTCGCGACAGAAAGCCCTGTGTCCAGCATCGGCGTAGTTGCCGGTCTGATCGGCTCGGCCTTCAGCATCATCAATGTGGCCACCAACTAACACTGAGGGTTACAAGTTCATCCACACAACGAAAAAGGGTCGCCCGACTGGACGACCCTTTTTTAGTTCTTGTCGTGAAAGCCTTAGCCGTTCACGCTGTCCTTCAGCGCCTTCGCGATTGTCATTTTGACAACCTTGTCAGCGTCTTTCTTGAACTGCTCACCCGTCGCAGGGTTGCGGACCATACGCTCGGGGCGCTCACGGCAATAGATTTTGCCAACGCCGGGCAGAGTGACAGCACCACCACCGGATACTTCTTTCGTGATCAGCGCACAAACTGCGTCCAACGCGCCGCCTGCTGCTTTTTTATCTGTGCCCATTTCTTCGGCCAGTGCGGCGACGAGCTGGGTTTTTGTCATTGGTTTAGTTGCCATTTTTAAATCTCCTCGGCTGCCCGAATGTTGGGCCTCATTTGCAGAATGTAACGGTATGTTGATACCAAGCACAACGAATAGTGGAATGATTTCCGCAGAAATACGCGGATTTTTGCGTTTTTTTCGTTCCCCACCCGTCTAGAGGAAGGCCGTTTCGTCAAAAGAGCGCAATTTCCTGCTATGAATCCGCTCAAGCGGCATTCCGCGCAGCTGTTCCATCGCACGGATTCCGATCATCAAATGCCGCGAAACTTGCGTTTTGTAGAAGTCGGACGCCATGCCAGGTAGTTTCAGTTCGCCATGCAAGGGTTTGTCAGACACACACAACAAGGTGCCATAGGGCACGCGAAAGCGGTAGCCGTTGGCGGCGATGGTCGCACTTTCCATATCCAAGGCAACAGCACGCGACTGGCTAAGCCTTTGCACAGGACCGGATTGGTCGCGCAGCTCCCAGTTACGATTGTCAATTGTGGCCACAGTGCCTGTCCGCATCACACGTTTAAGCTCGTATCCCTCCAGCTGGGTCACTTGCGCCACGGCATTCTCCAACGCGATCTGGATTTCGGCCAGCGCGGGGATTGGCACCCAGACGGGCAGATCATCGTCCAGCACGTGATCTTCGCGCAGATAGGCATGGGCCAGAACGAAATCACCCAAGGCTTGGCTGTTGCGCAGCCCCGCACAGTGGCCCACCATCAGCCAGGCGTGCGGGCGTAGCACCGCGATATGGTCGGTCGCCGTTTTGGCATTGGACGGCCCAACCCCGATGTTCACCAGCGTGATGCCAGAACCATCAGCGCGTTTTAGGTGATAGGTCGGCATCTGCGGCAGCTTCAGCGGTGTCTGGATCACCCCGTCGCTTTGCGTGATCTCCTGATCCCCCGTCGAAACAAAAGAGGTATAGCCGCTATCGGGATCAGCCAGCATAGCACGAGCATATTCCTCAAACTCGGTCACATAAAACTGGTAGTTGGTGAACAGCACGTGACATTGAAAATGGTCTGGATCCGTCGCCGTGTAATGCGCAAGGCGCGCCAGCGAATAATCCACGCGCTGGGCGGTAAAGGGGGCCAGAGGGCCGACACCCTCCACAGGAACATACGTGCCATTCACGATATCATCGTTGGTGGTACTCAGGTCTGGTACATCAAACACATCACGCAGGGTGAAATCAGCAGCGCCATCCTGAGGTACAGTCACACCTGCTTCGGCCGTCATGGCGAAATGCAGCGGAATCGGCGTCTCGGACACTCCGATCAGCACAGGCTGCCCGTGGTTTTCAATCAGCAGGCCAATCTGCTGAATCAGATAATTGCGAAACAGATCAGGCCGCGTGACCGTGGTGGCATAGGTGCCAGGGCCAGACACATGCCCAAAGCTCAGCCTTGTATCCACCTGCGCATAGGACGAGGTGGTAAACCGCACCTCGGGATAGAAGGCACGGATGCGAGTGTCGGGCTGGGTGTCCTGCATGGCCTCTGCAAAGCGTTCACGCAAGAAATTAACGGCATCGCTATACAGCGCGGTCAATCGGTCCACAGCAGCGGTGGCATCGGTGAAGGCTTCTGCTTGGGGGGCATCCGGCGTCAGAATCTGGTACTGCTTCATTCTTTGTTATCCTTGCTTTTGAACAAAGAGCCGATCTTGCCCATAATCGTCTCCGAGCTGTCATCGTCTTTGAGGTCTAGCGCCTCAATCGTGCGCATCAATTCCATTTCATAGGCCAGATCAGCTTCGCTCGGTTCTGGTGTGGCCTTGTTGATCCATCGGGCAAAGGGATCACTGGTGGTGTCGTCACCGTATTCAGGGAAATCAGCGATCCCCAGATCACGCGCTGTCGCAGGCATATCAAGGTCGAACCGTTCTTTGAGAAACCCCTGAAACGCGACAGGGAAAACCGGCTGCTCCTCAGGTCCGAAATCTTCAAGGCGCACGACCCCGTGATACTCCAGATAGGCCGCGACAGGAGTAATATCAGACCGTACAAGCGACCCCGGCTCGGGATAGCCCATGGCAAGGAATTGCAACAATACCAGTGGATCATCTGTGATCACCCCAAGGCTGTCATGCCCGATGTGAACGAACTGTTGCTTGCCGTTGTCGTCCAACCAGATTGCGACACGCCCACCATCGCCTGATGTCTCGCCAATCTCGGCAATGCGCGCATCGACCTGCGGGTCGGGCGCTGACCAATGCCCTGTGTAGGGCAAAGTCGTGCCGCCAAATGCCACATGGCTTGCAACAGGATGGTTCTGATGCTCTGGCGGATAAATCAGCAGCGTATGTTCCTCTGGCGCGCCCGTTCCTCGGGTCTGGTGCCAGCCTTGATCCTCCAGCCAGTCAAATGCCGCGATCAACTCGGACGGCAGCGCAATTCCTTCAGGCATCAGCGCAGACAGGTTGGTGGCAAATATCTTCATGACACAATCACATCAATAAATTCAAAGCTGCGCACGTCGACCAGGCCAAGATCGGATATCCGCAATTCGGGGATCACCACCAACGCAAGCAGGCTGTGCTGCATATAGGCGTTGTTGAGCGTGCATCCACAATCGCGCATCGCCTGCATCATTTCGTCCATCTTTGCCGCGACATCGGCGGCAGGGCTATCCGACATCAGGCCCGCAATTGGCAAATCAATCGTGGCCAGCGCAGCACCATCCTTGAATACCGTAATCCCGCCACCAAGACTGCGCAAATGGTTCGCCGCCAGCGCCATCTGGTCGGCATCCGTCCCAACGACAATCATATGATGGCTGTCATGCGCCACGGTCGAAGCCATCGCCATACATCCCGTATACCCGAAGCCTGAGACAAGCGCATTCACGACGCCCCCCGTTGCGCGGTGCCGCTCTACCAGCGCAATCTGTGCCACATCACCGTGGGCGGTCACACGCCCTTCGGTCACAGGCAGCTCGAATTGCAATGCACGCGTCGGCGCCTGATTTTCGACAACACCAATCACATTGGCCGTAACAGCGTTCGCTCCCGCGGGGGCCGTAATCGTAAAATCATCCCCCTCCAGATCACGCGCCATATTCACAGTCTGGCGCGCATCGCGGGGCCAGTCATAATGCGGACAATCTACCAGACACACACCGCCTTCGGCCACGACCTTCCCACGCGCAATAACAGTCTCTATGGGAAGCGTCGTCAGATCCGAACTCAGGATCACATCGGCCCGCCGCCCCGGCGTGAGCGAACCTATCTCACGCTCGAGCCCGAAATGGGTGGCCGTGTTGATCGTTGCCATTTGCAAGGCAATCAACGGGTCACACCCACACGCAATTGCATGGCGCACAACGCGGTTCATATGACCGTCATTTACCAGCGTGGCCGCATGACAATCATCCGTGCACAGGATCATCCCCCGAGGATCAAGACCACGCTTGGTAATGGCAGTAATCTGGCTCTCTACATCATACCAAGCCGACCCGAGGCGGATCATCGCACGCATCCCCTGCCGCATCCGCGCAATCGCGTCCGCCTCGCAGGTGCCTTCATGATCATCCGCAGGGCCACCCGCCACATAGGCCGCAAACGCAGGCCCCAGATCCGGCGAGGCATAGTGCCCGCCCACCGTCTTACCCGCGTTTTGCGTGGCAGCAATTTCGGCCAACATCTGCGGATCAGCACCGATCACACCGGGGAAATTCATCATCTCGCCCAGCCCGATAATGCCCTCCCACTGCATCGCCTCGGACACATCCTGCGCAGTGATGGAAAACCCTGTTGTCTCCATCCCCGGCGCACTGGGCGCACAGGAGGGCATCTGGGTGAAGATGTTGATCGGCTGCATCAAGGCTTCGTCATGCATCATCCGTACGCCTTCAAGACCCAATACATTGGCGATCTCGTGCGGGTCAGTGAACATGCTGGTCGTGCCATGTGGTATCACAGCACGGGCAAATTCGGCGGGGGTCAGCATCCCGCTCTCGATATGCATATGGCCGTCGCACAGACCGGGGATCATATAGCGCCCGTGCGCCTCGATAATTTGCGTATCGGGACCGCAACAGTGATCCGCACTCGGCCCGACAAATGCAATGCGGCCACGGGTAATCGCGATGTCATACTCGGGTAGGGCTTCGCGGGTGTGTACATTGACCCAGATGCCGCCACGAATGATCATTTCGGCAGGCGCGCGGCCCGCAGCAACATGGACCAGATCAGCGGCCACATCGGGCCATGCGGGGAAAGATGCTTGTGTCATGTCCCAATATTCCACAGGGTACGCAGAGGTACAAGCGGGAGGCGCACAATGGAATATGACACAGTAGATGCTGGCGATTTCGGCCGCAGCCTGCGCGGCATGGGCGTGAACCTGCTGGTGCGCGATGTCGCAGCCCAAGTTACCTTTTTAGAAACTGTTTTTAGCATGAAAGCCCACCAGCCCACAGCCGATTTCGCGATCATGACCTATGGCGATCAGGTATTTCAGCTACACAGCGATGGCACGTATCACTCCAACCCGATGCTGGGCCTGCTGCCCGAAACACCCCCCCGCGGCGCAGGGGTCGAACTGCGCCTGTATGAAACAGACCCAGCCGAGGCCTGCACGCGGGCAAAGGCCGCTGGCGGCACAATCTTGCAAGAGCCGACAGACAAACCACACGGCCTGCACGAGGCATACATCTTATGTGAAAACGGATACACATGGGTTCCAAGCAAACGCATCGACACATGACGCAAACAGGATGGACAGGGCGCATTTGGAATGGTCCGTTCAATGAAACGAAAGAGGCTAGAACATGACCGTGACACAGATGAAGCCAAACATGGACCACTGGCAGGAACGCGTCGATCTGGCGGCTGCGTTTCGCTGGACAGCGCGACTTAACATGCACGAAGGGGTCGCAAACCACTTCTCATTGGCAGTGAACGACAGCGGCACACAGTTTCTGATGAACCCCAATCAGGTGCACTTCAGCCGGATCAAGGCAAGCGACATGCTGCTGATCGATGCCGACGATCCCGAAACCTATGAGGGGCCGAACGCACCGGACCCGACAGCATGGGGTCTGCACGGCGGAGTACACGCCGCCTGCCCCCATGCCCGTTGCGTTATGCACGTACATTCTATTTTTGCGACAGTACTGGCCTGTCTCCAAGACAGCCGCCTGCCCCCTATTGACCAGAACTGCTGTACCTTCTTCAACCGCGTGGTGATTGATGAAGACTACGGCGGCCTCGCCTTCGCCGACGAAGGTGCCCGTTGTGCCAAACTGCTGACCGACCCCAAGCAGAAGGTCATGGTCATGGGCAGCCACGGTGTCATGGTGATCGGCGATACGGTGGCCGACACATTCAACCGCCTGTATTATTTTGAGCGCGCCGCCGAGACCTATATCCGCGCCCTGCAAACCGGCCTTCCTCTGCGCCACATCAGCGATGAGATCGCTGAAAAAACAGCGCGCGAGTTGGAGGAATACCCCGAACAGGACGCGCGCCATCTGGCCGAACTCAAGGCGATACTGGATACGGAAAATTCGGACTACGCAGGCTAGGCATCAGCAAGCGGTCCCGACAGAATTAACAGCAGGAAGACAGAATGATTTACGGCCTGACAGAAGAACACGGGATGATCGCCGACACAGTACGGACCTTCGTGGAAAAAGAGATCTATCCCCATGAGGAACTGGTCGAGCGTACCGGCGAAGTTCCCGCCGAGATCGCCCAAGAGATCAAGCAAAAGACAATTGATCTGGGATTCTACGCCTGCAACTTTCCCGAAAGCGTCGGATGTGCTGGCCTGAACCACGTGGAATTTGCACTGGTCGAGCGCGAACTTGGCCGCGGCTCTATGGCGCTGAACCATTTCTTCGGCCGCCCTCAAAATATCCTGATGGCCTGCGAAGGCGAACAAATCGAGCGGTATCTCATGCCCGCAGTGCGCGGAGAGCGAATGGACGCGCTTGCCATGACCGAACCAGGTGCAGGTTCTGACGTGCGCGGCATGAAATGCAGCGCGGTGCGCGATGGTGGCGATTGGGTGGTGAACGGCACCAAACACTTTATCTCTGGCGCCGATCATGCGGATTTTATCATCGTCTTTATCGCAACGGGCGAAGACCAGACACCGAAAGGCCCTAAAAAGCGGATCACCGCGTTTCTAGTCGACCGTGGCACACCCGGCTTTACTATCCGCGACGGATATAAATCGGTCAGCCACCGTGGGTACAAAAACATGATCCTTGAATTTGATGATTGCCGTCTGCCGAACGCCCAGGTGCTGGGCGAAGTCGACGGTGGCTTTGAAGTGATGAACACGTGGCTCTATGCCACGCGCATCACCGTTGCCACGATGAGCGTAGGCCGCGCGCGCCGCGTGTTTGACTACGCCCTGAATTATGCCGCTGAACGCGAACAGTTCGGCCAGAAAATCGGCAAGTTCCAAGGCGTATCATTCCAGCTGGCCGACATGGTGACCGAGATCGATGCCGCCGATTTGCTGACACTTGCTGCCGCCGACCGCTTGGACAAATCACTGCCAGCCAACCGCGAAATCGCCAGTGCAAAGCTCTATGCCAGCGAAATGCTGGCGCGTGTGACAGACGCCGCGATACAGGTGCATGGCGGCATGGGGCTGATGGATGACTACCCGCTGGAGCGGTTTTGGCGCGATGCCCGTGTGGAACGGATCTGGGATGGGACGTCGGAGATCCAGCGGCACATCATCAGCCGCGAGATGCTGCGGGCCTTGGGTGCGTGAAAGGTTTTTCGCCGCGCACGCGCGTCGACGTGGGCGGGGGCCAGCCCCCATCCGTGCTTCGCACAGATTCCCCCGGAGGATTTGTGGCCAGAAAAAATAGGGGGGCCCGTATCAGAGCCCCCCATGAGAAAACAGCGGCGCTATTTCTCCTGGCACGGCCATCGGCCCTCCGGCCTGTTCCGCACCGTCAAAACTGTGCGATTCTAGTTAATATATGGTTATTTTTTCTGGCCATAAATGCTCTCGCCGAAGGCAGGAATCTCTTCTGGAAGGACGGATTGCATGGCGCATGACCTTTCGCGTTTGTTCAGACCGCAGTCTATTGCCGTCGTAGGTGGCGGAGCTTGGTGCGCGCAGATTGTACGCCAATCGCGACGGATGAACTTTACGGGGCGCATTGACATTGTTCATCCGCGAGGTGGGGTGGTTGAAGGTATTGATGCCGTGACAGAAATTGCCGCGCTGCCCCATGCGCCTGACGCCGTTTTCATTGGTGTGAACAGGCATGCTACAGTTGGTGTGGTGCGCGATCTGCAGGCGATGGGTGCAGGTGGTGCTGTGTGCTTTGCCTCAGGCTTCTCCGAGGCAGCGGCAGAGGACGGTACAGCTGCTGATCTGCAGGACCAGCTGATCGCAGCCGCGGGTGAGATGCCTGTCTTGGGTCCCAATTGCTACGGTTTTATCAATGCACTGGACGGCGCGCTTTTATGGCCTGACCAGCATGGGTGCACTCGGGTCGAGCGTGGCGTAGCGATCCTGACGCAGTCTTCCAATATTGCGATCAACCTTTCAATGCAGCAACGTGGTTTGCCTGTGGCCTATGTCGTGGCCTGCGGAAATATGGCGCAAACCTCGCAAGCGCAGATCGCAGCCGATTTGCTGGAAGACCCGCGTGTTACAGCGATAGGTCTACATATTGAAGGCTTTGGCGACCTGACAGCATGGCAGCTTTTGGCAGAAAAGGCTCGGGCCAAAGGGGTGCCGTTGATCGCCCTCAAAGTCGGGCGTTCGGATCAGGCCCAGCAAGCTGCGATATCACACACTGCCTCACTTGCAGGGGGCGATGCGGGAGCTTCCGCGTTGCTTGCCCGTCTGGGGATCGCGCGGGTCTCGGACCTGCCCGTGTTTCTGGAAACCCTCAAACTAATGCATATGGTCGGGCGGCTGGATGCGCCTACGCTCTCCTCGATCAGTTGCTCGGGCGGAGAGGCCAGCCTTGCTGCTGACACTGCCGTTGGATCGGGCCTCGAATTTCCTCCGCTGACGCTGCCTCAGCGCGATGCACTAGCGCAGGCCTTGGGCCCGATGGTCGCACTTAGCAATCCATTGGACTATCATACTTATGTTTGGCGGGATGTTGAGAAGATGACAGCCGCCTGGTTACCTATGGCAGCGCCACATATCGGGCTGACAATGATTATCGTGGATTACCCTCATACGGATGCCTCGGATTGGGACTGCGCAACCCAAACAGCCCTCGCAGTGCGGGCAATCAGCGGCAGACCTGTTGCCGTTGTCGCAACTCTGCCTGAATTGATGCCGGTCGATGTGGCAACACAATTAATGGCAGGCGGTGTTGTGCCAATCAACGGTCTGCGCGAAGCTGTTTCTGCCGCAGCCCTTGCCGCCCGACCTGCCGCCACCCCACAAGCGCCGGTGCTGCTACCTGGCGCAGATCGTGAAACCGGCATGGTCGATGAAAGCGATGCAAAATCAGCCCTAAATGCCTTTGGTTTGCGCGTGCCCCAAGGCGGCGCTGCGAAGGGCATTGATGCCTTGCACGTACAGGCCGCCGAACTGACCGCCCCTTTGGTGCTCAAAGTCACAGGGCTTGCGCATAAATCAGAGGCCGGTGGTGTGCGCATCGGGTTGGATCATGGCACGCTGGCTGAGGCAGCACGCCAGATGCCACAAGGCGATTACCTCATTGAAGAGATGGTCCAAGGCGCTGTGGCCGAGCTGTTGGTCGGTATTGTGCGCGATCCTGCGCATGGCTTTGTCCTGACGCTAGGCGCAGGCGGCGTGCTGACAGAGCTGTGGCAAGACACGACCTCCCTTCTGGTGCCTGCGAGCAAACAATCCGTCGAGTCCGCGCTGCGCAGCCTGCGCATCTGGCCCCTCATCGCGGGATATCGCGGCAAACCCGCTGCCAATCTGGACGCGATCATCGCCGCTGTAATGGCGGTTCAGGACTACGTCATTGCCAATGCTGCCCGCGTAAGCGAGGTAGAGATAAATCCGCTGATGTGCACACCCGATGGCGCAATTGCCGTGGATGCGCTGCTGCGCCAAGCCTGAGGAGAATAACGATGGATGCAATTAAAACACGCCGCGAGGGCGCCATTCTGGAGGTCACGCTGGACCGTCCGAAAGCCAATGCAATTGATCTGCTAACATCACGCGCCATGGGCGAGGTTTTTGCCAGCTTCCGCGACGATCCCGATCTGCGCGTAGCGATCATCACAGGCGGCGGTGACAAGTTCTTTTGCCCTGGTTGGGATCTCAAGGCAGCCGCAGACGGCGATGCGGTGGATGGAGATTATGGCGTCGGCGGTTTTGGCGGCTTGCAAGAACTTCCCGGTCTGAACAAGCCCGTGATTGCCGCTGTGAATGGAATCTGCTGTGGCGGCGGGCTGGAACTGGCGTTGAGCGCGGATATGATCCTCGCTGCCGACCACGCGACCTTTGCCTTGCCTGAAATACGATCTGGCACCGTCGCCGACGCGGCCAGCGTAAAGCTGCCCAAGCGCATCCCCTATCACATCGCGATGGAGCTGCTGCTGACTGGCCGCTGGTTTGACGCGGACGAGGGAAAAGGCTGGGGCCTGATTAACGAAGTCATGCCGGGCGATCAGTTGATGGATCGCGCATGGGAGCTGGCCCGCCTTCTCGCTTCGGGGCCGCCGCTGGTGTATGCCGCCATCAAGGAGATCGTGCGCGATGCAGAGGATGCCAAATTCGCAGATGCCATGAACCGTATCACCAAGCGGCAGTTGCGCAGTGTCGATATCCTCTATTCCTCCGACGACCAGTTGGAAGGCGCGCGCGCCTTTGCGGAAAAACGCGACCCCGTCTGGTCAGGCAAATAGCAGGTATTTGCCAAAGCCGCATGCTTGGGGTTATCTGAAGCTATTTCGATCTATTGAAAGGCGCAACGCGCTATGAATATTATGTTTGTGCACCAGAATATGCCCGGCCAATACCGTGAGCTGGTGCAATGGCTGGCGGCGCAGGGCGGACACACGATCTACTTCCTGACCCAACGACTGAAACCTGCCAAGCTCGACGGGGTCGAGACGCGGATTTACAAACCCCACCGCACGCCAGCCAAAGATGCTTACGGACTCAGCAAAGTCTGGGAGGAAGCAACAGGCGCGGGGTTTGGCGCGGTCATGGCCGCCCAGCAGATCGAACGCGAGGAAGGGTTCAAACCCGACCTGATCGTAGGGCATGTAGGCTGGGGTGAGCTGACGTTTTTCAAACAACTCTGGGCAGATGTGCCGATTATCGGTTTCTTTGAGTATTACTACCGCTTGTACGGCGGGCCAGTGAATTTTGACAAGGAAGAGCCGGTGAACGCCCACACGCCCTTCTTGTTGCAGGCGCGCAATGCAGTGCCTGCCGCCAATATTCTGACTGTTGACCGTGGCCTGAGCCCCACCAAATGGCAGCGCGACTGCTTTCCGCCAGAAATGCACGACAAGATCTATGTCTGCCATGACGGTATTCGCACGGACAAACTGCTGCCCGACCCAAAAGCCGTTCTGAAACTGGGGCGGATTGAAAAACCGGTAGGGCGCGATGATGAAATCGTGACCTATATGGCCCGCAATCTGGAACGCATGCGCGGCTTTCACCAGTTCATGCGCGCCCTGCCCGATATTCTGGAGGCGCGGCCAAACGCACGCGTGCTTGTCATCGGCGGTAACGAGGTGTCCTACGGCGCAAAAAGCAAATCACCCGGCGGCTTGCGCGGCGAGATGGAGGCCGAAGTCGGCCACCGCATTGATTGGAGCCGTGTGCATTTTCTGGGTCAGGTGCCCTATGACCAATACCAGAAAATCATCCAGATCAGCCGCTGCCACATCTATCTGACAATGCCTTTCGTGCTGTCATGGTCGCTGCTGGAAACAATGTCGATGCAGGCTACAATCGTCGCCGCAGACGTAGAGCCTGTGCGCGAAGCAATGACACATGGCGAAACCGGCCTGCTGGTCGATTTTCACAACCCCGCCGCCTTGGCCAAGCAGGTCGTAGAAGTTCTGGAGCGGCCACAGGACTTCGCCCACCTCGGACCCGCAGCGCGCAAGCATGTGATCAAGCATTACGATTTTCTGACCAAATGCCTGCCCGAACATATTGCGGAAATGAACGCGCTGCTGCCACAGGACAAACAGATCACAATGCCGGCAAACACCTAAAAGGCACCCCCATGCCCTAGCGTGCAAACAGCACGGGCGTCTCGCGCTTGTAAATCCCGTTCTCGGGCTCCCCGCCGATGCGTTTGCGCGCCTCGGCATGGCCTGAAAAGACCGCCGCCTGAATAATGCCAGGGGCCAGACAATCGCCGATCCCGCTGACCTTGTCTGTCAGTTCAGGCATGTTCTTTAGCATACCCAGCAACCCGTCAGACGGGTTGCGCACCCCGACCGTAATCAGTGTAGCACCCGCAATTGGCGGCATCTGCGCACCCGTATCACTGCGCGTTACATGCAACGCCGATCCTTGCCATGCCTGCGCCGTGGTGTTGGGATACATATGCACGCCCAGCGCGATCATTTCATCCAGAACACGCGGCGTCTCCAGCGTATAACCCATCCATTCCGCGATGGACGGCAGTGGGCAGACCAAATGCACTTCATGCCCCTTTGACGCCAAATGCGCCGCCAGTACGTTACCCATATAGTAGTGATCGTCGTCATAGATCACGACAGGGCCGTTCACTTCTGCACCGGCCATGATCTCGTCAGGCGTGATCGCATGTTTGGCAAACCCGTCAATAGCGGTAAAGGTTGTGGCCCCTGCACCGCTATTGCACCACTTTGAACCAGTAGCGACAATAATGTTATCCGCCTCGAACTCGGCCACATCTTCGGGCGCAATATCACTTTCGGCATAGAGCGATACATTCGCCATCTGTTGCAATTGGTACAAGCGATAGTCTGCAACCCGCCCCCAAGCAGCCAGCCCCTTCAACGTGCGCTCCAGTCTGACCCGCCCGCCAAACTCGGCCTCCTTTTCGGCAATGGTCACATTGTGGCCCGCCTTGGCCAGCGTCAGCGCACATTCCAGCCCCGCTGGGCCAGAGCCGATAATCAACGTATTCTCGGCCCTTGGCGCCTGCGGGATATTCTCGGGGTGCCAGCCGCGCCGCCACTCCTGACTGATCGTCGGGTTCTGCGTACACATCAGCGGTACGGAATAGGCGTCTGACGACACGCAGACATTACATCCGATACACTCGCGGATGTCGTCAATGCGGCCTTCTCTCACCTTGTTGGGCAGGAACGGATCAGCAATCGACGGGCGCGCCGCACCAATCAGATCAAACACTCCGTTGCGCACCAGCCCCGCCATCGCATCAACAGACGTATAGCGCCCCACGCCAACCACTGGCTTGGACGTCACTTGCTTGACGTAACTGGTGTATTTTTCCTGATGCCCTTCGTCGTCAAACCTTGAGGTGCCGCTGTCACGCGGCCAGCCCGCGACGTTGACATCCCACAGGTCAGGCACCTCGGCCAGAGCTTCAATGACGGCGCGGGCCTCGTTGTCATAGGTCAACGGGCTGCCTGCTTTGAAATCATGGGCAGGTATGCGCACAGCCACAGCCACATCGCCCGCAGCTGCCTCCATCGTGTCTTCAAGAACCTCGCGCAGCAGGCGCAGGCGGTTTTCGAATGATCCGCCGTATTCATCCGTGCGGCGGTTGTACATCGGGTTGAGGAAATGCCAGACCAGCGCCGCATCATGGGCAGCATAGACATAAACCATGTCATAGCCCGCCCGCTTGGCGCGGTGGACCGCGCGCTTGTGGCTTTCGCAGAATTGTTTGATGTCTTGTTTGTCCATCGCTTTGGACTGGATCGGGTTTTGCGGCTTGAGGATACGCATTGACGATGGCCCAAGCACTGGCGTGCCTGTGTCCATATTGCGCGCGCGGATACCAGTGTGGGCCAGCTCGATCGCTGTCAGGGCGCCGTGCTTCTTGATCCGCTCCACCAGCAATGCATGGGATGCAACATCCGTGTCATCCCAGAACTTCTCGATCGGCAGGTTCGAGATGTCCGAGGTTGGGTCAATCTCGGCCAGCTGCATCGAGACGACCCCCCAGCCACCCTCGGCCTTCATTTCGCGCATCCCGATAGAGCCGTTGGGCATCAGCGGGTTATGCCCCGTCGCATGCGGCACCGAGAAAAAGCGATTGGGCGCGGTAACAGGCCCGATCTTTACAGGCTCG
Organism: uncultured Sulfitobacter sp.; assembly: GCF_947502895.1. Lineage (GTDB taxonomy): Bacteria > Pseudomonadota > Alphaproteobacteria > Rhodobacterales > Rhodobacteraceae > Sulfitobacter. The sequence continues at coordinate 1,176,826 of NZ_CANNBM010000001.1, forward strand.
AACAGAACATCATAGCGCGCGTCGCGATCGGGGGGGGTGTCTTTCATCTTATGCTCCGGTCTTGATTGTGCCGTCAGCGAGCCATGCGTCGAAGATTTCCAGCGCCTTGTCGGCAAAGGCCTGATCGTTGATGTGGCAGTCCAACTCGGTGAACATGATCGGGTCCCGCATCACGCGGCGCATCTCGTCACAGAACGCGCCAAAGGCTTCGGGGTCATGCGCAGGGCCACCCGCTTTGTCCCACTCCTCGATCCCCTGATTGGTCAGGATCACATGAGCAGGCGTGTCCGACGCTTGCAACCGCTTGGCGATCTCGCGCGCTGTCTCGCGCCGTTCTTCCGCGTTCAAACCGGACGAAACGATCAAACGGTTGTGCGGATGGAATGGACGGTCCTTGTAGCGATCGGGAATTTCCTGCCAGCCCGCAAAATCAATCAGGTCCAGACACCCCGGTGCCACGATTTGCGGAATACCCGCAGCCCCTGCATTCAACATCCGGTCTTCGCCACCGTTAATCACGGACCCCGCCAGCAGGTTCCCCAATTCAGGCAGCGCAAAATCCATCACACATGCAAAACCACCGTTGCGCGCAATACTCTCATACGCCATGCCACCCATGCCCGTGGCATGAAAAATCGCCACATCAAATCCACGTTCCTCCAGCGGGGCCTTCAGCAGTTTCATGTATTTCAGGCAGGAAGATCCCAGCGATGTCATCCCTACCAGCGGGCGGCGGTTATCGGGCATTTCAACCGCGCGCGCCGCACCCAATACAGCCCCCGCCGCTTGCGACAGCGACGCTTTGCACACGGGGTTCAGGCCATAGAGCCCCCCCGCCCACAGAATCATCTGGATATCCGCAGACAACCGGTCCGCAGGAATAATCGGTGAAAACGCTACCGTAGAGACGACGTATTTCGGTACGCCCAGCGGCAAAGCCTGACAGATATCCAGCGCCGCATCCGTCCCCATAGATCCGCCAAGGATGACGACGCCATCGAACCTTCCTTGCGCCTGCAATGCACATGCTAGCGCACTTGCACCATCCGCCATCGCCTGCATGGCGACACTTTCCTCGCCCTGATCTATCAGCGCCTGAATTGTGCTACCGCCCGCCTCGGCCACTTGGTGTTTGGAAACATCCGTGGGCTGTTCAGGATCGCCCAGCACCGAGATATCCATCGTCATCACGCCCCCGCCCAAGGTGCGGATACGCGTGGCCATATACTCAAGCTCGTCGTTTTTGGTGTCGTATGTGCCTACGATCAGAATGGTCTTATCAGTCATATTCTTCCTCCCGAAACGGGTTTAACCCCGCATAATCTCGCCTTTTGGGTCATAAAATGGCGCAAGCTGCGCAATCACCGGATAGATTTTGCCCGCAATTTGCACCTCGAATCCGCCTTCGTCGATCCACGCCTTTGACGCACCGCCCTCACGCTCAATGCTCGCCAGCCCGACCATCGCCTCCAGTCGGAATCCCCACTCCCCCGAGGTAACATGCCCGACAATGTCACCATCTTTCCAGATCGGCTCATTATGGATCAGATAGGGACCGTCCTGCGCGTCAAGCTCCGGCACTTTGATCGCAACCGTTCGGTGCTTGGTCGCAGGGCCTTCTTCGGCTTTTTGGCGGGCAAGGCATTCCTGCCCGAGGAATTGCTCCACCTTGTCCAGCTTCACCGCAAACCCCAGACCCGTCTCAAACGGTGTATCATCTTCGCCGATGTCATGGCCAAAGTGACGAAAGCCCTTTTCGATGCGACAGGCATTCATCGCAAACATTCCCATATGGCGCAGACCGTGGGGCGCACCTGCCTCCAGCAGCGCCTCATAAACCCCTTCTGTAAACTCCGTCGGGAACATCATCTCATACCCCAACTCTCCCAGAAACGAGCGGCGGATCACCCAGCCGCGTGCATGAGCCACGTCAATCAGGCGCGCAGCACCAAAGGGAAAGGCCACATTCGACAGATCATCACCGCTGAGTGATTGCAGGATGCTACGCGATAAAGGGCCGTGCAGCGTCAGCAGCGAATAGCCCGAGGTCACATCAACCACCTCGAACTGCCATGCAGGGTCGGCGTTATCCCTGATCCAGCATTGGTCACGCATCTGGCTGGGGTGGCCTGTAACCACTATGAAAGACTGGGGCGCGGTCCGCGTTACAGTTACATCCGCCTCGATCCCGCCTTTTGCGTTCAGAAACTGGGTATAGACAGAAATGCCTACATCCATATCCATCTGCGCACCGCACACACGGTTCAGCGCGCGCACTGCATCAGGCCCCTGTACCAAAATCTTGCCGTACATCGATTGATCCAGCAGCACAGCGGCGTCGCGGGCGGCCAGACACTCCGCCTTGATCCGGTCCGACCACGGCTTCCACCGCAAGGAGGGCACATCAGACCACGTCGGGTCGTCTGCATCAAAATACATCGGCACTTCCCAACCGATACGCTCCGCCATGACAGCGCCCGCATCTTTCAGCGCGCGGTGCAGCGGCACGCGACGCACACCACGGGCAGACCCTACCTGCCGCCCCGCCCAGCTGATCCCGTAGTGAAAGCCCACGCTTTCCGCCGCACGCTCCTGATTATAGCGGGTGTTGGCCTGAAACGGATGTGCGCGCGCAGCCAGCAACGGCGCCATAGATCGTGACGGCGCGCCGTCGATCATCCACTCCGCCATCGTCAGGCCCGTCCCGCCAGAATTCAGGATACCGTTCGAGTTCATGCCCGTTGCCAGAAAAACGCCTTTCACTTCGGGCGCTGGCCCCAAATAGGGCCGACCGTCAGGCGTGAAACTCTCTGGCCCGTTAAAGAACGTCTGGATGCCCATGTTCTCCAGCGATGGCATCCGCGCAAACATGCGCATCAGGTCTTGCTCGACATGCTCCATATCAAAGGGCAGCTCGTCAAACTCGAAATCCTTCGGAATACCGGCTTTGGCCCATGCCTTGCCCTGCGCCTCAAACCCGCCAATCAGGATCTTGCCAGCATCCTCTTTCCAATAATTCCGCTCTTCCATGATATTCAGTATCGGCTGGCTGGAGGGGAGGCCCGCCACAGGTTCCGTCACTACATAGAAATGCTCGGCCGCGTGCAGCGGCACCGTAATCCCGTGGGATTTGGCAAACAGATGCGACCACATCCCCCCCGCGATCAAGACCTGTTCGGTGGCGATGGTGCCTTGGTCCGTGACCACAGCCACAACCTTGCCGTTCCTGATCTCCAAACGCTCGACCAGCGTTTGTTCAAAAACGTGCGCACCTTTTTGGCGTGCGCCCTTGGACAGCGCAATGGTCACGTCCAGCGGGTTGACCTGACCGTTGGAAGGCACAAAAAACCCCGACTGCACATCATCAATCACCAGCGCGGGCCAATGCTCCTTTACTTCATGGGGTGAGAGCATCTGACTGGGGATGCCCATCCGCGTGGCATGATCATGCGCACGCAAAAGCTGCTCGTGACGCACATCGCTCAGCGATATGTTGATCGTCCCATTCTGCTTGTATCCTGTACCCTGCCCTGTTTCTTCTTCCAGATCACGAAACAGGCGGGCGGTATATTTGCCCAGTTCAGTCTGCGCAGTGCTGTCGCGCAATTGCCCCACGATGCCAGCAGCATGCCATGTCGTGCCACTGGCGATGCGTCGCCGCTCGATCAAGACCGCTGGCACGCCGCGGTGCGCCAGATGGTACAAGGTCGACATCCCGATGATCCCGCCACCAATAATGACAACAGGCGCAGTGTTGGGCAAAACCCTGGTCATGCAGCGGCAAGTCCCTTGTCCAACGCAAACAGAATATCGGCCACGTCCTGCTGGGTGACGACCAGCGGGGGCGACAGGATCAGGTTCGGGCCAGAGACGCGCACCATCACGCCCGCCGCATGGGTGGCGTCAAAGATCGCCTTGATGCGCGGGGCATCCAGCGGCTTTTTGGTGGCGCGATCACTGACCAACTCCATCGCGTTCATCAGACCTTCGCCGCCGCGCACATCACCCACAACGTCATACTTGACCTTCAGTGCTTCCAGACCTGCCATCATCTCGTTGCCGCGCGCGGCAGCGTTCTCGTTCACCTTGAGGCGCTGGGTTTCTTTCAGACAGGCAATCGCCGCCGCCGCCCCCACAGGATGCCCCGAATAGGTATAGCCCGAGGCAACATTCGCCTTGCCCGTTTTATCATTCTCGAACGCCTCGGCGATATGATCTGCGATCATGACCGCACCGAAAGGAAAGTACCCGTTGGTGATCGCCTTGGCCGTCACTGAGAAATCAGGCTGCACGCCCCAGTGGCGACACCCCGACAATGACCCCGTGCGCCCGTAAGCGGTGATCACCTCATCCGCGATCAGCAGAATACCGTTGCGGTCACAAATTTCGCGCACACCGGGCATGAAACTGGCGTGAGGCGGAATAACGCCGCCAGCGCCCAACACAGGCTCCATGATAAATGCGGCAATCGTGCTGGCCCCTTGAAAGTTGATCTCGTCCTCAAGGGCCGCCAGACATAGCTGCGCCAACTTTTCGGGGTCGGTCTCGTTGAACGGGTTGCGGTAGGTGTAGGGCGCAGGAATGTGATAGCAGCCCGGCAACAGCGGCTCATACTGTGTGCGGAAATTCGGATTGCCGTTCACCGATGCACCACCTGTATGCGTACCGTGGTAGCCTTTTTTCAGGCTCAGGTATTTGGTGCGACCCGCCTCGCCGCAAACTTTATGATACTGTCGCGCAAGGCGCAGCGCGATCTCTATGCCGTCCGATCCACCAGAGGTGAAAAACGCACGGCTTAACCCGTCAGGCTCAAAAAACTCGCGCAGCATATAACTCAGCTCGATCACCGCATCATTCGAGGTGCCGCGAAAGGTCGAGTAATAGGGCAACTGATCAAGCTGGGCGGCAATGGCCTCTTTCACAGGCGCACAGGAATAGCCCAGATTGACGTTCCACAACCCGCCCACAGCATCAATCGTCTCATTCCCGTCTACATCAACAATGCGTACGCCATTGCCGCCCGTAATGATCTTGGGCGGATTGGCCAGACTATCCGCAGGATGCGTCATCGGATGCCACATGTGGCGGGCATTATTTTCCTTGAGAAAGTTATCATCTTTCATGGCGTTACCCTTTCCGGGGAATATGGTTCGCGGTCGGCTAGACAGGATGGGGTATAATAATACCTCCAGACACAGTCCGCCGGCCGCACAGTGACCAAGGTTTATCATATCAGGCGTTGAAGCTGTGCTGCTGGAATTGTTGACAGAAGTTAAAATCTGCGTCAAACTAAATTACACCAACGGTGTGAATAACGCACCGATAAAACAGGGAGACAGAAATGAAGAAAGTACTTTTGGCCAGCGTTGCATCGCTCATGGCCGTGCTGCCGGGCATTGCTGCGGCCGAATATCCGGAAAAACCAGTCGAGTTTGTCGTTCCGTGGCCTCCTGGTGATTCCGAAGATGTACTGACGCGTATGATCGCCGACGACTTTCAGAAAAAATACGGTGTGCCTGCAGCTGTGGTGAACAAACCTGGCGGCGGCGGCGGCCCTTTCCCTGGTGCGGTCGAAGTGGCAAAAGCCCCCGCTGACGGCTACACGGTCGGCTCCTTCATTCTCGCCGTGCCAATCATCGGCCCCAACATCGGCATTCCGGAACTTAACCCGAACCCGTTCGAGCCTCTGGGCGCGTTCCTCACCTACCCCTTCGTGATCGTCGCGGGCGGCGATGCGCCTTACGCCACGGTTGATGAGTTGGCAGCGCACGCGCAAGACAACGATGTCGTTTTGGGCCACTTCGGCGGCCCCCTCATTCCGACCAAAGTGACAATGGCGCTGGCCAAGCAAAAGGGCTTTTCTTTCGCCGCTGATGCCGCGTTCGACATGCTTGATTGCAACACGCTGGCCTCTGGCGATGTCGACGTGATGAACACCACGCTGCAACTGGTCCTGCCCTGTCTCGATGACATCAAGGTGCTGGCCTCCATCGGTGGCGAGCGGATCGGCCTGACACCCGACACCCCAACCGTGGGTGAGCTTGATCCATCCCTTTCCCTGTCGCTTTGGAACGGTCTGTTTGTGCACAAAGACACACCCGCAGACGTGCGCGAAAAAATCATTGCCGTCGCCAAAGAGACGATGACCTCGGAGCGCGCCAAGACCTACATGAAAGAGACAGGCGCGCTGGTGTATTGGCAAGACGCTGCCGACACGGTCAAACAGATCGAAGTCGACACGGAAGCACTGGGCAAAATCAACGCGATGCTTGAATAAGCCCTGCTCTAAATCCGGATAGCAGAATGAAAGGCGGGTCGCATGGCCCGCCTTTCATCAAACGATCAAGCCTCGGGATGTGCTGATGAAAAAGGTGAAAACACTTCAGGATCTTTTCAAACGGTACAGACGTCCGGGCGATCTTGTGTTCAGCGTCATGTTTTTACTGTTCAGCATTGCATTGCTTTTCAGTCTGCCCACGCAGAACACATGGGTCGGCAATACAAAACTCTTCTCGCAACCTGCCTTCTGGCCCTACGCCGCCGTCATCACAATGGCGGTTTTCTCGGCGCTGCATCTGGTATCTTCGCTGGTGTCTCCCGCGCTTGACGGCCGCTGGCGCGAGGTGTGGTTCTGGATCAGATCCATCGAATTTGCAGGCTGGTTCATGGCCTATGTGATCGCTGTACCGCAGCTTGGCTATCTGCCCGCCACCGTCCTTGTCGCTGTCACGCTGACATGGCGACTGGGCTACCGCAGCGCAAAGATGTTGTTGCTCGCCGCGGGGTTCGGGTGTGCCGTTGTCCTAATTTTCAAAACCTTCCTACAGGTGAAAGTACCGGGCGGCGCGCTCTACGAGCTACTGCCGACTGCGCTGCGCTCTTTCATGCTGACGTATTTCTAGGATCACCCATATGGAAACTCTATTCGCAGGCGCAGAGCTGTTGATGCGGTGGGATGTGTTGGCAGCCCTGCTGATCGGATCAATTGGGGGCGTCATTATCGGGGCCATTCCGGGTGTCGGGGCGGCTGTTGCCATCGCCATTCTGCTGCCCGCCACATTTTCGCTTGATCCTATTGTCGGGCTGACGATGCTCTTGGGCATCTACGGCTCGTCCATGTATGGCGGCGCGCTGCCCGCCATTCTTATCAATACCCCTGGCACCGCGGTGAACGCGCTTACCACTTATGACGGCTATCCCATGACCGAACGCGGCGAGCCGCAGCGTGCGCTTGCCCTTGCCTATTCCGCGTCCTTTTGGGGCGGAGTCTTCGGCATCCTGTGCCTCATTCTGCTCTCCCCCCTGCTGGCCCTCATCGCGCCACATTTTGGTAGCCGCGAGATTTTCCTCGCTGCCCTCTTGGGCGTCATTCTGGTGGTCCTCGCCCACAGAGGGCAGGTCTTTGCCGCAGGGATGCTTGCCGCCTTTGGCCTGTTGCTCAACACTGTGGGGCTGGACGTGAAATACAACCAGCGTATGACGTTTGAACAGACATGGCTGACCAGCGGTTTTGACCTGATCGTTGTGGTGCTGGGCCTCTTTGCCCTGAGCCAAGCATTCCTGCTGCTCACGGAAAAAGACAGCGCACCCAGAATCCTGCCCGTCCAAGGCAGGATCATGAACGCAATGAAGGAAATCTGGCTCTATAAACGCATCGCCACCGCCGCTGGCAGCTTTGGCGTGTTGATGGGCATGATCCCGGGTGTGGGCGAATTCACCGCGCAATTCCTGTCCTACACCTATGCGCGCAAATCCTCCAAAACGCCCGACATGTTCGGCAAAGGCTCCCCCGAGGGCCTGGTCGCGTCCGAGGCAGCAAACAACGCGGTTCCCGCCGCCGCCATGATCCCCCTACTTGCCTTGGGCATTCCGGGCGAGGCGCTGACCGCCATGATGCTGTCGGTGTTCTATGTGCACAATGTCATCCCCGGCCCACAGCTTTTCCAGAACCAACTTGATTTCGTCTATGCGCTTTATATCGCGATGCTGCTGCTCAATGTGATCGTGATCGTCTTCCTGATCTTCTCCACCAACCTGCTGACCAAAGTCATCCAGATCCCCACCCGCTTTCTGGGCATGGTGATCCTGATCCTTGGCTTTGTCGGCGTCTATTCACTGCGCAACTCGGTGGTCGATTGCGCCATTGCATCCGTCTTTGGGGTGTTGGGCCTGATCCTCAAACGCCTCAATCTGCCCGTGGTCCCCATTGTCCTCGGCATGGTCCTCGGCGGCATTATGGAGGTCAAACTGCGCTCTGCCATGATCCGCGTGAAAACACCGCTGGATTTTGTCGAACGCCCCATCGCCGCCATTCTCGCCATCATGATCGTCTTGGTGATCCTCGCCCATTTCAGAACCCTGCGCAAAGAGCATAAATTGCGTCTGGCCGAGGCTGATATCGACCACGATCTGCACGACACCCAGCAAAGGTAAACTCCCATGTCCGACCAAACGAAAATCGACGCCCTGCGCCACGCCCCCCTATCCCCGCGCGGCCTGCTGATCGACGGCCAGACAGGCCCCGCAGAGTCGGGCAAAACCGACACTGTAATCTCGCCCATCGACGGGTCCATCCTGACCACAACCGCCGCTGGCACCGCAGGTGATACCGAACGCGCCATCGCCTCTGCCCGACGCGCATTCGAGGACAAACGCTGGCGCGGTATGCCCCCTGCCGCACGCAAGAAAATCATGCTGCGATGGGCCGACCTGATGGAGGCCGAAATGCTGGCATTGGCCGTCATGGGCGTACGCAACAACGGCACCGAGATCGGCATGGCCCTCAAAGCCGAGCCGGGATCGGCCATCGCAACCATCCGCTATTACGCCGAAGCGATCGACAAAGTGTACGGCGAAATCGCACCGACCTCCGATGACGTGCTGGGCCTGATCCACCGCGAAGCAATCGGCGTGGTTGCTGCGATTATCCCGTGGAACTTCCCGCTGATGATCGGCGCATGGAAACTGGGGCCAGCACTGGCCATGGGCAACTCTGTCGTGCTCAAACCGTCCGAGACTGCCGCGCTCTCGCTGATCCGTATGGCCGAGCTGGCACTGGAGGCAGGCATCCCCCCTGGCGTGCTCAACGTGGTCACAGGTGCGGGCAAAATTGTAGGAGAGGCGCTCTCTACGTCAATGGACGTGGATGTTATCGCCTTTACAGGGTCGGGTGCCACAGGCCGCCGCCTGCTGCAAGCCTCGGCCGCCTCGAACATGAAACGCTGCTATCTGGAGCTGGGCGGCAAATCCGCCAACGTCGTCTTTGCCGATGCCAAAAATCTGGCCGAGGCCGCCGCCGTCAGCGCCGCTGGCATCTTCCGAAACTCTGGTCAGGTCTGTGTCGCTGGATCGCGCCTGCTGGTAGAGCACAGCATCCACGACGAATTTGTGGCCGAATTATCAAAAGCTGCGGCCGCTATAAAAGTCGGCGATCCGCTGGATCTGACCACCCAAGCGGGTGCCATAAACAACCAAACCCAACTCGACCAGAACCTTGCCTACGTTGAAACCGCACAGGCCGAAGGCGGAACAGTCGCGCAGGGTGGCAAACGTATCCTGCAAGAAACAGGCGGATATTACATGGAGCCAACAATCATCACAGGGGCCACCCCCGAGCACACGATTATTCAAAAAGAAGTCTTCGGCCCCGTCCTTGCCGTGAGCAGCTTTGCCGACGAGGCAGATGCAATCACCCAAGCCAACGCCACCGATTACGGTCTGGCGGGTGGCGTCTGGACGGCTGATCTATCACGCGCGCACCGCATGGTGCGGGAGTTGCGGACAGGCGTTGTGCACGTCAATACATACGGCGGCCCCGATGTGACCGTACCCATGGGCGGGGTCAAACAATCGGGCAACGGGCATGACAAATCGCTGCATGCGTTTGAGAAATACGTTGATCTGAAAACCGCATGGATCAAGCTCTGAAGCGGCCTAAAGCCCCGTCAACGCCATCTCGATTTCGCGTACAGCATTTCGAAGCTGTGGCAGCAGCACATCACAACGCGCGGGCGTCATCTCGTCCGTGGGCAGGGCAATCGCTATTGTGCCTGTCGGGTCGCCCGCCTCGCTATAGAACGGCATCGCGATGCTAGAGACATCCTGCTCGAACATATTGCTGACTTTCGCATAACCCTGCGCGCGAAACTCCTTGGTCAGGCGCAAAACCTCGGCCTTGGACGTGATCGTGTTCGGCGTGATTTTCTCGCGTTTCAGGTCCATAATCCGCGTAGCAGTCACATCAGAGGCAAAGGCCAGAAACACCAACCCCGATGCCGTGGCGTGATAATTCAAAACTTCGGCAGGAAGAACAATAACCACACGGCCCCGATTGGGCAGCTTATGCGCAATCGTCGTCATTCCCGATGGGCCGGGAATACCCACATGCGCCGTCTCATTTGTTTGGTCCACAAGGCGCGATACCACATCCTGCGCAATATGGCTGACAGGCACAGTCGCTTCCCTGATCCGCGCCAGCCGCAAAAACCCGTGACCCAAACGGTAACGCTTGGTCTCTTGGGATTGCTCGATGAAATTGTGCTCTATGAGCGCAACCAGCAAACGACGCGTTGCCGCCTTGTCCAGCCCCGACATTCGCGCCATTTCGCTCAGCCCGATTTCCTTGTTTGTAAAAGAAAACTGGTCCAGAACAGTGAGCGCCTTATCAACAGTTTTCATTGCCAGATGCCTCTCACGATAGAGGACATTGATAGCATATTTTGCACCGGTATTGTCAATAACGTACCTATCGCTTGGCTGAATTGACCGCCCGATGATACCTCACGATGCCTGCGCAACATTGGTCATATGCAAGGTCTGATGCCCCGCATCACCATCCCCCTAGTCAAGATTGGCTTAGGCTTACAGCCGGTCACACAATACAGCAGGTTGCCCTTTGTCCTGATCCGCCCCATTACTGACCCTGTATTCAAAGGACGACACCCCATGGACATTCGTGCAATCGGTCTGGGCCTTGCCTTCGCGCTGATGTGGTCTTCGGCATTTACCTCTGCACGTATCATTGTAGCCGATGCATCGCCCCTTGCCGCGCTTTCGGTTCGCTATTTTGTCTCGGGGCTGATCGGCATCGCGATTGCCCGCGTTTTGGGGCAGCACTGGAACCTGACAGGCGCACAATGGCGCGCCACCATCGGTTTCGGCATCCTGCAAAACGCCGTCTATCTGGGGCTGTTTTTTGTCGCCATGCAAACCATCGAAGCATCACTGGCCGCCATCATCGCCTCTACCATGCCGCTGATGGTGGCGCTGGCCGCATGGGCGTTTATGGGCGACCGCCTTGGCCCGCTGGGCATCATCGGCCTGATCGCGGGGCTTGGCGGTGTGGCATTGATCATGGGCGCACGGCTGACAGATGATCTGGACCTGATCGGCGTCACAATCTGCTTTATCGGAGTTCTGGCCCTCACCATCGCCACGCTTACAGTGCGCGGAGCCTCGTCAGGGGGCAATCTGCTGATGGTTGTGGGCCTGCAAATGCTGGTGGGCTGCGCCGCCCTCACCATTGCGACCCTCCTGTTCGAGACACCGCACGTCACACCCAGCTGGCCGCTGGCAATCGCATTTGCCTATACCTGCCTTGTCCCGGGCCTGTTGGCGACGTGGATCTGGTTCTTGCTTGTGGGCCGCATCGGGGCCACCCGCGCGGCGACCTTCCACTTCCTCAACCCTTTCTTTGGCGTTGCCATCGCCGCCGTCCTGCTGGGCGAGGCACTCGGCCCTCGTGATATCATGGGCGTGGTCATCATTGCGGCTGGGATCCTTGCCGTACAAATCTCGCGCCAGCGCAACGCCTGATACCGACATCACCATGCCGCACAGCGCCAAGTATTCTTGGTCTGGCTCTGTAACCATGTGTTCATGAGCGACATCAACAACCCGCCCAAATCCTACGCCTTTCTGCTTCTTGACGGGTTCTCGACGCTGGGGTTCTCTTGCGCGCTGGACGCACTGTCGCTCGCCAATCACCACCCGTCAGGCCGGCAGTTCTACCGCTGGCGGCTCTTGTCTGAAAATGGCGATATCGCAAAGGCATACAACGGCGTGAGCATCGCAGTCGACGGCCCGCTCAGCCCGCTGGAACGCGGCGAGACGCTGATCGTCTGCGCGGGCGAGCATGCGGGCAGAGCTGCGTCAAAACCCGTGCTCAACTGGCTGCGGCGCGAGGCACGGCGCGGCAATGATCTGGGCGCGCTATCGTCAGGCACCTACATACTGGCGCTGGCAGGTCTGATCGGCGGCAAACGTGTCACAACCCACTGGGAGTACAAAACCGCACTGGCCGAAATGCTGCCCGATGTCACGATGGAGGACACGATCTTTTCCATCGACGGGCGCATCTTTACCTCTGCGGGCGGGGCTGCGTCGATGGATATGATGCTGCACCGTTTGCAAAACGACTATGGCACCGACCTGGCCACATGGGTGGCCGACCAGATGGTCTATACCGTCCCCCGCAGCCATAGCGACGCCCAGCGCATGTCCCTGCAATCACGGCCCGAAGTGCGCAATGCCAAACTGCTCAAGGCGATGCAGGTGATGGAAAACAACATCGAAGATCCGCTAACCCCGGACGAGATCGCCGCCGCAATAAACCTCTCCACCCGCCAGATGGAACGCCTGTTCGCCAGATACCTGTCCATATCACCCAAACGCCATTACATGCGCGTCAGGCTGGAAAAAGGGCGCAACCTGCTGCGCCAGACCGACATGTCAGTCACCGATATCTGTGTGGCTTGCGGGTTTCGCTCCCTGTCGCATTTCTCGAAAAGCTACCGCGCCAACTATGGCATTTCACCTGCATTAGAGACGAAAAGCAGCAGCGTCCTTTGGTCTGGTACGCCTTAATTCAATTGCGCTTCAATCGCTTTAGGGATCGCACCGCGATCTGGCTTTGCATTTGCGCCCCACGTTGCCACCACAGCACCATCTGCCCCGATCAACACTTTGTTGAAATTCCAGCGCGGCACGAACCCCGTCTCTGCCTTGACGTCTTGATAAAACCGATGCGCCTTGGACCCGCGCACATGCAACATATCTGTCATCGGCAGCGTCAGGTTAAAGTTCACTTCGCAAAACTCCTTTACCTCCGCCGCACTCGCCAGCTCTTGGTTGAAATCATCTGACGGCACGGCCAACACCACCAGCCCCTGCGCGCTATAGCGGTCATGTAGCGCCTGTAACCCGTCGTACTGCGGCGTGAACCCGCATTGCGAGGCTGTGTTCACAACCAACACAGGCTGGCCCGCGAAATCGCTCAACGCGATCTCGCCTCCGTCGATGGAGGGAAACACCGCGTCACGCGGGGCCGCCACCGCCATACCGCCCCACAGCGCCACTATCATCGCCATAATCAATCGCATGTTGTATCCTCCTGATAACTATACGCACGGATGACGCCGCAGGTTCACAATCAGTTTGCCCTAGCAATCCACCCCTTTGATTTTCCCGCCAAAGCACCATCTAATAGAGCAGACCAGCGGTAAGGAGCGCCCATGACCCAATACACCAAGAACCCAGACGTCATCGCCACCCTCTCACCCGAGGAATTTTACGTCACACAAGAAAGCGGCACAGAGCGACCGGGCACAGGCAAACTGCTGTCCAACAAAGAGCCGGGGATTTACGTCGACATCGTGTCGGGCGAGCCTCTGTTCGCCTCCGCAGACAAATACGAGAGCGGCTGCGGCTGGCCAAGCTTTACCAAACCGATCGAGCCTGCACACGTACAGGAACTAACTGACAGCAGCCTCGGCATGGTCCGCACCGAAGTGCGCAGCACCCACGGCGACAGCCACCTCGGCCACGTCTTTCCTGACGGTCCGCAGGATCGTGGCGGCCTGCGGTACTGCATCAACTCGGCCTCGCTGCGGTTCATACACCGTGACGATATGGAGGCCGAAGGTTACGGCGATTACATCAATCAAGTGGAGGACGCAGCATGAACAAGCAGCGCGCAGTACTGGCAGGCGGATGTTTCTGGGGAATGCAGGACCTGATCCGCAAACGTAAAGGCGTGGTGGCAACCCGCGTCGGATATTCAGGGGGCGATGTTCCCAACGCCACCTACCGCAACCACGGCACCCACGCCGAAGCGATCGAGGTGATCTTTGACCCAACCGTTCTCAGCTATCGCGAATTGCTGGAACTGTTCTTTCAGATCCACGACCCAACTACCATCAACCGCCAAGGCAACGATATGGGGATGAGCTATCGCTCGGCCATCTACTATGAGGATGAGGACCAAAAGGCCGTAGCCCTCGACACCATCGCAGATATCGAAGCGTCAGGCATCTGGCCGGGCAAGGTCGTCACCGAAGTCGAGCCGGTCTCGGATTTTTGGGAAGCAGAGCCAGAGCATCAGGACTACCTAGAGCGTATTCCCAACGGCTACACCTGCCATTTCCCCCGTCCCGACTGGGTACTGCCCAAACGCGCCGCGGCAGAGTAAAACGGCAAGGGTCGCCCCACGCGGGCGACCCTAAGATACCGCCAACTGAGAGACGCCAACAGATCGTATCTGGGCAGCCTCGGACAAACCAAACCGCTGCGCATCCGGTCCCTGCGGGATCAGTACCTATTTGCCAAGCAACCCGCCCAGCCCGCGTTTGACCTTTTGCAAAACCGTCGCCTCTTTTCTTCGCTCTTCTGTGGCCGCCTTACCCAACGCCTCCCAGTCATCCGTATTCCCCGGAAGCCGCGCTACACGTTTAGTCTCCAGCCCCGCCTCGTCATAGCGCGTCAGCTGTCGCGGAATTTCCTCGCTCAAAAACCCAGCGAGGCTGGGCCATGTCTTTGCGATCAAATTGTGTTCTCTGTTGATCAGCTCGACTTCGCCAGTGCTGGTTAAATACAGATGGCCCTGAGAATAATACTCGCCATTCATCGCCCCGAGACCAAAGTGACCTTCGGGGATATAATCCGGTCTGGTATAGAACACGTTCTGGTATCTGATGCTTACCGGTTGACCGATACCGTCAATCTGGCGCAGGTTGCTTCCGCCAGTTGAACCGTGCAACGAAATCCCCATGATATGTCCGCCATTAAACGCACTCAGGAAACTGCGGTATTGGTGTGGCAAGTGCCGCTCGCTCTCGGATTCTGCATCCTTGAGGCCGTCTTCGGACAAGCCTGCATAGAACCTGCACAGGTATGATTGGGGCGCTATGGCTGGCGTATGGCCCGTGGCAAAAGCACCTCCATCCCCCTCCAGATACCCTAGCTTGTCCCATCTATCCCTGACAATTCCGGCAAACTCTTCGATTACCTTTGCTACATTTTCATCATTCAAAGCGTCACTCATGCCCTTTGCTTCTTGGCCGCAGCCGTCATAGCCGATACTTGACGGCAATCAGCATAAACACAAGCGCGGGCGCGTCGGGAAAAAATCACCCTGCATCCTTCCACCCCGCCGCGCGTAGTTGGTTACTGCCCGTCAGACATGATGACTTCGCACGCAGGAATTACCGCACCTGTCGGTTTTGCGGCAGCGGGCATTCAAGACAGCTTTTCAGATTGAAGGCGCATCGCCCAAATCACTGCAATCAGCCCTGCGCCCGAAGCTCCCAACATAAGAATATGAAGCACGACTCCCGCTCCTTCTGCGGGCAATATCAGACCAGTAAGCGTTGTCAGTATCGCCCCGCCCGCAACCACCAACGCGCCATTCAGCCCCGCTGCACTTCCTGCCAGATTGGGCCGAACAGACATCGCGCTTGTATTGCTGCTTGGCATCGTAAGGCCATTGCCCAGACCCACAAAAACCGTGCTGCCAAAGAAAACTACAGGGGTCATATATCCAGCCAGCATCGCAGCCAGACCAATACTCAAACCAACACAAGCGGTGAGGCGACCGGCAAGCATCATCACGGATGGCTCAAACCTCGGCGCGAAGCGTCCCGACAAGAAACTTCCGAGCATAAAGCCCGCTGTTATTGTTCCGATGTAGAACCCCAACTCTGCAGTCGTCACACCAAACTCTGACGCAGCAACAAGCGGCGCACCTGTCAGAAAGATATAAAAAGCTCCGGTAGAAAAAGTGGTACATAATGAATACGCCCAAAATAACGGCTCGCGGACAAGAGTTCCCATGCTCTGTGGCGATGCGTCTTTTTGGTCTGATCCGGCTGGCTTGGTCTCGCCCAAGTCGATCCAACACACGACCAACAACAGCAAACTGAACACGGCATAAAAGTAAAAGTTCGCACGCCACCCAAATGCGGCATCAAGCACGCCGCCAAGCATTGGACCGAGCATCGGAGCAATTGCCATCGTCATGCTGATGTACCCGATGCGACCAGCCGCTTTGCGCTCTGATGTGGTGTCCCTGACAATAGCAAGCGACAGCGCATAGCCGGAAATGATCCCGCCTTGGAGCATACGAAAAAGCAGGAACGTCCAGATGTCCTGAGCAAGAGAGCATCCAACCGAAGCAACAGAAAAAGAAGTAAGCGCAACCAACAGAACGGGGCGCCTGCCAATGCGATCAGACAACGGACCGACAACAAGTTGGACGACAGCCGTAACAGCAAGATAACCCGCAACTGCAAGGCTGACAGTTCCATACTCAGCGTCCAGATCCGCAGCGATGTTCGCAAGGGACGGCAGGAACATGTTGAGCGACAGCACCGAAAACGCTGGCAGCAGGATGAGGGTCGCAAGATGGGGCGGTGTTCTGGTCTGGGACATAGAGAATTCTCTGGTCTGGAAACAAAAAAGCCCCCGAACTCTGTCGGGGGCGCATGGTAAGAAATATGGAAACCCTTATCGGACCATGCACCTCTTGCTCACCACGACGACGACAATTGTCAGTTTCATTTTCAGTCTCCTGTTCACCCGCAGCGTAAATTTCAAAAACAGATTTGGCAATCTATGGTTTCAACGGCGCCGCACTTTGACAGTCGAACCACCGTTTGCTCTCATTGATTTAGAAACTGATCTGCCTATCAGTCTGTTGTGGTTTCGTGCGGCAAAGCGCGGCGATGTCTTGGCAAGAATAAACCCGCCGCAAACATAATCGCGGATAGCACGGCAAGACCTGCAAACTGCAGATCAAATCCCAACTCTGCCCGTTGCAAGAACGCAATCAAAGGCACAGCCGCCGACCCAACACCCAGCGACAAAACATACTCCACAGAAACCGCCCGAGAACGCACACCCGCATCAAGATACTGTCCAACCATCCACGTCGTCATTGGTATCCCTGCAAAGATCACCGTCACAACAAGCAAAGCCAGCGTGAAAGCTGCCCAACCCGTCACAAGCGTGAGGGTAAACAGCAGAAAAGATTCGGTCGCAAGCAAGCACAGAAAGACCGGACGCGCACCAATCCTGTCCAAAAGCTCTCCAACTGGCAGCTGCGCAAATGCAGCAATCGCGAATACCAGTCCGGCAGATGCACCAATCCATGCCAGATCAAGACCCTCACTGCCCAGCCGCTCATTCAGGAATTTTGGCAGCGAGAGTGTCACCATGTTAAACACCATCCCGCCAAACAGCGCGGCGATACAAATGACCAGAAATACTGTCCACTGTGTTCTGCGACTGCGGGCCTGTGTCGGCAGACCTTCATCGCCAGCCGCCAATACTTCAGTCGTGGGCCCCTCCCTGTTGCGAAGTACAAGAATGCAGCCAATCGCAACCGAGATGCCCCCCGGAAGCGCAAATGCACTCTGCCACCCAAAGTTCTGTGCCAGAACGCCAGTGGATACCGCCGCACCAGCAAGCCCCATGTTGCCGAAAACACCGTTAATGGCCAAGGCCCGACCCGTGCGTAACCCGATCTGGGTTATATGGGCCAAACCTACCGGATGATAAATGGCCGCAAAAAGTCCGAGCAAAGCAAGCCCGACCGTCATCGACACAGGCCCTGACGCCAGTGATATCCAGATGCTCGATGCCCCGCATCCGAGAAAGAACACGGCGATCAGCGTCAGCCTGTCCACCCTGTCTCCAAGCCAGCCAGCAGGTAGCGTCCCAAGGGCAAACATAGCGTAGAGCGGCGTCCCAAACAAAAGAACGTCGGCAAAACTCATGCCCCACGCAGGCGCAATGGCAAGTGCCGCAGTTGGAAAGATCAATAAGAAGAAATGATCGAAAAAATGCGCGACATTTATAAATTGCAGGGCCTCGTTGCGTGACACTTTGTATCTCCGAATGATCTGGGTCCTTGAAAGGTCGCAGTATTCTCACCTACTGTCTGTCGGTATAATGACAAATACTACGCTCAAAATGCCAACGGCCGATATGCGGGGGATTGTAGGCTTAGGCTCTGCCTATGATGCTGGCACGCATATCGCACCCCATGCACACACGGCACACCAGATCGCGCACGCAATTTCGGGTACGATGCGGGTTACGGTTCATGACTTTGTCTGGTTCGTACCAACAGGGCGCGCCTTGTGGATACCCGCGATGACACTGCACGCAATAGACTGCGTTGGACCTGTCGATATGCGGACAGCTTACCTCAGCAGAGCCTATCCCTTGCCGCATAAAAATGTGCGTGTCCTCTCGGTCTCCCCGCTCATGCGCGAAGTGCTGATCCGTCTGGCCGAAGGACATGAGCAACGCCTGAACATACTTCTGGCAGATCTTCTGGTTCACGAGATTGGCGAGGGCAAGCTGGAGTCTTTGAAAATTCCAATCCCAAGCGATCCGCGCATCGCGAAACTCGCCCTGCATTTTCAAACCGCTCCGGATGACCGGACAACACTGAAACACTGGGCCAAAAGGCTTGGATATTCCGAAAGAAGCCTGATCCGAAGTATTCGCGCGGAAACCGGAATGACATTTCGCGAACTCAGAAGGCTTTCCCGGGTCATGGTTGCCCTTGATAAACTATCCGCCGGACAATCCGTCACAGAAACCGCTTTTGACGTGGGATTTGAGACGCCAAGCGCCTTTATCCATGCTTTCCATACGCTCATCGGGGAAACACCCGGACAATTCATGGGGCGCTCACCGATGAAGCGCGGCGAAAATCCCGTGTTCTGAATGTCTAAGTCGATGCGCCCTGTGGCTCATAGCATTCTGCTTCAAATGGTTCATTTGAATGATCGGTTTTGCACCTTTGGCCACATCGCAAAGACGAGGTTGCTGCAGACCCTGGATGGTGTAGCGAAAGAAAAAACCGCAAACACGGCACGACGCCAGTCCATACAGCGGTCCTTGGCTTAAACCGCTCAGACAGCGACCCGTGGCCGCCCCGTCGCCTCCACCGTCACGTCCGCTTCTACAAATACCTCGCGCCCCTCCACACCTGCCACACGCACATCGCGCATCACATTGATCTGGATATCTTCGGCTCCCGCCGCTTCTGCCGCCGCCAATGCCGCTGCCCGCAAGACACCCTCCAGATGCTCCACTGCCGCATCTGCGTTACCAAAATCCATCGGTCCATCAGTAAGATGTACACGGAATTTCCCCTCGCTGGGCGAGGTCACAGTACCCGCCTCGCGCATCGTCACACGCCCTACAACAGCGCCAATCGCATTAGCCACACCAGCATGCTCGGGCAAGATCATCTCACATCCCAACCGCGCGCCAACCGCAGGGTAATAGGTGCCAGCAGAGGCACCAAGCCCGATCACAGGCACCGCAAGCCCCGTATCCAGCCGCACCAATCCTTTATGCCCGCCAAGACCCCGTTGCATAAGCACATGCCGCGCCAATACCGCTGGGTCCACGCCAAATTCTGTCTCTTCTTCGGAAAATGCAGTCTCTAACAGGGCCAAAGCAGTCTGCCGCTCCAACTGCGCAATGATGATCCGCGCCATATCTGCAGGGTCTGCCGCCAGCCTATCGCCTGATCCTGTCCGCCGCCGCCCGAACAGCGCCAGCGCCTTTTGCGCCGCTGTTACGTCCCACGCTACAGCCAGCCCCAAAACGTGGCTCGCGTCCGATGGCGTCACCCCTGCCATCTGGACCAGACCCCGCTCCACCAGCCGCTTCAACGCGCCTGTCTCGATCCGCGAGCGGAGGATATCACCCAGCGGATGCACACCGTCCCCGATCCGCTCCAGCAGCACCTCTTCGCGCGGGCCGATCCCCTCTTGGGTCTGCCCCGCGACAGCGCGTACAAACCGCCCGTCATGCTCACCTGGCAAGGTACTGCGCATCTGCGCATCCAAAGCGGTGTGCACCACCTCAGGCGCCTCCATCGCCACCAGCGAAACCGGCAACAGTCGCCGCGGCCCCAGATCAACACCGCCCTGCAACCCTTCGGACAGGAAATGCACCTCGCTATCACCACCCAGACCGGTGGTGCGCATCGCCACAGCCTCAACCATCGTGCGGTACGGCCCCACCCGCGCGCCCGCAGGATCAATCGCAGGCCGTCCATCCCGCAACAGCGCCACATCCGTCGTCGTGCCGCCAATGTCCGACACCAGCGCATGCTCTGCCCCCGTCAGCCACTTCGCCCCCACAATCGAGGCCGCAGGCCCGCTCAGTATCGTCTCGATAGGCCGCTCACGCGCCTGCGCGGATGAAATCAACGCGCCATCCCCCCGCACCACCATCAAAGGAGCAGAGATACCAACCTCGCGCAGCGTATCCTCTGCCCGCCCGATCAAACGGTCAATCATCCCGATCAACCGCGCATTCAACACCGCCGTCATTGCCCGCTTGGGTCCGTTCAACTTGGCCGACAGCTGATGCGATGCCGACACAGGCCGCCCCGTCAACTCCGCCACCAGCGCCATCGCCCGTAACTCATGCGCAGGATTGCGCGTGGCAAACTGCGACGCGACAGCAAAGCCACCCACTCCCGCGCCATGCGCCGACAGAAACGCGCGCAACCTGTCCTCATCCAGCGGCACTGCCTCACCGCCTGCATGGTTGTGCCCGCCCGCCAGCACCAGATGCGGATCACCCTTCAATGCATCCAGCAGGCCATGTGTCTCCAGATCACTTTCCTTGAACCCAATGTAAATCAGCGCCACGCGCCCGCCCTGCCCCTCGACCAAAGCATTGGTCGCCAACGTGGTCGAAAGCGAAGCAAGGGCAATATCCCCCGCATCCACCCCCGACTGCGCCAACACAGCACGCACAGCACCGCCCACACCAATCGCCAGATCATGCCGCGTTGTCAGCGCCTTGGCACTGGCGATTACTTCACGCTCGTCGCGCAAAAGCACCGCATCCGTGTAGGTCCCGCCCGTATCCACACCCAAAAGCAACGCCATCAGGAGCCTCCTGTTATTTCCAAGAACGTCTTAACCCACAGCACGCAGGCCCACCGCACCGTTAGCGTCATAGATGCGCCAAACGCGCCACAGCCCAGCGCGCCGCATCCGCCACCGCTGCGTCATCGTCCTCACATAAACGCTGCGCCACCGCCCGCAGACGCACATCCCCCGAATTGCCCACAGCGTAGAGAACATTGCGCACAAACCTGTTGCGGCCGATCCGCTTTATGGGCGAACCCGAAAACCGCAGCCGAAAGGCCGTATCATCCAGCACCGCCAGCTCGGCTAATGTACCGCCCGCCGTGCCGTGATAGCGGATGTCACTGGCCGCCACGGCAAACTTGTTCCAAGGACACACCGCCAGACAATCATCACAGCCATAAATCCGGTTGCCCAGTGCCGCGCGCAAATCCTCGTCAACAGGTCCCTTATGCTCAATCGTCAGATACGAAATGCACCGCCGCGCATCCAAACGGTACGGCACGGGAAACGCATTGGTGGGGCAAATGTCCTGACAGGCCGTGCAACTGCCACAACGGTCCACCTCAGCGGCATCAGGCTCTAACGCCAATGTGGTAAAAACAGAGCCTAAAAAGGCCCAATTCCCCCACTCACGGCTCACAACATTGGTATGCTTGCCCTGCCACCCAAGGCCTGCCGCCTGCGCCAATGCCTTCTCGGGCACAGGTGCCGTATCCACAAAGACCTTCACCTCACAGGTCTCTTGTGCAATCAGCCACCGCGCCAAACGCTTGAGCCGCTTCTTCACCACATCATGATAATCGCGCCCCTGCGCATAAACCGAAACCGCCCCCAACTCGGGCCGCTCCAGCACCGCCAACGGGTCATGCTCGGGCGCATAACTCTCCACCAGCATAACCACTGATCGCGCCTCGGGCCACAGCACCGATGGATTGCCGCGCCACTGCACACGCTCCTCCATCCAGCCCATCTGCCCGTGATATCCCGCCTCCAGAAACGCATCCAGCCGTGCAGGCACCTCCGGCACAGCATCAGGCCTGCACACCCGACAAGCGACGAACCCCATGCCCAAGGCCTCCTGAACCATCCGCTGCTTCAGGTCCATTTCTTTATTTTTCCCTTAAACTCAATCCCGCACCATCCACACGCGCAAACAGCAGCGGGTTTAGAAATCCAGATCATTGTAATGCTTCGGCGGTGTGAACCCCGGCACCTGATCGGCCAGTATCGACCGGAACGCTGGCCGCGACTTGATCTTCGCGTACCAGTCCTTCACCTCGGGGCAGCTGTTCCAATCAACGTCCGAAATATAATCCAGCGAAGACAAATGCGCAGCAGCAGCAAAATCCGCAAGCGTCATCACATCTCCCGCCAGCCAACGCCGATGGTCCAGCAACCACGTCATATATCCCAGATGAAACTTGATCGCCCGCGCACCCGCCTTGACGTTCTTGCTGTCGGGATAGCCCGCCTTCATCATCTTCTTGTTCACCCGCTCGTACAGCAACTTGCTGGTGACCTCGTGATGGAACTTGTCATCAAACCAGCTGACCAGCCGGCGCACTTCCAACCGTTGTGCTGCATCACTGGGCAGCAGCGACGGCTCTGGCCGCGTCTCCTCGATATACTCACAAATCGCTGCACTCTCGGACATCATGATGCCGTCCAACCGCAGCACAGGCACTTTGCCCGCAGGGTTACGGCGCATGAAGTCGGGGTCTTGCTCCCAATAACGCTCTTCAACCAGATCAACCTCCACCTTCTTTTCCGCAAGGCTCAGCCGGATTTTGCGGCAAAAGGGCGACAGAGGAACGTGGTAAAGGCGGGCCATGGGACATCCGTAAATAGGGGCTGTCCCTAAATGCCTTGTGACGCGCGATTATTCAACTCTCGAAACAATCACTCCGCCCGTCTGCGCGAATAGTAGCAGCGCCAGAGCGGATTTGCGCCGCCCGTTTCTTTAGAAAATTCGTGGGCCGCGAGGCACTGCGCGTCTTGGGCGAGGGCAACACAGCCGCCAGCGCCGAAGCCTGCCGCGCAGTCAAAGCCTCTGGTCCGACGTTGAAATAATGCCGCGCCGCAGCTTCCACCCCGAACACACCTTCATCAAACTCGGCGACGTTCAGATAGACTTCCAATATCCGCCGCTTGGGCCAGATGGCTTCAACCATCGGCGTAATCCCCGCCTCCAGTGCTTTGCGCACCCAGGTCCGTCCGTGCCACAGATAGACGTTTTTCACCGTTTGCTGGCTCAGGGTCGAGGCTCCGCGGTTCGATCCTTGGGCAATGGCCAGCTTGATCGCAGCCACATCGAATCCCCAATGCTGACAAAAATTCGCGTCCTCTGCCGCCACAACAGCACGTGCCATGACAGGGGCAATCTCACCCATCGGCACCCACTCATGGTCAATGCCGCCCAGCCTGCGCTGCTCGCCCATCATATAGGCAGTGGTGGGCGGGTTAATCACGCGTCCCAACAAGACGGCCGCCGCGACAAATAAAAACGAATAGGCAATGCTGCGCCAGACAAACCGCCGCACGCGGCGGCGCAACGTCATCGCGGGCGGCGCCGTTTTGGCAGGCTTCGCCTTGGCCTTGGCCACACGTTTGGGTTTGGTCGTCGCTTTTGCCATTGCTCAGCTATAGCCGTGCTGCTGTTTGTTGTGAACAATCCATCCCCTGCGCGCAAATATCACGCAGGCACGTGTCCTCAACATCACGCAGCAGCACCCCTACCCGAAGGCCGAACAACTGTTGAGCAGGACAAACCCGCTCAGCGCAATAAGAAAACGCGTATGAAAAATACTCATGGTCATGTCAAAATCCTCTGCTCTGTCTATAGGCACAGGATGCAGGCCAATCATGCCGAGAGTTTGCCCGTCATTGTTTCCAAAAAGGGTCATTTTGTGTCAGCGAAACAGATTGTTTCCGTCGCTGACACAATTCTTAAACGCTTACTCCGCAGGCACCGCCTGCTGCTCGTTACCCAGCGGCGCAGGAATACGGCTGAGCATTTCCTTGGGGCAGATCTGGACAAAGTTCACCTTCTCCAAATCCCAGTGCTGCAAGATATCGCGCGCTTTGCGGCTGTCTGTCTCTGCCACGTGGCGCTCGATCATGTCTTTCAGCTGATCCTCCCAATGGGCGGTCGTCACAGGGCAATGTACCAGTGTTTCATGGTTCATCATGTCCACTGCACACCCTTCGGGGTCATACAGATACGCCATGCCACCAGTCATACCCGCACCAAAGTTGGCACCGATCTCACCCAGAATGACGGCAACACCACCGGTCATGTATTCACACCCGTTGCTACCACACCCCTCGATCACCACCTTGGCACCCGAGTTGCGCACAGCAAAGCGTTCACCCGCGCGACCAGCGGCAAACAGGTAGCCATCTGTTGCACCATAGAGAACCGTATTGCCGATGATTGTGTTCTCTGACGCCACAATCGTGCTGCTCATCTGCGGACGTACAACAACCGTACCACCGGACAAACCCTTGCCGACATAGTCATTGGCATCCCCCGCCACGACCAGCTTTAGGCCCGGTGCCGCAAAGGCCCCCAGCGACTGGCCCGCACTGCCTGTCAGGTTTACCGTCAGGTGGTTGGGCTGCAGATCGTTGCGCATGCCAAAGCGTTTGACGATATGGCTGGAAATCCGCGTACCGACTGTGCGGTGCGTGTTCTGCACTGCATAGCTCAGCTGCATCTTCTCGCCATCTTCAAGGAACCGCACCGCGTCCTTGACGATCTGCGCATCAAGCGTTTCCGCCACCGCATTGCGCGCCTTGTGACGGTCATACACTGTGTCCCGCGCGTCATCGACACAGATCAACAGCGGGTTCAGGTCCAGATCATCCAAATGCGCCGAGCCACGGCTGACCTGCGTCAGCAAATCCGCCCGCCCGATCACATCATCCAAAGACCGCGCACCAATGCTCGCCAGAATCTCACGCACTTCGGTGGCGTAGAAGGTGATGAGGTTCACAACCTTATCAGCATTGCCTGTAAACTTGTCGCGCAGGGCTTCGTCCTGCGTACACACACCTACAGGACAGGTATTGCTCTGGCACTGGCGCACCATGATACAGCCCATCGCGATCAACGCGGCAGTGCCGATACCGTATTCCTCGGCCCCCAACATCGCCGCCATGACAATGTCACGGCCTGTGCGCAAACCGCCGTCCGTGCGCAGTGTCACACGGTCGCGCAGATTGTTCATCGACAGAACTTGATGCGCTTCGGTCAGGCCCATCTCCCACGGCAGACCCGCGTATTTGATGGATGTGGCAGGGCTGGCACCCGTGCCGCCATTGTGTCCCGAGATCAGGATGATATCCGCCTTGGCCTTGGCCACACCCGCTGCAATCGTGCCAACACCGCTGCTTGCCACCAGCTTTACTGTCACCTTACAGCGCGGGTTGATCTGCTTGAGATCATAGATCAGCTGGGCCAGATCCTCGATCGAATAGATGTCATGGTGCGGCGGCGGCGAGATCAGCGTCACACCGGGGGTCGAGTGGCGCAGCCGTGCAATCAGCTCCGTCACCTTCATACCAGGCAACTGGCCGCCCTCACCGGGCTTTGCACCTTGGGCGACCTTGATCTCCAGCTCTTCACACTGGTTCAGGTATTCGGCGGTTACGCCAAAACGTCCCGACGCCACCTGCTTGATCTTGGCGCTTGGGTTGTCGCCGTTCGGCTCTGGGTGGAAGTGCGCAGGGTCTTCACCGCCCTCACCACTGTCGCTCTTTGCGCCAATGCGGTTCATCGCCACGTTCAGGGTTTTATGCGCTTCAGGGCTCAACGCCCCAAGGCTCATACCAGGCGTGACAAACCGCTTGCGGATCGCGGTAATGCTTTCCACTTCTTCAATCGGGATCGCCTCGCCCAGCGGCTTGAGCGCCAGCAGATCGCGCAGATGGATTGGCGGATTGCTCTGCATCTTGGCGCTATACTGCTTCCACATTTCATAGGATGCGCGGTTGCACGCAGATTGCAGCATATGCATGGAGGTTGCTTCCCATGCGTGCGTCTCTCCCGATTTGCGCGACTTGTAAAAGCCCCCAATCGGCATCACCGTGTCATTACCTGCCCAGCCTTGGGCATGCACGCTTTCGGCTTTGCGCTGGATACCCGTGATGCCGATACCGCTGATGCGGCTTGTCATACCGGGGAAGTATTCGGCACACATGGCGCGAGACAGGCCCACCGCCTCGAAATTCAGACCACCGCGATAAGACGAGACAACCGAAATCCCCATCTTCGCCATGATCTTGAGCAACCCTTGGTCAATCGCCTCGCGGTAACGCGCGATGGCTGTTGTCAGATCCACATCCAGCAGTCCGCGCCCGATACGGTCAGCAAGGCTGTCCTCGGCCAGATACGCGTTCACCACGGTCGCACCACACCCGATCAACACGGCAAAGTAATGCGGGTCGATACACTCGGCCGCCCGCACGTTGAGCGAACAGAAGGTGCGCAGACCCTTGCGCGTCAGATGGCTGTGTACCGCCGAAGTGGCAAGAATCATCGGCATCGCAATCTTGGTGGCATCGCTGGTCTGATCCGTCAGCACAATATGCCCCGCGCCCGAACGCACTGCGTCCTCCGCCTCGGCCCTGATCCGCATCAATTCGGCGTTCAGATTTCCAGCACCTGCCTTGAACGTACAATCCAGCGTCACCAGATCGGCGTTGAAATGCTTGGTCAGCTCGTCCCACTGGGCATTGCCCACAAACGGGCTGTCCAGCACCAAAATCTCTGTCTGGCTGCTGTCCTCGTCCAGCACGTTCTTGAGGTTCCCGAAACGTGTCTTCAGGCTCATCACGCGGAACTCGCGCAAGCTATCAATCGGTGGGTTCGTCACCTGAGAGAAGTTCTGCCGGAAGAAATGGCTCAGCGGGCGGTACTTGCCCGACAATACGGCCGAGGGCGTATCATCACCCATCGACGCCAGTGTTTCCTTGCCGTCTTCTGCCATCGGGGCCAGAATCTGCTCCAGCTCCTCAATGGTATATCCCGCAGCAATCTGGCGGCGACGCAGCTCGTTCCCCTCGAACAACGGCTTTTCTGTCACGCCCGACAGCGCATCGTCCAGCTCGTTGATCTTGCCGACCCAATCACCGAACGGGCGCGCGGCCGACAGCTTGTCCTTGATCTCGGTATCACCGAACAGCTTGCCCTCTTGCATATCCACGGCCAGCAACTGCCCTGGGCCCAGCGCGCCCTTGCGCACCACACGCGCCTCGTCCAACGGCACCATGCCCGCCTCAGAGCCCGCAATCAGCATCCCGTCACTGGTCACGACATACCGCATCGGGCGCAGTCCGTTACGGTCCAGCCCCGCACAGACCCAACGACCATCAGTCATCGCCAGCGCTGCTGGGCCGTCCCAAGGCTCCATCACGGAGTTGCAGTAGGAGTACATATCGCGCCACGCCTGTGGCAGTTCCACTGCCTGCTTGGACCAGCTTTCCGGCACCAGCATCGTCTTGGCCATAGGGGCCGACCGCCCCGCCCGCACCAGAACTTCAAAAACCGAGTCCAGTGCCGCCGAATCCGACGATCCCGCAGCTACGATGGGTTTAATGTCATCTGCCATATCCCCAAATGTCGCTGATGCCATGCGAATCTCGTGGGACTTCATCCAGTTCAGGTTGCCTTTCAGCGTGTTGATCTCACCGTTATGCGCCAACATGCGGAACGGTTGCGCCAGCCACCACTGCGGGAAAGTGTTGGTGGAATACCGCTGATGATAGATCGCAAAGGCACTCTCGAACCGTTCGTCCATCAGATCGGGATAGAACTCCGCCACCTGCTCGGCCAGCATCATGCCTTTGTAGATGATCGAACGGCACGACATGCTCGTAATATACAGCGTCGGTACCTGTGCCGCGATCGCCGCCTTCTCAATGCGGCGGCGGATCACATACAGCTCCCGCTCGAATGTCTCTTCATCCACACCCTTGGCGTTGGAAATCAGGATCTGCTCAATCTCGGGGCGTGTCGCATTGGCCTTCTCGCCCAAACATTCGACCTTCACCGGCACATGGCGCCAGCCATAGATGTAATAGCCCATGCGCAAGATCTCGGTCTCGACAATGGTACGGCATGTTTCTTGGGCGCCAAAATTCGTGCGCGGCAAAAACACCTGACCTACTGCCAGCAATTCATCCGTGCGCGGGGTGTGGCCCGTCCGCTCCACCTGATCGTAGAAGAACGGCACAGGGATTTGTACGTGGATACCCGCACCATCGCCCGTCTTGCCATCCGCATCCACCGCACCACGGTGCCAAATCGCTTTCAGCGCCTTGATCCCGTTCTCGACCACCTCGCGGCTGCGCGATCCGTCGATGTTCACAACCAGCCCTACCCCGCAGGAGGAATGCTCCTCCTCGGGCGAATAGAGACCCTTCTCGGCCATGAACGCGCGCTTGGCTTCTTCACGGGCAACCCATGCGTCATCATACTTGGTCATTTGGCGTCTCCATCTTGTGGTGCAAACAATGCAATTGTCTCTTTTGTCGTCATCTTCTTGTGTTGGCCCGCCAGCGCGTAGCCCTGCGGACATTTATCCGCGAAAAACTCTACCTTCAGCATTCCGCCCCCCGCATCGGGGAACAATCCTGCCGACAGATTGCGCGTACCGTCCATCTGATACCAAAGCGTCGACCCGCAGGCGCCGCAAAACCCGCGACTTGCCCAATCCGAAGATTGATAGTCCCGTGCAGGGCCCGTCACGGCGATGCTTCCCGCGACAGTCTCCAGCGAAAAAAACGCGCCCGATGTATGTTGGCGGCACATATCGCAGTGGCATGCCCGAAGGCGTGGCTGGTCCACAGCGGCGGTCACTTGAACCGCCCCACATAAACACTGACCTTGGATTTGCTCAGACATTGTTAACTCTTCCGTTGATCTAGGTCAGCACGACTGACCGACCAGATATTCAGGGGCGCACGGTGCGGTGCATCGCCGGTGTACAGGGGGTGTACAAATCGCACCCCCCTATTCTGCCGCGATAGACGCCGCGCCGTTCAGCTGTTCAATGATGGCTTCGGCGCAGTCGCGGCCGTCCTTGATCGCCCAAACAACCAAAGACGCACCGCGCACGATGTCGCCAACGGCATAGACGCCCTCGGCCTCGGTGCGGCCTGTGATATAGTCGGCCTTTACGGTGCCCCAGCGGTTCACGGGCAGGTCGGGACAATCCCATAGCGTTGGCAAATCCTCGGCCTCAAACCCCAGCGCCATAATCACCAGATCAGCCTCCTCGACGTAATCAGAGCCTTCGATGATTTCGGGCGCTTGGCGGCCTGTCGCATCTGGCTGGCCCAGACGCATCTTTTGCGCCATCACGCCTTTGACAGGTCCGGCAGCGGCACTGCTATCTGTCGCATCTGTCGCCCGCAGATCGGTCACAAACGCCTTGGGCGCGGTCAGCCATTCAAACACCACACCTTCTTCCTCGGCATTGGCCACCTCACGCTGGCTGCCAGGCATGTTGGCGCGGTCACGGCGGTACAGACACTTGACGCTTGTCGCACCCTGACGGATCGAGGTGCGCACACAGTCCATCGCGGTATCACCGCCGCCAATCACCACAACGCGCTTGCCCTCGGCGTTCAAACTACCGTCAGAAAAGGCTGGCACATCATCACCAAAGCTTTTCTTGTTGCTCACAGTCAGGAAATCCAGCGCCTTTACGACACCGTCTGCCGTGCTGCCATGCACGGTCAAATCCCGTGATTTATAGACACCCGTTGCGATAATCACGGCGTCATGCGCATCGCGGATTTCTTGGAAAGAGATATCCTCTCCCACTGCACAGTTCAGTTTAAAGGTCACACCGCCCTGCTCCAGCTGTTCGTTGCGGCGCATGACGATGTCTTTCTCCAGCTTGAAGCCGGGGATACCATAGGTCATCAAACCACCCGCGCGGTCATAGCGATCATAGACCGTGACCTGCACACCAGCGCGGCGCAGAAAATCAGCCGCCGCAAGGCCACCTGGCCCCGCACCAATAATCCCGACGGACTCGGTCCGCTCATGGTTGGCAGTGATCGGCTTGACCCAGCCCTGCTCCCACGCAGTATCGGTGATATACTTCTCGACCGAACCAATGGTCACGGTGCCATGGCCCGACGATTCAATCACACAGTTGCCCTCACACAGACGGTCCTGCGGGCAGATGCGTCCACAAATTTCCGGGAAGGTATTCGTCGCTTGCGAGATCTCGTAGGCCTCCTGCAACCGCCCTTCTGCTGTCAGACGCAGCCAGTCGGGGATGTTGTTGTGCAAGGGGCAGTGGGTCTGGCAATATGGCACGCCACACTGGCTGCAACGGCTGGATTGCTCCTTTGCCTTGGCATCAGCGTACTCTGCGTAAATCTCGTTGAAGTCTTCTTTGCGTAAATTGGGCGGACGCTTCTCCGGCATGTCCCGTTCAACGCTGGTGAATTTCAACATAGGTTGCTTGGCCATGACTCTGATCCTCAATTTCCGTCTGAGGCACCCGAATAAACGAAGCCTAAAGGAAATAAAAGGCAGCAATGCTGACCTATATGTAGATTTCTTTCCGCCGCACTGCGGCAAACCACCGCCAATCGCACCAAATTAGGTCCGAATCGGATATAAGAGGTTAGAAGCCACTGATAAGAAACACCAAAGCGATAGACCCAACAATAATACGCCACCACCCGAACAAGGCGTACCCGTGCTTGCTTACATACCCCAGCACCCATTTCACCACCAAGACAGCCGTAATAAACGCCATCACAAAGCCAACAGCGATTTCGTTCAGCGCGGTTGTGTCCAGCACATCACGATTCTTGTACATGTCATAGGCAAAGGCCCCCGCCATTGTTGGCATCGACAAAAAGAACGAGAACTCTGCCGCCGCGCGCTTGCTGGCCCCCAGCATCAACGCCCCAACAATTGTCGCCCCCGAGCGCGACACACCCGGCACCATTGCAAGACACTGGATAAAGCCGATCTTGACGGCCATCGACAAAGGCAGCCGCATCGCGTTGTCGTATTTGGCAGGCGGCGCAACGCGGTCCACATAGACCAGCACGATGCCCCCAAAAATCAGCATCACCGCAATCAGCATCGGCGTCTCGAACAGGACAGTCTTGATAAACCCGTGCGCCAAAACGCCAATCACCGCAGCAGGCAAAAACGCCAGCAGAACGCTCCCGATAAACCACCGCGCACCCGGGTCGTGCGGGGCTGCGACAAACACTGCCGTCAGGCGCGACGCATAGAGCGTGAGGATCGCCAGAACTGCCCCCAGCTGGATCACAACCTCGAATGTCTTACCCGCAGAATCGAACCCCAGAAAATGCCCCGCCAGCAGAATATGCCCCGTAGACGATACAGGAATAAACTCTGTCAGTCCCTCCAGCAGCCCAAGAAAGGCGGCGACAATCGTTGTATTTTCCATCAGCTGGAGCGCAGGTTTTTCGCGGATTCCTTGATCGCG
This sequence comes from uncultured Sulfitobacter sp., assembly GCF_947502895.1. GTDB lineage: Bacteria > Pseudomonadota > Alphaproteobacteria > Rhodobacterales > Rhodobacteraceae > Sulfitobacter. Next base: position 1,208,504 of record NZ_CANNBM010000001.1, read on the forward strand.
TCATACTGCCCCGACGGGCGGAAACGCCACAAATACTCAGGAAGTACAGCCACCATTGCAACAGGATTAATGCCCAGATCATCAAAGCCCGCCGCATCTGGAGATACGACATTATCTTTACGCAAATTCTTGACCTGATCGCGGGTAATCATGCCGTTCTTTACCAGCCCCAGCGTGACCGCCTGCAACATATCAAAAGCAAACGCCATGATCCGTGCCGCAAAGAACGGGATGTTCACAACTGCGCGGCGGCGACGGATCACCTCCAGCATCAGGTTCATCAGCTCGCGAAAGCTCATCGTGACAGGGCCACCCAGCTCATAGATGCCCTTGGCATCACCAACCACGCCCTTCACAACCGCCTGTGCAACATCGTCAACATACACAGGCTGGAACCGCGTGCTTGCTCCTACAACGGGCAGCACAGGCGACAAGCGCGTCATGCCTGCAAAGCGGTTAAAGAACTCATCCTCAGGCCCGAAAACAATCGAGGGCCGCACAATCATCGCGTCAGGCTGATGCTTTAGCACAGCCGCCTCGCCTTCGGCTTTGGTCCGCGCATAGTCACTGGCACTCTCCATGTCCGCGCCGATGGCCGAGACATGCACCATCCGTTTAATCCCCGCAGCGCGCGCCAGTCGTGCGATCCGCTCCGGTCCTTCGGACTGAACTGCGTCAAACGTATTCTTGCCCGCCTCGGCCAGGACACCCACACAGTTCACCACCGCATCCGCACCCTTCATCACCGACGCGACAGACGCATCGTCACGAATGTTGCAAAGCACAGGCTCGACCTGACCGACCACGCCGTAGGTCCGCACAAACATCGCCTCATTCGGGCGCCGTACAGCAACCCGTACACGCCAGCCTGCCTTGGCCATCCGCCGTGCAATATACCGCCCGACAAAGCCCGAACCGCCGTAGATAGTTACCAGTTTAGACATGTTGCATACCCTCACGCGTTATCAGGCAAGGGTGTACCCCCGCACATCATTTCAAACAAGGCGCAAAAAACCGCACCTGCGGCCTTGGGCAAGAAGTTTCCAAAAGCCACATAAATTATAATTGACACCTACCGCTACGCACCTTAGACGCAGCCCTTACAAGGTGTGCCCAGATGGCGGAATGGTAGACGCGCTAGCTTCAGGTGCTAGTACTGGCAACGGTGTGGAGGTTCGAGTCCTCTTCTGGGCACCAAATTTTCAACTAGAACTGTTTGAAGATGTTGTTTTTCAGCTGCCTGAATCAGCGGGAAATTTACCAGCAAGTTTTATATACCTATTCCACACTGCTCGGGTCGATCAGGCCATCTCGCACCGCGACTAGAATCAGGCGTGCTGTTGAATGAACACCCAGTTTCCGCATCAGTTTTGTACGATGGCCGTCTACAGTTTTAGGACTTAGCCCAAGGCTCAGCGCGGCGTCCGCATTGGACTGCCCGCGCGCGATGGCATGCAGGACTTCTGCCTCACGAGGACTAAGCGCAGGGGTTTCTATATACTTCTGCGCAACCGCCAGCAGAGCCGGATCAAAAACCTGCCCGCCATCCGCAATATCTTCCAACGCTTTCAGGATGCGCTCGGAACTGGCAGATTTGGCGATTAGCGCGTCAGGACCAGCATCAAAAAGCGCGTGTAGCGTTTCAGGGTTTTGATTACCTGTCAGCACCATCACGCGGGTGTGCGGCGCCCATCGCTTGAACTCCAGCAATACCTCCAGCCCGTTTGCCCCAGGCATGGCAAAATCGATCACGGCACAGTCGGGGCGCAGGCTGCGCAGATGCGCGATCGCTTCGACCCCATTGCGCGCAATGCCAACCGTTTCAAACCCTTGCAGAGTGTTGATCGCGCTTGCCAGACCGTCCGCCAGAAACGGGTGGTCATCGGCCACAAGGACACGCGTTGTCATGACTTGTTTTTCTCCCTCAATCCGCGCCATTCTATACCATGGTAGCGTTTTCGCCAAGATTTGAACGGGTGCGGTAGATGAAACGGGTTTTGGGCATTCTGGCCGCTTTGGCGGTTTGTCTACTGATCTTCGGGAGCGGGCAAGCCCGTGCGCAGAGCCCTGTGCTGGTTCTGGAAGGGCCTGCACAGGATGCACAGTTGCGCGGCCATATTGACGCGCTGCTTGAAACCGGAGACCGCCTGTCGCCCCAGAATTTCAGTGCAGGCGAGACGCCGGCGATGAGACCCGTCACTTCTGCCTGGCCTGATTTCGGGTACACATCCGATCGCATCTGGCTGCGTCTGCGGCTGCGCAACACCACCGAAAACCAAAACTGGCGGCTGCATGCACGGGACAATTTCTTTCAGGAATATTCGGTATTTATCCTGCGCGCGAACGGTGAGGTCGAAACCGTCTTTGACACAGACCGGACAAGCCCGTTTGACGCGCGCCCCATCGCCTTTCCACAGCTGGTAGCACCCGTCACACTCGCACAGGGCGAAGAAGCAACAGTACTGATCCGCTACCGCAGCGAAGGCTCGTCGCATCTTGCCCTTAGCATCGAGACGTTGGAGAGCTTTTCGGCGCTGGCGAACGTCCGTACCGCAAAGGCATATCTATTCTACGGCATGATGGCACTGCTGATAACGGTGGCGATGCTGTCGCTGGTACTGTTTCGGGCGCGGGTATTCGCGGCTTATGCCGCCTATTCGGTCTCGTCCTTGCTGTATATCATGCACGGTGACGGCGTGGCATTTCAGATGCTTTGGCCGAACTGGCCTGCATTCAATTCGATGGCATCGGTTGTGACAGGATCGGGAGTGATCATTTCCGGCGCAGTCTATGCGCGGGTCTTTCTCGAAACCCCGCGCCTGCATCCGCGGATGGATATCGTCTTGCGAACCATCATCGCAATGACGCTGCTGCTCACCGCATCACTCTGGTTCACCTATCCGCAACTGCTAAAGCAATTGCTTATCGTTTTTTCCATGGTCGCCATCATTACTTTCGCCATTTCAGGGATCGTCGCCGCCCGCACGCGCTTCCGCGAGGTGCGGTTTTATGTTGTCGCATGGCTCGGAGTGGTTGGCTCTGCCGTGATCCTGAATACCCGCCATATCGTCGGCATCGAAATCAGTCAGGAGGTACAATACGACTCCATGCGCGCCGCATTGGTATTTGATGCGCTGATGATCGGGCTGGCCATCGCTGACCGGTTTAACACGCTGCGCCGCTCACGGCGGGCAGCACTTGATGCCTCACTGGTGCAGGCACATAAAAACACGGCACTCGCCAACAGGCTGACCCAACTGGGCGCACGGTACGAACGCGCGCAGGCGCTCGCACAAGGCCGCGGCGAAATACTGGAAAACACAGTGCACGATCTGCGCCAACCCATGCAGGGGCTGCGGCTGGCACTTCGCGGTCTTGATACTGGCACAGGGGGTGGACACCGCGCACGCGCTGACAATGTGCGCAGGTTCGAGGCATCATTGGCCTACATGGAACGGCTGATAGAGGACCGGATCGCAGGTGCAGACACGATAGAACAGCACGGCGAGCCGCCAGCAGCAGAAATGGGGATTCACGCAGTGCTGCGCAGTGTCCAAACCATGTTCGCACCGGAGGCCGAAGCGAAAGGTCTTGAGGTGCGCCTTGCTTTGGCCGCACCCGATACGGTGGTCTCGACTTTTGCATTGATGCGGCTGGTCAGCAATCTTGTCGCCAATGCCGTAAAATTCACCGACACAGGCGCAGTCCTGATTGCGCTGCGCCGCGATGGCACTGGCCTGCGGGTAGAGGTGCATGACACAGGCCCGGGACTGACACAAACCCAGTTTTCGCAGGCCCGCAAACGACATGTTCGGCTGGAGCAAAAAGGCGCAGCGCACGAAGGCTCCGGCCTTGGCCTTGCCATTTCCGATCACATCGCCAGTACAGAAGGCTGGACCATGCGCCTCGCACGAGGGCGGCGGCAGGGTGCGGGCATCGTGCTACACATCCCTGCGACGGCCCTGCAAATTTAGACGATCGTCATGCTCAGAGTCTGGATTTCTGCAAGGGTGATATCATTGAAATAGGTAACAACACCCTGATCGGAAAAGACCACATCATCACCTGACTGGGACATTCGCGCGTGCGCCTCGCCTGCATTTGCATAGCCAAAGTCCTCAAAGCTTAGCGCATCCCAGCGATCAATACCCAGAACCATATTGCGGTCCTGACTTCTCAAAGTGCCGTCTTCTTCAAGGTTTGAGGTAAAGATGAACCGGTCCGCACCCAGATTGCCTGCAAGCAGATCGTCACCCATTTCGCCTTCCAGTGTATCGCCTGCAATACTACGCATATACTGGATAAAGTCGGCGTCAGAATTGCGGGAGAATTCACGGCTCTGGGAAAACCCTGTAACCACCTCCGCACGGCTGCTGCCCCCTTCTAGGCGGCTGACCCAGCCCGCGATACCGGCCGCATCTCCCGCGCGGTCAAGCACATTGAGATACAGCTGGTTGACGAACTGGCTGTTGTTCAGGTTGCCATAGGTTGCGCTAAACTCTCGGCTGCCCACAAACCCGCCTGCAACTTGCGTGAGCGCGGTTCCTGCCGCCAGACTATTGGTCCATCCATCCAAGCCGCTTGCATCGGGGTTGCGATCCAGCGTCGCCTGATACAGACGAAACACATCATCGGCAAAGACGTTCTGGACATTATTGGTGGCAAAGGCGGCTGCGTTGAGGGCAGTCGCTTCCTTGAACTCACGGCTCTCGGAAAAGCCCAACACCACCTCGACGCGGCTGAGGTTATCCGAGGCGAGCTGCTCCTCCCAAAATGCACCGCCCGCCAGATCAGGCTCTCTGCCCAACACGTTTTGATAGAGCAGCTCGACGAAATCTTCGTCGTTCAGCGCGCCGTAGGTGTTACGGAACTCGGCGCTGGCTACAAATTGCTGGATCACACTGGCAAGCGTATTCTGGCCCGATTCCAGTCTTGCAACCCAACCGTCAAAGCCGCCTGTGTCAGGGAAACGGTCCAGCGTGGCCTGATAGACGCGGTAGATCTGCGCCTCAAAGCTGTCGTCGGCCAGATCACGCACCGCGCCACCCAGCAACAGGTCATTACCAGCACCCCCCGCAATAGATTCCGCGTTTTGTGTGCCTTGCACAGTGTCATCACCAGCACCGCCCTGCACGCGCTCAATGTTGCGGAACCGTCCTGTATAGGCATTTACCGCTTCGGCAAAGGTAACTTCGAAATTGTCCGCATCCGGATCGTCCGGCGCAGGCAAACTCCGGGTCAGATCGTCAGCGCTGTTGGCAAAACCCGCTTCGATCTCGACAATATCCGAGGGTCTCAGGGATGTGCCGTTCCAGTTGCGCGCCATGACATCTCCACCATCGCGCCAGACGGCACGCGTCTCGATCAGGTCGGCGCTGTACCTGTTAGTGGTCAGATCAATAAAGACCTTCCCTTCCAACACACCAAAGCTCAGCAGGTCATCGCCCGACCCGCCATTGATAGTTGCCTCACCCGGCCCTGCGATGATTGTGTCGTTACCTGTACCGCCTTCGGCGATGTCATCACCCTCACCCATCACCAGCACGTCGTTGCCGCTGGCACCTTGCAGGGTGTCATCGCCTGCACCACCCGTCAGGGCATTGTTCCCGCGATCACCGACCAGCAGATCGTCAAAGCCGCTGCCGATCACATTGTCGATCCCGCTCAGCGTATCGCTGCCCTGCGCCCCTGTGGCACGACCCGTGCCAAGGTCTACCTGAACCGCGCCGAAATCGCCCGCTTCAATCTGGCCTTCCGCGCCGTCCACGCGGGTGTTCGCGTAGGATGCCGTGTTCGTCTCGGCAAAGTTTGTCCCACCGATAATCAGGTCATTGCCCGCACCGCCGTGGAAAAAGTCATTGCCCGTCCCGCCGTCAAGCGTGTCGTTGCCATCACCGCCAAACAGCTCGTCACGGCCACCGCGCCCGCTCAGACTATCGTTGCCGCCACGGCCGACAAACCGTTCGCCATTGTCTGTGCCGCGGAAGGTATCGCGCTCTACATCACCACCGATGACTTCCTCAAAACCCGACACACCCGTAAAACCGATAATAGATTGCTCGGTGCCCGAAAAGCTGCTGATCGTGTAGACAGTCGCCATGCCTGTGGCCAAATCAACATCCGATCGTGTTCCGCCCGTGCGGTTCGACAAGGCCAGCTTGTCATATCCAGCGCCGCCCGTGACAGTACCAAAGGCGCGCGTAACGGTGATGAAATCATCGCCCGTCCCGCCCTCAAGGATCACATCCCGCTCGGATGTGTTGATAATCATGCGGTCATTGCCCGCATCGCCGTAGGCCTCGTTGCCCTCGCCATCAAATTCGAAATAGTCGTTGCCGTCGCCGCCGTGGAAACGCCCCTGTGCGCCTCCGTCATTGCCCTGCTTGCGCACAAAGCGGTCGTCGCCCCCTGCACCGAAGATTTCCAGCCGCGCTGTGCCTGCCCCAAAGAACTCATCGTTTCCATTGCTCAGCAACAGGGTTTCGATGCTGTCGAACCGGCCATCAAACAGCTGTGTGAGCCCGCGAACCGGGCTGCCGTTTTGATCCCCCAGTCGCTCCACCTCGAAATCACCAAAGGCGGTGTAGTCAACACGCTGGTTGAACGAGTTCTGGATGTTATAGCGCACATCCCCCAGCCCGCGCAGATCAAGCGTATCCCCGCCAAGGCTTTCGCCATCCGCGCCGCGCGTTTCATTCCCGCCGTCCACATAGCTGCCGCCGACAGTCATGATGATCCGGTCGTTACCTTCCCCACCAAGAGCACTGTCAGCTCCGCCTGTGTAAATCAGATCATCACCGTCACCACCGTCATATGAATACGGGTCTATTCCGTTATCTCCCGACGCGCCAAAGATCGTGTCGTTACTGTCAGAGCCTGTGATTTCCTCGATGCCAGAAATAGTATCTGTGCCAATCACGCGCGAGCCGTTCATATGCTGAACCACCCCCGTTGCACCGTTGATCACCAGCGCGCCAGAGCCTGTGGTTTCTACGAAACGGTAATCGAGGCCATTGTTACGCACGGAATTCGAGGTTGCGTAGCTGAGCCAATCCGCGGTTCCTTCGCCCCCGTCATAGATAGAGCCGCGCCCCGACGAGGCATTGCCAAACAGGATGTCATTGCCTGCGCCCCCATAGACGCGGTCACGCCCCGTGCCGCCCACAAGAATATCCCTGGTGTCACCGCCCACAAGGAAATCATTGCCTGCCAACCCTTGCAGAAAATCTAGGCGGGTGGAGCCGATAAGGATGTTGTTGCCGTCCGTCCCGCTAAAGGTAGCAGAGCGGTCGACCTCCATTGTCGCGTTCTCGATGCTGTCGAGATAGTCGCGGGTGCGCCCGTCCCATGCATATCCGTCATATTCCTTGCCGGCACTGTCACGGATAGATTGTTGCAGCACCACGGTAACATCGCGCCCACTTACACCATCTATCTTTGGGATCAGATAGGTGTCAGAGCCTCCACCACCGTCTACAGTGTCCGAGCCGTCCAGCGGCGCGATCACATCGTCATCCGCCCCGCCAATAATCAGGTCAGGACCGTTGGTGGCCGCAGGCGACAGCGCGCCCATGTCGATCAGTTGTTGCAGGGTAAGGACGCCATTGGTGAACACGAACTGCTCGATCCCCTCGGCCACCTCACGGCCCCAGCGCCCACCCAGATCGTTGAAGACAACGGGGGCGCTGTCAGAGAACTGGCTGATCTTGTAATCGTCTACCCGCCCGCGCAGCACCAGATAATCGGTGCCTGCACCGCCATAATTGAAATCATCTCCGCTGGACGCCACAAACACATCACTGCGGGTGGCACTGTCGGGGCCATCCGCCTGCGCATAACCATAGAGGGTGTCATTCCCCTCCAACCCGTTCAGCAGGTCAAACCCGTCCGTGCGCCCCTCGACCACATCACGTCCGTCCGTGCCGAACCGCAGCGCATCGGGGGTGATGTTTTCCAGCGCCTCCACGATATCTTCGGTAATATCGTCGACATATTCGGTGATGCGGTTGTCCCATCCGTCCAGAAATCCCTCGATCTGGTCCAGCGTCTGGTCAATGCGCCGCTCCATCTCGTCGAGGACGTTCACATTGGGCAGCAGATCCGCGATGCGATTGGCGATACCATCAAAAATCGCCGTCACACCCAGCTTGTCCAGCAAGAAGTCGATCACAGGCCCAACAGTGATGTCATAAATGAACCCCACCGCATCCAACAGCCACTCCACAGGCGACAGCGCCGATTGCACCTCTTTGAGAACCGGGCTCAGAACGCCCAGCGCGCCATTGATCGCACCAAAACTTTTGGCAACAGCCGAGAGCGGATCAAACAAAGACGCCGTGCTGCCAGCCGCCTGAAACGCTTCCTCCAGACCATCGAACAGCGCCTCGATCTCGTTATAGGTACGGTTGATCGGCACCAGTACATCGTTGAGCGGACGTGCAGCACTGTTGCCCGCGTTCTCTACAGGGTCCAGCACACTGCCCACTGCATCAAAAGCAAAGAGCATGCTTTGTATGGTGCCCGAATATTGGGTCAGCTTGTTTTCGGTCACTTCCAGACCGTCTTGCACATTACCCAGCTTCTCTTCGGCGCGCTCCAGCTTTTCGATGTAGTTGCCGTTTTCGATCTTGCGCTCCAGCGCACGGGCCTTGTCGCGCACGGTCTCGACGACATTCTCCAAACGGTCCAGCACGCGGTCGACAAATTTCGCAGGTATTTTCAATGGCCCGAGCTTGGCCGCGATCTTGAGCGAGAAATCCATGGAGCGGATGGTGGCGAGAAATTCAGTCGCCTGTTCCTCCACCTCGCTCACTTGCTCCATCGCCCAGCGCGCATCCTTGACGACCTCTTCCATCGTCTCGGCCTTGCCACGCATGTCTTCTGCGTTGGCGCGGGTCTCTTCGAGGTTTAGCGCAAAATCCTCAAGCTCTCGGCCAGTTGTGTTGGATCCGTTCGGCAATGTATTGATAAGTGTCACGGCGAAATCCTGATCTGTAAAATACGAAAAGCACAAACGGTAAATAACCCGCCTCGCGCTACCTGCGTGCTACATTGCATCAAATTGCGATTATTCCCTACGGGGTGATCACCTCGTTATGCAGATCACACCGCAGCGGGGACGCCCGCGCCAGTCCTCATCCAAAATAGGAAAAGCGTCAGCACGCAATCGCAAGTATTGCCGTCCTTCGGCCATGGTGTAGCGATCTAGGTATCGTTCTGCCCCGTAGTACCAGCCGCCAGCGCGCGCACGATGGTGCGATAATTCTCCAGATAGGCGGCGCGGGTGTACCGCTCCAATCCTGTGTGCGTGCTGCCCTGATAATGCGCAGGCTGCGACAAAACACGGGTCATGGCATCTGCAATCGCCCCGATATCATGGGGGGCAACCAGCTCCCCGTTCTGACCCGTCGTAATCATCTCGCGCGGGCCATAGTTAACGTCATACGATATCACAGGACACCCCGCCGAAAGCGCCTCGAGTATCGAAAGGCCAAACCCCTCGGTCATCGTGGGGTAGACAGAAGCAATCGCACGCTGAAACACATCTGCAGGGTCGGTTGTGTATCCAGCAAGCTTCACACGGTCACCACACCCCAACCGCGCAATCAAATCTTCCAGATCAGACTGCCCCGCGCCAAGTCCATAAATCAGGTAATCCACATCGGGAAAGGCATCTTTGATCCGGCAAAACGCTTTGATGCATTCATCAATCGGCTTGCCTACCAGTTCCAGCCGCGACACCGTCACCAGATGGCGGCGCGTGCCTGCACGAATACGATCGGCCTCGCAGAAATGCGGGATCACATGCACAGGGGCGGCAGGCACAACATCTTTGGCGATCTGCGCCCTATGCACATGCGTCGACGTGATAATCGCCTCGCCCTTGAAATTCTCGATCAGGAACTTGGATCGCGGCACGATATCGCCCGCAGGTCCGCGATGATCCGCATGCAGAAACAGCGCGCGCCGTGCGTCCGTTACAGGCGCTAGATAGGCCGAGGTGACGCCGTCAAAAAACACCGCCGCATCGCCCCAGGAGATTTGTTGAAAGACATTTTGCCCATATACCCGCTGCATCCGGCAAATCGTGTCGGTGATCAGATTCCTGCCAATGGAAAACGCTCTATCTTTGGTTTTCAGCCACCTGATCGGTAGGGACTGCACGTAATCCGTTGTCTCGACAGTCCCGTCTGCCTTGCGCTGGACCATCTGGTGCAACGCCCCCCCGATCAGGGTAAAAAGCTGCTCGCCCTGCGGGTGCGGCACGCTGCGCTTGGTGATCTCGCCGATTGGCGCGGGCTTGGTCCGGTCCATCATCACTTCTACGCCGCTGCGGAAATAGAGCGTCTTGTTGCCCTTTCGCTCTTTACGGTCATAGACGGGAAAGCCGTCAAAGGGCTGCACACCAGCTGCACGCGCGGCGTCAAGGCATGCCTCGGGCACGGACAGGCAGCGCACCCGCGGCGCAATAATTCCATCGGCCTGTAGCTTGGCAAAGTTCAGCTTTTGACGCGGGCTGTGATCAAGGGTCAGCAGCACGGGGTCGAACTCATCCATTTCCGCCAACGCATTCATGCGGTGGTAGACGGCCTTGACCTTGCCACCGCCACCCATGCCGATCCGCTCGAATATGCTGAATACCCGCGTCACGCCCGCAGCACCCCCGCGCAGGTCTGCTTCATTGCGCCGCCGAAGACACCGCAGCATCACCATGCTGCGCAAGAGCTGCCGCCTGATTGATTTTGTCGATCAACACATCACAGCGCGATGCGGTGCCGTCGCCCAGAAAAGGGAAAAACCGCGCCAAAGCGGCCTCTGTCTCATTACGGCTCACAGGAGCATGGGTTTTCTTGATATGAGGCATCGCCATGCTGATCGGCACAGAATCGTGGCCGTCGATCTTGATCGAGATATAGCCCAGTCCTGCATTATCGACGATTGCAGGGAACCGCTTGTGCAGGGCATTATGCCCAAACGAAAATATGGTCCGCTCGCCATGCACGCGGATCGCCGTGCCCATGCTGTTGAATGGCAAATGCGCCTGATAAATCTGCATTTCCCCATCCGCCGCATAATGCGTGACAACCAACCCGTTCGAGCGCGAATAGCTTACCGGCATCTTGTCCCCCAGACGGGTCATATAGCTGCGCAATTCCTGAACATAATCGTTCGACAGGCAGTCATCATCATCGATGCGAAAATTGACCAAAGGCCGCCCCGCCTGTGCATTCAGCTCAGCCATGCGCGGCCAAAGCGCCTTGTGAACCGTCCGCTCGGACGACACGACCAGTTCCAGATTGGGATCATCGGCACACAGCTTTTCCAGCCGCGTGCGGTACATATCGGGCATGATGTCAGAGGTCAGGATCAAACAGATAAAATTGCGGTCAATCTGTGCGCGCAGGGACGGCAACAGGAAATTCTCCAGCAGGAAAAACCGCAGCGCCATACGGTCAGGCGCATAAAGCGTGGCAGCCGCTTTGGTGCAAAACGCCTCGATCTGCTCTGGCGTCTTGGCCGCCCGCGATGCGCGCCAGTCCCCTTTGCCGCAAAACGAAAAACGGCAGATACCGATTGCTGGCTCTAACAGATATGACACGATTCACCCCTCTTACCCCCGTATGATCGGGGTATTTTCCACCATGTTCCCCCGCCAAGCACGCCGTGTCCAGTGGTGGCACATAAAACCATCGCCCGCGGTGCTGGCCCTACGCCGCAAAATGCGTATATGACAGGGGGCGAGCAGCACCACGCGCCAAAACGGACCCCACTGATGACCACCGACCCTTTCACCCAGACCAAAACCGCGCTGCTGGCGCTGGGCGGCCATAGGGTATGGCCGCTGATGGTCACACTGTTTGGCGATCTGGCACAGGAAGAGGGCAATACCATCGATGGTCCGGTCTTGTCCGCCATCATGGCCGAAATGGATATCCGCCCCGAGGCCGTGCGCGTCGCCCTGCACCGCTTGCGCAATGACGGATGGATCGCTTCGCACAAACACGGTCGCACCGGGCATCACACCCTCACCCCCGCCAGCCGCACCGAGACACGGCAGGCCAGCGCGCGTATCTATGCAAGCCCTGCCGCAGCCACAACAGATTGGCAGCTGGTTATCCTTCCCGATGCCACCACAACCCTGCGGGACGATATGGAAAATCGCGGCTTTGCAGCCCTGCTGCCGCGCATCTATCTGGGCAGCAGCGCGGCGATCCCGCCCAAAAACGCCCTGCGCCTGAACGGTGCGCCAGCCCCTTTGTGGCTGCGCGAGCAGATCGCACCGCAAATGCTTGAGGCGGAATACACCGCGCTGCTACCTATTCTTAAAGCCGCCTGCGATACGCTAAAGGCTGGTGCGCTGACACCGATGCAAATAGCAGTGCTGCGGTGTCTTATTGTTCATAACTGGCGGCGTATTGTCCTGCGGCACCCCGATCTTCCCCGTGCTGTCCTGCCTCCCGATTGGGTAGGCCATCAATGCCATCTGCGTGTCGATACGCTGCTCTCCCGTTTCGCACGCCCTGCGCTGACCCATATTCCGCCGCCCTGACGCCGCGGTGCTTTCGCCTTCTCTTTGTGCCCTGTATAGGATGTGCCATGACAAATACCGTATACCAGAACGACCTCCCCGATGATCTAGATCTTGGCCCCATGGTCGCCATCGATTGTGAAACGATGGGCCTACACCCGCACCGCGACCGCCTTTGCGTGGTGCAACTGTCAGGTGGCGATGGCAACGCGCATCTGGTCCAGATCGCACGCGGCCAGACACAGGCACCAAACCTGTGCCGCCTGCTGGAAGACCCGAATGTGCTCAAGCTTTTTCACTTCGGACGTTTCGATATTGCGGCAATGCTCAACGCATTTGGCGCGGTCACAGCACCGGTCTATTGTACCAAAATTGCCAGCCGCCTTATCCGGACCTATACGGATCGCCACGGTCTGGCCAAACTGCTGCAAGAGTTGCTGAGCGTCGATATCTCCAAACAGCAACAGTCCAGCGACTGGGGTGCGCCCGAACTTACCCGCGCCCAGATCGACTATGCCGCCTCCGATGTGCTGTACCTGCACCAGCTGCGCGATGTCCTGAACGGAATGCTCGAACGGGAAGGCCGTATGGACATGGCGCAGGCATGCTTTGACTTCCTGCCCATGCGCGCACAGCTTGACCTTGCAGGCTGGCCCGATACGGACATCTTCGCACACTCATGACAGGCATCGGGCGCGACCGCTATTCACGCACTATTGCATGGCTAAAGGTCGCATTCCCGCTGGCGGCCCTCGCCTTGCTGTCCACGCTGTTCTTGCTGTCGCGCGCGATGGAAACCGAAACCGCGATTCCGTTTGCCGATAAAGAAGTACAAGACCGCCTGCGCGACCAACAGATCACGGGGCCGTTTTTCTCTGGCACCACATCGCGCGGCGACCAGATATCGTTTTCGGCGGAAAAGCTGGTCACACTTCAGGACCGCGTCGGCACCAACCGCGCCGAAGATGTGGCCGCCTCTATCCGCACCAGCAAAGGCGCAACATTCGATCTGCGCGCCGATGTTGTCGAGCTTGATATCGCAGCCAACAGTGCCCAACTGTCAGGTAACGTGCAAATGGTCACGTCCTCCGGCTACAGCATCACCACCCAGCGGCTTGAAACGCAGGTCTCCACACTCGACATTACGGCCCCCGAACAGGTCGCGGCAACAGGGCCTCTGGGGCGGCTGGATGCGGGGAATATGCGGATATTCACGCCAAAAGACGCGGATGCCGCTCAAATGGTTTTCAGTAGCGGTGTGAAAATGGTATATACCCCCAACTGAGTATGAAAGTGTGTGCAAATTATGAGCTTACGTTTGTTGCTGATCGCGGTTTTTGCGGCACTTTTCTCGACTCAGGTTATCGCCCAAGGGGCCAGCGTTGCCTTCGGCACCATCGCACAGGACACCAATCTGCCTGTCGAAGTCAGCTCGGATGAGCTGTCGGTTGACCAGCAAACAGGTACCGCCGTGTTCACAGGTAACGTGGTAATTGGCCAAGGTGAAATGCGCCTGTCGGCCCAGCGCGTGCTGGTCGTGTACCGCGCCACCGCTGACGGCATCGCCAAGATGGAGGCGACCGGCGGCGTGACCCTTGTGTCAGGCCCGGACGCTGCCGAAGCACAGCGGGCGGATTACAGCATTGATGACGGCACCATCGTGATGCGCGGCAATGTTCTGCTCGCGCAGGGGGCAAGCGCGCTCAGCGCCGATACCATGACCATCCGCTTGCGCGATGGCACCGCACGCATGTCGGGCAATGTCCGCACCCGCCTTTCCACAGGTGGCAATAACTGATGGCGACCCCGGAACTGACCGTCGCGGAAGGCAGTGCAGGCCTGCGCATTTCACATTTGCGCAAATCCTACCGCAAGAAAATCGTGATCCGCGACTTCTCGATGAAGTTGATGCGCGGTGAAGTCGTGGCCCTGCTGGGGCCCAACGGATCGGGCAAAACCACGACCTTCTATTCCATCGCAGGTCTCGTCACACCCGAAAGTGGCTCTGTCACGATCGACGGGAAAGACGTCACAACCCTTCCCATGTACCGCCGCGCCCAGCTTGGTATCGGCTATCTCCCGCAAGAGATGAGCATTTTTCGCGGCCTCTCTGTACAAGAAAACATTCTTGCCGTTCTCGACATCGTCGAGAGCAACCGCCGCAAGAAACTCAAACGCCTTGATGAGTTGCTAAGCGAGTTTTCCATCGAGCACCTGCGTCGCGCGCCCGCATTGGCCCTGTCAGGCGGCGAGCGTCGGCGCGTCGAAATTGCCCGCTGTCTGGCCGCCAACCCGAAATATCTGCTGCTGGACGAACCTTTCGCAGGCGTTGATCCCATATCCGTGGGCGATATCCGCCATCTGGTCGCCGACCTGAAAAAACGCGGCATCGGTGTCCTGATTACCGATCACAATGTCCGCGAAACCCTCGAGATCGTGGACCGCGCCTATATCCTCCACGAGGGCCGTGTACTGATGTCAGGCACCCCTGACGAGGTGGTTCAGGATGGCGACGTGCGCCGCGTCTATCTTGGTGACAATTTTAAGATTTCCTGAGCTATTTCCCGCCCTGCGTGTAAGCTTTCTTGTCATAAATGATTGACTTTTCATACGTGTCAGCCGTCTAATCAAGTATGGCGAACTGGCTGTTCACGTATCTGATGGCGTTGCTACCTGCGGGTGGCGCGGCAGATGACAACCTGCAACCAGCCGCCTATTCCCCGCACCTGAACCGGCCATATCGTACCCTGACACGGGCGCGTTCGCAGGTTCAGTTTACACATTGAAGGAGACACTATGCGGTACCAGATCAGCGGAAAACAGATCGACATCGGCGAAGCATTGCAAACGCATGTAAAGACAGAACTGGACATTGCCGTCCAGAAATATGCCGAACGACCGACTGATGCGCAGGTGATCTTTTCAAAATCAGGGCATGAATTCGTCTGCGAGACGACCGTCCACCTCTCAACGGGCCTCACCGCATCCGCAAAGGCCCACGAAAACGAAATTTATGCAGCCTTTGACAGCTGTAGCGAGAAAATGGAGAAGCAGCTGAGGCGTTACAAGCGGCGGTTGAAAGATCACCATCGCGAACGTGCGACTCCTGTTGAACTTTTGGGGGCTTCGTCGTATATCCTTGCTTCAGAAAAGGATGCCGAAGGGGAAGAACCCGAAACACTCCAGCCCATGATCATCGCTGAAATGCAGACTAAAATCGCAACATTGTCTGTAGGAGAGGCCGTCATGCAGATGGAGCTATCAGGTGCGCCCGTGCAGGTGTTCAGACAAGAAGGCAAGGACGGGGTCAACGTCGTATATCGCCGCGAAGACGGCAACATCGGCTGGATTGACCCTGCCTAGAGAACGGGCTAGAGCGCGCACAGCTACGCGCTTATAGGGATAAGCAGAGACATGAACTTCGCAAAACTTCTGACGCCTCAGGCGGTAAAGGTGCTGTCGTCAACGACCAGCAAAAAACGGCTCCTCTCGGATCTGGGTGAGCTGGCAGAAAGCGCCTATGGCCTGGACGCCGCAACAGTAGTCGAAGCACTTATCGCCCGCGAAGCGCTGGGGCCCACAGGTGTGGGCCACGGCGTGGCGCTGCCACATGCCCGTTTGCCCGGCGTAGACAAAGTAAAAGGGCTGTTTGTTCTGCTGGAAAAACCTGTCGATTTCGGTTCCGTTGATCGCCAGCCAGTCGATGTTGCCTTTGCGCTATTCGCACCACAGGACGCTGGCGTTGAACATCTCAAGGCATTGGCACTGGTTTCGCGCACCCTGCGTGATGCCAATATCTGCGCAAAACTGCGCGCCAATCACAGCGCCAGCACACTCTACACAATCCTGACCGAGACCGAGGCCGTCAAAGCGGCCTAACCGCTAACGCCAGCGGTCAAACCCGAACATCATATAGTCGCGCTCATACACATCAGCGCCCAGCGTCTCGGTTTCATCGTCATAAAAGTCTTCCAGCGCATGGAAGCCGTGCAACGATACAGGTGCTACACGCGGCGCATCTGTATAACCGACACTGCGCGCCAATGCGTCCAGCTCACGCACCATATCATCCTCACGTAGAATCAGATCGGGCAGCGTAAACTCGCCAAATCCCTGTATTGCCTGCGCTTGTGTACACCATGCAGGATCAACCCGCACAGACGTTTGCCCTGCAAGGTTGCCCTTGAGAAAAGCCAAAAACGCCAAAAACGCTGTGCGATGGGTGGCCAGATCTACGGTGTTTTCTGTCCCTTCTTCAGGCAGCGGCAGCTTGTAACGGCGCACCAATGTGCGACGCAGCTGCAAATAGCTGCCTTGACCCGAGTTCATGATCCGGTGGCAAAAGACATCATGGGCGCGCAGAATAGGGTGCCGCAGCACAGTAAAGCTACGATGGCCTACGCTTTTGCGTTTCCACTGGCGAAGCTGCTGCTGTGTCATCTTCATGCCCAGCGCATTTTGCTTTTCACCATCCAACGCGGCCAGCCAGCGGCGCACCTCTTGCTGCGGCCCCCCCGCGATCGGCATATACAAAAGTGGCGCCTGCACCCCTACCACATATCCTGGCACATTCGGCCCGCGACGTGGCTCAAAATTGGGAGTACGCGTCAGGTCGAAACGGTCAAGCCGCGCCAATGCGGCCTCCATCTGCGCATAGTTGCTCACCTTTTCCGACAGCGGGCTGGGATTTTGCTTTTTCAGGTTATTGTCCAGATCCTCCAGCATCTCGGGCACGCCCAGATAGGTGGCAATACCATTCATTACCTCGACACTCTGCAGGTCTTCGTAGGCGACATAGAACGCCGTCTGCCCACTGGTCTGCAAGCGGTTCATCAGCAGCAGCTGGAACTCTTGCAATGCGCCCAGATGGGCCTCGAATTCGGCAGGTACAAACACCGCCTGCGCCGCCTTGCGCGCTTTCATGTCTGTCAGCTTCCACTGGCCCGTGGCCTGCGCGATCTTCCAGCTGACATAGCTCTCGACGGGATTGCGCGTCAGGATGATCTTGGCACATTCAGGGTCATCCAGCACCAAATCCAGCACGCGCGGATCATGGTTGTGAAAATAGCGAAACCCGCCCATTGCAGCCGGATCGTGGCGGATCGCCCGCAGCAATGCACCCGGGTCCATGTCCCGCGTGGCCTGATCCACCCCTAATATCTGGGTACTGTTTGGATAGCCGATGAAATGCGGATTAAACGCCTCCCCATGACATTTTATGCCTGCGAAAGCGTTCAAATTCGCTTCCAGAAAATTGGACCCCGTCCGCATTTCTGCGAACACAACAAAGCTGCTAAAGCGTCTCGTCATTATTATTTCACCAGATAAGGTTTGCGTGGCACATCCGTGTTTGAGCTTGGCCCACGCTCAACAGGGAAATCGCCCATGAGATAGGGATGCATCCCCTGATTCTTCAGATTTTGCAAAAATTGGCCGAAACCATGCAGGTCCACCATTTTGGGCGCCTCCGAAAGACGCCTGATCCGCGCCTGCCCGATCTCGTCCAATATACCCTGTAACGGCTCCATCGGAGCCTCGATAAATTCCGCCATGCTCCAGATACGCACCCGCGCTTTGGTAAAAGGCGAACGCAGAACATCCATATGCTCGCTCTCCACTTTCTGCAGAGTCGCGGCGATGCGGCGAATATCCGCAAAATCCATATTTGAGCGGAACAGCGGCACCGACCATGCGCCCGTAATCACCGAAATCTGCGCGTTAGGGTCTTTGGCGACGCGCCAGATAATATCTTGGTTGTCCAGCGGTCCAAACTGAAAACACTGCCGCTCGCCACGCGTGTTCCAAATAAGATTGGTGAGGAACGTCTCGGGGTTATAGTCGCGCTGGATCGCATTATCGCTCAGCGCACCGTTCAGCGTGGTCTGGCCTTCGGCAAAATGCGCACGGTCAGGCGCAAACAGATGCCCATGCACCCGCGCACCCGTAGCGTTATGCAACCACGGTTCAAAATTCTCGAACAGCTCTGCAAATCCCTGAAACATGGAGTATTCAGCCGCCGTTACGCCATTCTCCCAATCCTCATTGGGGAAGCGTGACTGCATATACAGGCCCGACCGCCCCCGCGTCCGCCGCTCGACTGCTTTGGCGAAAATGCGGTCGATCTTGCCTGGGTTCGGCTCTGTCTTTTTCATTGCACTGGCGGCATCGGTCAAAAACGCCTCATACAGACGGTCCGCATAAGGCCATATCTTGCGCGCCACAAAACAGTCAGAGCGGCGCAACAGCTGCAAGTGATCATCATAGAAAATATGCGGCTTGCCCTGAAAATCGAACTTGGACAGGGTCAGCGAACGGCTTTCGACATTGATCGAATACAACCGCGATAATGTTTGAAAATAGCTCTCGTCAGGGATCCACACGTGGCGGAAATAGCGGTCATAGGCGGGCCGCTCGGGGTCTTGCAGGATCGCCGACAGGGTTTGCCGCGTCAGACACCACCACTGTGATCCCATATGTGGCACCACACCGGGCGGCATTTTTCGCTTTAGCCCGATAGCGCGCTGGAAATTCACCGCCTTGTCGAACAAATACCGCTGCCGCTTCCACGAAAAGGGGAACCGCATGGTAAAGCGTTCCTCGTCCAAGCCACCGACTGTCCACGGAACGTCCGCCGTTGTCGCGCTCTCGATAAAGTCGGTGCGCGGGCGTTCTGCCAGATAGTCGATCAATTCATGCACAGGCCGTAGCGGCAGGCATGAGCCCGAGGCCAGATAGACGTGCCGCACGTCAGGAAAGCTTGCCAGCAGCAACTCGGACGTCGCCTGCGAGGCTGCGACAATCCCCCAAGTGCCCCATTCACAGCGATAGCGTTGGCTAAACAGCACGTTCGGCACATCCGACAACGAGGCGATAAAGCGGTCATAGGTCTTTTTCGGCACTTTGCGGTCCACATGGATCACCACAGGCACATCCGCTGCCGCCCAATGGCGCGCAACCTGCTCGGCGCGGCCCAGTGCAGTATGCACCAGCATCGCAACACCCATAG
Source organism: uncultured Sulfitobacter sp. (assembly GCF_947502895.1). Taxonomy (GTDB): domain Bacteria; phylum Pseudomonadota; class Alphaproteobacteria; order Rhodobacterales; family Rhodobacteraceae; genus Sulfitobacter. The sequence goes on from NZ_CANNBM010000001.1 coordinate 1,228,039, forward strand.
ACGCGGTCACGCCCAGTTCCCCTTCGACATGAGGCCCAAAATCTCCAACTGGCGCCAGTTGATGTATTTCTCGCTCCACTTGCACCACAGCTGCGGGTTTTCCTTCACCCGCTCTGCGTAGGCTTTGTATTCTACCGATCCGGCGTAATGCTCGCCCCGCTGCAATTCTTCCTCGGCCTTGGCGCCGAATGTATCAATAAACTTGGCATGCAGCAGCACTCCACTGGCCTTTTCGCCGCCCCACTCGTCATACACTTGGTTCAGGCCGCGCGGCAGCAGCATATGGGTAGAGCTGACGTAGACGTATTTACGGTCCCATTTGACCAACGGCACCTTGTTCAGCGCAGGGGCCTTGGCAGGCTTGTCGGCAAAGAACACACGCGCACGCGGCCCACCCTGTATCCACAGGTTGGTGAACGCATGGTTGCGGGCCATCGTATAGTTGCCGCTGTCAAACCAAGACGCGATCTGGATCGGGTCCTGTCCGGCACGGTAAGGCTGCTCGTCCAGCCGCCCCTTGGGGTACATGTCCAGCAGCATCGCCGAAAACGACTTGATCGAGGACGCATCCAGCCAATCCGTCAGCGCACGCAAAGGCCGCGTATCGCAAAATGGATAGACCAGAAACTCGTCCGGATCGACGGTCAGAACCCAATGGCCATGCGCATATTTTCGCTGCAACCAGTTCAACCAGTCCACACCAAATCGCGAACGGCGATAGCTGGCGCGCGTGTGCCATAGCGACACATCGGGCTGGTTGCGCAGATAATCCAGCGCACCGTCGTCACTGTCATTGTCCACGAAAAAGAAATGATTCACACCCTGCTTGCGGTAATACTCAAGGAAATACGGCAGACGGATTTTCTCGTTTCGCTGGGTGCAGAACAACAGAATATCGTCGGGCCGAATCTGATCGGTCCGGTCCACGACGCTTTTGAGTTCGCGCCGTTTTCTAAATGCCCTGATGCGCCAACGTTTCCGCTGTAGCCTCAGGCGATATGATCGGATTGCACCCAAACACTGCCCTCATACTCTTGGTCGTCAGCCTTCCTGCACGCCTATCAGGTATAACTTAATGCAATCTTGAAATGCGCCTCCCACGTCGGCGCTTCAAAATCATTTACCCGCAGCGTATCCCGAGACTGTTTTGACCACTCAATTATTGTCTCTTCCCACATATCTTGGGTTGAATCATCTATGTAAACGGCCTTTTTGGCAAGGATTTCCCCAAATGTCGCCATATTGCTGCACATCACAGGGGTCCCCAGCTGCAATGCCTCTACGGCAGGCATGCCAAATCCCTCGGCGTGGCTGGGAAACAGCATGCCATGCGCACCCTGTACCAGCGCCATAAGCGCACCATCAGACAGACCGGAAACCTCGCGCACCCGCGCCTGCGCACCCAGCGCATCCAGCCGCGCAAAGACAGCCTCGTTGTTCCATCCACGGCTGCCGCAGATTAACAAATAGGGCGCATCAGGGCCCAACCGATCCCAGATATCCAGCAGCAACGCGTGGTTTTTGCGCGGCTCGATCGTGCCGACCGTGATGAAATACGGCCCCTCTGGCGGCAGACCTGCGGGCAATTCAGCTGGCTCAGGCGCAGGCGGTATTGTCCCCAAATGCGCAACAATACCCTGTGGCACAGGCCCCCAATGCGCCATGACGGCCCGCGCACGGCCCAGTGTATCGGCCGAATTACAGATCAACAGATCGGCATAAGCGCACACGCGGCGCATCTTTTGCTCAAACACCGCTACCGTGCCTGCGCGTTGGTACTGCGGATAATCCAAGGGAATGACGTCATGCACAAATACCGCAATCCGCGATTGCGGCAGCGCACGCACCGCCTCCAGCACACGTTTGGACAGGTTGCTATGGCCGGTGTTCAGGTATGCGACCCCTACAGGCAGCCTGCGCCGCAACATTGCGGCCAGCCCGCGCGGAAGACAGCGCGCAACAGACAACCGCCGTGCATCGCTCTGCATCCGCCGCGCGGCATCAGTTGCGCCCCGTTGCAGCCGCGACAAAATATCGGGTGGCGCGCATGCAACAGCGCCATTCAGGCGCCCAAGCAGCGCGTGCAGCCCCTCTTGGTCCAGCAAAATATACCCCAAAGGCGTACGCGCCAGACCCCATGCAGGCACAGAATCGGCAATCAATGCCTCCAGATAGGCCAGTTCCACACGGTCAACGCCAGTCCACACACGCCCTGCACGCCGCAGCACGCGGGTGACGTCCAGCAATCGCGCTGGCGGGGCCTTACGCATGTCGGGTGTGTTATCCAGTGCGGGGTCTGCCTCCCGTTGTGTGGGCCTTAGGCCAGATCAGGCATGATATCGCGCAGATAGCCTGCCAGATCTTCGCGCAATTCAGGCCGCGCCAAACCATAAGCCACTGTCGCCTGCAAAAACCCTGATTTAGAGCCGCAATCAAACCGCTGACCGGCAAAACGGTAGCCATAAACCTTGCGCTTTTGCGCCAGCTCCGCAGCAATCGCATCGGTCAGCTGTATCTCTCCACCCGCGCCCTGCTTCATGTCATCCAGATTCTTCAAAACCGATGGCGACAGGATATAGCGACCGATCACAGCAAGGTTCGAGGGCGAATCTTCGGCTTTCGGCTTTTCTACCATACCTTTGATATCAACCAGATTGCCGTCTTCCTTGGCTACATCCAATATCCCGTAGGACGATGTCTTTTCCGGCGCGACTTCCATCGCAGCAACCATGTTGCCGCCTGTCTCCTCATAGGCTTCGACCATCTGCTGCAAGCACGGCTTTTCCGCGGCAATCACGTCGTCAGGCAGGATCACCGCAAAGGGCTGATCTCCGATCAGACGGCGCGCGCACCATACCGCATGCCCAAGGCCCAGCGCCTTGTGTTGGCGGATATAAGCGATGGCACCGCTGTCCATATTTGTCTTTTGTAGAATATCCAGCAGCTCGTCCTTGCCCTTGCTGCGCAGCTCTTCTTCGAGGTTCGGCGCGAGGTCAAAATAGTCCTCCAGCGCACCTTTGCCCCGCGAGGTAACAAAGATAAATTCGGTAATGCCTGCGGCACGTGCCTCGTCAATCGCGTATTGGATCAAGGGACGATCCACCAGCGTCATGATCTCTTTCGGGACCGATTTCGTCGCAGGCAGAAAACGGGTTCCCATACCAGCGACAGGAAAAATAGCGGTGGTGACTTTGTTACCCATAATTCTTCGATAGCCTCATATCATATTAGTATTTTTATTGCGCACCGGTCGGTCATTCGGGGCCGGCAAAGCGGTCCTTACCACTCGTTCGCTTCGTTCTTTTAGCCTCTGTGGTCCATAACAAAGGCGTAAATATGACATTTATCATAAACTATGCGGAATTGTGCCTCTGGCGCACGTGTTACCAATCCTGTTGCCCCCGAACAAGAGAGACACGTTTTTGCTCGCGTGTCACACGGCGCGAGAACCGCGTCAGACGAAACAATGGCTCATCGCGGTCAGCACGCCCGAACAACCCCCCACGCTGAATCCAGACTCCCTGCTCGGTGAACGAGACACGGTGGAACAGGGCAGTGCGCGACAGGATAAAAACCGTCTCGATGCTGCCCTGCGCCACGCGGCGGGCAGCCGCCTGCACGGCAGCGGTGCCCCGAAACCCGCGCACGGCCTCGTACCGCACCTTGCGGCGGACGGGCGCCACCGGACGAAACGGCAAAACTGCGTGCCGCGCCAACGCCGCTCCCCCAAAGCTGCGGGTTTGACCTTCGGCATATCCTGCCAGCAATCGTTTCATCAGACGCCGCACATCACGCGGCTCCAGCCGACCAGCGACCATATGGTCCAAAACCCGCCGCCGCTCTGCTGCGCAAATTCCGTCCCAATGGTCTGCGCGCGCCTCTTTGGGTATGTGTTTGCGCTGGAACACACCCCAGCTTGCGCCGATCTCGTACAGGTCACGCGGCACCCGATCATCACGGCGCGTCGCGCTGGCGGCAAATCCGTGATGTACCTGCGCCAACGGTACCAAGGCTGTTGAATGACCCGCCCGCGCCAGCCGCATATTCACATCCGTCTCGTCCAGATAGAACCGAAACGCAGGATCAAACCCGCCAATCGCCACCAGCGCATCGCGCCGAAACGCCATGTTAGTGCCTTCTGTCTTGATCGCACGGCCCTTGGGCGGGGCCAGAACTGTCGCCTGAAACGGATCAATCTCCACCGTCTGGGCGGTGCCGTTGCCGTCCAGCGTGCGCGCCTTGTACTGATAACTGATCCCGTTGCGCCCGCGCACATAGCCGCCCATCGCCGCGACGTTGCTACGCGCTGCAGGCGCCACCAGATGATGCAGCCACAGCGGCTCTGGCACTGCGTCATCGTCGATGAACGCCACTACCTCGCCCGCTGCATGGACCAAACCCAGATTGCGCGCAGCCGAGATATTGGCCTCGTCAAATGCGATGCATTTGATGTCTGGCAATATCTCCAGCCGCTCGGTCACTGCGATCCCGTCAGGACAGGCCACCACCACCACCTCAAACGGGCGGTATTGCAGCTGCGCCACGCCCGTCAGACACCGCCGCAGCGCATCAGGGCGCCCGCGGCTGACGATAATCACACTAACGGTCTGTTCGCTCATGTCTGGTCTGCTCTTTGCGCGGCGGTTCCGCTCACGCGTCTTTCAGATCGACACCGGGGGCGTAGGCGATGAAAAACGGGTTGGCATAATCTGCCTTGCCGTAGACCAACGGGCTGTGGTCATCAAACCGCACCACATCGCCGCCCGCACCTTTCAGCACGGCATGTCCCGCAGCCGTATCCCACTCCATCGTGCGGCCAACACGGGGATAGATGTCCGCCTCGCCCGTGGCGATCAGACAGAACTTGAGCGAGCTTCCCGCGCTCTTCATATCCTTGACATTATATTTGCCGATGTAGTCATCGGTTGCTTGGTCACGGTGCGACTTGCTCGCCACAACCATCAACGCCCCATTGTCAGGGTTAGAGACTGATATCGCCTTCAGCGGGCCTACATTCTCCTTGTCGAAATCGCCTGTTTCCTCAACCGACTGGCCAGCCGCGCCTGTGAAGAACATCCGGCCTTTTGCAGGCGCATAAACCACACCACGCGTTGGGATGCCGCCCTCGACCAATGCAATGTTCACCGTAAAATCGCCACGGCGGTGGATAAATTCCTTGGTGCCGTCCAGCGGATCAACAATCAGGAACGTCCCCGCAGTGGTGCTATGTGTATCCGCCTGCTCTTCGGTGATCAGCAACACATCTGGAAACGCCTCGCGCAACCCGTCCGAGATGATCTTGTCCGCTGCTTCATCTGCCGCAGTCACAGGGCTGTCGTCAGACTTGGCCTTCACATCAAAATCATCACGACCATATATTTCCATGATCTTGTCACCTGCCTCTAGTGACAGTTTGCGCATCACATGCGTCAGTTTTTCGTAATCCATGCCCAACTCTCGCCATCCTTCGTTGATATAAGTTTGAGATACCTTATGATGCGCTTGTAACGGATCGGCAAGAATTCCGTGCAACAGTGGTCATAACCGCAAGGCAGGCAGCAGATGTTCCAACCCGTTCGCAGAAACAGATCTAACCTCACCGTCACTTTGTCGATGCTTGAGCTGATCTATCATTCCATCGTCCGCTCTGTCCGTAAAAGCCATAACAACGCGTTTCTCGCCATCGCGACGAACATCCTGCAATCGGTGATCTTTGTGGCCGCTTTCTATGTGATGTTCTCTATTCTCGGCCTGCGCGGTGCGGCCATCCGCGGTGATTTTCTGCTCTATATTATGTCGGGCATCTTCCTCTACATGACCCACTCCAAGGCGCTCGGCTCTGTCGTGGGGTCCGAAGGGCCGGCAAGTGCGATGATGCAGCACGCCCCGATGAACACCATCATTTCCATCTGCTCCGCCGCCCTCGGCTCGCTCTATATTCAGGTGTTGTCGCTGGGTGCGATCCTGTTTGTCTATCACGTGGCCTTTGTGCCTGTGCATATCGAACAACCCATGGCCGCGTTCGGCATGCTAATTTTGGCGTGGTTCACGGGTGCCGCATTGGGCGTGGTCCTGCTAGCGATCAAGCCGTGGTTCCCCACCGCTGTCGGCATCTTCTCCACCATCTACCAACGCGCGAACATGATCGCGTCAGGCAAGATGTTTGTCGCCAACACCCTTCCCGGTTTCATGCTGGCCATGTTCGACTGGAACCCCCTGTTCCACACAATTGATCAGGCACGCGGCTATGCCTTCCTTAACTACAACCCGCGCTACAGCGACCCGATGTATGCTCTGTGGGTAGGTCTGATCCTGATTATGATCGGCCTGATGGGCGAATTCTACACCCGCCGCCATGCCTCTATCAGCTGGAGCGCGCGGCGCTAACACATTGGCTCGTCGCTGCCGCTTGCAACGCTCTTCGCTGCGGCTGGCACCTGAACGGCTCGGCATAGACATCGATGAAGCGGAGTATGGCAAAACTTGCTAGTGTTAGCGCGTTTTCAACCCTATGCCTAAGATACAAGCGCAACAGGAAGAACCAACAATGATGAACTGCCGAATTTTCATGACATCAACAGCCGTGGTCGCCACCACACTCCTATCAGCTTGTGGCGGCACATACGGCGCCGACCAAATTCTTGCGATGCCAGAAGACGTTCAGCGGCAGGCAATCATGTCATGTCAGGCAGACCAGGGGCTCAACATTCCAGAAGCCGTGAACGTACTGCGTCTGAACAACGGGAGTGTCGCAGTATCAGTGGTCAACGGTCCGGGCCTGCCCCTTGCGCAAGCGCGCGCCATTAACCAATGCGCGCAAGCAAAACTGTTGAGCGGGCAGTCATATACCCCTGCACCCGCAGCCACCCAACCTGCAACACAAAGGCCTGCACCTGTTGCCACATTCGAACCCGTCTATCAGACAAGCGTCGCAAATGACGCCCCTGCCGGATGTGTCCGAGGCCAAGGCACCATGCAAGGCGGGTCACTGGTCTGTCCGGGGTACTGACACATCAATGTCTCATTACCGCTGCATCGGGACGGGGGCCATGCCCCTCACGTCACCACCCGCAGCGTCAGGTTCAGCCGTCCGCCTTTGGGCAAAAGCGTGCTGGACCCTGACCTGATCCGGTCAACGCCGTGATAGGCCAACCGCGCATCGCCCCCCATGACCACCACATCGCCCGATCGCAGCCAGTGGCTCTCGGTTTTGCCGCCGCGCGTGACGTTGCCCATGCGAAACAACCCGTCATCGCCTAGCGATACCGACACAACAGGCCATTCCATCGATGCCTCATCGCGGTCTTGGTGCAACCCCATCTTGGCCTCTGCTCCGTAGTAATTGATCAAACAACACTCAGGCATCCGCGCCAGCCCTGTCACGTCGCGCCAGATGTCCAGCACAGGCTCGGGGATCGCGGGCCAAGGGCGTCCTGACGGATGGTTGCGCACATAGCGGTAGCCCTTTTTATCCGAATACCAGCCGTATTGCCCCGCTGCACTCATCCGCACAGACATCGGTTTGCCATAAGGTGTATCAGGCCGGAAGAACGGCGCATCGGCCACCACACCGCGCACAGCCGTCAAAACGGCCCGTTGCGCCGCAATATCCAGACACCCCGAATGGATATCGAAGCCTTTAACCGACAGTTTCACCACTATTATCCTCAATTTATGCTCAATTTTCAGGAATATTCCCTGAATCATCACATCTTGGTGTTTGCCATGGTTGCAGCACCCCGACCCCCTCACTATATACCCACCGAACCGCTGGAGACGATACGTATCCAGCGTTAACCAGATCGGAGCAATGGTGCCACAACGGGCCACCGCTTCGAGTAATCGCCTTGAGCTAAATGAGGGATCGAACACATGGCCAAAGTAATTGGTATTGACCTTGGAACAACAAACTCCTGTATCGCCATCATGGACGGCAGCCAGCCCCGCGTTATCGAAAACGCAGAAGGCGCGCGCACCACACCATCCATTGTGGCTTTCACAGATGACGAGCGCCTTGTAGGCCAGCCTGCGAAACGTCAGGCCGTCACAAACCCGGAAAACACAATCTTCGGCGTCAAGCGCCTGATCGGCCGTCGCAACGACGATGCGGATCTGGCCAAAGATCGCAAAAACATGCCCTTCAATGTGATTGATGGCGGCAATGGTGACGCATGGGTCGAAGCACGCGGCGAGAAATATTCGCCTTCGCAAATCTCCGCTTTCATCCTCGGCAAGATGAAAGAAACCGCCGAGTCGTACCTCGGCGAAGACGTGACCCAGGCGGTCATCACCGTACCCGCCTATTTCAACGACGCCCAGCGTCAGGCCACCAAAGACGCGGGCAAAATCGCCGGCCTCGAAGTGCTCCGCATCATCAACGAGCCAACAGCGGCGGCCCTCGCCTACGGTCTCGACAAAGAGAATACGCAAACCATCGCGGTCTATGACCTTGGCGGCGGTACATTCGACGTGACCATTCTGGAAATCGACGATGGCCTGTTCGAAGTGAAATCCACCAACGGCGACACATTCCTCGGCGGTGAAGATTTTGACATGCGCATCGTCAATTACCTCGCGGACGAGTTCAAAAAAGAGAATCAGGTCGATCTGACCCAAGACAAGATGGCCCTTCAGCGTCTGAAAGAAGCCGCCGAGAAAGCCAAGATCGAGCTGTCCTCCGCAACCCAGACCGAGATCAACCAGCCGTTTATCTCAATGGGCGCTAACGGCCAGCCGCTGCACATGGTGATGAAGCTGACCCGCGCCAAGCTGGAAAGCCTCGTAGGCGACCTGATCAAAGCCTCGATGAAGCCCTGCGCCGCAGCGCTCAAGGATGCCGGCCTGTCCGCTTCCGACATCGACGAAGTCGTTCTGGTCGGCGGTATGACCCGCATGCCTCGTGTTATCGAAGAAGTGACAAAATTCTTCGGCAAAGAGCCGCACAAAGGTGTGAACCCTGACGAAGTCGTGGCCCTCGGCGCTGCAATTCAGGCTGGCGTTCTGCAAGGTGATGTCAAAGACGTGGTTCTGCTTGACGTGACACCCCTGTCCTTGGGTATCGAAACCCTCGGCGGTGTGTTCACCCGTCTGATCGACCGCAACACAACAATCCCCACAAAGAAGAGCCAGATCTTCTCGACCGCGGAAGACAACCAGAACGCCGTAACCATCCGCTGCTTCCAGGGGGAGCGTGAAATGGCCGCCGACAACAAACTGTTGGGTGCGTTCAACCTCGAATCGATCCCGCCTGCCCCACGTGGCATGCCCCAGATCGAAGTGACCTTCGACATTGACGCCAACGGTATCGTCTCCGTAGGTGCGATGGACAAAGGCACAGGTAAAGAACAGAAAATCACCATCCAAGCCTCCGGTGGTCTGTCCGATGCCGATATCGAGAAAATGGTCAAAGATGCGGAAGAGAACGCAGATGCGGATAAAGAGCGCCGCTCGCTGATCGAAGCCAAAAATCAGGCCGAAAGCCTCATCCACTCCACCGAGAAATCGATGGAAGAGCATGCGGATAAGGTCGATCCGACCACTGTTGAAGCCATCGAGCTGGCCATCGCAGCGTTGAAAGACGAGATGGAGACAGAAGACGCCGAGAAGATCAAATCCGGTATCCAGAATGTCACCGAAGCGGCGATGAAACTGGGCGAGGCGATCTACAAAAACGCGCAGGATGCGAGCGAGGATGACATGGCCGCAGCAGCGGACGAAGCTCCGAATGCAGGTGCGGACGATGATATCGTCGATGCCGATTTCGAAGACCTCGACAACGATAAACGCGCGTAAATCCGCGCGGCGGAACCAATGACAGGGCCGGTCCGATCAGACGGGCCGGCCCTTCACGTTCCTGAAAAGGATAGTACCCATGGCAAAACGTGATTATTACGATGTCCTCGGCGTCGCCAAAGGCGCCTCCGCCGACGAGATCAAAAAGGGCTACCGCACCAAAGCGAAAGAGCTTCACCCAGATCGCAACACTGACAAGCCCGAAGCCGAAGCGCAGTTCAAAGAAGCCAACGAGGCTTACGAAGTCCTCAAAGACGCCGACAAAAAAGCAGCCTACGACCGGTACGGTCATGCCGCATTCGAAGGCGGTATGGGCGGTGGCGGCCGTCCTGGTGGTGGCTTTGGCGGCGGCGGCGGTCAGGGTGATTTCTCGTCTGCCTTCTCCGATGTTTTTGACGATCTGTTCGGTGACTTCATGGGCGGGCGTGGTGGCCAAGCTGGCGGTCGTCGTGCCGCACGCGGATCTGACTTGCGGTTCAACCTGCGCGTCTCCCTCGAGGACGCATTCTCGGGCCTGCAAAAATCCATCAACGTCCCCACATCCGTGGCCTGCGGCTCCTGCAGCGGTTCGGGTGCTGAAGGCGGCGCCGAACCCACCACCTGCCCCACATGCTCCGGCATGGGCAAGGTTCGCGCACAACAGGGGTTTTTCACGGTTGAACGTGGCTGCCCCACCTGCTCCGGCCTCGGTCAGATCATCAAAAACCCCTGCAACACATGTCGTGGCGCGGGGCGCGTTGAAAAAGACCGCTCGCTCAGCGTCAACATCCCCGCTGGTGTCGAAACAGGCACCCGCATCCGCCTTGCAGGCGAAGGCGAAGCAGGCATGCGCGGCGGCCCGTCAGGTGATCTTTATATCTTCATCGAAGTACAAGAGCACGAGCTGTTCGAGCGTGACGGCCCGAACCTCTTCTGCCGCGTCCCCGTCACTATGGGCAGTGCCGCCCTCGGCGGCAGCATCGAAGTACCCACCATCGACGGTGGTCGCGGCCGTGTACAGGTTCCCGCTGGCAGCCAGTCAGGCCGCCAGATGCGCCTGCGCGGCAAAGGCATGCCACATCTGCGCGGCGGCGCCACAGGCGATATGATCATCGAACTCGCCGTAGAAACTCCGGTCAATCTCACAGCGCGCCAGAAAGAACTCCTGCGCGAATTCGAGGACCTCTCGGAAGAGAACAACCCCGAAAGCAGCAGCTTCTTCTCCTCCGTGAAATCCTTCTGGGATTCAATGAAGGGCTAAGCGGCCCAAAAAATGTAGACCTCCCCAACGGGGCGCTGGGTCACCCCCCCGCGCCCCTTTTCTTTATTTTTCCTATAAACTCAATCCCGCACCCTCCGCCCGCACTACAGCAGATCTTATGCCAGACGGTGCACAGGGGGTGTACAGGCGGTGTACCCATGGCACCCCCTGTTTTGTGGTCCTACACCCCTCGTGTTAACCATTCCCTAACCATCTTCGGACAATGCTCTCCCCATGTCCGACTTCAACGAACAACCTCTCCCTTTCCTCATGGACGAAGCGCCCGCTACCACCCCCGTGGGCGGCAAACAGCCGTCCTATATCGCCGACCACCGCCAGCGTCTGCGCGCGCGTTTCATGGCAGGTGGTGCCACCGCGATGCCCGAATATGAACTGTTGGAATTGGTCCTGTTCCGCGCCATCCCACGCCGCGACGTCAAACCGCTCGCCCGCGCGCTGATGGATCGGTTCGGTGATTTCAACCGTGTCCTCACCGCGTCCGAGGCGCGGCTGCGCGACATCTCCGGCGTCGGTGACGCTGTCGTGACCGAGCTAAAGATCGTGGAGGCGGCAGCCCACCGCATGGCCCGTTCACGCGTGATGCAAACTCATGTTTTATCTAGCTGGGATGCCCTTCTGGACTACTGCCACACCAGCATGGCCCACCGCGAAACCGAGCAGTTTCGCGTGCTCTATCTTGACCGGAAAAATATGCTAATCGGGGATGAGGAACAGGCAAAAGGCACGGTTGACCACGTCCCTGTCTACCCGCGTGAAGTGGCCAAACGCGCGCTGGAACTCAACGCCTCGGCCGTGATCCTCGTGCACAATCACCCTTCGGGCGATCCAACGCCATCGCAATCGGATATCGAGATGACACACCGCGTTAACGCAGCTTGTGACGCTCTCGGCCTCACGCTACATGACCACCTGATTATCGGAAAATCTCAAGAACTTAGCTTCCGCGCGGAAGGGTATCTTTAGCGGACCCATACCTCGACGCGGCGGTTGGCCCGTCTACCCCAAGCACTGTCATCACAGGCCATAGGCATGGCCTCGCCAAAAGCATCTACACCCAGTTCAACACGTCCCAGATTAGCAGCCTCGGCGGCCTCACTCACCGCGCGGCGTACGGCATCAGCGCGGCGCAGGGCAATGTCTCGGTTCGCCTCGGCAGCGCCATTTCCATCACTGAACCCCACAAACAGCAAACGCCGCGCATCGTATTGCCCCACCTCCAGCGCACGCGCCAGCTGCTGCACATTTGAGCGCGACTGCGCATCCAGACGGATTGACCCCGCCTCAAACCGGAATGACGTGCTCAGCCGTGCCATAGGCGTCAGCGTTGCAGCCATACGCTGCAACTCCCCCAGCGTGATCTCGGATCCTGCTTTTGCTATCGCATTGGCAAACCGGTTGCCTTGCTGCTCCACCGCAATCTCTTCTGGCGTCTGGTCCACAAATCCAGAGCGACGGATAACAATCTGTGCTGCAGGTCCGCGGGTAAAGGCCAGAAACTCCCGCGCCAGCCGTGGCAGGCGACGGGCGGGAAAGTACAGAAACATTGGCGCAGTCAGCGGATAATCTTCTGTTTTAATGGTTCTTCTGGAGGCTTGCATCGAAAAACCGCAACTGCCCGTCAGCATCAAGGCTTGCGTCTCGCGCCGCTCGGCATAGCTGGTTAGACCCAGCGCAAAAGTATCCGCTGCAACGGCCTGTGCGAGTGCTACGGGCGATGCGTGACGCGTCGCTGTCTCGGACAACCCCGACAAGGCCGCGGGCAGCAACAACTGGTCCACTATCGCTTGCCCCAGCCCCGAGGCATCGTCAGGCAAATGCAGATCAATCGGCACATCGGGACCGCCCAATGCCTGCCAGTTCGTGATACGACCAGCCAGCACCTGCGCCAGATCAGCAGGCGAAATTCCCTGCACGGGGTTGCTTCCTGATACCACAGGCACAATCGCATCCAGCGCCAAAACGCGGCTGCGATTGATCCCTGTCATATCGCCCAACCCTGCCTCGCGAGCGCGGCTTCGTTCTTCGGGACGGATTTCGCGCAGTGACATCACAATGTCGGCCTCATCCGCCAATAAGTCAGCAAATCCTTCGTCGGTATTCGTTACGCGGAAGAAGAACCGCGCGGCCAGCTTACCATCCTCTGCGCGACGGATCAGATAGGTAAAGCTGGTTGGATCGGCACCTTCTTCACGCTCGGTCAGATAGTCGTTTTTCTGGGCGAATGCTTCGATCAGGGCGGGCATGACAATGGCACCCAATGTTGGCGCACCAGATATCGAAAGCTCTGCCACAAAATCCTGTAGGTTGGGGCATGCAGGACCAGAACACAGCACTCCAGAGCCATCGACAGTCAGCTCGCCGTATTCTGTCTGAACGCGGTAGAACTCTCCATCAAAGCCGAGCAACGTCCCGCTCAGCTCAACCTTGCTGTCGCGCGAGGTGAGCGTGATGTCCTGCGCCAATACGGGCAGGGTGGCGTTAAACAGGAAAAGTGCGGCGAAACCCGCCGCACATATCGCTTTGATCATATGACCTCTGATAGTGCGTTAGTTAGACGCGACTGTCAGGTCTTCGAAGAGATTATTCAACACCAGAAAGTTACCAGCGGCGTCACAGTCGGGAACTGACAGCGTCAAATCACGGGATGTGATGTCAAAGCCACTGCGGGTCTGCAAAGCTTGCGCCTCGATTTCCAAACCGCAGTTGTTGTTTGCCACCTCGGCCTCGACACTCAGCGCGACATCACCTGTGCCACGGCTGGTTCCGGTAGGGAATGTATAGACCTCGGCCAACAGCGCATCGGGAACATCCATATCTCCCAAGCGCGAGATAAAGCCGCCCTGACCTGTCACAGCAAAAGACATATCACGCGCAGCCCCGGACCAGACATGACCTTCGCTGCCGTAATCCGCACCAAACTCACGTGCGTGCAGCTCAAACCCTGTATCGCCTTTCCATTGCAGGGCAACGCGGTCGAAGTCAGTTAGCTCTTCAACGATGGTTTGTGCCACAGCGCCGTCGCCGTTGGTGAACGCGACGATAAAGGTCGCATCCTGCTCCATCGCAGGAACCGTAATGTCGAACTTACCCTCTGCGTCTGTCATCTGGTTAAACAGCAAACCGCTGTGATGCACCGTCACCCGCTCTGACGGCAAGCAGGCTGCATCAACGGTGAGGTTAACCATCGCCGCTGCAATAGGCCGTGCATTGGCGGTAATCAGACACGCAGGCTCGGGCTGCGCTTCGGGCGCTGCTGGTTCAACCGCGATAGCGGCGACAGTTTGCACAACAGGCACATCTTCGGATGGGGGGGCAACAATTTCCTGCGCGGCAACAAGGGTCACTGCCTCTTCCGCTTTGGGAGCGACGAAATCCTCGGCGAATTCTGCCGAAGTGAGAATGATTTCTTCTACATCCAACACAACAGCATCTGCGTTTACCAATGTCTGACCCTGATATTCAGGGGACATCTGCGGTGCAGAAGCGGATTGCTGCATGAAAAAACCGATGCCAATGGCGCAGGCCAATGTTCCGACAGTCGTAATGATTTCCTTGCGATGGCGCATTCTCTCGGTCCCTTGCTACGGATTGGGTCGAGATTACGTATCATTCATAAACAGGGCCGGATTGGGGCGGCCCTGCGCCGTTACTGTGACGATTTTATGTGGTCAGGGTTCAAGCAAGCTGACCGTGACAATGCTTGAACTTTTTACCAGAACCACACGGACACTGATCATTGCGGCCCGGATTGCCCCATGTCGAAGGATCATTTTCATCGAAACCAGCCGCCACATTTTCAGCTACATCAACAGGCGCGCCAGCCTCGCCCGCAGCTTCTGCTGCGGCTTGTTGCTGGGCAAGCATCTGCTGGATCATGCGCTGCTGCTCTTCTTCGTTCGCTGGCTCTACCCGCGCGAGACGCTGGGTCACGTCTGAACGAAGACTGTCGAGCATCCCTTCAAACAGCTGGAAGGATTCGTTCTTGTATTCGTTCAGTGGATCACGCTGCGCATAGCCGCGGAACCCCACAACCGAACGCAAATGCTCTAGTGTAAGCAGGTGGTCACGCCATTTGGCGTCGATGGTTTGCAGCAGAAAATGCTTTTCAATGTTGCGCATGTTTTCGGGGCCGAACTTTTCAGTCTTCTCGGCCATATGTTTGTCGGACGCCTCGATCAGACGCTCGCGGATCACATCATCATCTGCACCGTCTTCTTCGCACCATGCAATCACTGGTACATCAATGCCCAGCTGTTCGATCACCGCAGCATAGAAACCTTGGGTGTCCCACTGGTCGGCATAGGTGTTTTTCGGCATGTACTGATCGATCAGATCATCAATCATCTGGTGACGCATGTCTTCGGTGATCTCGTGCAGATCCTGCGCTTCCATGATGTCACGGCGCTGGCCAAAGATAACCTTGCGCTGCTCGTTCATCACATCGTCGAATTTCAACAACTGCTTGCGGATGTCAAAGTTGCGGCCTTCGACCTTGGCCTGTGCGCGCTCAAGGGATTTGTTGACCCACGGATGGATAATCGCCTCGCCCTCTTTCAGGCCTAGCGATGTCAGAACCTTCTCCAACCGCTCGGAGCCGAAAATACGCATCAGATCGTCTTCGAGAGACAGGAAGAACGACGAACGCCCCGGATCACCCTGACGGCCCGAACGGCCGCGCAGCTGGTTGTCGATGCGGCGGCTCTCGTGCCGCTCGGAGGCCAGAACATACAGGCCGCCCGATTCCAGCACTTTCTTCTTCTCATCGGCTGTCTCGGCTTCTACGCGCGCGCGCACCTCAACAGGATCGGCTTCAGGGTCTGCGGCCAGCGCCTCCAGTACTTTCAATTCGACGTTGCCGCCCAGCTGAATGTCGGTCCCGCGGCCCGCCATGTTTGTAGCGATGGTGACAGCACCCAGTTTACCAGCATCACCAACAATCTGCGCTTCCTGCTCGTGCTGGCGCGCGTTGAGGACGTTATGCTTGATCCCCTCGCCTTCCAGCATTCTGGACAGCATCTCAGATTTCTCGATTGAGGTGGTCCCCACAAGGCAAGGCTGCCCTTTGGCATGGGCGATCTTCACCTTGTCGATCATCGCGGAATATTTCTCGGCAGCGGTACGGTAAACGGCATCGTCCTCGTCGACACGCGCCACTGGAACATTCGTCGGCACCTCGACGACACCAAGACCATAGATTTCCATGAATTCGTCAGCTTCGGTAAGCGCCGTGCCAGTCATCCCCGCCAGCTTGTCGTACAGACGGAAGTAGTTCTGGAAGGTAACAGAGGCCAGCGTGATGTTCTCCGGCTTGATCTCGACGCCCTCTTTAGCCTCGATCGCCTGATGCAAGCCATCACCCAACCGGCGACCAGCCATCATCCGGCCTGTAAATTCGTCGATCAGAACAACTTCGCCATCGCGCACGATATAGTCTTTGTCTTTCTCAAAGAGCTTGTGCGCACGCAGGCCCTGATTGACGTGATGCACAATCGACGTGCTTTCAGGGTCATAAAGGGTCATCCCTTCTTCCAGCAATTCGCGGGCGCGCAACTGTTCTTCCAGAAATTCGATCCCGTCATCGGTGAAAGTGACGTTTCGGGTTTTCTCATCCAGCTCATAGTGTTCTGGCTTGAGCGATGGAATGACGCCGTCAATCGTCAGATACATATCCGAGCGATCATCGGAGGGGCCAGAAATGATCAACGGTGTGCGCGCCTCGTCGATGAGGATACTGTCTACCTCATCCACAATCGCAAAGTTATGCTCTTTCTGGTACAGATCTGCCAGTTCGGCCTTCATGTTGTCGCGCAGATAGTCGAACCCAAGTTCGTTGTTGGTGGCATAGGTAATGTCACAGTCATAGGCTGCCCGCTTTAGGTCATCGGGCATGTTGGGCACGATATAACCGGTCGTCAGACCCAATGTGCCGAATACTTTACCCATCCACTCTGCGTCACGCTTCACCAGATATTCGTTCACGGTGACAATATGCACACCCTTGTGGGTCAGCGCATTGAGGTAAGCGGCGAATGTCGCAGTCAGGGTTTTGCCTTCGCCTGTCTTTTGCTCGGCCACGTTGCCCTGATGCAGAAATATCCCGCCCATCAGCTGCGTATCAAATGCCCGCAGACCCAGCGTGCGGCGCGCGGCCTCACGGCAGTTGGCAAACGCTTCTGGCAACAGGACATCAAGGCTCTCGCCTTTCAGTGCGCGCGTGGCCAGTTCTTCTGTCTTGTCGCGGATGCCCTCATCGGACAGCTTCTCGAACTCGGGTTCCAGCGCGTTGATCTTTTCTACAAGCGGGCGGGCGGCCTTGATCTTGCGATCATTTGGCGTGCCAAAAACCTTTTTGGTGATTTTTCCGAGTCCCAGCATGCGATCTCCAGCCGAAGTTATAATTCTATCACGCGATCTGCTTGCCCCGCTAACACCCAGTCCATAAATAGAAGGGGAGAATGGTGGCAGTTCGCCGCGCCCACAGCGGATGTAAGGGCCACCTTAAGCCAAGTCAATGTAACCGGCCCAATCGCACCGGAATGATAGGACGATCCATGCAAAAACCCCTCACTTTTCTGAGCGCTGTCGCGTTTGCCGCCACTCTGGCGCTACCCGTAGCAGCACAAGAGACAGCAACCGTTGATCCCGCAACCGTTGTCGCAACCGTTGGTGACACGGAAATCACGGTTGGTCACATGATCGTGGCATGGGCGGGTCTGCCCGAGCAGTATCAGGGTCTGCCTGATGATGTGCTGTTTCAGGGCATCTTGGACCAACTGGTTCAACAGACCGCGCTACAACAGAAATTCACAGGCGATCTGCCTGCACGCGTCCAGCTTCAACTGGAAAACGAGCGCCGCTCGCTGACCGCGGGCGAGGCAATCAACGGCATCATGGAAGCACCACTGGACGAAGCAGATGTTCAAGCGGCCTATGACGAGGAATATAGCAGTGTTGAGCAGACGGCCGAATACAACGCCTCGCACATCCTGGTAGAGACAGAGGAAGCAGCCCTTGCCGTAGTTGCCGAGCTGGAAGGCGGCGCAGATTTTGCCGCCGTCGCGCGCGAAAAATCAACAGGCCCGTCTGGCCCCAACGGCGGGCAACTGGGCTGGTTTGGCACCGGTGCAATGGTGCCAGAGTTTGAAGCAGCGGTTGTTGCGCTGGAAGTCGGCGCAGTATCGGCACCTGTGAAAACTCAGTTCGGCTGGCATATCATCACACTCAATGAAACACGCGTGCAAGAAGCCCCTACACTAGAGGCTGTCCGCGACGAGCTTGAGCTGCAAATTCGCCAGATCCGCGCGCAAGAGATGATCGAAGAAGTCACTGCAGCTGCCGAAGTTGACCGCTCCGGCTCTGAAGGGGTCGATGTATCGGTGATCAAGCAAGTCGGCGCGTTGGAGTAACCACAACTATGGCAAACATCACTTCGGTCTCGCCTCTGGCCCCCGCTGAATTTCCCGCGCTTCCCGTGATTGACGGGGTCGCATTTGCAACTGCTGCCGCGGGTGTAAAATATCAGGGGCGAACCGATGTGATGCTGGCCACCCTTGTGCCAGGTACGGTGATTGCAGGGGCGTTCACCCGCTCTGCCACACGGTCCGCGCCTGTGTTGGACTGTCAGGCGAAACTGGGCAAGCCAGCCGATGCCGGTGCCGCCATTTTGGTAAACTCTGGCAATTCCAATGCATTTACAGGCAAAGGCGGGGTCGTCGCGGTTGAAGCGATCACCGCAGGTGTCTCAGAGGTTTGCAAGGTGCCCCAAGAGCGTGTCTTTACGTCATCCACTGGGGTGATCGGAGAGCCATTGCCCCACGACCGCATTACCACTGTACTGAAATCGCTTGCCACGGCCACCAACCCCGATGGTATCGAAGCCGCCGCCCAAGCGATTATGACAACAGATA
Organism: uncultured Sulfitobacter sp.; assembly: GCF_947502895.1. GTDB lineage: Bacteria > Pseudomonadota > Alphaproteobacteria > Rhodobacterales > Rhodobacteraceae > Sulfitobacter. The sequence goes on from NZ_CANNBM010000001.1 coordinate 1,246,999, forward strand.
CATTCCCCAAAGGCGCATCGGCACAGATAGAGATAGGCGGCAAGACTGTCTCTATTGCCGGCATTGCGAAGGGGTCTGGCATGATCGCGCCAGATATGGCGACGATGCTTGTCTATATATTTACCGATGCTATGATCGGGCAAGATGCGCTGCAAACGCTGGTTTCTGCCTCGAACGAGCGGACATTCAACAGCATCACCGTTGACAGTGATACCTCTACCTCAGACAGCTTGATCGTGGCTGCCACAGGCGCAAGCGGCGTCGATGTGACAAGTGATGAAGCGTTTGCCGACGCTTTGTACCGTGTGATGCTGGACCTTGCCCATCAGGTCGTCCGAGACGGTGAGGGTGCTACAAAATTTGTCGAGATTGCCATTACGGGTGCTGCAACGGATTCCGAGGCTAAGGTACACGGGCTGGCGATTGCGAATTCACCCCTCGTTAAAACCGCAATTGCAGGGGAAGATCCAAACTGGGGTCGTGTCGTTATGGCCGTAGGTAAATCCGGCGCGGCGGCAGATCGCGACCGCCTCAGCATTCGATTTGGTGATGTAGAGGTTGCCAAAGACGGGTGGCGTTCGGAAGGCTACTCGGAGGAAGCGGCAGCAGCCCATATGAAGGGCGAGCATATCGTAATCAGCGTGGACATTGGCATCGGGTCGGGCGTTGCAACTGTCTGGACATGCGATTTGACCCACGGCTACATCACGATCAATGCGGACTATCGCTCATGAAGATGGTGTTGGTATCGGCTGTTGCCCTGATTGATACAGATGGCCGCGTGTTGCTGGCCCAACGCCCCGAAGGCAAGTCAATGGCGGGCCTTTGGGAATTTCCAGGTGGCAAGGTTGAGGTGGGCGAGACCCCTGAGGCTGCGCTGATCCGCGAGCTGCAGGAGGAGTTGGGGATCGATACGTGGGCGTCCTGCCTTGCCCCACTGACCTTTGCCAGCCACTCCTATGAGGATTTCCATCTCATGATGCCTCTGTTTGCGTGCCGCAAATGGGAGGGGACGCCCCGCGCGCGGGAAGGTCAAACGCTCAAGTGGGTGGCACCGGCAAAGATGCGGGATTATCCGATGCCAGAGGCCGATATCCCGCTGATCGCAGTGCTGCGCGACTGGCTTTAGCGCTATCAGGTAATTTAATTTCCTGTTTGTCTAAAATATCTGTCGATTGTTTCCGATTTGTTATGGAATTACCGCACAAACTAGCTACTGTTAATCTCATATGAATTCTGGGGAGGATTACATGCTACGTACCATCACACTTGGAAGCTCTGTGTCTATTCAAGGTACCTTTGTACGCGCTATGCCGGATGGCCGTATCGCAGTGCAGGTTGACAACACCGTATACTCAGGCGTGCCTGTCACCAAAAAATAAGTCACCCGAAAGGCTGACATGAAAAAAGGGGACGGTGTTTTGCACCGTCCCCTTTTTCGATTTCTATGTCGACGCAGATCAGCTCAGCGTGCGCGTCACTTCTTCACGTGTGAAGATTTCGATCACGTCATCGGCGCGGATGTCGTCATAATTCTCGAACGCCATACCACATTCCTGACCGGACTGGACTTCGGGCACTTCGTCCTTAAAGCGCTTGAGCGTCTTGAGCGTTCCTTCGTGGATAACCACGTTATCGCGCAGCAGACGTACACCGGCAGAGCGTCGTGCGACCCCTTCAGTAACCAGACAACCAGCGACTTTGCCGACACCCGTTACCTTGAAGACCTCTTTGATATTTGCATATCCGATGAAGTTCTCTTTGATCTCGTTGCTTAGCAGGCCAGAGGCCGCCGCCTTAACATCATCCACCAGATCATAGATGACAGAGTAATAGCGAATCTCGACACCCTTCTGATTGGCCGTGTTACGAGCAGAGGCGTTTGCACGGACGTTAAAGCCCATGATCGGCGCACCCGATGCCTCGGCCAGACCAACATCGGTTTCCGTGATGGCACCAACACCGGAATGTAGGACGCGAACACGAACCTCATCGTTGCCGATTTTTTCCATTGCCTGAACAATCGCTTCGGCAGAACCCTGCACATCCGCTTTTACCAGAATAGGCAGCTCAGACACGTTTTCGTCTGCTTTGGCATTTGCCATGAGCTGGTCAAGCGTGGTTGCTGCACCCGCCGCAGCGCGCTTGTCTTTGGCGGCGTTGGCGCGATATTCCGCGATTTCGCGCGCTTGTGCTTCGGTGCTGGTCACGTTCAGAACATCACCCGCTTCGGGTGTGCCGTTCAGGCCCAGAACCTCGACTGGAACCGAAGGGCCAGCCTCCTTGATACGGTTGCCCTGATCGTCGATCAGCGCACGGACTTTACCGTACTGCTCACCTACAACAAAGATATCGCCCTGACGCAGCGTGCCGTTCTGGATCAGAACAGTTGCAACTGGACCGCGGCCCACGTCCAGCTTCGCCTCGATCACGGCACCAACAGCGGCACGAGCAGGGTTGGCTTTCAATTCAAGAATTTCGGACTGCAAAGCGATCGCTTCCAGCAGTTCATCCAAGCCCTGACCCGTAATGGCCGAGACTTCGACGTCCTGCACGTCACCGGACATTTTCTCGACGATAACCTCGTGTTGCAGCAGAGCTGCACGCACTTTGTCCGGATCAGCAGATGGTTTATCGACTTTGTTGATCGCCACAATCATCGGCACCTGCGCCGCTTTCGCGTGGGCAATCGCCTCGATCGTTTGAGGCATCACAGCATCATCCGCCGCGACCACCAGAACCACAATGTCTGTGACCTGTGCGCCACGTGAGCGCATGGAGGTAAAGGCAGCGTGACCTGGCGTGTCGAGGAAGGACAAAACCTGTCCGCCATCGGTAGTGACCTGATAGGCCCCGATATGCTGGGTAATGCCACCTGCTTCGCCCGCGACAACTTTTGCTTTGCGAATCGCATCCAGCAAAGATGTCTTACCATGGTCAACGTGACCCATGATGGTGATGACAGGAGGGCGGCCCTCCAGATCAGCGGCATCATCTTCTTCAAGCTTGATCACGTCTTCAACGTCAGCGTCCGATACACGAACAACCTTGTGGCCGAACTCTTCGATGATCAGCTCTGCTGTGTCTGCGTCAATCGTTTCGTTCTGTGTGACCATCAAGCCAGACTGCATAAGCGCCTTAACAACAGCTCCGGTCTTTTCGGCCATACGCGCGGCCAATTCGGACACAACAATCGCTGGAGGCAGCTGTACATCGCGAATGATTTTTTCGCGCTCGACGTTGCCACCCATCGCCTTGGCGCGGGCGCGGTCTTGTTTGCGCTTCATCTGCGCCATGGAGCGTTGACGGCCACCTTCGCCACCGCGCAACGCCTGATTCACGGTCAGTTTGCCCGAGCGGCGATCGTCTGCCAGACGGTTCTTTTTGTTGGTCTCTTCGCGGTCACGCTCGGTCTTGCGAGGCGTGGCAGCGGGAAGTGCCTTGTTTGGTGCTGCGCGGGCCTGTGCAGGCTCGGCTGCGGGTGCAGCAGCAGCTTGGGCAGCAGCAACAGCTTCACGCTTGGCACGCTCCTCCTCTTCGGCTTTCGCCTTGAGGCTTTCCTCACGGGCCTTGTCTTCCAGCTCTTTGGCTTCGATTTCGGCGCGGCGGCGCTCGCGATCTTCAGCGCGTGCTTTTTCTTCTGCTTCGCGCGCTGCAGCCTCTTCGACCTCGCGGGCTTTAGCGGCTTGAACAGCCTTCAGACGACGCTCCATCTCGGAATCAGTGATTCCTGCGGGGCGTCTGGATGGATCACCAACAGGGCCCGCACCAGGGCCGGTTTGTTTTTGGCCACCAGGCTTTGGCACCACAACGCGCTTGCGCTTGGTCTCCACCACGACGTTTTTAGTACGTCCGTGGCTAAAGCTTTGCTTTACGTTGCTGGGGCGCGAACCGCCCAGCCCCAGTGTTTTTCTGCCGTCACTATCGCTCATCTAGCTCGTCTATCCTTTCGGCTGGTCGATACCAGCCTCGTTTTTGCGCACGCCGTTCAGTCTATGGGCCTCCTCTACAACACGCAGAGTGAGTCCACCAGAGGCGAGCGCCCCATGTATCACAGTTTGGCGTCCGAATGCCAAACCCAATTCATCCGCAGTCAGACAGCCAATGTAATGGCCATAGTGCGGTGTACTCAGTTTCGATTTGCCCCGTCCAGATCCGTCCACAGCTTGGATCAGCACCAGCGCCTCTTCGTTTTGCAACCAGCCTTTGACCTTTTCATACCCCGCCACGGCTTTACCCGCTTTGCGCTGCATCGAAATCAGATCCACCACACGGCGGGCCAGCTGACGTTCTACTTCCTGCACCAGATCATCCGGTGTTTTGACAGGCTGCTTTGCGCTGCGCGCGAACAACCCCTTTTTGGCTGCCGTTTCAATGGCCGCGCGATCTGCGGTGACCCAGATACCGCGCGCAGGCAGCTTGCCCATAACATCGGGCACAACTTGCCCTTCAGGTCCAACAACGAAACGCACGAGGCGGTACTTTGGTTGCACCTCACCTGTGGCAATGCACTTGCGCTCTGCTCCGCTTTCGCGGTCTTTGGATGCGCCACCGCGTCCCATTCCGGCTACCCCGAGGCCTGCGATCAGGCCTCGGCCTCCTCGTCTGCATCAGCTTCTTCGCTTGATGCTTCAAGCTCGGCAGGATCAACCCAACCCAGCAATACACGTGCCGTCATGATCATGTGCTGTGCTTCTTCAAGTGTCATCTCGAAGGGTTCAAGCACACCGTCATCTTTGATCCGCTCACCGTTTTCGGTGGTCCAGCCACCAGCCAGCTCCCAATCCGCACAGGTCGCGAAGTCTTCAAGTGTTTTTACATCATCTTTGGCCAGCGCTTCAATCATTTGGGGTGTCAGACCCTCAAATTCAATAAGGCTGTCTTCTGCACCCAATGCACGTGCGGCATCGAGGGCTGCCTTGTTCTGCGCCTCCAGCACGTCACGGGCGCGGGCCTGCAATTCTGCTGCGGTATCTTCGTCAACACCGTCGATCACAAGCAGCTCGTCCACTTCGACATAGGCCACTTCCTCGAGGTTGGTGAACCCCTCGGACACCAGAAGCTGGGCAAAGAACTCATCCAGATCAAGGTTGTCCATGAATAGTTTGGTGCGCAGTTCAAACTCTGCCTGACGGCGCTCGGATTCCTGCTCCTCTGTCATGATATCAATATCAAGACCCGTCAGCTGTGAGGCGAGACGCACGTTCTGGCCCCGACGGCCAATCGCTAGGCTAAGCTGCTCTTCGGGGACAACAACTTCGATTTTGCCTGCTTCCTCATCCAGCACCACTTTGGATACTTCTGCGGGCTGAAGCGCATTCACAAGGAAGGTAGGTGTATCCTCGTTCCACGGAATAATGTCGATCTTTTCGCCCTGAAGCTCGTTCACAACAGCCTGAACACGGCTACCGCGCATACCAACACAGGCCCCGACAGGATCGATGGAGTTATCATAGCTGATCACGGCAATCTTCGCACGCGATCCGGGGTCACGGGCCACTGCTTTGATTTCGATGATGCCGTCATAAATTTCGGGCACTTCCATCTTGAACAATTCGGCCATGAACTCGGGCGCGGTGCGGCTCAGGAAAATCTGCGGGCCGCGCTGCTCACGGCGCACGTCTTTGATATAAACGCGGATACGGTCATTGGGGCGATACGATTCGCGGCCGATCTTCTCGTTGCGGCGCAGAATTGCTTCGCCTGCACCCACATCGACAATAACATTGCCGTACTCTTCGCGCTTGACCAAACCATTGATGATCGTGCCTGCGCGGTCTTTGAATTCTTCGAACTGGCGGTCACGCTCGGCTTCACGGACCTTCTGAAGGATCACCTGCTTGGCCGACTGCGCTGCAATCCGGCCCATTTCAACAGGCGGCACTTCTTCGATGAATTCCTGACCGATTTCGGGATCGGCCATATACTGTTTGGCCTGTTCAACCGTAAATTCGGCCTGATAGTTCTCAAGCTCGTCATCGGCCACAACTGTACGCACGCGGGTGAATGTTGCGCGACCTGTCTTCCGGTCAATCGCCACCCGAATGTCCATCTCCGCGCCATAGCGCGACTTGGCCGCACGGGCGAGAGATTCTTCCATCGCCTCGACCACCAGATTGGGGTCGATCATCTTTTCACGGGCGACAGCTTCGGCGGTTTGCAAAAGCTCCAGCTGGTTTGCGGATGTAATGGCCATTATTTCTCTCCCTCGTCAGACATGTGTGTCTGCACTTCATCGAATTGAGTTTCGTCGATTGCACCAGCCGCTTTGCGCTGGCGCAGCATTTCCTTGATCAGCTCGTCCGTCAGGACCAGCTTGGCATCTGTCAGCCATTCGAATTTCAGGCCTACTGTGCCTTCTTCGATGTTGATCAGAACTTCGTCTCCCTCGACACCCGCCAACTGGCCCTTAAAGCGGCGGCGGCCGTCGATCAGATCATCTGTTTCGATCTTCGCCTCATATCCCTCGAAATTCGCAAAATCTTTGAGGCGCGTCAGCGGGCGGTCGATCCCGGGGGAAGATACCTCAAGCGCGTATTCATCTGTGATCGGGTCTTCGACATCCAGTACCGCGCCAATAGCAGTGCTGATCTGGGCGCAATCATCCACCTCGATACCGCCGTCAGGTTTGTCGGCCATCACTTGCAGTGTTGATGCCTTGCCTGTCATCAGACGCACGCGAACCAGCTCAAACCCCATGTCCTCAATGACTGGGGTGATGATTTCCGCCAGACGGCGGTCCATCGCTGCTTTTGCAATCAGATCGTTGTTCATAAGTATATTGCCTTCAGGCACAAAAAAACGGGCGCGCGGCCCGTATCAGAGGTTCGGTGGGCGCTTGGTTTGGACCCGAGCGCGCCGCTGTTGGAAGTTCATATACGCGGGGAAGCCCGGAACATCAAGCCCCCCACCACCGCTGTGGCGCGCGCAGATCGTCAAACACACCTTGGCCCAATACGGCAGGCATCGCGATACTGCGCGAAACAGCCTGCCCGTTCCAGACAGCGATATCGTCAAAACCGCCCAGCGCGGAGGCATCGACCACATCCGCACCATCCACGAGATACTCTGCGACTGCCTGAACACGCACATCGCTAGAGGGGATCGAGACAAGCTCGACCGCGTCAAACCAGCCCGCTTGTCCATCCTTCCAATGTGACGCCACACGCGTGGTCAGCAATTGCTGACCAGCCGCAAACCGCTCCACACGGTAGAGACCTGTGCCAATATCACCCTTTGCCACATGCGCGGGGCGAAGGATGTGCGAAGGATGCGCAAGGGTGAAAGGAAGCTCCGCATCAGGCGAATCCAGCGTAATCTGAAAACGCGATGGCGAGAGAGCGCGCACTGCACCAATCCCTGAAAGGCTATGGACGACATCTGCTGACGTCAAATCCGCCCCGTCATGGAAAGATACACCGCTGCGCAGATCAAAGGTCCAGACAGTTGCATCGTCGCTGCTGGTCCAGCCCGTCGCGAGCGCACCACGCAACGTTCCGTCAGCAGCTACTTCGGTGAGCGTTTCAAATACAAGTCCAACCCTTGCCACCTGCATGAATAACCCGTCGCCCTGAACCCAGTCATCACTGCGCGACGCGCCAGAAAGCGCCAAACGCAATTTGCCACCGCGCTGTGGCAACGGCCCCGCACTTACCCCAGCCGCCGCCAAAAGCGCTGCCGCAGCACCACTGGCAAATAACGCACGACGATCAAGGGGCTTACGGCTCATGTTGCTGCGATCCGGTCCATGGCACGCACCAACTCTGCACTGATACCAGGCTCGCTCAGGGCGTGCCCCGCGTTGCGTACCATTTTCAGCTCGGACTTCGGCCATGCTTTGGCAATCGAATAGGCGCTGTGAGGCGGGCAAATCATGTCATAGCGGCCCTGCACGATCACACCGGGAATATGCGCAATCCGGTCCATCTGGGCCAGAATCTGGCCGTCGTACTCCAAAAAGCCGGCATTGATGAAATAGTGGTTCTCAAGCCGCGCAAAAGCGCGTGCATATTCCCCTGGTCCCTCAATCATTTGACCCGAAGACGATATCGACGCCAATGCGTTCTCCCATCCCGACCATGCCCGCGCATAGCGGGTCTGCAGCGACATATCATCCGAGAAGAGGCGACGATGGTAGGCCTTGATAAAATCGTCACGCTCGTCGTGCGGCACAAGTGCGGTGAATTTATCCCAAACCTCGGGCCAGAATTTGCCCGCACCACCGCCATAAAACCAGTCCAGCTCGCTCTGCGTCATCAGAAAGACGCCGCGCAGTACCAGATTGCGTACAGCAGCCGGATGGGTCTGGGCGTAGATCAGCGAAAGTGTCGCACCCCAGCTGCCGCCAAAGACGACCCATTGGGCAATGCCCAGCGTTTCGCGAATCAGTTCGATATCGGCAACTAGATGCCATGTGGTGTTATCCACACAGGAAGCATGGGGCGTCGAACGGCCACAACCGCGCTGGTCAAACAGGATGACACGATATTTGTCAGGGTCAAAGTAACGACGCATCGACGGACTGCACCCGCCGCCTGGGCCACCATGCAGCACAACAACGGGAATCCCGTCAGGGTTGCCACATTGCTCGACATAAACTGTATGCCCCTGCCCTACGGCCAGCATCCGCCGATCGAACGGGTCGATAGGGGGATACAGATATTGCACTGCGCGCTTTTGATCAGGGGTCTTATCCATTACCTGCCTATATAGTACGAAAGACGACATTGAATACGAGGAGCGCCGAAATGCAAGCGCATCAAAGCACGGTTGACCCTGATGAGGTCGCAAAATTCGAAGCGATGGCTGCCGAGTGGTGGGACACGGAAGGTAAATTCAAGCCTTTGCACATGCTCAACCCGTGCAGACTGGATTATATCACAGACCAGATTGCGGGCGAGTTTGACCGCGATCTGACAGAGCAGGCTCCGTTCAAAGGCCTACGCATCCTTGATATCGGCTGCGGCGGGGGGCTGCTGTCCGAGCCGATGGCGCGGTTGGGTGCCGATGTTGTTGGTGCCGATGCTGCTGCGGGCAATATCCCCGTGGCGCAAATCCATGCTGCGCAATCTGGCCTTGATATCGATTATCGCCACACCACAGCCGAAGCGATGGCAGAAGCAGGTGAGCAATTTGATGTGGTGCTGAACATGGAAGTGGTTGAGCATGTCGCTTCTCCGATAAGCTATCTGACCGCTTGTCGGCAATTGCTGAAGCCAGGTGGATTGCACATCTGCTCAACCCTCAACCGCAATCCGAAATCATATGTAGTAGCAATCATAGGTGCAGAGCATGTCATGCGCTGGTTGCCGAAAGGCACCCATGAGTGGTCCAAATTCATCACGCCAGACGAGTTATACAAGCTGTTGGACGAGGCCGGACTAAAACCCGTGGATCGCAAGGGTTTTGTGTTTAACCCGATCTTATGGAGCTGGAGCCTGTCGGCACGCGATCTGAGCGTGAATTATGTAACAGCCAGCCTGAAGCCGAAATACTGAACAGCCCCTAGCCCAGCTTGTTGCGCAATTCGCGCAGAATGGGGAGGGCGGACCGCGCTTTGTCCTCCCCCAGATCTTCGACAATTTGTGTGATCATGGGTGCAATCGTGCTGAGGGCCGAATCACGCGCATGGCGGCCTGCCGGACTGAGGGCTACCATCTTGCGCCGTGCATCATCCCAATCGGGGCGGATGTGGATATAGCCTGCCCACTCCAGTTTATTGAGTGTGTTGGTCATCGCGCCCCGCGTGACGTGAAATGTCTCGGCCAACTGCGCGGGCGAACGCTCCCCATCGCGCCAAGCGAGATGGTTTAGGACCGAGAAATGAGAAATCTCCATACCTTTTGGCAGGACCTTGCCCAGCCTGCTGCGCAAAATCTGATCTGTTCCCAGAATTTCGCTGAACAGCATAATTGCCAAAGTGTTGGAAGTCTCGCTCATGTTGGTCCGTCAAAAGGGCGCTTGTGGGTCATGCTGGGGACGCGCGCGCGGGCAGCGTCGGTTTGGGTCAGGTCAATCTCGCATAGATATAGCCCTGCAACTGTCCCTGCGTCCATGATGACTTCGCCCCAAGGCGCCACCACCAGCGAATGACCGTAAGTATCGCGGGTTTTATGTGCTGTGCTGCTGTGCGTACCCGTCTGCGCCGGTGCGATCACAAAACATCCCGTCTCAATCGCCCGCGCCCGCAGCAAGGTATGCCAATGTGCTGCCCCTGTTACGGGCGAAAACGCTGCCGGAACCGTCATTATTTGCGCACCCGCATCTGCCAACGCCTGATAGAGCGCAGGAAAGCGGACATCATAGCAAATCGTCATTCCGATTTTAGCGAAAGGGGTTTGTGCCAGCACTGCTTGCGATCCCGGGCGATAGGCAGCTGATTCTTTCCATGTCTCCGTCTGTGTAACCTGCACATCGAACATGTGAATTTTGTCATACCGCGCAACAATCCCGCCCGTGTCGTCGATCAGGAACGAACGGTTGGCAAAACGCCCGTCCGCATCTTCGGTCTTGAGGCCGAGAGAGCCGATCAACAGCCATACGCCCAGCGCAGCAGCATCCGCACGCAGGGCTGCCAATGTCGGATCATCCTTCTCATGATACAACACGCTGCGCTGGTGGTCGCGGTTGGTCGAGATGCAGTTGGTCACTTCGGGGGTAAGAACAAACGCTGCCCCCTGCGCCGCTGCCTCGGCCAGATGCGCACGCGTTCCTGCCAGATTGGCAGCCGGATCATCGCTCACGTTCAGCTGGAGAATGGCTATCTTCATGCGGCCAGCAACGCGTCGAGCTTGCCTGCTTGCTCAAGTGCATACAGATCGTCGCAGCCGCCCACATGCACATCACCAACGAATATCTGCGGCACGGTACGGCCCCCGTTCGCACGCTGTATCATCTCGGGTTTGCGGTCGGGGTTGGCCAGCACATCAACCTCGGAAAAGCTGATCCCCTTCTGGTTCAACAAACGCTTGGCCGCATGGCAAAAGCCGCAGAGCGGGGACGTATAGATTTCGACGGTGTTCATGGCGTGGTCCTTTTTCAACATAAGTTGAGAAAGGATTTAAGCGTCTTTGACCGCTCTTGCTAGGGTCAGCACACGAACGGAGCCTGACCCAGCAGCCTGACAGGCCTGCGTACATGCCATAAGGGTCGCACCAGTGGTCATGACATCGTCGATCAGCAGCACGGGCTTGCCCAACATCTGAGCGCCGCGTCGTGGATGGGGTTTGATTGCGTTGTCCAGCATTTTAAAGCGGGCCTCACGGCTCATCCCTTCCAGGGCGAGCGTGCGGCGGGTACGCACCAACGCATCAGGGCACCACGGCAAATCCAGTTTTCGGGCAACCGATCTGGCCAGCAAGGCAGACTGGTTATAGCGGCGCTTCAGCAGACGTGACCAATGCAGGGGGACAGGCACTACAAGCGTGTCCGCGGCCAACGTTCCGCGCATCATATTCGCCATCCATAGGCCTGCAGGCTTGGCCATTTCCTGTCTGTCGCCGTGTTTGAGCGCCAGCACCAGCTTGCGACCGGTATTTTTGTAGACGAGGGCAGCACGGCCCTGCACCCAAGGCGGCGGCGCATTAAGGCAGGTGTCGCAATGATGCACGTCACCCTGCCCGCCTGCTGTGAGCGGCACACCGCATCCATCACAAATCACGCCCCCCAGAAACGAAGTGTCGCGCCAACACGTACCGCAAAGACCAAAATCACTTTCTACCGTGTCGCCACAGGTGATGCAGCGCGGCGGGTAAATCAGCGATACAGCTGTTTGAAGTTGCGCCAACACCAGCCTATGTACCCCCTATGACCAAACCGATGACAGACATCCGCGCTCTTGCAGCGCATCGCACCCGTGCCACCGCAGACGGCATGTTTCTGCACGAAGCCGCGTTGACCGAACTTCAGGATCGTCTGGATATGGTTAACAAGTCGTTTACGGACGCAGCTTTGGTGACAGGCCACACCGGCTTTTGGGCGCACCATTATGCGGGCGCCAAGATTGTTGCTGATGCGGAAACAATAGATCTTGCGCCGCAGTCCCATGATCTTGTGGCACATATGATGGCGCTACATTGGGCGAATGATCCCGTTGGGCAATTGATCCAGTGCCGCCGTGCGTTGCGACCGGACGGCCTGTTCATCGCAGTCAGCTTTGGCGGGGACACTCTACAAGAACTCCGCCGTGCTTTGGGCGAAGCCGAAATCGCGGTAACGGGTGGCCTATCGCCCCGCATCGCCCCCTTGCCCGAATTGCGCGATCTGGGTGGATTGCTGCAACGGGCCGGATTTTCCCTGCCAGTAGCGGACACAACGACACTAACAGTTGAATATCGCGACATCTGGCACCTGATGCTCGATATCCGTGCAATGGGCGAAGCCAATGCGTTGGCGACACGTTTGCGCCAACCGACCCGGCGTGCGGTGTTTGATCATGCACAAGCTCTCTATGCGCATCACTTTGCCGCGCCCTCCGGAAGACTCCGCGCTAGCTTTGAGCTTCAGGTGCTGACAGGATGGGCACCGGATGCATCACAGCCACAGCCCCTGCGCCCGGGGTCGGCAAAAACACGGCTTGCCGATGCGCTGGGGATACCAGAAAAGCCCCTGCGCGATTGACCCCAAGCAAAATCTATCTATGTGAAGGCCTACACCATGCAGGACAGTCCGATGAAAGATACGCACGCCGCCGAGACAGCCAAATGCCCGATCCACGCTGATGCTGATCACCCACCAGTACCACAGCCCAAGATCGGCGTGCTTGTCGGCAACCTAGGAACGCCTGACAATTATGACTATTGGTCTATGCGCCGCTATCTGGGTGAATTCCTGTCGGACCGCCGTGTGATCGACTATTCCCCGTGGCTTTGGCAACCGCTGCTCCAACTGGTGATCCTGACAAAGCGTCCGTTTACCTCTGGGGCCGCCTATAAGTCGATCTGGAACGAAGCAGACGGCGAAAGCCCCTTGATGACAATCACCAAGGCGCAGACAGTCAAGATCGCGGCCGAGATGAAGAAGGCATATGGCGATGAGGTGATGGTCGATTTCTGTATGCGCTACGGAAATCCCTCCACGCAAAGCAAAGTTGAAAAGCTGGTCAAAGCCGGATGTCAGAAGATTTTGTTCTTTCCGCTCTATCCACACTACGCAGGTGCAACATCGGCCACTGCCTGTGATAAGTTCTTTGAGGCGCTGGGGAAGGAAAAATGGCAGCCTGCAAGCCGTACCGTGCAGCCCTATTTTGACCGCCCCGATTACATCGACGCATTGGCAAAATCCATCGAAGCAAAATACGCCGAGCTTGATACGCGGCCCGATATCCTTGTGTGTTCCTATCACGGCGTACCGAAGCGTTACCTGATGGAGGGCGATCCCTACCATTGCCAATGTCAGAAAACCACGCGTCTGCTGAAAGAGCGGCTGGGTTGGGACGACACAGAGATCAAGACAACCTTCCAGTCGAAATTCGGCCCGGAAGAATGGTTGCAGCCCTATACTGTAGAAGAAGTCGCACGTCTGGCCGAGCAGGGCAAAAAGAACATCGCCGTTTGCGCGCCTGCATTCTCGGCTGACTGCATCGAAACGCTTGAGGAGATCAACGAAGAGATTTTCGAGAGCTTCGAAGAGGCAGGTGGCGAACACTTCACCTATATCCCGTGCCTCAACGACGATGACGCACATATTGATGCGCTGTCGAATATCATCCGCGATAATTTGAAAGGCTGGATCTAGGTCCACCTACCTCGATGCGGTCGATTAGCGCCGCCTCTCACAATCCGATAGCTAGAACAGAAAAAAGGCGGTGCACTGCACCGCCTTTTTCATATCAGTCATAGACCGAAATTTAGTCAGCCAGAGCTGCAGCAACCAGAACCAAAAGCAGGATTGGAACCAGAACGCCAGCGGAAGAGCTGGATGCTTCTTCAATGATAACCGGTGCTTCGATGATCGGATCTGCCAGCGAGCCAGCGGAAGCGGAAGAAGCAGCAGCTGTCAGAGCAGCAGCGAGAACGAGTTTTTTCATAGTAAATAACCTCCAGAAGATGGCGCGCCACGATTCTCAGCATGAAACGCGCCTAAGACTTACCTCGTGATATTTCGTAAATAGCATCTGCGCGTTGATTGGAACAGACATTCACTCCACACTCACGAGTATCAACAAAATGTCGTCAAATTAGCAACACCTGAGTGCCTACTTTGGCTTTGCCAAACAATTCGGCAATATGCTCGTTATAGAGGCCGATGCACCCGTTTGATGAACGACGCCCGATTTTGCGCGTGTCATGGGTGCCGTGAATCCGGTAGTAGGTCCAGCTGAGATACAGCGCATGAGTACCCAACGGATTGTCAGGGCCAGGGCCGATAAACTTGGGCCACTCCGGGTTCCGCTCTAGCATCGAAGGGGTCGGCCGCCAGCTGGGGCCTTCGACTTTGCGTGTCACCTGCGTGCGACCACGGCGGGTCAGCTCTTGGGTCAGCGGCACACTGGAGGGGTACAATTTGTACTCGCTTTGATCTTCGGACCAGAAATGAACAGCGCGGCTATCAATATCTACAAGGATCGCACCGTTCTTTGTATTGCTGAAATACGGCTGCCAGTTAAGCGTGCGAAAGCTGGAGATATTGCGACGGACGACTTCGGTCAGGTCGCGCTCTGTCTCGGTTGTTGTTTGGCTGTTCACATCCGCGCCCGTGGTCTGTGCGATTGCGGGTGCGGCCAGCATAGCGGCGCTCCCTGCAAGGAACCCGCGGCGGGTGTTCATTTTGAAAGTATGGTCTGACATTTCATGTCTCCGGCTAAAAAAGCTCATATCAGTCATATATTGCGCCAAAGACACGTTTTCAAATCAAACCCGTGTGACATGGGCGGTTCACTGCGAAGTGTATTTGAAGTGTTGCACCTCAGCATGTATGGCTCACCCACACATTTAGGCTTGGAGTAGCGTAATGATCCGTCTTTTCACCGTTCTAATGGTTGCTGTACTGGGCCTCGCGGCCTGCCAGCCTGCTGGTCCGTCGGTCGGCGCGGACGGCCGCCCGATCGCCACGGCCTACAAGATCAGCCAGCGCGAAGCGGGGAAAATCCCGTTCCGTATGCTGGATTCGGTTAACACGCTGCGCACATCATCTGCACTTCCTCCGGTTGAGCTTGATTCCCAACTGACAGCCGCCGCCGCGACACACTCACGAGACATGCAGGTACAAAACCGTCCATGGCACTTCGGATCGGACGGCTCGTCGCCCGTTGATCGTGTTCGCCGTGTGGGGTTTGCGGGTCCTCTTGTAGGCGAAGTGATCTCGGAAACGTACGAGTCAGAGCTTGAAACACTTGGAGCGTGGATGTCGCAGCCCGATACGCGACGGATCATCATGTCACCCGATGCGCGTAAAATGGGGTTTTCCTGGTATCAGGAAGAAAATGGTAAAATCTGGTGGACGCTTGTGATGGGCGGCTAAGCCGCCCGAACTGCACTTACGGGTTTATGGCAATCGGCGTGCCATCCTGAACCATAGCGTAGATACGCTCCATCTCTTTGTTGCTCACAGCAATGCAGCCCCATGTCCAATCACCCTTGTCCAAACGCATGGGGTGACGTTGACCATGAATAAAGATCTCACCACCAGGTGATTTACCCATCGCACGGGCCACGCGAATATCTTCAGCGTTGGGATAAGAAATACCAAGCGACAGATGAAAGCGGCTGTTAGGGTTGCGGCGATCAATACGGTAGATGCCTTCGGGCGTTTTACCATCGCCTTCAATCTGCTTATGCCCTTCAGGCGCAAATCCTAGAAAAATGTCGTATTCTTTCAGCACGCGCTCTTTATTGAGCAGGTACATTTTTCTATCGCCCTTATTGACGACGATGCCCGTGACATCAGGGCCATTGTACCGCTTGAATTTACTGGGGGTACATGCCCCAAGAGTCGCAACTGCTGCGCCACCCAATATCAGATGTCTACGTTTCATATGCCTGCTGCCCTATCCGTTGTCGGATCATTATTGCTTACAGCATAACAAGTTTGACGCGCTTCACAAAGACGTCAATTTGTAATTTTTCGTGATCATGGGCATTTTTTCGCAGAGTTATGAGCGGGACAGCTGCGCGGCAAGTTCCACATGCGACGACCAGCGGAATTGATCCACTGGCTGCACCCAATCCAGCGTGAAACCGCCCGCAACCATTTGGGCAACATCACGGGCAAAGGTCACAGGGTTACACGACACATACGCGATGCGCTTTATGTCGCTTCGGATCAACTCGGCTGTCTGTGCTTCGGCACCTGCGCGGGGCGGGTCCATAACCACGGCGTCAAATTTCCTGAACTCATCAGGCAGTAATGGACGACGGTAAAGATCACGCGCCACATGGCTTACAGTCTTGAGGCCCTTGGCCATGCGCCAGCCTTTGTCCATGGCCTCCAACATCTCGCGCTCCCCTTCAACGGCGAATACCTCGGCGTGTTCGGCCAGCGGCAGGGTGAATGTGCCGCAGCCTGCAAACAGGTCAACAATGCGCTTGGCCCCAGCAACAGTCTCTTGCACAGCGGCCAGCAATTGCGCCTCACCATGGGCAGTGGCTTGCATAAACGCACCCGGAGGCGGACATACATCGGCCTTGCCAAAGCGTTGCACCGGGGGTGCGCGTTGGGCAATCACTTCGTCTTCCCACGTCAGGCGGGCAAACCCACGGCTTTCACACAACCCCGCGAGCGTGATCCGCAGCGGGCCGTCCAGAGGCTTGCCGCCGCTGGCCTGCACGTCCAAACCCCGCGGCGAGGTCGTCACTGTCACAGCCAGCGTGGCTTTGCGGCTGCCGCCCAGCTCTGCCAGGCTTTCGGCGATCTCACGCGCGGCCAGAAGAGCAGGTTCAACCAGTTGGCAATCGGGAATCTCGATAACGGTGCCAGAGGCGCGTCCGTGAAACCCAGACATTGTCCCCTTTTTCGTACGGCGCGCCGCAAATGTCGCACGGCGGCGGGATTGGGCGGGCGAAGTGAGGATCGGCCTGATCTCGGTGCGGATGCCCTGCGCCGCCAAAGCCTGCGCAATCACATCGGTTTTCCACGCAGCAACAAGCGGGTCAGAGGCATGTTGCAACTGGCAACCGCCACAAGCTTTGAAATGACGACAGGGCGGCGCCACCCGTTCCTCGGACGGAGTGATGATTTTCACATCACTCAGCGTTGATCCATCCAGTGTACCTGTGACGATCTCTCCGGGGAGGGTCATGGGGGCAAAGACGGGGCCTTCGGCGATACCGTCGCCATAAAGGCCAAGGCGTGTGATTTTATACTCTGTCATACCCCCGCCATAGCGCCGCGCGTTAACCCGCGCCAGCCCCTATTCTGCGGCTTTGATATCCAGAAAGCCGCCTGACTGCCGCTCCCAATAGCCGGCGTAAAGACCACCTTGGGCCAACAGCGCCTCATGCGTGCCAGTCTCAACAATGCGGCCACCCGCCAGAACGACGATCCTGTCCATCTCCCGCAACGTGGATAGACGGTGCGCAATCGCCATCACGGTCTTACCCTGCATCACCCGCTCCAGCGCGCTCTGGATCGAGGCTTCGACCTCGCTGTCCAACGCACTTGTCGCCTCATCCAGCACCAGAATAGGCGCATCTTTGAGAATGGCACGCGCCAAAGCGATCCTCTGGCGTTGCCCACCGGATAGCTTCACGCCGCGCTCGCCCAGATGTGCGTCATACCCTGTGCGGCCTTTGTGATCCTCAAGCTCAAGAATGAACTCATGTGCCTCGGCTTTTCTCGCCGCCTCTATCATCTCGTCTTCAGTCGCATCAGGACGGCCATACATGATGTTATCGCGGGCTGAGCGGTTGAACATCGCAGTTTCCTGCGTGACCATCGCGATGGACCGACGCAGGCTTTCCTGTGTCACATCACGGATGTCTTGACCGTCGATTACAATCCTGCCCTTTTCGGCCTCATATAGCCTTAGCATCAGCGCAACGAGTGTCGATTTACCCGCACCCGATGCCCCGACCACGCCCAATTTCTCACCTGCGGCAATGGTCAGATCGATCTGCTCGATCCCGCCATTTTCACGGCCATAGTTAAACTGCAAACCATCGAATTTGACCTCGCCCTCTTCGGCAACCAAGGCGGGGGCGCCTTCGGCGTTTTCCAGCCTTGTGCGCGGGGTCAAGGTACGCATCCCGTCCTCTACCTCACCAATATTCGAATAGATCGCCATAAGCGTGAAGCTGACCCAGCCCGTCATTTGCGCGATCCGGATCGAAATCGCACCCGCTGCCGCAATGTCACCCGCACTGGCCATATCGCGCTGCCACAGAAATACTGTCGCACCAATCAGCAGCACAGGCAGGATGCCAGCAAGGCTCATCAGCGCAAAGCGAAAGCCAGCGGCGAGATATCCGAACTCAAGCGAACGGTTGCGAAAGCTGCCCATCGCATCCAATGCCGCGCGGTCCTCATAATCGTCATGGGCGAAAAGTTTGACTGTCTTGATGTTGGTAATTGTGTCAACCACCTGCCCCGACACCAGCGATCGCGCACCCGCACGCGCGGCAGAGCGTGCGCGAATGCGTGGCAAGAACCAATTGATCAGCGCGAAATAAAGCACCAGCCAAACAGCAAGCCCCACAGCAACCCAACCGTTGATCGCCGTCAGCAGCAGCACTGACCCCACCAGCGACGCCAGCGCAAAGGCCACCACATTAATCATCTCCGACGCGACATCCGTCACGGCACGCGCGGCCTGCATCTGCTTTTGCGCGATACGGCCCGCAAAATCATCGTCAAAGAAAGTCACGTTCTGACCCAGCGACCAACGATGCAGGCGCGACAACACCAAAGGGTTCACGTTGGGCTGCACAATAATCGCGTTAGACGCAGCAGAGAGACCAAAGAACAACGGCCGCGCAACCAGGAAAAACCCGATAGCCACCGCAATCATCGCAGTGTTCTGACCGTCAAAAAATGCATCCGGTCCACTCGCGACGGCGGCATCAATCACCCAACCAAGGATCAAGGCTGTGCCCGCCTCCAGCGCGCCAGCGACTGCGGACAACGCCGCCGCCAACCACAATGCGGGCCATGCCCCCGAGAGGCACCAGCGCATGAAGGCACCCAATGTTTGCGGGGGGGGCCCGTCAGCGGGGCGAAAAGGATTGATCCAGTCTCCGATATTCACGCGGTTTCTTCTTCCTCATCTATCTGAAGGAACCCGCCTGATTGACGCGCCCAGAACTGGGCATATAGCCCGCCTGACGCCAAAAGCGCGTCATGTGTACCATCTTCAACGATCTGCCCCTCATCCAGCACCAGAATCCGGTCCATTCGCGCGATGGTTGACAGGCGGTGGGCAATGGCAATTACGGTCTTACCCTCCATCATGCCATAGAGCGTTTTCTGGATCGCCGCCTCGACCTCGCTATCCAATGCACTTGTGGCCTCATCCAACAACAAGATCGGCGCGTCCTTGAGGATAACGCGCGCAAGCGTTACGCGTTGCCGCTGACCGCCCGACAGCTTAACGCCACGTTCGCCAACACGCGAAGCGTATCCGGTGCGCCCTTCAGGATCTTGCAGCTCTTGAATGAAATCATGCGCCTCGGCTTGACGGGCGGCAGCGACCGCTTCCTCCTCGGTGGCGTCAGGGCGGCCATAACGGATATTTTCAAGAACCGAACGGTGGAGCAAGGCACTGTCTTGTTGCACCATTCCGATCTGGCGGCGCAAACTGTCTTGGGTAACTTCTGTAATCTCCTGACCGTCAATCATGATCTTGCCCGCTTCGGCATCATAGAACCGCAGCAACAACTTGAGCAAAGTCGATTTGCCTGCACCCGACCGCCCTATCAGCCCCACTTTTTGACCAGGCTCAATCACCAGATCGACAGCATTCAATCCACCCGAAGTGCGCCCGTAGTGATGGGTCAATGCCTGCATTTCGATCCGCCCGTCCGTCAACGCAAGCGGCTTTGCGTTCAGGGCATCGACCAGCGTGATCGGTTGCGCAATCGTCTCCATCCCTTCGGCCACGACCCCCAGCTGACGAAAGAATGCAGACAGCGCCCACATAATCCATGCCGTCATAGAATTAAGGCGCAGCGTCAAAGTAGCGGCAGCAGCGACAGTGCCCACGCTCGCCTCACCCCCGATCCACAGGGCCAAGGCCCAACCAACAACACCGACGATCAACAGACCGTTGAGCAACACCAACGAAAAATCCATGATCGTGTAAATCCGCTGCTCTATCTGAAACGTGCGGCGTGCTTTCTCAATAGCTTCCTTTGCATAGAGTTCTTCGCGGTCGTGATGGGCGAACATTTTTACCGAATGGATGTTGGTATAGGCATCCACCACCCGCCCCGTTACAACCGAGCGCGCGTCAGACGCCGCTTTGGACGCTGGCCCGATGCGCCGGATCGCCCAGCGCGACAGCATAAAATACACGCCAAACCAGATCACCAGCGGCAGGAGCAGGCGCGGATCAGCCGACGTCAACAGAATTGCGGCACCAATCAGATAAGCTAGCGAAAAAGAAATCGCGTCAAAGGCCTGAAAAACCACCTCGCCCGCTGCGGGGGGTGTTTGCATGATGCGGTTTGCAATGCGGCCCGCAAAATCATTCTCGAACCAGCCAACGGACTGGCGCAAAACCTGTCGGTGCGCCCGCCAGCGGATCAACGTCCCAAAGTTCGGGAGGATCGCGTTACTTACCAGCGCCACATCAATCGCCTGAAAAATCGGGCGCAAAAACACGATGAACAGCGCCACGATGATGAGTTCGGTGCCATGACGCGCCCACATCTCCTCTGGGTTTTGATCCAGCAGATCAACGATACGGCCCATGTAATAGATCAGCCCGACTTCGACCGCTGCAACAACGATCGACATGAAGGCCGTGAGGGCGAACACTTTTTTGAATGGCTTGCTATAGCCCATAAAGAACGACCACAAATCACGCGGCGGACGGTCATCAGGCGGGTAGTCCTCATACGGGTCGACAAGGTTTTCAAAGAAGCGGAACATAGGCATGGCCTTAAATAGAGACTAACTTTGACAGATTTGATGCATCGTCAACGCGCATCACGGGGCTGGCAGTGACAGTAGCGCATCTTTGGTAAGTTTGAAGTGCGATGCGATCCATGCCGATTTCAGCTGTGCCAGCCGCGCGCCCAATTTCGCCCCCTGATACGCGGGCATCAGATCACGGGCTGATATCGGAAATACCTGTGCCTCCGCTGCCCTCAGAGTTCCGATAAATTCCGCGTCAGGCATGCTCTCGGAGAGGGCGTTGCGGAGCAGGTAGGCTTGCGCAGCAATCGCTGCACCATGATCAAAAGAAGTCTCTAACAAGCACTTTCCTTCATATGCAGCGGCATGAATAATCGCATATCTCTGCTGTTCCGCTTTGCTCAGCCGCAGGCGTTCTGGAACGTCTTCCCCTCCCAGCGCGACCAACCGCCCGATCCAGTCACGGGAAACGCCAAGCGCCTGTTCACTATGGATCATCAAAAGAACGAAACGTATATCGGCACCTGATAAAATCGTTCCTAACACGCCTGTTTGGCTCATCGCGGCCAAAGCGGTGGACGGATCAAACGCCGAAAGCAGCTTTGACACCTCGGCTCCGATCCGCTCCGCCGAGAGGGTCGTTAGCCCATCAAGGTTCGCAGCTATCGCCGCCAGCGCATCAGGATCCATCCCCTGCGCGGTATCTCCATACCACGCATGAAATCTGAAATAACGCAGCGTGCGCAAATAGTCTTCTCGGATGCGCATATCCGCGTTTTCGATAAACCGCACATGGCGCGCGCGCAGGTCAGGCAAACCGCCCAGAGGGTCAACAACAGCGCCATGGCGATCAGCATAAAGAGCGTTCATAGTGAAATCGCGACGGCTGGCATCGTCCGAAATATCTGTAGAAAACGCGACCACCGCACGCCGACCATCGGTCTGTACATCGCGGCGGAATGTCGTGACCTCATACCCCACGCCACCCGACACGACAGTTATCGTCCCGTGATCAATGCCGGTTGGAACAGGTTTCAGGCCCGCGTCCCTCGCAAGCGCCATGATCTGATCCGGCACAGCGCTTGTCGCGATATCAACATCGCTTACTGGAGCACCTAACAGCGCGTTTCGCACACAACCGCCCACAAAGTAGGCCGAATGCCCGCCCGCAATAATCGCATCCATCACAGCGCAGGCTGACGGAGCGGTCAGCCACGGCGCATCAACAGGATCTATTTTTGAATAATCTCGGTCCATGCCCGCAACATACGCGCTGTTGCGCCCCAAATGTAATAGGGTCCGTAAGGCACGACAAAATAGTGGCGCATCTGCCCACGCCAACGGCGCGACTGGATCAGATAATTGTCAGGGTCCAGCACATGCTCCAGCGGCACAGCGAACACTTCGTCGACTTCGCCAGGTTCCGGGCGGATATCGAACGGTCCTTTCACAAAACCGATCACAGGCGTGACGTGAAAGCTGGTCACAGTTTCATGGGGCGGCAACGTGCCCAAAACTTCGACATTCGCGGGCGGCAGACCAATCTCTTCGTGCGCTTCGCGCAACGCGGCAGCAACCACATCGGCATCGCCTTCGTCTTGCTTGCCTCCCGGAAACGCGATCTGACCCGGATGATGCTTTAGCGCTGCTGCGCGTTTGGTCAGCAGCAGACTGAGACCGTTTGCATCCTCGATGATGGGTGCAAGCACACCGGCAGGGCGCAGTTTGCGCCCCGCTGGAAGCACCGTATCGGGATTTAGATCAAAGTCCGACGACCCCACACCCGTCTGCGCCAGTGCATTACGGAAGTGTTCAAGCTGGTTATGCATCCGTTTCAGCATCAAAACCGACTGAAGCGGGATCAAGATCATAATGCGCGCCACAGAACTGACAATCAGCCGTCACGCGGCCGTCGTCAGTGGTCATGGTGCTGATGTCTTTGGCTGAATAGATCGACAGGCTTTGCCGCACGCGATCTTCCGAACAGGTACAGCCGAAATGCACGCGTTGTTTTTCAAAGACGCGGGGACGCTCCTCATGGAACAGACGCAGCAATACATCCGATGGCTCCAGCGTGGGGCCGATCAGTTCCAGATCATCAACGGTGTCGAGCAGGATGTTCACGCGTTTCCAGTTCTCACGCTCATCCTCGTCCAATAGATCAACGGGCTGCACGATATCACCAGATCCCTCCTGCTGTGCAGCAAAAGGCGATGCTTTTGGCATGTGCTGCAGCATCACCCCGCCCGCGCGCCAGCGATCGGCTTCATCCGATGTAGTTGACTTGCCAAAACTCAGCTCAAAACGCGTAGGAAGCTGCTCAGATTGGGCAAAATAGCCTTCAGCAGATTTTGACAAGCTCTCGGAGGAGAGGGGTGCAATGCCCTGATAGGGCGTCATGCCTTTGCCCTGATCAATCATCACCGCAAAGTACCCTTCGCCGATCTGATCGATGGGCGCACCCTCTGTCAGGCGATCCGCATCGTAGCTGGCATAAGCACGGATACGCGCGGGGCCGCCTTCGGTCTGTGGGCCATAATAATCAGTGGCGATCATCCGCACAGGACCTTTGGACTGGACCTGCAACTGCAGCTTCCACCGCAGCTTGATCGTCTGGCCGATCAACGCAGTCAGCAACGCCATCTCGGCCACCAAGGCTTCGACTTGTGGGGGATAATTGTGCTGCTCCAAAATTCCGGCAAGGGCTGTATCAAGCCGTGCAATGCGCCCGCGCATATCGGAATTATCAAGCTGGAATGGCAGAACCGTGTCGTCCCACCCGCTGCTGTTTGAATCTGTCATTTTCGTCTATCCTTACCGCGAAGCGCTTGGCATACCGTGCCTATGTAGGGCGGGCAAGCCATGACCAAAAGGGGGCAATCATGATCAGACGTATGGGAGAAGTGCCAAAGCGCGGACAACGCTATACAATGCGCCCTGGTGCTTATGTCATTTTACCTATCGGACGGCGCTTTCTTTTGACTGCAGATGTTGAGGATGTGATCGATATCCAGCTGCCTGGCGGCGGGATTGACCCCGGCGAAAGCCCGCTACAAGCGCTCTACCGCGAGGTAAAAGAGGAAATCGGCTGGTCGATCGCGCAGCCCCTGCGTCTTGGCGCGTTCCGACGGTATGTTTTCATGCCGGAGTATGACCTTTGGGCAGAAAAGCTCTGCCATATCTATGTGGCGCATCCAGCGCGGCAAATACAGGCCCCGACCGAGCCCCACCACGAGACACTGATTCTTGATACCGATGATGCAATTGCTGCCTTGGGTTGTGACGGCGGGCGTGGCTTCCTCGAACGCTATGTTGCATCCAGACCCTGATATTCGAACAAAATCGCAGAGACATCATCGGGGAAATCCTCGCTGCCGTTAAATTCGGTAAGCCGCCATATCAATGCCTCAAGAAAAGCAGGGCCGCGCATATCGGCCAGATCATGCATTAATGCTGTTAGCCCTTCCTCCCCCAACATATCACCATCAGGACCAGGACATTCAGTTACCCCGTCCGAAAGGATAAGGATTCGATCGCCACGGTTCAGGGTCAGCTCAAACCGCTCAAACCCGATGCCTGACAACAAGCCCACCGGAAAGCCACCAGGGCCAGTTTGTTGTATTTCGCCCGTCGCACGTTGCACTGCGGGGTGTGGATGCCCCGCCTGTGACATGACAATATGGCCTGTCGCCAATTCCACGAACCCAAGCAACAGAGTAAAGTAATGCTCTGTCTCCATTTCGTCGAGAACGAGATCATTCAGGGCTGCGACCACCTCATCAGGCGAGCGCGGCACATACTCCCCCAGATCGTTTTTGTGCAATGCAACATTCTGGTCCGGTGCGGCGCTGGACAGATAGCCCGCCAGCCGCGCCGTCATCAACGCAGAACTGATGCCGTGGCCTGAAACATCCAGCGCATAAAGCCCGATATATTGCGGACCTGCCTCAAAAAACCCGACAAGATCACCACCTACATGGCCAGAAGATCGCAAGAGCAGCGACAAATCACCCACAGGCAAGGCGCGAAACCGCTCTTTGACCAGCGATTGCTGGAGCTTTTTCGCCTCCTGTAAATCACTGTCGATATTGTCATATAACTGCTGAAGCTCGCCAAGTGTTTCGCTCAGCTGGCGGTTGGCCTGCGCCATAGATCGCTGCATCTCAACGATACGCTCACCTGCTGTGATGCGTGCGCGCAGTTCATTGCTATCGACAGGTTTGGTCAGGAAATCATCCGCGCCACTATCAAGGCCAAGCGCCACTTCTTCTTTCTCGCTTTTGGAGGTGAGGAGGATAAAATAGCTGTAATCCTCGCCATCCATCTCCCTAAAGCGTTGGCAAAGCTCCAGCCCGCTCATTCCCGGCATCATCCAGTCGCTGAGGACTAGATCAGGTTTTTGAATGACGGCTAATTCCAAGGCTTCTTCGCCAGATTCAGCCTCAACCACATCAAAGCCCCACCGTTTGAGTGCAAGAGTCAGAAGTTTGCGCTGCAGCTTACTATCGTCCACGACCAATACATGCCGGATGGCACCGCCGCGCGGTACACTGGAAACAGATGCAGTATTTGGGGGACCAATAGACATAAAACTTTCACAACGTACACTGCGCCACTGCATACCCGTCACGTCTTAACAGGGGATGAAGCGTAAACCCCGCGACTGCTTACCAGCGATTAATGATTCCACGCTATCGCATGCTGACCCAAGGAGGTTGACATGATAGATTGGAACAGGATCAAGACGCTGCGCGACGAAATCGGCGAGGAAGACTTTCCCGATGTGGTCGAACTCTTCATTGAAGAGGTTTCAGAGATGATCGAAACGCTGCGCACCACCCCGAAGGTTGAAACTCTTGGCGCTGATCTGCACGCACTCAAAGGCAGTGCGCTTAATCTGGGGTTCAAGGAGTTTGCGCAGATGTGTCAGCTGGGCGAAACCGCCGCAGCAAATGGCGCGGCGGATACGGTTGACCTGCCCCCGATCCTTGCCTGCTATGACGCCAGTAAAACCACATTTCTGAACGGGCTGGAAAACGGCAAAGCGGCCTAGACCAGTTTGTAAAAGCTTTCGACACTGATACTGCCATGCTCGGACAGTGCTTTGGCGCGCAACATCTGCATGCCTTTGATCCAGCGCGCAGGGTCAGCACCGCGCAGGGCGTTGTATTTGCCCACGTCAGGATGTGGCAGAATAACAAATGCTCCATCGGCCACGCCACGCCAGACTGCTTGCGCCACATCTGACGCGGTCAGCAAATTACCTTGCGCATCGGCGTCGCCCAGTCCCAGCAGCGGTGTCGCCACGTATTGAGGGCAAACAACAGATACGCCGATGCCGTCATCGCCATGCGTGATCAGCAGCGACTCGGCAAAGCTGACAGCGGCGTGTTTGGTAGCGGAATAGGCCGCATCGCCGATCTGGTTGAGCAGACCCGCAGCCGAGGCGACGTTCACAAAATGCCCCGACCCACGTGCGATCATCGCAGGCAACAACGCTCGCGCTGCCCAAACGTGGGCCATCACATGAACATTCCAGTTCAGCATCCAATCCGCATCAGAGGCCGAGGCAGCGTGAGAAGGATCACCGCGCCCCAACCCCGCGTTAGAGACAAATACATCCACAGGGCCATGCGCCGCCTCCGCCGCAGCTATCGCTGCGATAATCTGGGATTCCTGGGTAACATCACAAGCCGTAGCGATGCCGCCAATCTCGTCTGCGACAGACTTAGCCAAATCCATATTCAGATCGGCAATACATACTTTGGCACCCGCCTGCGCCGCATGTCGGGCCAGTGCCGCACCAATACCGCTGGCCCCGCCCGTCACAACAACCGATTTACCTGCAATATCCATGATCGCTCCCTAGATTACGAATTGGGCAAGCGTCTCATCATTGGTGATATCTGTATAGGTGAACCCTGCGTCATCAAGCTGGGACAGGAAGCGCGGGAATGTATCTGGGTTCAACGTCTCGATCCCGATCAGGACCGAGCCGAAGTTGCGTGCCGATTTCTTAAGGTACTCAAAACGACAGATGTCATCATCGGGGCCAAGGATGCTCAGGAATTCCTTGAGCGCACCAGGGCGCTGGGGCATCCGAAGAATAAAGTACTTCTTCAGACCCGAATACCGCTGCGCACGCTCCTTCACTTCTGGCAGCCGCTCAAAATCGAAATTGCCGCCAGAAGCGACACAGACAACCGTCTTACCTTTGATCTGGTCTGCCACCTCGCCCAGCGCCTCGATGCTCAGCGCACCTGCGGGTTCCAACACGATGCCTTCAACGTTGAGCATTTCGATTATGCTCACACATATGCGGTCTTCACTCAGATTTATCACGTCTTCGCGCCGCGCGTCTTTGAGCCTTTCGAACGTGCGCGCGCCCAGTTTTGCCACTGCCGCACCATCTACAAAGCTGTTGATGGGCGAAACATCAGTCGGCGCGCCATTGTCCAACGCGCTGGCAAGACTGGGCGCACCCGTAGGCTCGACATATGTGTAACGGCACCGATCCCCGAAAAACGCACGCGTGCCCGCAGACAGGCCGCCACCCCCCACAGGTAGGATGATGTGATCCGGCACGCGGCCCAATTGATCTTCAATCTCTACCGCGACAGAGGCTTGACCCTCGATCACATTGTCGTCGTCAAAAGGAGAGAGGAAGTAAGCGCCCTCCTCTGCACAAAACGCCTGAGCAGCACCCAAAGTTTTATCAAAATAGTCGCCCACCAAGCGCACCTCGATATTGCTGCCGCCGAACATCTTGGTTTTCTGGATTTTCTGCTGGGGCGTCGTTACCGGCATATAGATCACACCACGGACGCCAAAATGACTACACATAAACGCAACACCCTGCGCGTGATTGCCAGCCGATGCGCAAACAAAAACGCGATGCTCGGGGATCAACTTGCGCATGGCGTTGAACGCACCGCGCAACTTGTACGATCGCACAGGGCTCAGGTCTTCGCGCTTAAGATAAATCTCGGCGCCGTAACGCTCGGACAAATGCTCGTTTTTCAGCAGGGGTGTGGCGGGGAACACAGCCCGCATCGCACGGGTGGCTGCGATTGCGCCCATTTGGAAATCTTCGCTCATATCTCGCCGCCCTTTGTTTCAGAGGTCTTGGATATGTCCCTACATCACCTGCGTCAATAAACCCATCTCGCTTGCTGTGGCGCAGAAAACCCGCTAGGCCACCCGCGTAACTCGAACAAGGAAGAGATCATGTCCGCGCCCAAGAAAGTTGTGCTCGCCTATTCCGGTGGCCTCGATACCTCGATCATCCTCAAATGGCTGCAAACCGAATACGGTTGTGAGGTTGTGACCTTCACTGCCGATCTGGGTCAGGGAGAAGAGCTGGAACCAGCCCGCGCCAAAGCAGAGATGATGGGTGCCTCCGAAATCTATATCGAAGATGTGCGCGAAGAGTTTGTGCGTGATTTTGTATTCCCGATGTTCCGCGCCAATGCTGTGTACGAAGGGCTATATCTGCTGGGCACGTCCATCGCGCGCCCGCTGATTTCAAAACGTCTCGTAGAAATCGCACACGAGACAGGCGCGGATGCTGTAGCCCACGGTGCCACAGGCAAGGGCAACGATCAGGTCCGGTTTGAGTTGGCAGCATACGCGCTGGACCCAGACATCAAAGTGATCGCCCCGTGGCGTGAGTGGGATTTGAGCAGTCGCACCAAACTGTTGGAATTCGCCGAAGCCCACCAGATCCCCATTGCCAAAGACAAGCGCGGCGAAGCGCCGTTTTCTGTGGATGCCAACCTGCTGCACACATCCTCTGAAGGGCTGGTTCTGGAAGACCCCGCTGTAGACGCGCCTGACTATGTTTATCAGCGCACCGTAAATCCCGAAGATGCGCCTGATGCGCCCGAATATATCGAGGTCGGATTTGAAGCGGGTGATGCGGTTTCCGTGAACGGCGAACAGCTTTCCCCTGCCGAATTACTGACCAAGCTGAATGAATTGGGCGGCAAACATGGCTGTGGTCGTCTTGATCTGGTCGAGGGCCGTTTTGTCGGAATGAAATCACGCGGCATTTATGAGACACCGGGCGGTACGCTGCTGCTGGAGGCACACCGCGCTATTGAATCAATCACACTGGACCGTGGCGCAATGCACCTCAAAGACCAGCTGATGCCGCAATACGCCGAACTGATCTATAACGGCTTTTGGTATTCGCCCGAGCGTACAATGCTACAAGCCGCCATCGACGCCAGCCAGACCCATGTTACAGGAACCGTGCGTCTGAAGCTGTACAAAGGCCACGTGCGCACCGTTGGCCGCTGGTCTGATCACAGCCTTTATTCCGAAGCACATGTCACATTCGAGGACGATGCAGGGGCATACGATCAAAAGGATGCCGCTGGCTTTATCCAGTTGAACGCGCTGCGTCTCAAATTGTTGGCAGCCCGCGACAAGCGGTTTAAGTAAGCTGAAAGATACCTCAAAGCCCCTGCTCAGGTGATCTTGAGCAGGGGCTTATGAGAAGTGCCATCCAACACCAGACCGAACACTTTAACAGGTTCTAATTTCACTCGCTAAAAACCACGAACGACCCGAACGGATGACTGTTCGGGTCGCCTACTCGTTACTCAACCGAAAAGAACGGCTACACCGCTACTGGTAACTCAGATACCATTTACGAACGCTGAACATGTATCAGCGATTTTATGTGGTTCACGGGGAAAGGCGGCGTTGATGTAACCCCTGATAGTAAGGCAAGGCGGCCTCAAGCACGGGTTTCAATACATCTGGCACATCGGGTAACGGTCCTTCGACACCTGCAAAACCTGTGCTTTTATGCACTGCACCGTACCAATGCGCGGCCCAGATGCCATCATCAGGGTGCGGTCCCACAGGCCACTGCAACATCGCGCGGTCAAACGACAAACCGATAGCATCACATAGTTTCTTGAGCATCAGCTCAGGATTCGCGCGTATATCGGTGCTATCAATCACGACCCCACCCAAACGATCAAACACCTCGGTTTGCTGCACAAACCCTATATCCTCCAGTGTGGGCGATTCACGTTTCGCAGCGTAGCTTGCAATAACCCTCGCAGGGTGGCGGATCAGATGAACATTCACACAATCACCCGCCCAATCCATAGGAAATCCATCCAGCATGTGGTGGGGCATATGTTTCATATAGAGGTGCGGTGTGCCGCTACCTCCACAGGTGTCGGCAATGCGGTGCGGATCAGTCTCATGGGTTGCGATGATCTGTGCCGCCATTGGGTGATCCGCGCCGGTAACGTGCAGATACGGGGCATAAAACGGCTCGTCCATAACCGAAAAATCACCGCGCGCGCCGAACGAATACATCATCGCCGTGCTTAGGTTGCGGGGGCCAGACCACATGGCAATACGCATCGGCAGGATCCTTTATCGGTATATTGTGTTGGCGTAGTCTTAGCAGGGTCGCGGGACGGGTAAACTCAAATCACCAGCGCGTGAGAATTTCAATCATCCGTTGCGCAGCCGCGCGTGCAGGGTCAGCATAAGATAAAAGGAGCGCATCATGAGCATACTTAACAACATCAAGACCATCGCATTGGCAGGGTTGATCGCCATAGGCCTAATTGTACAGGCATCACCCTCATCTGCCGCGGGAACCGAAACGCTCACCGTTGCTGGGGGATGTTTCTGGTGCGTTGAGGCCGATTTTGAAAAGGTTAAAGGTGTGAAAGGCGCCGTATCGGGGTTTGCAGGTGGAAAGACGGCTAACCCCACATACAAACAGGTCACAGCGGGCGGTACCGGGCATTATGAGGCCGTACAAATCACCTTTGACCCTGCCCTTATCAGCGCAGGCCAGCTTCTGGATCTATTCTTTCGTTCGGTCGATCCAACGGATGCGGGCGGACAATTTTGTGATCGTGGACCAAGCTACCGCACAGCGATTTTCGCCACGGGCAGTCAGATGTCAGCAGCCGAGCAGGCAAAAACCAAGGCGCAAGCTGATCTTGGTAAAAAGGTTGTAACGCCAATTCTGTCTGCGGGAAAATTCTATCCTGCCGACGCCTATCATCAGAACTACGCCAAAAGCAGCAAAATCATCCTGACCCGCTTTGGCCCGAAGAGCAAAGCGAACGCCTATAAGGCATACCGCAAATCATGCGGACGTGACCGGCGGGTAAAAGAACTGTGGGGATCGGCAGCGCCCTTTGCCGGCTAGATGCCAAAACGGTCCTGGATTTCCTTGAGATCCGGGATCACATCTGCTGTTCCGCGCCGCATCACCATCAGCGAGCCTGCCTTTAGCGCCAGATCAATCGCGGTCACCATATCCATCCCACGATCAAGCCCTGCAACCAGATAGCCCGTGAAAGTATCGCCTGCGCCTGTCGTATCAACCGCATCGGCAGGATAGGCATCAAAGTGCTTTTCGCCTATATTAGAGACCCATTTGCACCCCTGCGCGCCCAATGTGACAATCACATCCGCCACACCTAGCGCACCAACGGTTTTGCCTGTTGCAGCCTCCAGTTGCGATGCTTCCACCTCGTTCAAAACAAGCAAATCAATACGGCCCAAAAGCCGTTCAATCGCAGAGGCCTCAAACGGAGCCGCAGCATAAGCCACACGCAGACCTAACGACTGGGCAGTTGCGGCAGCGTACTCCTGCCCGTTCGTCTCGTTCTGCATCAGCAGAAAATCACCGGGCGAAGCTTCGGTCAAAGCGCCGCCGATTATAGCTTCGGTCAAGTGAACATTCGCGCCTTGGAACAAGACAATGCTGTTCTCGCCGCCACGTTCGACCACAATATTCGCATGGCCCGTCGGCATTTCGATCTGGGCAATATGCGGGGTATCCACGCCGTATTCCAGCAAACGGTCGCGCGTCCAACGACCATCGGCGCCGACAGCACCAATATGGCTGATCCGCGCAGCAGCACGCGCCGCTGCAACCGACATATTGGCACCCTTACCACCCAAACCAAACCCATAGCTGGTCGCAGCCAGTGTTTCGCCCGCGGCTGGCAGATGCGGAACCTCGTAAAAATTGTCGATGTTGATCGAGCCGAGGTTCCAGATCATATCAGCTGCCTACCTTGCTGGCCGCAAGAATTGCCATGTTGAGAATGTCATTGGTGGTAGAAGTCGATGAGGCAATTTGAATTGACTGATCAAGGCCTGTCAGAATGGGGCCGATCACAGTAGCACCTGCCATCTCCTGCATCAGCTTTACGGAAATGCTGGCTGAATGGCGCGCTGGCACGACCAGAATATTCGCAGGACCAGTGAGGCGCGAGAACGGATAGTTCTTCTGGCTTTCGATGTTCATCGCAACATCGACAGTCATCTCGCCCTCGTACTCAAAATCAACGCCACGCGCATCCAGTACATTTGGCGCGAGATGCATCTTTTCCGCCCGCTCCGACACGGGATAGCCAAAGGTTGAAAAACTGACAAACGCGACACGTGGCTCCAGCCCCAGATGCCGTGCAACGCGTGCGCCGCTCTCCGCAATGTTGGCCAGATCATTATCGTCAGGCCATTCATGCACCAGTGTATCGCCGATCAGAACGATACGTCCTTTGTGAAGAACAGCGGTAATCCCTGCGGCACCGCCTTTGGCGTTGGCATCAAAGACATGATTGATGCGTTCCAGAATATGAGCCGATTTGCGCGTCGCTCCCGTAACCAAACCATCGCCATGACCATGTGCCAACATAAGCGCCGCAAATACATGACGGTCCGTGGCGGCAAGGCGATGAATATCTTTGCCGTCAAAACCACGCCGCTGAAGACGTTTGTAGAGATAGGATTTATAAAGATCCAAATGCTGCGTATTGGCTGCATTGACGATTTCCAACTCGCGCGTTGCATCCTCCAGACCAGCGGCCACCAGTTTTGCCTTCACATCATCGGATCGGCCCACAACGAGCGCCTTACCCAGACCTTGACGCTGATACATGACAGCAGCACGCAGTACCTTGGGATCATCTCCTTCGGCAAAGATCATGCGTGCCTGATTGGCACGTGCGCGGGCGTTAATGCCGCGCATGATATTGGCGGTGGGATCAAGACGGGATTTCAGGCCCAGCTCGTAGGCGTCCATATCAATGATGGGGCGGCGGGCAGCGCCTGTATCCATACCAGCCTTGGCAACGGCTGGCGGAATGGTGTGGATCAAACGCGGGTCAAAGGGTGTTGGAATGATATAATCCCGCCCAAAGCTGAGGTTCTTTCCATACGCCAGCGCGACCTCATCTGGCACATCTTCACGTGCGAGGTTGGCGAGGGCATGGGCGCAAGCGATCTTCATCTCGTCATTAATTGCACGCGCATTGATATCCAGCGCACCACGAAAGAGGTAAGGAAAGCCAAGCACGTTGTTCACCTGATTGGGGTAATCGCTGCGGCCGGTCGCCACGATTGCATCCGCGCGCACGGCGTGCGCTTCCTCAGGTGTGATTTCAGGATCGGGGTTGGCCATCGCGAAAATTACGGGATAGTCCGCCATGCTCGCCACCATGTCGGGCGTAACCGCGCCTTTGACCGACACGCCCAAGAATACATCTGCGCCCTTCATCGCATCGGCAAGGCTGCGTGCCTCGGTGTTCGCGGCGTGGGCAGATTTCCACTGGTTCATGCCCTCGGTGCGGCCTTGATAAATCACACCCTTGGTATCGCACATGATGCAGTTGTTGTGCCGCGCGCCCATTGCTTTTAGCAGTTCGAGACAGGCGATGCCCGCCGCCCCTGCACCGTTCAAAACGATGCGGACATCCTCAATCTTTTTGCCCGAGATTTTTAGCGCATTAAGCAGGCCAGCCGCGCAAATCACGGCCGTTCCGTGCTGGTCATCGTGAAAGACAGGGATGTCCATCTCTTCCTTGAGGCGCTGTTCGATTATGAAACACTCGGGCGCTTTGATGTCCTCAAGGTTAATACCCCCGAACGTGGGGCCCATCAGCTTGACCGCATTGATGAATGCCTCAGTGTCCTCGGTGTCCAGTTCAATGTCGATACTATTCACATCAGCAAAGCGTTTGAACAAAACCGCTTTGCCCTCCATCACCGGTTTGGAGGCCAGCGCGCCCAAATTGCCGAGACCCAGCACAGCAGTACCATTGGAGATAACGGCGACGAGGTTGCCCTTGTTTGTATAATCATAGGCCAGCTGCGGATTAGCCGCGATCGCTTCGCACGGCACAGCTACACCAGGTGAATAAGCAAGCGACAAATCGCGCTGCGTGGTCATCGGAACTGTCGCGGTGATTTCAAACTTGCCTGGGGTTGGCTCAAGATGGAAGGCAAGAGCCTCTTCGGAAGTTACTTTGGTTTTTGTCACGGACTGGCACTTTCAACATTTGTTTGCACCGTCATAACGTCACCCAGCCGCCCGCACAATCATGCGACGAAACGAACCCAGTCATGATTGGCGACGAATGTATCATGCCGCTCGGGAAAATCAGCGGCAAGGCGGGTTAATGCCCATCGTATCACCTCGGGGCGCTCGCATCTGTTGGCGCACCAGATCATCCTCACAAGGGTCTGCCACCGCTTTGGATCTGCGTGATAAGCCTGATCAATGGCCACCAGTTCCGATTTCGGCTGGTCCAGCGCTTTGTGGCAATCCGCACGCAGCAGACACAGCGCACCATCGGTGAGAACCATATCGTTGTGATAGTCCAACAGGGCAATAGTCTGGGCAACCGCACCTGCCCGCAGGGTCCGCTTACCCAACAGGTTGAGGTTCTTGATACTGGAGACAGCAGGGACAGGCCCCAACACGGCTGCGATGAACGTCGATATCTGTGATACAGCAACTGTAGACAACGCCGTGGGTACGATCCCGTCTATTCCAAAATCAGGCTCTAATAAGGGGTTATCAGTACTAAAATCAGCGAAAAAGCTAAGGTAGCGGCATTGCGCTGCATGCGCCATGGGCCAAAAGTCAGCCCATCTGTGCTGGGCTGTTTGCAATGTTCCAAGCTCGATCACATACGCATCAGGTGCCGCAAACATCATGTTGGTGAACCCTGCGCCGTGCGGCGACACCATCATTTCGGCATGCGCCATCAACGCGATTTGATCCAACGGCTGCAAATCTTCGAAAACGGCGTACTTAAATCCCAAAGGCCGCAGATGCTCCATGAGCATGTCTTGCCCGTCTAGGGGCCGATTGCGGCTGTGGGTTTCACTGCGGCCAATGAAAACCCGCTTTGGAAGATGGCTGCAATCACGCCCCTCTATCGCCCGCAACGCCCGTTTGCGAAGGCTGAGCAACGCGGTCGTCACTGAATTCATCGCCAGAACAGGCTGGAAATCAACACTACCAACGGCGCTGTCTTTTGGAGCGAAACCTTTTAGGCCTTCAATAGAATCCTCTGGCATCTGGGCCATCGCGCCGACCAAGTCATAGGCTGACAAAACGAGATCATAGTGCTTGGGCGCGCGCTCAAAAAACACACGGCCTGTGTATTCGGGAAACAACGCCTCTACAAAAGCATCGGCAAAGCTACGGTGTTTGTCTGTCTGGTTCGGAAAGTGGAAATAGATGTTTCCCTGAAATCCCAGACTGTCCAGAACGCATAGCTGGCACAGAGACTCTGTCATGAAATGGAAGTAGTTGAAGGTATTGCGACACTCTACCGCGAAATCCAGATCCGACTCTATAAAGGTATTTTCTACAGCAAGGTCCCGGCCTGCATTTTCCTTTCGGCAAACTGCTAAAAAAGCATCAATAGTTTCGGTAGGCGGCCTGTTGGCCTGCTCGTTTTCCCAACGGTAAGCGTTAAAAAGTCGCGAAGCAGAAGCACCTGACAGCACCAGTCTTTCCCCGACCATGACGTGCGATTTGCGAAAGCTGGCATCTTCCAGAACCGCGGGCACTGTGTTGATCTCGACAGTACGAGTGAATTGCTTTTGCCGTTTTGTATGCGTGATGACCGATCTGATTTTTGCATTGATCTGGGCATGCGCACTGACGGCAAACCCGTCAATCAACGCACCCCCCACCTCGCGCCAGACAAACGAAGGCGGCTCAAGTAATTTGAGCCCCTTGTCCCGCCATGGATTGAGGAACAGCAGATCAGGATCAGATGAAAGATCAACCTTGTTACGCACTGTTTTGCGGTTCTCACAAATGGGGGCTTTTGTATGTTCTAACACAATGCATGTCGCCGTCCATACGGCCCGCCCCCTTCCCTCGGGGAGTGTGGTTTTGTAAGGACGAAGGATGCGGGGGAAATGTATATGAGCGCAGGCACAACCACACCAATGATGGCCCAATATCTGGAGATTAAATCCGGCTATCCGGATGCGCTGCTGTTCTACCGCATGGGCGATTTCTATGAGATGTTCTTTGACGATGCCGTAGCCGCCGCAGAAGCGCTGGACATCGCGCTGACCAAACGCGGCAAACATGACGGTCAGGACATTCCCATGTGTGGAGTTCCGGTTCATGCAGCCGAAGGATATCTGTTGACCCTGATCCGCAAGGGATTTCGCGTGGCTGTGGGCGAACAGATGGAAAGCCCCGCCGAGGCAAAGAAACGTGGCAATAAGTCCATCGTAAAACGCGACGTCGTGCGGCTGGTCACACCCGGCACCCTGACCGAGGAGTCTCTACTTGAAGCGCGGCGACACAATTATCTGGCTGCCTTTGCCGACGTACGCGACACCCACGCGTTGGCGTGGGTCGATATCTCGACCGGTGCGTTTCATGTCATGACTGTACCGCTGGTCCGTCTAGGGCCGGAGTTAGCACGGCTCGCGCCATCAGAGTTGTTGGTTGCTGAAGGAAAAGAGTCTGTACACCGTTCGTTAGAGACTGAGTTCGGGCTGTCTCTAACCAATCTGGCCCGTGCAAGCTTTGACAGCACAGGCGGTGAAGCGAGGATGTGCAAATTATTCGGCGTTGCTTCGCTTGAGGCATTCGGGACGTTCAACCGCGCCGAAGTCTCAGCCATGGGCGCGCTGATCGAATATCTCGACCTGACACAAAAGGGTAACCTGCCCCTGTTGCGTAAACCAGTGCGTGAAACCGAAGCCCGTACCGTTCAGATTGATGCTGCAACACGGCGAAACCTCGAATTGACCCATGCACTAACCGGTGGGCGCGCAGGGTCGCTTTTGTCTGTGATGGACCGCACAATGACAGCAAGTGGTGCACGCCTGCTGGAACGGCGGATTTCTAGCCCATCACGCGTATTAGAGACTGTTCACGATCGGCTCGATGCGATTGATTTCGCAGCACAGAACACACGTATCGCGCAGGATATCCGTGAACGTCTACGCGCTGTCCCCGATCTTGAGCGGGCGTTGTCACGCCTTTCCCTTGATCGCGGTGGCCCTCGTGATCTGGCCTCGATCCGTAATGGCCTGTCTGAGGCGGCACAGCTGAACGATATGCTGGGAGATCATGATTTACCAACCCTGCTAAATACGTCGGTTGCTGCGCTGGCGGGACACGATGATCTGATTGCCTTGCTGGATGATGCACTAATAGCCGAACCACCACTGTTGTCGCGCGATGGCGGTTTCATTGCGCAAGGCTACCGCGAGGAATTGGACGAAGTGCGACAACTCCGCGACGAAGGGCGCAGTGTCGTTGCTGCAATGCAGGCACAGTTCGTCTCTGATACAGGCATTTCGTCTCTGAAAATCAAACACAACAATGTGCTGGGCTATTTCATCGAGACCACTGCAACCCACGCAGAAAAGATGCTGTCGCCGCCGCTGTCCGAGACATTTATCCACCGTCAGACTACCGCCAATCAGGTAAGGTTCACAACTGTGGAGCTGTCCGAGCTTGAAACAAAGATCCTGAATGCCGGCAATCATGCGGTAGAAATGGAGAAGCAGCTTTTTGCGTCTCTGCGTCAGGCGATATTGGACAATGCTGGCGAAATCGGAGCGACCTCGGCAGCTTTGGCCGAGATTGATCTGGCCACTGCCTTGGCCGATCTGGCCCAGTCCGAAAACTGGGTACGGCCCATTGTTGATACCTCTCGTGCCTTTGATATTCAGGGCGGACGACATCCCGTCGTCGAACGGGCGCTGGCACAACAGTCGGGCGCGCCATTTGTCGCTAATGATTGTAATCTGAGTGCGGATACCGATGCCGCGATCTGGCTGCTCACTGGTCCGAATATGGCAGGCAAGTCGACTTACCTTCGGCAGAATGCGTTGATGGCGCTAATTGCGCAGATGGGCAGCTATGTTCCTGCGCAGCACGCGCATATCGGGATGGTAAGTCAGCTGTTCAGCCGAGTTGGCGC
Source organism: uncultured Sulfitobacter sp. (assembly GCF_947502895.1). Classification (GTDB taxonomy): domain Bacteria; phylum Pseudomonadota; class Alphaproteobacteria; order Rhodobacterales; family Rhodobacteraceae; genus Sulfitobacter. The sequence goes on from NZ_CANNBM010000001.1 coordinate 1,285,257, forward strand.
ATCCGACGATCTGGCCCGTGGCCGATCAACCTTTATGGTTGAAATGGTTGAGACAGCCGCGATCCTGAACCAAGCCGATGACCGCGCGCTGATTATTCTGGACGAAATCGGACGTGGTACAGCCACATATGACGGCCTGTCGATTGCGTGGGCCACGCTGGAACATCTGCATGACGTGAACCGGTCTCGTGCGCTGTTCGCCACCCACTACCACGAAATGACTGCACTCGCTGCAAAACTGGACGGGGTCGATAACGCCACTGTCACGGTAAAAGAATGGGAGGGCGACGTGATCTTTTTGCATGAGGTCAAGAAGGGCGCGGCGGACCGGTCTTATGGGGTGCAAGTTGCCCAACTCGCAGGGCTGCCTGCGGCCGTTATCGCCCGTGCCCGTATTGTGTTGGAGGCGTTGGAGAAGGGCGAACGCGAAGGTGGTGCAACACAGAAAACCCTGATCGATGATCTACCATTATTCTCAACCACACCAACACCACCACCGCCCGCCGTAAGAAATTCCGCCGTGGAAATGATGATGGGTGATATCTTGCCAGATGAGCTAACGCCGCGAGAGGCATTAGACCTCATCTATAAACTGAAAGAGGCGGCCAAAGAATGACCGCCTCTCGTAACGAATGATTGCTTGCGCTCAACCAGGTGTAGATGACACGCCGACCTGCGCTGGTCGCAATAACCGGTCATGCAGCATAAACCCTTCAGCTGCGACCTGAATAATGTCACCCGCACGGGTGTCTGGCACAGGTGCTTCAAACATCGCTTGATGCAACTTGGGATCAAAACGATCCCCTACTTGTGGCTCAATCGGCGTAATTCCATGCTTTTTGAAAACCGACAGCAGTTCGCGCATGGTAAGCTCAATACCTTCCAGAAGCGGACCAGAGATTGTCCGTTGCTCTTCGGTGGCTGCTTCCAACGCGCGTTTCATATTGTCGTAAACCGACAACATGTCACGGGCAAGTTTTGAGCCGCCGTAGTTCTCGGCCTCGCGGCGGTCCTTTTCAGACCGTTTGCGGGCGTTCTCGGCATCGGCCAGCGCACGCATAAAGCGGTCTTTGTACTGGTCCCGCTCCTGAATTACTTCTTCGAGGGCCAATTCGCCTTCATCAATCTCTTCCATCTCGCTTGCATAGGCTTCCGCCTCTGCCGCTTCGGGATCATCCAAAAAATCGTTCGGGTCTGCCATTTTCCACCTCTAACTCCGGTCGGAAATCAGCTTTCCAACCAGTTGTGCCGTGTAGTTCACAATCGGCACGATACGTCCATAGTTCAGGCGCGTCGGGCCGATTACGCCCACTGCACCAATAATCTTACGATCAGAGTTCATATATGGGGAAACCACCAAAGAGGAACCCGAAAGTGAGAAAAGTTTGTTCTCTGAACCAATAAAAATGCGCACACCATCGCCATCTTCGGCCAATTCGAGGAAATCGGCGATGTCACGCTTGCGCTCAAGGTCATCAAACAGGCTTCGGACCTTCTCCAAATCCTGCGCCTCACCGCTGTCAGTGAGAAGGTTTGCACGGCCGCGCACGATCAAACGCTCCGGATGCCCTTCCCCACTTTCCCAAATCACCAAACCGCTTTCCACCAGTTCAGCAGCCAAAGCGTCAATCTCTTGGCGGCGTCTACCCATCTCGGTTTTGATTGTGCGCGTTAGCTCGCTGAGCGTTTTACCCTCAACCAGAGAATTCAGAAAATTCGCGGCCTCGCGCATGGAGCTGGGGGTTTGCCCTGCGGGGGGCGCGAACAGGCGGTTTTCCACATGACCGTCCGAAAATACAAGTACGGCCAAAGCGCGATCATGTGACAGCGATACAAATTCGATATGTTTGATCGGCGCCTCGTGTTTCGGGGCCAGAACCAGCGATGCACCATGCGTAACGCCCGACAATGCTGTGCCCAAACGGTCAAGCATGCCCGAGACATCATCCGCGTTACGGCCCATCGTCGCATCAATCTGGGCGCGGTCGCCATCGTCGGGGTTACCGACCTCCAGCAGACCATCGACAAACATGCGAAGCCCCAGCTGGGTCGGAATACGACCTGCGCTTACGTGGGGGCTGTCCAGCAGACCGAGGTACTCAAGATCCTGCATCACATTACGAATGGTCGCGGCACTGACCTTCTCGCTGAAATCCCGTGTCAGCGTGCGAGATCCGACAGGATCACCGTTTGCCAGATACCCTTCGACCACACGGCGGAAAACCTCGCGTGAACGATCATTCATTTCCTGCAGTATGCCTGATGTGTCTGTCATACCGTCACATTAAGGGCGCGGGGGTTGCATCTGCAAGGGAGGGACAGGTATCGAGAGAGGAAATCAACCAAAAGGAATATCCCATGCGCCCATCTGGCCGGAAACTTGACGAAATGCGCCCTGTCTCGGTCGAGGTTGGCTTTACCAAGCACGCCGAAGGATCAGCATTGATCAAGATGGGCGATACCCATGTCTTGTGTACAGCCACCATAGAAGAGCGGGTGCCGCCATTTATCAAAGGCTCCGGCCTTGGCTGGGTCACAGCAGAATACGGAATGCTGCCCCGCGCAACCAACACACGGATGCGCCGTGAGGCGGCATCGGGCAAGCAAGGCGGGCGCACTGTTGAAATTCAGCGCCTGATCGGGCGCAGTTTGCGCGCAGGGGTCGACCGCGTTGCCTTGGGTGAGCGTCAGATTACCATTGACTGTGATGTGCTTCAGGCAGATGGCGGCACGCGCTGCGCCTCGATCACAGGCGGATGGATCGCGCTGCGTTTGGCGGTGAACAAATTGATGAAAGCTGGCGATGTGATCTCGGACCCGCTGGTTGATCCGGTTGCCGCGATAAGCTGTGGTATCTATGCAGGCCAGCCCGTTCTGGACCTTGATTACCCAGAAGATTCCGAAGCAGGCGTGGATGGTAATTTTATCATGACCGAAAGCGGCCAGATGATTGAAACCCAGATGAGCGCAGAAGGCTCTACCTATTCGCGGGCCCAAATGAACAAACTGTTGGACCTTGCCGAAAAGGGCATCGCAGAGCTGACAGCGATACAACGGGCCGCATGCGCATGAGCAGAAAGTTCGAGGGAGATCGCATTCTGATTGCTACGCACAACGCGGGCAAGCTCGAAGAAATGCAGGAGCTTTTTTCCCCTCTTGGCATCACGGTTGTGGGTGCCGCCGATATGGGACTGGAAGAACCAGAAGAGACCGAGAACACGTTTATCGGAAACGCGCGGATCAAGGCCCGTGCTGCGGTGAAGGCGACAGGCCTTCCCGCCCTTGCCGATGACAGCGGCATTCAAGTCGCCGCACTCGATAATGCGCCAGGTGTTTACACTGCGGACTGGGCCGAAACGCCAAACGGACGTGATTTCGTTATGGCGATGAAGAAAACGCACGACCTGCTGGAGAAAGCAAATGCTCCCCATCCCCGTGCCGCGCGGTTCTGTGCAACACTAGTTCTTGCATGGCCTGATGGACATGATGAAGTGGTTGAAGGGTACGTAGACGGCACATATGTCTGGCCGATGCGCGGCTCGATCGGACATGGCTATGATCCTATCTTCCAGCCGTTAGGCGAAACCCGCACGTTTGCAGAGATGAGCCACGATGAAAAGAACGCCATCAGTCACCGCGCAGACGCGTTCAAAAAACTGCTCGCACAGTGCTTTGACAGATAACCCGAACGAGGATTGGCGTCGGGGTGGTTTCGGCATCTATATCCATTGGCCCTATTGTGAGGCCAAGTGCCCCTATTGTGATTTCAACAGTCATGTCTCTCGCAACATTGACCAATCCGCTTGGAAAACAGCCTATCTGGCCGAACTGCACCGCTATGCTCAGGAAACTGCTGGCCGCACAGTGACATCCGTCTTTTTCGGAGGCGGCACCCCCAGCTTGATGGACCCTGAAACGGTCGCCGCGGTAATCTCTGAAATCAAGAAATTGTGGCCCACTGCCAATGATCTGGAAATTACGTTGGAAGCGAACCCAGGCTCGGTAGAAGCGGGACGGTTCGTGGCCTACCGTGATGGCGGGGTATCGCGAATTTCTATGGGTATTCAGGCCCTGAACGATCCCGACCTAAAAAGGCTTGGCCGCATCCACACAGTAGATGAAGCCCTATCCGCTTTCGATATAGCGCGCAGTACATTCGAGCGGGTGAGCTTTGATCTTATGTACGCGCGACAGAACCAGACACTTAAGGAATGGGAAGCAGAGCTGAAGCAGGCCCTAACCCTTTCGATAGATCATCTTTCGCTCTACCAATTAACGATCGAGGACGGCACCGCATTTGGCGATCGGTATGCAATGGGCAAATTACGCGGTCTTCCCGATGACGATCTTGGGGCGGATATGTTCGACCTGACTCAAGACATATGCGGTGCAAATGGCATGCCCGCCTATGAGGTATCAAACCACGCATCGGACAGCGCTCAGTCGCGGCACAATCTGATTTACTGGCGCTATGGAGACTACCTAGGCATCGGCCCCGGCGCGCACGGGCGACTGACGCGTAACGGGCAACGTCACGCCACAATATGCTATAGCAATCCCAAACGCTGGCTCGATGCCGCAGCGCTTGGCAATCCAGAACAGAGCCGCGAAGTTCTTGCGTCCTGCGATGAAGCGACCGAATTTCTGCTGATGGGATTGAGGTTACGCGAAGGTATTGATGTCGCGCGCTACCAAGACCTCGCCCAAGAACCACTTGATCCACGCACGCTCGAGCATCTGAATGAAATTGGAATGATCAGACAGACAAATGGTCGTTTAATCGTTACAAATCAGGGGTTTAAGGTGCTTAACTCAGTCACATCAGCCCTGCTGACATCTTAACTGTTACTCAACAATCTGCAGAGTTCATCCAGCTGATCAAGGTTTTTGTATTGAACGGTCAACTGGCCGCTTTCTTGGCCAGACTTGTGCGAAAGTGACACTTTCATCCCCAGATTGGCCGACAGATCACCTTCTAGTGCTTTTGTGTCTGCATCTTTTTCATCGCCTTTAGACTGGGTACCGCTTTTGCCAGTTGTATCACCCGCTTGCTCCCGTTTCACCAAGCTCTCGGTTGCACGAACTGACAAACCCCCTTTGATGACCTGCTGCGCTAGTTTCAATGGGTCCTGCGCAGGAATCAAAGCGCGCGCGTGACCTGCGCTGAGGCGACCATCACGCAACAAGTCCAGTATCGGCGCTGGCAGGTTTAGCAACCGCAACAAATTGGCGATGTGGCTACGGCTTTTGCCCAAAGCTTCTGCCATCTTTTCCTGAGTGTGACCGAATTTATCCATCAGCTGCTTATAGCCGGCAGCCTCTTCAGCGGCATTCAGATCAGCACGTTGAATGTTTTCGATGATCGCGACCTCAAGAACCTCAATATCGCTAAACTCCCGCACGATCACAGGCAGCTCATGCAGCTGAGCCATCTGTGCAGCGCGCCAACGCCGCTCGCCCGCTACAATCTCGAATTTCCCTCCATCGCGCGCCCGCACAATCAATGGCTGCAAGACGCCTTTTTCCTTGATCGAAGCAGCAAGATCATCGAGGTCATCTTTGACAAATTGCTTGCGAGGCTGATCCGGGTTTGGAGTTATCTTCTCTATCGCAACCATCTGATCCGCAGCAGATGGTCCTTTGGCCGCGACAGTCTCTGTCTCGCTCACATCTGCCATAAGGGCAGACAGCCCACGGCCGAGGCCCCGCTTGCGCTCTTGATTATTCGACATGCTGCACCTCTTTGGCTGCGGTTTCATTGTTTGATATTAGTTCAATCGCCAGTTCACGGTAGGCTTTTGCACCTTTGGACAAGGTATCATAGGCCAACACTGGCATTGCAAAGCTGGGAGCCTCACTTACCCTGACATTACGTGGGATCATCGTTCTGAATACAAGATCACCAAGATTATCCCGTGCATCCTGTTCAACCTGCTGCGAGAGATTATTCCGGCGGTCGTACATCGTCAGAACAACACCTTCGATCCTCAAGTCCTTGTTGCCCGATTGCCGGACTTCACGAATGGTCAGCATGAGCTGAGACAACCCTTCGAGCGCAAAGAACTCACTCTGCAATGGAACAAGGACCGAGTGTGCGCCAATCATAGCATTCACTGTCAATAGGTTCAGCGAGGGTGGGCAATCAATTAGGATATAGTCAAAACCGAACGTGTCCATCTGCGTCTGGCGCAACGCATCATGCAAAAGAAAGCTGCGTTTTTCATTGGATAAAAGCTCAAGATCGGCTGAACTTAGATCAACCGTTGCAGGGACAATAAAGAGGTTCTCAGTTTTGGTGGGCAAGATCACGTCATTAAGATCAACATCCTCCAGCAACAGCTCGTAGGTTGTAAATTCTCTATCATCAAGTTCGATACCAAGACCGGTAGATGCATTCCCCTGCGGATCAAGATCGATAACCAGAACCCGCTTTCCCTTTTCAGCCAAGGCGGCCGCAAGGTTAATTGTTGTGGTCGTTTTCCCAACACCGCCCTTTTGGTTTGCCACCGCAATGATTTTAGGACCAGGAGGCCGGGAAAGATCAGACACGCGAGAGCTCCTTTATTTTGAGGATAGTGGCGTCGGGATTTGTTGTACTTTTAATCAAATCGATCTCGTAAGACCAATTCTTCTGTGCTGCCTCGTGTTCTTTTCTCCAGTTCGCTCCCTTTGGAAACAGGGCTGTACCTACAGGTGCCAAATGCCGTTCTGCGTGAACCAACAAGCCGTCCAGATCGTCAAACGCCCTCGCGCTTAGAACTTCAGCGCCCATCGGTTCAATACTTTCCACTCGCTGGGCCAGTACTTTCACATTCAAGGATAGTTCACGCGCAACTGTTCTAAGAAACGCGCATTTTCTTTGGTCGCTATCAATCAGCGTAAATTCACGCTTGGGTGTATCGGCCTTAGCTAGAATTGCAGCGACGATGCCTGGGAACCCCCCGCCACTACCAATATCCAACCAACGGCCAACTCTTGGAGCTGACGAATATACCTGAATCGAATCGATTATGTGACGATCCCATATCTGGGCGACATCACCGCTAGACACCAAATTTATCTTCTTCGTCCACTTTTTGACAAGCGCCTCAAATGCTTTCAGATCATCCATTGTTTCACGTGAAACATTCGACAGGAAAACACTATCCACTATGCTGATTTCCTTGGATAGCCCTTGCGTATCATCGCAAGGATTAATGTGAGCGCTGCAGGTGTCATCCCGTCAATACGCGATGCTTGAGCGAGGTTCTCAGGACGACCCGCGATTAACTTTGATTTGAGCTCGTTCGACAAGCCTTCAATAACCGAATAGTCGAAATGTACTGGAATGAGTTCGCCTTCATCTTTCCGAAGCAACGCGACATCTTTCTCTTGACGCTTCACATAATTCGCATAAAGCGCATCTTTTGCTACCTGCGCTCCGATTTCGTCAGACACGTCGTTCAAGGCGGCATCCAAGAGCCGTAGGTGATCAAAATCAACATTTGTAAATGAAAGCAGCTGGAAACCCGTCCTGCGTTGCCCATCCTGATTGATCTCGATTCCGACATTCATCGCTTCTTTTGGTGTAAAGGTCTGAGAATCGAGTAAACTCCGGCACTTATCCAACTTCACCATCTTCTCGAGAAATACTTCCCGACGGTGCTCTGACACACATCCCAATTGGATGCCCAGGCCAGTCAGTCGCTGGTCCGCATTGTCAGCACGCAGTGAAAGTCGGAACTCAGCACGAGACGTAAACATTCGATAAGGTTCCGTCACACCCCGTGTTGTGAGATCATCAATCATCACACCAATATAGCTATTCGTCCTACTGAACAGTACAGGATCAGCCTCTTGGACAGCCAAGGCGGCATTCAATCCTGCAACCAGTCCTTGCGCAGCCGCCTCTTCATAGCCTGTAGTACCATTGATTTGTCCAGCGAGGTACAGCCCTGGAACTGCTTTGAGTTCAAGAGTTTGCTTTAAGGCACGCGGATCGACATAGTCGTATTCAATCGCATATCCTGGCTGCAGGATTTTTACGTCCTCTAACCCAGCAATTGAACGAACATAATCCGCCTGCACCGCTACGGGCAGTGATGTGGAGATACCGTTGGGATATATTGTGGGGTCATCGAGGCCTTCTGGTTCCAAGAATACCTGATGCGAAGCTTTATCAGCAAAGCGCACAACCTTATCTTCGATTGAAGGACAATAGCGGGGGCCCACCCCGTCAATATGGCCGCCATACATGGCTGAGCTTTCAAGGTTTTCTCGGATTATATCGTGGGTTTTTTCATTCGTGTGAGTGATACCACAAGATATTTGCCGTGATCGAGCAGCCCCCGACATAAATGAAAACAGCGTCGGATCATCATCACCGGCCTGCATTTCAAGACCGTCCCAATTGATCGTCCGACCATCAAGCCGCGGCGGCGTGCCTGTTTTTAGCCGGCCAAGAGCGAGGCCAAACCCATCAATCCGGTCCGCCAACAGAGTAGACGCCTTGTCGCCCATCCGGCCACCAGATCTTTGCACGTCACCAATGTGAATAACGCCACGAAGGAAGGTTCCCGTTGTGAGCACGACTGCGCCGGCTGTCATGCGTGATCCATCACCAAGCAGAACGCCAGCCACTCGCGGACCATCCATTATAAAATCAACAGCTTCACCTTGAATAATTTCAATATTCCGATGCGTTGAAATCTCGGAAAGCATCGTCTCTCGATAAATTTTCCGATCAGCTTGCGCACGGGGCCCTTGAACAGCAGGACCTTTTCGACGGTTCAGGAGACGAAATTGAATTCCCGCCGCATCGGCAACCCGCCCCATAACACCATCGAGTGCATCTATTTCACGAACCAAGTGCCCTTTTCCAAGCCCGCCAATGGCTGGGTTACATGACATTACACCAATCGTTTCCCGCGACATTGTTAGAAGAGCAGTCCTCGAACCCAATCTCGCAGCCGCGTGCGCAGCGTCCGTTCCTGCGTGCCCACCGCCAATCACTACAACATCAAAATGTTTCACGTGAAACAATCCTCACTTACCAAGACAAAAACTTGAGAATATTTCGTCTAGCAGATTCTCTGCATCAATGCGACCTACCAAAGTCTCCAGTGCATAAATACCCATGCGTAGTTCTGCCGCAGCGATTTCATATTCATCTGGACCGCGGTTCAAAAGCTCCTTCACCGATATCAGATTCCTCAGCGACACATCCATCGCTCTTGCGTGCCTTTCATGGGTAGCAAGGCCAGCACCGGACGCCAGCGTCGAAAGCCGTTCTTCTATCTGATCCATAAGACTATCGACACCTTGCCCTGTTTTACCAGAAACGCTCGGAATATCGGAAGACCCCACGTCACCTTTTGCACGAAGTACGACATCACCTTCTTCTAGCTGCATCGGAAGAGCGTCGCCTTCCTCCATCAAGAACACGCGCATGTCGGCGTCTGCTGCACGTCGTAGTGCAAGGTTTACGCCCATTGTCTCAACGACATCATCAGTTTCCCGAATACCAGCCGTATCAAGCAAAGTGACCGGTAATCCACCAAGATCCATGCGTACCTCAATCACGTCCCGGGTTGTGCCAGCTATGTTAGACGTAATCGCAGCTTCTCGGCCTGCAACGCGGTTCAGAAGCGTGGATTTACCGACATTAGGTGCGCCAATGATAGCAACCTCAAAACCACTTCGAATCCTCTCAGCCGCATTCGTTCCCTTAATCTCATAAACAAGCGCTGCCTCAACTCCTGACAATAGGCTACGAACCTCATCAGTCACGTCAACTGGGACATCTTCATCAGCGAAATCAATTGTAGCTTCCAACAGAGCAGCTGCCCGGATCAGCGCCCGACGCCATTCTTCAATTTTTGATCCTAACGCACCAGTTAGTACCCTCAAAGCCTGCTTTCTTTGTGCTTCTGTCTCAGCTTCGATGAGATCAGCTAGGCCTTCGACCTGCACCAGATCCAGACGACCATTTTCAAGTGCCCGTCGCGTAAACTCTCCAGGGTCGGCCAATCGCGCGCCCTCGAACTGTCCAAGAACTGACAAAACGCGCTTGATAATTGCAATACTGCCATGCAGCTGCAATTCAATGACATCCTCACCAGTAAAACTGTCAGGTCCGTCAAATCGAAGCACAAGAGCTTGATCGATAAAGCCGCCCTCGCGGTCCCTAACCATTCGCAAAGCAGATCCACGGGCCTCAGGCAATTTTCCAACCATCTGCTCACAGATCAAATGGGCCCCAGGGCCGGACACCCGCACAATGGACACTCCAGCGCGGCCCACTGCTGTTGCTTGGGCGAAAATAGTATCCATAGACCTAAGCCTTTGAATTTATGTGACGTTTTAGGTATTCATAGAGTCAAAGAAGTCTGAATTCGTCTTGGTCTGCTTCAACTTGGAAATCAGGAATTCAATCGCATCTGTTGTGCCCATCGGGTTAAGGATACGGCGCAGAACAAACGTTTTCTGAAGATCAATCTTATCAACCAACAAGTCTTCTTTACGCGTGCCTGACTTGAGGATGTCAATCGCCGGGAACACGCGCTTGTCTGCAATTTTGCGGTCCAGAACGATTTCGGAGTTACCCGTACCTTTGAATTCTTCAAAGATCACCTCGTCCATGCGGCTACCAGTATCAATCAGCGCTGTAGCGATGATCGTCAGCGATCCACCCTCTTCGATATTACGCGCCGCACCAAAGAACCGCTTTGGGCGTTGCAGTGCATTGGCATCCACACCACCAGTCAGAACTTTGCCTGACGATGGCACAACCGTGTTGAACGCACGACCCAGACGGGTCACGGAATCAAGCAGAATAACTACATCGCGCTTATGCTCGACCAGACGTTTTGCTTTCTCGATCACCATCTCGGACACTGCAACGTGGCGTGTGGCAGGTTCATCAAAGGTTGAGGAAACAACCTCACCCTTAACCGACCGCTGCATGTCTGTGACTTCCTCGGGACGCTCGTCAATCAGAAGAACGATTAGATAACACTCTGGATGATTCTTTTCGATCGAGTTGGCGATGTTTTGCATCAGAACCGTTTTACCTGTCCGCGGTGGCGCCGTGATCAAGCAGCGTTGGCCTTTGCCGATGGGAGTAACAAGATCGATAATCCGCGCCGAGCGGTCTTTGACGGTCGGGTCATCAATTTCCATTGTCAAACGCTCGTCTGGATAGAGCGGCGTAAGGTTTTCAAAAGCCACCTTATGGCGTGCTTTCTCGGGCGCTTCAAAGTTGATCTGCGTGACTTCGGTCAGGGCAAAGTACCGCTCGGCATCATCAGGCGCTTTGATCAAGCCTTCGATGCTGTCCCCTGTGCGCAGTGAATGCTGCCGGATCATTTCAGGCGAAACATAGATATCATCAGGTCCGGCAAGATAGTTCGCTTCGGGCGAACGAAGAAAACCGAACCCGTCTTGCAATACTTCCAAAACGCCATCGCCCGAAATTTCCCACCCTTCATCCGCGCGTTCACGCAGAATCTGAAACATCATCTCGCCTTTGCGCATCGTCGAGGCGTTTTCAATCTCCAGCTCTTCGGCCATCGCCAAAAGGCTTTTGGGTGACTTCGCCTTGAGGTCTGCGAGGTTGAGTGTTTCTTGTGTCATGGAAATATCCTTAGCCGCGCAATTCTGCGCTGGCGGGTCGGTCTGAATTGTCATCGGGTACTGCGATCCCCGAACGGGGTGCTTACGCTGCTTTACGCGCTGGCTGGCAGCCTGTCAATTAGACTGGTCAGGAACCTAACCTAGAACTTCACTGTGACGGAAAACACTATCAGGACCATCAGCAATGTCGGCACTTCGTTCATCATCCGGTACTGCCGTCCTGTCACAGTGTTTTCACCACGCTGGAATCCCTTCATTTGGCGCATCAGCCACATATGAAACACAGTCATCGCAATCACGCCTGCGCCTTTCAACCAAGGCCAGACATCGCCCCAATAGACAATTCCGGGGGTTGAGACCAACAGAAGGCCAAAGATCCACGTGGCCATCATCGCTGGGCTCATAATCACTTTGGCCAGCTTGTATTCCATCATTGCAAAGACCTCGTGCATCTCGCCGCTTAGCCCTGCACGTTCCGTGTGATGCACCATCAGGCGCGGTAGATAGAACAACGCGGCCATCCATGAGATAACAGCCATAATGTGAATGCCCTTAACCCATGGATAGGTTGCGATCAAAATATCGGACATGTCATGCTCCCTGTCTTCGCCTCTCTTTATAATAATAAAGAAGGAAAGAAAGATTGTTGTTTTACGTAGTGTCAGGATTTTCTGTGGATTAAATTGTTATCCCCTGCCATGAGAAAACCAAACAGTGATCTTCCATCGCTTGTGGGCAACCGGACAATAAGTACAAAAGATTATTAATATCAGATATTTAGGAATAGTGAGACAGATCTCTTCCTGTGGATAAACACGTGCAGGAAATGAGAATAGCCAGACTTGTCAGACCTGATAATTGTTCTTTTCCACGGGGGAGTAAAAATGGCCAAACTTCCTGAGACTCCTCTGTCCGCGCCCTCTTGATCCCTAACTGTTTATTGTCGACAACTTGTCATTAATGAATTCTTAGGATTATGCGCGAGTTATCCCCATGAGTGTACACATCATCCTTGCGTCGGGATCCTCCATTCGAACCCAAATGCTCAGTCAGGCGGCGGTGCCGCATGCGGTGCAGGTTGCACGGGTGGACGAAGAAATGATCACCGCGTCGCTTGTCGCCGAAGGCGCGCCGCCACGTGATATTGCCGATGCGCTTGCGGAAATGAAAGCGGCAAAGGTGAGTGAGAAAAACCATGGCGCGCTTGTCATCGGCTGCGATCAGGTGTTGGAGCATCGCGGTACGCTGCTTGGCAAACCGCAGACCCCCGATCATGCGATTAAACAGCTCAAGTCTCTTCGTGGTGACCGACATACACTTTTGTCTGCGGCAGTCATCTACGAAGCCGGCAAGCCCTTGTGGCGGCATGTTGGTGTTGTTCGCCTACGGATGCGCGATGCAAGTGATGCCTATATCACAAGCTACGTGCAGCGAAATTGGGAGAGCATCCAGCACGCTGTAGGCGGCTACAAGCTGGAGGAAGAAGGTGTGCGCCTCTTCTCGCGTATTGAGGGCGATTACTTTAACGTCCTTGGTATGCCCTTGTTGGAAATCCTTAGTTACCTGACCTTGCGCGGAGACATAGACCAATGACAGAGCTTCCCCGTATTCCCTTGGCCGGTGTTATCGGCTCCCCGATAGCGCACTCGAAATCTCCGCAGTTGCACCGCCATTGGCTTAAGACTTATGGCATTGCAGGTCACTATATTCCGATGGATGTTTCTGCTGACGAGTTGGCGAATGTTCTGCGGACACTGCCCAAGATGGGGTTTGTGGGCGTGAACATTACCGTTCCACACAAGGAAAAAGTGATGGAGATCGCTGACCTTATTACAGATCGTGCAATCCTGATCGGCGCTGCCAACACACTGATATTCCGCAAAGATGGAAAAATTCATGCTGATAATACGGACGGTTATGGATTTCTTGAAAATATCAGGGCAGGTGCGCCCCATTGGAACCCCCGTTCAGGCCCTGCAGCAGTCTTTGGTGCGGGTGGGGCCGCCCGTGCTGTGATTTCTTCGTTGCTCGAAGCTGGGGTGCCAGAGATCTTATTGTCTAACAGAACGCGTGTCCGCGCGGACAAATTGCATCAGGATTTTGGTAGCCGTGTGCGGGTATTCGACTGGGTACAAGCGGGTAACATGGTGGATGATGCATCGCTGGTGGTAAACACCACGTCGCTGGGTATGATCGGCAAGCCAGAATTAAGGGTGCCACTGGACGGGTTGCGACCCCACACTGTGGTCACGGATCTTGTTTATGCGCCGCTTAAAACGAGAATGCTTGCCACCGCCGAGGAATATGGCTGCGTAACGGTTGATGGTTTGGGCATGTTATTGCATCAAGCTGTTCCTGCTTTCGAGCGTTGGTTCGGCCGCCGTCCCGAGGTTGACCGCGCCACACGTGCTGCGGCACTTCGCTGATGTTTGTGCTTGGCCTCACAGGCTCCATCGGGATGGGTAAATCAACCACAGCCCAGATGTTTGCCGATCAGGGTTGTGCTGTTTGGGATGCTGATGCCGCTGTGCACCGGCTTTATGCAACAGGCGGCGCTGCGGTGCCTGCATTCGAAGATAGCTTTTCCGAAGCTGTGATAGATGGTGAAATATCGCGCGCCATGTTGAAAGAGATTATTGGCCGTGACGCTACCGCGTTAAAGCGGATTGAGGCGATCGTGCATCCGTTGGTGGGGCAAGACCGTGCTGATTTTCTAGCAAAAGCCGATACAGACATTGTGGTTCTGGATATTCCTTTGTTGTTCGAGACAGGTGGCGATGCGCGGGTTGATGCAACCGCGTGTGTCTTTACCGATGATGCGACCCAAGAGGCACGTGTGCTGGCGCGCGGAACCATGACGCGCGAACAGTTCCTGGGCATCAAAGGTAAACAACTGCCCGCCAAAGAGAAATGCGCACGTGCAACCTATGTGATCGAGACAGACACGCTTGAACATGCCCGCGCCCAAGTGCAAAACATCGTTCAAATCATTCGGAGCCAGCACCATGCGTGAGATCGTTCTTGATACTGAAACCACGGGTTTTGATCCGCAATCGGGTGACCGTATTGTTGAAATTGGCGCAGTCGAACTGATTGGCCATGTCGCCACTGGAAAGACTTACCACCAATACATCAACCCTGAGCGCGAGATGCCGAATGAGGCGTTTCAGGTACACGGGCTGGGCGATGAATTTTTGCGCGACAAGCCGAAATTTGCGGCCGTGGGTCAGGCGTTTCTGGATTTTGTCGGCGACAGCAAAATGATCATTCACAATGCTGCCTTTGATATGAAGTTCCTGAATTTCGAGCTGGCAAAAATGGGATTGCAGCAGCTTCCATGGGATCAGGCGATTGATACGTTGGCCATTGCGCGCAAAAAGTTCCCCGGCTCGCCATCATCATTAGATGCACTGTGCCGCCGCTTCGGCATCGATAACTCGTCACGGACATTGCACGGCGCCTTGCTGGATAGTGAAATTCTGGCCGAAGTGTACCTTGAGCTGATTGGCGGTAAGCAGCCCGATTTCGGCCTATCAACCCGTGCTGCGCCAAAAGAAGGTGAAACCAACGCCGAGTGGACACCTCGCCCGCGCCCTAACCCTCTGCCTTCGCGCTTGTCCGAAAAAGAAAACGCCGCCCACGCCGAGTTTGTCAGCAAGTTGGGCGGCGATGCTTTGTGGCTAAAAGCCTGAGATTTTAGGCGTCTGCGGTAGGTGCAGGTGCCTCGGCCTGACGGCGCGCGATCTCGTTGCGGTAAAGCGATACGAAATCAATATTCTCAAGGTTGAGCGGTGGGAAACCACCATCGCGTGTAACGTCGCTGACGATGCGGCGCAGGAAGGGGAAGATCATGCGAGGGCACTCGATCAGCAAGAAGGGGTGCAGCTGCTCTTCCGGTACTTCCTGAATGTCGAAAATGCCGACATAGTCGATTTCAAGCACGAACAACGTAGTGTCACCGCCCTTTGCTTTGGATGTGACGTTCAGCTTGATGGAAGATTCATACTGGTTTTCAGTACTGCGCTTTTTTGCGTCAAGGTTAACCTGAACCTGAACATCGGGTTGTACGTCGCTTGGCGCACCTTTTTGTGCCATGATGTTTTCAAACGACATATCGCGAATGAACTGCCCCAGAACGCGGAGTTGTGGGGATGGGGGTGTAGTGGCTGCTTCTTCGGCCATAATAGGCTCTCCTCTTTGGAGGTTGGAATGTAATCGGTCCCGCTTATCAGGTCAGGGCAAAGCGCTCAACGCCTTAGTTTTTGGTCCAGCCCGAGGTGCCTTTCGGCGCGTCATCATCAGGCAATTCGGTAAATTCGCCATCAATGACATCAGTGCTGCTGCGCGGGGGATTGGGATCATACTGTGCGCCAGCACCTGGCGCGCCGAAGCTGTGTACCTTCACACGGGCACGGATGGATTTATAGACAGATTGACGGATCGCCGGTACCAGCAGGGCAAAACCCACTGCATCCGTAAAGAAACCTGGCGTCAGTAGAAGCGCGCCGGAAAACAGGATCATCGCGCCATGGACCAATGGCTCTGTTGGGTCATGTAATTCGCTGAACGAGCGTTGAAGCTGCCCTAACGCCATGCGTCCCTGACTACGTACCAGATAGGTACCTGCAATTGCGGTGAGCAGGACAATCAACAGGGTCGGCCAAAGCCCGATAAAACCGCCGATTTGGATGAATAATGCGATCTCGATCAGGGGGACCGCGATGAATGCGATTAAAAGCCACATGTAATTGCTTCCTTTCATTGGGCCCACAGTGGACTTGGAGCACCTTCAACCCTACATAAGAGGCCAACGCGTTAGTTTCTACGCCCAGTCTTCAAGAGGTCCATATGAATTCGCCGCTTATCCAGCTTTTGGTGCTTGCCGCAATCGCGGTTTTTTTGATCCTGCGGCTGAAAAATGTGCTCGGCACGCGGGAAGGCTTTGAAAAGCCGCCGTTGCCGACACCACCTGCCCAGCGCAGCGGCCCAGCCTTTGAAGTGATCGAAGGTGGTCCTGATCTCGATATCACCGATCACTTTGACGAAGGCACGGCACAAGCACGTGCGTTGGCCGAGATGAAGCGCATTGAACCGTCGTTTAATGTGACCGATTTTCTTGCAGGTGGCCGCGGTGCCTACGAGATGATTGTCATGGGCTACGAGACAGGCGAGCTGGACGAGATCAAATCGTTCCTGTCCGAAGACATCTACGAGAGCTTTGTAGACGGTGTTGCCGCCCGCGAAGATCAAGGCCTAACGATCGAGGCGAATTTCATCGGTGTGCGCGAAATGTCGCTAGAGAACGTGACGCTTGATCCCGACACCAAAGAGGCAGAGATGACATTGCGCTTTGTGGCGGAACTGACACAGGCCGTGCGCAACAGCGAAGGCGAGATTGTCGAAGGCAGCCTCACTGATGCTAAAAAGCAAAAAGATACGTGGGTATTCTCCCGCCACATGGGCTCGGATGATCCGAATTGGTTCTTGGTTTCTACAGACGGGTAAAATGCGCAATTCGCATCAGTGCCATTATCGGGGCCTCGCTGTTGGCGGGGCCTTTGGCGTCTGAGGTCAAATATGATGTGTTGTCGTTTGACCAGCTGGACGGTTGGGACAATGACGATCACGCTGCTGCGTTACAGACGTTTCTGAACACCTGTAAAGACATGAAAGACCCTGATTGGAACGCGGTATGCTCTTACGCCCAATCGCGGCCAGAACCGCGCGCGTTTTTCGAGCTATTGTTCCGGCCGGTCCTGATAAGTGACGGGAAAGAGGCGCTGTTCACGGGATATTTCGAACCCGAACTTGACGGCTCACTCACCCGAACGGCACGCTATCGTTATCCCGTCTATAAGATGCCGCCCGAAGCGCGGCAAATCCGCCCTTGGCTGACGCGGCGCGAAATTCTGGAAAGTGGCGTGATGGACGGGCGCGGCCTTGTCATTGCCTATGTTGATGATCCGGTTGAGCTGTTTTTCTTGCAAATACAGGGATCTGGCCGCATCCGTCTGCCCAATGGCAATTATGTGCGCGTAGGGTATCGGGGGTCCAACGGCCATAATTACCGATCTATCGGGCAGGAACTGGTGCGGCGTGGTGTCTACCAGCCCCATCAGGTCAGCGCGCAAGTGATCAAGAACTGGGTGCGGCGTAATCCTGTGGATGGGCAGGACCTGCTCTATCATAACCCATCCTACGTATTCTTCCGCGAAGTGAGTCAGGTTCCAGCCGATAAGGGCCCGCTCGGGGCCATGAACCGGTCAATTACCACCATGCGTACCATTGCGGTTGATCCGTCATTTGTGCGTCTCGGCTCCCCTGTCTGGATCGAGAAAGACGGCAAAGACCCGCTGCGCCGCTTGATGATCGCCCAAGACACTGGATCGGCGATCAAGGGCGCCCAGCGTGCGGATGTTTTTTTTGGTACAGGTGATGAAGCAGGCCGCGCAGCAGGCCGGTTGCGCGATCCCGGTCGTCTATTGGTGCTGATGCCGATCCAGCGCGCCTATGCCTTGCTGCCTGAAAGCGCGATATGAAACGCCGCCGGCTGACAGCCGAGGATCAAGAGCTTTGGGATCGTGTGCGCGCCAATACCCAAGCGATGCAGCGCAGCAATCTTGAGGTTGAGCGGTTTGATCCGGATGCAAGCCTGCCTGCGCCCGCCGATAATCCGCGCAGCATCCGCAAGGCGAAATCCGTTTTGCTGGGTAAGCCTATGGGCAAGTCGCGCGGGCCGTCCCATGATCTTGCGCCCGCAATCCATGATCATATCAGGCAGACCCCCGTCCAGATGGATCAGAAATCTTTTGGCAAGCTAAAGCGTGGTAAGCTGAGGCCCGAAGGTAAAATTGACCTGCACGGTATGACGCTGGATCGCGCCCACCCCGCCCTTTTGGGGTTCGTCATGAATGCACATGCCAGTGGTAAACGCCTGATCCTTGTGGTGACGGGTAAGGGCAAACAGCGTGACGAGGGTGGTCCGATCCCTGTGCGGCACGGTGTTTTGCGCCATCAGGTGCCGCAGTGGCTGGCAATGCAGCCGTTGAAATCAGTTGTGTTGCAAGTGGCGCAGGCCCACGTGAGCCATGGCGGTGGCGGGGCGTATTACGTATATTTACGCCGTCACAGGTAGATCGCGCTGATAGCGCAATATTCCCAGACCCGCCAAAACCGCCGCCCCGAAATAGAATCCGGCGATGGGGATCATCTGATCGGGGAAATCTATTCCAAGATCAATCAACGCACCGCTAATCCCTGGCCCGATGGCTGTGCCAAAGACCATCAACGCTGCCGCCGCTGCCTTGATCGCGCCAAGATTTCGGGTCCCGTAGAAAACAGCCCAGAACGCAGCCGTGGCTGTACCTTGCATGCCCTGCCCGATGCCAAAGATAAACATGGCGATTCCGGCCGCAAAAAGTGTATCGGCATAGGCCATTACCAGAAACGACACGCCGTAGGGGATAATCTGGAAGGGCAGGATCCATTTGACCCCGAAACGGTCAATCGCCCAGCCTGTGATAAAGATGAAGATGACGCTGGAGAGTGTGAAGACAGGCATTAGTGCGACAAAGCCTGCGAGGCTCCAGCCTTTGACTTCGGTCAGGTGGACCTGCTGAAAGAACAGCGCGGTTCCCCATGCGGCAGGGCCAAGGATCAGGGGGATCAGCATGTAGAACAAGGGATGACGCAGCATTTGCACGCGGGTCCAGTGTTGCCCGCCCATCCCGAGGCCTTGCGCGTCTTTTGCCATGGATTGGGGGGTACGTTCATACCGCAGCAACGTTTGCATAACAGGTATCATAAGCACCACACACCCCGCGGCCACCAGCCAGAGCACGCGCCAGTCCCATGTGGCAAGAAGGGCGACAAAGCTGATTGGCAACAGGGCTTGCCCCGCAGAAAACCCCATCGACGAGAGTGACAAAGCGCGCCCCCGCGTGGCGATAAACCAGCGCGACATCGCAACAGCACCAAGCTGTGAAAGCATCCCCTGCCCCATCAGCCGCAGCGCATAGAGTATCACCACTAACAAGATAACATTGCGCACCAGTGCCATGCTGATACAGGCCAATGCCAGCATGAGCATCACAGCCAATGAAAGCTGACGCACGCGAAAGCGATCCGTTAGCGCACCAGCCCAGACCATAGTGATAGCAGAGGCTGTTGTGGCAAGCGTATAGAGACCGCCCCATTGCCCATCACTCAGGTCAAAGGCTTCCTTTATCTCGCCCGCAAAAAGCGCGATGAAATAGGTCTGGCCGAAGGACGAGGTAAATGTCAGCAGAAAGCCCGCCAACAGGAACAGACGATTTTCGATAAGGAAACGGAGATAGCCCATTCACCCTAGATCGCTGACGCACGGGTGAATGGGAAGGGGTTAAAGCACGTAGCGACTCAGATCGGTAGATTTCATCAATTCACCCAGATTGGTGTCGACAAATGCAGCATCCACCACGATTTGTTCGCCACTCCGGTCCGGCGCGGTAAAGCTCAGCTCTTCGAACACACGCTCCATCACGGTATAGAGCCTGCGTGCGCCGATGTTCTCAACCGATTGGTTCACATCCGCTGCAATCTTGGCGAGTGCTGCGATCCCGTCTTTGGTAAAGCTGACGGTGACGTCTTCGGTCCCCATCAGGGCAGTGTATTGGAGGGTCAGTGCGTTGTCTGTTTCTGTCAGAATACGTACAAAATCTTCTTCGGTCAGCGCACGCAGTTCTACACGGATCGGAAGGCGGCCCTGCAATTCGGGCAACAGGTCGGACGGTTTGGCAATGTGGAACGCGCCTGACGCGATAAACAAGACATGGTCTGTTTTGACCGGACCGTGCTTTGTGCTGACTGTCGTTCCTTCGATCAGTGGTAGCAGGTCACGCTGCACGCCTTCGCGGCTCACATCTCCGCCACGCGCATCGGCGCGGGTACAGACCTTGTCGATTTCATCAAGGAAAACGATGCCGTTCTGCTCGACCGCTTCAACCGCGGCGCGGGTCACGGTTTCGTCATCCAGCAGTTTGTCGGCCTCTTCACCAATCAGAACATCATAGCTATCGCGCACCGAAAGACGTTTCTTCGTGGTGCGCCCTCCCATGGCTTTGCCAAAAATATCGCCAATGTTCATCATCCCCATGCCGCCACCACCCGGCTGGCCGGGGATTTCCATGGCCGAGAACGGATTGGTCGTATCGGCGACCTCAAGCTCGATCATGGTGTCGTCCAACTGACCATCGTGCAGCTTCTTGCGGAACATGTCGCGGGTCCCTGCGCGCGCCTCCGGCCCCGCTATGGCGTCAATCACGCGTTCTTCTGCGGCCTTTTGAGCGTTGGCTTTCACGTCCTCGCGCATGTGTTCGCGTGTCATGGCAATGGCTGCGTCTAGCAAATCGCGGATGATCTGCTCAACATCGCGGCCCACATAGCCCACTTCGGTAAATTTGGTTGCCTCAACCTTGAGAAACGGCGCGCGGGCCAGTTTCGCCAAACGGCGGCTTATCTCGGTTTTACCCACACCCGTGGGGCCGATCATCAGGATGTTTTTTGGGTATACCTCGGCACGGATTTCATCGGGCAAATTACGGCAACGCCAGCGGTTGCGCAGGGCTACGGCAACGGCGCGTTTGGCGTCATTCTGGCCGATAATGAAACGGTCCAGCTCGGATACGATTTCGCGGGGGGTCAGATCGGTCATGGTTTGATTTTCTCCACGGTCAGGTTGCCGTTGGTGTAGACGCAGATGTCAGAGGCGATCTTCATCGCGTCGCGCGCTACGGCTTCGGCGTCGCGGTCGCTGTCGATCAGTCCGCGCGCAGCAGCGAGGGCAAAGTTGCCACCCGATCCAATTGCCGCGATACTATGTTCAGGCTCAAGCACATCACCTGCACCTGTAATGATCAGCAATTCAGAGCCGTCTGTGACGATCAACATCGCCTCCAGCTTTTGCAGGTATTTGTCTGTACGCCAGTCTTTTGCCAGCTCGACACTGGCGCGGGCCAGCTGACCTGGTGTGGCCTCCAGCTTGGCTTCAAGCCGCTCGAGCAGGGTGAAGGCATCCGCCGTTGATCCGGCAAAGCCCACGACGACATCGTAACCACCCGGCGATAACCTGCGCACTTTGCGCGCGGTGCCCTTGATCACGGTCTGACCGAGGCTGACCTGCCCGTCCCCAGCGATCACAACCTCGCCGTCCTTTTTTACGCCGATGATTGTTGTGCCGTGCCAGCCGGGAAATTCGTCGTGTGCCATGATGCCTCCGTGTTTGCTCCTATATGGCGTGGGCAGGCCTGTGGGACAAGTGCGGGCCTTGTTGTGCGTGGTCTTGGGCGATAGCGTTAGCGAATGAGCGAAGAAAACACTGTCACTTTTTATATGGAGCCAGAGCTGTGCAAAAGTGCGCAAATCGGCAAACATCCGTTCATTGGCAAGATCGGAAATGTTCTCGCTGCTGCGGGGCTGGGCGTTTCATTTGAAACTCTGGGCAGGCATGGCGCGCCCGAGGGTAAGGGTTGGTCGATGAGCCATATAAAGTCACCGCCCGATGCGCGTGGTTTGTGTTTTCGTCGTGTCTATCACTATCCCTTCTGGCAGATTGAACAAAGCGCCGAGCGTTGGGCGTGGGACGTAGCGCAAACACCGTTTGTGCCTGATAGATCGGCAGCGGAAGAGGCCGCGCGTTTCTACGGGTTCTGGCAGAACCGTCTATTCGGAGATGCGCCAAAGCACAGCACGCGCAGCAGTTTTGTCTATGTCCCGCTACAGGGTAGATTGTTGGATCACCGCCCCTTTCAAATATGCAGCCCGCTGGAAATGGTGGGATATTGCCTGTCGCATACCGACGCTCCCGTGGTTGCCACGCTGCACCCGAACGAAACCTATGACAGCGCCGAGATTTCCGCGCTGGCAAAGCTTGAGCAGTCCAACTCGCGCCTTACGGTTCAGCGCGGAGATATGGAGGCGTTACTGGCGCAGTGTGATTTTGTCGTAACCCAAAATTCCAGCGTTGCGTTCAACGGGTACTTCTTTGGCAAACCTGCGCTGTTGTTTCGCAAAGTAGACTTTCACCACATCGCGGTTCAGGCGGATCCCGCTGATTTGTCCAAGGGGTTTTCTGCTGTTGCCAAGGCGCGGCCTGATTACCCAGCCTATGTACATTGGTTTTGGCAACAAAACAGCATCAATGCAGGTCGTCCCGAAGCGGAAGAGCGGATTGCTGCGCGTCTCAGGCGGTTTGGCTGGCCTGTCTAAAGTCGTTGAACAGATATAAAAAAGGCGCCCCAATCGGGACGCCTCTCTTGATGGAATTGTATATCGCTTAGATGGATTCTTCGATCCAGCTTTGCAGGGCAGCTTTGGGGCGCGCACCCGCCATGTTGGAGACGACCTCGCCATTCTTGAAGATGAACAGGGCAGGGATGCCACGTACGCCCATTTGTGCGGGAGAATTCGGGTTTTCGTCGACGTTTACTTTGACGATTTTCACTTTGCCTTCCATTTCGGCCGACAGCTCTTCCAAAGAGGGGCCGATCTGCTTGCATGGGCCACACCATTCTGCCCAGAAATCTACCACAACGGGGATATCGGAATTTTTCACTTCGGCGTCGAAGGTATCATCGGTAACGGAAACGGTGGCCATAATGCTCTCCATGGGTTTGGGCTTGTCAGTTACCTAAGAAGGCGCGCCGCCTGCGTCAAGGTGACCTGTGCGTTGTAACGCGCTTGTCACGACCTCGTGCGGTAGTGTCATTAGCGTGGCGTTGTGGGTCCAGATGATTGCCGTGTCGATCCGGTGATCCGGATAAATGGCCTGCAAAGCATGGGCATAGGCGCCCATCTGGCGCAGCAAACCTTCGGGGCAATCGGTATGGGTCGCGGGGACTGTCCGATTGGTTTTGAAGTCTACTGCGAGGATAGTGTTTTCACCCACGATCAGACGGTCAATAATCCCGTACAAGCGGGTGTCGCCCAGATCAGCCGTCACGGCGACTTCGGCCAGCGCACTGGTAGCAAAGATATGCGCCAGATCGGGGGTGTCCAAGACAGCCAGCGTTTCGCGGAGTGCTGACTGTGCGACCACAGGATCAGTATCTTCAAGCAGGAAGGTGGCAGCGTTCAAACGTGCCCCTTCCTCCAGCGGTGCAAGATGCTCCAACAATTTGTGGACAAGCGTGCCATAAGACTTGGCCGCTTCTTCATCCATTCCTGCATCACCGGCCAAGGCCTTTGCGCCACCCAGATCTGAGGGCGACAATGCTGTGCGCCGAGGCATCGGTGCCGGTGGGTTGGTTCTAAAAACAGTCTCTAACGTGGGTTTTTTTGACGGGTTCGGTGCAATCGCCAAGACGGGAAGCGCGTTCCACCCTGGCTCCTCATGGCGAATGCCATGCGCAGGGCCATCGATAAATGGAACCGCGTTCAAGTGGCCCAGCGCGTCTTCTGTCATCTGATACCAGCTGGTCCGCTCTTTGGGCAGCTTGCCCGCTGCCGCCACAATCAGCCATTTTTCCGCCCGCGTCATCGCGACATAAAGCAATCTGAGGCTTTCTTGTGTGTCGGCCTCTTTCAACGCGTCAATGCGGGCACTGATCCGTGTGGTCATTTCCGCAGCATTCGGTTTCCAGATTGGCACATCATCCAGATTGATAATCTCGTCTCGGATTGTGACCGTCTTCGCCCCTGTGTCGGGCAGGATCACGATCGGCGCTTCCAGCCCTTTGGCTCCATGCACCGTCATCACGCGGATCTGGTCAGAGGCGCTGTCGATCTGGCGTTTGATTTCCAGATCATCGGCCTGCATCCACTCCAGAAATCCGGTCAGGCTGGGAACTTCTGTGCGTTCATAAGCAAGCGCCTGACCCAAAAGCGCGTCAATTCCGTCTTCGGCCTCGGTTCCCATGCGGGCCAGAAGGTTGCGGCGACCATCGTGTCTGGTGAGGATACGTTCGATCAGATCATAGGGCCGCAGGAAATCAACTTGCCCCCGAAGATCATGCAGCATGGCCAGTGTATCCGGGTACTGCAGCTCTTGGGTCCGAAGGCTCTGCCAGAGGTCGAGTTTTTTGGGGCGATGATGGGCAAGTGTAAAAATGTCCTGCTCGCTCCACCCGAACAGGGGCGAGCGGAGTGCAGTTGCTAAGGACAAACCATCATCAGGCGTAGCAAGAAACGATAGCAGCGCGCCGATGTCGCGCACCGCCAGTTCCGCTCCGACCTTCAGGCGGTCTGCCCCTGCAATAGGCAGGCCTGCCACCTTGCAGGCGCGAATGATTTCCGAGAACAAGCCGGTTTGACGACCACGCACCAGAATAAGAAAATCACCTGCCGTGATGCGGCGGCGTATTAGGCTGCGGTCGTCGGCTTCGTCGGGAATAAAGTGTTCACCCTCGACCAGATGCTTGATCTGTTCTGCGATCTGGTCAGCTAGAATAACCGTGTGGTGTTGCTGGCTTTTGCGATCAACAGGGTCGGTCCAATGCGGCGGCTCGTCCTCATCTTTGGTGGGTTCTACCAGCGGCCACAGGTCAACACGCCCTGGAAGCGTGTCCTTGAACGCCAAATGCGTCATCGTATCGCCCATGCGCGGATCAGGTAGCGTGTTGAACGTGCGGTCTACTGCGCGCAAAATCGCAGGGGACGAGCGGAAGGAGTAATCAAGGCTCTGGTTTTGGAAGCTAAGTTGCGCGGCCTCGAGGTTTTGCTGGAAGGTGGCCCGCTTGAGGTCGAACTCGCGTGGGTCAGCCCCCTGAAATGAATAGATCGACTGCTTTTTGTCACCAACTACAAATAGAGTGCGCGCGCGGTTGTCCTCACGCGCGCCAGCTCCTGACGAAAACTCGTCCGCCAGCTTTTCGATCACATCCCACTGGCGCGGTGAGGTGTCTTGCGCTTCGTCCACCAGAATATGATCAATGCCGCCGTCGATACGGTACAAAACCCAAGCCGCCACTTTGGGATCGTTAAGAAGGCTGCGCGCCCGCAAGATCAGATCGTCAAAATCCAGCCAGCCGCGGCGTTGTTTCTCGGCCTCGTAGCGCGTGATGAAAGCGGTTGCGAAACTGTGCAATGCACCAGTGCGGGCGACATTACGTGCGCGCATCTGAAGCTCGTGTGCTTCCAGCGTGCGCTGGGCTAGGTCTTCAAACGGGGTCAGCATGGGCCCTAGCGCCGTCTGTGCGCCCTTGGTTGGAAAGCTCTTTCTTGGCTTAAACTCCGTGGTTAGCATGACGGCTTTGAGTTTGTCGAAGTCGGAAAAATCGGGATTGGCCCAGTCAATGGTTCGCAGCGCATCGGCCAGCCGTGTCATGGTGACGGCGCTTTGGGATGCGAACACATCAATTGCCGCAGGCATCCAACGGGCAACGGCGGCATCCATCACATCAATGGGCAGGGTGGTCACGTCAAACCCCGCAGGCAGGTCAAACAGCGTATTCAGATCACTTGGCAAGTTCACGAACAATTCCCGTTTGCCCGTGATCGCTTGGGTCAGTGATGCGAAGCTGTCACCTGTATAATGCTCTGCCAGCTCTGCAACCAACCCTGCATCAGGCCCCTCGGCCATCGTGTCCAGGATATCGGCGCGGAGCAGTTCTGCGGCGCGGTCCTCGATTTCTTTGAATTGGGGGCTGACGCCCGCCTCCAGCGGGAACCGCCGCAACAGGGACGCGCAGAACGAGTGAATGGTCTGGATTTTCAAACCACCCGGTGTCTCGATCGCCTGGGCAAACAAGGTGCGTGCATCGCGCAACTGCTCGGGGGGGATGTCTTTTAGAACACCGAGGTCACGCAACCCTGCACGCAGGGCGTCATCCTCCATCATCGCCCATTCGCCCAAGCGTTTGAACAGGCGGTTCTGCATCTCGGAAGCGGCGGCCTTGGTGTAGGTCAGGCACAAAATATGCTGAGGCGCGACTTCATCCAGCAGCAGACGCGCCACACGGTCCGTCAGAACGCGGGTTTTCCCTGACCCTGCATTGGCGCTGAGCCACGTAGAAGTATCGGGCCGCGCGGCAGTAATCTGGGCGCGGGTGGCGTCGTTCCAATTTGGGATACCACTCATGTCAGGTCCTTTGGTGTTGCGGGGTCTGACGCGTCCCACTCGCCAAAGCGGGCAAGGTGATCGTAATCTCCGGCAAAGCCGTCCTGTTCCATCATTCGGCGTGATGTGAATCCTGTATCGGGGTCCAGATAGGCCGCGATTAGTTTGCGCAGATTGGCGATCACTTCGTGCGGCGGCTCTTCTTCAAGCGGCGCAGATACCTCTTTGGGTGGATTGCCCAAACCTATAAAGATTGCATCGGATACAGGTGCAGCGCCAACTTTGAGAAATGCACCCTGTTCCACCATTGCTGCTTCGATCAACAGCTGTTTATCAAAGTGCTTTTGCTGTTTGTCGGTAGGTGGCTTGCCGGTTTTGTAGTCGTATATCTGGACTTCGCCGCTTTGATTACGGTCAATCCGGTCGGCCACGCCACTGAGGGTGAAGCCCAGTTCAGGTAGCTTCAAGACACCGCGCGCATCTTTTTCGAATGCGATGGGAGTCGCTTGTGCCATACGCGTGCGCTCGCCTTCGATAAACCAATCGGCCACGCGAGCCAGTTTGGCCAGCCAGATTGTTCGGGCAGCGGGCCAAGGGACCAGTTCGGTCATTTGCGTTCTGGCAATCTGCATCAATTCGGCACGGTTCAGGGTGTCGGGATGGGCCATGACCGACTTTACAAACACCTCCATCACCGCATGCATGACGGTGCCGCGCAATGGCGCGTCAGGGGATTGCACCAAGGGGCGAAGTGCGCGCAGCCGAAGGCATTGACGAGCGTAAATCGCATAAGGATCACGGATGAGTGTTTTGATCTGCGTGACGGACAGATCACGCGGGCGCGCAGCCAGCGGTGGGCGGGGTGAAGGGCGGACAGCGGATGGCACACGCGCCACGTCTTCCAATGCGCGCGCTTGCCCCAACCAGTATTCACCACGTGCAACCATGGCTTTCCACGCGGCCACACCACCTTGCTTTGGCAGGCCGCCCATCAGGTTGCCGAGCCTGTTTACCCAGCGCGAGGGAACGGTTTCCGCGTCTTCAGAGCGTATCGCCCGCGTGATCCAGACTTCGCGCGCGCAAACCGCCTGCTGATAGTCATGGGCGGCCAGACCAACCCGCCGTTCAGGCAGTAGCAGTCCTGCATCGTTGCGCATTTTACGGTTTAGCCATGGATCAGGCGGAGGGGCTTCGGGCCAAGTCCCGTCATTAAGCCCGCCCAAAATCACCAGATCAGCACCTTGGACGCGCGCCTCTAGTGTTCCCCAGATCATGATATCGGGGTGCGGTGCGTCACGGTCGCGAACCTCGCCAGCGGCCAATAGAGCGCCTACCAGATCGGTATAGTCTGCGCTGGTCAAGGCGGTGCCATGCTCGGCCTGTGTTGCCAGTTCCTGCATCACGCGCTCCGCTTCCATCCCCGCCTTTTGCTGCCAAAGCTCGTGATCTGTACTTGCCGAGGGGCCAGCTGCCAGTTGCTCTGCAATATGCAGGTGCTTTTCGACCCAATGTGCCAGCGGTCGAGTCTCATGATCCTGATGGCCCATAAAGGCCGCTCCTGCCCAAGCGGCCCAGCGGTGCATTGCGTCATCATCAGGAACTTCGGCCTGACAGAGCGCGGCAAAACTGTCTGCCTGCGGGTAGGGTAGACCATGCCGCCTGATCGCCAGCTCACTGCGCTGGGTATAAAGGCGGTGCAGGTTACGATCTTGCGCGCTATGGGTCAGCGGATGTTTGAGCAGGGTCAGCAGTGCCTCGGCATCCAACCGTCGCGACAAAAGGGCTGCCGCATGGCGCAAGAACCGACCGGGTGGTGAGAGGTGAAGTGGCGTGCCGGCACTGTCGTCGGGCAAAATGTCCCAGCGGGTAAGCGCAGATGTCACGCGGCGGCCCAACATCCTGTCAGGTGTAATCAGCGCGGCTGTCTGTCCGTCCTCTGCCGCCTTTCGCAATCGCAAAGCGATCGCCAAGGCCTCGGCGCGCGGTGTCTCTGCCAGCACCAGCGTCATGTCCTTGGTCGCGTCTTCCAGATCGGGGAGCCGCGGCCCCTCTATGCGCCACGCATCGGTGACGGGCGCTGGGCGCAGAGAAAGGGATACAAGCCTGTTGCGCTGGGGGGATGGCGGTCTGCAGTCGTGCCAGCTTGTAACAGAATTGGGAGTCTCGCCCAAACCCTTCATGAGGTGGTAAAAGCGATATTGTGGATGATCTTCCGATATCAATGGATCATCAAGCGCGGCCCAGACATTCGCGGGCAAGTCAAAATCAAATCCGGGCAATACCAATGCACCTTGGGGCAACCGCGCCACGGCCTGCATGAGCATCATTGTTGTCCCGCGCGATCCGGTAGAGCCTGCAACAATGACAGGATGAGTTGGCGGTTGATCAGCCCATAACGCGGCGATGGCGCTGACATGGGCGCGCTGTCGTGCTTCTTTGTCGGGTTTTGCTTCTGTCAGGGATAGGTAGGTCTGCACAATACCAAGGAAAACCTTGGCGCGTTCCCAATGGCCCGACTGGTCGGTCACATCAAGGTTTGCGACGTCTTCGGGGCTGACACCTTCGCCATGCATCTCGTCGATAAGTGCGGCGAGACTATCTGCCAAATCATAGAGAGAGGCGCGCGAGGCCAGATCGGGTGATTTTTCCAGCAGCGCCGAGATGAGTCCGATCAATTCCAGCCGTCGCCGCAGGGCAGGGACACCATGGGGCATGGCAACACCGGGGGCCAAGGTTTCCAGATCGGTAATCAGACGGATGCGGGGGAGCAGAAGCGCAGGCCCCTCTTCAAATAGTGTGCGCAGGCGCCGCGCCATGCGCTGGGTGTTAACCAGCAGTTCAACACGGGCCAATGCCTCGGGCGGCTGACCTTCAAAACGCTTCATAAGGCCGGCAAAAAGCATCTGTGGGAAATCAACCCCTGCAGGAAGGCCGAATACGCGCGGGGAATCCTGACGCTCAAACATTGGAGGCCAACAGTTTTTCAGCCGTTTCAACGCCGTCGGGGTGGCCAACGTCACACCATCTCCCGTCATAAGACAGCCCAAACAATGTGCCACGCTTCAGCATTTGGTCCCACACCAGATTAAGCGAAAAGGCGGGCTCGGGAATATCGGATAAAAGATCGGTTTTGATAATCTGAACCCCACCGTAAACGAGACCGGCACCACGGCTTAGTCTCCCCGTTTCATCGATTGTGAAATCACCTGCACCGTTATGCTCCAGTGCTTGTGCAGGCGGGATGCCCATCAGCAGTGCGTCCATATGATTTGGATTCCAAGCGGCGATCAGTGCGCGCAGGGGATTTGACCCGCGCCAGATAGCATCCGTATTCATCGTTATTACAGCACCGTCACCCAGCAGCGGCAGCGCATTACGCAACCCGCCGCCCGTCTCCAGAATGTCGGGGGTTTCTACAACAGTTTTCACCCCCAGAGGGTGCAGATGCCCCTGCAGCATTTCCGCGCGGTAGTGCAAGTTTGCGACGATCTGAGGCGGCTCAACCTCGCGCGCCAGATCAAGCGTATGGTCGATCAAAGCGCGGCCTGCGACCTGAACCAAGGGTTTTGGTCGATCCGTTGTCAGATGTTTCATCCGCGTGCCAAAACCCGCAGCAAAAAGGAGGACTGAAAAGCTCATGCAGCGCATTTCGATTTGAGGAGGGTAAGGTTTTCGTCGGTCGGAAATGGCAGGGTGGTGCGGATGTGGTCGGCGATCGGTGCAAGGGCAGGGTGTGCAAGATTACGTTCTACAAACTCCCAGACACGGGGGATCAGATCGACATATCGCGGCTTGCCCATTTCAATACACAGCTTTGCAAATGCGCCTACGATCCGCAGATTCCGCTGTACGCCAAGGATTGCATAAGCCGCGCGGAAGGCAATTTCGTCTTGTGGGTTTTGCGCGAGATATCGGGCGATCATCGCTTTCTCAATATCAAGCGGCACATCGCGCCGTGCGTCCTGAAGGATCGAGACAAGGTCGTAGGCCGGATGCCCAGACATCGCATCTTGGAAGTCCAGCAATCCGACACGCGCGGCACCTTGCCGGTCTGGCAGCCACAACAAATTTTCAGCATGGTAGTCACGCTGAATAAGGACCTGTGGCGCATGTGAAAGTGGTGCAAGGAGTTCTGCCATCAGAGATTCAAATTTTGTCTGTTCGGGAGTATCTTTTGCGCCGGTCAGACCGAATAGATACCATTCGTATGCCCGTGCAGCGAACGACGTCATCGTCTCTGTGTCATACGGCTGCAACTCTGGCAGGTGTGCTGCGTGTAGTTCTGTCAGAACATCGATAGACGCTTCATACAGCGGGCGTTCTAATGCGGGATCGCGTGCAATGACCTGTTTGAACAGATCATCACCAAGGTCCTCGATCAGCAAAAAACCCTGTGCAACGTCACGTGCAATGATCTTTGGCGCGCTGAGGCCGATTTTGCGCAAATGCTCTGCTATGGTGATAAAAGGGCGCACATCTTCGCCCTTGTCTGCGGGCGCGTCCATGAGGATCACAGTGTCGTTTCCGCCACGGCTCAGCCGTTCGTATCTGCGGTTTGATGCATCCCCGGCGATCACGGTACGTTCAGCCGCAGACCAGCCAGTAAATTGAATGAATGTGTTCAGAAGATCAGTGCGTTCGGTCATGAAATCCAGCTTGTTCGTTGTGCGTCCCACTTGGGATGCGACCAATTGGCCGTGAGAATACGTTGCTCTTCAACATCTGTCGCAGTGAGGGTGATGTCCAGCGCATCATGGGGCCGAAGCGTTGCCAATCTGTCAGGCCATTCGATCAGGCAAACAGCCGTTTCCATTGCCTCGGTCAGTCCCAGCTCCTCTATTTCAGAGGCATCCGAGAGGCGGTAGAGGTCAGCGTGCCAAATCTCGGTATCTGCGTTGACCTCATAGACCTGAACCAAAGTAAAAGTCGGGGATGGGACGTCTTCCGGCAGTGCGAGGCGTGATTGGATCAATGCGCGGGCGAAATGTGTTTTTCCTGCGCCAACATCGCCACTGAGCAAGATGCAATCCCCTGCTGACAGCCCACGACCTATCGCGGTGGCAAGCTGTGCTGTTGCTTCTGGAGAGTTCAGAGTAATTTTCAGTTCCATAGCTGCAAACTAGCTGTGCTCAACGCAGCTTGAAAGGCCTCAACTGTTGTTAGAGCTATAGTTTACTGCGGGCGCTTCAGATGCTTGTGGTTTATCTTGACGTGTGAACCGTACGACTGTGGCACCCGAAGCAATGGGCACGATTTTGCAGCTCATCGGCAACTGCCCTTTGATACTGACAGGCATTTGCCATTCTTGACGGTCATCAATCGACATGACTGACTCTTGCAGATCCTGCCAAAGTGGGTTGGGGCTCGATTTTCCTTTCCACAGCTTGATTGCATCCACGATCGTCACGTCTGCAAAGCTGGTGTTGAACTCAAAACCCCACAACAGATCATAGGCCTTATTCGAGAACGTCAGAATGCCCGCCTGCGAGAATACGGCAAGCGCGTCTTCAAATGTGTCCGCAAGGCTTTGGCCCAGCTCCAGCTCGGCGCGGAACGTCCGCGTGAGTGATATCTCGGCGCTGATATCTTCAATCAGAAACGCGATGGCTCCGTCAGGATGGGGCCGCCCTTTGACGCTGTAGGTCTGACCCGTCTCCAGCGTCCAAACTTCCTCGAATTTCCCGATTTCCGCCTCGCTCACCAAAGAAGCCATGCGGTGACGCCATGTGCTGTAGTTCTTTGGCTCTGGCATACGCCTGTTCTCACGCAATGCATCAAAGAACGAATCCAGCGTGGGGCGGGGGCTCAGGAAGGAAACTGATAGACCCGTCAAATCAATCAGAGCTGGATTGAATAGCGCAAGCTGGCGGTCACGGTTAAATATCGCCAGCCCGATTGAGAGGTGTGCAAATGTCTTTGTAAGTGTCTGCACAAAATCGCGCTGTGCGTCTTCCGCTTTGATCAGTGCATTTAGGGAGGTTGCTTCGAATATAATGCCATCGGGTAGGGGAGTGCAGGCAATGTCGAACCATTGCGGCACATCGGTGTCCGTCACCTCAAGCCTGATCCTGTCGGTTGTCGGCTTGTCCGCAAGCATAGGAATATCAAAGATCGGCTTTTCGGGGTTGAATGTACCTTTTGGCAACCGAGAACCAAGCTTTCGGTACGCTGCATTGTACCACGTCACATTACCGGAAACACCCGTTTTCCATGCTGGATGCGCGGCGTGGACGCTCAATTGCCGCAAGGTGTCTAGCTCTGCCAGATCGGATGCATTCTGTTCTGCATATTGCCTTCTCTCGAATATCAAAGAGGTGCTTTCGGCGCGCCAGATAATGCGGATCTGGTGGAACTGGCTGCAATCGCCGACCACGGTTGTTTCGGGGTGAGGGCCTTCGTGTGGCTCGGTTGGAAATGTTGGAAAGCTTTGGTGCAGAATATCGTACAAATCTTGCCAATTATGCGATCCGATCGCAATTGGCAGCAACGCAAGTGCGCTGTCGCTGGCGTGCTCCACCAAACCGTTTTTGAACAGAATTTCTGTATCATGCCGTGGCGCGACAAATGTATTTTTGCCAGCGGGCCGTAAAGCCCAGCACACACTAAGCGCGATTGTTGGAAGGGCAACAGCCAGAACCAGCACTAAATCGCTCAAAACACCTTACTCCACCTACTTGTCACGCTTCATTTACCAATGGGTAGGTTTTATTAACAAAGGGTTAACGCCTGACATCGAGTCATACTTCGGCAAAGCGGGTGTTGCGTCCGATAGACACTGCGTTTTCGCCCGTTTTGGCATCAATCTTGCTACGTGGCCATCGAACTTCGATGACAGCGCCCACTTGCTGGCTGTGTTGGCTGGCCTCATCTGCGCCATTGGCAAACCGGATCGTTGCGCCTGACCGCTCCAGCAGTGTTTTGGCGATGAACAAGCCTAATCCCATGCCTTCGTATTCTGGGCGGGATGTGTCGCGCTGACGCGTCCTGCGTCTGCCCATAAACGGATCGCCCAACCGCCCCAGAAGTTGGGGGGGAAAGCCACCGCCGTCATCCAGTATTCGCACGGTGATTGTCTCGTCAGTCCAGCGGGTTTCGATCCAAACGGTATTTTCTGCAAAATCCACCGCATTTTGGATGAGGTTGCGCAGGCCGTGAATGATCTCGGGCATGCGCAGGATTGCGGGCTGGGCGCCGTGCATATCCACTGCTTCGTTCAGATTTATAATCACATCCTTGCCGCGACCCCTGTGTGGCTCCGCAGCGTTTTCAATGACAGTGATCAAAGGTGCTTGGCGCATTTGGAGGTCGTCTTTGCCTGCGCGTCCCATGTCCCGCAGGATGTCGCGGCAGCGGTCGGTCTGCTGTACGATCAGTTCGGCATCCTCTCGCAGATCGGGCTGGTCGCCTAGCTCATGAACCAATTCGGCGCTTGCCAGTTTGATGGTCGCAAGCGGGGTACCCAATTCATGCGCAGCGGCTGCGACAACGCCGCCCAGATCAGTCAGCTTTTGTTCGCGGGCAAGTGCCATCTGCGTGGCGGCCAATGCATCTGACATAAGATGGATTTCTGAAGTCACGCGGCGTGAATAAGCAGAGGTGAATACCACGGCAATAATCAACGCGATCCAATGGCCAAAAATGAATAACTCGGGGATTTTCAGCACTTCACCCGTCTGCGTGCGCAGGGGTATGTTAAAGAATGCCATAAATGTCACGCTGAGAATTGCCATGACGCACAAAAGAAGGGTCGACCGGATGCTTAATGCGGTTGCCGAAATCGTCACAGGTCCAAGCAATAGCAATGTGAACGGGTTGTTCAGCCCACCGGTAAGAAACAAAAGAAAGCTAAGCTGTATCAGGTCGAACATAACCATCGCCAGATTTTGCCGCTCGGACATCCGTTTGTTTTCCGGGAAAACGAAGGAGGCGATCAAATTGCCGATCACCGACACGCCGATAGCAAAATAGCACCATCCCAGCTCTAGCTGGATACCAAAGAGAAATGGCGTGGCTGTTACGGCTACAAACTGTCCGCCAATCGCAAACCAGCGCAACAAAATCATTGTGCGCAGGCGAATCCAGTTGGCCCTTTTTCGCTCGCCCAGAGGACGTATCGTTGACTGCGGCATCTTGCTGCTCCACTCAAATGTGACTTGCATTGTAGTGCACCTAGCGTAGGTCTGTGACAATTCACGATCAACCGCGCGTGATGACGCGCCAAAGGAGTAATCATGGTTCGCATTGCTGCAATCGTTGCTGTTTTTGTTGCAGGTGTTGCCCTGCTGGGAATGGTTTTTCTTAGCCGCGGCGGTGGGGATGATCAGTTTGCGTCATGCGGAGCAGGTGCCGTGGCGGGTGATCTGGGCGGACCGTTTACCTTGGTTAACGGGGACGGGCAGACCGTTACCAGCGCCGAAGTGATTACCGAGCCTACACTGATTTATTTCGGTTATACTTACTGCCCAGACGTTTGCCCACTGGATGTGGATCGCAACGCGGCTGCTGTTGAAATCCTTGAGGCGCGTGGCCAGTCGGTCAAGCCTGTCTTTATCACCATTGATCCAGCCCGTGATACACCCGAAGTTGTGCGTGATTTTGCCGAGGCGATGCACCCGCGCATGGTGGGCCTGACAGGCAGTGACGAACAGATCGCCGAAGCGAGTAAAGCTTACCGCACCTACTACAGTGCGCACCCAGCCGTGGATGGTGAATATCTTGTTGATCATTCGACGTTCAGCTATCTGGTGACGCCTGAACACGGGTTTGTTGAATTTTTCCGCCGCGAGCTGACGCCAGAGCAGTTGGCCGACAAGGTAGGTTGTTTCATCGATCAGATTTGACGCGACGCCGTTTCGATCCATATTCATGGGTATACAATGAACCCGTTTTGAATAAGGCGCCCCGCAATGGCACAAGACCAAACCTACGACCTCGGACCTGATAAAACGCTGTTGTTGCTGGATGATGACGAACCGTTTCTGCGCCGTCTTGCAAAAGCGATGGAAAAACGCGGGTTTGATGTGGAAATGGCAGGCTCTGTCGCGGCAGGAAGTGCGATTGCTACGGCCCGCCCACCTGCCTACGCCGTGTGTGATCTGCGGCTGGAGGATGGCAATGGTCTGGATGTGGTCGAAATTCTGCGGGAAAAGCGCCCTGATGCGCGGGTTGTCGTACTGACGGGTTATGGTGCGATTGCAACCGCTGTTGCTGCTGTGAAAATCGGTGCTACCGATTATTTGTCGAAACCGGCAGATGCAACGGACATTACCAATGCGCTACTTGCCAAAGGCGACGATCTGCCCCCACCTCCCGAAAATCCGATGAGTGCGGATCGCGTGCGCTGGGAGCATATTCAGCGGGTGTATGAGCTGTGTGATCGCAACGTCTCCGAGACCGCGCGCCGCCTGAACATGCACCGTCGCACGTTGCAGCGTATTCTGGCGAAACGCAGCCCGCGCTAGATATCGTAGCGTTTCAAGCGTTTGTCCACGAGACTGCCATCCGACAGCTCGTACCCTTCGATTATGTCATAGTCGCGGAAGCCGCGGCTTTGATAATATGTTAGCCCACCCTCGTTGTCGGCGCGAATGTTGGCGCGTATCCAGACGTACCCAAGGGATTTGGCCGCTTTGGTTGTCGCTTTGAACAGTTCTGATCCAATACCCAGACCCGTCTGGCCGACCTGAACAAATGTGGCTATTTCAGCCGCCTCTTCGGGCAACGCCTCGCTTGGGGCGATCCATTGAAAACCTACGACCTTCTCCTGATCGTCCAGCGCCACGTGCCAGGCTGCACGGTCCGATCCATTTTGCATCCATTCACCCAGATCATCGCCCGTGACGGGGCGCACGATGGCGGTTGTGCCACCAATCTTGATGATTTCGTTGAGCAAGCGCGCCATAGAGCCTGTATCAAGCGGCATGGCAGGGCGGACACGTATCATGGCATTTCCTTTAGTAATTCCGCATGGCGGGCGGTAAAATCCATCCTGACCGCAACGGGCGGCCTGAGCGTTATCCCTAGCCCCTCTATCAAGGCAGGATCGGGCTTGCCGAAGAACTTGTCAGCCTCTGCAATCTGAAAGCCCGCAATCTGAACTGCCTCCATCCACGCACTGACACGGTCGGCTCTTTTTATTTGTTTTTTGATCGCGGCGGGTACTTTGGCGGGCAGTCCAAAGCGGATGTGCACAGCGGCCTCCAGCCTTTCATCCAACGCGCCATATCCCGGCCCGACTGCCGCT
This sequence comes from uncultured Sulfitobacter sp., assembly GCF_947502895.1. Classification (GTDB taxonomy): domain Bacteria; phylum Pseudomonadota; class Alphaproteobacteria; order Rhodobacterales; family Rhodobacteraceae; genus Sulfitobacter. The sequence continues at coordinate 1,322,144 of NZ_CANNBM010000001.1, forward strand.
TTGACAGGTGAAATCATATCGCCAATCACGTATTCGGGTGCGTCGTGCAAAAGTGCTGCAAGCCGCCATTTAGCGGGGGCGTTGGGCGCAATGCGGCCGAATATTTCTTCTACAAGCAGAGAATGTTCCGCCACTGAATAGGCGAAATCACCTTTTGTCTGGCCATTCCACCGCGCCACAAATGCAAGCCCGTGGGCGATGTCTTCGATTTCTATGTCTACTGGGGTCGGGTCCAACAGGTCTAACCTGCGACCTGATAACATTCGCTGCCATGCGCGGGGCTGTTGCGCCATTGTGCTGTTCCCTTTTCCATCGGCGCTTTTGGTTCCCGAATATCTTTCGGAACCAAAACACCAAGTCTGCTGTTTTCTTTGTAACAAAGGAGAAGACAATGAAAACCATAACGACAGCAGTTGCCGCTCTTTTCGCCCTGTCCACAGCAGTGGCCGCAGACGAGGTCTGCATGAATGCATCAGAAATGCAGTCATCCTTGATTGACTGGTATGGCGAGCGTCCCGTTGAAGGCCCTTCGGCAAATAACACGCGATTGTGGGTTTCGGACGCCACAGGCTCATGGACGCTTGTGCGTACAACAGACGAAGGGAAGGCCTGCGTTGCTGCGCAGGGCAGAAACTGGAACGCATCAATGGATGCCAGTGATGTCCTCTCTGCGATTGCGGAGAATACCGAGAGCTGAGGCAATTCGCCTGCGCCCTTCGGCACGCTGCCAGATTGCGAAACAGCCTTTGCAGTGCTATGCGCAGCCAAACGTGATCCGAAGGAGCGCCTCGCATGGCCAATGACTACATTGTAAAAGACATCTCGCTTGCCGAATATGGCCGCAAAGAACTGAACATAGCCGAGACAGAAATGCCTGGTCTGATGGCGCTGCGCGATGAATATGGCGATGCAAAACCGCTGAAAGGCGCGCGCATCGTAGGCTCGCTTCACATGACCATCCAGACTGCTGTCTTGATTGAGACGCTGGTCGAACTGGGCGCAGATGTGCGCTGGGCGTCGTGCAATATCTTTTCGACCCAAGATCATGCGGCCGCTGCGATTGCCGCGGGCGGTACGCCTGTGTTCGCGATCAAAGGCCAGTCGCTGGAAGAGCACTGGGATTATCTGGATAAGTCCTTCATGTTCCCCGAAGGGCCAAACCTGATCCTCGACGATGGTGGTGACGCGACACTGTACATTCTGATGGGTGCGCGTGTTGAGCAGGGCGAGACAGAATTGCTCGACGTGCCGACCTCAGAAGAAGAAGTTGCTGTGTTTGCCCAAATCAAAAAACGTATGGCAGCCAGCCCCGGTTGGTTTACAAAAATGCGGGACCAGATTGTTGGTGTCTCCGAGGAGACGACAACCGGTGTTCACCGCCTGTATGATCTGTTCAAAAATGACCAGCTCCCCTTCCCCGCGATCAATGTAAACGACTCTGTTACCAAGTCGAAGTTCGACAACAAATACGGCTGCAAAGAGAGCCTTGTTGACGGTATTCGCCGCGCCACAGACACCATGATGGCGGGTAAAGTTGCTGTTGTTCTGGGCTACGGTGATGTGGGCAAAGGCTCTGCTGCGTCGCTGTCAGGTGCGGGAGCGCGCGTGAAAGTGACTGAAGTCGATCCGATCTGCGCATTGCAGGCCGCGATGGACGGGTATGAGGTTGTGCTGCTGGAAGACGTTGTAGACAGCGCCGATATCTTTATCACCACGACCGGCAACAAGGATGTGATCCGCATCGAGCACATGCGCCAGATGAAGGACATGGCGATCGTCGGAAACATCGGTCACTTTGACAACGAAATTCAGGTTGCCGCCCTCAAGAACCACAAATGGACCAACATCAAAGAGCAAGTGGACATGATTGAAATGCCTTCGGGCAGCCGCTTGATCCTGTTGTCCGAAGGGCGTTTGTTGAACCTTGGGAACGCCACGGGCCACCCGTCCTTCGTTATGTCAGCCTCTTTCACCAATCAGGTGCTGGCGCAGATCGAGCTTTGGACACGTGGCGAGCACTATAAGAACGAAGTGTACATCTTGCCCAAACACCTGGATGAAAAAGTCGCGCGCCTGCATCTCGACCGCATCGGCGTGAAATTGTCCAAGCTTGACCCCGAGCAGGCGGCGTACATCGGTGTGACGCCAGAAGGACCGTTCAAACCAGAGCACTACCGCTACTAAGCGGCCGCGAAGAGACAAAAACAAAAGACCGCGGGGGAAGAAACCTTCGCGGTCTTTTTTTATCACAGTTCTGCTCTGTCTTAGCGAGTGACTGACAGCATAATCCAGTTTGCATCTTTGTGGTCTGTCCCATGCTGGGCATAGCCTGCCTTTGCCAGCACTTTGGCGGAGCTGGGATTGTTCTTGTGCACCCGCGCGATCAGGGTGGTAATGCTCGGGTTGTCTGTAAAACAGCGTGCAGTGAACAGGGCCACGACATCGCTGCCGATCCCTTTGCCCCAAAACGCGCGGCCCAGCCAATAGCTGATCTCGGCTTTGCCGGGGTCTGTATCGTCAACATCATATAGCAATCGCACCTGACCTACGATCCGGCTGTCGCGCAGCACGGCAAATACCTGATGGTGGTTGCTGGCATTGGACAGCTCAATCAGTGCCGCCGCTGTTTCATTTGTGAGAGGGTCTGGATACGCCTCGGGCATATATTGCCACATTAGCGGATCATCCAAGAGCGCCCTGTAGTGCGGCAGGTCATACGGCTTCCACGCGCGCAGGCGGTATTGTGGATGCAGCGCGTTGATCTGTGGTTTGTGCGCAATTGCGCTGTGGCTGCGGGTACGGCGCGCAGGTTTTGCCGCCAGTTGCTCTACGTTGAGATCATCCGTCACCGTTGCGGGCAGCCAGCCGATTTGCGTTGGATCATAGGCTAAGGGGATGCCCTTATCTCGGCAGAACGACACTTCTTCACGGGTCAGGACGCCGCGGCTGCGTGAGCGCGCGAGGTCGATCACATTTCCACAGGGCATGGCCAGCGATGCAGATGCGCCGCCTTTGTAATTCTCGTTTGTCATAGCACCCTTCCCTAACGACCTGTCATCTTTTCAAGATATTGCGGTGTGAGATGGGAAACGGCTCTTGTCAGATCAAGATACCAGCGTGGGACTGTGACGCGCTGCCGCAGTGGTATGAAACCCTGTCCTTATCTCAGGTCCAGACAGCGACAAGTCGCATGGGGAAAAGCCATTGTAAAAATTCCTTTTGCAGTGTGGTGTTTTCAGATTAGGCTCTGCCCGATAGTTGGCATCAATGCTGACACTTAATAACCAGGGAGTTAACGATATGGGCAAGCGGGACGAGTGGATCGCGAAATATGCAGAAGATCTGAAGACCAAGTGTGGCATGGAGCCTGACATGGATCTTTTGACAAAGGTGACGATTGGTTGTGGCCCGTCGATCTACAACGCAGACGCATCCACCGTAGCAGGCAGCCAGCCTGCGGAACTGGAAACTGTAAAGAACAACTTTCTGATGAAAAAACTGGGTCTGCCCGATGGTCCAAACCTGATGGAAGCGATCAGCTCCGTGATTGAGATATATGGCAAATCCGAGCGGAACAAATACCGCGCTGTGATCTACTACATGCTGACCAAGCATTTTGGCAAAGAAGCTGTTTACAAGTAAACGCGCCTCACTACAGAGTCTTGCAAACACCCGTTCATCCGAGCGGGTGTTTCTATTTTGAAGCTATTTCAAAGGATTGATTTCTTGTGAAAACAGCTTGGTCAGAGTATTTGTTTTGTACGGCCAGTACGGCCAGAACATATTTCGAATACGTGTGTGGGTTACGGGAGCACACGGGGTGAGAAAGGGTTCTGGCGGGGTGCCGGAACCCTTTTTTCAGTTTTATGGATCAGTTTTACCCATTGCGCAGACGCGCGACCATTCCGTGTCTGTGACAGGTTGAACCGACAGGCGTGAACTGCGTACCAGCGCCATATCTGCTAGGCTTTCTTCAGACTTTATCATCTCAAGTGTGACGGGTGATGCAAAGGGACGTACCGCACGGATATCCACACAGTCCCAACGGGGATCATCAGTCGTGCTATCTGGATGGGCGGCAGCGCAGACCTCAACAATACCGACAACGGCCTTTTCTTTTTGGGAATGGTAGAAAAACCCCAGATCACCCACGCTCATTTCACGCATGAAATTACGTGCTTGATAGTTGCGCACACCGTCCCATTCCTCGCCTATGTCGCCCTTTGCCACCTGATCGTCCCAGCCCCAGACAGAAGGTTCTGATTTGAACAGCCAATAGCGCATCAGCCGATCACCTTTTTCCATTCGGTCAACGTGACGCGCTCAAACAGTCCGGCCTTTGCATAGGGATCATTCGCGGCCCATCTTTCGGCCGTTGCCATGTCCGGTACGTCCAGCACAATCATAGATCCACACATGCCACCATCCGCATCAATCAGCGGTCCCGCTAGATGTACGTAGTCTGTGCTTTTAAGGTAATCCACATGCGCGGGACGGTTTTCCATCCGCACGTCAAGCGCGCCGGATTTGTCGTGGGCCATCAAACAAACAAGCATATTATTCTTCCTTTAAGGGTCGGGTGAGCAGGCTATGCACTGCGGTTTTCACATCTAACGATTTATCCAGTAGCCCAGCAACGGCCATTGTGATCGGCATCTCCAGCTTTGCGTCTTTCGCCACTTGTGCCATGGCGCGGGCGGTAGCGGCGCCTTCGACTGTGATAGTTCCGTCAAAAACCTCACCACGCCCAAGCGATAGCCCGAGGCGATAGTTGCGTGATCCTTCGGAGGTGCAGGTAAGTGTAAGATCGCCAAATCCTGAAAGCCCTGCAAGCGTATCAGCATCGGCCCCTTTATGTGCTGCCATGCGCTGCATTTCGGCGTATCCCCGTGTCATCAACGCCGCTCGTGCACTTTCTCCCATGCCCGCACCCATTGCCGTTCCACAAGCAATCGCAACCACGTTTTTCAGCGCGCCACCCAGCTCTGCTCCGATGGTATCGTGGGTCCTGTACAGTCGCAGATTGGGCGTGGTCAGCTGCTGTTGTAATGCACGTGCTGTTTGAGCGTCTTTGCATGCAAGCGTCAGTGCGGTTGGCAAGCCGTGTGCGATGTCAATTGCAAAGCTGGGGCCTGTCAGGATGGCGCTATGTGCTGTCGGTACCTCTTGTGCAATGACTTCGACAGGGCCAGCGCCAGTGCTTAGCTCGATCCCTTTGCAGCAAGCTACAAGCGTTTTACGGGCGAGCAGATCGGCATTGCTGTGCAGAAACCCGCGCAGTTGCTGCATCGGCAGCGCCAGCAGAACCGTTTGCACCGACAGTGCCGCCCTCAGATCATCCGTCACAGTCAGCGCGTCGGGGAAGGGGCAATCCGGCAGGCGGTGTGCGTTCTGGCGGCTACGCTGCATATCGCCTGCATTACGCGCCCAAAGGGTAACTGGGTGTTGACCTGCCAACGAGATGGCCAGTGCAGTACCAAATGCGCCAGCGCCCAAGATCGCAATGCTCATGCCTTGGCCCCCTTTTTGCCACTGCCCAGCATGGCGGGTGCTGCCTGATCCAAAGGCCAACGGGGGCGTGCTGACAATTCCATACCATCGGGCACACGCGTATTCATTTGCTCAAGCGCCGCGTAGGCGATCATAGCTGCATTATCAGTACAAAGGGCCAAAGGGGGCGCAATGAATTTGGCCCCGAAGTTCTTGGCAGTCGTTTCTAATGCCGTCCGAATGGCCATGTTTGCCGCAACGCCACCTGCAACGCAAATGCTGGGATTTTTAGAGAGAGGGGCATATTCATCAAGAGCACGGCGCGTTTTTTCTGCCAGAACATCGACGACAGCGGCCTGAAACCCTGCCGCTAGATCGGCTTGGTCTCGGGCGGCGAGTTCACCGTCTGACATCAGGCTGTCGCGCTGGCGCAGCACCGCCGTTTTGAGACCCGAGAATGACATGTCACATCCCGCACGGTCCAGCAGAGGGCGGGGCAGTTTGAACCGTTTTGCATCACCGGCTTTGGCACGTGTTTCGATCGCGGGACCGCCTGGTTGGGGGAGGGCCAGCAGGCGTGCCACTTTGTCAAACGCTTCGCCAGGAGCGTCATCAATTGTGCCACCCAACCGCTGAAACTGGTCTGGGCCTGATACGATCAAAAACTGACAATGGCCGCCCGAAACCAACAACATCAAAAAGGGATAAGCCACCGCATCTGTCAGGCGCGGAGTCAGGGCGTGCCCCGCCAGATGGTTCACACCAAAGAGCGGGATACCACGCGCCAAGGCAATTCCTTTGGCGCACATTACACCTGATACAACACCACCAATCAGGCCCGGCCCTGCGGTTACGGCAACGGCGTCGATATCGCTCAGGCTCAGATGTGCGGCATCCAGCGCCTGTTGAACGCATGTATCGATCTTTTCCGCGTGGGCGCGGGCTGCGATTTCAGGCACGACGCCGCCGAAATCCGCGTGCAATTCTGTCTGGCCCAACACGATTGAGGATAGCACCTTTGCATCACCAGCCTGCCCGCGCAGAACGGCGGCAGCGGTATCATCACAGCTGCTTTCAATACCGAGGATCGTTATCGAAGTCATGTTATGGCTGTTTCCGTTGCGAAGAGGATGCGGGGCAGGTAACACTGTAACGCGCGGCAAACAATCCTGAGAGCGGTATCGTGCATGACCTCCACCACCCTAATGCTGACGCGACCCCGCTCTAGCGCACAGGCTTTTGTTGACAGTCTTTCACAGCAGGCGGTGGCTGCTGTCGATATTGTCATAGCGCCGTTAATGGAAATCGTGGTTACAAACGCCGTACTTGATCTTACGGGTGTTCGCAGTGTGATTTTCACTTCTGCCAATGGCGTGCATCATGGCCCCGAAGGCCAAGGCCGCATTGCTTTTTGCGTCGGTGCGCAAACAACCGATGCGGCACAAAAGCGCGGATGGATAGCCACCCAAGCGGGCGACACCGCCGGGGAGTTGATTGCCACGCTGATCGCACAACAACCCAAAGGACCAGCCTTGCATCTGGGCGGGGAGCATACACGAGGCGATATTGCACAAAAACTGACACAATGCGGGATCGAAACACGTCATGTCGCGATCTATGCGCAAAAGTTGGTATCGCTGGATGCTGATGGTCAGCAAGCGCTGAACGGGCCGTGTATTATCCCAGTTTTTTCCCCTCGAACTGGACAGCAGCTTGCCCAGCAAGCGCGGGGAAGGTTGCAAAATGCGCATATCGTTGCATTGAGCGATGCAGTTGCTGCCCCTTTGCTGGGTCAAAAGGTGGCCCAGATGCAAATATTGCCCGCGCCGCGCAGTGGATATATGAGGAAAGCTGTTGAAATCCTGTGCTTGGACCTCACCTTGCCTTGAGGGGATGAAGGATGCGGGATAAGCTACGCATGCTGGCCTCGGACCGAGGGCAAGAATCGAAAAAGGTATATGTTGTGGCGTCATCGAAAAAAACCGGACCTTCAAAGAGCAAATCCGCGAAGACCAAAGCAGCAGAATCCAAGATTGAAGACGCAGTCGTTATCGATGATACGGCCAAGTCCGACGATGCCCCCATTGAGAACGAGACTGTTCAGGATGCATCTGACACGGAAACAAGCGCACCAGAAACCGTGACCGAGCCTGCCGCAGCTGATGAGCCTGCGAGCGCAGACGAGACAGTAGCGCCTGATGCAGAGCCAGTTGAAAAACCAGCCGAGCCAGCGCCGGAGCCGGTGAGTGCGGCACCTGTTGCCGCCCCTGTTGAGGAAAAGCGCAATACTTTCCTGCCCCTCGTTTTGGGCGGTATCATTGCCGGTATCATCGGTTTCATGGCATCCGAGATGGATTTTTTTGGTAATGGTGATGCTGATATCACCACCAAACTGCGCAATGATTTGAATACCCAGCAAGAGCGCCTTGTGGCGCTGGAAACGGCTGAGCCTCCCGCGATAGAGATTCCCGAAGTCGACCTTTCCCCGTTGGAAGAGCAACTGACCGCGCTCGACGCGCGAATTGCTGCGTTGGAGGAACGGCCCGCAATTGTGGTGCCTGAGGGTGTAGATGCAGATGCTGCGGCCGCCTATGCTGCCGAGCTTGATGCACTGAAATCTTCTGTAGAGACCCAGCGGGACGAGATTGAAGCGCTGCTGAATAACGCCAAAAGCGTAGAGGAGGCCGCGGCCCAAGCAGCCACTGCCGCCAGTGCCCAAACCGCGATCGCAAAGATCGTATCTGCGATAGACGCAGGACAGCCGTTTCCCGACGCGTTCGCAGATCTAACAGCCCTAGATGTAGGCGAGATTGACCCCGCGCTGGGTGCTGTTGCCGCAGATGGCGTTGCAACTCTTAGCACTCTACAAGCTGAATTCCCCGATCAGGCGCGCACAGCACTTGCCACGGCCCGCGCCAGCGGTGTCGAGGAAGGGCAACTGGGTTTGGGTGGTTTCCTCAAGCGGTCGCTGGGGGCACGATCTGTTGCGCCGCGCGAAGGCGATGACCCTGACGCGGTACTATCGCGTGCGGAAGCAGCGATAAAATCCGGCGATCTTAATGCGACATTGACTGAACTTGATACCCTGCCCGAAGAAGCGCAGGCTGCTATTGCAGATTGGCGCGCAGCGGCGGATGCCCGCGTTGCCGCACGCGCGGCAGCCGATGCTTTGGCACAACGCCTGACGGCAGACTAAGGAAAACAATATGCTCTGGTCCCTGATCAAAATAATCTTTTTTGTTGGCGTTATCGGCGCTTTGGCGTGGGGTGCTGGTTTCCTTCTGGAAGCGGACGGCGGCCTGCAGATTCGTGCGCTGGGGTATGAGCTGAACCCTGGTCCGCTTGAATCAGTCCTCTTGCTGGTCCTGCTGGTTGTTGCGGTCTGGATTTTGCTTAAGGTGATGTCCCTGCTGGTGGCGATTTGGAAATTCCTCAACGGAGACGAGACAGCACTGTCGCGGTATTTTGACCGTAACCGTGAGCGTAAGGGTTTTGAGGCGCTTTCCGAGGGTCTGATGGCGCTGGCAAGCGGCGAAGGTCGTCTGGCGATGGCAAAGGCCGCAAAAGCTGACAAATACCTTAACAAGCCCGAGCTGACCAACTTGTTAACCGCCCAAGCTGCGGAACTGGCCGGTGACACGCGCAAAGCGGAAGAAACATACCGCAAGCTGGTCGAGAACGAGCAAACCCGTTTTGTCGGTGTGCGCGGTATCATGAAGCAAAAGCTGGCTGCCGGTGACAATGAGACTGCGCTGCAATTGGCTGAAAAGGCATTTGCGCTAAAGCCGAAACACGAGGAAACAGGCGATGTTCTGCTGCGGCTTCAGGCCGAGAAGGAGGATTGGACTGGTGCGCGCAAGACCTTGAGCGCCAAGCTGCGCAACGGCCAGCTGCCCCGCGATGTGCACAAACGCCGCGATGCTGTATTGGCCCTGTCCGAGGCGAAAGATGTAATTGCAGAAAGCAGCACCATCGAAAAACGCGAATCCGCGATTGAGGCGAACCGCCTTTCGCCCGATTTGATCCCTGCGGCCGTCATGGCGGCCCACAGCTATATCGATCAGAACAAGCCACGATACGCGACTCGTGTCCTGAAAAAAGCATGGGAGGCGCGGCCACACCCCGACCTTGCCGCAGCATTCGCGGCCATTGCGCCGGATGAAACACCCAATGCGCGCATCAAACGCTTTGCAGCGCTTACCAAAGTGAAGCCTGATCACCCAGAGACCAAAATGTTGCTGGCCGAGTTAAACATCGCGAACGAGGATTTCCCTGCCGCGCGTCGTGCGCTGGGCGATCTGGTTGAAACTGATCCCGACGCACGCTCTGTCACGCTCATGGCCGCGATTGAACGAGGCGAAGGTGCGTCTGACACGGTTGTAAAAGGCTGGTTGGCCCGCGCGATTGCTGTGCCACGCGGCCCGCAGTGGATCTGCGATAACTGTCAACACATCCACAATGATTGGAAACCGATCTGTGAAAACTGCTCCAGCTTCGATACGCTGGAATGGAAGCGCCCGCCCCAGAATGACGTGGCGATGCCCGCAGGGGTCCAGATGCTGCCGCTCATCGTTGGCGCATTGGAAGAACCTGTGGCTGAAGAACCTTCCAAGGATACGGCAAACATCGTGGATGCCGAGATCATCGACGCTGATGCTACACCAGAGCCCGATAAAGATATCAGATAGCCGGGCGGTCAAAGTATCTTTTTTCTAAAGGCGAGTAATGGCTGACACCTTTCATATCCGCGTACAAAATATGTCATGCGGAGCATGTGCCGCACGTGCGCAAAAGGCACTGGACGGCGTTGAGGGTATCAAAGGAGCAGCTGTTAATTTTGCAGACGAATCCGCACAGTTCACAGCAGGCTCGGCCAAAGCTTTAAAGGACGCGTTTGAGGCGCTTGATAATGCCGGATATCCGGGTGCGCTGAAGCAAGACGAAGATGCGAACAAGCGCCGTGAAGCTAAAGAAAACGATGTAAAGGCGCTGCGCCGCGCCACCTTGATTGCCGCTGTGTTGGCCTTGCCCGTATTCATTCTGGAAATGGGCAGCCATGTTTTTCCTGCAATGCATCATGCGATTCATAGCAGCATCGGGATTGAAACGTCGTGGCAGCTACAATCGGTACTCACCACGATATTGATGATTGGTCCTGGTGCGCGGTTTTTCCGGCGCGGTATACCTGCGCTGTTGCGCGGCGCGCCAGACATGAACAGCCTCGTCGCGCTGGGTACAGGCGCGGCCTATGTCTATTCCGTTTTTGTTTTGGCCGCACCCGAAGCCCTGCCTGAGCAATCGCGTGCTGTATACTTTGAATCGGCCTGCGTGATTATTGTGCTCATCCTGTTGGGTCGCTGGCTGGAAGCACGGGCAAAAACCCGTACAGGTGCCGCGATCGAACGGCTGGTTGGCTTGCGGCCAGACATGGCGCGGATTGAGATTGATGGCGAATGGTATGATCGTCCGGTGGAGCAGCTCACATCGGGTCAGCGGTTCCTTGTTCGCGCGGGAGAGCGGATTGCGGCGGACGGTGAGGTGGTCAGCGGTCATAGCGATGTGGATCAAAGCATGCTTACAGGGGAGCCGATGCCAGTGTCCAAATCTGCTGGCGATCCAGTTACAGGCGGAACGATAAACGCTGACGGTACTCTCGTTTGTGTTGCAACCAATACAGGAAGTGACAGCAAGCTCGCTCAGATAATCAGTTTGGTTGAAACAGCACAGGGCGCGCGGCTGCCCATTCAGGCGCTGGTTGATCAAATTACGCTTCGCTTTGTACCTGCTGTATTGGTGGTCGCAGTTCTGACGATGATCGTTTGGGGCCTTGTTGGACCGGAGCCAAAACTACCCTTTATGCTTGTTGTTGGTGTTTCTGTTCTGATCATTGCATGCCCTTGTGCGATGGGTCTTGCGACCCCCACATCCATTATGATTGGCACGGGCCGTGCGGCAGACTTGGGTGTGTTGTTTCGTACAGGTAATGCGCTGCAACACCTGCAAGGTGCGACGCTGGTTGCGTTTGATAAAACCGGCACGCTCACAGAGGGCAAGCCGAGCTTGAATGAGCTACTGCCAGCACAGGGTGTGGCGCAGGATGATGCGCTGGTTCTTGTCGCTGCCGTCGAGAGCGCGTCCCAACACCCACTTGCCCGTGCGATCATGGCTGCTGCGGCAACACATACCCTTCCGACAGCGAAAGATGTGACCGCGTCACCCGGACGGGGTGTGAGCGGTGAAGTGAACGATGCCCTCATCGCTGTTGGGAAACACAGCTGGCTTACCGAGGCGGGTGTTGATCTATCCCAGTTTGATGCCCCTCGCGAAGCCGCGGAAGCCAAAGGTCAGACAGTGTTTTTTGCTGCGCGTAGCGGTAAGCCCCTCGCTATGCTGGCCTTATCCGATACTGTGAAACAGGGTGCGAAGCAGGCTGTTGATGCGCTTAAGGCGCGGGGTATACGGGTTGCGCTGGTCAGTGGCGATAGTGAAGCTGCTGTAGCTTACTTCGCAGATCATCTGGGTATTTCGACCTTTGTATCCAATGTTTTGCCAGAAGGAAAAATAGCTGCATTGGATGGTTTGAAGCATCCTGATGATGTGATTGCTTTTGTTGGTGACGGTATCAACGATGCGCCTGCTTTGGCCCATGCCGATATCGGTATTGCGGTTGGCACAGGCACGGATGTCGCGATTGATGCAGCGGATGTGATTTTGATGGGCGGTGATCCGGCGGGCGTTGCGGTTGCCGTAACGGCCTCGCAGCAGACAATGCGGAACATCCGTCAGAACCTTGTCTGGGCATTCGGATATAACGTGGCGTTGATCCCTGTTGCCGCAGGGGTCCTCTATCCATTTTTCGGGATACTTTTGTCGCCCGCTTTGGCCGCGGGAGCGATGGGGCTTTCATCGCTGTTCGTACTAACCAATGCGTTGCGCTTGCGCGGTATGAAAGCATAGGGCCACCCGCATACGGGATGGCCCTTATTCTCAGAAATCGAGGTTTTCGACGTTCAGCGCGTTTTGCTGGATGAACTCACGGCGCGGCTCGACGACGTCGCCCATCAGCTTGGTGAACAGGTCATCAGCTTCGGCCATGTCCTCAACCTTGACCTGCAACAGGGTGCGCGCATCAGGATCTAGTGTGGTTTCCCACAACTGATCCGGGTTCATCTCGCCCAGACCTTTATAGCGCTGCAAGGAAAGGCCTTTTTCACCTTCAGTTAAAACCGCGTTCAACAGGTCCATCGGACCGTTGATTAGTTGTGAGCGGTCCTTGCGCACCAACGTTGCGGGCAGGTTATAGACGTCCTGCAGATGTTCGGTGAAGGTGCCAGACTTGCGCGCTTCACCACCGCGCAGCATTTTGCCGTCCAATGTGCGGACCTCTTCAACGCCGCGCAGGATGCGGGCCAGTTTGATGCCGTGATCCTGAGTGATGCGGCCCTGCCAACCACGCTCGTATTCCAGCGCAATCAGATCCAGACGTTTGGCAACCTTGTCAGCGACACCTTGCAGGTCACTGTCTACTGCGCCGGGTACAAAGGCACCTGCAATGGCGGCTTGTTCAAGGATGTGACGGGGATAGTGGGTGGGGAAGGCCTCCAGCACGCGGCGCATCTGGCGGGCGTATTCGACTACACGGGCCAAATCCTGTCCTGTGATCTCTTCACCATTGCCTTGGCGTAACATCGCACCGTCGATGCCTTGCTGGATCAGGTATTCCTCCATCGCGGCCTGATCTTTCAAATAGACCTCGGATTTGCCACGCGACACTTTGTAGAGCGGTGGTTGCGCAATGTAGAGATGCCCGTTCTCGATCAGCTGCGGCATTTGACGGTAGAAGAACGTGAGCAGCAGGGTACGGATGTGTGCCCCGTCTACGTCCGCGTCTGTCATGATGACAATCTTATGATAGCGTAGCTTATCGATGTTAAACTCATCCCGCCCAATGCCGGTGCCCAGTGCCATCACAAGGTTGCCGATCTCTTGGCTGCCCAACATCCTGTCGAACCGTGCGCGCTCCACGTTCAGAATCTTGCCTTTTAGAGGCAGGATCGCCTGTGTTTGACGGTCACGTCCGGTTTGGGCAGAGCCCCCAGCGGAATCACCCTCCACCAAAAACACTTCGGTCTTGGAAGGATCTTTCTCGGAGCAGTCTTTGAGCTTACCTGCGAGAAAGTTCACATCCATCGCCGTCTTGCGCCGCGTCAGATCACGGGCTTTGCGCGCGGCTTCGCGGGCATGGGCAGCCTCTATGATCTTGCTCACCACGATCTTGGCGATCTGTGGGTTCTCTTCAAACCATTCCGCCAGCTTTTCATTTACCAAGCCTTCAACCGCCGGACGCACCTCCGAAGAGACAAGCTTGTCTTTGGTCTGAGAGCTGAACTTTGGATCAGGCACTTTGACACTCAACACGCAGGTCAGCCCTTCGCGGGCATCATCACCCGTGAAGGTAACCTTCTCTTTCTTCGCGATCCCGCTCGACTGGGCATAGTTGTTGATCGTTCTTGTCAGCGCACCGCGAAATCCTGCCATATGCGTGCCGCCATCCCGCTGCGGGATGTTGTTTGTAAAGGGCAGGACATTCTCGTGATAGCTGTCGTTCCACCACATCGCCACTTCAACGCCGATATCGTCCTTTTCGCCGGTGATAAAGATCGGCTCGGGCAGGATCGAGGATTTGTTGCGGTCGAGGTATTTTACGAACTCTTTCACGCCACCATCATAGTAAAGGATGGTCTCAAGCGCCTCTGTGGGCCGCTCGTCGCGCAAGATGATCTTGACGCCAGAGTTCAGGAAGGCCAGTTCGCGCAGGCGTTTTTCCAGCGTTTCAAAAGAGTATTCAAGGTTCGAGAATGTCTCGGTCGAAGCAAGGAAACGCACTTCGGTTCCGGTACGATCAGTCGCGCCCAGTGTCTCCAGATGCTTGGTGGTAAAGCCACCTTCAAAACGCGCAACATGCTCGAACCCGTCGCGCCAGACGCGCAGCTCCAGCCAATCGCTCAGTGCGTTTACGACAGATACGCCAACACCGTGCAAGCCGCCTGATACTTTGTAGGAATTGCTGTCGAATTTGCCGCCCGCGTGTAGCTGGGTCATGATGACCTCGGCTGCGGATACGCCCTCTTCTTCGTGAATGCCCACGGGTACGCCGCGCCCGTTATCTGACACCGAAACCGAGCTGTCGTCGTGGATTGTCACTGCAACATGGTCCGCATGACCAGCAAGTGCCTCGTCGATACCGTTATCGACGACCTCGTACACCATGTGGTGCAGGCCAGAGCCATCGTCGGTATCACCAATATACATACCCGGACGCTTGCGAACCGCTTCCAAGCCCTTGAGAACCTTGATGGAATTGGCGCCGTATTCTTCGGGGGTCTGCTCTGTCTCGGACATTGGGGTCATCCTGTTATTCAATCCCCAAAATATACCGTTCAAAGCACTGATTGTCACGCTTAACACACAATATTTTGTGGTTTGCCGAACGTGAAATCAAGCCTGAACCGTCACGTTTGAAATACCGTCCGTTTCGCTGACCAGCAGCTTCTGCGCGCGGTCGCCAATTGCATCAAAAAGACCGTCATCGGTGCCTGTCATCCACGCTTGTGCGCCCAGCGCGACAATCTCGTCATAGAGGGCTGCGCGGCGACCTGCATCCAGATGTGCGGCCACCTCATCCAGCAGCAAAAGAGGGGGTGCGCCAAAGTCCGCAGCCAACGCGCGGGCGTTGGCGAGGATCAGCGAGACCAGAAGCGCTTTCTGCTCGCCTGTAGAGCAATCGCGCGCCGCAATGCCTTTGGCCGCAAATGTGCCGATCAGATCAGCGCGGTGCGGCCCGATAAGGGTGCGCCCCGCCGACAAATCGCGCATCCGGTTGTCTGAAAGGGCAGCGCGCATCGCCTCGACATCGTCTGGCATATCGCACTCAAGCGTGAGGCTGGCTGTAGGAAAGGTGGTTTCTGCAGCGTCCTGCGCCGCGGCAAGAGCGCTCAGCGCGTACTGGCGGTTGTGGTGGATGGCAACGCCTGTTTCAGCCATGCGCGCCTCTAGTGCCGCGTACCATGACGGCTCGCGCACCATATCTTTGAGCAACCTGTTCCGTTCCCGCATTGCCTTTTCATAAGCCAATGAGATTTCCGCGTGATCTGGCAGAAAGCTAAGCGTCATCCGGTCCAGAAACCGTCGGCGCCCTTCTGCCCCTTCTATCCAGAGCCGGTCCATTGACGGGATAAGCCATAGGACACGGGCGATACGCCCAAGAGCGGTTTGAGGGGCTGGCTTGCTATCAATCCGAACCTGCCGCGCACTCCCTTTCTCCGAAACCACCTCTACTTCACTGACGCCCAACGGTCCGTGCAGCAGTGCAGTAATCTTCCAGCCCAGCGCCTCTGGTCTACGGGTCATATCCTCGGCGCTTGACCGCCGGAGCCCACGACCGGGGGACAGCAATGATATGGCTTCCAGAATGTTCGTTTTGCCAGCACCATTGTCGCCGTGAATGGCGACAGGCCGAGGGTCCATTTCCAGCACGGCACGTTTATGTGACCGGAAATGTGAAAGCGTCAGGTTTGACAGATAGAGACTGGCCATCAGATTGAGCCGTCTTCTTTCAAATAAAACGGCCGGAATTTTTCGAAAATTCCGATATTCTTACACACGCATCGGCATAACGACATAGACCGCAGAGGTGTCGTTACCCTCACGCATCAATGTCGGATCGCCAGAGGAGTTAAAAAGGAAAACCGCGTTTTCGCGATCTACCTGAGAGGCGATTTCCAACAGGTACTTTGCGTTAAACCCGATTTCCAAGCGCTCGTCGCTATATGCTACGGCCAGCTCTTCCTCGGCGGCACCACTGTCAGGTGCGTTGACGGACAGGATCAGGCGGTCTTCGTCCAGTTGCAATTTAACTGCGCGCGACCGCTCCGAGCTGACAGTCGCCACGCGGTCAACGGCGCGTGCGAAATCGGCGGCGTCTACTTCCAGCTTACGGGTGTTGCCCTGCGGAATAACGCGGGTGTAATCGGGGAATGTCCCGTCGATCACTTTGGAGGTCAGAGTGATTTGTGGTGTGGCAAAGCGGATCTTGGTTTCCGACACCGATACGGCGATTTTCATATCATCGTCATCCAGCAGCTTGCGCAGCTCACCCACAGTTTTGCGTGGCACGATGACACCAGGCATCTCGGCCGCGCCCTCTGGCATGTCGGCATCAATGCGGGCCAGTCGATGACCATCGGTGGCGACGCAGCGCAGCATCTTGCCGCCATCTGCTTCCGCGATGTGCATATAGACACCGTTCAAGTAATAGCGTGTCTCTTCTGTCGAAATCGCAAATTTGGATTTGTCGAACAACCGGCGCAGGACGGCGGCATTGGCGGAAAAATTCGAGGCGTACTCAGAGGACGCCATCACTGGAAAATCTTCCTTGGGCAATGTCGCCAAAGAGAAATTCGAGCGTCCCGCCTCGACTGTCAGACGACCTGCCGCATTGTCTGCGGTCAAAGACACCAGCGCACCATCGGGCAGTTTGCGCACAATCTCGTGTAGCGTCGTTGCGGCAACAGTCGTTGCGCCTGCGCGCTCGACCTGAGCGGGGGCTTTGTCCACCACTTCGATATCCAGATCGGTGGCGCGGAACGATACATCGCTGCCTTCTGCTTCGATCAACACGTTGGCAAGGATCGGAATTGTATTCCGGCGCTCTACAACCGATTGTGCCTGAGACACGGCCTTAAGCAACGCGGCGCGTTCGATGCTGAATTTCATATGCCAATCTCCACTGCACAGGTTTGCGAGACGTCAAATTACTCTCTTCGCGCCCAATCACAAGACCTAAGCAGCGTCAGACGAAAAAGGCGACCCTGCGAAGGGCCGCCCTGTGGCAACACTGCATCTTTTAGGATGCTTAAGCCTCTAACGTACGGCGCAGCAGCTCGAGGTCCTCGGCGATTTGCCCGTCCGAGACTTTAAGTTCTTCAATGCGTTTAACGCCGTGCATGACAGTGGTGTGGTCGCGCCCGCCAAAACGACGGCCGATTTCAGGCAGTGAACGGCTTGTCATCTGCTTGCACAGATACATGGCCACCTGACGGGGGCGGGCATAGCTTCGCAACCGCTTGGGGCCGATCATATCTGAAAGCCGGATGTGATAGTGGTCGGACACCTCGCGCTGGATTTCCTCAACAGTGATTTTGCGTTCGGACGCGCGTAGTACATCTGCGAGACAGTCCTGTGTCAGTTCCATATCAATTTTGCGACCGACTAGTGAGGCAAAAGCGAACAGCCGCGTCAGCGCGCCCTCAAGAACACGAACATTGGTCGAGATACGGTGCGCTAGGAATTCGAGGATCCCATCATCCATCTCCAGCTCGGGGTAGGAGGCACGGTGGCTGTCGACTTTGGTCTGCAAGATGCCCAAACGCAGCTCGTAATCGGTGGGATGCAGATCAACGACCAGACCACACTGCAATCGCGACTTCACCCGCTCTTCAAGGTCTTTGATGTCCTGTGGGGCGCGGTCCGCGGAGATAATGATTTGTTTGTTCTGGTCTACCAGCGCGTTGAAAGTGTGAAAGAACTCTTCTTGCGTGCTGTCCTTACCTGCGATGAACTGGACGTCATCAACCATCAGCACATCAACAGTGCGGAAGATTTCTTTGAAATCCATCATCTTGCGATCGCGCAGAGCCTGCACAAAGCGGTACATGAACTGTTCTGCCGACAGATAAAGCACATTCAGCTCTGGTTTGCGGGCCGACAATTCTTGGGCGATTGCGTGCATCAGGTGGGTTTTGCCAAGACCGACACCGCCATAGAGGAAAAGCGGGTTGAAGGTAACAGGCCCACCCTCGGCGACACGGCGGGCTGCAGCATGCGCCAGTTCATTCGGTTTACCCACAACGAAAGTGTCAAAGGAGAAACGCTTTTCAAGCGGGGCGGTGTAGGTAGAGGATGTCTTTGCGGGTTTGGGTGCGACGGGGCGCTGTGTCTCTAAGGCGTCGGTGTGCTGCGTTGCGGGTTTTGCGGGTTTGCCAGCAACCTCGAACTTCAGACGGGACAGGGTTGCATCCATTGCCTTCATCTCATGCAAGATAAGATCGGCAAAGTTCTGGCTAACGTAGTTCCCGAAGAATGTTGTGGGCACCTGCACTGTTGCAATGCCGCCTTGCGACTGCCCCAGCATCAGCGGATCGATCCACGTGGTATAGTTGTTTTGTCCCACTGTCTTGAGAAGTCGCTGCTTGACGCTGCCCCATTCGTCTCGTGTCATTCGTACTCTACCGCCATCAATTGCGCCGCATATGCGACAATCACCCGACCAGACCTCCAGACAAAAACAGGTCGTACCGGTCCCAACGGAAACCGACCCTGCCTCTCGGACTGTTACTATGATGCGCACAAACCTGTGGCGTTTTCATGCCACTTGGATTGAACGTCACCGTTCTGACTATGTGACAGGCAAATGTGCCGGCAGCAGCATCTGCAACTCTTCTGGGGTGCCAGTATTGGCCCTCAGAGGTACCTTTGTTCCAGTGTGCCACCTCTAGCAAAATGGCGCTGCGAACTCGGGTCTGTCCCCCCACGATGTGAATCGCTCACTCTAACTACCAACTGCGCACGACACGGTTCAACAGAACTTATTTGTTGACTCTGTCTTTGCTCAAAAAGAATCTCACGGGCCTGTGAAAGGGCGCTGAAAACAACACAGGCGCCACCAATGGTGACGCCTGTGAAAAAAATTGCTTGGACTGTTTGGATCAGGCGATCGCTTTGACCCGTGCCGCCAGACGCGACATTTTACGCGCGGCTGTGTTTTTGTGATAAACGCCCTTTGTAACACCGCGCATCAGCTCTGGCTGTGCTGCTTTAAGTGCTGCAACGGCGTCGTCTTTTACGCCAGATTCGATTGCTTCTTCGACCTTGCGGATGAATGTGCGGATGCGTGAACGGCGGGCTTTGTTAATCGCAAAACGCTTTTCGTTCTGACGCGCGCGTTTTTTCGCCTGTGGGGTATTTGCCATGAGGATCGTCCTATCTATTTCAAGTCGTGTCAAAGCGAACAACCGCTCCCGTAAGGGAGGTCACCGATAGGTGATTCTAGCCAGAGCGGGCTGCACGCGCATGTATGACGCGGCCTATAGCGGGGTTTTGGTGGTCTTGTAAAGGTGCGGTGCGCGATGTTGGCATCCGTTGTTAGCGCGTTGTCGCGTTGCACAGGCCGATATCACGGCGTTTACTGTTCTCAAGCGGTTGAACAGACGGTCTTCTGGCGCCGCAAAACAGATCAGGCACCCTGATTGCATTAGATAAAAGGTACTATTCATGAGCGATGTAAAAGAATTCCATGTTGGCGAATTGGCCGACACTATGCCTGAGCTTACGCAGTACACGCCAAGCCCGTTCAAAAAAGGCCGTCCGCCCGAACCCTTGCAGTTTGAAATCAATGTCACAGCCGAGGCGCATGACCGCCAGAAGAAGTCCGGCATGGTGCAGGTCAACATCCCCGGCTTTTCTCCGGTAAAGCTATATTGTGACGAGCAAACCCCCGTTGGTGATGATACCGCGCCACCGCCGCTGGCGTTTTTGTCCGCAGGTATCGCATTTTGTCTGATGACCCATCTTACGGACATCTACACCGCGCGGAAAATCAAGATTAAGTCGATGAAGATCGAACAGCGCATGAAGTTTCAGACAAACCTGAGCAATATGCGTGATTTGGGTCATACCACCGAAGGCGAAACCATGGGTATCGAGACTCATGTTTTGATCGACAGTGACGAGCCACAGGAACGGATCATGGAGTTAATGGACGAGGCCGAAAACGCCTGCATGGCACATCACGCACTGCGCAATCCAATCTCGTGGGAATCGCGGCTGGTCTATAACGGCCAAGAAGTGCTCAAGCGCGAAGGCTAATATACGCGGCGCCAATACCCATGCACTGCTGGGTGTCTTTCGCCATTTCGCCTGCACGGCGCAGTGTGTTGGCGCCGCAGTTACATTGGATGCCGTGAAAGACGGTGTTCCACGCCCGCCGATGATCATGGTTGATCATCTGGCGTGCAGTGTTTGGGGCGGTAGCAATGGTGACACATCGCCCCGCTGCTCTGTGTCAGGATCTTGCGGTATGTGCAGGCAAAGCGTGGCCCGAAGTCACGCCAGACCTTACCGGTCTCTGAACTGTGCTTCGCGCTTCTCAAGGAACGCGCCCATGCCCTCTGCCTGATCTTCGGTTGCGAACAATGCATGGAACATGCGGCGCTCGAACAGCAGGCCTTCGCGAAGCGGTACCTCGTAGGCACGGTTCACGGCCTCCTTCACAACCATGACGGACACCATGGATTTCTCGGAAATCTTTTGCGCCGCGCCAAGTGCTTCTTCGATCAGCTTTTTCACAGGCACTACACGTGACGCCAGACCGGAACGCTCCGCCTCTTCTGCGTCCATGAAGCGGCCTGTCAGGTTCATGTCCATCGCTTTGGATTTACCGACAATGCGCGTCAAACGCTGTGTGCCGCCGATGCCTGCAACCACGCCGAGGTTAATCTCGGGCTGGCCGAACTTCGCCGTCTCCGAACAAATGATAAAGTCGCACATCATTGCCAGTTCGCAACCACCGCCCAGCGCATAGCCCGACACGGCAGCTATGATCGGTTTACGCACACGCATAATCTGATCTGTCTCGGGTGTGAACAAATCGCCTGAAAACGCCTCGACAAAGGATTTGTCCTTCATCATCGCAATATCCGCTCCTGCGGCGAATGCCTTCTCGGAGCCGGCGATTACAATGCAGCGCACTTTTTCGTTTTCCTGACAGGCAGTCAGGCAATCTGCGAGCTCGCTCATCAGCTGATCATTCAGCGCGTTCAGTGCATCAGGACGGTTCAGCGTCACCAAAGCTACGTGGTTGTCGACATCCAGAATGATCGTTTCATAAGCCATGTGCGCGGCCCTTATGCTGTTGCTCAGACGCTAGTGCATAACATGGCCGTGATGCGGTTCAAGCTATCTTTGACATGTCGGGCAATAGAACGAGGAACGCCCTGACTGCACGATGCGCGCCACAGTACCGTCGCAGCCATCGCGGCGGCATGGCTCTGCTTCCCTTCCGTAAACGTCGAATGAGTGCTGAAAATATCCAAGCTCTCCATCGGCTTGGCGGAAATCCCGCAAGGAGG
Organism: uncultured Sulfitobacter sp.; assembly: GCF_947502895.1. Lineage (GTDB taxonomy): Bacteria > Pseudomonadota > Alphaproteobacteria > Rhodobacterales > Rhodobacteraceae > Sulfitobacter. The sequence goes on from NZ_CANNBM010000001.1 coordinate 1,343,821, forward strand.
AGCCGCCCGCCTCAATGGCCTCTTCTAGCACTTGGCGAATGATGGGAACCATGGCTGCGACCTTTGGTGCGGCAATGCGACCCGCCTTGCGTTTTGGGCTGATCCCCGCCCGAAAAAGCGTCTCGCAGACGTAGATATTGCCCAATCCCGCGACAATCCGTTGATCCAGCAGGGCTGATTTGACCGGTGTGTTACGCGATTTAAACGCCTCGACGAGAATCGAGTCGTAAAAATCGTTGCCCAATGGTTCAGGCCCTAGCACAGCCAGCAGCTTGTGCGTCTCGCCACCATTCGTCGGCATCAAATCCATAGCGCCAAAGCGGCGCGGGTCGTTGAAGGTAATCCGTGCACCGTTTTCCATATGAAACACCACATGGTCATGCTTTTCCGCCGCTGGATGTTCATGCACAAATTGTCCAAGCGGATCGCCCGAAATCAGCATACGCCCCGACATTCCCAGATGGATCAGCAACGTCTCACCCGAACTCAGGTCAGCCAGCACGTACTTTGATCGCCGCCGCAGCCGTTCGACCCTTTGACCTGTCAAACGCTCGGCCATGCGTTCGGGAAAGGGCCAGCGCAGATCGGGTCGGTTCACATCAGCACGGCGTATAACGACTCCCTCCATCACAGGCGCAAGTCCGCGGCGCACGGTTTCGACTTCGGGTAACTCTGGCATTATAGATTTTCCCTTGCCTGCTTGGTGAACAGGCTCAACATCAGTCGTAGTTTTGCATCATTCCGGGCAAGGCGTTCCAGAAACTGGTGATAGCCCGACATCCGCGGGATCACACGCAACCGCTTTCCATTCCTAAACGTCACATAAACGCCTCCGGCAATAGTCTTGCTGATAGGTGCTGTGCTCTCTACCTCTGAAAACAGGCCTACAAACCGCTTGCGAAAAAGCGCGGTCCGCTCAACACGGTCGGAAAAGACCATTATCCGCGTAAACGAAAACCAAAGTAGCCCAAGCGCCAGAATGCTGAATCCGAGCATGATTCCGAATACAACCCACTCTTTCAGGGTCGCGTCAGGGCGTTGCAAAATGGTGAGCCACAAGAAGACAGCACCACCACCGAAAAAAGCAAGAGATGCCAGAGACAACCTCTTGAGCTTCACAGGCTTCATTACAAGAACCGTTTGAAGGTCACGGTTCTGCTCTTCACCATCTTTGATCCAACCCGCGAAATTGTCTTTCCGTGCTGCTTTCGATCCTTTGCGAACCGTCCACCACTTGATCCAGATAACGATCAGCCCGACGATAAGAAGTGGGAAAAACACCTCTGGTGCGTTGCGCGCGGCCTCATAGACGGAACCAGCTGCTATCCCTATCTCGGCAATGGTCTCCATAAGCAGATCGCTCCTGCGGCAATTGGCGGTTTGTATCTGCCCTTCTGAGGCTATATCCCGCATTTGACAAGATTAGGACCAAATGCATGACCGACAAGACCACACACTTCGGCTCCCAAACCATCCGCGAGGACGAGAAGGCGGGCAAGGTCCGCGAACTCTTTTCCGACGTTGCCACCAAATACGACGTGATGAACGACGTGATGAGCATGGGCATCCACCGGATTTGGAAAGAAGCGATGATGGATTGGCTCGCCCCGCGTGGCGGTCAAAAGCTGTTGGATGTGGCGGGCGGTACGGGCGATGTGTCTTTCAAATTCCTCAAACGTGCGGGATACGGCCATGCAACGGTCTGTGACCTGACCGAAGGGATGCTGATCGAGGGGCGCAAACGCGCCGAAGCTGCCGCGATGCAGGACAGCCTCGACTGGGTCGTCGGCGATGCGATGGACCTGCCGTTCGAGGATAATACCTTTGACGTCTACACCATCTCCTTTGGCATTCGAAACGTGACTCGCCCCCAAGAGGCGCTGAACGAGGCGTACCGCGTCCTCAAACCCGGCGGTCGCCTGATGGTGCTGGAGTTTAGCCAACTGCCAAATCCCGCCATGCAAAAGGCCTATGACCTCTATAGCTTCAACGTCATTCCCCGCATGGGTCAGGTTATCGCCAATGACCGCGACAGCTATCAGTATCTCGTCGAGTCGATACGTAATTTCCCCGATCAGGAAACCTTCCTCGGGATGGTTCGCACAGCAGGGTTCGAACAGGCGAAATACCGGAACCTCACCATGGGCATCGCGGCGCTCCATTCGGGCTGGAAAATCTAAATGCGTGGTCCGCACAACATCTGGCGGTTGATCCGTACTGGCGCCACGCTGGAACGCACGGGTGCGATGAATTTCGTTCTTGACGCGTTTGAAGCACCCAAGGCCGTGCGCCTTGTCGCCCGCGCGCTGGCAATCCCGTTCAAACCTTTGGGGTACAAAGGCGATCCTTCACTTCAGCCGGCCACGCGCGCGCTCACGGCGCTGGGTCCTGCGTATATCAAATTTGGTCAAATTCTCTCGACCCGACCTGATGTTGTGGGTGATGAGATGGCAAAGCAATTACGCGTCCTGCAAGACCAATTGCCAGCCTTCCCCGTCGATGTGGCCAAGGCCGAAGTCGAGAAAGAACTGGGCCAACCCATCGACACCATTTTTTCCGAATTCAGCGAACCCGTCGCCGCCGCCTCCATCGCTCAGGTGCACAAGGCCAAGCTGAAAACCACCGGCGAAGATGTGGCGGTAAAAGTCCTGCGGCCGGGCATCGAAAAAGCCTTTCAAAAGGACGTCGATGCTTTCTATCTCGCCGCCCGTATGGTTGAGTTGTTCTCGCCCGGCTCCCGCCGCCTGCGCCCCATGGATGTGATTGAGCATTTTGATGGCGTGGTGCGTGGTGAACTTGATCTGCGTCTCGAATCTTCATCCGCTTCCGAATATGCGGCAAACACCAAGGACGATGCAGGATTCGAGCTGCCCGCAATCAAATGGGATTATTCCGCCCGCCGTGTCATGACACTCGGATGGGCAGAAGGTGTGCCAATGGGCGATAACGCCGCCATTGATGCCGCAGGTCACGACCGCATAGAAATGTCCGAGCGGATACTCGCGCTCTTCCTGCAGCACGCTTTGCGAGATGGTTTCTTTCATGGCGACATGCATCAGGGCAATCTCAAGGTCGCCGCAAACGGCAACATCATCGCATTTGATTTCGGCATCATGGGTCATATCGACGAATACACCCGCCGCGTCTACGCCGAGATCCTGTACGGCTTCATCCGCAAAGACTACAAACGTGTCGCCGAAGTGCATTTCGAGGCGGGCTATGTCCCTGCCGACAAAGACGTCGATGAATTCGCCCGCGCCCTGCGTGCCGTGGGGGAGCCGATTTTCGGCATGGATGCCGACCGCATCTCGATGGCACGTCTGCTGGCCTATCTGTTCGAGGTGACCGAACGCTTTGGTATGGAAACCAGAACCGAGCTCATCTTGCTTCAGCGCACGATGGTTGTCGTTGAGGGTGTTGCGCGTTCGCTTAATCCACAAATGAACATCTGGCAGGTCGCAGCCCCTATCGTGACAGACTACATTACGAAATCAATCGGTCCCAAGGCAATCATCACGGATCTCACGAAAACCGCTCGTGTGCTCTCGCGCTTTGGCCCTCGCTTGCCCGCGCTGGTCGAGGCGGCGCTGATCAGGCAGGCCGACGCACTCCCACCGCCCCCAAAGCCATTCAAGCGCTATATTGCTCTTGCCGCCCTTTTCGGTGCTGCCGCTGCTACAGGCCTTATCTTGGTTGTAGATGCGCTGACCTGATTTCTATTTTTTCTGGCCAAAAATACTCAAGCAGAGGTCGGGGGGCTCAATGCCCCCGACCTTTGTTATTCTACATTCGCTCAATAGCAAGGGCGATACCCTGACCACCTCCGATACACATGGTGATTAGCGCGCGCTTGCCTTGAATACGTTCCAACTCATAGAGCGCCTTAACGGTGATGATGGCTCCAGTTGCACCAACAGGGTGGCCCAGCGCGATCGCCCCGCCATTGGGGTTTACGCGTGCTGGATCAAAGCCTAGCGACTTACTCACCGCTAATGCCTGTGATGCGAAAGCCTCGTTACTCTCAATCACATCAAAGTCACCCGCAACCAGCCCTGTTTTTTCGAACAGTTTCGTCACCGCTGGAATAGGGCCAATACCCATTACTTCGGGCCGAACGCCTGCGTGGGCATATCCTATGATCCGCGCCAAAGGCTTCTGCCTACCCGCTTCCGCAACCGAGGCGCGCGCCAGCACAAGTGCCGCCGCACCGTCATTTATTCCCGAAGCGTTCCCCGCTGTGACGGTGCCGTCTTTTTGGAATACCGCCCGTAGGCCCGCCAGTTTCTCCAATGTTGTGGCCTTGGGATGCTCGTCCACGTCAAAGGCAACAGTGTCGCGACCTTTTCGAACTTCGACAGGAACAATTTGATCTACGAAATAGCCCGCTTTGATCGCCGCCGCCGCGCGCTCTTGCGAAAGCAACGCAAAGGCATCTTGCTCTGCACGGCTCACTTCATGCTCACCCGCTACATTTTCGGCAGTGACCCCCATATGTCCCGTACCGAACGGACAGTTCAGCGTCCCCAGCAGCATATCGAGTGAGGCAACATCGCCCATTTTCTGTCCCCACCGCGCGGCGGGCAGGATGTAGGGGGCGCGGCTCATGCTTTCGGCACCGCCTGCTAGCGCATAATCCGCATCGCCCAGCATCAGCGATTGCACGGCCGAGACAATCGCCTGTACGCCAGAACCGCAAAGACGGTTTACGTTCATCGCCGGCACTACATCCGGCACACCAGCTTCCATCGCAGCCACTCGGCTCAGATACATATCTCGCGGTTCGGTATTGATGACGTTTCCAAAGACGACATGGCCAATCTGTCCTGCATCCACGCCTGAACGCTCCAAAGCAGCGCGCGCCACAGTTGCGCCCAACGTGGTAGCAGGCGTGCCCGCCAATGCACCGCCAAATGTGCCAATAGCGGTGCGCGCACCACCCAGTATTACAATATCATCGCTCATGTGACCGTCTCCCTCAGGTTACGCGCCGAACTTAGAAAGCAGCGCAAGGTTTGTCAGCCGAGACGTTCCGTCATTGACCTATTGTTCCATTTATCGCAAATATCCGCTATGACGGATACATCTGAAACCATTCTAGTGCAGCTTCCCAACCGCCTGAAAGATGCGCGGCGGGCGCAGGGCTTGTCGCTTGATGCGGTGGCAAAATTGTCGGGTGTCAGCCGCTCTATGGTCAGCCAGATCGAACGTGGAGAGAGTAGTCCCACCATTGCGACCCTTTGGAATCTCACGCGTGCATTGCAGGTTGATTTCGCAGGCTTGCTGGACAGCCCGTCCGAACCTGCACGCATTGAAACCCTGCGTAGCGAAGCTGTGCCAACAATAAATAATCTAGGGTCAGGCTGCAGCATTCGCATCCTCTCCCCTCCAGAAGAGGCGGGCCGCCACGAAGTGTATGAACTGTTGATCGCGAAGGGCGGCCAGCTGGACAGCCAGCCCCATGCCCGTGGCGCGCGTGAACATCTCAGCGTTTTCGAAGGGACTCTGGAAGTCACGAGCGCCGAGGCAACCACCCTACTGAACGCCGGGGATACAGCGCGCTACGCAGCCGATACTCGACATGCGATCAAAGCAGTCGATGGCCCGGCGCGGGCATTTTTGGTCGTTCAAGACGCTTGAAAATCCTCCGCCATAGCGGATTCCCCTATTTCGGATTAATATCCGTTATGTTAGAAATCCCTTGAATGAGGAGATTCGCATGACCCGATCCTATCTTGCCCATATTACCGAAACACTGGCCCAGATTGATGCCGACGGCATGATGAAGCACGAACGCATGATGACTTCGCCTCAGGGCGGGCAGGTGCATGTGGACGGTCGCGAGGTTATTAACCTGTGTGCGAACAACTATCTTGGTCTTGCCGATCATCCCGCATTGATCGAAGCGGCCCAAGACGCGATGACGCCCAAGGGGTTCGGCATGGCCTCTGTCCGGTTCATTTGTGGCACCCAGGACATCCACCGCAAGCTAGAGCAAAAACTGGCTGCGTTTCTCGGCAAGGATGACTCAATCCTGTTCGCCGCGTGCTTTGACGCAAACGGTGGATTGTTCGAGCCGTTGTTCGGGCCGGAGGACGCCATCATCTCGGACGCGCTGAATCATGCCAGCATTATTGACGGTATCCGGCTGTGCAAAGCAAAACGATATCGCTACGCCAATAACGACATGGCCGATCTGGAAGGGCAACTGAAGCTGGCCCGTGACGAGGGTGCGCGTTTTATCATGATCGCCACGGACGGCGTGTTCAGCATGGATGGCTATCTGGCCAACCTTGAAGGCATCACCGCCTTGGCTGCCAGATATGATGCGATGGTCATGGTTGATGATTGCCATGCCACCGGTTTCATTGGGCCAAAAGGCGCAGGCACCCCTGCCCATGCGGGTGTTGATGTAGATATTCTCACTGGTACGCTGGGCAAAGCGCTGGGTGGCGCAATCGGCGGCTACATCGCAGGGCCGCAACCCGTGATTGATCTGCTACGCCAGCGCGCGCGACCCTATTTGTTCAGTAACTCGCTACCCCCCTCCATCGTGGCTGCAGGGATCACGGCCCTCGATCTGGTGGCCGATGGGGATGATTTGCGTGCGCGGTTGTTCGATAATACAGCTTACTGGCGCGATGGCCTTGCGCGGTTGGGCTTTGATCTGTTGCCGGGTGAACATCCCATTGTTCCCGTGATGCTGGGTGAGGCGCAATTGGCACAGGATATGGCTGCAAAGCTGTTTGATGAAGGTGTCTATGTCAGCGGCTTTTTCTTTCCCGTTGTTCCGCGCGGACAGGCTCGCATCCGTACCCAAATGAATGCCGCCCTCACCCGGGATGATCTTGACCGTGCGCTTGTTGCATTCGAAGTGGCGGGCAAGGCCTGCGGGGTGCTTTCATGAACAACCAGATGAAAGCCCTCTCCAAATTGCACCCCCGCAAAGGGCTATGGGAAACCACGGCACCTGTCCCCGAAATCGGCCCCGACGACGTACTGATCAAGATTAACAAGACAGGGATTTGCGGCACAGATATTCACATCTGGAACTGGGACGAATGGGCGGCAAAAACCATCCCTGTACCAATGATAACGGGGCATGAATTCGCAGGTGAAATCGTTGAAATTGGGCGCGCGGTTGAAGGGCTATCACTCGGCCAGCGATGCTCGGGAGAAGGGCACCTGATTGGCAAAACCTCCCGTCAAAGCCGCGCTGGAAAATTCCATCTTGATCCTGCAACGCGCGGCATAGGCGTCAACGAACAGGGTGCTTTTGCACAATACCTGCGTCTTCCCGCATTCAACGTGGTCCCTCTGCCTGATGAGGTAAACGATGATATCGGTGCAATCCTTGATCCATTAGGCAATGCAGTTCACACCGCGCTCAGCTTTGATCTGGTGGGTGAGGATGTTTTGATAACTGGCGCAGGTCCTATTGGAATCATGGCCGCCGCTGTCGCCCGACATGTGGGTGCGCGCCATGTTGTGATTACCGATATCAACCCGGACCGCCTCGCATTGGCAGAAAATGTGGCAGATGTCATACCTGTAAATATTGGCAACACCGATCTGCATGACGTGATTGCGCGTCTGAAAATGAAGCAGGGCTTTGATGTGGGATTGGAAATGTCGGGTAATCAACGCGCCTTGGATCAGATGATCGATGCCATGACGATGGGCGGTCGTATCGCTATGCTGGGCATCCCTCCTGGCAAAAGCCCCGTTGACTGGAGCAGTATTGTCTTCAAAGCCATCACCCTCAAAGGCGTTTATGGACGTGAGATTTTCGAGACGTGGTACAAAATGATCGCCATGATCGAAAACGGTCTGGATGTTTCAGAGGTTATCACCCATCGCTTCGCCGCCAGTGAATTCGAAAAGGGATTTAACACCATGCGCAGCGGCAGTTCTGGCAAAGTTGTCCTGGATTGGACCACCATGTAAAACTACGCCCATCACGTGCGTTCACCAGCACAGGCACTCGCCACTATCCCGCTTCTTTATTTTTCCTATAAACTCAAACCCGCACTCACCACCAGCGCCAGCACTCGCAGGTTCTGCGCGACATTGCCAAAATCAACTGCCCGCAGGGACCAATGGCACGCGACCTGTATCAGTTAACGACCAGCAGGCGCGCCCTTCAAATACAACCGCAACAAGCGGTTTACCGTACCCTGCGCCCGCATCAATGTTGATGCGGTTGCCATAATGCGTTGCGGCGTCCACGGGCGTATGGCCATGCACGACCAGCTTGCCATGGTCACGGGTGTCGATGTGAAATTCCTTGCGGATCCAAAGCAGGTCTTCTTCATCTTGCTCGTCCAGTGGAACACCGGGTTTGATCCCTGCATGGGCAAAGAAAACGGTCTCTGTCTCATAACTGAACGCCAGTGAATTCAGAAAATCTACATGCGCTTTCGGCACGGCGGCGCGCGCTTTGGCATGCACTTGGGTTTGGCGATCAGTCTCTGTCATTTGCACACCGTAAGAGGCAAGGGTCGTATCCCCGCCCAAACGCGTGTGCAGCCAATAGAGGTATACAGGCAGGTAGGCATCATGCAGCGGATAGTCTCGCATGAACCAGCTGAACATACGGTCATGATTGCCCATCAGGCAGCGCCATGGCCTGCCCGCAGAAACACCGTCGATAAGCGTATCAATCACGGCAGCAGAAGCAGGACCGCGGTCCGTATAGTCACCGATGAACACGATTTCCGCATCCTTACCACCGTCAGCTTCGATCAGGGACAGTACGCGCATTAGCTCGTCATGTTGGCCATGGATGTCACCAATGGCATAGATAGGTTTGGTCATACGCGCTCCAATAGAACAAGGCGCGACCGCTGGGGGCCGCGCCTTGCTAGCCTAACGTGAAATGCTTTAGGCGACATCAAATTCCAGTAGCTTGATCTGCGTAAACATACCTGTTTCATGCAGCTGCTTGACCACCGGAGCGGGTACAGGCGCGTCGACATAGAGCAGGGCAATTGCCTCACCTTTGACGGCCGCGCGGCCAAGGGTAAAGTTCGCGATGTTCACGCCGTTCTCGCCCATGGTCTGGCCCAGTGTACCGATGATGCCCGGCACGTCTTCGTTGGTGGTATAGACCATGTGGCGGCCCACTTCGGCGTCAATCTGGATACCCTTGATCTGGATAAACCGCGGCTTTCCGTCCGAGAATACAGTCCCCGCGATTGAACGCTCGCGCTTGTCTGTCACCACAGTAACCTTGATGTAGCCGTCAAAGACGCCGGATTTGTCCTGATTGGTGGTAGAAATCTGGATGCCTTTTTCTTTTGCGACAACAGGCGCTGAAACCATGTTCACATCAGGATTGGCGCGCTTCATGATGCCTGCAATAACGCCACAGTTCAGCGCATCGAGGTTCATTTCGGCCACTGTACCGTCATACAGGATGTTGATTGCCTTGATCGGCTCGTCCGTCAGCTGGCCGATGAAAGCACCAAGATGCCCCGACAGTTTGAGCCATGGCCCCATGACCTGTGCCTCTTCCGCCGTGACGGACGGCATGTTGAGCGCATTGCTCACAGCACCTGTCAGCAGATAGTCCGACATCTGCTCGGCCACTTGCAGGGCGACGTTCTCTTGTGCCTCCGTGGTGGCAGCCCCGAGGTGCGGGGTGCAGACGACATTGGGCAGGTTAAAGAGCGGGTTCTCGGTTGCAGGCTCTACTTTGAATACGTCAAAGGCGGCGCCGGCCACATGGCCTGATTTCAACATATCAGCCAGCGCCTCTTCGTCGACCAATCCCCCACGGGCACAGTTGATGATCCGCACGCCTTTCTTTGTTTTTTCAAGGTTTTCACGGCTCAGGATATTGGCAGTCTGTTCAGTGAAAGGAACGTGCAGCGTAATGAAATCAGCACGTGCCAGCAGCTCGTCCAGCTCGACCTTTTCAACGCCCATCTTGGCGGCTTTTTCCTCGCCGAGGAAGGGATCATAGGCCACAACTTTCATTTTCAGGCCACGGGCACGGTCACATACAATGCCACCGATGTTGCCAGCGCCGATCACGCCCAGCGTTTTGCCTGTCAGCTCAACGCCCATGAACTTCGATTTTTCCCATTTGCCTGCATGGGTAGAGGTAGAGGCCTCGGGAATCTGACGTGCCACAGCGAACATCATCGCAATTGCATGTTCGGCGGTGGTGATCATGTTGCCGTAAGGTGTGTTCATCACGATCACACCCTTTTTGGAGGCGGCGTCCTTGTCGATATTATCAGTGCCGATGCCTGCGCGGCCAATGACCTTCAGATTGTCTGCAGCGGCGATGATTTTCTCGGTTGCTTTGGTAGCAGACCGGATGGCGAGGCCATCATATTGGCCTATCACTTCGAGCAGTTTGTCTTTGTCTTTTCCAAGGTCAGGCTGGAAATCAACATCGATCCCGCGATCTTTGAAGATCTGGACGGCGGCATCGCTGAGTTTGTCGGAAATTAGTACTTTGGGCGCCATGAGTGCGTTCCTTTGAATATAAGAGAGATGCTCCTCCCTGCCCTTCGGGCGGTCCTCGCAGGGACCAGCGCGACACGGCAGGGGGGAGATTTATGCGTTGAGTTCAGCGTTGAATGCGTGGTCAAGCCACGGCAACATGGCTTCTATATCTGATGTCTCGACTGTGGCTCCGCACCAGATGCGCAGACCAGCAGGCGCGTCACGATATGCGCCGATATCGAGAGCGATGTCATCATCGGCCAGTCGTTTTGCAACGGCCTTGGCAAATGCTGCGCCATCTGCAATCCGCGCATCGGTGAATTTGAGGCACACTGATGTATTTGACCGCGTCACAGGATCAACCGCAAGAAAATCGATCCAGTCGCGCGCTTCTACAAAGGCGGTGACAGCGGCTGTGTTCGCATCAGCGCGCGCGATCATGCCTTTCAGACCGCCCACGGATTTCGCCCAGTCGAGTGCAAAGAGGTAATCCTCAACACAGAGCATGGAGGGAGTGTTGATTGTCGCCCCTGTAAAGATGCCATCAATCAGTTTTCCGCCTTTGGTGAGGCGGAAGATTTTGGGTAGCGGCCATGGTGGTGTATAGCTTTCCAACCGCTCCACAGCGCGAGGCGACAGGATCAGCATGCCGTGTGCAGCCTCACCACCCAGTACTTTTTGCCAGCTGAAGGTCGTGACATCCAAACGATCCCACGGCAAATCCATCGCAAAGGCGGCTGATGTCGCATCGCAAAGCGTCAGGCCAGCACGGTCGGCAGGGATGTCGAAGGCGGCGGGCACGCGCACGCCAGACGTGGTGCCGTTGTATGTAAAACACACGTCATTGTCGAAGTTCACACCCGCCAGATCAACGATCTCGCCGTAGGGGGCGGTTTTTTCGGTCGCATCGATTTTGAGTTGTTTGAGCGCATCAGTGACCCAGCCCGAACCAAAACTCTCCCATGCGAGCATCTCGACGTGGCGTTCGCCCAGAAGATTCCACATCGCCATCTCGTAAGCGCCAGTATCAGAGGCAGGAACAATTCCGATTTTATAGTCGTCAGGGATGCCAAGCACATCGCGCGTGGTCTCGATCGCCTCAAGCAGTTTTGCCTTGCCGGGTGCTGCGCGGTGACTGCGGCCGAGGGGCGCATCAGACAGCTTAGCCAGATCGAATGTGGGGGGTTTGGCACAGGGGCCAGATGAAAACCGCGGATTGCGAGGTTTCAAAGACGGTTTTAGAGTGTCCGGCTGCGAAGCCGGTGCGTTAATAGCCATTGATGCTATCCTTTCAGATATGCGCCCATCGTTGGGGATGGGTGTCCCACAGATGCGTCTACGGATCGTTGTGGTCTGGCACAAGCCGCTAAATGGGGCTAAACCGCCGTCTCATGGTCTTTTTACGACCCTCTCTGACGCTGATCGGAAACATGAACATGTATACTGCCGTGCTGTTGACCGCCCCCTCCGCGCCCAGCCTTGATCCTGCTCTTGTTGAGGCACTGCGCAATGCTTGGGGCGGAGGAGATGCCATCTGGCTTTCCCCTGATGAGGCCGCAGAGTTCACCATGGCTTTGATGCCGGAGAACCTATGGAAGGTTTGGGAAGACTGTCAGGGCATGGGTGTCGATCTGGTGGTCATTCCTACGGCGGGGCGGCGCAAGCAGATGCTCTTGGCCGATATGGACAGCACCATGATCCAACAAGAATGCATCGACGAGCTTGCAGAGGAAGCGGGTGTTGGTGCGCAAGTGAAAGACATCACTGCGCGGGCAATGAATGGTGAGTTGGATTTTAACGCGGCACTACGTGAGCGTGTTGGCCTGCTGAAAGGGCTGTCCGAAGGCGTGATCATGCAGGTTTTGGACAACCGTATTACCCTGATGCCGGGTGGTAAGACCTTGCTTGCGACGATGCGTAGAAACGGTGCTTATGCGGCGCTTGTTTCGGGTGGGTTTACCGCCTTCACGAGCAACGTCGCCCGGCAGTTGGGTTTTGACGAGAACCGCGCCAATACGCTGTTGGTTGAGGGTGGGGAGCTGACAGGAGAGGTTGGTATGCCTATTCTGGGAAAACAGGCGAAGGTTGATGCGCTGGAGGAGATTACGGCGCGATTGGGCATTGCTGAGCGGGATGTGATGGCCGTTGGCGATGGCGCAAATGATCTGGGCATGCTGACCCGCGCAGGTCTGGGTGTTGCGCTTCATGCTAAGCCAGCGGTTGCAGCGCAGTGTAACGTGCGGATCAATTTTGGTGACCTGACAGCGTTATTATATGTTCAGGGCTATAGCAAAGACGCTTTTGTGGATTGAGCGTTGCGGTGGGGGCCAGCCCCCGCCCTTGGCCTGTGGCCAAGGACTCCCCCGGAGGATTTATGGCCAAGAAAAATAGACGAGAGATGGCTTGGTTAGAGTAATCCTGCGGCTGGTTTCAGGATGCCGGTCTGTAATCCGTCCCAGTTTGTGATGGGCGCATTGATGCGTTTTAGGGTTGCGGGGTGGTTTGCATCCAGAACGCCCAACCTGACCAGAAGGGCGGCTATCGCGGCCTCGGCGGCGCGGGTAGTACCACAGGCGGCTTTGAGTGCGATGCCGATCCCGCGCTCTGGCAGGATAGCGATAAAGAACCCTTCTGCGCCTGTTTTCAGCGCAACTTTGCCGTCGCAGGCTTGCATCAACTCGGTGCAGGCGCGACCGGCGCCGGCGACCAATTCAGGGTGCAGGCGCATGGCGCGGTGCAGGCGTGCTTCGGCGCTATCTTCTGGTGCGGCAGCGAAATGGGCCATAGCGCGGGCAATGCCGTACAGGCTTGCCGCGTGGTTCGGGGCCGAGCAACCGTCGATGCCAAAACCGGGGCTAACCTCGCCTGTGATATCCTCGAACGCTTCAAGACATGCGCGTTGCACCGGGTGATCCGGGTCGGTGTATTCCGGTCCTGCGCTTAAGTGTTTCGCCAGTGTCAGAAACCCCGCGTGTTTGCCCGAGCAATTATTGTGTACGCGGCAGGGCTTTTCGTTGGCACGAATCTGCGCCTCCATCACGTTGCGGTCGCGTGATTCTTGTGGGCCGCAGCGAAAGGCGCTGTCTTCCAGCCCCAGATCGCCGATCCATCTATTGACGGCGTCAACATGAATGTCCGCACCTTCGTGTGAGGCACAGGCGAGGGCTAGTTGCGCAGTTGTCAGGCCAAATGCGTCAGCCGCACCCGAACGGATTAATGGCAGCGCCTGTATCATTTTCGACGAACTGCGCGGCAAAACAACCACATCGGGATCGCCCCATGCATCGATAATCTGGCCCTGCGCATCGCAGATTACAGCATGGCCTGAATGGACGCTTTCCAGGATGGGGCCACGCCAAATTTCGGCAAAGGGAGCTGGAGCGTTCATAATCGGTTCCTTTTAATGGTTTTTATGCGCGAAAACCTGCCAATGCGGGGTTTCAGTACTCGCGTCTTTCGCGTTATGGTGTTTGGTGTCTGGAAGAGCATAAACCATGGCACCAGAATGGCCCATTCAAAAGCGGTCACATCATGGATTTGCACTATGTGTTGAGGCAACAAGACGGCTGGAGAGTTAGACAGATGGCATTTTATAAGACGGGCGTGATTGCAGCCCTGATGGCAGGCCTGATTGCAGGTAGCGCCATGGCCCAGAGCCAGAGTACGAATCGCGTCGCGGCAAAGACCGACTGGAGCGTGTTTGTAGAAGATAACCCGACCGAGTGTTGGGGTGTCTCCACACCCAAGGAAACGGTGAACTCACGCGATGGTCGTGTGGTTGCGGTGAACCGCGGCCAAACTCTTTTGATGGTTTTCTACCGTCCGAGTGCGGGCGCAAAAGGGCAGGTGGCCTTTACGGGTGGCTATCCTTTTGCGAGTGGATCCACCGTGAGGATGGACATTTCGGGCAATTCATTTGAATTGTTTACCGAAGGTGAATGGGCCTGGCCTGCGACCACAGCGGATGACGCCAAGATCATCACTGCGATGAAACGAGGCGCGGATGCCAAGCTGACAGGCCGTTCGGGCCGCGGCACGAAAACCGAAGATACGTTCTCGCTGCTGGGCTTTACGGCAGCAGTGGAAGATGCGGCCAAACGCTGCGGCGGCTAAACACCGTGCATCGATTTGAGCAGCTCTGCCCCATTCGGGGCGGGGCTGTTTTCATTTTCGGGGATCAGCCCCTATATACAGCGCAACCCTGATAAGGATTCGCCGCCATGTCTGCACCCATTACCCAAGACGTCCACACCATGCCCCGCAAGCTGCCTGAGGGCCCTACCAACCTTGTGGGTTTGACGCGTGAGGCCATGCGCGATGCGTTGATCGCAATCGGGACGCCGGAAAAGCAGGCAAAGATGCGGGTGGGCCAGATATGGCAATGGATTTACAACTGGGGTGTGCGCGACTTTGACGCAATGACGAACCTTAGCAAATCGTTCCGCGCCGATCTGGCGCAGCACTTTGTGGTCGAGGTGCCGGAAGTCGTCACCAAACAGGTCAGCACCGATGGCACGCGCAAATATCTGGTGCGGATCGCAGGCGGTCACGAGGTCGAGGTTGTGTATATCCCCGAGGCGGACCGAGGCACACTCTGCGTCAGTTCGCAGGTCGGATGCACGCTTACTTGTTCGTTCTGTCACACGGGCACGCAAAAGCTGGTGCGCAATCTGACTGCTGGCGAGATTATCGGACAAGTCATGGTCGCCCGAGATGATCTGGACGAATGGCCTAAATCCGGTACCCGCACCTATGAAGCGCGCCTTTTATCTAACATTGTTTTGATGGGCATGGGCGAGCCGCTCTATAACTTCGAGAATGTGCGCGATGCGATGAAGATTGCGATGGATCCTGAAGGCATCCAGCTGTCGCGCCGCCGCATTACGCTGTCCACCTCCGGTGTTGTGCCAGAGATCGCGCGCACCGCCGCCGAGATCGGCTGCCAGCTGGCCGTGTCTTTCCACGCCACGACGGACGAGGTGCGTGATACGCTGGTGCCAATCAACAAAAAATGGAACATCGAGGCGCTGCTGGATGCGTTGCGTGAATACCCGAAAGTCTCAAACTCCGAGCGGATAACATTCGAATATGTAATGCTGCATGGCATTAACGATAGTGATGAAGACGCTCACCGCCTCATGAGACTGATCGAGGGCATTCCTGCCAAGATCAATCTGATCCCGTTTAATGAATGGCCCGGTGCGCCCTACAAGCGGTCCAGCAACAACCGAATCCGCGCGTTTTCAGATATCGTTCATAAGGCTGGATATGCCTCGCCCGTGCGCAAACCGCGCGGAGAAGATATCATGGCTGCTTGTGGTCAGCTGAAATCCGAGACAGAGCGCGTGCGTAAATCACGTCGCCAGATCGAAGCAGAAGCGGGCGTTGAGCGCGGGTAAAAGCAGCACAGCGTAGAATGCCACTCAACCCTTACGTGTTGAAATACCTCGGTTCCGCCACAATCAAATCCGAATCCTGCCACGAGCACAGAACAGACTGTTTCCTAAGATCACTTAATCAGGAGACAGAAGATGTCGATTATTATCAAGCAAGACGCATTCATCGCAGATGAAGTTATGCAGATGGTTGCGCGTGAACGCGCAGTCGCTCTTTCGGCCCGCGAATGGAAGCACCGCCTTGCAGGCTATGGCTATTCCATCCGCGACACCGACGATGGCAAACATGTGCTGGAAACGCTGCCACACCGCGTAGCATTGTGCGAACTGCCCGCCGAGATGTTCAACTGATCTTGGTAGCCCGTTAGCGGCCAGGAATACTGTCGCGCGCCGATGGCTCGCCCCAGTTTTCGATCAGCTCCATTGCCTCGTCCGCGGTTTCAACAAAGCGGAACAGGTCAAGGTCTTCGGCCGAAATCGTACCCGCATCTGCCAGCGCATCCCAATTGATGATGCCTTGCCAGAAGTCGCGACCAAACAGCAAGAACGGTACGCGCTGCATCCGGCCTGTCTGGATCAATGTCAGCGCCTCGAACAATTCGTCCATGGTGCCAAAGCCACCCGGGAACACACAGATCGCTTTTGCGCGCATCAGAAAGTGCATTTTTCTGATGGCGAAATAGTGGAAGTTAAAACACAGGTCAGGCGTCACGTATGCGTTGGGCGCTTGCTCGAACGGCAGAACGATGTTCAGACCGATAGACACACCCTCCGCGTCAACAGCACCGCGGTTGCCTGCCTCCATGACGCCGGGGCCACCGCCGGTTACAATGACGTCTTCGCGCCCGCCGCTTTCTTTGGATTTGAGCGTCATCAGGCGGGAAAATTCACGCGCTTCGTCATAGAAACGCGACAGATCTGCTAGCGTTTTTGTGCGTGCGCCGTCTTTTTGTGCTGGTTCGGGTATCCGCGCACCGCCAAACAAAACGATAGTCGATTGCACACCGTATTCGTCCAGCATCATCTCGGGCTTCAGCAATTCCAACTGCAGGCGCACGGGGCGCAATTCGTCACGACACAGGAAATCAAAATCGTTAAACGCCAGTTTGTAGGCAGGTGCCTGCGTTTGAGGTGTGACCGGCACACCGTCTGCAGCGGCACGGTCGGTCCCTGCGTCGCGCAGGGGGTGTTTTGTCTTTTTGCTCATATAATCCTCAAAGGTTCGATGTTTTGGCCACCATGCACGGGATTGCATTGGTTGACTATGCCATATGTCAAAGGACCGCATCGAACGTGGTGAGCATTGCGCGGAATGGCCTGTCCGCGTATAGCGCCATCTAATCATCCTTTTTTAAGACGGAGTTCCGACATGTCCAATGCACAGCTTGAAACAGCAATCGAGGCCGCGTGGGAAGACCGCGATAGCATCACCTCCTCCACAATGGGTGAAACGCGTGATGCGATCGAAGCCACGCTTGCCGCACTTGATTCTGGCAATCTGCGCGTGGCGGAAAAGCAGGACAGCGGCGATTGGCATGTGAACCAGTGGGCCAAAAAAGCTGTGCTTTTGGGTTTTCGCATCAAGGATATGGAGCATCAGGAAGGTGGCCCGCAGGGTGCCGGATGGTGGGACAAGGTCGATAGCAAATTCAAAGGCTGGGGCGATGCACAGTGGAAAGAGGCTGGCTTTCGGGCCGTCCCGAACTGTGTTGTACGCAAGTCAGCCTATATCGCGCCGGGCGTGGTGCTGATGCCGTCGTTTGTAAACATCGGCGCCTATGTCGATTCGGGCACGATGGTGGATACATGGGCCACTGTCGGCTCTTGCGCGCAGATCGGCAAAAACGTGCACCTGTCTGGCGGTGTCGGCATTGGCGGCGTGTTGGAGCCGATGCAGGCAGGCCCCACAATCATTGAAGACAACTGTTTCATTGGTGCGCGGTCGGAAGTGGTCGAAGGCTGCATCGTGCGCGAAAGTTCGGTTCTGGGCATGGGGGTTTTCATTGGCCAGTCCACCAAGATCCTCGACCGTGAAACCGGCGAAGTCATGTACGGCGAAGTGCCAAGCGGCTCGGTTGTTGTTGCAGGGTCCATGCCCTCCAAGAACGGCGTGAACCTCTATTGCGCGGTTATCGTCAAGCGCGTGGACGAGCGGACACGCTCCAAAACCTCAATTAACGAGCTGCTGCGCGACTGATGCGGTTTGTCCTGCCCTTGCTGCTGGTCGCTTTTGCGACTGTCGCAGGGGCAGGTCCCTATGACGGGCGGTATCGCCCAGACCATCCCAGCGGCGACAGCTGGGATTGCAAGACGATCGGCAAAGACGGGGGCGCTGTTCTGCTCACGTCCAGCATCTTTTTCGCTTTGGGCAGTCGGTGTACCTTGCGGGACCCCGTTGCTGTCAGCGGTCTTGATGCCACGCTTTATGACGCGGTTTGCCGTGGTACGGGCGATACTTTTCAGCGCCGCATTATGATCATGCGTACCGCAAACGGCATCGCCGTAGTTCAAAAAGGTGCTGTAATCAGCTTGTTGCGCAGGTGTGAGTAGAATCCAGAGGATTGGCCGCCATTCTAGTCAGTGCAGCTGCATCAGCCGCTGGAAAGGCGCGATGCGTTTTCGGGGTCATGTGCGGGAAGCATAATCGTGCCGAACGCTTCGTATTGGTCTTTCAGCAATCGCGCACTCCTGACGGCGTCGGTATGGTTTTCGACGATACCACCGATTTTACCGCTTTGGATCTGATCAAGCGAAAAGGCGGCATCACCAACGATACAGATACTTTTCCCATCGTCCTCTATCAAAACAGACTGGTGTCCGATGGCGTGACCCGGTGTCGGGATAAGCGAAATCGAACCATCTTCGGTGAGCGGCATAGAATTCGAAAATGCGCCTATCGTCCGTTCGCTGTAGGATACTGAACCAAAGTTGATACCTGCGGGAACGCGACACATGAGCGCCCCGGCATGACCGGCTCTTGCAGCATCAGAGATGAGGAATTGTGCATTTGGAAATGCAGACATTCCGCCCATGTGATCTGAGTGCAAATGCGTCATCACTACTTTCCCAACACGCTCTTGCGTGATGCTCAAAGAGGCAAGTTGCGTTCCGATCTCATCGGCCTGTGTGACGCTGAACTGCAGGTTGTGACTATAGAAAAAGCCCGTCACGCTATCACATGCAGCGTAATCTGGATCAGCAATCTTTGCCGTCTTGCCAGTATCCACCGCGATGATGCCTTCTGGATGTTCGATGATATATGCCGTTACCGGCATCCATTCAGTCCAATTCTGGCTTGCCATGATAGTAGGTATGCGCAGTGATTCCGGACCCGAATAGGCACGATGTTCGCGTTTCACAGCGACCCAGCCGGTTTGGATCATGGTTAGCTTGATTCTGCGGGATATTTGGAGAGAAACTGGAGGTGGTGAGGCGGTAGCAGCAGCCAGCGCGCGCACTGGTCGCGCTAGCATATACGCGCAACCAGCGACTGCGGAAGACCCCAAACCGAGTACGCCATAGCCAAGAACTTTTCGTCGAGACATTGCACCCGACATCAAGCTCCCTCCGCCAATGTACTCAGCGCGTGCATGGTGGGTGGAAGTGCTTTTCGAAATCCTGGCCCAAACATGCGCGCAAATACAAAAGCCATCGGCCCGCTAAAAGACACGCGATGCGAAAAGGCGGTGCGATCCCTATTGAACGACCGCTCTACCTTGAGCTGTGCCATCGGCAGCTTTGTGACGAAGGCATAGGCATTTTGCGGATCAAAAGAAACGATCTCAAAGTTGGACGTCGGGCCGGACAGGGGCCGGATACTTCCAGTTGCGCCAAGTTCCATTTCACCGTTCATCAAGGCGGAGTTCAGACCCTTGTCCCAAGCCCCCCATGTCGATGGTGTTGTCCACAACCGCCAAATTTCGTCGGGTGCATTTGTTACTAGTGTAAAATTGAAATCCCGGTTTGTTCCGAGCGCGGTATCTGTGTTCTGGTTGTGTGCCATGGTCTCTCCTGAATCAGGCGCCGACGTGCTACGGGCAGAAATTACTGGCCCCACAGGGCAAGCTGTTTTGATGTTTCGATGTAGCATGCTCGACAAATTATGAATGAACCTCATTCACTTTAGGGCGAACGCCATGCTGGTCAACTATGATTCTGAATGATATTCATTTTGGATGTCTGAAATTGATATCACCCCAGCCCAAACCAAGAAGACCACTGCGATTTTGGACGCTGCAAAGCAGCATTTTGCAGCGCGTGGTTTCGAAGCTACCAAGCTGTCAGACATTGCCAAAGATGCTGGTGTTGCTGTCGGTACGATTTATCTTCGGTATGAAGGAAAGGCAGGACTTCTCAGCGGCGTTCTGGAGAGGGCCGAAAAATCCTTCGCAGAGGCTATGGATCAGGAAGAGCTTTGGGAAATGCCGTTTCCTGATCGGTTCCATTCGTTGATTGCAGCAATATTCGCAACGGCTGGTCGCGAAGAAGATTTTGCACGGCTCATGGCGCTGTCGACCTACGCAGTGAACTCTGGCACCCATGACAAGTCTCACATGCTCGTCGGGATAGCAGCGCATCTGCGGGACGGGGTTCAGCGAAATGAATTGCGCGCAGATGTTGATATTCCGTTGGCCGCCCGAATGGCGCACGGCTTGGTGGAAGGTGCAATGCGTGAAATGATGGCAGAACCTACACGTGATCCCGAAATGGTCATAACACAGATCGCCGATGCTTCAGAGCGGTGGCTTTGTACGCGATAGCCGTCTTGCAGAGGGTAAATCCGCTATCTGGGCAGAGTGCATCATCCGTAAGATGTCCTTTTTGGCGGACGCTCCGCAAACACTTGCCTATTCAAAACGCCTTTGCTGCGCCACGCGCCGGCGTTCCACCCTGTTGCCAGTTCTACTTTCGCCAGAAGCAGTCTCGTGTCTGGCCTTTCTGTCCGGTTGTGACCGCTGTCGGCAGTCGCGACACAAGCGTTTCGAGTTTCAGTAGTAAGATCAGCCACTTGCGTGCGCGGTGCGGACAAGGTTTTGAGTGTCGCACGAGAAATGAAATGCTGACGACCCGCAACAGTCCCAATTGTTGATCAGACTTGCGTCTTGTCAGAAGTATCGGTTTTCCAAAGCAACTGTTCGTCAGGCTAGCGCGTGATGGACCTGCGGGGCCGCATAGCGGACAATCTGCGAGCCACAATCCGCACCCCTTTCAAAATCACGCACGACCGTCTAGGTCTGCGCTACACCCCAAGCCAAGGCCGCAGCTAATGTCCGATGATCAAAAACCCAAGAAACCGTCCCGACAGCAGGTCTATACCCTCTTGGTCGAGATTGGCCGCAAGGCGGGCGACGGGCTCCCCGACAAGGCAACGGGTGCCGCGCTTATGTGCTTTGCCTCTGGCATAGACGAGGCTGAGGCCGTGCGCGAAACCGTCGCAATCCTAAAGCAAGCCGATACAGCGCCGCTGGATGTGACAGGCTATGGCACATTGGCCGAGCGTGAGGCCGAAGGCGCAGAGATCGACGATGAAGAACGCGCGCTTATGCAGCGTGCATTGGATGAAAACTCGGTCATTGTGGCGCAGATGACACCGTTTTTTGACTAGGCAGGAACCGTAATTTCCAGATGTGCGCTGGGCGTGCGGTGAATAAACTCTGCTTCGATTTCGCTCAAGATGCGGCGCTGCCCCGAGAATGAGACCAGCGCGCGCTGCATCAAAATCCAGCCATTGATAGGCGCTATGTTCGTTATTCAGTGTGACCCAAGCCGTGGGATCTACAAAGGCCACAAAGACCGGAAAGATCGAGATGCAGTCACGTTCAGGCTCGTAAAACTGTTCGCAGATATCGCCGCTATAAAACCGCTGTGGCGTCAGCCCTGTCTCTTCAGTGATTTCACGCAAGGCGGCCTGCCATGCGGTTTCACCTTCTTCCAGACCTCCCGCAACCTGACACCACGCGCCGACCAAACTGTCGGCCCGCTCCATCAGCAATACCTCTGCCTTGGCGTCGGTCTGGCGCAGAACAAAGGCCGAAACGGCAAAGCTGCGTATCGGAATTTCGGCCATCTGTTTTAGGCCGCGCGGCGTCTGGCCAGATGAATGGCCTCATACCACTTTAGCACCTTGTGCGAGGGCGCTTTGTGCTCTGGCAGATCGTTACGATCCACACCAAATAATACGCTGGAGGCCAGTTGATGCGCGTCGCGGCGAATGCGGCCCAGATACATGCTTTCCAGCGGGGCGCCGCCAGCAATCAGGGCTTCGTGGTTGGGCAGGATCAATTGCGTGTAGGTGGTCAGGTGGCCGCAGGGCTCTGTTCGTGCGGCAAAGCCGTTTACAAGATGGCGTGCAGGGGTCAGCACTTTCTCACAGGAAAAAAGGTATTCCACCTCTGGCCCGTCAATCACCACATGCTGCTCGGGCGCGATAATGATGTCGTCTTGCAATCCGAAATACGGCGCGCGCATCCGGATGGGGGCAAAGCTGCCCCGCGCCGGCACTGAACGGGAAACGGTTTGCAGCACGGGAACCACATCGCCCTCGGCGGTATAGACTGTGTCGCCACGCTTCAGGGTGCTTGCATTGCGGTATCCCCAAGGAGTTGCAATGGGCGTATCGGGGGCCAGTGTCGGGTTGGTGCCTATCGGCTCAATTTGATCGGAGAGCGCGGCAAAGATCATGTCCGAGGCATAGTCGTGGCTGCCACGGCCCAGCATCAGATCGCGGAGATCATCCAGCGTGAGGGGCAGCGGATTCTCTACCGCAACACTCGTCACAGTTGCCTCGCCTGCCTGCTCCAGTGTCAGGCGACCCCAGTTGTATTTGATGTCCCATGCATAGGTCAGGCGCAGTACCTCGGCGCGCCCTGCATTCTTATGGGCAATTGCGGCATGGGCGATTTTGTCGCCCTGCACGTGTACCATGGCCACTCCACCGCCGGGGATGGCCTGAAATACCAGGCTGCGGTGACGCGGGTGCGGTGTGGTATAGCCAAACAGGACCTGTGGTTTGCTATCTTCCGCCACCTCTGTTTCGAACACGATGCTGCCGCGGTTCAAAACCTGATCGGGACGATCCTCAATCAGCGGTGTCGCGCGTTTCTCATGCGCCAGCCCTCGTAGGGACAGGCGGCGGTCACTATGGTCGGTCAGTGCAAGCCACGTCATTCAAGCCACCTTTGCGGCGCGCAAAAGCTCCGCTTCATATCGTTTCAGGGTGCGACGTGCTGCGGTCGGATAGCCTACGCCGGTTTCAGGGTCTAACTCAGGAAAAATGCTGTAAATCTCTTCCACCATTTCCGCTTCGAAGCTGTGGGCAGTCTGTGGACCGGGCAGGAAGCTTTCGGTCTCCAACCCTTCGGAGAAGACGACCTGATGGCGGTCAAACAGCAGATGCACATAGGTCACTTCACCGCCCTCGCGCCGCGTGATGGAACGGTCGTTAACCAGATCACGCGCGGCGACCAGCACTTCGGCCTCGCCAAACAATAGCTCGGCCAGATTGTCCTTGATCAACACACGGTGCAGCGGCGAGACAAGCAGCCCGCGGTGCTGGCCCAGCGTATTGGCGCGAATATGGATCGGGGCGAAATCGCCGATGGCTGGCACGCGGCGTGATCCGATCCAGCGTAAAGGCTGCGCGCCTTCGTCTTTGGTCATGACCAGATCACCGGGCTTCAGCATTTCTGCACGCCGGTCCCCGTCGGGTGTGGCGATTAGCGTACCAGCAACAAAACACGGCACCGAGGTCGCGTTGACGAAACCGACATCGGTTTCTGTGCCGTTGTCGACGGTGTAGGTAAAGTTGAAGTCTTCTTCATCACCGTCGCCCACCACCGTGAGCGTCCCATCGGCATTCAGTGTCACCTGCTGCCCTGTAGGCAGGGTAATGGCAGTGCCCACAGTTGCTGGCTGCCCGTTGATATGGGTGATGGTCAGGGTCGAATTGGGTGTGTTGTTCAGATCGTTGGACAGAACGTCCAGCGTCTTGGTCCCGTCCGGGAAGACTTCAACATCATCAGAGATAGCAACCAATCGGGTTTGGACAGAGTCGCCCGCGATCAGAACATTGGAATCGTATTGGTTGTCGCCCACATCGGCCAGCGCGATCCGCATCGAGTTGGTCTGGCCTGCGTTCACACTCATCGTCAGGGTGAGCGTGATGGTAAACCCGTCCATCTCGGTGTTGTAGTCGTCGGTGGTGTTGTCGACATACATGTTGATGTTGTTGGTGGTCGAGATGTTGAACGGGTCGGTGTCGCCGTCACCCACGTCATGCTCTACCAGCTGCCCGTTGATCCAGACACCAAAGAAATCCTGATAGATCGAATTCGCAAATTCGGGATATTCCTCCGAGCTGAAGACAAACTGCATCGTCAGTGTGTCACTATCGGGAATGAAATCCACGTCCAGTGTTGAGGCATCATATGTGTTGCCGCCAGCTGCATTGTTGTACTGGCTAAAGTTGTTGGTACCCGATGTGTTGGTGCTGGTGTTGGTACTTTGGTTTGACTGGCCGCTGGAGTTTGTAAAATCCTCGGCGTTGCCCGTCGACATGATCACACCGGTTGTCCCCGGCACAACCCCGGGCGAAGTCGTATCGCCGCCCGAATAGGTGCCGGCACTGTCAATATCGCCATAATATGTGGCGCCGGTCACGGTCACACCGTTGCCGAATATCTCCTGCGCCATTTCTGTCGCGGTGGTGCCTTCGCGCACCGTTTCAATGTCGAGTTCCGACGCTGCTACCATTTCACTGCCTCAAACCATTCTATGAGACAGCACAATCAACAGCTGGACAGGGGTATTCCCCTGTTCCGATTCAATCTGTTTACCAGATGTATCCACCCCTGTTTTCAGGTGATGGAACTGCGCGTGCCCTGCCTCGGGTCATTTGTTATCCCTCTAGGCTACCACAATTTTGACATAAATGAAGCGGGATTTCGTGTGGGGGCAGGGGGCTGGCACTTTTGCACCACAGAGGGGATAAAGGGCAAAACCACTCTAAGGAGCAGCACGACATGCCCGATACCACGCCCGTCGATCCCGTAGAATTGACCGCCGCCCTCGTACGCTGCCCTTCGGTAACGCCCGCAGATGCAGGCGCGCTGGACATCCTGCATGATCTGCTTAGCGAGGCGGGGTTTGCCTGTGCATGGGCCGATCGGGGCGGTATCCGCAATCTGTTTGCCCGCTGGGGCACCCAGGGCAACACCCGCAGTTTCGGCTTTAACGGTCATACAGACGTGGTGCCAATCGGGGACGAGGCCGCGTGGACAATGCCTCCCTTTGGTGCCGAAATCAAAGACGGTATCATGTACGGGCGCGGCACAACGGATATGAAATCAGGCGTGGCCGCCTTTGCCGCGGCTGCCGTTGATTTTGTGCGCAACACGCCGCCCGATGGTTCGGTCGTGATTACAATCACCGGTGATGAAGAGGGCGAGTCTGTCGATGGCACACTCGCTCTGCTGGAATACATGGAAAACAACGGCGAGCGGATGGATGTTTGTCTGGTGGGTGAACCAACCTGCCCCAACACCATGGGCGAGATGATCAAGATCGGGCGCCGTGGCTCTATGACGATCAAGTTCAGGGTGATCGGAAAGCAGGGGCACTCGGCCTATCCGCACCGCGCCAATAATCCGCTGCCTGCGATGATGCGTTTGATGGACCGTCTCGCAAGTCATGAGCTGGATACAGGCACGGACCATTTTGATGCCTCAACGCTTGCGGTGGTCACAGTTGATACGGGCAACCCTGCAACCAACGTGATCCCTGCCGAGTGCTCTGCTGCCGTGAATATCCGTTTCAACGATACCCACTCTGGCGCGAGCCTGTCGGAATGGATCGAAGCGGAGGCCGCCGCGATCCGCGAAACATTTGGTGTGCAGATCGAGACACAGATCAAGATTTCGGGAGAGAGCTTTATAACCCCGCCCGGTGATCTTTCGGCGATGGTTTCAGCCGCTGTACAGTCTGTCACAGGCGTAACGCCAGAGCTATCGACAACAGGCGGCACGTCCGATGCGCGGTTCGTAAAATCCCACTGTCCCGTGGTAGAATTTGGCCTTGTGGGGCAATCCATGCATCAAGTGGACGAACACGTGCGCGTCGACCACATCCGCGAACTTAAAGCGATCTATACCCGCATCTTGCAGGACTATTTCGCTTGATCCAGATCACCGAGACGACAGACACTGCGGCCTGTTACGCTCTCCGCCATACCGTATTCGTGGTGGAACAGGGGTATACCGCCGAGGGCGAGGTGGATGAACTTGATCCGCTGAGCCATCATTTGCTCGCGCTCGACAGGGGCACACCGATCGCTACAGCGCGTGTGTTTATTGACGGCCTGACAGCCAAGATTGGTCGGGTTTGTGTATTGAAACCGCATCGTGGAAACGGACTTGGTGCCGATCTGATACGTGCTGCGGTTGCCCTTTCCAAAGAGAACGGTGCGCAACGCGCCATCCTCGGGGCACAGGCCCACGCGGTTTCGTTTTATGAAAAGTTGGGATTTGTCCCATATGACCCGCCTTATGACGATGAAGGCGAACCGCATCAGATGATGGAATACCAAGCGTGAAGCACACTTTGATCGTGATGCTGAAAGAGCCGCGCGCGGGCCGTGTGAAAACCCGTCTTGGGCGCGACATTGGCATCGTGGCTGCAACATGGTGGTTCCGCCACCAAGCCCGCCGCCTGCTGCGCCGGATTGATGATCCGCGCTGGGATGTGGTGCTTGCCGTAGCGCCCGACCATGCGGGTATGATATCCCCCGTCTGGCCTGCCCGGTTTCGCCGTGTCGCGCAGGGCCGTGGTGATCTGGGCGCGCGTATGGGCCGCGCGTTGCGCGGAGCACCGACTGGTCCCGTTTGCGTAATCGGTGGCGATATCCCCGATATTACAGCGGCCCGCGTCGCGCAGGCCTTTGCCGCGCTGGGCAGCCATGACGCTGTATTCGGGCCTGCACCTGACGGCGGGTTTTGGCTGGTCGGGTTGCGGCGGATGCGTGCTGTCCCGCCCTCGCTTTTTGCCAATGTGCGCTGGTCGTCGCCGCATGCACTGGCAGACACAGTCGCAACATTGCCCGAGCACAGAATCGCTTATGTCGCCACGTTGCAGGATGTCGATACAGCCGCCGATCTAAAATAATGTGACGTACCCCCATGCGCGTGCTACCTGCATGCCATGAACAATATCCCCACCAAATCCGAGATCCTCGATTGGATCGAACAAAACCCCACTCTGACTGCAAAGCGCGACATCGCCCGTGCCTTTGGCATCAAGGGTGCCGCCCGCATCGATCTGAAGCGGACCCTCAAAGAGCTTGAGGCCGAGGGTCATCTGGAAAAGCGCAAAAAGTCCTACGCTGATCCCGAGCGTTTGCCCCCTGTCAGCGTGCTGTTGGTCACGGGACCGGATGGCGATGGTGATCTGTTTGCCAAACCGATGGAATGGGGCGGTGAAGGGGTCGAACCTGTGGTCTTGATGATCCCCCGCGCAGCCGATCCCGCGCTTGGCGCAGGCGACCGAATTCTGGCGCGCCTCACGTTGGTGAAAGGGGAAGGCCATCACTACGAAGGCCGTCTGATCCGCCGCATCGGCACCAACCCTAAAAAGATCGTTGGTATCTTTGCCAAGCACGCCGAGGGGGGCCGCATCAAACCTATCGACAAAGGCGCGGATAAAGAATGGGCGGTGCCGTCCGATGCGACAGGCGGTGCAAAAGACGGTGAACTGGTCGAGGCAGAGCTTGCAGGACCCAAAGGCCGCATGGGCCTGCCCCGCGCACGTATTGTCTTGCGCCTTGGCGATCCTTCCGCGCCCAAAGCTGTATCGCTGATAGCAATCCACCAGCACTCCATCCCTGATGATTTCCCTGACGATGTGGTGGCCGAGGCGGACAAAGCCGAACCAAAAGGGCTGAAAGGCCGCGAAGATCTGCGTGAACTGCCCCTTGTCACCATCGACCCTTCCGATGCCCGTGACCACGACGATGCCTGCTTTGCCGAGGCCGATCCCGATCCCGCAAACGAGCGGGGGCATATCCTCTGGGTCGCCATCGCTGACGTCGCCGCTTATGTGACCCCCAATTCTGCGCTGGACCGCGAAGCGCGCAAGCGCGGCAACTCGACCTATTTTCCCGACCGCGTGGTGCCGATGCTGCCTGACGTGCTGTCGGGTGATCTGTGTTCGCTGCACGAGGGGGTTGAGCGTGCCTGTATCGCCGTGCGGATGGTGCTGGACGCCGAGGGCAACAAACTGCGCCACGACTTCCATCGCGCGCTGATGAAATCCCCCGCCAGTCTGCACTACGAAGAAGTGCAAGCCGCGATGGACGGCCAACCCAATGCTCGTACAGAGCCTTTGTTAGAGACTGTTATCAAGCCGCTTTATGCGGCATACGGCGCATTGGTCGCCGCGCGGGAGCGTCGACAACCGCTTGATCTGGACCTGCCAGAGCGGCGGATCGAACTGGATGAGGACGGCACCGTTCGGTCCGTCAATTTCCGCATGCGGTTGGACGCCCACCGCCTGATCGAAGAATTTATGGTGTTGGCAAATGTCGCGGCTGCCGAGACGCTGATCGCCAAGAAAACACCGCTGCTTTTTCGTACGCACGAAGAGCCTACACCCGAGAAACTCGATGCGCTGCGCGAAACTGCGGCGGCGGCGGGCTATACACTGGCCAAGGGGCAGGTGTTGCAAACTGCCCACCTCAACCGACTGCTGGATCAGGCGGCGGGCAGCGACGATGCAGAGCTTATCAACATCTCGACATTACGCTCGATGACCCAAGCCTACTACGGCCCCGATCATATCGGCCACTTCGGTCTCGCGCTTCGCTCTTACGCGCATTTCACCTCACCGATCCGTCGCTATGCGGACCTTATCGTGCACCGTGCGCTGATCACCGCCCATGGGTGGGGCAAGGACGGTCTGTCGCCCCATGATATCGAAGATATGGAGGCCACTGGCGCGCATATCTCCGATACCGAACGCCGCTCGATGATTGCCGAGCGCGACACAACGGACCGTTACCTTGCTGCCTATCTGTCCGAACGCGTAGGTAACGAGATGACAGGCCGCATCAGCGGTGTCGCCCGCTTTGGTGCTTTCGTCAAACTGGACGAGACGGGCGCCGACGGCCTTATCCCTATGCGCAACATCGGACGTGAATACTTTCACCATGATGCGGACAGTAGCACGCTGATGGGGTCTGATACGGGCATGACCATCGGCTTGGGCCAGCGTGTCACTGTGCGCCTGTCCGAGGTAACGCCCGTCACAGGCGGTATCGCGCTTGAGTTGCTGGAGATTGAAGACCAGAAAATCCCTCAAGGCAGCCGTAGTCCGGCAGGCCGCAGCCCCCGCCGCAAGGGTGCCAAGGCCAAGGGCAAGAAGAAGGCGATCAAGCGCAAGGTAACGCGGACCCGAAACTAGCCCATGGCGTCCGCGCATCGCGCGGCATAGGCGCTTAGCACCGCGTCGCCGCTTACACGGCGCGACAGGGGGGTGGGAACAGGAGCGGCCATAATCCCGCCGATCAGTGATCCCACACTGGCATCTGCGGCGCTGGGCGTGTCGCCGAACAGAAAGGGCCGTTCGCCCAGCTGGGTGACAATCGCCTCGAGATCGGGTGCTACGCGGTCTAGCCGCTGCTGCACAGTCATCCGCCCCAATCCCAGCCCGTGCATCGTGCGCATCAGATCGCGCCGCAGTTTTGAGGTGACCAGAGGGCGCAGCACAGGCGGCAGGAATCCAAAGTAAGCCTTTCGGATAACTGCCCAGTTCGCTTCATCGCCCCAGCGGTCAATTACTTGGTGGAAATAGATATGCTCCTCTGCCATGCGGATGAATGCGCGCGATGTGGCGCGGTCGCGCGGGCTTAGACCTGCATCAAAATCGTGGCCCATCTGTTCCAGATGGCTGCGTATATTATCGCTGTCAGCAATGATGGTGCCATCCGCAAGCCCGATTGCAGGCAGCTTTGCCATCGGCATTTTGCGTGGGTCATTCATATCTTGGCGTGTCCATTCGACACTGGCAAGGTTTAGCAGCCAAGCGGCTTTGGTGCAAAACGGGCTATAGCTGAATTGCCCGAAACCACTGGGAAAAGTGTATAGTGTAATCATGGTCCGTCCTTTTATGTTGGCTCTTGTCTAGCAGGTGTTCCTGACAGAAACTGGCAGTACCCCGTGACAGGCTGGGCAGACACAACAGGAGCGTCGCAGATGACACGCACACACCGCTTGTTCCAACTGATGCAAACCCTGCGCAGTTTGCCTGCCCCCGTCACGGCCTCTGCACTGGTGAACGAAACGGGCGTTTCTCTACGCACAATCTACCGCGACATCGACGCCTTGCGGGGCCTGGGTGCTGTGATCGATGGTGAGGCGGGGTTCGGCTATACCTTGATCGAGGATGCGACCCTGCCACCGCTCGCTTTCGCTGATGACGAACTGGAGGCGTTGGTGTTGGGTCTGCGTGAGGTCACGGTTATCGGTGACCCTGCGTTGGCAGAGGCTGCAAATTCTGCGTTGGCCAAGCTCAAAGCGCGGCTGCCTGCACGCCAAACCCACCGCCTGCAACATGCCGTGCTGGATGCTCGTCGTTTTGGCCGCCCGCCTGAACCCGGCATTGATGTGCGCGCATTACGTGCCGCCACATGGGACGAAGCAACGATATCCTTTCACTATGAAGACGCTAAAGGTGCGGTATCGCGGCGTCAGGTCGATCCGCTAAGCATTGTCTATATGCAAAACGCCCACATGCTTATGGCGTGGTGCCACCTGCGTAGTGATTTCAGAGCGTTCCGACTGGATCGTATGCGTGATCTCGGCTTGACTGGCGCGCATTTCCGTCCGCGCCGCGTGCCGATGCTACGTGATTTCATGGAGCGATTGCGCGCGCAGGCGGTCGAGCGGGCCAAAGATCGCGCACTGCAAGGCTGAGTGCTTTTCGGGCGAAACGATTGTCGATAGTCTGGAAACAATCCGCAAATTGGGAGCCTCCATGCGTCATATACCGCTGCTTATCGCCCTGCTGGCACAGCCTG
Source organism: uncultured Sulfitobacter sp. (assembly GCF_947502895.1). Lineage (GTDB taxonomy): Bacteria > Pseudomonadota > Alphaproteobacteria > Rhodobacterales > Rhodobacteraceae > Sulfitobacter. The sequence goes on from NZ_CANNBM010000001.1 coordinate 1,374,736, forward strand.
CTTTTGCTCAATCCGCACCTGACAGTCCGCGCACGAACGCAGGCTTGCAAACATGGATCGCCAGCTTTCGCACCGATGCGCTGGCTGCGGGTATCACGCCGCAACTATACGACAGCGCGATGGCCAGTGTAACCTATGCACCCAAGGTCGTGCAGCGTGATCGCAACCAGTCGGAATTTACCAAGACGATCTGGGACTATCTAGAAACTGCCGTGTCCGATTTGCGGGTCAGCAATGGTAAGGCTGCCTTGCAACGCCAGTCTAAAGCCCTGCGTGGCATTGAGGCCCGCTACGGTGTCCCTGCCGAGATCATCACAGCCATTTGGGGGCTGGAGAGTGCTTATGGCACCTTTCGCGGCAGTGACCCTGTACTCAATTCAATGGCATCGCTGGCTTATGACGCGCGCCGTGCTGCGTTCTTTGAAACGCAGGTCGTCGCTGCCCTGCGGATTGTCCAGAACGGTGATACGCAGCTGAAGAATCTGCAAGGCAGCTGGGCGGGAGCTATGGGTCATACCCAGTTCATGCCTGGTTCTTTCATCGACCACGCTGTTGATTGGACGGGTGATGGTAAACGCGACATCTGGGGTGATGATCCGCGCGATGCGCTTGCCTCTGCCGCTGCTTATCTGCGGGACAATGGCTGGGTTACGGGACAGCCATGGGGGGTAGAGGTGCGCGTGCCATCAGGCTTTGATTATCTCATGGCCAACCGTGATGTGCAAAAAAGCCCTGCCGAATGGGCCACTCTTGGTATTCTCGATACAAATGGCAAAGCCGTGCCTAACCACGGTGCCGCGTCGATCCTGCTGCCAGCTGGTGCCGAGGGTGCCGCGTTTATGGTGTTCGAAAATTTCGAGGTGTTGGAGAGCTATAACACCGCTGACGCCTATGTGATTGCCGTGGGCCAACTTGCCGACCGCATTGCAGGCGGTGCGCCTATTCAGGGCGTCTGGCCCACCCAAGACCGCGCGCTTAGCTATGCCGAGCGGATCGAGCTTCAGGAAAGGCTGACCGCCCAAGGGTTCGATACGCAAAAGATCGACGCCAAGATCGGGCCGCTTACGGTTAATGCGGTGCGCGGTTGGCAGGTGGCGCAGGGGTTGGTGCCTGACGGCTATGCCTCCCCCCGCTTTCTGGAGGCGCTGCGATCAGGCGGGTGACATCCCGCGCAAACGCTCGGATCGGCGACGCAGCAGTTCCACCACCGTCAGCAGACAGATCGAAATCCCCACAAGGATCGTTGCCACCGCAAGGATGGTCGGGCTGATCTGTTCGCGCAAGCCGATGAACATTTGCCATGGCAGCGTTTTCTGTCCGGCAGACCCGACAAACAAAACCACAACCACTTCGTCGAACGAGGTGATGAAGGCAAACAACCCGCCCGAAATAACACCTGGCAAAATCAGCGGCATCTGCACGCGGAAGAAGGTTGTCACAGGGTTTGCGCCCATGTTGGCCGCCGCACGGGTAAGCGAATTGTCGAAACCCACCAGCGTGGCCGTCACCGTGATAATCACAAACGGAATACCCAGCGCGGCATGTGCCAGTACCACGCCGATATACGTACCTTGCAGGCCAATGCGGCTGTAAAAGAAATACATACCCGCAGCCGAAATGATGAGCGGCACGATCATCGGTGAAATCAGGATCGCCATGATCGCGCGGCGGAACGGCACGTGCGGCTGGCTCAGACCGATTGCCGCGAGGGTTCCGAACGTCACCGACAGCAGTGTTGCTACCGGTGCGATCTGAAGCGAGTTCCTCATGGCGTCCTGCCATGCGTCATTAGTAAAGAAGTCGCGATAATGCTTGAGCGAGTAGCCCTCGGGATCAAAGCGCAGCATTTCAGGCGTAAAGGTAAAGAAATCCTGTGCGTTAAAGCTCAGCGGCATAACCACGAGGATCGGTGTGATCAGGAAAATAAAGATCGCACCACAGATCGTGCGGAAGGCAAAATGCCACAGCACTTGGCCCGGTGTCAGATAGGGCGGCACTTTTGCACGGTAGCGGCCTTCATACAGCCAGAAGATCAAAAAGCCGAAGAACCAGCCAAAGAATATCCCGATCAAGAGGCCGGGAATACCTGCAAGGACAAAGCCGCCAAGGGCGATCAAAACGGTAAGGCCCCAGCGGCCCGCACGTTCGTCCTTGATGATCTTTGTCAGCACGAAGGCCAGTATGCCCATAAGGACAGCACCAGCGATCACGCCTGTGATCAGGCTGCCTTGGCCTGTGCCGATGAAGATACCGAAAAACGCGCCGAAGGCTGCTGTGACAGAGACATAAAAGCTTGGCTCGGTGCGCGAGATGGGTGTGAGTGCTACCATGGGTCCGCTCCTTATCCGAGTTTCACGTTATCAATGCCGACGATCTTGTCGTAAGCGTAATACAGCAACAAAACAGCTGCCAAGAGGATCGCACCAAGTGCAGCACCAAGGCCCCAGTTGAGCGAGCTGGAGATGTGATAGGCAATCCGGTTCGAGATGAACGTACCGCTTGTGCCGCCCACAATTTCGGGCGTGATGTAGTAGCCAATCGCCAGAATGAATACGAGGATGCTGCCCGCACCAATGCCAGGAATGGACTGCGGGAAATACACGCGCCAAAAGGCGGTCCAGTTTGTGGCACCCAGCGATTTTGCCGCGCGCAGATACGTGGGCTGGATCGTTTGCATCACAGAATAAAGCGGCAGGATCATGAAGGGCAGCAAGATATGCGTCATCGCAATGATCGTACCCGTCTGGTTGTTGATCAGGGCCAGCCGGTCGTCAGTGGCCACAATGCCCAGCCAGACCAGCGTGTCGTTGATGACACCTTGCTGTTGCAGCATCACCTTCCATGCCGACGTCCGCACCAGCAGTGAGGTCCAGAATGGCAATAGCACAAGGATCAGCAACAGGTTGGCTTGTCGTGCGGGCAAGTTCGCCAAAATCCATGCAACGGGATAGCCTAGCAAGATGCATGACAGGGTAATTGCAACAGACATGACCATCGTGCGCCAGAACAGGATGCCATAAATCTGTTGGTTCTCGGGGCGCATTTCGGCGCCATCGACAGATTTTTGCATGTCGACGGCATTCAGGAAGTACCCCGAAGTATAGTTAGGGCTGTAGACCTTGATGGTCTGCCAGACATCAATTGAGTGCCAGTCGTCGTCCACCTTTGCAAAGGCTTCGGAGTAATTGACCGTCTCGAATGTTTGTGCAGCGGTTGCAGCCGCGCTCAGTTGTGCGGCGGCAGGTCCAGTATAGCTGGCCAGACCGTTTTCACCTGTTAAATCCGCATGGAGAGAGGAATAGACAATTGCCCAAGGGTCTTCCTTGTAGAGGTTATCCTCATCGACGTTCTGAATGAAATCGGCAAAGCGAACGTAAGTCGCAGCGGTTGCGGGCAGTGCTGCGGCAATACCATCGCGCAACTCGAATGCAGGTTGCGCGCCATCGGCCTTTTTCCAGTCCTGCATGGCTGTCAGCCATGCGTCACTGGCCATAAAGCTGGTCCAGTTCTCGCCTGTTTTCCAGAAACCGTCCAGATCTTCGAACTGGTCCTGATAAACTTCGCCCATATCCTCGACGCGGCGGCCTGATTTACGGAACAGCGACGAAACACCCGTCAGCTCATAGTTCAGGCGCGATCCAAGGCGCGTGTGCAACTTTGCCTCTTGGGCAAAGAACATGTCGTCATACAGCGCCTCAAAAACGTCCTCGCCGGGGATATCGCTGCCCTTTTCGTCCCACTCATCCAACAAGTCGGTGGTAAGGGGCAGGGTCTCGGACACGATCTGGTTCTCGACAGAGCGGAACAGCATATCGGCGATGGGCGCGATGAATGTCACCAATACAAATATCAGCAAGGGGGCAATCAGCGCCAGTGCGCGCATCTTTTGCAGTCTCAGCGCACGGTTGAGTGATTTTTTCAGCGGGGTGCCATCGGCGGCCAGCATCGGCCCTGTATGTGCTGCATCCGCTATGCGCGCGGCGGCGGCAGAGGATGATGCGGTCTGGCTATCGGTTGCGTCGCTCATGGTGTCCCCATCGGCTTGGTCGAAAATAGTAAATTGACTAACGAATAAAGTGCGGAGAGGGCCGCAGTGGGCCCCCTCCTAAAGCCGTTAAAGGCTTATTGTACCAACCACGCCTGGAATTTGGCGTCGATGTCGTCACGGTAGTCTGCCCAGAACTCGTAGTTATACAGGAACGTGTTCTTGGAGTTTTCGGGATCGGTTGGCATGTGTGGTGCCATGTCGATGCCCAGCTCTGCGTGCTTGCCTACCAGTGGTGCGGAGGATTTGCGTGCAGGACCGTACGAGATGTACTTGGCTTGGTCGGCCAGACGCTGTGTGTCTGTGGCGAACATGATGTAGTCCAGCGCGCGCGCTTTACGCTCGTCGGACAGGCCTGTTGGGATGATCCAACCGTCGAGGTCGAATACCTGTGCGTCCCACAGCATAGCAACAGGCTGCTTCTGCTCTTCGATCAGAGAGAAGAGGCGGCCGTTGTACGTGGAGCCCATGATGATTTCGCCATCGGCGAGCAGCTGTGGCGTGTCGGCACCAGCGGACCACCAGATCACGTCGTCTTTGATGGTTGCCAGCTTGTCCAGCGCCTGCTGCTGACCTTCGGCTGTTTCCAGCACGTCGTACACTTCGTCTTTTGCAACGCCGTCACAGATCAATGCCCATTCCATGTTGCCAATCGGGCGCTTTTCCAGCGCGCGCTTGCCAGGATAGGCTTCGGTGTCAAACAGCGAACAGATGGAAGTCGGAGGCGTGTCGCCAACCAGATCTGTGCGGTAGCCGACAGTTGTTGAATATACGATCTGCGGAATAAAGCAGTCGCCAACCAGCAAATCGCCGAAGTCTTCGGATGCTTTTGTGCCATCAGGCGCATCGGCCAGCATTGTGTCAGGATCGATTTCCATCGCCAGACCTTCGTCGCACAGACGCAGTGCGTCAGCGGCAACAACGTCTACAACATCCCATGTCACATTACCCGCTTCGTTCATGGCGCGCAGTTTGGAAACCGCTTCGGCGGAGGATTCATCATTGATGATCTTGACGCCGGTCATTTCGGAATAGGGGGTGTGGTAGGCGTTTTGCTGCGAAGCAGAGTAGGCGCCGCCCCATGATACGATCGTCATCTCGTTCGCCATGTGGCCGTCGGAATGTGCCATGCCAGCCGCAACAGTCAGCGCGGTGGAGGCCATCAGTGTTTTAGTAAGATTCATTAGTTTCTCCCAGTTTTTTTCCCGTTGGGGTATTCCAAGGTGGCAACAACGGGATTGGTGGCCACCTCTTATAGATCACGGCGCACTTTTTTGCGTCGCGATATGACACGCGAACGGAACGCTATGCGTCCAGCGCGCGGCAATCTTCGGGCAACCAGCCGATTTCGATCTGGGTGCCGGGCGTCAGGCGGTCCTGATCAGGCGCGTTACGTGTTTTGACAACAAAGTCGTCGCGTCCGGCAACCCGCAGACGCGTGCGGAAAATGTCACCCATATAGATGAACTCCAGCACTTCTGCTTTGAGGGTAAAGGCCCCTTCCTGCATCCGCTCTTTGTTATATTCCACCCGCTCGGGACGGATAGAGACACGGGTACGCTCGCCCGCTGTTGTCACGTTGATCGGCTTGGCCTGAATGATCTCGCCACTGTCCAGCTGGACCAGTGCAACGCCATCCTTAATCTCTTTAACTACCCCTTCGAGGGTGTTATTTTCGCCAATGAACTGCGCAACAAAGCTGTTCTCTGGCTCTTCATAGAGCTTGTCTGGCGGGGCAAGCTGCTGGATGCGGCCATCATCAAATACCGCAACGCGGTCTGACATGGTCAACGCTTCTGTCTGGTCGTGGGTCACATAGACCACAGTAATTCCCAGATCATGTGCCAGCTTGGTAATCTCGAATTGCAGCGTCTCGCGCAACTGCTTGTCCAAAGCGCCCAGCGGCTCGTCCATCAAAACCAGTTCGGGTTCAAACACCAGCGCGCGTGCCAGCGCGATCCGCTGCTGCTGACCACCAGACAACTGCGCAGGGCGGCGTCCTGCAAAATCTTGCATCTGCACCATGCCAAGCGCGCGCATGATCTTTTCCTCGCGCACCGATTTGCCCATCTTGCGCACTTCCAGCGGGAACGAGAGGTTCTCGGCTACGGTCATATGCGGGAACAAAGCATAGTTCTGGAACACCATGCCAATGCCGCGTTTGTGCGGCGGGATGTTGTTGATCGAGACACCATCAAGACGGATATCGCCGTGGGTTGCAGTCTCAAAACCCGCTAACATCATCAGGCATGTTGTCTTGCCCGACCCCGAGGGCCCAAGCATTGTCAGAAATTCGCCCTTTGGCATGCTGAGGTTGAGGTCTTTGACGACGAGGTTCTCCCCGTCATAGCTTTTTTGTACGCGCTCAAATTCGACGAAGGCATCGGTATTCTTAGTATCGGCCAAATGTATGGCTCCCCGTGGTCTTTGTTATTCTCAACTTTGCACCAAACTAAACGCAGCCCGGGCAAAGTTTGCAACTGGATAAATCCAGAATCGTGCAAAAGTTGCGGATTTCGGGAAAATTAACCGATATCCAGTACAATTAAGGCGGTTTGGCTGCAGAAAGCGGCGCGAAACGAACTATTTCCGACGCCCTGCGCAGTGACTCACGATGCGGGTTTCAACATATCACCGTCTTTGAGGGTCTTGTATGTCTCGTCCAGCGCCAATTTTGCACGCGTATGGAAGATTCCGATCTCCTCGGGTGTAATCACGAGCGGCGGAGAGATGATCATGCGGTCACCGACATGGCGCATCACCAGATTGTTGGCAAAACACCGCTCGCGGCAGATAAAGCCCGCAGTGCCCGCATCCATAGCGAATTTCGCGCGGGACTCTTTGTGCGGTGTCAGCGGCAGTGAGGCCATCATACCCTTCACATTAACACCGCCGACCAAGGGGTGATCGCGCAAATCTTCCAGCGCGTTATGCAGGGCAGGGGCGGCGACATTGTTTACATGGTCTATGATGTTTTCGTCTTGCAGCAAGCGCAGGTTTTCCAACGCTACGGCAGCGCAAACGGGGTGGCCAGAATAGGTGTAGCCGTGGTTGAACTCCACCGCGTTGATCACCTCGGCAATCTCGTCACATACGATTGATCCGCCAATCGGCACATAGCCAGAGCTGAGGCCCTTGGCGATTGTCATGATATGCGGCTTGATCCCCATTGTGGTGGAGCCAAACCAGTTGCCTGTACGGCCAAAGCCGCAGATAACCTCGTCCGCGATGATCAGCACACCGTATGCGTCACAGATGCGCTGGATTTCGGGCCAGTAGGTGCTGGGTGGCACAATGACACCACCAGCGCCTTGAACAGGCTCTGCAATAAACGCGGCTACCTTTTCAGGTCCCAGTTCGAGGATTTTCGCTTCCAGCTCCTGCGCACGGGCAAGGCCGAATTCTTCTGGCGTGTGATCACCGCCTTCAGCCCACCAATCGGGCTGGCCAATGTGGTGGATACCCGGGATCGGCATGCCGCCCTGCGCGTGCATATAGCTCATCCCGCCAAGGCTGCCTGACCCGATAGAAGAGCCGTGGTAGGCATTTTTGCGGCTGATCACATGGGATTTCTCGGGCTGGCCTTTTTCGGCCCAATACGTCCGAACCATGCGCAGATTGGTATCATTCGCTTCTGATCCGGAGCCGGCAAAGAACACATGGTTCAGCCCTTCGGGTGCCAGTTTGGCCAGCTCTGCGGCCAGCGCGATCACGGGTGTATGCGTCGTGTTGAAAAACGTATTGTAATAGGGCAGCTCGGCCATTTGCCGTGTGGCGGCCTGCACCAGTTCGTCGCGCCCGTACCCCATGTTCACACACCATAGACCTGCCATGGCATCCAGTATCTGATTGCCTTCGCTATCGCGCAGGTAGACGCCTTTTGCACTGGTAATTACACGCGCGCCGCGTTCGCCCAATTCGTCATTGGTGGTAAACGGGTGCATGTGGTGCGCGGCGTCCAGCGCCTGTAATTCGGCGGTGGGCAGGTGGTTTGAAACGATTGTCATATAGGCCCCTATCAGGCTGGAGTGTGGCTGGCCCCAAAATATGATCAAATTTTGTACAGGTCAATCAGACTGTTCAATGCAGTCCATCCGACATTGGTAAAAATTTGCGCGAAATTCCTGTGTAACTAAGGTCAAAATGATAAATCACCTTGGCAAACACTGAAAATTTGATCATCTTTTCGTTGATGTCGGGAACAACCCGACCACACCCATGGGAGTACCATAATGATTAAAACACTTTTGACCGGCACCGCAGCCGTTGCCCTTATGGCAACTGCCGCCATGGCCGAAGAAGTCCGCGTGTACAACTGGTCCGATTATATCGATGAAGACCTGCTGGCAAAATTCGAGGAAGAAACAGGTATCGACCTGATCTATGATGTCTTTGACAGCAACGAGCTGTTGGAAACAAAGATGCTTGCGGGTGGCTCTGGCTATGATGTGGTTGTGCCGACGGGCACATTCCTGCAACGCCAGATCTCTGCAGGCGCGTTCCAGAAACTGGATGCGGCACAACTGCCTAACATGGGTAACATGTGGGATATGGTGCAAAATCGCACGGCTCAGTATGACCCCGACAATGCCTATTCCATCAACTATATGTGGGGCACCACAGGGATTGGCACAAATGTCGGAAAGGTGCAGGAGATCCTTGGTGCAGATGCGCCTATCGACTCGCTTGAGCTGGTGATGAACCCCGACAATATGTCCAAGCTGGCAGATTGCGGTGTGCATTTCCTTGATGCCCCTACCGAAATGATCCCGATGGCGCTGAAATACATCGGCCTGAACCCCGACAGTCAGGAGCCAGAGGATCTGGCCAAGGCCGAAGAGGCGCTGCTGAAAGTTCGCCCCTACATCCAGAAGTTCCACAGCTCGGAGTATATCAACGCGCTGGCGAATGGTGATATCTGTGTGGCTGTTGGTTGGTCTGGCGACATTCTTCAGGCCCGTGACCGCGCAGCCGAGGCTGAAAATGGCGTTGAAGTCGCCTATCACGCCGCCAAAGAGGGCGCGCAGATGTGGTTTGACCAGATGGCAATTCCCGTAGATGCACCAAACCCCGAAGCTGCGCATAAATTCCTGAACTTCATCATGGATGCGCAAAACATGGCGACAGCGTCGAACTATGTCTATTACGCCAACGGCAATAAGGCGTCGCAGGAATTTCTGGTCGAGGATGTGATTGGTGACAACGCAATCTATCCCGACGACGCAACGCTGGAGAACCTGTTTACCGTGCGCCCGTATCCGCCAAAAGTGCAGCGCGTTGTAACACGCAGCTGGACCAAGGTTAAATCAGGCACATAATGCCCTGACAATCGGGGCGGTGCCATAAGGTGCCGCCCCAAATTCCTTTCCCGCCCACGCAAGGATTATCTGTAGTGAGCACAACCGTTTTCGCACCTTGGGACAATCCCGATGAAAAGCCGCTAATCCGGTTCAAAAACGTCACCAAGCGCTTTGGCGATTTTGTGGCAATCGATGATCTGACCCAAGACATCTACGAGAAAGAGTTTTTTGCCCTGCTTGGCCCTTCAGGATGCGGCAAAACAACGATGATGCGGATGCTTGCAGGGTTCGAGACAATCACCGAAGGCACGATTGAGCTTTCGGGGCAGGACATTGCCGCTGTGCCACCCAACCAGCGCGCTGTGAACATGATGTTCCAGTCCTATGCCCTGTTCCCGCACCTTAGCGTCTACGAGAATATCGCGTTTGGTCTGCGTCGGGACAAGCTGGCGAAAGACAAGATTGATGCCCGTGTTTCCGAGATGCTCAAACTTACGCGGTTGGAGAAATTCGCCCGCCGCAAACCACACCAGATTTCGGGTGGCCAACGACAGCGCGTGGCGCTTGCGCGCAGTCTTGCCAAAGGCCCCAAGTTGCTCTTGCTGGATGAACCGCTCGGCGCGCTGGACAAAAAGCTGCGGCAGGATACCCAGTTTGAATTGATGGACATTCAGGAGACCACAGGCACCACATTTGTCATCGTGACTCACGATCAGGAGGAAGCAATGACAGTCGCCTCCCGCGTGGCTGTGATGGACGAAGGCCGCATCATTCAGGTCGCCACACCGGGCGGTATCTACGAGGCCCCGAACTCTGTCTATGTCGCGGATTTCATTGGTGACGTGAACATTATCAAAGGAACCGCAAAACCCGCAGATCAGGAAAAGTACTTTGTTGATTGGGGCGTCAATCAGGCCCCTATCCTTGCTGTGTCCGAAAGGCCCTTTGCGGACGGTCAGGAGTGTTTCCTTGCCATCCGTCCCGAGAAAATCAGCATCACAAAGGACAAACCCGCCGAGGCCGAGAATGCTGTGCAAGGCAAGGTGCTGGACATCGCCTATCTGGGCAACCTCAGCACTTACCACGTAGAGTTGCCGGGTGGTCAGATTATCAAGGCGCAAACCGCAAATACGCGTCGTTTGTCGCGCCGTGATATCACATGGGAAGATCCCGTCTGGATCCGTTGGAACGCCACCGCTGGTGTATTGCTCGACAAATGAGAGTTTCAGTTAACCATCTGTTAATAAACATATTTGTTTCGCGCGCGAAACAAGATCGCCGCATGGATGCGTACTTCTGATGCGCCGCTTTGCCCTCATAATCGTCCCGTACGCATGGCTTCTAGCGCTCTTTCTGATCCCGTTTCTGATCGTCTTCAAGATATCGCTGTCAGATACCGCGCTGGCCATCCCGCCCTATGCACCCACTATTAAAGACGGCCTTGGCGCGCTGATCCAAGGGCTCGACTTTGAGAACTTCGTGTTCCTGACCACCGATGATCTCTATTACAAAGCCTACCTGAGCAGCCTCAAGATTGCGCTTATCTCGACCGTGCTGACGCTGATGGTCGGCTACCCGATCGCTTATGCCATGGCGCGCGCGCCGCAGGAATGGCGCGCCACGCTGATGATGTTGGTTATTCTGCCCTTTTGGACCTCGTTCCTCATCCGCGTCTACGCGTGGATCGGTATCCTCAGCAACGAGGGGCTGCTAAACCAGTTGCTCCTTTCTATCGGTCTGATCTCCGAGCCGCTTACCATCCTCAACACCAATACCGCCGTCTACATTGGCATCGTATACACCTACCTGCCCTTTATGATCCTGCCGATCTACGCACAGCTTGACCGTATGGACGACAGCCTGATCGAGGCAGCAGAAGACCTTGGTTGCTCGCGCCTCTCGGCGTTTTGGCTGGTCACGATTCCCCTGTCGAAAAACGGCATCATTGCGGGCTGCTTTCTGGTGTTCATCCCCGCGCTGGGCGAATTCGTGATCCCCTCGTTGCTGGGTGGTTCCGGTACGCTGATGATCGGCAAAGTTTTGTTCGAAGAATTCTTCAACAACCGTGATTGGCCTGTGGCCTCTGCCGTGGCGGTGATTTTGCTGCTTATCCTGATCGTCCCCATCGTACTGTTCCAGCGCAACCAGCAAAAACAGGCGGAGGCGGAAACATGAAGCGCCTCAGTCCTTTCAATATTACCTCGCTGACCCTCGGGTTTGCGTTTCTCTATCTGCCGATGGTTCTGCTGGTGATCTACAGCTTTAACGAAAGCAAACTCGTCACCGTTTGGGCAGGGTTCAGCACAAAATGGTATGGCGAACTGCTGCGCGACGAGGCGTTCCTCAATGCCGCATGGGTGACGATCAAGGTTGCTGTCATCTCCTCCACCATCGCTACCCTGCTGGGTACAATGGCAGCCTACGTGCTGGTCAATGCGGGCCGTTTCTTTGGCCGTACGCTGTTTTCGGGCATGATCTATGCGCCGTTGGTCATGCCCGAGGTCATCACAGGGCTGTCGCTGTTGCTGCTGTTCATCGGCATTGGTCTGGACCGTGGTGTGCTGACAATCGTGCTGGCGCATACCACTTTTTCCATGTGTTACGTCTCTGTAGTCGTCTCTTCGCGGCTCGTCAGTTTTGACCGCTCGCTCGAGGAAGCGGCCCTAGATCTGGGGTGCAACCGTTTTGATGCCTTCCGCCTTGTGACCCTGCCCATCATTGCCCCTGCGGTGATTTCGGGCTGGTTGCTGGCCTTCACACTTAGCCTCGATGATCTGGTGATCGCCTCATTTGTGTCTGGTCCGTCCTCAACCACGCTACCGATCAAGATATGGAGCGCGGTCCGACTTGGTGTTTCGCCCGAGATCAACGCGCTCTCTACCTTGATGATCGGTGTTGTGACTGTGGGTGTAATATCCGCTTCGCTGATCTCCAAACGCAACACAGTGCGGGCGCAGAAGGACGCACAAGCGGCCGAGCGCGGCGCGTGAAACGCATTTTTGGCGCATATGCCTACGGTGACGGCCCGCGGGCAGATTGCTGGTGGGATGAAACATCCGATAGTCTGCAATACGCGCCCTTTGCGGATACGGGTCGCACAGATGTTGCGATCATTGGGGCAGGTTTTACCGGAATATCCGCCGCCCTGCATCTGGCCCAAGCGGGCGTCAGCGTGACAGTGCTCGACGCCCAGCATGTTGGCTGGGGAGCGTCAGGACGCAATGGCGGCTTTTGTTGCTTGGGCGGTGGCATGGCTTGCGATGCCGCCCTTGACCACCGCTTTGGCAAAGCGGGGCGTATCGCCTATCACCGAACCGAACTGGCAGCAGTCGAGATGGTCGCGCATCTGATTGAGACATATGGCATCAATGCCGACCGTCATTCGCGCGGCGAGACAGTGCTGGCCCACCGCGCAAAAGATATTGCCGCCCTGCGTGCCCATGCCGTGACGGTAGAAGAAAACTATGGCGTGCCTCACTACCTGCATGGTGCGGATGATCTGGACGCGCTTGGAATGGGCGGACCGTTCCATGGTGGTTTGACCGTGGAGGCAGGCTTTGGCCTTAACCCCCGCAAATACATCGACGGCTTGGCGCATGCGGCGGTTCTTGCAGGGGCGCGGATATATGAAAAAAGCAGCGTCTCATCGTTGGCACAGCAGCAGGGGGGGACAGTTCTTGACGTGAATGGCCACTCTTTGACTGCGGATCATGTTATCATCGCAACCAACGGCTATTCTTCGGATGATTTGCCTGACTGGCTGGCTGCACGGTATCTGCCCAGCCAGTCGAATGTGATCGTCACCCGTCCGTTGACCGATGATGAGCTTGTGGCAGCAGGATGGACGACCGATCAGATGGTCTATGACACCCGCAATTTGCTACATTATTTCCGTCTCATGCCAGATCGCCGGTTTCTGTTCGGCATGCGGGGTGGCTTGCTCACCGGTGCGCAGGCAGAGATGCGCGCAGCGGCAAAAATCCGTCAGGATTTTGAAGCGATGTTCCCCGCATGGCGCGGCGTCGAGACAGCACATGGCTGGTCCGGGATGGTTTGTCTCGCGCGTGATATGCTGCCCTTTGTAGGTCAGGTTCCTGACCATTCCGGTTTGTGGGCTGCCCTTTGTTATCATGGAAATGGCGTTGCCATGGGAACCTACAGCGGCGCGCTGTTGGCGCAGTTGGTGCAGGGCCGCACGCCTGATATGCCGTACCCTGCGGCCATGCAAACGCCCCTGCGCCGGTTTGAGCTGGGGCGTTTTCGGCGTGCAGTCATGCCGCTTGCCTATGCAGGTCTGATGTTGGCGGACCGTTAGGTGCCTTCGCGAAGGGCGGAAATGCTGGCCGCGGGCGCTTCGGCCCCACCGGCAAAGATGACCCGCGGCTCGGCACCTACATTTTGCACTTCGACGATTCGGGCATAGGTTGCAGCAGGTGTGGCGGGCAAAGTGATATCACCGCTGCCTGTCGCCTCCACCTCAAAGCGGTACAGACCTGCTGGGACGGGCTGACCGTCCTGTTTTACGCCAGCCCATAGAACTGGATCAGAAGAGACAGGCAGTGCTCCGCGATCCACTTCGCGACCCTGCACGTCATAGACGACCAGCTCCATCGCTTGCGCGCCAGGTGGCACTGTGGGCAGCACGGTCAGGGGTGCGCTGTCGAACTGGACAGGTGCGGTCGTGCGCCCCTCCATCCCGATCCATCCTGCCATCTGGCCCATAGTGCTGCTGCCCAACTGGTTGGCCAATGCCGTCAGCAGATCGTTGGATAGTACCTGCTGTTCGACCATGGAAAACTGCGCCAGCTGCGCTGCATATTCCGAACTGTCCAGCGGCTCCAGCGGGTCCTGATATTCGGCCTGTGTGGTCAGCATTTTGATAAATGTCTCGAAATCAGAAGACAGAACCGCTTTGGTTTGAGGTGCTGACGCAGCCGCGCTGACAGCACTTGCTGCGCCATTGGAGGTGAGTGTGGGGGAAATCATAACTGCTCCTTACAAGCGAATATCGACGCCGCCAGCTGGCGTCTGGTCAAGGTCTATTACCGAAACAGCATCAGGCGTCTGATCGCCTTGCTGAGGATTGTGAGATGCGGTGTTTTTCGGGTCACCAGATCCGCCATCACCGGATTGATCATCACTCTGAGTGCCCTGCCCGAAGGCAAAGTTGATCTGGTCATAGCCCATGCTGCGAAAACTCTGGCCAAGCTGGTCAATGTGGCGGCGCATCAGATCAAGTGTCTCTGGACGTTCTGCTACGATATTGACGGTGATCGTGCCATCATCAGCAACAATAGACATGCGAACGCGCCCCAGTTCCTGCGGGGACAGCGCGATTTCTACGGGCTTATGCGCTGCCTGTGCCATTACCTCTACCAGTTGCCGCGCGACATGTGGCGCAAGATCGGCACGCAATGGTGCTGTAGCCACTGTGGTGGTCGCTTGCGTTCGGGCCGTGTCCCAACCTGAAAACTCAGGTTGGTCAGCAGGCATAAACAGGGGTGAAGCGCCTTCTTTGCCCAAAACCTCGCCTGCTGCTGATAAAACGGGAGGTGCTGGGGTATTGGCGGTCGGTTTTGTCTGTTGGGGTGCAGCGTTTGGCGCGGGGGCCGACGCCATGTGAGGTGTCGTGAATACGTTGCTGTTGTGTGCTGACCTTGGTGTCGGGGCGGACGAGTCCCGCTCATTATGCGGCGTCATATCTGGCTGTGGTACCATCCTGCCTGGTGGGGTTTGTACCGCAGCTGGTATGTGAAGCGCAGATGGTATGTGAGACGCAGAAGTGTTCGGTGTGTTCACGACATGTGGTGCGGGTTGCGGTTGCGCAGCGATAGTTGGAGCGGCAGATTGCCGTACGGCCAGCGGGGCCACTGCCTGTTCGGGCAGGGAAACGGGTGCGGATGTATTGAGCGTTGCCGCAGGCTTAACCGTTTGTGGCACCTCTTGAGAGAGTGGTGTCTTTGCCAGAGTGATTTCGGGCGCTTGCACCCCGAAGCGTTTCGGTTCGGGCGATGTGAATTGCGGATCACCAGCTGCGGAGTATTCTTTCCCACCGTCGGTAACAGGGTCAATTTGCTGGATGGGCAAACGGGTTTCCATTGCTACGGACGGTGTATTTGTCTGTGCAGCCAAAGGAATGCGCGCGCGTACTTCTATCGGCTGCGACATATCCTGACGCTTGTGAACTTCGGCTTTTGGCATGGCAGCCACGGAACTACTTTGCGTTTCAGTGATGTCCTCTGATGGCACCTGCGAAGGTGCGGGATCAGCCCGCGGCGCGGCGTACGGCGTGATTTTGTGCCGTGCAATTGTTGAGTGCTGTGTGGTGGCTTGTTTTGAGTGCTGTGCGGTGGCTTGTTGCGAACCATCCGACGGCTGTGCAATTCTGGCGGACTGCGTCAGAATTGCGGTGCCAGAATTAGGTGCGGGTGTCTGTATGATTGTAGGCATGCCATCCGAAACCGTTTGACCCGGTTTTGGGGTATGCGCCGCATATGCAGGTATGGTGCTGAGCGTGGCAGCCGAGATAACGGCCTCACTGCTAGACGGGGTTGGCACAGCCTGCCTGCCTTTTGGCAACGCGATATTGGTGCGATCTTCAGGCTTATGAGTTTCATGAGCTGTCGCGGTCCGCATCGGGAGTTCTGGCAGATCGGATTGTCTTACCGCTATCGCAGGTCCAGTCTCTGGCGTCTGGTTTTTGGAAGTATTTGTTGCTTCAGGCTGTTCCGTTGCCTGCATCCGCGTCGTGCCAGTGGGTTCTGTCACGGTTATCTTGTTTGGACGGTTTGGGATGTCCGGTGCCGCTGGATTGCTGATTTCGGGATTGCGTTTGGCTGGCTGTTCTTTTCCAAGCCGCCCGTCTTTCGGAATTGGCACGTCCCTATGAACGTGGTCAACTTGCTTCGGTTTTGCCTGATTGTCAGGTGTAATGGCCATGCCTGTACGATGATCCGGAAGGGCTGATTTCACAGGATTAGAGGGCGGCCGAATATCAACCGTATTCAGGTCAGATGGCTGCGCCTTATCACCCTTTTGTGCGTTGGTGTTGCCAGCGATATCAGACGCTTTTTGCGTTGCTTCCGTCTCTGAGGGGGGCGCTGGTTTTTGGGGGCTTTCCTTTGCGAGCGCAGCAAACATTCCTGCGAAATCGGGCTGTTGTTCTGCTGATCCCTTGCCTGCCAAGAGCACAACTGCCGCATCAGAATCAGCTGCTACAAGTGGCAACACGCCTGTGTTTGCGCCGCTTTGTCCTACGGGAATATTCATGATGCACCTTTCGGGGTTCTGCCTCGATCCGCTGCACTATCCACATTCTTCGTTACCGGTTGTTTACTGCTTTGCCCTCATGCTTGGAAAAATCCACGCAATTTAAGGAGTTTTTGGATGATCCCGATTCCCCCCTCACCGCCCCCTGTCGTATCCACGCCGCCGCCGCGCGATGCCGCTTTGATGGAAGCGGCCCAAAACCTAGAAGCGGCCTTTTTGGCTGAAATGCTGCAATCCGCAGGCTTGGGCAAAACAAGCGAGGCTTTTGGCGGGGGTGTGGGCGAAGACCAGTTCGGATCGTTCCTAATTCAGGAGCAGGCCAAGCACATCGTCAAATCAGGCGGTATCGGGCTGGCACAATCCCTATTCGACGCATTGAAGGAGCAAACAAATGACGAATGAATCAATCGACCTGTCCAAACTGGAAGCCCTGTTGGAGCAGGAGCGTGCGTTTCTGCTAGAGGGTGATCTGGAAGGGCTCGGAACGCTGCTACCCGTCAAGGAACACCTGATGGACTTGCTGCTGGATGACGCGGAGATGAACCGCGCAAAAATCCAGCCACTGGAGGAAAAGCTGCAACGCAACCAGTTGCTGCTGGACGGGGCGCTGGACGGGATACGTGCGGTTGCCACGCGGCTTGCTGCTTTGCGGCAGGTTCGTTCGGCGCTGGATACCTATGATGCGCAAGGCCGCAAACAAAGCGTTGTGACCCAGACCGTTCAAAAAGTGGAAAAGCGTGCCTGAGGATGGTGGTCGTAAATCAACGAACAGGCCCGTGTTTGAATGTGTTTGGGCCTGTTGAATAAAATGCGCGCAACTGGGGCGGTGGCCGTTAAGAATTTGGAAAGCAGGCGATGGGCATGTTCAGCGGGCATCCGGTTGTCGGGTGGCACACTTGCCCGAAAAGGCAGGCGTATAGGTCAGAATGGCATTCCTGTCCCGCAATCGCGTGGACGTTATCCGGCGTAAAGCGCCGCACCGAAAAAGGAACATGCTTCAATGTCGAGCATTCTTACAAACAACAGCGCAATGGTTGCCCTGCAAACTCTCAAATCCATCAACAGCAATCTGTCGGACACGCAAAATGCGATCTCGACCGGTAAAGAGATCAATGGTGCGAAAGACAACGCATCCATTTGGGCCATTTCCAAAGTGATGGAATCCGACGTGTCTGGTCTGGATGCTGTCAAAGACAGCCTTGCCACTGGCCAGTCGGCTGTTGCCGTTGCAAGTGCTGGCGCGGAATTGATCGTTGAAACGATCAAGGAAATGCAGGCGCTTGCCATCTCTGCACAGTCCGAATCTGCTAACTTTACGCAGATCGACGCTGAAATGGCCGCCAAGAAAGAGCAGTTGGATTCCATTGTTGCAGGTTCGCAATTCAATGGTGTGAATCTGCTGAACACGGATACCGATGGTAACGGTGCAACCGGTTTGTCGGTTGTTGGTTCGATCAACCGTGTCGGTTCTGGCGCTGCAACTGCAACAACGATTGATGTTGCAACTGCTGATCTGGAGGCGACTGTTACCGACATTACGCTGACAGGTACTGCGGATACAACAGATGCCGCAACAACCTATGGCGAATTGACCACAATGCTGACAGCCGCGATCACTGGCGCTGCGGCGCTGGGTACGTCAGCCAAGCGTCTGGATGACCAGTCCAACTTCGTCTCCAAGCTGTCGGACTCGCTGACATCTGGTATCGGATCACTTGTCGATACGGACATGGAAGCGGCATCTGCTAAGTTGCAGGCTTTGCAAACACAGCAGCAGCTGGGTGTTCAGGCCCTGTCGATTGCCAATCAGGCGCCGCAGACCATCCTGTCTCTCTTCCGGTAAACTCTCACTGGTTAAAAACAGTTGGAGGCGCGTTTTCGCGCGCCTCCGGCATAGCTTTTAAAGAGTAGGGACTACCGTGAATACAACTCAACTTGCCCACCAAGCGTACTCTCCTAAGTCCGCGCCTCTCAGATCGGCCCGTCGTGTCGAATATGATGTAATCGCACGGATTACCTCGCGGATGACGGCAGCAATGAAAGCGCGGGATTTCAACAAGCTCATCCATGCGCTTCATGAAAACCGCACTCTGTGGCGCAAGTTTTCGATGGATGTGGCGCATCCCGACAATTTACTGCCTGATGATCTGCGTGCACGCCTGATCTATTTGGCCGAATTTACCGAACAACACACGCGTAAAGCGATCCGCCGAGAGGTTTCGGCCACAGCGCTTGTCGAAGTGAACACTGCGATAATGCGCGGATTAAAATAGATTGGAATCCAACATGAGCGGTCTTGTCCTAAAGCTGGGTCCGAAAGAACGGGTGCTGATCAACGGTGCCGTTATCGAAAATGGAGATCGTCGCAGTCGGCTTGCGATCATGACTCCCGATGCAAAAATTCTGCGGTTGCGCGACGCAATCCATCCCGAAGATGCAAAAACCCCTGTGCGCCGCGCATTGTTTGCCGTCCAGTTGGTGCTGTCGGGCGATAAGGACGCTGAGTCGGCCCATCTGCCGCTGTTGCGGCAGGTCGAAGAACTAAGCCAGGTATTTACCGATCCCGACAGTCGCCAGATGCTGGCAGAGGCCAGTCAGGCGGTGATCGAAAAGCAGCATTATCGCACGCTCAAAGCGTTGCGCGCATTGTTGCCCCGTGAGGAACGGTTGTTGGCCGTGCGGCCAAGCTGATGTTTCAGCCTGTTATTCCCATCGGTGGTCTGGGCGGCTGGCGGTTTCTGCAAGAGACCTATGACAGCCAGTTCAAGGCCTTTACCCAATCGGCGCAGCTGCAACGCGGCTCGGACTACTTCCGTGAGAATATTGGCGCGATTGAAACCGCCGAGGAATTGGTCGCGGACCGGCGTTTGCTAACGGTGGCGTTGGGCGCGTTTGGCTTGCAAGACGATATCAACAGCCAGTTTTTCATCCGTAAAATCCTTGAGGAAGGCAGCGTCAATGACGATGCGCTTGCCAACCGCTTTAGCGATCCGCGCTACAAGGAGATGTCACAGGCCTTTGGGTTTGGACCAGGGGAGTTCCTCAAAGTGGGGGAACCGGTATTCGCCGAAGCGATTATCGACCGCTACGAAACCATCGAGTTCGAGATCGCAGCCGGTGAGCAAAATGAAGCGATGCGTTTCGCCCTATATGCGGAGCGTGAGATGGGATTGCTCGCGGGTGAGGATATGTCGAACGACGCCAAGTGGTTTACGCTGATGGGTGAACCACCTTTGCGGAGCCTGTTCGAGACTGCACTAAACCTGCCAAGTGCCTTTGGCCAGATTGATATCGACCAGCAATTGGGTGTGTTCAAAGAACGGGCAAATAAGGAATTCGGTTCGGATGATTTGAGCATCTTTAGCGATCCCGAGCTGGTCCAGGAGTTGATCACGAAGTACGTTGTTCGCGATCAGATTGCACAGTTCAACAACAGCTTTTCATCAAATGCGATCGCGTTGACCTTGTTGCGCGGGGGCTAGCCTCACGCGCTACGCCGCTACCGAGAGGCCAGCGCGGCGCAGGATCAATTCCAGCTGGCTAAAGCTGCGCTGGGCGTCTTCGGGCTCAATCTTGGCAAGGAAATCCTCAATCTCAGGGTGCAACTGGATGGCTTTGTCGATCTCGGCATCGCTGCCGTGGGTGTACAGGCCTGCACGGATCATCATGGCATTCGCGTCATATAGGCTGATCATCTTGCGTGCTTGAGCCAGCATCGCGTTCTCCCGTGTGCTGGCTGCCGCAGGCAGGCTGCGCGAAACAGACCTGAGAACATCCACAGCAGGGAAACGCCCACGCTCTGCAATTGCGCGGTCCAGCACCATATGCCCGTCCAGAACGCCGCGCAGAATATCTGCAATCGGCTCGTCCATATCCGAGCCTGCGACCAGAACACTGAAAAGCGCGGTAATATCGCCTTGGCTGCTGGCACCGGGTCCGGCACGCTCGCATAGCGAAGTGATCAGGTGTGTGGTGGAAGGGGGGAAGCCCCGCAGCACGGGTGCTTCGCCTGCTGCAACAGCCACCTCGCGGTGCGCTTCGGCAAAGCGGGTGATCGAATCGGCCAGAAAAAGAACAGAGTGCCCCGCATCGCGGTAATGCTCGGCCACGGCCATCGCCGTCCAAGCGCAACGTCGGCGCAAGAGGGGGGATTGATCTGATGTAGCGGCGACAACAACTGCGCGCGCCAGCCCATCTTCTCCCAACACTTCATCAACAAAATGGCGCAGCTCGCGGCCCCGTTCGCCGATCATGGCGATCACGACTATATCCGCGCTCATGTGACGTGCGAATTGCCCGAGCAACGTGGATTTGCCCACACCAGAGCCTGCAAACAGGCCCATCCGTTGACCCTGTACAATAGGCAACACTGTGTTTGTGACGGCCAGCCCCGTGCTTAGACGATGGCCAAAGGGCCGTCGATTGGCGGCGTTCGGCGGAGGGCAGAGCAGGCGGCGGGCATGCGCACCGCGCAGCAAAGGCTTGCCGTCCAGCGGGTTGCCCGTGGGATCAATGATGCGGCCCAGCCATTCGGGCGAGGGTGCAATCACCGCAGGAGCCAGCAGTGTCACCATATCATTCAGGCTAATCCCTTCTGGTGGTGCCTCGGCCAGCATGACCAAAGTATCGCCGACAATTTGAACGACTTCGCCGCGCAGCGGTGCGCCGCGTTTGCGGTACACCTGCAAGCCGTCCCCGATAGAGGCGTCATGTGACAGGCCAGTAATGTGCAGCGCTGCACCGTTCGCGCGGCTGACACGACCAACAGGGCGCACAGCGCGCAGATCAGCGATATGGGCAACTAACCCGTCGATAAGCGATGCGTCTGTCATGGTGTTCCTTTGGTTGCTGCTCACTGTTTCTAAAGGAATCACCCTTAAGCCTTCATTGAAATTACAGCGTGGAGAATCCCGATGTTCGAAAATTTATCAGTCTTTCAGACAGCTTCGGCCATGGCGCGCCATGCTGGGCAGAGCCAAGCGGTTATTTCCCAAAATGTGGCGAACGCCGACACGCCGGGATACGTGGGCAAGCAAATGCCGCCTTTTGCGATGATGTACGCGCCTGACAATGCTGCCGGTACACAGCGGGCCACCCGTGAGGGGCATCTGCACGGCAGTGCTGCGACCCAATCAATGGCCCCTGTCGATATGCGTGGCGGCGACAATCCCAATGACAACACGATCTCGTTGGAAAACGAACTGCTGAAAGCCGCCCAAGCAAAAAGCCACCATGACCGCGCGTTGGCGATTTATAAATCCGCGTTGGACGTGCTGCGTGTGGCTGGCCGCACCAAATAGGAGAACATGATATGAGCGATTTTTCATCAGCCCGATCTGTATCGGCCAGCGGTATGCAGGCGCAGGCGCAACGATTGCGGCACCTGTCAGAAAATATCTCGAACGCAGACACACCCGGTTATCGCCGCAAGCTGATCTCGTTCGAGACGGCGTTGGGGCAGGGTCAACGGGTTTCAAAGGTTGAGGTGGGGCGCGTACGTCTCGACCAGACCGATCTGTCACAAGTCTATGATCCTGCGCACCCGCTAGCGGATGAAACCGGCCAATATGAAGGCTCTAACGTAAACCTTTTGATCGAATTGGCTGACGCGCGCGAGGCGCAGCGGAGCTATGAGGCGAACCTGAAAATGTTCGATCAGGCGCGCAAAATGTCGAGCAGTCTGATGCAGCTGTTGCGCCGTTAGGGCGCGCAAATTTACTAAAAAAGGAGATCCAGAATGGAACTAAAATCACTTTCCGCCATCCAGAATTACACCTCTGCCAAACCTGCGACCACACCCGCGGAGGGCGAAGGCGGCTCCGCTGCGATGCTTCGCGGTGTTGCAGGGGATTTTGCGTCAACATTGGCCAAGTCCGAGCAGATCGCACAGGCCAACATGATGGGCCACGCCGACCCGCATGCTTTGGTACAGGCGCTTGCGCAAACGGAACTGGCCGTCGAGACGGCAGTGAATGTGCGCAACAAGGTCGTTGAGGCCTATCAGGAAATCTTGCGGATGCCGGTCTGATGAAAGGCCGCGTCTGATGATGGATGAAATGGTGTTCTTTGACACCATGAGGCAGGGGCTATGGGTCGCTTTTGTGATCTCCCTGCCCATCCTTGTCGCCGCACTGGTGACAGGTGTCTCTATTGGTTTGGTGCAGGCGCTGACGTCAGTTCAGGAAATGACCCTGACGTTCGTGCCGAAACTGGCCGCAATCGCGGTCGTGTTCTGGATGTCCATGCATTTTATGACCAACACACTTGTCGCGTTTTTTCACGATCAGATCATCCCGCTCATCATCGGAGGATAAAGATGGAAAGCACTGGCTATATCACGCTGACCCGTCAATCGGGCCTGCAACGCGAAATGCAGGTGGTTGCGAATAATATCGCGAATGCCGCAACAACGGGGTTCCGTGCCGAGGGGGTTATTTTTTCGGAGTACGTCAAATCTGTTGATCGTGGTGCTTCGCTGTCGATGGGGCAGGGCAACATTGGCAAAACATCTTTTGAGCAAGGTGGGTTACGCCAGACGGGCGGTACCTTTGATTTCGCAATTGAGGGGGATGGGTATTTTGTTGTGCAGACCCCGATGGGGGACCGCCTGACGCGTGCAGGCGCGTTTTCGCCCAGTGCCGACGGGCAGCTGGTTACGCCTGACGGCTTTCCTGTGCTGGACGCTGGCCGCGCACCGCTGTTTGTCCCTGCGGGGGCTGGCACATTGGCGGTTTCATCCGACGGTACGCTGAGCATGGAGGGTGCGCCGTTGGGCCAAATGGCCATCGTGCGCCCGTTGGAGCCGTTGGGCATGGTCCGTGAAGACGGGGTAATGTTTCGCGCCGATGCCGGTGACGAACCCGCCGAGCAAGCCCGTGTGCTGCAAGGATTTGTCGAAGGGTCCAACGTAAACCCGCTGCTCGAGCTGAGCCGGATGATCGAAGTCCAGCGCGCCTACGAGATGGGCCAGAGCTTTCTACAAACAGAGGACGAGCGCGTGCGCGCGGCCGTCAAAACCCTGACACAATCCCAATAAAGGAGAGAGCTTATGCGCGCCCTTACCATCGCCGCCACCGGAATGAGTGCCCAGCAGATGCGGGTCGAGACGATTTCCAACAATCTCGCGAATATGAGCACGACAGGCTATAATGCCCGTCGCGCTGAATTTGCGGATTTGCACTATCAACAGATGGCGCGGGCCGGATCGGTCAACGCCGCCGATGGCACAGTGCTGCCTACGGGTGTGCAGCTGGGTCTCGGCGTGCGCCCTGCCGCCGTGAGCGTTCATTTACAGCAAGGGTCACTCTCTGCCACGCAGGGTGATCTGGATGTGGCTATTGACGGGCTGGGCTATCTGGAAGTGACCCTGCCGAATGGCCAGACGGCCTATACCCGTGATGGCGGTCTCAAACGCACAGGTGAAGGGCTGATCGTTACGTCCGAAGGCTTCCCAGTGGGGCCCGAAATTACCATCCCCGCTGATGCGCGCAGTATTTCGATCAACGCGGATGGCGAGGTTTATGCATATTTTGACGAGGCTGCGGGTGGGCAGCTGCTGGGGCAGTTCACGCTGACGGGGTTTACCAATTCAAAAGGATTGGAGGCGATTGGCAGCAACATGTTCCTTGAAACCGAAGCATCGGGACCTGCGCTTGTCTCGTCCCCTGGGCAGGATGGATTGGGCACGCTGCGCCAAGGCTATCTGGAGGACAGCAGTGTAGATGCCGTGCGCGAAATCACCGAATTGATCGAAGCGCAGCGCGGCTATGAAATGAACGCCAAAGTCATCTCGGCTGTCGACCAGATGATGGGCGCAACCACGCAGGTGCGCTGATGAGAATGGTTGCTATCGCCTCTGCGGCTGTCATGGCCTTTCCTGTCTTTGCCGATATCGTCGTGCCTGCGCGCACGATCCGGCCCAACCAGATTATTCTGGAAACGGACGTTACTGTTGCGGCGGGCGATCTCGCGTCGGGTTACGCGCGTCTGTCGGATGTAATCGGCCAAGAGGCGCGTGTTGCGCTCTATGCAGGCCGACCCATTCTGTTTGGCGATATCGGACCACCTGCCGTGATCACACGAAACCAGATTGTTGGCCTGCGGTATCTTGCTGGCGGGATCAGCATCACCACCGAGGGCCGGGCATTGGAACGGGGCGCTATTGGCGACCGCATCCGCGTCATGAACTTAGGTTCGCGCGCGACCATCTTTGGCCAAATTTTGGAAGACGGCACTATACAGGTAAGGAACTGATCCTATGCATACCCCACTCAAACTCGGCGGTCTTGTTATTCTTGGCATGACGATGGCCTGTGCGCGGGCCGACCACATTGGCAGCCCACCCAGTTTTTCCCCAGCTATGGAGGCGCCAGAGGCTCGCGCCATGATAGAGCCGGGATTGCCGGTGGTCATTGGCAATGACCGACCCGTTGACGCCGCATCGCTTTGGTCGCCCGCGCGTGCATCGCTGCTGGGGGATCGTCGCGCTGTTGTGCGGGGCGATATCCTGACAGTAGTGATCGAGATTGACGAGAAGGCTGAAATATCCAACTCCTCAGATCGCAGCCGCTCGGGGTCTGAAAGTCTGAGTGTGCCGGGGTTGTTCGGTTTGCCGCAACGCCTGAACAAAAAATTGCCAGAAGGTGCATCAGCAGATGAGTTGGTCGGGCTTGATTCCCAGAGCAGTTCATCTGGTGACGGCTCCGTTACGCGCAAGGAAAAGCTGGAGCTGCGGATCGCGGCAGCTGTTGTTGATGTATTGCCAAATGGCGTTCTGTCGATTTCGGGCAGTCAGGAATTGCGCGTGAATTTCGAACTACGCGAATTGCTTGTGACCGGATTTGTGCGACCCGAAGACGTCTCTCGCCAGAACGAAATCACCTATGACAAAATCGCGTCAGCACGTGTTTCGTATGGGGGTCGCGGCCAGATCAGTGATGTTCAGCAGCCACGTATCGGGCAGCAGGTACTCGATGCTGTCTTGCCGTTTTAATCAGAGGGTTCTGGAATGAAAAAACTTCTTCCGCTTGTTTTATTGCTGATCGGCGCTGGTGCAGGTGTGGGTGCTGGGATATTTCTGCGCCCCGACCAAGCACCGTTGGCAGAGGCCACTGATATGGATCCAGCCAAAAATGAGGCCGGAACTGATGATAAGGAGAGTGGTGACACCAAGAAAGCAACTGACAAGGAGAACGACGAAAAGGAAGCGGCAACGGCAGAGTTCGTCAAATTGAATAACCAGTTTGTCGTGCCGATTGTTGCTGCTGACAAGGTAACGGCCTTGGTTGTTCTCGCGTTGAGTATCGAGGTGCCAGCTGGAAAAACCGATACTGTCTATCTCAGAGAGCCGAAACTGCGCGACAGCTTTCTGCAAGTGCTTTTCGATCATGCAAATATGGGTGGTTTTGAGGGGAATTTCACCAATGCGAAGGTGTTGGGTCGATTGCGCGCAGCCCTGCTTGAGGTCGCCCAAAAGGATTTGGGGAAGGACGTTGCAAATGACGTCCTCATCATCGAGATCGCGCGACAGGATTACTAGGTCTTTTGGCCTTGTCTAAAACAGCATGGATGAAATGGCGCGGTCCAATTGTGACTGCGCCATTTTTTGTTGCGCTTTGGTATGCGTTTCATCCACCAGGGTTTGCGTGACGAGAACCTTGCCATATGCGTGTCTAACTTGAGAAATATGGCGCTCTTTCACAGCGAGTACTTGCGCTAACTGCATGTTAAGCTCTCGCTTTTTACGGCCAATCCATGCTTGCCACAGAACATCTGCGCCAATTGCCTTTTGCGGTGAATCTTTGCTCGCGCGGCTGTCCGCCATCTGCTGGTCCAGCTGAGTAAGAGAGGCGCGCAGGCGGTTTTCCTGGACCATCAGGCGCGCAAAGCTCTCTTGTTGTTGGCGGTATTTGATTTCGACCACTTGTTGCATCGTTTTCAGATCTTTTAGGTTGCTCATACGGCACCCTTGGCGCGGGCGCGCATCTCTTCGGCAAAACGGATCGCGGCAGCAACTGCGGCGTAGTCTTCATGTCTGATCTGATTGCCGATCTCTACGGCGGCATGCAGCGCGCGCGCGGTCGGGGGATCGGAGTGTATCGGAACGCCAGCTTCGGCGCCCAAACGCCTTATGGTTGCGGCTATCTCGTCCACACCTTTGGCCACGCAAACAGGTGCCTCACCGGGAAGGCGGCTCCATTTCAGGGCAACGGCAAAATGGGTCGGATTCACGATAATGACATCGGCTGTTGGTACGTCTTGCATCATCTGGTTTTGGGCGGCGCTAAAGGCGCGCTGCTTGCGTTCTTGTTTCTGATGCGGGTCGCCTTCGCTCTCTTTGGTTTCGTCAGTGACTTCTTTTCGGGACATCCGGTTTTTGCGCATATGTGACTCGTGTTGCCAAACCGCATCCACGCCACCGATTGTACCGGACACGACAACAACCACGCCCAAAAATGTCATGCAAATTTTGGCGAGTAGGGAAATAACGGTATTGGGATCGGTTTGTAAAACGGCGATCATTTCGGGCAGCCAAAGATAAATGAACATGGCCAGACAGGTAGAAAAGATCAGCAGTTTTGCGAAACTTTTGAAGAACTCGAATATCCCGTCAGCACCAAACTTGTTTTTGGCGTTGGAAATTACCGATATCCGGCTGAGTTTCGGCTCTAACTTGCTGGGCGCGAAGACCCAAGCCTGTTGAGCGAACAGAGCCAGAATTACAGCAACGGCAGGGAGTGCAAAAAAGGGGATCAATCCCGAGCCGACCATCTGCAAAATACTCATAGACGGAGCGGCAGCACGGCCGCCGAAAAAGAGGGTGGCCAGCTCATCTGGTTGGTCGAGCAACGTCATGAGAGCGGATCCAACATAGCCCAACCCTGATGCGCCAAAGGCGGATAACGCGACCAACAGACCGAGATACCCGCATGCTGTCAGCAGGTCGGTAGATTTAGGAACGTCGCCCTTTTTACGCGCCTCAAGAAGTTTTTGCGGAGTTGGGTCAAAACTCTTGTCGGCAGAGTCTTCGCTATCACTCATGGGACTGGCTCTAGCGGGTTTGCGATGAAGTTGTTGAGCGCCTCCAGCCACGTTGACAGAAGCAAAGGCGCGGACAAGCACAAGAGCATCAGACCACCTGCTGTGATCACTGGCGCACCGACAAAGGCCACCATAAGCTGTGGCATGGCCTTGTTAATCACGCCCAGGGCAACATTATAGAGAACCGACAAAACGACAAATGGCGCAGCCAATGTAAAGGCCAGCGAGAAAGCCCGCCTGATCTGGTCTACACCCCATTCAGATACATCAGCCCCACTGGGAAACTGACCCATTGGCAACATCTGGTAGGAGAGGATGACCATCTCGGCGACACGCACATGCAAACCGGTCATCACCGCGAGTGCGAGCCCGCCCATCACTAGAATATGGCCCATAGCGGGAACAGGCTCTGCCATTGCGCCGCCGAGAATTTGCGCCAAAGAAGTTGATTGCGCCGCAATAGAGCCTGCAGTTTGCAACGCAAGAATGAACAAGCGGATGCCGATGCCCAGAATGAGGCCGGCGGTAATTTCTGTGAAGATGATCCAGAATACAGTTTCAAATTGCATTGGTTGAACCGGGGCGGCGACTGCAGGTGCTATGATAAAGGTGAAGGCCAGCGCGATCCCCAATTTTACCCGCGCTGGTACTGACTGTTCGCCAAATGCTGGCAGCAGGCTCACCAAGGCACTCACCCGCACGAAAACGGCAAAGCCTTGCCAAAGAAGGGCATCGGTGATGTCCATAAGCTCTGCCAGATTTTGCATCATGCGGGAACAACACCGACAAGCGACGGCCTTGCATCCAGTCCGATCTCTTCGAATGATAAAACGGGTGAATTGATGCCTTTTGCCCGCATCACGGTGTGCATGAAGCGGCGGCGGCGGGTGTTGGTAACGATCGCGGGGTAGATACCGTTCTTGTTTGCATCGTTCAGCTTCTGGGAAACACCGTCGGCGAGTTGGTTGAAAAGATCGGGCGGCAGCGCGATGTCGAGGCCGCGATCCGCATCAACCTGATAGGCGCTGAAGGTGTCTTCCCATTCAGGCGCAAGTTGCACCAAGGGCAGGGTTCCGTCTGCGCGGCGCATTTCGGCGACCAACTGAAAACCGAGGCGCTGGCGCACCAGCTCGCAGATAGCTTCGGGCTGAGAGTTTTGACCGCGTGCTTCGGCGGTTGCCTCGAGAATGAGAGGCAAATTGCGGATTGAAACTTGCTCGGCCAATAAAAGACGGAGAACGGAATGGAGGACATCAACAGGCACTTTGTCCGGTATCAGCTCATCCAGCAGCTTGCGATTTGCTTCTGCCCGCATGGGTGACGATATGTTTACCATTTCCTCCAGCAATCGGCGCAATGATTTGAGGGTAAGAAGCCGTGGAAAGTTCCTTTTGACGACCTCTAGAAGATGAGTGGCGAGGACCTCGGCCGGGCTGACCAGCGTGACACCCAACAGGGCGACCTCCTCCTGATCCTTGGCATTGATCCAGCGAGCAGGGGCACCGTAGACAGGCTCGACTGTGTCTGTGCCTGAGGGAAGAACATCGGGATTTTCTGGCGCGAGGGCGAGTACCTGTTCGGGGCTCAGTTCGGCGCGCGCCTGTTCGACGCCTTGAATACGGATCAGATAGGTGCCAGCCGAAAGGGCCGGATTATCTGTCAGTCTGATCTCGGGCAGAATGAGGCCAAACACAGAAGCCACATGCGTACGCATGTTTACAATCCGCGCGTCGAGCCCAGTACCGGGATCGAGCACCATGCCGACAAGGTCAGGTGCAAATTCAACGTGAATATCATCAAGTTCCAGAACGTCGCCTAGCGGTTTGTCGCGGGGCAACGGCTCTGCTTCTTGTTCGTCGATAATAATGGGGGCGAGGGCAGCTTTTCTATACATGCGGTAAGATAAAAACCCCAGCCCTACTGCACCTGCCATAAAGGGAATGAAAGGCATGCCAGGAACAATCGCAAAGAGCGCCATCAAACACGAGACGGTTGCAAGGGCTGCGGGATGCTTGCTGAGCTGCGCAAACATTGCAAGATCGGTAGATCCCTGCGCACCGCCCCGTGCAAGCAAAAGCGCCGAAGCAATCGAGATAATCACAGCGGGAATCTGGGAAACCAGGCCATCCCCGACCGTTAGAATTGCATAAGTTTCAAACGCGGCACCGATGGGCATGTCATGGACCAGCGTTCCCATGATCAGACCTGCAACGAGATTGAGCAAGGTAATCAAAAGGCCAGCAATCGCATCGCCTTTTACAAATTTCGACGCGCCATCGAGAGAACCGAAAAAGGTGGTTTCTTGTTGTTCGCGCGCGCGGCGTTCTTTCGCCTCTTCGTGGCTGATTGCGCCGGCTGACATGTCTGCGTCAATCGCCATCTGTTTGCCAGGCATGCCGTCGAGGGCGAAGCGCGCACCAACTTCGGCCATACGCGTAGCGCCTTTGTTGATCACCATAAAGTTCACGATCAGAAGAACGCAAAACACAACCAGACCGAGAAAAACCGAGCCGCCCATGACGAATTGTGCAAACCCTTCGATCACTTCACCAGCAGCATCAGTTCCGGTATGCCCCTCACCAATAATCAGCTTGGTTGAGGAAACATTCAGCGACAACCGCAGCATGAGAGATGCCAGAAGAATTGTCGGGAAGGCGGAAAAGTCGAGAGGCCGTTCAATAAACAAGGTGACGGTGAATATCAGAATGGCGAGTGCGAAGGAGGCTGCCAGACCTGTGTCCAAAATCCATGCCGGCATCGGCAAAATCATCATCACAATGATGGTCATCAGCGCAACGGCTAAAAGGACTGTTGGCTGATAAAGCGCGCGAATGGAAAAATTCATACGCGCCTCCATCTCACCGCGTCATGTGCGATTCGGGTTCTGGACATATGACGGCTATAAAATGCGGCGCTGGTTTCCCATTTTTCATCTGTGCCGGAGCAGCAGAATATCGCTGCGATACCAATAGCTTTGCGACAAATTATTTGCATTCTGCACCTTTTCTGTTCCGCGTTCTGCGGGTTCTTCATTGCTATCGGTGCTTGGTTTATTTTCCGTCACCAAAGCCGCGAAAAGGTCAGGAATCTGGTGGCATTTGTATTGCCGGATTTTGAAGAAGTTGTTCTAGCGTACTGCGCGCAGCGCGGCTCTCCTCCAGTGCCTGGTCTGCCCGACCCAGTGGACCCAAATCAAGATCATCAATGGTTGGTCGCGCTTGAACCAGCGTCGTGACAGGACCAAAGTCAGGTGCGTCATCGGGGATTAAATCACGCCATTCATCTGAAAGCCATGCTGCTTGTGCCGCCTGCTCAATAGCATCATTTGCGGCAAACAGTTCGGACGCTTCTCGATAGGAGCCAGCCATTTCTTTTGCTTGCGCCAATAAAAGCGCAGCCTGAGGATCATCGATACCAATTAGAGCAGCCTGCGCTTGAAAAGGCTGCCGTAATCCCAAAGCGGCCCGTGCGGCGAGGATTTGACGTGCTGGAGTACGGGGCCTATCGGGGACTGTTTCCAGCATTTGTTGTACTTGTGCCGCGAAACCTAAATCCATCATGCGAGATGCAAGCAGTAGCTTTGTTTGCTTTGGCAAGGCGGCAATCGTAGCGTCGGATTGAGCGAAAACATGCTCCAGAAACTGGAAGTCCCCTGCCTTTTTTCCCAGCTGGCCGAGAAGTACTTTTGTGAGATCGGTTGTGGCTTGGGGGGAAAGTGAGGGGGACAGATCACTAAGCGATTCAAACGCTTCAGTGAAACGCTCGGATTGTCCAAGCGCGATGACTTGAGTTTGGCGTAGCGTATTGCCTAATGGCGTCCCGCGCAGTTCTTGGACGTATGCTTCGACCAATGTCGCTGTTTCATTCGAAAGAGGTTCGTCACGCGCCAATTTTCCTCTGACAAGTTTGACCAATGCATCGGGAGACTGTGTGGTGTTTGTGTCGATCACCTCTTCCAAAAAAGCCTCAGCGGGTTCACCAGCGTCAATTGCCAGTTCCGCCTGCGCCATGACGCCATCAGGCGTCAGTGGATCGGGTAAACGCTCAACACTGCGCATGGCTGCTGCCGCCGCTTCTGAATCACCATATTGCAATAGGCGGTCGCTGAGCGCGGGTGCAATTATCTGCCTTAGATGTTTTGGCATTTTGTTCAACGCCCGCAGCGCCGCGTTGGTATCGATTACAGCGTCGCTTGGAACTTTTTGAAAACTAAGGCTCGCCCAGAGCGCAATATCGCTCTCGCAATCAGCATATTGCCCAAGCGTGTTGCGCCCAGTAACTGCACCTTTTTCCAGAATTTGGGCAATGACGGCCAGCTCAGGATGATCTTTTTCCAATGTCGGATTCAGTCGAAGAATAGCATGGGCTTCAGCGCCAAATCCGAAGTAAATATAAAGTTGTGCCAGCTTTTTTGCGGCTGACAGATCGAGTTTGTCTCGCGCATCCATCAATGCATTGCGCGCCGGCCCAATCTGCGAAGAAAAGCTCTCTTCCTCGCCCCATATGTGCACAGAAAGAAGATCGCTTTGCGGACATACTGTACCTGCGGTTGTTGCGTCGACACGTGACGTCGACGTTGCGTTGGGAAAATCGAGACTACTGGTCACGCGCATGTTTTGCGTTGGGGTTTCGATGATTTCGGGAAGGGATTGCGGCTGTAGCGTTGATGACTCACTGTTATTTCGCGATGTTACCGCAGACGGTTCTGGTGCACGGTAGCTATTTTCCAGAAGTCCTGCGCTTGCCGCACTGGCAACCTCTTTGATCAAGGCATTTTTCGTTTCCATAAGCAGGTCGGAACGGCTTGCCTCTTTCGGGTCAGCTGTGGTTTGCGCCGCTGATTCCTTATCTGATGCCGAAACCGCAAAAGGAGAATTACCTCCGATCCACGGGAGCGCTATACCAGTAGTCGCCCTGGTTCTTGAACGTGGCTCTTGCAGCGGCTTTTGCAGCGCAGGTGCTGCCAGCGCTGTTCCTGCATCGGCAACATCAATCACCAGCAGTTGGCCACTGCGAAATGCGGTGGCGTCACAATTACAGACCAGTTTTAGAGTTAGGACACCCCCATTAGCGGTCATCCCCGAGATCCGATTCCGCTGCATTCTGACGAAGACAT
This sequence comes from uncultured Sulfitobacter sp., assembly GCF_947502895.1. Taxonomy (GTDB): domain Bacteria; phylum Pseudomonadota; class Alphaproteobacteria; order Rhodobacterales; family Rhodobacteraceae; genus Sulfitobacter. The sequence continues at coordinate 1,407,506 of NZ_CANNBM010000001.1, forward strand.
CGGCGGTGTTAAAACTGCCCGTGAAACCGGGAAGGGTCAGCACAACACCTTGCGACGTCTGCTTTGCTTCCCACGATTGAGAAGTCGGTACGGGAATCGCAAGCCGACTGAATGTAGGGTGGTCACCTGACCGAATGGGCAGCTGTTGTGCCTGCGCCGTGACTGCAGACATCGCCAGCATGAGCGACATGATCCAAGTAAACTTCATGCCGCGTTCTGCTTGAGCGCTTTCAGCGCTTCTTCCAGGTCCCCATAGCTGGGGCGGCAATGGGATGGCGTGTTCTGACGTCCTACCTCTATGCAGATATTTGTTGCGTGATTGTGCAAGTTTGCAACCAGCACTTCGCGGATCAGTTGGTAAAAGTTCGCCTCGTCCTTTGTGACATCACTGACTTTTGCAGCAAACGGACCGACGAAACCGTAGGCAAGAAAAACGCCAAGGAATGTGCCGACAAGCGCGCCACCAATCAATTTGCCGAGTACTTCTGGCGGCTGGTCAATCTGGCCCATTGTTTTGATGATCCCTAGAACAGCCGCAACAATGCCAAGAGCGGGCAGACCATCTGCGATAACCTGAAGAGCATGGCTTGAGTGCATCGCATGCTCACGGTTCGCGTCCATGCGTTTGTCCAGCACCTCTTCTACCTGATGCGGATCATCATAGTTCATAGAGGCCGAACGCATGGTGTCGCATATCAAAGCAATTGCTTCTTTATCCTTCAGGATCTTGGGATAGCGCGTGAAGATCGAGGACCCCTCGGGGTTTTCAATATGCTCTTCCACGGCGACAGGGTTTTGGCGCGCGAGGCGGATCAATTCGAACAGCATGCAAAGCAGATCTTGATAGTCCGAGTGCTTCCACTTCGGCCCTTTGAACACCTTTGCCATATCTTTGAGGGTATGTTTGATCGCCGACCCGTCATTGCTGATGAAGAAAGCACCGGCTGCTGCGCCGCAAATCATCATCATCTCGAAAGGCAACGCTTTGAGGATAATCCCCATCTTGCCCCCAGCGAGCAGATAGCCGCCAAAAACCATGACCATAATAGTGATAATGCCAATTATACCGAACATGTCAGTCCCCAATTACCTATTTGTGGCAGTCTCGCAGGTGCTGGTTAAAGAACCCTCTGCAGCGCTTTATGTTTTTGGTGCAGTCGCGTTTCTACCCGCTAGAATGACACTGATTGAGTATGCAACCTGCGGCGAAAGCCCCGCCATAACTTGAGCGGCAACATCGGGCCGCATACGCCCTAGAAAACCAGCAGCAAAATTTGGCTCCATCTCTTCGAACAAGGCGGCGGCGTCTTTAGGTTTCATGCTTTCGTAGACAGAGGTCAGTCGGAGAATATCTTTTTCAGAGGCTTCATCCGCAAGGGAAAGTGTTGCCCGAAGCGCCTGTTCAGTTTCGGTAAGTGATTGCAGGCGTTTTTGTATTTCCTCGTCTGCGACGGTCAATGCTCGCATACGCATCTCTAATTGCTTCTCACGTTCTAGAACCTGCGCTTCACGCTCGGTCAGCGCGTGGATCAGTCCTGAAATCTCGCCCGTGCTTGATATTGCAGCACTGGCCAAGGGACCATCTTCCGTTGGTGAAGCAGCCACCGGTTTATCTGAATTATCTTCAGTGGGTTTTGGTACGGCGGCCATTGGTGTTGTCGGCAGCTGCGATTCTTGTGCAAGCGCACTGCTTGCGCTGGTTATAACCCGCAAGGATGCAGAGCCGAGCAGCAAAGCGGCTATTATCATGACAGAGCCGCGACCCGCAGGTGCAACCATCTTTCTGAATGCGGAGAGAATCATGCTGCGTCTCCTGTAGTGGCGGCTGCTGCACGACGTGCAAACAAGGGGGCAGCAGGACTTGGCGGTGCTGCCGCAGGTGCTGGCTCGGCAACTGGTGGGGGCGGAGGTGCTTCGGCTGCGGGCTGTGTAGGAATGTCGTGTAATGACGCCATTTGCAGCTCCAGTCTGCGGGACATATCTTCGGCCCGTTTTGTCAAGTCAGTCAGCGTCTGGGCAGAGCCAGCCGCCGTCTGTTGCGCCGCTGCCAAAGTGCGGTTCAGATCGTCGACCTGCGCGGAAAGAACCGCCACAGCACCGCCCACACCTTTTTCCAGATCGTTGAAACGGTTCAGGCGACGGCCCAGCACAAAGCAGTAAACCCCCGCTCCAATCGCGCCTGCGGCCAATAAAATATCAGCAATCAAGTCCATCACGTGCTCCTTAAGTCAGTACAAATTCCATGATCAAAAAATCGTTGACCCGATCCTGGCCTGTCACGACCTGAACGCGGCGCAGCATCTGTGCGCGCAGTCGTGTCAGGGCCGCCTGATCTTCCAGATCAGCGATTTCCAATGCGCCCAGATAGCTGTTGAGAACATCAACAACCCGCGGGAGCAGTTTTGTCACATCTTCTTCATAGCTTTTCGGGACCTCCAATTGCGCACGGAAGCGAAGCAACCGCCGCTCGGGCTGCGAATCGACAGAAATGACCATTGGCTCTACCTCGACGAACGCGATATCGCCAAAGGGGTCCGCCACTTCCTTTTTTTCTTCGGCCACCTTTTTTTCGCCATCGCCGCCGAGAATCATCCCTGACCATGTGGCATAAAACCCGCCACCCCCACCGGCCAAAGCCAGCACGAGCCCAAGGATCATAGGCATTTTCGACTTTTTGGGTGTCTCCCCCTCGGGGGCGGTATCTTCTTCTGCCATGGTGTCTCCAACCTCTGCTATGCCAAACGATATAGACGCGATTGCACTAACGGGTTGTTAAGCTCGTTCGGTCATTTGTCATCGTTGAAGCCAGACAGAACGTCTGGTGTGACGGAGGCAATTGTGCAGCAATACCTGAATGTCTGGATGAAGCTTGGACTCAAGCGACAACTGATCGTAATCGCCGCAACAGGCGCGATGTTTTTTGCGATTCTTGCAATGGCGCGGATGACGACCGCTCCCAGTATGACGCTGCTCTACGCAGGGTTGGAGAGTAGCGCCGCCGGTGATGTTGTCCGCTCGCTAGAGCAAAGGGGCGTGGTGTTTGACGTACGCGGCGGGTCCATTTTTGTGGATAGCAAGCAGCGTGACCAGCTGCGGCTGACCTTGGCGAGTGAGGGACTGCCTGCCAACGGAAACAGGGGATACGAGTTGCTGGATCAGCTGACTGGATTCGGCACAACCAGTCAAATGTTCGATGCCGCCTATTGGCGCGCAAAAGAAGGAGAGCTGGCACGAACCATTGTGGCAAGCCCTGCTATTGCAATGGCACGGGTCCACATCGCCAGCACGGGGTCCAATCCGTTCCAACGCGGCGTCACGCCCAAAGCGTCTGTATCACTTACTCCGAATGGGGGCGGCATTTCGCCTGCACAGGGTAAAGCTGTGCGTTTCCTTGTAGCTTCCGCGGTTGCGGGTCTTGCGCCAGAGGATGTTGCTGTGATCGATGCCAACGGCTCTCTCATTGGTGCGACTGAGGATGCGACCCCGGCAGTCGGGGGGGATGATAAATCAAAAACACTCAAGGACCGGGTACAACGGCTGCTGGAGGCGCGTGTTGGGTTTGGGAATGCCATCGTTGAAGTGAGCGTTGATACTGTGACTGAAAGCGAATCGGTTCGCGAGCGCAGCTTTGATCCCGAAGGCCGTGTCGCCATTAGCAGTGATACCGAAGAACGCACAAACACTGCCGAGGGCACGGGTGGTGGTGATGTTACCGTTGCCAGTAATCTGCCTGACCAAGATGGTGCAGGCGGGGATAAATCATCCTCCCAGAACTCCGAGACGCGCGAGCGGATCAATTACGAAGTGTCCGAAACCGAGCGTGAGATTATTCGTGCACCCGGGGCGGTCAAACGATTGTCTGTCGCGGTACTCGTAAACGAGACAACGGTTTTGAATGACGTGGGTGAGCCTGTATCACAGCCCCGCGACCCCGCCGAAATGGACGCGCTGCGAGAGCTTGTGTCGTCTGCTGTTGGCTTTAACGCAGAGCGTGGAGACATTATCACGTTGAAATCAATGGCATTACAGAGTGTAGCACCTTCTGGAACCGAGGCGAGCACGTCGCTGATGAGCCAGTTTGACCTTGATCTGCTGTCCGCCATTCAAATGTTGGTGTTGGCGGTCGTGACCCTAATTTTGGGCTTGTTTGTGATCCGCCCTGTATTGACGCGCCAACCGACGGAAGTGCCTGCATTGGCCGCACCTGAAACCGCATTTGCCAGCGCCCCGGATCAGGCTGTGGGGCAACAACAAGGCCAGTTGCCCGCAGTATTCGAAGCGGAAGACATGGGGGGCGGTCAATCTGTCGGGAGCTTTAATTCATCCGGCAACCTGCCTGATGTAACAACATCAGAAGATCCTGTAGACCGCCTGCGCAATATGATCGGTGAGCGTCAGGAAGAGACTGTAGAAATCTTGCGCGGCTGGCTTGAAGATAAGGAGGAAAAAGTATGACCTCTATTGCCCACCGCTATGCAGACTTTGGTCCGCTAGACCAAAACGGACAAATGGCTGACCCTGTCCCGCTGGAGCGGGTGGAGGATCAGAAACTGGCCGCGTTTGAAGAGGGGTATCAAGCGGGCTGGACGGACGCTGAAAAGAATCATGCCGCCGAACAAAAGAACATCGGAGAGGAGTTCTTGCACACGCTGCGCGATCTTTCCTTCACCTACCAAGAGGCGCTATCGCGTCTAAATCGTGGTCTCAAACCAATGTTCGAGCAGATGATGACAACTCTGCTGCCCCAAACGGCCAGTGCTGCATTGCGGGCTCATGTGATTGAGCAGTTGGTACAGCTTGCCGCCACCCAGACCGAGGCCAAGATCGTTCTGCGGGTTTCAGAAAGCAATGTTCACATGCTTGAGGATTTGCTGGAAGGGGTCGAGCTGAAGGTACCCGTATCGCTGACCGCTGATTCTTCGCTGAGCCCACACCAACTGTTTGTGACACTCGACACGTTAGAGCGTGAAATAAACCTCGACGGGGTTTGTCAGGAAATCACAAAAGCGATGAATGCATTTAACTTCCACAGCCAGACGGAGCACCCTGATGCCTGATCAAACCACCCTTGCAACCGATAGCTCAAACCCGTTCACCTCTGTCCCGATCGAAGTGACGGTCTGCGTTGGGAAAGCACGTCCCTTGGTGCGTGATCTGGTGATGTTGGGCGAGAATGCTGTTCTGACGCTCGACCGGCGCGTGGATGACCCCGTGGAACTCTACGTCGGCGATCGGTTAATCGCACGGGGGACACTAGAGGAGGCAGAGGGTGATGCCAGCGGTCAGCTGATGGTGCGCCTGACCGAAGTTGTCGATATGCAAAAGGGCATCTGATGCGGCATTTCCTGCCGTTCTGCCTCATAGCGGTTCTGCTGCTCTTGCCCCAAGGGGCAAGCGCCCAAGACCTGTCGATCTCTCTGGGTGACGAGGGGTCGATTTCTGCACGGACAGTCCAGCTTTTTGCGCTGATCACTGTGCTCAGCCTTGCACCCGGGCTTGCGATTATGGTGACGTGCTTTCCGTTCCTCGTGACGGTTCTGTCGATCTTGCGCCAGGCTATCGGGCTGCAACAATCACCGCCCAATATGCTGATTGTTAGTCTCGCATTATTCCTGACCTATTTCATTATGGAGCCTGTCTTTAGCGCTGCTTGGATCAACGGGATTGGGCCGCTGACCCGCGAAGAAATCGATGTAGAACAAGCGTTTTTGCGCACTTTAGAGCCTTTTCGTATCTTTATGGCCGCACGTCTGGATCCTGATACTTTCTTTGCGATGGCGGAACTTAGACCGGATACAATAGCGGCAGAGCCTACGCCGGATGCGCCCCTGTCTATATTGGTGCCCAGTTTTATGCTGTCAGAAATTTCGCGTGCGTTTCAAATCGGGTTTCTGATCTATTTGCCTTTCCTGATCATCGACCTCGTTGTGGCTGCCATCTTGATGTCGATGGGTATGATGATGGTCCCACCAGCGGTTGTTTCGCTTCCATTCAAGCTTGCCTTTTTTGTAGTGGCGGACGGTTGGGCACTCATCGCCGGCAGCTTGGTGCGGAGCTATTTTTAAGTAAACACGCCAATAACACTTCATTCATTTTCTGCATTTTGCTGCGTGGCATTAACCGCCCGCTTACTGCGTTGTTTTACCACAGTCCTATGTTGTCAGGGGTGGCATCGTTATCGGAGTGGGTTGATGGAGCGTGGATTGAAGCCGCCTTTGCAGGCGATTGCCGGCTTGAGTCGTGATGGTTTGGGTACAGTGTTCAGGCTTGGTACGCGGTATCCTGATATTTTGATCGTACCTTGGCTTTTTGATGCACCGATGCTTCTGATCTACCTGATGGCGCGCGTTGGTTCGCTTTGCATCCCCTTTGTGCTGGGTCTGGTGGACAAACGAGCGGTGCAACAGCTCAGCGATTTCTCCAAGCGGGAAATACAGGTAGCATTTCAGGCAGCTGCGGCCCGCATTAATCTTGGCTACCTTATGATCTGTGGGGCGCTTGCGCTGCTTGTATTCGGTGTTGTGCCGCGGATTGCAGCAGCAATCGGCGTAACTGACCCTACGTTGCCAGATGTCTTGTTTTGGTTGGTTCTGGGGCAATCTGCACCCGTGCTGTTCGGCGCAACAGGTCTGTTGATGCGCGTTGTGGAGCGTGGTGCATTTTATGATGTGCTGTTGGGCGTGACGGCGGGCCTGTTTGTGCTCGGAATCGCCATACTGGATCTGCGCGAGGCATTGTTTGTGGCGCAAGCGTTTGCGGCAGCACAGCTTACGCTGGCTGCCATCTGCGCCTTGTTGCTAACCCAGTGTGGAATATGGCCTGGCTTAACTGCGCTGTTCCACAAAGAGATCAAGCTGTTTTGAAGTAGTTATCGCACAACAAACTCGGCATGAAGTGCGCCAGCAGCTTTGATACTTTTGAGAATATCAATCATGTCCCGTGGCGATACGCCAAGTGCATTCAGGCCTGCGATCACTTCCGATAAAGAAGCGCCTGATGGTATTTCAGCCAGACCGATACCGGGCTCTTCCTCTATCGCAGCCCTTGTGCGCGGGACGACGACAGTCTGGCCCGGCGTAAAGGGGTTTGGTTGAGCGACAAGCGGCTCTTCTTGTATTCGAAGTGTCAGGTTGCCTTGGCTGACTGCAACGCGTGAAATGCGCACATCTTCCCCCATTACAATCGTGCCAGAGCGCTGGTCAACGACGACACGCGCCTTGCGCTCAGGCTCAACTTCGATGTTTTCGATCCGCCCTAAAGCATGCGCGACCGAACGCATGCGCGTTGCAGGTACATTTAACATGACTGTCCCACTATCGAGCATGACAGCAACGCCGCGCCCGAAGTTTTTATTGATTGCCTGTTCGATCCGCCCCGCAGTCGTGAAATCAGCCTCACGCAAGGCGAGCCGCAAATCGCTGAGCGAGCTAAGCTGGAACTCGATCTCGCGTTCGACCCGCGCACCTGAGGGAATTGTACCAGAGGTTGGAACACCTTGCGTGACTTGTCCCCCATCCCCTTCGGCTGTGGCCCCGCCTGCGATGATCGTACCCTGTGCGACGGCATAAATTTCACCGTCTGCCGCATTCATCGGTGTCATGATGAGTGTACCACCCAAAAGACTACTGGCATCGCCGATTGCGGAAACCGTAACGTCAATCTGGCCGCCCGCCCGCGCAAACGGGGGGAGTGTTGACGTGACAAGAACAGCGGCCACATTTTTGGGCCGGAATTGCTCACCCGTCACATTGACCCCGAGGCGTTCGAGGATGTTTGTCATGATATCTTCGGTAAAGGGCGCATTTCGCAGGCCGTCACCAGATCCGTCAAGGCCAACGACCAAGCCGTACCCGACCAGATCGTTGCCGCGCACGCCGTCAAAATCCACGAGGTCTTTGATCCGTACCGGACTGGCATCAGCGGGTGCTATTCCGCCGAGAAGCAGACACAAACAAAGGCAAACATGCGCCAGACCCCTCACAGGTAATTCACCAGCGAGAGTTGCGACATGCGCGATGTGATGGCGTACAGGCTTTGCAATTGAAATTGGACTTGCTCCAGTTCTGTGGCGGTTTGAAATGGGTCGGCAGACAGAAGGTCACTGCGCGCAAGCTCTAGCGAGGTGCGTTCTGACTCTTGGCGAACCTTGATTGCTTCGACTCTACTTTCGGAAAAACCTACCTTGGCTTGCAGTTGAATGAGGCCTTCTTCTGCGCCAAGAATTGGATCGGTTACCTTCTGAAATAGCTCGTTTTGCTGTGTCTGGGTTAGGCCTAAACCGGGATCGGATGCGATTGCGACAACAGCAAGATTGCGCAATGTGTCACGAAACACAGGATCGTCTGCACGCAGGTCAAATGTGGCATTGTCGTCGTCCGACAAGGCAATCGGCGCGAGTGATGAGGTCGATCCTTGGTAGCCGATACTGGAAAACCCAGCGGGGTCATTGAACCATGAATCAGCCGCAGCCAGAATATCATCAACGCTGCCTGCCCCCGTCACAGCGGTGGTGAGCGCGGCCAGAATGTCTGCTGGCGGGGCAAGTGGGGCGGAATCTGTCGCGGTACCACCCAAAATGGTGCGGCCGCCAACAGATGTATTCATTGCATTAACCACACTTGTGAAAGTCTCGTTTGCTTCTGAAAGGATGCGGGTTGATGTCTCCCCCAATGCAGAATTTGAAGATGTTAGAAGTGTGTTGCGGAATGACGTACCGAGCGCGCCAATTTGACTGAGAACTGTTTGGACGCCTCCGGCGAATTGGCCTGCTTCGCGTGCGGCTAGCCCGAAACCGTCGAGTTTGGTCAAGCTACGCTCAAGATCGTTGATATAGGCTGTATTGCCACCGACCGCTTGGCGCACATCTGCGAGCTTACCAGAAGAGATTTCTAGCGTGAGGCGCTGGATGTCTTGTTTGAGTGCCGCATTGCGGGACTGCATTGAATAGGATTGGGCCAGATCACCCGTTGAGCCAATGAACATAATTATAACCTCGTCAGTGTTTCAAGCATGGCATCCGCGGCTTGTATGACGCGGGCGTTTGCGGCGTAGGCCCGCTCAATCAAAAGCAGATTCTGGAGTTCTTGATCGGTGTCGACACCTTCCGACATTTGTAATCCTGTCAGTTCTGTCAGCCGTGCGGAGGAGAAGGACAAGTCCTGCTCGGCATTACTTCTTGTTGTTGCAAGCGCGCTACTGAAAGATGAAAAAAGGTCTGCTGCGCTGCGTGCACCCGTGCCAAACCCGCCTGATGCGGGTGCGCGAGCTGTGTCCAATGCGGTGCGTAGACTATTGAGCAGGGTGGCGTCACCCGCGGGTCCTGCAACGACCGCGCCCAAGCCATCGCGCAAGCGGGTAACCTCGCCACCTACTTCGGGGTCGACAGCGGCGTTCAGGGATAGCCGGGTGCTAAGTCCAACCTCATTCAAGGGGTCAAATGCAGCTCCAGCATCGGTGAACAAGCCCGGATCGCCAGCCCCGCGTGTTGGATCAACTGCCGGATCAGCAAATCGTTCGACCAGATCACGCGCCAATGCATCAAGCTGGGCTTGGGCTTGCACACTGTAAGTGTCGCGAACCGCAAAATTACCACCAAGACGTCCGCCGCCCAATGCGCTGGTGCGAACGTCTTGTCCATTGAGCGTCAGACCTGAAAGTGTGCCTGCATCAACGGTCTGGAATTCAGTCACAATGTTTTGCTGCTCAAACCCGATTTCAGCGGCTGTGATATCGAGTAACACTGCGCCGCCTTCGGAATAGATGGCCACAGTTCCGTTGTCGCGTGGGACCACATTGATTGGAACGATCGCACCAATCGTGTCTAATACGGCCTGTCGTTGGTCCAGCAAAGCAGGGCTGTCGCCGTTGCGCGATCTGGTTGTATTGATCTGTGCGTTCAACTGTTCGACCTGTTGCAAGGCCGTGTTGAGGGTTTGCACGTCTTGCGCGATTTCAGTGTCGGCACGTGTGCGCATTTCCTGAATATCGCGGGCGGCATTGCCGATGCCGTCGACCAACCACTGGGCATTCGTGACAGTATTGCCCAGACGCTCGACCGCGTCGGGCCGGCTGGCGGCGGTGATCAGGCTTTCCTCAAATGCGGCCAATCGGCCGCCCAACCCACTTGAACCACCTGCAAGTCCTGCAATGTCTTCCAGCTGCCGGAAAAAGCTCACTGCTGCTTGGGTATTTTGTTGTGCGGCATCGGCCAACCTGCGGTCGGCAGCGACACCTTCGTTCATGTGGCGGGTGATCCCGTCGATACGCACACCGCCTGTCGCACCATAGCTGAGTGCGGAGAGCTCTAGCCCCCGTTTGCCATAGGACGGCGTGAGCGCGTTCGAGATGTTGTTCGAGACAATCTCGGAACCTCGTGCGGCGGCGCGCATCCCTGAAATGGCTGCGTTCATTGCTCCGGTAATCGACATGGTATTCCCCCTGATATGGTGAGGGAGGGATCAGCAACCCCTCCCTTAGCAAGCTAGATCAGCGTTTGATGTTGGTGGTTTCCTGCAACATCTCGTCCACGGTCTGAATGACCTTTGCGTTGGACGAATAGGCGCGCTGGGTCTGGATCATCGACGTCAGCTCATTGGCAACATCTGTCGTTGATTCTTCGCGGGCGAAGGCCACGATGTCACCTGTCGGGCCGCCACTGGCGTCCCATAAAAAGAACGATCCGCTATCCACTGATGGCTGATATGTCTGCGCATCGAGTGCAAGCATGCCATTGGGGTTGGGCAGATCGACCAGTGGAACCTGATATATCGTGCGCGTCACACCTGTATCGAATGTTGCATGGACATAGCCATTACCATCTACATTCACGCTGGTCATGTTCCCGACAGGTGAGCCGTCTTTGGTGATTGAAACTGGCGCGAACGTGTCGGACAATTGTGTGAGCGCATCGCTCTGTCCGATAACACCGATGTCAATCTCGATGGGGCCGCCAGCAACATCGACAATCAGATTGCCCGTCGCGTTATCATAGGCCCCGCCTGCAACTGTGGTGACAGCTGCCAACGTGCCACCTGCCACGCGATTGTCCTCAAATGTCAGGATGTACTCGCCGATGACAACAGCTGGATCGACGGAATCGGTCATCGTCATCGTCCACTCATTCGACGAGCCTACGGCAGGTACTGTGGGTGTAAATGTGACATTGACACTCTCTGATGTGCCTAGATTTCCATAGTATTCAACAGCCAGCTGCTGTGGTTCCACAGGTGAGCCTGCAACAGTCGCCGTTGCGGGCAGATTCACACCTAGGGTCATGCGTGTTGTAGGCTCACCCGTGAGTTGGTTTACGTTGATCTGGATCGGTTCCAGACCGTCGTCCGTATCGCGCGAGAATGTCGGGATAGTTCCATCAGGCTGCGCGGGCCAGCCGAGTAGTACAAGACCTGAATTTGTGGTCAGGAAACCTTCCGCGTCGGTCGAGAACGAGCCTGTCGAGGTCAGCAACATATTGGTATCGCCGTTGCCTACATTTAGGTCGGTAACCTTTGCTACGGGCAGCATGCCACGGCCCCGAACTGCCAGATCAGTCGCATTTGAGGTCGCTACCAGTGACCCGCTTAGATCAATCTGGCGGTTCGTACTGGCCCTTACGCCACCAGCGGAATAGTTGCCGCCGTTATTCGAGATCACCATAGATTCGAAATCCGTCTGGACCCGTTTGTATCCATAGGTGGATGAGTTTGCGATGTTGTCCGAGATGCTGGCCAATCGCGTTGCATTGGCCTGAAGCCCTGCAACACCTGCGTTCAGCGAAGATGATATGGTCATAAGACACGCCTTTCTGCTCTGCCGTTTCCGAGTTGTCGGACAACGCATAGCCCGGCACGTTTTAATGCCGGGCTAACAGATAAAATGCGTCCTACTTCTGTGGATCAGCGGGCATCGCGCAGCAAGACGATCTCGATTCGGTCATTGCGCAGTGCCATCGGATCGCGCACCACGGTTTCGCGGTCCGCATGGCCTGTGACGCGCTGGATTCGTTTCGGTGCAATGCTTTGTGCCTCAAGCAACAGACGCATTTGCGTCGCGCGCAATTGAGACATGTTCCAGACAGACGCTTCTTTTATCACCAGCGGCTGCGCGCGCACATGACCGCCTATGGCAATGTCATTCGTCACCGTCTTACTGATCTGTGCAATAAGCGCGGCAAGATCACGCAGCAGCGGCGTCGGATTTGCAGTATCACCCTCGAAGATTTGCAAGGTGTCGCGGGAAAAGACCTCGATTACCAAGCCTTCGTCGGTAATGCGTGTGGTGATGTGCTCCAGAGCATTCTCCATTACCATGGATTCGCCACCGCGACCCTTCAGCGCCTCGTCGATGCTTTTGAAAGCCTCGTTTTGCGCGGCAGTTTCCTCGGACGACGGATCACTGCCTGTGTCGCCGCTTGCCTTATCCTCCGGAGTTGGACGACTGTCAGAAGCACCAGTGCCCTCCTTTGGCTCTGTCATTTCGGAAAAAATACTCTCGCCTGCAAAAGCGCCATTGCCCCCGCCAGACACCCGTACAATCGGGATCGTTGGCGAAAAGTAATCCGCCAGCCCTTTGCGTTGTTGTTCTGTTGTCGCGTTCAGCAGCCACATCAACATAAAAAAAGCCATCATCGCGGTAACGAAATCCGCATAAGCGACTTTCCAGGCACCGCCATGGTGCCCACCGCCTTGAATAACCTTTTTACGTTTAATGATGACTGGCGCGCCGTTGCCTTGCGCACTCATATCCACCACCTCTTTTTCACCCGAGGACATGAATAGCGGGGCAGGCGTTATCAAACTGCTAACGAACGCGGCAGTGGTTAACAGGAGGTAACACTTGCAATCAGCCGCGCGGCGCTGTCCTTTCGAAAGATGGATAGCACGATTACAGACAGTAGTTACTCTTGGACCCGCCTTGCGCTTACCTTGCTGGTGGGCACGGTTATCAATGCAGGGATGTGGGCGATTATCGTTATCATGCCGGCGGTTGAGGCGGAATTTGGCGGTACCCGTGCAATGGCATCGCTGCCCTACACAGCGACGATGATCGGATTCGCTACAGGGAATTATGTAATCGGGCGTGCGGTGGACCGGTTCGGCATTACGCTGTCGCTCATTATTGCGGCCGTTGTAACCGCGCTTGGCTTCGGGTTGGCGACCTTTTCGACATCCTTGGTAATGTTGTCGGTGGCGCAATTGATTGTTGGCTTTGCCTCGGCTGTGGGGTTCGGACCGTTGATTGCCGATATCTCGCACTGGTTTGTGCGCAGACGGGGGATCGCAGTGGCGGTGGCTGCTTCGGGCAACTATTTGTCAGGTGCGATATGGCCAATCGTCTCGGCGGGCCTGCTGGAGAATAGCGGCTGGCGGGCGGTGTATTTTCTGATGGCGGCGGTAACGCTGGCCGTCGTGATTCCGTTGGCGTTTGCCCTGCGCCGCCGCGTTCCAGAAGAGGCCCAAGCAGCGGCAAATCACGCGTCGGCTATTAATGTTCAGTCTGTGGGGCTGTCACCGCGGGCGTTACAATATCTGTTGGGTGCTGCAGGGATCGGGTGTTGCGTCGCGATGTCGATGCCTCAGGTTCATATTGTGGCGCTCTGTGTGGGCTTGGGCTTTGGGCCAGCTGTGGGTGCGCAGATGCTGTCGCTGATGCTGTTGGGCGGCGTCGCATCGCGCATTGTATCAGGCTTGTTGGCTGATCGGCTGGGCGGTGTGCGCACTTTGCTGATTGGATCCTGCCTGCAATGTCTTGCGTTGTTTTTGTATCTGCCCGCAGGCGGTATGGTTTCGCTGTATTTGGTCAGTCTTGTGTTCGGTCTGAGCCAAGGGGGAATTGTGCCGAGCTACGCGTTGATCGTGCGTGAATACATGCCCGCGCGGGAGGCGGGTGCGCGCGTGGGATTCGTTATGATGACGACGATTCTGGGCATGGCGCTGGGCGGTTGGTTGTCGGGCGTCATCTATGACATCAGCGGGTCTTACACACTGGCCTTTGTGAACGGTATCGTGTGGAATGGCGCGAATATCGCCATCATGCTGTGGCTGTTGTCACGTAGCAAACCCCGCACACCTGTGGCGGTTGCTGCCTGAGGCTACCACTTGCGGCGTTTTGCCAGTGCAATCTGTTTTTGTCGCTCTCGAAAGCGCATTTTATCGCCTTCAGTCGTCTCGTTCACGCAATGGTGGCAGCTGACGCCTGCCTCATAGCCTTCACGCTCCTTGTCGGCAGGCAGGATAGGGCGACGGCACCCGTGGCACAGCAAATGCGGCCCGGGTTTCAGGCCGTGTTCTACACTGACACGGTTATCAAAGACAAAGCACGACCCATTCCATGTGCTGTCTTCCTGCGGAACGTCCTCTAGGTATTTCAAAATGCCACCTTTGAGATGATAGACATCCTCCACGCCTTGCCCCAGCAAGAAGTTGGTGGATTTCTCGCACCGGATGCCGCCTGTGCAGAACATGGCGATCTTCTTGTTGTGGAAACGCTCTTTGTTGGCCTCCCACCATGCGGGAAATTCGCCAAAGCTGGTAGTTGCAGGGTCTATTGCGCCCTCAAACGTCCCAATAGCCACTTCATAATCGTTGCGGGTGTCGATGACAGCAACATCATCGCGGTTGATCAGATCGTTCCAGTCCTCAGGCGCCACATAATGGCCTGTACCTGCCAGCGGATCGACGTCGGGCTGACCCATCGTTACGATCTCGCGCTTGATGCGCACTTTCATTCTGCCAAAGGGCGGCACATCCGATTTTGCATACTTATGTTCTAATCCGTCGCAACCAGGCAGCGAACGCAGATGCGCCAGAACCGCATCAACAGCCGCTTGCGACGGGCCAGCAATCGTACCGTTCACTCCTTCGCGCGCCAGCAGCAGGGTGCCTGTGATCCCTTGGGACAGGCACAGATCCAGCAATGGTGGTTTGAGGGCTTCGGGATTATCAAAGCGGGCAAAATGGTAGAGAGCGGCAATTGTATACATGGGACGCCAAATAGGCCGCGCGGGGGCTGTTGTGCAAGGGGCGGGTGCGCTAAAATCAAAATGTCCAAAGGTTTCAAACGAAGGATCAGACCATGCACGCGCTTCTTGTTATCGACGTCCAGAATGATTTTTGTCCGCAAGGCGCACTTGCAGTTGCGGGTGGAGACGAGATCGTTGCTGGCATCAATGCGGTGATGGGGCGGTTTGATGCTGTGGTGTTGACACAAGACTGGCATCCCGCGGGCCATTCGTCATTCGCCTCGTCGCATGCTGGCAATGCGCCCTACGACATGGTCGACATGGCATATGGGCCGCAAGTTCTGTGGCCTGACCATTGTATTCAAGGTACGCGCGGCGCGGCGTTTCATCCCGTGTTAGAGACGGATAGGGCTGATCTGATTGTCCGCAAGGGGTTCAACCCTGCGATTGACAGCTATTCTGCTTTCTTCGAAAACGATCATAAAACGCCCACAGGCCTTGCAGGGTATCTGCGCACACGCGGCGTGCAGGAAGTGACACTTGTTGGTCTCGCGCTGGATTTTTGTGTAAACTATTCGGCTGTGGATGCAGCCCAAGCCGGATTCAAAGTGCATGTGCGGCGCGATCTGTGCCGCGCCATTGATCTGAACGGTTCGCTCGCCGAGGCGGAAAAAGCTATGACCGGGGCGGGCGTTACCTTTGACTAACCGCTTGCCCCGCTACAGCGCATAGGCCACAAATTAACGGCCCAACGGAGCCTATACACATGGTTGATATCGCCACCCGCGTCTGGAACCACAAATGGAAGATCGACCCGATCGTCCGGTCGCTGATCGACACTGACTTTTACAAGCTGTTGATGTGTCAATCTATTTTTAGGAACAAGCCGGATACGCAGGTCACGTTCAGTTTGATCAACCGTTCCAAGCACATTCCGCTGGCTGATCTGATCGACGAGGGCGAGTTGCGGGAGCAGCTGGACCACATTCGCTCTCTCTCGCTCAGCCGTGGCGAATCTACCTGGCTGCGGGGCAATACGTTCTACGGTAAACGCCAAATGTTCCGCCCCGATTTTATGGAGTGGTTCGAGAATCTGCGCCTGCCACCCTATCATCTGGAGCGCGTCGGCGATCAATACGAGTTGACGTTCGAGGGCAAGTGGCACGAAGTCATGCTGTGGGAAATTCCAGCTTTGGCAGTGTTGATGGAATTGCGCAGCCGTTCGGTTTTGGACGGCATGGAGAAGTTCGAACTTCAGGTACTGTATGCCCGCGCTATGACCCGCGTATGGGAAAAGGTCGAGGCGCTTCGCGATGTGCCGGATCTGTCGATTGCCGATTTCGGCACCCGCCGCCGGCATAGCTTTCTCTGGCAGGATTGGTGCGTGCAAGCGATGAGCGAAGGATTGGGCGCAAAGTTCACGGGCACGTCTAATTGCAAGATCGCAATGAAGCGCGAGATGGAGGCGATTGGCACCAACGCCCATGAGTTGCCGATGGTCTATGCAGCTTTGGCCGAGAATGATGAAGATCTGTTTCAGGCGCCCTACAAGGTGCTGGAGGATTGGCACGAAGAGCACGAGGGCAACCTTCGCATCATCCTGCCTGACACCTATGGCAGTCAGGTTTTTTTGGATAATGCGCCGGACTGGCTGACAGGCTGGACTGGTATCCGCATCGACAGTGGTGATCCGGCAACAGCCGCACAGCAGGCGATTGATTGGTGGGTATCGCGCGGCGAAGACCCGCGCAAGAAGCGGGTGATTTTCAGCGACGGTCTGGACGTGGCCAAGATTAAGGAATTGCACCAGCAGTTTGCGGGGAAAACGGCGATTTCTTTTGGCTGGGGGACACTGTTGACGAATGATTTTCGCGGTTTGGTGCCGGACGATGCGCTGGCGCCCTTTAGTCTTGTTTGCAAGGCAATCAGCGCCAACGGAGCACCAACTGTTAAACTCTCTGATAATCCGAATAAGGCCATGGGTCCCGATGCCGAGATCGCGCGGTACAAGCGTGTTTTTGATATGGGCGAACAAGCTGCACAGGACGTAATTGTATGACCACCACCCACGAAGCAGATGAAGACGCGCGCAACGAAGATATCCTGATTTACATCAACGGCGTGCTAAAACCGCGCGCCGAAGCGACTGTCTCGGTTTATGATAGCGGCTTTTTGCTGGGTGACGGGATGTGGGAGGGAATGCGGCTCTATCATGGGGTTTGGGCATTCTTTGACGAACACATGGACCGCTTCTTCAACTCCTGCAAAGCGGTGTCTCTGGATGTCGGCATGGACGAGGCAGGCATTGCCGAGGCATTGCGCATGACGGCCGAGGCAAACGGCATGACCCATGATGTGCATTGCCGACTGATGCTAACACGAGGGCCTAAAGTAAAGCCCTTCCAACACCCGTCGCTGTCGCGCAGTGGCCCGACGCTGGTGATTATTATGGAACATTCCAAACCCGTAGAGACGCTGAGCAGTACAGGTATACGTCTTGCTACGGTACCTCAGGTGCGCGGGTTACCCATGGCGCAAGACGCCAAATACAATAGCCATTCCAAGCTGAACTGTGTCATCGCCTGTCTGCAGGCCGAACAGGCAGGTGCGGACGAGGCGCTTATGCTGGACCCGCACGGGTTCGTAAACACAACCAACGCATGCAACTTTTTCATCGTGCGTCGGGGCGAGGTTTGGACCTCGACGGGCGACTATTGCATGAACGGTGTCACGCGACAAAAGGTGATTGATCTGTGCCGCGCCGATGGCATCCCCGTGTTTGAGCGTAACTATTCCCTATACGAGGCCTATGGCGCAGACGAAGCGTTTTTGACGGGTACGTTTGGGGCGCAAACGCTTGTCTCACAGATTGACGGCAAGCCTATCGGGGATGGAAGCAGACCTGTGACCGAGCGTATCAGGCAGCTGTACAAACAGGCCATAGCCGAGAATATCAGAGCCTAATCAACGCGCGTGGCGGCAGATTTGCGCTGCGTTATCCTGTTCGACCTGATGAAGGCCACGATGAAAATGATGGTCAGGATCAGAATGATCGTCGGGGCCGGCGCACTATCAAGATAAAAACTGGCATAGACCCCAAGAACACCGGAAAGCATGGTGACGCCAACTGCAATCGGCAACATACGCGCGAATTTTTGGGTCAGAAGGAATGCAATCGCACCAGGTGCAATCAGCAATCCGATCGACAGGATGATCCCGACCGCAGAAAGCGTTGCAACAATGGTCAGGGAAATGAGCGCCAGCAACCCGTAATGGAGCCAGCCCACCCGCAGACCGACAGCTTGGGCCTGAACAGGATCAAAGGCGTGCAACATGAGGTCGCGCCGTTTGGCAATGATCAGAGTGCTCACAAAACATGCGATCAGACCGGCAGTCCAAAGATCAGTCGCATTTACACCCAGCATATTGCCAAACAAAATGTGGTCGAGATGAAGGTTGGTCGAGACTTTTGTGTACATCACGATGCCAAAACCGAACATGCCGGAAAAAACGATACCCATTACAGTATCCTGCTTCACGCGGCTGTTGTCTGCTAGAAACCCTGTCGCAAGCGCGCAGAACATCCCCGCAGAGAATGCACCGACAATCAGCGGTATTCCAAGAATATAGGCCAGTACCACACCAGGCAGTACTGCATGGCTTATGGCGTCCCCCATCAGTGACCACCCTTTGAGCACCAGATAACATGACAGCAGGCTGGTGGGCACGGAGATGATCAACATCATCACAAATGCGCTTTGCATAAATGCAAACTGAAAAGGTTGAAGCAGCGTTTCTATCATGGGCGCAACGCCTCACGCGCTTTGCGCCGTGCCGCGCGGTAGCCGTGTTTGGGTGCAAAGACAAAGGCCGTCAGAAAGATCAGCGTCTGGAGACTTACAATAATACCCCCAGTGGCCCCATCGAGGAAAAAGCTCAGGTATGCGCCGATAAACGAAGTACCGGCGCCAATCGTCACACTTACGATCAGCAAGCGAGGAAAGCGGTCGGTGAGTAGATACGCAGTGGCCCCTGGCGTGACGACCATCGCGATGACCAAGAACGCGCCGACGGTTTGCAGCGCCGCGACACATGAAGCCGAGAGCAACATGAAAAACAGAACTTTGAGAAGGTCCGGCCGCAGCCCGATAGAGCGCGCATGGTTTTCATCAAAAAACGTGACCATCAGGTCTTTCCATTTGGCCAGCAGCACGGCCAGCGTGACAAATCCGATAATTGCCAGCTGCAGCGTGTCTGACGGTGTAATGGCGAGGATGTTACCCATCGTAATTGTCTGAACGCTCACCGATGTGGGAGAAAGCGAAACCATAAACAGACCAAGCCCGAAGAAGGAGGTAAATATTAGCCCGATAATCGTGTCTTCCTTGAGGCCAGAACGCTGGTTGAGAAACAGCATCGCCCCTGCTGCCAGACCACCCGCCGCGAAAGCCCCCAGCGCAAACGGCAGACCCAGCATATAGGCCCCCGCAACACCGGGCACGATAGAATGGCTGAGCGCGTCGCCGATCAGGGACCAGCCCTTGAGCATCAGGTAGGCTGACAAAAATGCGCAAACCCCGCCAACCAGTGCGCTGACCCACATAGCGTTAAACATATACCCGTATGAAAAGGGCAGCAGCAGTGTGTCTATCAATCCGCTTTCTCCCGCTCGGTTTTTTCGCGGTCCGTCTCGTCTGCGTAAACGACGAATGGCCGTTCATCATCGGTAATAACGCGGATGGTGCGCGCATCGTCGTCGTCGTGCAGATCGGCGCCGCCGATCACGAAGTGGCGCAAAACGCCGCCAAATGCGATTTCCAGATTATCATGGGTAAAGGTATCGGCTGTCGTGCCGTATGCAATAATCGTTTCCTTGACCAAAATAGTGCGGTCACAAAACTCGGTGACAGAGCCTAGATTGTGCGTTGATACCAGCATAACGCGGCCTTCATCGCGCATGTCCCGCAGCAGCTCAACAATTGCATCTTCGGTTTGTACGTCAACGCCAGTGAATGGCTCGTCCAACAAGATCACTTGCCCTTCTTGGGCCAAAGCACGTGCGAGGAAAACACGCTTGCGCTGCCCGCCCGATAGTTCGCCAATCTGGCGGTGGCGGTATTCGGCCATATTAACGCGCTCTAACGCGCTGGTGACCGCGGCATGGTCAGCTTTTTTCGGGTGACGGAAAAACCCCATATGACCATAGCGGCCCATCATCACCACATCCTCCACCAGTACTGGAAAGGACCAATCAACCTCCTCGGACTGTGGAACATAGGCGACAATATTGCGTTTCAGCGCCTCTTTCACGGGCATGCCCAAAACCGAAATTTCACCTTTGGCAGCGGGCACAAATCCCATAATTGCCTTGAACAGGGTCGATTTTCCTGCGCCGTTCACACCAACCAGTGCAGTGATTGTGCCTGTCGGTATCTCGAATGTCGCGTCGCGCAGGGCGGTGTGCCCGTTGCGGTAGGTAACAGTTACATCATGTGCCGAAATGCCCACGCTCATTCTGTAAGGCCCTCTACGATGGTTGAGGACGTCACCCGCAGCAGATCAAGATAGGTTGGCACCGCGCCATCGCTTTCGGTCAAGCTGTCTACATACAAAATGCCACCGTATTTTGTGCCCGTCTCGCGGGCGATCTGTTGCGCGGGTGCTTGGCTGACAGTGGATTCGCAGAACACAGCAGGAATTTTGTTCGCGCGCACCGTATCAATCATGCGGCGAACCTGTTGTGGTGTACCTTGCTGGTCTGCGTTCATGGGCCAGAGGTATAATTCCTTCATCCCGAAATCCCGTATGAGATAGCTGAACGCCCCCTCACATGTGGCAAGCCACCGCTGCTGTTCTGGCACAGCCTGAATAGCAGCGCGCAGGGGGGCAATGGTCGCAGTGATCTGCGCCTTGTAGGTTTCGGCATTCTGGCGGTAGGTTCCGGCGTTGTCAGGATCGTGCAGGATGAATGCGTCGCGGATGTTGTCCACATAGACCAGCGCATTATCCAGACCCATCCACGCATGGGGGTTCGGCTTGCCGTTATATTCGCCTTCAACAATAGAAATCGCCTCGATTCCCTCGGTTAACGTAGCTGACGGTACATCACGCAGGTTGGACAGGAATTGCTCGAACCAAAGTTCAAGCCCTAGACCGTTCCACAAGATCAGGTCGGCGTCTTGCGCGCGGATGATATCGCGCGGGGTCGGCGCATATCCATGGATCTCTGCACCTGGCTTTGTGATGCTTTCCACAACAGCGACGTCACCCGCCACATTACGCGCCATATCCGCGATCACAGTAAAGGTTGTCACAGCCTTGAATGGCTCCTGCGCGCCTGCGGCACTGGTAAAGATACCCAGCACACCTGCGATGGTGGCGGTCTTAGCTAAGGTGATAAATTTACGCATAATAATTTCATCCTCCAGTGTCGCTCTCTCTGAAATGCTTATGAGAACCATTCACAACTGTAAATAAGAATGATAACGATTCTCAAACATAGCGGGTGAATGCGAAAAGAGCGGGGCGATATGAGCAAAGATACGGACACAACCGAAAAGATGGGCGCCGCGCTGCGCAAAGCAGGTATTCGGGTGACACGTCAGCGTATCGCGTTGATGGGGGTGCTGGCCGAAGCAAAGGATCACCCTGATGCGGTCGAACTGCATGAACGGGCCAAGGCCGTGGAGCCATCGGTTTCCCTCGCTACGGTCTATCGCACTCTGTCTGTGCTGGAGGATGAAGGCGTGGTGCACCGTCATGCGTTTGAAGGTGGCGGAGCACGGTTCGAGACGACCCACGAGGACCACCATGACCATATCCTTGATGTGGACACGGGCGAGGTGATTGAATTCCAATCTGACAAAATCGAACAGCTACAGGACGAGATCGCCCGCGAATTAGGGTATGAGGTGGTACATCACCGGCTAGAGCTTTATTGCCGCAAAAAGCGTTAGGCGCGTTTGAGCCGTCTTTCACGCCAGACGATCAACATCCCACTCAGTACAATCAAAAGCGCACCGGGAAACAACTCGTCCCAAGGTGCTTCGTCAAAGAAAACCCACCCAAGCAGAAAAGCCAATGGAATGCCGAAATAGTTAAACGGTGCCAGATTGCTCTGTTCTGCCATGCGGTAGGCCATGATTAGCAGCAGTACCGCCGAGCCACCAAAACCCCCCATAGCAATGATGAACAACACATCAGTGGTATTGGCTACAGGGCTGAACCCGCCGGTAAACAACGTAAGAATGATCGCGCCAAACAGGGCCACAACGCTGGAATACAAATTTATAAGCGGTGTCGGAACATCATCATCCATCATACGCGCTGTTACTCCGACAAGGGCATAGCAGGCTGCGGCTCCCAGCGGCAGCAATGCCGCCGCAGAAAACGTATCTGCCCCGGGCCGTACAATCCAGATTACTCCTACAAAGCCAATCAAAACGGCTGACCATCTGATCCACCCCACCTTTTCACCAAGCAAAGGTACTGCCAGCGCAACAGCAAACAGTGAATTCGCATAAGTAATCGTAGAGGCTGTGGCAAAGGTCAGCATCCCAAGCGACAGATAGAACGAAAACTGTGCAAAGGTGAGGATCACACCACGTGCCAACCCCATTCGCCACTGGCGTAGCTTCCAAACCCGCCCGCGTGCATGCCACTCTTTAGAGGCATACAGCACAATGAGTGACGGAATCAGTCCAAATACATTGCGCCACGCCGACAGCTCTGCGGCACCATACCTTGAAGAAAGATGCTTGATGATAAGCCCCATCCCGTCAAACAGCGTCAGCGCGCAGAGCAACAGAATCACAGCGAGTGTCGTACGATCATTTTTCATTGGCCTATGATGCTGTGCTGCGCAGCTAATGACCATCGCACATCGCCAAAACAGAGAAAATACAGACCCTTTGCCGCCGTCCTACAGGCAGAGGGTCTGGCAGTGACGTGCCGATCAACAGCTTTCATATCTTTCCTGTAAACTCGATTACATCACATCCCCAAACGGGAATGGCAGTTCAGTCAGGATCGACTTTACCGCGCATTGCTTTCACTTCGCCGCGCACCTTTTTGGCTTTCAGCCGACGCTTTTTGGAACCCAGTGTGGGTCGCGTGGCGATCCGCCGCTTTGGCGGGGTCAGCGCCTGTAAGATCAACTCTTTAAGCCGCTCACGGACCAACTCTCGGTTGCGGGCTTGGCTGCGCGTCTCGTCGCATTGTAACACCAACGCACCTTCGTTGTTCCAGCGGCGCCCTGCTAAACGCCGCAGACGGTTTTTGACGGGCAACGGCAGAGAGGGGGAGGTGGCCGCTTCAAACCGCAATTCCACAGCGGATGACACTTTGTTCACATTTTGCCCACCAGGGCCCGAAGCGCGCATAAAGCTCTCTGAAAGCTCCCAGTCCTGCAAGGTTATGGCATCAGTGATATACAACATGTTGCAGAACATAGCGGAGCGACACCAGAGGTGAAGGGCATTCTCATGCGGGGTATGTGCCAAAAAGCGAAAAGGGCCGCCCTGATACAGAGCGGCCCAATCGAATTGTATAGGAGGTGGGATCGGTTAGACCGATGGTCCACTCAGGAATTCAGCATGTCAGGGGCTGCCCTAACAAACGATCTCCAAAGCTGTTCCGACACCTCGCTCCAGTACCGTTCTTGACACTAGATCACCTCCTTTGCTTTTGTTAATATCACCCCGAGCGTCACACAGGTTTGCGAAATCACAAAGCACTTTCTTCAACATCAGAGGCGATTTAATTGCTACTGCCCGATCAGGCAGCACGAAGCCGTGCGGTGATGATACGAAAGGGCACAAGCGCAAGTAGCGCCAAAGACAGTTTGACCGCCCAATCCGCCACAGCGAGAGAAACCCACAAAGGTGCTACTGGCCCCATGCCCAGAATGGGCAGCACGTCCGCAGCCCATGAGACATCTGTGGCCGGATGAACAAATGAAAACGCACTGGAAAACGCGATTGAAAAGAAGATCGCGGTATCAACCGTGCTGCCCACCAGTGTTGAGACCAGCGGTGCTTTCCACCATGCGCCGTTGCGCAATGCAGCAAAAATTCCGACGTCGAGCATTTGTGCTACCAAGAATGCAAGGCCAGAGGCAATTGCGATGCGTACTGTGACCAATGGGCCGAATTCGCCCATGATTTGTGTCCCGATCAACGAGCATGCGATGCCCACAACGAAACCGGTTAGAACAACGCGGCGCGCAGCAGCAGTGCCGTAGACACGGTTCATAATATCCGTAACCAGAAAGGCGAGAGGATAAGTGAAGGCCCCCCACGTGAGCCAGTTACCGTACAAAAATTGAACGAGGATGTTGGAGGCCACAACAATGATGGCCATGGCAATGATGCCAGGAAGATGTGTGCGTGTCATAATATAAAACCGTTTTTGCAAGGGTGCGGCGACTTGGCCTGCGAGGATCGCAGACAGCCGCTGCTTTAGGCGGCTTTACCCGCTTGCGCAAGCCTATTCCCGAACGGTGTATTCGACGATCTGCGTTCGCAATATCCGCATAAAGTTATCATCCGAGATCATTGTGACATGGCGCTGCCCCCGGGCGTCCTCCCAAACGCTGATGCCTTCGAGGTTATCATAGCGTGCAGGTATCGTTGTCATAATGACGTCTTCACGTGCCGCACGTGGATCGATCACGAATAACCTGATACGGCTGCGAAAGCCCAACGGTGTCGTTGCCCGCTCCAGCAACCATAGACGACCAAGGCTGTCAAAATCCGCACCTACAGGCACGAAAGGCCCACGTTGGGGAATACGCGCACTTAGGCGCCATTTACCATTGGCATAGGCATAAAGAGGGAAGGGGCCGCCGTCGGCACGGGCCTGCTCGGCCACGGCAAACAGCGTGCCGTCCTGTGCAATGGCAAGAGCCTCAATGCCTGCATTGTCGCCCAATGTGTTCTGGAAGGGCAGGGCAATACGCGCTTTTGTGCGCCCTGACGCGAGATCGGTCGCCATGATCCTGTGTCGATGCTCGAAAGAGACGAACGCCTTGCCGTTCTGTGCAATGGCGAGCCCTTCCGCATCACTGGCCTTCTTGCGCAGACGACCGCCTGCCGCACGGCCCAAGCGTTGGCTGCTGCGTACGGCAACGCCTTTCAGCTTCCCGTTTTCGCGTATCAGTGTTGCTTCTACTAATTGCCCACGATCGCTAATGACCGTCATTTTCGCGCCCTGATCCGTCACTTCAATGCCTGACCACCCCCCGAACCAGGGTGCGTCAATCTCCCAACGCAGGGCAGTACCTCCGCGCAGCGACGGTTGCGCCTGTGCAAGGCTACACAGACAGATCAGGATCAGCGCAAGACGGATCAATTTGAATCAAGCACAGCTTTGCACTGGGCTGGCAAATCGGCCAAAAGTAATTCGCGGCGCGGCTTGCGTGGCGCTGTCGGTTTCTTGGGCTTTGGCTTGGCTTTTGGCGGGTTCAGGATGTTCGCCTGCCATTCGCGCGCATCAGCACAGCCATCCCCTTTCGGGGGCGGATTCTGGTTTACACATCCACGTGCGCCTTTGGGGCAGGCCAGTCGAATGTGGAAGTGGTAGTGATGCCCGTACCATGGCCGGATTTTACGCAGATAGCTGCGATCGCCACGCTCGTCTTCGCACATCTGTACTTTCGCGCCGGGAAAGACAAAAATCCGCTCTGTGCGTGGGTCTTTTGCAGCCGCCTTGATGATATTGTGGTGCGCACGCGTCCATGCATCATTTACGTAGGCACCCTTGGCGCGACGCGTTGAGATGGACGAGATATTTTCGCGCTGTTTGGCTGTCAAACTGAGAGATGTTGGCGGCAGCATCCAGATATCGGCATCGAGCCCGATTTGGTGGCTGCGGTGACCTGTCAGCATCGGGCCGCCGCGTGGCTGGCTCAGATCGCCTATATACAGACCGTTCCAACCGGGTTGCTGCGCTGCAAATTGACTGAGCTTTGTGACCATATCAACCAGTTCGGGATGGCCCCAATTGCGCCCGCGGGACAAGCGCATTGCCTGCCATGTAGGCCCGCTTTCGGCCAGTTGAACGCCACCGGCAAGGCAGCCTCTCGCGTAACCGCCGAATACATCAGGCGACTGCCGAGAGCCGGATGATTTTGTGCCGAACAGTTTTTTCGCCTGCACATTTGCCAAGGGTCCGGCCAGTTCCCCGATGGTGGGAAGGTCGGGCTTTTGCTGTTTCGAGCCGCTGATGTCACGCGCACCGCCACAACTGGCAACGACCATTGCCAATGCTGCGAAGACTGAGAGTGTCGAGATTTTCATGTGCTGAAGTCCCCTTTCGGTTTTACCCAGATTAACAGGATCAAACCGATGATGAACAGCCCCACAACGGGGCTAACGCCCAATCGCTGGCTTCCTGTCATCTGACTGGTGAGGGCGATGAGAGCAGGTGCAAGGAACGATGTAGCCTTGCCAGAAAGGGCATAAAGGCCGAACGCCTCGGTCATACGGGCGGGATTTGCCTGCCGCGTCATCATATTGCGAGAGGATGCTTGCAGCGCGCCTCCCGCTGCACCGATCACGGCACCAGCGATAAAGAAGGTCACATCGGGCATGTTAGAGCCTTCAGCGATGGGAATAAACAGAATCGATTCGGGCGTTATCGATACAATCAACAAGGAAACGAATGCCAGTGTGAGAACGCAAAAGATGATAACAGGCATTGGTCCTGCGCGACGGTCAACACGACCCGAAACCCAGCAGAACGCAGCGCCCGAAATAATTGCGACGATACCGAATATGCCAACTTCGGTCACGCTCCAGCCCAGCACACCAACTGCATAAATGCCGCCAAAGGTATAAAGCCCGTTCAGCCCGTCCCGATAGAACATGGAAGAGCCGAGATAAGCCATCAAAGAGGGATGTTGCGGCAAGCCGCGTAGGGTCTTGAGCAGGTCACGCATGGCGTCACCGACCACCAGACGCGTTGCACCTACTTTGTGCGTGTCACGGGTATAGAGGAAAAATGGTATCATAAACACAGCGAACCAAACCGCTGAGAGTGGTCCAACAATGCGCGTGTCGGCTTTGGTTTCTTGATCCAAATCGAAAAGCGGCGACAGGCCTGCCATTGTCTTGCCACTTCCCGTTGCTTGAAACAGCAACAGCATGATCACCAGCGCGATCAGCCCCCCGACATATCCAAACGCCCAGCCTGATCCCGAAATGCGGCCCAACTCTGCTGGATCATCGTCGAGTTCCGGCAGGTACGAGTTGGTGAAAATGGTAGCGAACTCCATTCCTATTAGGCCGATGCCAAAGAAGGTCAGCGCCCAAAGCACCGAGAAATCCTGCGGGGCCGTCCACCACAGCGCGCCCGAACCTACAAAGTACATGAGTGAGAACAGCCATATCCAAGGCATCTTGCGCCCCGAGTTATCTGCAATCGCGCCTAGCAAAGGGGCAAGCAGGGCGATGCAAATGCCAGTAATGGCCAAACCCCAGCCCCAAGTGGCCTGCGCCTGCGCGCGAGCAGCTTCCTCAGCCAAACCGTCAGCAACCAGATTGGCCGACAGTGTGCTGGTGAAATAAGGACCGAAAATGAAGGTCAGGATTAGTGTGTTGTAGGGCTGACTTGCCCAGTCAAAGAAATACCAGCCCCAGATCCGCTTGCGTTGTGACAGTACGGCCATTGAAGCGCCCCCTCTTTTGCACCCACATAGAACAGGCTGTGCCTATTGGCGCAAGAAGAGGTTGCCTAGCTGTCTTGCATTGGCGGCCATGGCCGTGTCGCCTCTGCGCGGGTCCAGTTGGCGATCCAGTCGGGCATTGGCGGCGATACGACATCTTGGCCCAACGCTGTCAACACACGGGGCGGGGCGACGATGCCGTTTTTGTCTGTCACAGCGGCACGGTACAGCACATGGCTTGCGCATTCGCCGTCCCGCTTCCACATGGATTGCTCGATGTATATAAATTTATCGTCCCAGCAGACAGCTCGGCTGCGCACGGTAAACCGTTCAAACCCGCGAATGCGACGGCGAAAACGCACATGCGATCCGGCCATCGTTAGCGCCCACCGCTCGCGCTTTAATACAGTGATAAGGCCGGCGCGGCGGGCCATCGCAATGCGCCCCAGATCGTAGAGCGTAAGGGCCCTTCCGTTGTTCAGTTCCAGAAACACGTCCAGATCCTGCGGCCAGCAGATGTGGTGCGAAACATGCGTATCAGTCAGGGATGTAAATTGTGGCTGGCGGCCAGCCAGATAGACATCTTTGATAAGGCGGATAAACGGGAACATGCACAGACCTCCTTTGTTGCCCCTCCAAATGACCTTGGTGCGGATAACGTCAACCATGAACCTTGCGGCACCCTTGTCCTTTTCTCGTGCGGGGCTTAACTGCTGTGCATCTGTTTCCTGAAAGGACTGCGCGCCGTGACATCCCTGTTTATGATCCTGATGCTTTTGCTGAATATCCTGTGGTTTTTCATCATTGCCCATGTGGTGATGTCGTGGCTGATCAACTTTCAGGTGCTCAACACGCGCCAGCCTTTGGTGGCCCAGCTGTGGTATGGCATCAACCGCTTGTTAGAGCCTATCTATGCACCCATTCGCCGTGTTCTTCCCAATATGGGCGGGCTTGATCTGGCTCCGCTCGCAGTGCTGATCGGTGTGGCAATTGCGCGGATCGTGCTGACAAACAACGCGGCCCTCTTTTACTAGGCTCTTCTGCGAAAAAGCAGTGAGAAGTCCTTGCCCCCTTAGGGGGGATATGGGAGTCTGGCTTTGCTGCTTTTCCCAACTTCAGGTTTCTTCATGTCCGGCGCTGCCCCGCTGCTAAAAGATGTTTTCGGCTTTGACGGTTTCCGGCCTGGTCAGGAAGAGATTGTAGAGGCTGTAACCGCTGGTGAAAACGTGTTGGCAATCATGCCGACAGGGGGCGGTAAGTCCCTGTGTTTCCAGCTGCCCGCATTGATGCGCGAAGGCGTCACTGTTGTGATTTCGCCGCTGATTGCGCTGATGCGCGATCAGGTTCGTGCGCTGCAAGAAGTGGGTGTGGGGGCGGGTGCCCTGACCTCTGGCAATACCCCCGAGGAGACGGATGCGGTTTGGGAGGGGTTGGAAGCTGGCACGCTGAAACTGCTCTATATGGCGCCAGAGCGTTTGGCTGCTGGATCGGTGATGGGGATGCTCAAACGCGTGGGCGTGCGCATGATCGCCGTTGACGAGGCGCACTGCGTCAGCCAGTGGGGCCATGATTTCCGTCCTGATTATCTGCGCATCGGAGAGTTGAAGCGCGCGCTTGATGTGCCGCTGGCCGCATTCACGGCCACGGCCGATACAGAAACGCAGGCCGAAATTGTTCAAAAGCTATTTGGGGGCACTCCGCCGAGGGCGTTTTTGCGTGGCTTTGACCGCCCGAATATTCACCTGATGTTCGCGGCCAAGAACAGCCCGCGCAACCAGATCCTGAACTTTGCTGCTGCGCGACGGGGCCAGTCCGGAATTGTCTATTGCGGGACGCGTGCAAAAACCGAAGGCATCGCGCGCGCGCTGAATGATGCGGGTCAGACGGCCATCCACTATCATGGTGGGATGGAAGCCGAGGACCGACGCATCGCAGAGCGGCGTTTTCAGCAAGAGGACGGATTGATTGTTGCGGCGACAGTGGCCTTCGGGATGGGTATCGACAAACCTGATATTCGCTGGGTGGCCCACGCTGATTTGCCCAAAAGCATAGAAAGCTATTATCAGGAAATTGGTCGCGCGGGCCGTGATGGCGCACCCGCTGAAACGCTCACCCTATTTGGTCCCGAAGATATCCGCCTGCGCCGCACCCAGATTGACGAAGGGCTTGCCCCGCCCGAGCGGCGTAGCGCCGATCATGCGCGCCTGAACGCGCTGCTGGGTCTGGCTGAGGCGCTGGATTGCCGGCGCAAAACGCTGCTGGGCTATTTTGACGAAAGCGAAGTCACCTGTGGTCGCTGTGATCTGTGTGATAACCCTGTAGATACGTTTGATGGCACAACGGCGGTGCGCAAGGCGCTGTCTGCCATGCTGCGTACCGAGGAGTGGTTCGGCGCTGGCCATTTGATTGACATTTTGCTGGGCAACGAGACGGACAAGGTTAAACAGCGCGGGCATCAATCGTTACCGACATACGGCGTCGGCACCGAGTATTCCAAGCCCGAATGGCAGGCCGTCTTTCGCCAGATGATGGGCCGTGATTTGATCCGGCCGGATCCTGCGCGTCATGGCGCATTGCGCATGACAGATGCGGCCCTACCCATCTTGCGCGACGAGGCTAAAATCACCCTGCGCCGCGATAGCATCAAGGCTGCGGGCAGCGCCACCCGCCGTCCTGCGGTAAAAGCGATGGTGAGTGATGAAGACGCGCCGTTGCTGAGCGCGCTCAAGGCCAAGCGGCGCGGCCTTGCAGAGGCGGCTAAAGTGCCAGCTTACATCATCTTTACCGACCGAACCTTGATCGAAATGGCAGAAACGCGCCCTGCAAATCTTGACCAGATGGCGGGTGTCAGCGGCATTGGTGCCAAAAAGCTGGAAAGTTATGGTGCAGCGTTTCTGGAGGTGATTAACGGCGAAGCCGAAGTAATGCATCCCCGCCGCCGTAAACTGGTGGGACGTGACGCAGGCACGATTTATGATCAATTGCTGGAAAAACAGGCAGAGCTTTCGCGCGGGGCGATGGGTACGGAAAAGCCGCTGAGCTGCTCGGCGTCTGTGTTGGCCAAAGTTGCACAGATGTACAATGCCGATGCCGAAGGCCTGACGCGGGTATTGGGAGAGCGGCGCGCCGAGCGATTTGGCGCCGCATTTCTGGACGTCCTGCGGGACGCGGACTAAGTAACCATCGAAGCAAAGAGGAGCGGACATGCTTGTTGTGATTTCACCTGCGAAAAAGCTGGACTGGGCGTTACGTGACGTCGATACGACCACTCCTGACTTTCTGGACAACGCCGCAGAGCTGGTGGAGGCCGCGCGCGGGCTGAGCGTGAGTGATTTGAAGTCTCTCATGTCGCTGAGCGAAAACCTTGCGGCGCTGAACCGAGAGCGGTTTCAAACCTATGTCGAGGCGCCGGAAGCCGATCTGACGCGCCCTGCCGCGTTGGCCTTTGCGGGGGACACCTATCAGGGGCTGGAGGCAGACAGTCTGGACGCAGAAGAGCTGGCCTTTGCACAGGATCATCTGCGCATTTTGTCAGGGCTATACGGTGTGCTTCGCCCGTTGGATGCGATCCAGCCTTACCGTTTGGAGATGGGCAGCAAGCTGAAAACACAGCGAGGTAAGAACCTCTATGAATATTGGGGTAGCGAACTGTCTAATGCTTTGAATGCACAGGCGGATGCAACGAACAGCGATGTTTTGGTCAATTGTGCCAGTCAGGAGTATTTCGGCGCAGTCGACCTGAAGGCGCTCAAGCTGCGTGTGATCACACCGCAATTTATGGAAGACAAAGGCGACGGGAAAGGCCCTAAAATCGTCAGCTTTTATGCAAAAAAAGCACGCGGTGCGATGGCACGGTTCGTTATGCAAAAGCGGATAAATCAACCTGATGGTATTTTGGAGTTTGATATAGGCGGCTATGCCTATACGCCCGAGTTGTCCAAACCTGACACGCCTGTTTTCTTGCGTCCTTATCCAGCCTCCTGAGCGTTTGTATCCATGACGGGCAGTGTTCCCTTTGGCTGGGCAAGCTGCACGTGTTCTTCGATCGCGGCGCGGCGCAATGGCTTGGTCAGGTAGTGATCCAGCCCTGCTTGTAGAATGGTCTTGTCATCATCGGGCAGCGCGTGAGCCGTCATGGCGACAATCGGGATATGCCCCCCTGTGCGTGCTTCGATCTTGCGAATTTCCTGTGTCGCCTCTTTGCCGTCCATACGCGGCATGGAAATATCCATAAAGACAAGATCGGGCTTAAAGCTTTGATAAAGCGCTACAGCCTCTTCACCGTTCTCGGCGAATTCCAGAATGATGTTCAGCGATTTGACCATCTTGCTAAAGACGAGACGGTTTGTGCGGTTGTCCTCGGCTGCCAGTATTCGCATGGGGCGTAGTTCTGGCGTCTGATCGGCCGCCGTTTGTGCGGGGGGCGGTGGTGCCTCTGCTGGCGCTATATCCTTCAATACCGAGAAGAGCGTTTTGCGCGGTAGCGGTTTTTGCATCATTGCGGCAAACCCTTGCGCTGCAGGATCTTCCTTTACGCTTATCAGGCTTGCGCTGAGCAAGATCACGGGTGTTTCATCGCCCTTTTCCCGCAGCTGCGCCATAAGAGCCAGCGCGTCTACCTCCGGCGGTTTATGATCTGCAACGATCAAATCAATCTGCCCGTCGACAGCCTTCAATGCCTCGCTGGTTGAGGACACTCCGACAGTCTTGAGTTGTAGCTGCGCCAATTGCCGCTCCAGAATACCGCGGTTCTCAACGCTGTCATCCAGCACCATCACTTGCCGCATCTGCGAGGCGAGTGATGGATAAGAGACGTCCACTTCACCGTCGGCCGCCATCTCGACGCGGAAGCCAAAGCACGACCCGACGCCTTCTTCGGATGTAACCCAGATTTCACCCTTCATCAGCTGAACCAGACGTTTGGTGATCGCAAGACCAAGGCCTGTGCCGTCAAACTGGCGGTTCCGCTCGTTCTCGACTTGATTGAACTCGCCGAAGATATGGGCGGTCATGTGATCGGGAATACCGATGCCTGTATCCTCTACCGTCATGTGAATGGCGACGATCCCTGTGCCTGCATCCGTTATCCCTGTGACACGAATCAAAACGTGGCCCTCTGTCGTGAATTTGACTGCATTGCCGATCAGGTTGGTCAGCACTTGCCGCACACGTCCTGCGTCCCCCATCAGGTTGGTGGGCAGAAACAGATCATAGTCCAGCAACAGATCCAGCCCCTTGTCGCGGGCCATTGGCTGTAGCAGCATGATGACCTCCTGGCAGGCGCGTTCCAGATCAAAGGGCGCATTGTGCAGCTCCAGCCTGTCGGCTTCGATCTTGGAGTAATCCAGCACATCGTTGATGATTACCAACAACGCTTCACCCGAGTTTTTGATCGTCTGCACGTATAGACGCTGTTCTTCGTTCAGCACCGTATCATCAAGCAACTCGGCCATGCCGACGACACCATTCATTGGCGTTCTGATCTCGTGGCTCATATTGGCAAGGAAGGCGGACTTGGCGCGGTTGGCAGCTTCGGCTTGCTCGCGCGCGGCGTCCAGTTCCCGCTCGTACTGGACCGTCGTGGTAATATCGAGCCCAAGTGAGACCACGTCACCGCCCGGTCCGCGCTGGTCGATCATTTTAATGTATTGACCGTTCCAAAGCTGGATAACTTCGGGCTCTGGGTTCTGCTGCTGGAAACGGCTCAGCATACGCTGGCGCCATGCGGTGGGTTCCATTCCGCCCAGATCAACGATGCCTTCATCTGTTAAGGCTTGAAGGATGGTGACGAAATTCACACCCGGTTGGATAACTTCCAGTCCCTCGAACACAGCCAGATAGGACTGGTTTGCCATGATCAGGTGATTGTCTCCGTCGAAAAAGGCAAAACCGTCCTTGATCGTCTCGATCGAATGCCACAACCGCCGCTCGACGACGGCGATTTTTTCGTGTGCGGCGTGCAGATCAGAGCGGACCTTGCGATTCTCTGCGCCCATGCTTTCGACCAGCGCGCGGGTATCGACGATTTCATCACTCAACTGGCGCGCATGGCGGCCAAGTTTGCGATTTGCGGCGAAAAGCTCGGCCTTTTTCAGCTCCAGCATTCGTTCTGCCGCCAAACGGCCCCGCCGCTCTTCGGTGAGTTTTTGCTGTAGGCTCATCCATTCCTCATTGGTCGCAGGGCGCAAACCACCTTGTGCGCCGAGCGGGGTAAATATCGGCTTAAGGCCAACACCCTTGATTGGGCGGTGTTGGGCGTGTCACGCTACAGCCATTCAGGAAAAAGGGATTCTGTCATGCGTATTTTGCAATCAGTGACGGGTGCAATAGTGTTGTTGGCGGTGAGCATTGCCGCCGCTTCTGCGCAACCCGCCGTGCCTGAACACCGCTATGTCTATGCGCAAGATACAGATTTCTTTGGTGCCGATTTGGCACAGATGTTTGATACAACGCGCAGCGCCTGCGCCCGCGCATGCAGCGCACAAAGAGACTGTGTTGCGTTTACTTTCAACACCCGCTCAAACGCTTGTTTCCCAAAATCTGGCGTGACGCAGACAGAATTTTTTGAAGGCGCTTTGTCCGCGCGTAAACAAACCACACCCGCTGATATTCACGCATTGGCTGCCGTGCGGCTGGCAGAGCTGGGGTTCCAGAACGAGGCAGATATCGCTTTGGCTGTGGCGCTGGTCCAGACCAATGCGGACCGCTATATGCTAGGGGGTATTACGCTTGAGGATGCTGTTGCCGCGTTGGACGCTGCTGTAACCCGTGGCGACATACCTGCCGCTGCGCGTTGGGCGGGTAGTGCGGTTGCGCTGACAGATCGTGGGTACGTGTGGGCGCGTCTTGCATGGCTCGGCTTGCGCCCACGCGGTGATACGCCGCGTGATTTGCACCGCCGCTTGCAGCGCGAGGCCGTTCCAGCCGCAATCAATGCCTATCTGCGTGCCCAAAGCGTAGCACAGCAAGTGACCGCCCTTGATCTGCTGTCCCGTGCGTTAGAGGCAAACAGGCGAGGCCGCGAAATGATCGCACCCTTACGCCTTGCAGCAGGCCTTGAGCCGCGAGAGGAAATTCAGGCGCGGCTGGATACAGCTATCGGGAAATACGGCTTTCGCATCACAGACACGCGGGTAGACAATAACGCAGCCCGCCCGCGTATCTGTGCCGAGTTTTCGGAAAAGCTGGTGCAGGCGGGGGTGGATTATCAGCCCTTCGTGCGCCTGACCGATCCAGCCTTGGTTGTCGAAGCTGGCGCGCAGGAACTCTGTATTGATGGTGTCAGCCATGGCGCCCGTTACACGGCTACGTTCCGCGCGGGTCTGCCAGCGGCCAGTGGCGAGGTTTTGCACAACGACATAGCCGTGACCCTTTATGTACGTGACCGTGATCCATCGGTGCGTTTTTCGGGCCGAGCATACGTTCTGCCGCGTAGCGCGCAGGCCGCTTTGCCTGTCGAAACGGTGAATACCGATACCGTCGAGCTGACCCTGCGCCGTGTAAGTGACCGAAATTTACTGCGTGCCATGCAAGACAGCTATTTCGGCAAGCCGCTTAGCAAATATGAAGAAGACGCGTTCTCCAGCACAATCGCTCAGGATGTCTGGTCAGGGTCGGGGGAGGTGAAAAACACCCTGAACGTGACCATGACCACGCGGTTGCCGCTGGACGAAGCATTGGCTGGCGAGCCTGCGGGCATCTATGCACTGACGGCAGGGATCAAAGGGGCAGACCCTTACGAAAATCCCGCAGCGACACAATGGTTCATCCTGACGGATTTGGGTCTTGCGACGGTAACAGGGGTCGATGGATTGCACGCAACCGTGCGCAGCCTGCGTGATGCCAAACCGCGCGCTGGTGTCTCGCTTAGCCTGATCTCACAGGCGAACGCAGTTCTGGGTGAAGTCGAGACAGATGATCAGGGTCGCGCGCATTTTCCGGCAGGTTTGACGCGGGGCAATGGTGCCGCAGCGCCTGCGCTGCTGATGGCTGTCGGCGCCGGAGGAGATGCGGCCTTTCTATCCCTGCGCGAGCCTGCATTCGATCTGTCGGATCGCGGTGTCGAAGGCCGCGCCCCTGCGCCCGCGATTGATACGTATCTAAGCACGGATCGCGGTGCCTATCGCGCAGGCGAAACGATTTTTGCAACTGTTCTGACCCGCGATGCTCAGGGCCGCGCCGTCAACGGGTTGCCGCTAGTCGCTGTGCTTAGACGTCCGGATGGTGTCGAATACAGCCGGACGCTCAGCACGAATAGTGCGGTAGGGGGGCATGTGTTTGCCTTGCCTGTTAGTGGGCAAGCGCCGCGCGGCGCGTGGCGACTGGATGTGGTCGCTGACCCCGCCCAAGGCCCGCTTTCGTCCCAGACGATATTGGTCGAGGATTTTTTGCCCGACCGGATCGAATTTGATCTTTCATTGCCTGATGCATCGCTTGGGCTGGGTGACACGCCACCCATGCAGATTGATGCACGATATCTGTTTGGCGCTCCCGCATCAGATTTGTCAGTGGAAGGAGAAGCCCGCTTGCGCATGACCCGCAATCTCGACGCCTATCCTGATTTTGTCTTCGGGCGCTATGATCAACGCTTTGACACACGCACTACATATCTGGATGCCGTCCGTACCGATGCCGCAGGAGCGGCCCGAATTGCGCTGCGTATGCCTAAGCTGGAAGAGATGCCAAGCCAGCCATTGGAAGTTGCCATCGTTGCGCGGATCGCCGAAGGGTCTGGCCGCGCTGTCGAGCGGCGGATGACCCGCGCCTTGCGGCCTGACGGGCCATTGATCGGGATTAAACAAAAATTTGAAGGGGTCCTGGCCGAGGGAACTGACGCAGTGTTTGATCTTATCGCAACTCAGGACGAGCTTCCTGTGCGCTGGACATTCAACCGGATTGAAACGCGCTATCAATGGTATCAAAGCGGTGGCGGCTGGGCATGGGAGCCGTTGACTCGCCGCATTCGCGTGGCCAGTGGCGAAACGGATTTGGGCAACACGCCTACTTCGCTCACCCTGCCGACCGAATGGGGCAAATACGAACTTTTGGTCGAACACGCGGGCGCAGCCTACGCAGTGTCATCCGTCCTCATATCCTCTGGGTGGTATGGCGGAGATAGTGCAAACGATACGCCCAATTTTCTGCCTGTGTCACTGGACCGCGAAACATACCGTATTGGCGATACGGCACAGTTGCGTATCGTTGCCCCACACGCAGGCATTGCCGATATTTCCGTGATGTCCAATCGGGTGATTGAACAGACAGCACTTGCTGTGGAAGCGGGTGATGTGACCATCCCTCTGAATGTCACACAAGAGTGGGGCAATAGCGCCTATGTCACCGCAACAGTGATCCGCCCGATGGATGAGGACGCAGGACTGAACCCTGCCCGAAGCCTCGGATTGGCACACGCGCGCATTGCGCCAGAAGACAAACAGCTGACAGTGTCATTTGATGTGCCTGACGTGATTGACGGACAGGCAGGTGTATTGCGGGTGCCCGTCAACATAAGCGGCATTGCGCAGGGCGAGACTGCTTATGTGACACTGGCTGCGGTTGACGTGGGTATTTTGAACCTCACTAACTTTAAAGCGCCCGACCCTGCCGCGCATTACTTTGGCCAGCGGCGTTTGGGGGTTGAGTTGCGCGATGTGTATGGACGCTTGATCGACGGTTTGAACGGCGCGTTGGGGCGTGTCCGCTCGGGAGGGGATGCGGTGGCGGCAGCTCAATTGCAATCACCCCCACCGACCGAGGCGCTGATGGCGTTCTATAGCGGCCCCGTTACCGTGGGTTCAGACGGGCAAGCAGTGGTCGAGGTCACGCGCCCTGCGTTTAATGGTACAATCCGTCTTATGGCCATCGCATGGAGCGAAACTGCGGTCGGCAGTGCAAGTAATGATATAATTGCCCGCGACCCTGTTGTGATAACGGCGAGCCTGCCGCGCCTTTTGGCCCCCGATGATCAAAGCCAGCTATTGCTAGAGCTGACACCGACGCACGGTACTGGTGGTGTCGCTTCGCTGGAAGTGTCTGCGGGGGATGGCATCCGGATTATGGGTCTGCCAACGGAAGTGAACCTCTCTCAAGGGGTGACGCTGCGTCTTCCCTTTCCTTTGGTCGCACGTGAAATCGGAGATCATCAGATTATAGTGAAACTGACACCCTCGCAGGGCGCTGTACTGCAAAAGGTGCTTACGTTGGCCGTACGCGCGAATGATCCTGAAATCGCCACAACCCGCCGCTTTGCGCTGGGAGCGGGCGAAACATTTACGTTCGACCGCGCTGTGTTGGGCGGATTGCGGCAAGGGACAGGCAGTGCTGTTCTGACCGCAGGTCCGCTTGCGCGGCTTGATGTGCCGGACTTGTTGCGCCAGCTGGACCGATACCCCTATGGATGTACCGAGCAGGTGACCTCCGGCGCGCTGCCATTGCTCTATCTGAGCGAAATTGCAGGGCAGGCAGGCCTGGGCGCACCTGACCTGATCAAAGCAAAAGTTGAAGAGGGCATCGCACGTGTGATCTCGCGTCAGGCATCTAATGGTGCATTCGGTATGTGGCGTGCACAATCGGGTGATTTCTGGCTGGACGCTTATGTCACTGATTTTCTCTGGCGTGCGCAGGCGCAAGGCTACGCCGTGCCGCAACGCGCATTGGCTGCTGCGATGGACAACCTACGCAACCGCATCAACTTTGCGCCTGATTTCGATAGGGGAGGTGAGGATATCGCCTATGCCCTGCTGGTGCTTGCCCGTGCCGGTGCTGCTCAAATGGGTGACCTACGCTATTATGCGGACACGAAAGCCGCTGCTTTTGCTACGCCAATGGCAGTCGCGCAATTGGGGGCTGCGCTTGCTGCATATGGTGATCCTGTGCGGGCTGATCTGATGTTCGCGCGGGCAGGGGCGCTTTTGCTACAAGCACCTGACCGGACCGCATGGCGCGACGATTTTGGCAGCGCACTTCGCGACCGTGCAGCAGTGCTGACCCTCGCATCCGAAAGCGGCAGCAGCGCTGTTGATACGGTCGCATTGGCGCGAACACTCCAGTCGCCCGAACGCAATCTGTCGACCCAGGAAGCGGCACAGGTTGTGCTCGCAGCCCATGCAATGGGCGATAGCATATCGGCTGGTATCACGGTGGATGGTGCGCAGGTCAGCGGGACACTGGTGCGTAAACTGAATGATCGGTCGTCTATTCCTATGTTGCTCAAAAACACTTCCGATACTGTTCAGGATATAACTCTGACCACCTATGGCGTGCCGCAGGTTGCACCCGATGCAGGTGGTTACGGCTATGCGATTACCCGTCAATATTTCACGATGGAGGGGCAGGCGGTCACGGGCCCTGTCGTCTCTGGAACGCGGTTGGTTGCTGTGTTGTCGATACAACCGTTTGAGCAAATGGGCGCGCGGCTGATGATTGATGACCCGCTGCCAGGTGGGTTCGAGATTGATAACCCTAATCTGCTGGCCAGTGGCTCTGTCAAAGGGCTGGATTGGCTGAAGACCACCACACCGCAGAACGTGGAATTCCGCTCGGATCGCTTTCTGGCTGCTGTGGATCATTCGGGAGCGGAAGCATTTCAATTGGCCTATGTCGTGCGTGCTGTTACCTCGGGGAGCTATCACCATCCGGCGGCACTTGTGTCAGACATGTACCGTCCTGAATACCGCGCCACGACTGCCACGTCCCGCCTGACCGTCATTCCGTGAGGCGTGGCGCCTACATTTTGTTCTGTTCCGCTGCGCTGTTGTGGGCAGCAGCGTTTGCACGTGACAGGCTGGATGTATGGGTCGCGCAAACTGTATTGCCTCCTGTTCTGTCGCAGACGGGCGTCGAAGTGCGTGCGCGCGATGGTGCTTTGCTGCGGGCTTTTCCGGTTGAGAACGGTCGCATGCGGCTTGCAGTTGCGCTGGATCAGGTAGATCCCAATTATATCGACATGTTGATTGCCTATGAAGATAAACGCTTTTTTGGACATAGCGGTGTTGATTTGCGCGCTGTGCTGCGGGCCGGCGCGCAGATGGTATGGCACGGCCGCGTTGTCTCTGGAGGGTCTACCCTGACCATGCAAGTCGCCCGTCTGCTGGAGAATTCAGGCACGGGCACCATAACAGGCAAGATGCGGCAAATACGTGTGGCTCTCGCGCTGGAACGGCGGCTAACCAAGGCACAAATCCTGAGCTTGTATCTGCATCATGCGCCTTACGGCGGTGCTGTTGAAGGAGTGCGGGCTGCCAGCCTTGCGTGGTTTGGCAAAGAACCACGTCGCCTGACCCAAGCACAATCCGCACTGCTTGTCGCCCTGCCGCAAGCACCCGAGGCACGCAGGCCAGATCGTCATCCGTCCACTGCCAGAGCGGCGCGCGCGCGGGTACTGTCCCGACTTGGCATTTCACCCCATAGCCAACCCGCAGATGTGCCACGGGCCATGCTGCCCATGCCCCAAAATGCCCCGCACCTTGCCGAGCGTCTTCGCAAAGCTGCTCCGGCAAAGTTACGCCATGTCACAACGATTGACGCAGTGCTTCAGGATCAGCTGCAAACCCTCGCCCGTCGTGCAGTGATGGGGCAAGCGCGGGGGGTGTCCATCGCGATTATGGTGGCCGACCATCAAAGCGGAGATGTATTGGCCTATGTTGGATCGCCAGATTACGGCGATGAAAACGGCGCATTGGGTTTTGTGGATATGACTGCTGCCAAACGCTCGCCCGGATCAACGCTCAAGCCACTGGTATACGGGCTCGCGTTTGATCAGGGTTTGGTTCACCCCGATACTTTAATCAATGACGCACCAGTGTCATTCGGTGGCTATGCGCCCCAGAACTTTGACGGAGTATTTCGCGGGATGTTGACGGTGCGCGATGCACTGACCTTGTCGTTGAATATCCCGCCAGTGATCCTGACGCATGAGCTGGGGCCTGCACGTTTGATGTCGGGTCTGCGCCGCGCAGGCACCAAACCCGTTTTGCCAGCTGGCCAAGCAGGGCTTGCCGTAGCGTTGGGTGGTGTGGGGCTTAGCCTGACAGACTTGACCCAACTCTATGCAGGAATTGCCCAAGGTGGACAGGCCGTTACATTGCGCACAACGCAGGATGGACTATCCATCGCGCGCAGTGCCTTCATGTCGCGCAAGGCCGCATGGCAGGTATCAAATATACTTGCGCAAATTGCCCCACCTCAGGGTGTAGCGGTGCACGCGGGGGCCATTGCGTACAAGACGGGCACTTCCTACGGCCACCGCGATGCATGGAGCATCGGGTTTGATGGACATCACGTTGTAGGTGTGTGGCTGGGCCGTCCCGATGGAACGCCGGTGCCGGGTGCCTTTGGCGGTGATCTGGCTGCTCCGTTATTATTCGAAGCATTTGGCCGCATAAGTGCAGAGCGACAAGCGTTGGCCCCCCCGCCTGCAGATACGCTGATCCTTGGTACCGCAAAGCTGCCTGCAAATTTGCGTCTTTTCCAAAGCCGTGATGCGGTTTTTGATGCCGATCCTGATTGGCCTGTTGTGGCCTTCCCACCAGACGGGGCCGTGTTGCGGCGCAGTGGCGTGGGCGTGCCCTTGCGTTTGCGTGCAGGTACGCTTCCACTGACTGTGCTGGTGAACGGCCTGCCCGTAGGAGAATCGCTGCGCCAGAGGGATGTTGTATTGCCGCTGGACGATCCGGGTTTTGCACAGATTTCGGTTGTCGATGCAAAAGGGCGCAGTGCCAGTGTGGAAATCCGGCTGGACTAATTGGGGTCTGGGTGACATTCCTGCGCCATGTCCCTTGCCCTTTCTGTTCTTCCACTGCTGCTGATTATCGCCACGGGGTACGCGTTAGCGAAGTCGGAGATTATTCCGCGGGGCAGTTGGGCAGCAATCGAAACCTTGTCATTTCGCGGCTTGATCCCTGCTACGCTGGTTCTTGCCATCGCCCGTTCCGATCTATCGATTGAGCGGTTCGGTGGGTTTGGTGTTGCTTTGGTCGGTACGTTGGCCGTGGTCGTGCTGCTGGCTCTCGCGCTACGCTTTTTGCCGCACCATCGTTTGGGCAACCCGTCCTTCACGTCATTGTTTCAGTCGAGCATACGCTGGAATGCTTTTGTAGCTCTCGCTGCGGCAGAGCAGTTTTTGACAGGGGGCATTGCGATCCTCGCGGTAGCGATTGCACTCCTTATTCCGCTGATTAATGTAATTTGTATTGTCGTGCTTGCCGCTTTTGGTCCTTCAAAGGCGAGCGTTGCAAAGGTGCTGAACACTCTTGTCCGGAATCCTCTGGTGCAGGCGTGCGTGATTGGCCTTGCCCTCAATCTGTCGGGTGTATCGCTGCCTCAACCTGTGGCCGAGACGTTGGACATGATCGGGCGCGGCGCGCTTGGTGTCGGGCTGATGGCTGTTGGCGCAGGGATCAGTTTGCGGCGTTTGGGGCGCGTCGATTGGCGCGTGGGTCTGGGGGCGTTTATGCGCCCTGTGCTCGCGTCTGGCGTATTTGTGGGTTTTGGACTGGCGCTGGACCTATCTTCGGTACAGGTTTTTGCCGGTGTACTTGTGTTTGCAGCCCCCGCTGCATCTAACGGTTATATCGTGGCAAAGCAGATGGGTGGTGATGCTGACCTCTATGCAGACATCATGACATGGCAGGTTGTTCTGTCGCTGCTTATTCTGCCGCTCTGGGCGTTTATCCTGCTTTAAAAGCGCAGGACAAGGCCATGTTTCTCATGACCGGAGAATCCCAGCTTTTCGTAAAAACCTAACGCGCTGCGGGCCGTACCTGTCATCAGCATAATCTTGTAAGCGCCCGCAGTCTTTGCACGATCAATGGCGCCCTGCAAAACAGCCCGCCCAATGCCTTTGCCCTGATGTGCAGGGTCGCAAATCACGTTTTCGATCAACGCATAGGGCCGGCCACCAGAGGTCATGTTGGGTAGCAGATGCAGTGTTACCATGGCAATAACCTGCCCTGCGTCCTCGACCCCGACCACATGCGTCCCTGGATGGTTTAGAACAGCATCAAATGCAGCGCTGCTGGTGCTGACTGGAACGGGGTCGCGGGTCAGTATCTGATAGAGGCGCAGGGCCTGCTCGAAATCCCCAGTGGCAAGATCGCGAAGTATCACCTGCTTCATCTGCGTCCTTCGCGCAGCCAAGCAGCGGTGATCAGTCCTGCGCTTAACAGCAACACCAGCCATGCAGGCAGGATAGGCGTCTGGCGGACGTCGCGCGTCTCATAGGCGTCACGGGGTGTGAAGCCTATCCAA
This sequence comes from uncultured Sulfitobacter sp., assembly GCF_947502895.1. GTDB lineage: Bacteria > Pseudomonadota > Alphaproteobacteria > Rhodobacterales > Rhodobacteraceae > Sulfitobacter. The sequence goes on from NZ_CANNBM010000001.1 coordinate 1,450,372, forward strand.
CCTCGGCCAGCTGCAGGTCTGCCGGCGCGGACATTACGGATACGAGGCAGACCGTCTTCCAGACGGGTCACACCGCCGCGCATGGCCGACAGAACGAGTGCCAGTGCGGTGGCATCGGCGATGGTTTCAACAAATTCGCGGGGCGCTGAGGGACCAAGGCCAATCACGCTAACCTGATCGCCATTCTCCAACCGGTAAAGCCCGATTTCTGGGCCTGTAAACACTGTCTCAAAACGGCCGGGTGCAACAGGAGTAAGGGGCAGTTCCGTGGTGGTGCCGTCCGGTCTTGTAATTGTCAGCGGGGGTACAGTCTCGCTCAAGGTGCGTCGCTCAATCCGCATGGTCTGACCTTCCGCATTTGCGGTCAGTGCTTCCTCTTCAAGTTCTGGCTCGCCCATCATCCAGTGAGCAAGACGGCGAAGCAATTCCAGCTGTGGCCCACCGCCCTCATATCCACGGTTCCACAGCCAGGCATGGTCCGAAGCCAGCAAGGCCACGCGCCCTTCGTCAACACGGTCCAACACAAGAAGGGGTCGATCATCTACGCCTGTCATCACGACATTGCCAGAGGTTGCGGTTACATCAATTTGGCGCAACCAACGGCCCCACGCATCGTCTTTAGCAAGGCCCGTTGTTACAGGATGGCGATCGCCCAATTCGGAAACAACAGGCAAATAGGGTTCGTCCAGTACCCGTGCTGTTGGGTTGGCGGGCAAAACAGCGCCCAGCGGCGTTCGATATAAACTGTCGGCGCTGGCAAAGTCGGGGCCCGCAGATACCAGAACAGCACCACCGCTACGCACATATTGCGCGATATTTTCAAGGTAAAGCGCAGGAAGAATTCCGCGGCGTTTGTAGCGGTCAAAGATGATCAGATCGAAATCGTCGATCTTCTCCATGAATAATTCGCGTGTGGGAAAGGCGATCAGGGATAGCTCGGATACGGGCACGCCGTCTTGCTTTTCGGGGGGGCGCAGGATTGTGAAATGCACCAGATCGACCGAGCTGTCAGATTTGAGCAGGTTGCGCCATGTGCGTCCACCTGCATGAGGCTGGCCACTGACCAGCAACACGCGCAGACGGTCACGCACACCGTTGATCTGGATGATGGCCGCATTGTTTCGGTCGGTCAGCTCGCCCTCGGCTTCGGGCAGGGCAAAGCGGATCACATTGCGCCCGCCGTGGGGCAGGGTTACGGGCAGTTCCAGATCTTCGCCAATGGGTACGTTGAACCGCTGCGCATCCTCACCGTCAATCGAGATATCAAGCTGGGCAAACGCTGCGCCAGCGGGGGCGGCGCCCAGATCATCGATGCGCAGGGTCAGCAGTACAGGCTCTCCGATGATGGCAAACGCAGGGGCACCAACGACACTTAGGCGCCGGTCCCAATCGTCTGCTTCACCCGACAAAAGAACGTGGAAGGGCGCTGGTAGATCAATGGGTAGATCGGCGTCATGCACACGTCCGTCTGTCAGCGCGACAATCCCTGCCACGCGCGCGCGTGGCTCTTCTGCCAAAGCTTCGCTTAGGGTTGTGAGCATCTGGGTGCCCGCGTCGCCCTCACCATCAGGTACAATCACACGGCGCAGCTCGGTATCGGGGCGCGCCTCGATCTGGGCGGCTAGCCTGTCGGCTGCTTGCGTGGTCTGAGCGGTCCGGTCGCCCAGCTTTTGGCTTGCGCTGCTGTCTTCCAGCATCAGGACAATGTCGCTCAGCGGTGCGCGGTCTTCTTGTTGGAACGAAGGACCAGCGAGTGCGGCCAGCACAACAGCGCCCGCCAGACCACGCAAGCCCCAGCCGCGCAAGCCGCGCACGAGTGCCAGCAGAACACCCAAGGCAGCTATCACAGCAACCATGACCAACAGGGGCCAAGGGACAAGCGGATCAAATACGATTGTTGTTGTCATTGGCCCAACCTGTCCAGCAGCGCAGGTACATGGACCTGGTCCGACTTATAGTTGCCTGTCAGGACATGCATCACCAAGTTGATGCCGAACCTGTATGCGATTTCCCGCTGCCGCTCACCGCTATAACCGCGACCTACAGGCAGCATCGGGCCACCACCAGAATTTACGGCCCATGCGGCTGCCCAGTCGTTTCCACCAATTACAACGGGCGTTACACCATCGTTAAGGTCGCGAAACGGCATGCCTTCGATCTGCTCGGCGTTGGGGTCTGCTGCCTCGACCCAGACATCACGGCTGTTGTGGCGGCCGGGGAAATCCTGCAGCAGATAGAACGTGCGGGTTATGACGTGATCGCTGGGCAATGGCTCCAGCGCGGGGATATCCAGCGGGGTGGCCAGTTCTTGCAGCTTGCGCCCGTTCGGGCTGGAAGCGCCAAAGCTGGCGGTGTCTGCATCGCGGGTGTCAAACAGGATCATGCCACCCCCGCGCAGATAACCGTTCAGTTTCGCATAGGCTTCGCGTGAAGGGGTTGGCTGACCCGGCGTGACGGGCCAGTAAAGTAGGGGAAAGAACGCCAACTCATCGGTCTCTAGGTTGACGCTGAGCGGATCGGCAGGCTCCACCGAGGTGCGGAAAAACAGCGTGTCGCTTAGGCCGCGCAGACCGGCAAGTGCCACTTCGTCCACCTGTGCATCGCCCGTGATCACGTGACCCAGCACAAGCTCTGACGTGGCATTGAGGGCGAATGTTTCGTCAGCCGACTGTGCATCGGCGGGGGCAGCAAAAAGCACCAAGGCAACTACAGTTGCGACCGTGCTATTCGCGCGGCTGAGCAGGCGGCCTGACAGCGCAAGCGACACGACAACATCAGCCAACAGCAATAGAATAGCGAAGCTGAGCAGCCAGCCAGCAACGGGCTGTTCGGGTGCAACGGCCAAGCCGCGCACAGGCACATCAGATGGCCATGTTGCAGGTGCAAGAGTGCTATCGCTTGTCAGCACATTGCGCGCAAATGTCCGATCACCAGATGTATAGAGCCCTGGTGGCAGCATCGGTCCCGTCGCTGCCTCTATCAATCGCGGGCCATCTACACCGGGTAAAGTCCCTGCATCGGACAATGTGCCAAACCCGTCCAAAACACGGCGGGGTATCCAGGTGGTGCCTTCCAGCGCGGTAAGCGTCGTGCTTGCGGCAGAGGAAGACACGGCCAACCGCTCCATCATTTCAACGAACAAACCTGACAGCGGCAGAGTGGACCATTCCGCCGTTGCGGTGACGTGGAACAATACAATCTGCCCTTGGCCCACATTTTTGCGCGTGACCAGCGGTGTACCATCGCTGAGTGAGGCGATCACACGTTCGGCCAGTGTGGGGTCGGGTTGGGCCACGACCTGGGCACTGACAGTAACATCATCGGGGACCGTCAGGCCATAAAAGGGTGAGCCGTTGGAGAAGGGCGACAGTGCTTTCGGTTCGCCCCAGCTCATTGCGCCGCCAACACTGCGGCCCCCTGCGCGCAAACGCACGGGCATCAGCGGGTCTTCGTCGATGCGTGATACATCACTTGCTGCAATGCGGGGGCCGGCAAAGCGCACCAGCATACCGCCGCCTTCGATCCAGTCGGTTAGCGGCGCAGCTTCTGCCTCCGATAGTGTCGCAACATCGGCCAGCACGATCACATCGGGGTTGGCAGGCAACACGTCCGTCAAGCTGCCGTCAATCAGATCAGCGGTCGGAGCCAAGGCCTGCTCAATATAGTGCAGTGGTGACAGCAGCTCCAGCCCTTCGCGGCTTGTGCGTGCCGAGATCAGCGCAACCTCACGCCGTCGCAGGCCGTCATCGCTCAGGGTGCTGGCACCAGCCGAGCGTTGGCCAGCGATATCAAACCGTGTGATCCGTGCACGCAGCTCGGAGGGGAGCACCAGCGCGGTTTGTGCTTCGGTTTCGCCTTCCTCGAATATGGCTGTTGCGGTGGCCAGAATACGGCCGTTACCCGCTGGATCGCGCCCTTGCGCTTGTACAACTACGTCGCGGGCGGGGCCGGGAACGGTTCGGACGAGACGCAACTGCACGGCGCCATCTTCGTAAGTGGCGGGCAAGATTGCCAAGACATTGATAGCAGTCTGATACGCTTCGACAGTGCCGCGTTGCTGCAGCACATCAAGCAGATCATCACGGTCCTCATAAAAAAGGGTATCGCTGAACCATAACGTGTCAAAGCTACCTGCATCTGCCAATGCGTCTTGTGCGGTCGCCAGCATCGCCGTATCGGGCTGCCAGGGCGCGGGGGCTAATCCCGCCAATCTGCTACGCCAGACATCGGCGGACTGGAACACGGGTGGCTTGGGGTCTGTTAGCGTCAAGAAGCCGACGGTGCGGCCAAGGCGGCTGGCACGGGTGAGCTGCGCCTCGATCGCTTCTTGCTGCTGAGGCCAGCGTGTGGCACCCGCCCATGATCCGTCCAGCACGAACAGTACTGGGCCATTCCCTTCTGCTTGCTCGGCTTCGGGGTTTAGAACTGGCCCTGCAAGACCGATGATGATCGCGGCAATCGCCAGCATGCGCAGCAGCAGCAGCCACCATGGCGTGCGGTCAGAAACGGTTTCGTCGTCCTTGAGGCCCAGCAGCAAGGCCACACCGGGAAAACGGCGTTTTATCGGGGCAGGCGGAACAGCGCGGAGCAAAAGCCATAATATCGGCAGGGCTGCCAGCGCCAGCAAAAGCCAAGGCGCGGTAAAGCCGATGCCGCCCAGAACCATCATGCCGCCACCGCCCGCGCATCCAGCGCACGGTAAAGCCACAACAGACCGCTTTGCGCACTGCTATCTGTATGGTGAACGCCGTAGTGCCAGCCGGTTAGCGCACAAAGCGATTGCAGTTCCGCCTTTCGTTCAGCCAGCCGTGCCAGATAGCGATCGCGCAGATCATTCGCCTTGAGCGTCTCATGGCTGATCGTGCCGCCGACAGATTCGAAAATCGTGCGGCCCGAAAAGGGAAATGCTTCTTCCGAGGGATCAAGAAGATGGCACAGGACCCCACGCACGCCACGATCAGCGGCTTTAGTAAGTGCGGTGCGCACGCCGTCAATATCACCCATGAAATCCGATATAAAAACTGCCCGGGCGTGGGGAATCATCGCACGGTGTTCTGGTGGGGAATAATCAGTCGCATCATCGCGGCAAAGCAATTGTGCCAGTGACATTATTTGTGGACGACCCGCGCGCGGCGGCAACTCGGTTCCTGTCAGGCCCACACGCTCTCCCCCTCGGTTCAGCAGGATGGCGACAGCCAATGCCAGAACCCGCGCGCGGGCAACTTTCAGTGGCAAGCTGTCGGAAGAGGTAAAGCGCATAGAGGCGCCCTGATCGACCCAAAGCATGACTGACTGCGCGATCTGCCATTCGCGTTCGCGCACAAATTCCGTATCACCCATGGCAGAGCGGCGATAATCAATTGCGCGGCGGCTGTCACCGATTTGCGCAGGCCGGTATTGCCAGAAATCATCCCCCGCACCTGCGCGCCGCCGTCCATGTGCGCCCAGCAGGACAGCGCCCGCCAAATGTTCGGCACGCGCCAGCAGTGCGGGCAGTGCGGCTGCCTCACTCTCGGACGTTGCGCGAAGGGAGACGGGATTGCTCACGCGACGGCGGCTTTGGGCGTGGCGAGTGCTGCGGCTGTCTCGTCGATGAGATCGGTTAGGCTGTCGCCGCGCGCGCGCGCGGCAAAGTTCAACGCCATGCGGTGGGTCAACACGGGGCGTGCCATATCGATCACATCCTCGGCGGATGGGGCAAGACGGCCCTGCAACAGCGCGCGGGCGCGCACGGCCAACATCAAAGCCTGCGCAGCACGCGGGCCAGGTCCCCAAGCGACGGTTTCCTTGACCCGCGCGCTAACGCCGTCTTCGTTCGGGCGGAAGGCGCGGACCAGATCAAGGATCATCTCGACCACGCTGTCACCCACGGGCATCCGGCGCAGCAGACGTTGCGCCTCCAGCAATTCGGCAGCTGTAAAGACCTCGGTCGATTGCGCCTCGGCGTCACCTGTGGTGGCGATCAGGATATCACGCTCGGTCGCGCGATCGGGGTATTCGATGTCGATCTGAACCAGAAAACGGTCCAACTGCGCTTCTGGCAGGGGATAGGTGCCTTCCTGTTCAATCGGGTTTTGCGTGGCGAGCACGTGGAAGGGCAGCCCGAGCGAGCGGTTTTGCCCAGCAACAGTTACGGATTTTTCCTGCATGGCTTGCAACAGGGCCGATTGGGTACGTGGCGAGGCGCGGTTGATCTCGTCCGCCATAAGCAACTGGCAGAATACCGGCCCTTCGATAAACCGGAAACTGCGCGCGCCGCTTTCATCGGTATCCAACACTTCTGACCCCAAGATATCCGCTGGCATCAGATCGGGCGTGAACTGCACACGCTTGCCGTCCATGCCCATTACGGTGCTGAGCGTCTCGACCAGTCGCGTTTTGCCCAGACCGGGCAAACCAACTAGCAGACCATGACCGCCACACAGTAGGGCTGTCAGGGTCAGTTCAACGACACGTTCCTGTCCGATGAAGCGCGCGGTAATGGACGCGCGCGCCTGCGCCAGCTTTTCGCCCAAGGCTTCGATCTGTTCGACCATGTCCTCGGCCGCCATGTCTTTGGTGGTCTGTGTGTCCGCTTGGGTCATGACTTCTCCGCTGTGCAGGTTATATCGGTTGGGTGTAAGTGTATCTCGATCTGAGGGAATGGCAAAAGCAATGAGCGGACAAAAAACTGTGACCCCATCAGCCAGCAGCCTTGCTGAGTCTATAAAAGCAGCAAAAACACGCGGATTACCGCCGGTTGAGAAGTGGAATCCGCCGTTTTGCGGCGATATTGATATGGAAATACAACGTGATGGCACGTGGTTCTACGAAGGTACCCCAATCGGCAGGCCTGGTTTGGTCAAGCTGTTTGCATCGATTCTCATTCGAGAGGATGAAAATTATTTTCTTGTCACTCCCGTCGAAAAGGTAGGCATTCGTGTTCATGATGCGCCGTTTGTTGCCGTTGACTTTGAGACCTCGGGCGAAGGGCAGGATCAACGCCTGACATTTACCACCAATCTGGAGGATATCACGGTCGCCAGTGAGGATGCACCGCTACGGTTTGTGCGTGATTCCGAGACGGGGGAGCCGTCGCCTTATGTGCGGGTCCGCCGCAATCTTGAGGCGCTGATCGACCGCAAAAGCTTTTACCGGCTTGTCGATCTTGGGGTGCATTATGACGGCTGGTTTGGTGTCTGGTCTGGCGGTGCGTTCTTTGGCATCATCCCTTCCGAGGAATTGCCGCAGGAGGAATAGCAATGCCAGCGCAGATGATCGGTAAAAACCTGTGAAGGCTGCCGCGAACCTGAGCCATCTTTGGCCCGAGCTGCCCTATCTTGACCGATTTGATGCGGCCTCTGCTGCGGGGTTTACGGGCGTAGAAGTGCTATTTCCATATGATTTACCTGCCAAAGATACGCAACGTGCATTGCTGCGTGGCGGTCTTGAGATGGTTTTGATTAACGCGCCTCCACCGAACTATACAGGCGGCGCGCGGGGCTTTGCCGCAACAATCGGAGGGGAGGCGCGATTTGCCTACGACATGCGCCGTGCAGGTCGTTATGCGCAAGCGCTTCGCGTGCCACTGCTGCACGTGATGTCAGGAACAGGTAATGGCACGCAAGCGAAACAGACGATGATCGGAAACCTCAAAGAGGCCGTCCAGTCTGTACCTGACGGATTAATCCTGACTTTGGAGCCGCTTTGCCCAGAATCGCTGCCCGATTATTTCCTGAACGATTACGCATTGGCTGCAGAAATCATTGCTGAGGTAGATGCTCCGAACCTGCGACTGCAGTTTGACAGCTATCACGCACAAATGATTCACGGTGACGCTGTTGCTGTTTATGAAATGTATCGCGATATTATCGTGCATGTTCAAATCGGCGATACACCTGCAAGGGATGCACCTGGCCGAGGAGCTGTTGATTTTCCAGCGCTGTTCGACACCATGCGAGCGGCGGGATACACAGGCTGGATCAGCGGTGAATATACACCTGGCCCGTCGACAGAGGCCACATTGGACTGGATGAAATTACTATGATCCCTGCGCGCTTTGCACCTGTTCTGTTTGGCTTTATTTTGTCAGGGCTGATGTCTTGTATCGTATCGGGCATTGCAACGTCGCGGGTGCTGGATTCGGGTTCGGCATTTGTACCTGCTTGGATGACATCGTGGATGTTTAGCTGGGCGGTGGCGTTTCCGACTGTGCTGGTTGTTGCGCCAATTACGCGGCGGATCGTGGCACGGCTGGTGGCCAAGCCCTAGGGCTGTGCGGGAAAAAATACCGGCGCATCGCAGGGCTGCCACTGCGGGTGCTTTATCATGATGTCGGCAAACTCCGGCGTGTCCAGAAAGCGGTCCAGCCATTTTTGCAAATACGGCCACCCCTGATCGTCGAACCATTTCTTGTCGATGAAAGCGAATTGGCGCACGAAAGGCAGGATCGCGTAGTCAGCCAGCGTCGGCGTGTCAAAGAGCCACTGTTCCAGCATATCATCGAGGACATGCAAAAACCCACAGGCCGCGTTGAGATGTTGATCTGCGTCTTCATCCGGATAGCGGCTTGCGTATTTCACGCGATCCAGCGCGTGTTTGAACGGCCCGTCAGTCTGGGCGATCAAAGCGTGCCCCAGCTGCGGCATCTCCAGCCAGCGGTGCGGATCGTTCTGTTGCAGCGCCCAGACCATGATGTCGAGGCTTTCGTCGATCACACCATCCGCATGTACCAGACACGGAACCGTAGCCGAGGGGGAGGCCGCCAAAAACGCTTGCGGTTTGTCAGCCAATGCGATTTCGCGCAGGGCCACGGTGCAGCCAGAAGCCTGCAAAGCCAGTCGTGCGCGCATCGCATATGGGCAGCGCCGAAAGGAATAGAGGATAGGTGTTGTCTCGCGCATCAAACAGGCCTCACTACCTTGCGCCCCGCAACTCAGTGCGCCTGCGCCCAGTTGCTGCCTGTGCCTGCATCCACACTTAGCTTGACGTCCAGTTGAACAACGGGGTCAGAGGCGTTTTCCATCACGTCTTTGGCAACTTTGATCAGATCATCCTCGGCGCCCTGATCCACTTCGAACAACAACTCGTCATGCACTTGTAGAAGCATTTTCGCAGGCATCCCCTCAATCGCCGCTGGCATACGGATCATGGCGCGGCGGATCACATCCGCGGCGGTACCCTGAATAGGGGCGTTGATTGCGGCGCGGGCGGCAAAACCAGCGCGTGGCCCTTTGGATGCAATCTCGGGAGTGTGGATTTTGCGGCCAAACAGCGTCTGGACATAGCCGTGTTCTTTGGCGAACGCCTTTGTGTCGTCCATGTAGGTACGGATGCCGGGGAACCGCTCAAAATACCGGTCAATAAATCCCTGCGCCTCGGCGCGCGGGATGCGCAGGTTGCGTGCAAGGCCAAAGCCGGAAATGCCATAGATGACGCCAAAGTTAATCGCCTTGGCCTGACGACGGATATCGGGTGTCATCTCGTCCAGGGGCACATCAAACATCTCGGACGCGGTCATGGCGTGGATATCGTGCCCGTCCTTGAACGCTTGTTTGAGCGCGGGCAGATCCGCAATATGGGCCAGCAGACGCAATTCGATCTGGGAATAGTCGAGAGCAACCAATACTTTGCCTTCTTCGGCCACAAAAGCCTCGCGAATGCGGCGGCCTTCCTCGGTGCGGATCGGGATGTTTTGCAGGTTAGGGTCAGTGGAAGACAGACGGCCCGTTGAAGCACCTGTGATGGAATAGGACGTATGCACGCGGCCTGTGTCTGCATTGATATGGGTTTGCAACGCGTCCGTGTAGGTGGATTTGAGTTTGCTCAGCTGTCGCCAATCCAGCACGCGTGCAGGTAATGTGTGCTCGGTTGCGAGGTCTTCGAGCACGTCAACGCCGGTGGCATATGCACCTGTTTTCCCTTTTTTTCCGCCCTCAAGCCCCATTTCGTCAAACAGGATTTCGCCCAGCTGTTTGGGCGAGCCTACGTTAAAGCTGCGGCCTGCAAGCTCGTGAATCTCGGCCTCCAGCCCTGCCATTTTCTGGGCAAAGGCGTTCGACATCCGACTCAGCGTATCGCGGTCAACCTTCACGCCATGCCGTTCCATTTGCATCAAAACAGGGGCCAGAGGACGCTCCATCGTCTCGTATACGCGGGTGGTCCCTACGCGGTGGAGGGCCGGTTTGAACTGCTGCCACAGGCGCAGGGTGATGTCGGCATCTTCGGCGGCGTAAGGCACGGCCTGCTCAAGTGGAACCTTGTCAAACGTGATCGCGGATTTACCGCTACCCAACAGTGGCTTGATCGGGATCGGCGTGTGGTTGAGGTACCGTTCGGACAGGGTGTCCATCCCGTGCCCGTGCAGACCCGCATGCATGGCGTAAGACATGAGCATTGTGTCATCGAAAGGCGTAACTTCGATACCAAGTTGCGCGAAAATCTTGGCATCGTATTTCATGTTCTGGCCAATTTTCAGGATCGTGGGATCACAGAGCATCGGTGTCAGCATTTCGAGGGCTTCTTCAACGGCCATCTGTCCTTCTGCCAGATCATCAGAGCCGAACAGATCATCGCCGCGGTTCGCTTTGTGGATCAGGGGGATATAACAGGCCTCGCCCGCCTCAACACAAAGGGAAATGCCGACCAGATCGGCTGTCATATCGTTGAGGCCCGTCGTTTCGGTATCAACGGCAACATAGCCGCGCGTATAGATTTTACCCAGCCAATCTTGCAGCGTCTCTCTATCCCCCACCATTGTGTAGATGGCCTTGTCAAAGGGCACGACTTCGATCTCGGGCGTGTCTGCGCTGGGCGCAGGCTCGGGGATTGCGGGCGCTTCGACCTTCAGCGTATTTGCAATGCGCTGGGTGAGCGTTCGAAACTCCATCTCGGTCAGGAACTTCAGTAGCTTGTCAGGATCGGGTTCACGAACCTCCAGATCGTCCAGCGTGAAATCCAGCGGGGTTTTGTCGTCGAGCAGCACCAGCTTGCGCGACAGGCGGATCTGGTCGGCGTTGTCTATCAGGGTCTGGCGGCGCTTGGGTTGCTTGATTTCGCCCGCACGTTCCAGCAATGCATCCAGATCACCGTATTCGTTAATCAGCAAAGCAGCGGTTTTAATGCCGATGCCCGGTGCGCCGGGAACATTGTCGACACTGTCACCCGCCAGCGCCTGCACGTCGACAACCCGTTCGGGATATACGCCGAATTTGGCGTGCACGCCCTCACGGTCGATCAGGTTGTTCTTCATCGCGTCAAACATTTCGACACCGCCGCCGACCAGCTGCATCAAGTCTTTGTCGGAACTGATAATGGTGCAGCGGCCACCGGCCTCGCGGGCCTGAACAGCCAGCGTGGCGATGATGTCGTCGGCTTCATAACCTTCTTTTTCTTCACATGCGATGTTGAAGGCATGGGTGGCTTCGCGGGTCAGCGGCATTTGCGGGCGCAGGTCTTCGGGCATCGCCTCGCGGTTGGCCTTGTACTGGTCGTACATGTCATTCCGAAAGGTGTGAGAGCCTTTGTCGAAGATCACGGCGACATGGGTTACGTCGCCGCCTGCGTTGCCCTCAACATAGCGTTGCAGCATGTTGCAAAAGCCCGACACCGCCCCGATGGGCAGCCCGTCCGATTTGCGGGTGAGCGGCGGCAGCGCATGGTAGGCGCGAAAGATAAAGGCCGAGCCGTCGATCAGATGTAGGTGGTGACCTTTGCCGAATGCCATTTTTTCATGCTCCTCATGTGCGGTGACCTTCCTTTTGCCACGCCACAGTCAGAGCCACCAGAGCGGATGGTTCAGACTTTGCCCTCAAAGTCTTCATGAATGAATTTACAATCGCAATAGCCGCACTCAACCCAGCCTTTGTCGGCGGGAATTTGTAGCCAGACGCGGGGGTGGCCCGAAGCAGAGCCGCCACCATCACAGGCCACGCGGTTTGTGTTGACGATGCGGGTTTCGGGCGGTGTCGCTGTCATGTCGTGGCCTTTGAAAAGGAGTGTTTGCATTAGCGCTGTTATGGCTAATGCGGCGCGTGCGGGCAAGGGGCTGGCGCAACCCCAAAGCGAGGAGCCGCCAAGTCTAGCGGACCTAGCGTTAACCTTTGTGTGCTCCGCGCATATCCCAAATGGTGTATCGGCAGCTTGAATCGCCTGAATTTGGTGAAATTAGCCGAATTTCTTAACCATTTGGTTAAAAATTGATTGCGGCAGCACGATCCAACTTGGCATCGTTAACACATAGAGAGTGCAGTTTTAACGATACAGATTTAGTTTGCTTCTTCCTTATAACCCCAAGGTAGAGATCCATCAGATGACGCAAGAACGTCGCAGTTCCGTAAGGGTGTGACATACAGGGTGCCGTATTCAGGCACGTGTATCAGGCAATATCAGATGTTCTCTTCTGGCCAGACCAGAAGCCTTGGGGGACCATTTACAGACAAAACATCGCCCATAAGCGGAATATCCGGATAAAACGGTTCACGTCCTAGGACGCCTTGGGTACAAGGCCGTTACATCCTTTCTGTGTTGGAGCATTCCGTTGATGTCGCAGCCTAAGCCTGTCGTGTTATGTATTCTTGATGGTTGGGGCGTCGGTGCTGGTCCCGAGGGCAATGCTCCGCATCTTGCTCACACACCGAACATGGATCGGTTGCTGGCGCAGGAGCCTTCGGCGACGCTCACCACTTTCGGGCCGGATGTAGGGCTGCCGCGTGGGCAAATGGGCAATTCCGAAGTGGGACATACCAACATCGGCGCGGGCCGTGTGGTTGCAATGGATCTGGGCCAGATTGATCTGGCGATTGAGGAAGGCAGCTTTGAAACGCACGCACCCATGCAGAACTTCATCGCAGCACTCAAAAAGTCAGGCGGGACGGCCCATCTGATGGGCTTGGTTTCGCGTGGTGGAGTGCACGGGCACTTGTCCCACATGGTCGCTGCGGTGCGTGCGTTGGATGCCGCCAATATAAAAGTAGTGATCCATGCGCTGACGGATGGGCGTGACGTGGCACCGCAATCGGCGTTGGATGATCTGGCCGATCTGGAAAGTGCGCTGCCTGCGGGTGTAAAGATCGCAACCCTGTCCGGACGATATTACGCGATGGACCGTGATAATCGCTGGGCGCGGGTCGCGCAGGCCCATGCCGCTATTGTGCAAGGCCAAGGCGAAGGTGCGCAGACTGCAAACAAAGCTGTGCAGGCTGCATATGATGCAAATATTACGGATGAATTCATCAAACCCTGTGTGATCGGGGACTATAGCGGCGCTCATGATGGGGATGGTGTGTTTTGCCTTAATTTTCGTGCAGACCGCGCGCGGGAGATTATGGCCGCATTGGCTGCGCCGGAATTTGACGCATTTGACCGTGGAACGCCCATAAAGTGGGCTGCCGTGATGGGGATGGCTGAATATTCCTCTGCCCATGTCGAATACATGACAACGATGTATCCCAAGCCACAGATCATCAACACGCTGGGTGCGTGGGTTGCGGCTAAGGGCTTGCGACAGTTCCGTTTGGCCGAGACGGAGAAATACCCTCACGTGACCTTTTTTCTGAACGGAGGAGCCGAAGATGCGGAAGAAGGTGAAGACCGTGCCATGCCGCTCTCTCCTGCCGTGGCGACCTATGATTTGCAGCCGGAGATGTCGAGCGCCCAAGTCACCGAACAATTTGTGAAGGCGATACATGCGCAATACGATCTGATCGTGGTCAACTATGCCAATCCCGATATGGTCGGCCACACAGGCGATCTGGAAGCTGCAATCGCCGCATGCGAGGCCGTGGATCAGGGGCTTGGTCATGCGCTGGAGGCGCTTGAGGCCGTTGGTGGTGCGATGATCGTGACAGCCGATCACGGAAATTGTGAAATGATGATTGATCCCGAAACAGGTGGACCGCACACGGCCCATACGCTCAACCCCGTTCCCGTGGTTGTTACGGGTGCGCCTGCAGGTACAACACTGCGCACGGGTCGACTGGCAGATCTGGCGCCCACGGTGCTTGCACTCATGGGGCTGGATCAACCGGCCGAGATGACTGGCGAGAGTTTGCTCGTATGATCTGGCGCGCTGCCCTTGTGATGTTGGCTCTTTCTGCACCTGCGGGGGCGCAAACCAGCGATGCAGCGGGCCAAGCGCGGGCAGCAATTCAGATGTTGGAAGATGCGACACTTAAAATGGACGGTGCAGATGGTGCGCGGGATCGTGTCCGTGCGCTGACAGAGACAATCCAAGCCTTTGAAACCGGACTTGCGGCTATGCGTACGGGCTTGCGGCAAGCGGCAATACGCGAGGCACAACTGAGTGCGCGTCTGGCTGCCCGTGACAATGAGGTCGGTCAGCTGTTGGCGGTTCTGCAGAGCATTGGCACGGATAATCCGACAGCGCTGCTTCATCCCGACGGGCCAACGGGAACGGCCCGCGCAGGCCTGCTATTGGCTGAACTGACGCCAGCTTTGAACCAGCGCGCTGAGCAGTTGCGCCGAGATCTGGAAGACGTGCAAACCTTGCGTATCCTGCAAACCGACGCCGAGGTGCGTTTGCGCAGTAGCATGACGTCTGTGCAAGCCGCGCGCACTGCGCTGAATCAGGCAATGGCTGAGCGTACGGATTTGCCCAAACGGTTTACCGAAGACCCCGTTTCGACCGCGATCCTGATTGCATCTACAGAAACACTTGATGGTTTTGCCTCGGGTCTTTCCCAGATCGTCACTGATCCTGATCCTAGCGTTCGATCCCCCGTCAGCATTGACGGACAGATCGGTGAGCTGCCGCTACCTGTGCAAAGTCTTGTGCTGCGCGGCATGAACGAAGCGGATGCGGCGGGCGTCAAGCGCCCGGGGCTATTGTTGGCAACACGTCCGCGCGCCATTGTCACATCGCCAACGGCTGCTACCATTCGCTACCAAGGGCCGCTTCTGGACTTTGGTAATGTGATGATACTTGAACCAAGGGCCGAGACACTGTTTGTGCTGGCAGGATTGGAAGTGGTTTACGGCGAAATAGGCGAAGTCATCGCCGCTGGCACACCCATCGGGCTGATGGGCGGGGATGCGGGTGGCGGTGAATTGTCAACAGATGGTGATGGCACTGGCGCTGCGCGCTCAGAAACGCTCTATATAGAAGTCAGACAAGATAATGTTCCCCAGGATCCAGCATCCTGGTTTCGGACCGACAAGGATGGATAGATAATGAAAAAGTTTTTGATGGCCGCCGCGGGTGGCACGGTGTTGGGCGTCATTGCCACAACCCAGATTGCGGCACCGCTGTTGGCGCAAGAGGCGGCAAAGACCGAGAATGTCTATGAGCAGCTGGATCTGTTTGGCGATATTTTTGAACGTATCCGCGCCCAATATGTCGAAGAGGTTGATTCGGGAGAATTGATCGAAGCAGCTATCGATGGAATGCTGACATCACTTGATCCGCACTCCAGCTATCTGTCGCCTAAGGATGCGGCAAAAATGCGCGAACAAACCCGCGGTGAATTCGGTGGCCTTGGTATCGAGGTCACCCAAGAAGAGGGTTTTGTCAAAGTCGTCTCGCCGATCGATGGCACCCCTGCCGATGAAGCAGGGATCGAGGCGGGTGATTTCATTACCCATGTAAATGGCGAAAGCCTGCTAGGCCTTGTGCTGGACGAAGCGGTTGAGTTGATGCGTGGCCCTGTTGGATCCGAGATCGTGATCACGGTTGTGCGCGAAGGCGAAGGCGAGCCATTCGATGTGTCTATCATCCGTGACACGATTGAATTGACTGTAGTGCGCTCCCGTACTGAAGGTGACAGCGTCGTGCTGCGCCTGAGCACGTTTAACGACCAGACCTATCCCAAAATGGCCGAGCAACTGGCCGAGAAGGTTGAAGCGGCAGGCGGCATGGACGCCATCAATGGTTTTGTTATCGACTTGCGCAACAACCCAGGCGGTTTGTTGACCCAAGCGATCCGCGTCTCTGACGCATTCCTGAACGAAGGCGAGATCGTAAGCACCCGTGGCCGCGAAGCCGCGGATGGGGATCGATTTAATGCCAAAGAGGGCGATCTTGCCGAAGGCAAACCGATTGTTGTTTTGATCAACGGCGGCTCGGCCTCTGCCTCTGAAATCGTGGCAGGTGCGTTGCAGGATCACCGCCGGGCGATTGTGATTGGCACCAAAAGTTTCGGCAAAGGATCGGTCCAGACAGTGATGCCACTACGCAGTGAAGGTGCCATGCGCCTGACCACGGCGCGCTATTACACGCCTTCGGGTCGCTCGATCCAGTCGCTGGGCGTGTCACCCGATATCGTCGTAGCTCAGCCCCCGCGCCGCGCCGAGACTGAAGAGGACGAGGATACGCCAATGCGCCGCTCCCGCTCGGAAGCGGACCTGCGTGGCAGCCTGAACAACGACAGTCTGAGCGAGGAAGAGATCAAGCAGATCGAAGCCGACCGCGAAAAGGCAGAAAAGGCCGCAGAGCTGCGCATAGACGATTATCAACTGGCTTATGCCATTGATATTTTGAAAGGCCTGTCTGCTCTGGGCCCCCAGAAGTAAAACAGCTTTGAACCAGCGATTTAAAGAGGCCGCCCTGCGATGGGGCGGCCTTTAGTTTGAAAGCTTCATTGTTCTGCATTCAAAAACCAGCAAATGTGAAACCTTCTTCAAAGGTCCAATTGCGCCTGAAGCAGTTGCTCTCGGGTTTCGTGAGTACAGAACACTATAATGCACCAGCAGTGTCAGGTCGTCTCAAGACAGTGGCGGCGAAAGGCGCGTTTCAACATATCAAGTTCGGCGCGCAGCAGGTCTACCTCGACTCTTAGATCGTCGCCCAATGCCTCACCCGCCATGAGAGAGATTGAACCGATCTGTTCGTCCGTTGCAGCATCGGCAATCAGCAGTGTTTGCAACCCGTCTGCAATTGCGACAGCAGGAATGGGGATGCGCACGGCAAACCCTTCACCGTCTTCGATAGGTGTGACTGCCACATCGGGGGCTGGTGTCCCTTGGTGGGTTACTTTCAACTTGGGTGCTTCACTTCCGGCAGCGCCTGTCAAAAAGCCTTCCCAAACGCCTTGGCGCATTTTCGTTTTGGTCAACACAAGGTTGGTCATCACATCCTCCGTCGTGGGGTTCGGGCGTCGGTTTCAGTCACTTAAATCTGTGCGCGGGGGCGGCGCGAGAACGTCAGGTCGCGCAGGGTGACTTGGTTCATTTCCGGCCCCTCAAAAATCAGATCAATCCACGCCCCCTCTATCCGCCGCTCATTCAGGGTGGAGTATGCAAGATCGAACTCAACCATCGTCTGATCCTGCGTAAGATCCAGTTCACGCACAATTTGTTCGGTGTTCGGGCCGTTTTTGATATTTAAACGGGCAAAAATCTCAATAGGTTTTTCCAGCTCGACGATAATGTCCATGCGGATCAGATGCGTCCGTTTCAGACCAACGACACCATCGCCGGGCAAATCAACCACCAGCGAGAGGAAAGATCCATCAAACCGGAAAACATCCATACTAAGGCCGTAGGGCGCCAGATCTTCTTCGCGCAGGTTGCGCAGCTGGCGCAGGGTCAGCTCAGAGAATTCGCAATCATGGAAAAGCGTGACTTCGCTGCCTAGCATAGATCGGGTTTGCACAGCAGAAAGCCCAGGAATAGGAAGCGGACCGCGCCACAGTTCGGGCCGCCATGCCCAATCGGCGTTGTGGGGTTTGGGAAAGCTGGTTGATCCTTCAAGTGGCAGTGCAAGGCGTTCATCCGCGACATGGATCAATGCATCCAGATGGGACTTCAGCTGCCGCGCGCGCAGGCGCTGCCGCCGCAGACCCAAAAGATCGGCAGAACGGGCCATACGCGCGTTGCGCGCCCATTTTGCAATCGACCGGCTATAGAAAGCCGCATCCAGTATATTTCCGCCCGTCTTGGCCATTTGCTCTGCCTTGCTTCTTGTCGCGTCTTTTTATCGCGCAAATCCGTACCAATTGGTTGATCGTCTGCACATTGAGCACAAGATGCCATGCAAGGCTGGGGTCGCGCAAGTACGCTGTGACGCCAGCATGTGCAGATCGTATCAACCTTCGGCGGTCTTGTCGGTGGTGCGCTTGATCAGCTGTTCAAGAACGCCGGCACCTTCCAGCGAAACAGCGCGCCGCCCCTCAGGCCCAAAGAGAGCAGCACCCATAGTATAGCGGTCAATCTGTGCGACAGAGCGCCAGTGCTTTGGTGCCAGATCAGGTCCAGGCGTTGCACCGGAAGTTTTAAATACAATACTACCATCGGCGGGCCTGATATCTTCCGGCGTGCCGAGACCCGCTGCGCTTGCAACCTCTGCGGCAGATGGCAGTGTGGTATCTTTTGCATTACGGGCCAGACTAACCGTCAAGACACCGACTGGTGCGCCAATACCACCCGTTGCCGCGCCCAGCGCATCACAACGCGCCATCATTGCAAAGCTTTGAGTCAGGCTTTCGGGATCAATACAGTAACCGTTGGGCGGTACCAGCGTGACGTTCCCGCGCATCATCAACGCTTGGGTCAGCGGCACAGCAGGCAATGCAGCATCTTCTGGTGGCGTAAGGTTGGCCAACAGGCCTTTGCCTGCATCCATGCCCTCGCAAGCGCCCAGCATCACGATGATGCCGAGCGCTGCAAGTGGTTTAGAGGTCCATGTAGTCATGTTTTTCCGATCCACCACCGGGGTGCGTGACGGCCCCCAAATAAGTCGGGCCAACAAGCTGCGCGTATTTCCACAGAGCACCGGAGGCGTAGATCGTCTCGCGTGGGCCTTCCCATGCGGCCTTGCGGGTGGCGAGTTCCTCGTCAGTCAGATCGACAGTAATAGAGCCCTCGATCGCGTTCAGTGTGATCATGTCGCCGTTTTTCAGCAAGCCAATCGGCCCGCCCATAGCAGCCTCTGGTCCTACGTGGCCCACACAGAACCCGCGTGTCGCACCCGAAAAGCGGCCATCGGTAATCAAGGCTACCTTTTTGCCCATACCCTGACCAGACAGGGCTGCCGTGGTCGCCAGCATTTCGCGCATACCTGGCCCGCCGCGGGGACCTTCGTTGCGGATTACGAAAACATCGCCTTCGGAATAGGTGCGGTTTTGTACGGCTTCAAAAGCGTCCTGCTCACATTCAAACACCAGCGCGGGGCCAGTGAAGACGATATCTTCGTCTGCCATGCCTGCAATTTTCACGATTGCACCTTCAGGCGCGAGATTGCCTTTCAGGCCAACAACACCGCCAGTGGTGCTAATCGGGTTGGTCACGGCATGGATGACTTTGCCGTCTGCATCGCGCTCGACCTTGTCCAGCTCTTCACCCATGGAATAGCCGGTGACGGTCATGCAATCCTCGTGGATCAGACCTGCCTTGCGCAGTTCACGCATCACCACCGGCACACCGCCCGCTTCATACAAATCTTTCGCCACATAAGCGCCGCCGGGTTTCATATCGACGAAGTGGGGCGTGTCGCGGAAGATGTCACAGACGTCTTCGAGGAAGAACTCGATGCCAGCTTCATGGGCCATAGCGGGCAGGTGCAATCCAGCGTTGGTAGAGCCGCCTGTACAGGCCACGATGCGCGCCGCGTTTTCAAATGCTTCGCGTGTGCAGATGTCGCGGGCGCGGATGTTCTTCTCGATCAGGTTCATAACCGCTTTGCCAGAGGCAATGGCGTATTCATCGCGGCTTTTGTAGGGGGCTGGCGCGCCCGAGGAGTTGGGCAGCGCGAGGCCGATCGCCTCTGAGACGCAAGCCATTGTGTTGGCGGTAAACTGACCACCGCAAGCACCAGCGGAGGGGCAAGCCACCCGCTCAAGCACATCCAACGCGGCCTCGGACAGGGTGCCGCCCTGCCAGTTGCCTACAGCCTCGAACATGTCCTGAACGGTCAGATCGCGGTTGGCAAACTGTTCTGGTACATCGGCACCCTCGGCCGTGCGGCCCGGCAGGATAGAACCACCATACATGAACACAGAAGGCACATTGAGGCGGATCATCGCCATCATCATCCCCGGCAAGGACTTGTCGCATCCGGCCAGTCCTACAATCGCGTCATAGCAGTGGCCGCGCATTGTCAGCTCGACTGTGTCTGCAATCGCTTCGCGCGACGCGAGAGAAGATCGCATGCCTTCGTGACCCATGGCGATGCCGTCGGTCACAGTGATGGTTGTAAATTCGCGTGGTGTGCCCTGCTCGGCGGCAACACCGACTTTTACCGATTGCGCCTGACGGTTCAGTGCGATGTTACATGGAGCAGCCTCGTTCCAGCAGGTTGCCACACCAACCAGCGGCTGGTGAATTTCTTCCTCTGTCATGCCCATTGCATAGTAATAGGAGCGGTGTGGCGCGCGCGCTGGGCCTTCGGTGACGTGGCGGCTGGGCAGTTTGGTTTTGTCGAAACGAGGGTTCGTGGACATCAGATAGGGCTCCTGAAGAAAATTCTTTGATAATGGCATAATCGTGCGGGGGGGCTGCTGCAAGCATTTGCAGCCTTCCTTGCATTGTAATGCAAGGGGTTGGGGCCTAGTTTGCGTCAGTACCCCACAGAAAGCCCGCACATGGACCGCAGTCTGTTCGCCTTCATCTGGAAGTATTCAAAGCGGGAGCAGTTGGTCCTTCTGGCAATCACTCTCCTGACCTTTCCCCTGCTCTTGGCCACGCTGGAGCTGCCCAAGCGGATTATCAACGATGCAATCAGCGCCGAAGATCTAATGATCACGGCCTTCGGCTATGAGGTAAGCCGTATACAGTTTCTTACTGTGCTGTGCTTTGCCTATCTGGGCGCGGTGCTGGTGCATGGTTTGCTAAAAATGCGCCTGAACACCATGAAGGGCGTCACCGCCGAGCGTTTGTTGCGCCGCTTCCGCTTTAGTTTGGTCGACAGGATGATGCGCTTTCCGAAACGCTATTTCCAGAACACCTCGCAGGGGGAGTTGGTAAGCATGGTCACTTCCGAGGCCGAGCCGATGGGGGGGCTGATGGGCGATTTCATTGCGCAGCCGGTTTTTCAGGCGGGGCAGATGATTATCATCGTTATGTTCCTGTTCATGCAATCGTTCTGGTTCGGGTTGGCAGGTGTCGCGCTGATCCCCTTGCAGGCCTATGTCATTCCAATGATCCAACGGCAGATCAATCTGTTGAACAAAGAGCGGATCAAGGAGGTTCGCATGCTGGCCGCCGAGATTGGCGAGACAGCGGCGGGAATTACCGACCTGCGGACCAATGGCGGCTGGCGGTTCCGCTTGGCTGGGTTCACAGAGCGTTTGGGCCGCCTGTTTGAAATCCGCTTCAAGATATACCAGAAAAAATTCTTTATGAAGTTTCTCAACAACTTCATCACCCAACTGACACCGTTCTTTTTCTATCTGGTGGGCGGGATACTTGCCATTCGGGGTGAAATTACGGTGGGTGCGCTGGTTGCGGCGCTGGCCGCATACAAGGAGCTGAGCAGCCCGTGGAAAGAGCTGCTGGCCTATTACAATCAGACACAGGACATGGCCTTGCGGTGGGAGATCGTGACAGAGCGGTTCGACCCCAGTGGCATGATCGACGAGGCGCTGTTCAAGGGAACCCCTGATGAGGTTCCGCATCTGAGCGGTGAAATCTGCCTGAAGAACATCACCGTGCGCAATTCGGACGGTGATATTGTGCTGGATGATTTGACGCTGGATATCCCCAAAGGCGCACAGATCGCGATCAAGACATCATCTGTATCCGAGCGCAGGGCGATTGCGGAACTTCTGACGCGGGAAGTATTGCCTGCCCGTGGCACGCTGACAATGGGCGGACATGACACTGCTACTTTGCATCAAGCGGTGATTGCTGCGCGCATCGGCTACGTGCAATCGCAGCCCTATTTGTTTCACGGCACCATCGGAGACAACCTGCTGATGTCCCTGCGCACCTCACCCAAAACAGTCCTTTGGGACCCTGACAAACGTGACCGCGCGGGCATCGAGGCGCGGCGTGCAGGCAATAGCATCGACAGCCTCAAGGCTGATTGGCTTGATCCGGAACTGGCCGAGTTGAGCAATATGGATGATGTCCGTGCATGGTGGTTTGAGTTGAGCCGTGTGATCAATACAGACGAGGGCATTATCCGGGCGATGCTGGGCTCTAGAATGGATCCCGACGATCATATGCATCTGGCGGAGAAGATCGTAGGTCTTCGGGGCGAGGTTTGCGAGATGTTGAAAGAACGCAAGTTAGAGGGGGCCGTTCACCGTTTTGATCCTGATGCGTTCAACCCGGCTGTTCCGCTTGGCGGTAATCTGCTGTTTGCAGCGCCGCGGCGCGAAATCAGCCAGATCGGTCTTGCATCAGAAAAGCTGTTTCTCGGGATGATCGCAGAGGAAGGGCTGGCCGAGCAAGCCATCGCAATTTCGCAGACCCTGGTTGAAACCCTGCACCAGACCTTTGGGATGGATGGCACAAATCATCCGCTCTTTACTGCGTTGGATATTGAGGAAAGTCTCTATGAGCAGTTGGTCGAGATTGCAGGCCGACGCCGCAGCCGTGGTGATGGTGCGCTAAGCGAGGATGAGTTTGCGTTGCTGATGACAGTCCCCTTCGCTTTGACCGCCGAGCAGATCGGCCCCGCCTTTCCCGAAAGCTTCAAACAGGAAATTTTGGGTATTCGAAAGAGCCGCGGCGCGCAACTGCGTGAGTTGGCTACGGACATGTTCGTGCCAATCGCGCCAGAAAACTATCTGCCTCGTCTGACCCTTCTGGAAAATCTAATCTATGGCCGGATATCCGGTGTGGCAGGGATGCAGGCCGATCTGGTGATTGATGCTGTTATGGATGTGCTGAGCGCGAATGATCTGAGCAGTGATGTGGCAGCTATCGTCTTTGACGTACCAACCGCGATCGCAGGGACAAACCTGCCAACGTCGATCCATGAGCGTGCGGCCTTTACCCGTGCCGGTATCAAGCGCCCCGATATCCTGATTTTTGACCAGACTTTCAACGGTGGGGACCGCGCGCAAATCCGTGCGCGGTTGGCGGATTTGATGCCTGATACAACGCAGATTTTCCTTGATGACCGTTTCGCGGCGCCCGACAGCTACGACATGTTCGTCGAGATCAGCCATGGCCGCATTGACGGTGTTGAAAGCGCCGAGCGTTACGACAGTTCTAGCACTGTATCGGAAGATTTACGGCGTAAGCTGGATGTGATCCAGCGTAACACGCTGTTTGCCCCGCTGGAGCCGCGCGCCCAGCGACTGCTGGCATTTGCCGCGCAGTGGTACGATGCGCCGGCAGGTACGCCGATTTATCGCAGTAACGATCCCGCTGATGCGACCTATCTGTGTCTGTCCGGCAAGGCCGAGTTGACGTTGCAAGACAAGGACGGGACAGCGCAGCACGTCTCGACCGTGGAACCGGGGCGCCTGATTGGTGACTTGGCAGTGATCCTGCGGGAGCCGCGGCAGGTCTCGCTGATCGCGCTGGAGGACACACGATTCTTGCGCTTTGGGGCGGAGCAGTTTCGCTCGGTTATCGAGAACGACAGTACGGTTTTGATGAGCTTGCTCAAGACGGTTGCGGGGCATTTGACAGGTGCAGCGGAAGTGATCCGCGATGCGCAAATTGCCATTCCGCGCGATGATGTCAGCGAAGGGGATCACTGATGTTGTGGCGACCTGATTACTCAGCCCATGTGCTCCATACCGTTGTAGCTGCGAAGCGACCCGAGATCTGGCGGCTCGTGCTGGGTATATCGGTGATGGTGACCTGCTATATCCTCATGGCATTGTTTTATCAGCAGGCCATATCGGAACTGACCCGCTACCAGCCCGAGTTTCTGGACGAGCTGATTGCAGGCAGTACGCCGCTTGCGATGTATACGCTGCTGTTGAGCTTTGGACTGATCAGTGTGGCAGTGTTTATTGGCGTACGCCTCGTGCACAAACGTGATCCACTCAGCGTGTTCGGCCCTATGATGCTGGCCGTTCCGCAATTTGCCAGAGTATTGGGTATACTTGTGATCCTTAGTGCTGCGCTGATGATCCTGCCGCCCTACGGTTTTGGCGGTGAATTGGTGCTAAACCTCGCACCTGGTTTGTGGGCGGTGTTGTTGCCTTTGTCGCTGCTGGCCGTTTTCGTTCAGATCAGCGCCGAAGAGATTTTTTTCCGTGGATACCTCCAGCAGCAATTGGCCGCGCGCTTTCGCTCGCCTCTGGTATGGATGGTTTTGCCCTCTGCCGTTTTTGCCTTTGGCCACTACCAACCCGAAGAGGCCGGGGGAAATGCGATGCTTATCGTTGTCTGGGCCGGACTGTTTGGCATCCTCATGGCTGATCTTACGGCAAGGGCTGGCAGCATCGGACCTGCTATTGCTGTTCATTTTGTGAATAACGTCACAGCCTTGGTCATCGTCGCACTGCCAGACAGCCTTGGAGGGCTGGCGTTGTGGCATACGCCTTTTGGCATGGCGGACGAGGCGCAATTGCGCGCGTGGATGCCAGTTGATTTTGCAATGATGATCGTCAGTTGGCTGGCTGCACGGCTGGCACTGCGGCGCTGATTGCAATTCCTGCGACAGCGCCTTATTTGATGGGGGAAACGTAACGTAACGAGGCGGCGACATGAACTGGATCAACAACTACGTCCGACCCCGGATCAATTCGATCTTTTCGCGCCGCGAGACGCCCGAAAATCTTTGGACGAAATGCGACGAATGCGGCACGATGCTGTTCCATCGCGAGGTCAGCGATAACCTGAACGTCTGCACCAACTGCAACCACCACATGCACATCAGCCCACGCGCGCGGTTTGGTGCCTTGTTCGACGGTGGCATTTTCAATGAGGTTAAGGTCCCTGCGCCCACAGTGGACCCCCTGCAATTTCGCGATCAGAAGAAATATCCGGACCGTCTGCGTGCGGCTCAGAAAGCGACTGAAGAAAGCGAAGCGATGCTTGTCGCGTCGGGTGAGATCGGACGCACGCCTATCGTTGCCTGTGCTCAGGACTTCAGCTTTATGGCAGGCTCTATGGGTATGTATGTGGGTAACGCGATTATCGCCGCCGCAGAAGAAGCAATCAAACTCAAGCGCCCGCTTATCCTTTTCTCTGCCGCTGGTGGCGCGCGGATGCAGGAGGGCATACTGAGCCTGATGCAGATGCCGCGCACCACGGTGGCTGTGCAAATGCTCAAAGAAGCGAACCTGCCCTATATCGTTGTCCTGACCCATCCCACCACGGGCGGTGTGACAGCCAGCTATGCGATGCTGGGCGATGTGCATATCGCCGAGCCGAACGCGTTGATCTGTTTTGCAGGGCCACGAGTGATCGAACAGACAATTCGTGAAAAGCTGCCCGAAGGGTTCCAGCGGGCAGAGTATCTGCTGGAGCATGGTATGCTTGACCGTGTGACCCCGCGCCCCCAGATGCGCGATGAGCTGATTACGATCACCCGCATGCTGATGGGCCTGCCGCCCGCTGTGCGCGGTGATCTACCGCCGCCGACACTGGACGAAACCGCGGAAAAAGTAGCGCCTGCTGCTGACGCCGCACCCCATACAAGCGATGCAAAACCCGAATGATCTTGTGGCCCTTTATGATCGGGGGCGCATCGGGTGCGATCCTGATCTGGTCGCTCTATCGTATCGGCGCTTTGCAAGAGCGGAGCGGCATTGCTGTTCTTCTCGGCGCGATCGCATTTTTCTGGCCTGTTTTTGCGCTGCAGGCCAATGCCGCCCCGCTGGTAATAGCCTTTCATAGCTTTGTCTTATTGGCTTTTGCTGCAACGGCTGCCTACGGGTTTCGGCATAGCGCCGCGCTCCTTGCGGTTGGCATCATCGCTCATGGCGTTTTTGATGCGCTCGTCTATTTTGCAGGGCATCCCGGCCCAACATGGTGGCCTGCTTTTTGCGGCACGTTGGACATTGTTGCGGGGGTGCTCTTACTTGTGCTTATACGAACCCGCAGAATACCTGCCTGACACTCTTTTATCTTGGCATAGATACGTCCGTCTCGGCCACAAATTACAGGAACACCATGGCAAACACCTCTGACGTTATCCTTGATCGGATGATGGCCCTGCACCCCAAGATTATTGACCTGACACTGGACCGGATGCTGCGTCTGCTGGATGCACTTGGCAACCCGCAGGATAGTCTGCCGCCTGTGATCCACATTGCTGGCACCAATGGAAAGGGCTCGACCCAGGCGATGATCCGCGCGGGACTTGAAGCGGCGGGCAAGACCGTGCACGCTTATACCTCGCCGCACCTTGCCCGATTTCATGAACGGATCAGGCTGGCGGGGGAGTTGATCTCGGAGGAGGCTCTGACAGGGGTTCTGGATGAGTGTTACGCTGCCAATGGCGGCGAGAACATCACCTATTTTGAGATCACGACATGTGCTGCCTTGCTGGCTTTTTCGCGGGCACCCGCTGACTATACACTGTTGGAAGTGGGTCTCGGTGGGCGGTTGGACGCGACCAACGTGATCGACGCGCCTGTGGCAACTGTGATCACGCCGGTCGACCTCGACCACCAGCAATTTTTGGGTGACACATTGCCCCAGATTGCAGGAGAGAAAGCAGGTATTATCAAGCGCCGCGTGCCTTGTATCGTCGGGCCACAGCAAGAGGCAGGGCTGGAAGTGATCGAGGCAGTCGCTGCAAAGAACCTTGCCCCCTTAGCGGTCTATGGCCAGCACTGGCAGGTGAGCCGCGAGGCGGGGCGCATGATCTATCAAGACGAGCAAGGGTTGCTTGATCTGCCACTGCCGAATTTACCCGGATTGCATCAGGTTCAAAACGCAGGTGGGGCGATTGCAACACTGCGGATGCTGGGGTTTGACACGGCGGCGTGTGAGGGTGCCGTGACGCAGGCGCAGTGGCCTGCACGGATGCAGCGCCTTCGCCACGGCCCGCTGGTCGAGGCGGCTGGTGGTGCAGAGCTTTGGCTTGATGGGGGGCATAATCCTGCGGCGGGTCACGCGCTGGGCGCAGTTCTGGCCGAGTTGCCGACGGTGCCGACCTACCTGATCTGCGGCATGCTCAACACAAAAGACATATCAGGCTATCTGCGCCCGCTTGCACCACACGTTACGGCCTTGCACGCCGTCTCCATTCCGGGTGAGGCGGCCACACTACCCGCCGACACTACGGCCCAAGCGGCACGGGATGCAGGGATCAAATCGGTTGTGTCTGCTGACGTCGCAACGGCGCTGGAACACATCGTATCGCAAGACCCTCAGGCACGCGTGCTGATCTGTGGATCATTGTATCTTGCGGGCAACATCTTGCGGAACAACGGATAGGGCAACACAAAATGCAGCGCTTCGCGTTGACGCTTGGTCAAGTGACGTAATAAGGGTTTGGAAAAACAAGTAGCGTAAGTCTGCGCGTCAAAACGTTAAAACCCGAGGTCCGAGCGATACAATGACACAAAAAATGCCTGACGGGGCTGCCACCCCGAAATCCGTGATTGTGCGACAGCTGATCGTAAGCATGGCTGCCCTGTGTATTATGGGGCTCGGCGCATGGAGCCTGATGGGCCAGCAAGCGCCTTACCATCCCGAGATTTTTGAAGAAGAAGTCAGCCGGACAGAAGGTAGCGATCTAATTCGTATTGCGGACTAGGATTTACCCCAATCTTCACTTTGCATTTCGCGCAAACGCGAGGCTGTGCGCTCGAACTCGAACGTGCCTTCGCCCTCCAGATACAACATCTCGGGCTGTGCGGCTGCCGAACAGATCAGCCTGACGCGCGCCTCGTAAAGGGCGTCAATCAGAGTTACAAATCGCTTTGCCTCGTTGAAATTGCTACGACCGAGGCTGGGTATATCGTCGATCATCAAGACTTTTACGGCTTCAGCCACTGCCAGGAAATCCGCAGGACCAAGGGGTTGGCCGCAAAGGGCATGAAATTTGGTTCGCGCAATACTGTTGCGGAAGAGTGGCAAAATCACGTCTCGACCTTTGACACGCAGCGTCAATGGCGCCGCTTCGCCTCCCGTCAGATCATGCCAGACAGCATCCATGGCTTCACGGCTTTCGGCATTGTGGGGGGTGAAATATACAGGGCTTCCCGCAAGGCGGTCCTGACGGTAATCGGTGGGGCTGACCAATTCATGGATGGTCATCTTTTCTTTGATCAGTTCGATGAACGGCACAAACAAATCGCGGTTTAGCCCGTGTTTATAAAGATCATCGGGGATACGGTTTGAAGTGGTTATCACCACAACACCGTCTGCAAATAGCGCCTGAAACAAACGGCCCACGATCATCGCATCCGTGATATCGGTGATCTGCATCTCGTCAAAAGCCAAGAGCCTCACCGATTTGCTGACCGCTGCGGCGACAGGTGCAATTGCATCATCAACGCCCGTTTTGCGGGCTTCATGCATGGCGGCGTGAATTTCTTGCATGAAAGCATGGAAATGCACCCGTCGTGCAGGGACATCCCCTAGCGTCCCCACGAACATATCCATCAGCATGGATTTACCACGCCCGACCCCGCCCCATAGATACAAGCCCTTGGGCGGTTCTGGCGCTTTGCGAAAGAACCCCTTTTTTACAGGCTCTAACAAGGCAGATCGGATGCGATCAAACTCCGGCAGGGCGGCCTGTTGGGCAGCATCTGCGCGTAGGGTGCCATCGGCAATCATCTGGTCATAAAGGGCAGTAAAACTGGTCATCCTCTGGTTCCTAATATGCGCAGAGGCGGTTGGAAAGTGTGTGGATGCAATCTGGCAATTGACGAGAGGACATCGCGGGCGCATCTTGCCGGGGCTGTACCGGAGCCCCCTATGCAAGATGCCCCCCGTCTCAAGACATCTCTCTTCACGCCTGTCTTGGTTGTTGGGTGCGTTATTATCATGGTTAGTTTTGCCATCCGCGCGTCTTTTGGTGTGTTCCAGATCCCCATAGCCGAAGAGTTCGGTTGGCTGCGCGCCGAATTCTCGCTGGCGATTGCGATACAGAACCTTGCGTGGGGCATCGGACAGCCGATTTTTGGCGCGATGGCGGAGAAAATCGGGGACCGCAAGGCGATCATTTTTGGGGCAGTCATCTATGCGGCAGGTCTAATCCTGTCAGCAGGAGCAGAGACGCCAATCGCGCATCAAACATATGCGTGGCTGGTGGGCTTCGGGATCGCGGGAACGGGCTTTGGCGTGATACTGGCCGTGGTCGGGCGCGCGGCATCGGATGAGAACCGCTCGATGGCGCTGGCCGTGGTGACTGCGGCGGGCAGTATGGGGCAGATTTTTGGCGCACCTGTTGCCGAATGGATGCTGGGCATGATGGGCTGGCAAATGGTGTTTGTGATCTTTGCTGCTGTGATCTTGTCAGTGCTGTTGGCTTTGCCTTTCATGCGCGCCCCTGTTCAGGCGAACCGCGCCGAACTGGAGGAGGCGATGGGCACGATTTTGTTGCGCGCGTTCAAAGACCCCAGTTACGCGCTGATTTTTCTGGGCTTCTTTTCCTGCGGCTATCAGTTGGCCTTTATTACTGCCCATTTCCCCGCTTTCGTGACCGAGATGTGTGGCCCGATCCTTGCTGGTGGGGTGCTGCATATCATGGGCATTACCACCACTTCGGCATTGGGGGCTGTTGCGATATCGCTGATTGGTGCAGCAAATGTTGGTGGTACACTGCTGGCGGGTTGGGCAGGCAAACGGTATTCAAAAAAATATCTATTGGCGGGGATATATACGGGCCGCACAGTTATTGCAGCGCTTTTCATTATGCTGCCGATAACGCCCACAAGCGTGATTGTATTCTCAATTGCGATGGGCTCGCTCTGGCTGGCGACTGTGCCGCTCACCTCGGGGTTGATCGCGCATATTTACGGGCTGCGGTACATGGGCACGCTCTATGGCATCATCTTTTTCAGCCATCAGCTGGGCAGCTTTGTAGGCGTCTGGCTGGGCGGGCGGATGTATGATGCTTATGGCACTTATACGACCGTGTGGTGGATTGGCGTTGCTGTCGGTGCGTTTAGCGCGATTGTACATCTGCCAATCCGTGAACGTCCTGCGCAGCTGGCTGTTGCATAGGCGTTACCCGCACAGTTACGTGTCATGGCCCCAATCGTCGCCTGCGGGAGGGGGAAGAAAGCCTGCAATGTGATCTATCACTTGATCAGGGTGCGTATAAGGCAAGCCATGGCCCGCATCCTCAACCACCTCATGGATCACGTCGCGGTTCCATGCAGCCAATTGGCCCATGGCACTGGCACGGATCACATCATCGTCACTGCCCCAGATTGCCATGATTGGCAGGCCCAATTGCCGTAAACTCAGATGCTCACCCTCCAATGGTCTGGAAAGAATGCCGCGCAGACTGGATAAGACTGATGGAATGAACCCCTGATACATCAGCTGGTTCTCCTGCCCTTCGGTGATAGTCTTCGGGGCGGTTGCGGCTTCCCGTTCGGCCTTGATCCCTCTTCGGAACTGCGCAGGGTAGGCGGCCAGCATCAGCCATTGGCCGATGATGCCGCGTTCGCGGATGATCCGCAGCAGCGGTGTCTGGTTCAGGGTCATGCCCGCACTTGCCAGCAGGATCAGCCGCCGCACCCGCGCAGGATAGGCGGCCGCAAAACCTGCCGCAATTGCGCCACCCATGGAATAGCCGATCACATGGGCCGGACCTTCAATTCCGAGATGGGTCAGCAGATCATCCAGCTGCTGATTAAAGAATTGCTTGTTTTGTAAGCCCATAGGTCTGTCTGAATAGCCCCGTCCATACAGGTCGTAGACCAGTACCCGAAATCCGCTGTCGGCAAGTGCTTTTCCAATGTCATCCCAGACAAAACTGGGCGTCGTCAGGCCATGGATGCAAATAACCAGAGGTCCGTCGATAGGACCCATCAGGTGATAGTGGGTTACACCTTGGCTCAATTCGGCGAATTGACCAGGTGCAGAACCGCGTCGCCCGTCACTCATGGCCACGCGATAGCGTTCTGCGATAAATGGCGCTGTAGCACCCAAAGCAACAGCAAGGAAAAGCAGGAACCAGATCACCCTGCGTCGCGCCATTGCTCAAGGATATAGCGGCTGGTCATCAGGTCCAGATGCGCACCGCCACCGTTCTTGCAGATTGTGATCTCGTCCTCGGATTGGCGATAGAGCGCGTCCAGATCGTAGTAATCGGCGATGATATCTGCACGTGCGATGGCCCCTGTTTCAAGCGGGATTTTGATTTCGCCAATGTGACCGATGGTGGTGTCGAAATTGTCAACAAACAGGCGCGCGCGCTGCAAAGCCAGATCATCGACCTCACGCATGTCGGGGCGGTACGCGCCGATCAGGTCCAAATGCTGGCCGGGTTGTAGCCATTCGCCCTTGACCAGCGGCTTGGTTGAGATGGTCGCACATGCGATGATCTCGGCATGCTCGACGGCGACTTGCAGATCATCAGTCGCGGTGGTGTTCGCATGCGTGCTGGCAAAGGCTGTCGCGCTGGCAGTTGTACGGCTCCAGACCGTAAATGAAGCATCCGCAAAGGCCGCCTGATAGGCCGAATGAAGCGCATGGGCCACAGCCCCCGACCCAACTAGCAGAATACGGCGGGCATCAGGCCGCGCCAGTCGCCGCGCGGCCAGCAAACTGTCACCAGCGGTTTTCCATTTGGTTACGAGGTGAAAATCAATCATCGCTTCCAGTGTCCCATCCGCATCGGAATAGAGGTTTACTCCGCCATTAATGTTAGGCGTTCCCCGCGCGACATTTTCGGGAAAGACAGTAGCTGTCTTGACCGCCATTCCCATCCCATCGATCCATGCCGCACGGTTCAGCAAAGTATCGCCGCCACGGTAAAGAAAGCTGTCCGCGATCTCGGCTTTTGGTAGGGTGTGTCCGGCTGCTAAAGCATCGGTAAGGCCGATCCAGTCCATCAAGGCTTCGCCCTGCGCGAATGAGATAAAGGGAATGGCGGTCATGCGGCCTCCGCTTGTGTCAAAAGGCCCGCGTCGACCAGCCTGTCAGCCCAGCCTTGGGGGTACTCAAAAAGATGCGTCTGCCAGCCACGCGCTTTTGCAGCGGCGATGTTGTCCGGGCGATCATCGGTAAAGAGCAAGTCAGTGCCTGACAGCCCACTGCCTTGCTCCAGCATTTCGTAGATGCGCGGATCAGGTTTTATGACGCCCATGTGACCCGAGATAAAATCACGGTCAAACTGGCTGAGAAAAGCGTATTCCTTGCGTGCGATCACCATGGTCTGGATGCCAAAATTGGTTAGTGAAAACACAGGTATTTTCTTTGTCTGCAAGGCTTTCATCAGGCGTAGTGAATGGTCGATCACTGGGGCGGCCATTTCGATCCAGCGGTCATGCCAGATCATAACTTCGGACTTGAATTCGGGATAGGCACGGGCCGTTTCGTGAATTACCTCATGAAAGGTTTCGCCGCTGTCGACGCGGTCATTCATTGCGTGCAGGTCAATTGCGGCAAACATGGCAAGGCGGCGGGCCTCGCCTATTTCGGCGTCAAAAAACCGTTCTGGTTGCCATTCGATAAGAACATTTCCGATGTCGAAAACCACAGCTTTGGGCGTCATGTCAAACCTCTTAACAAGGATCGGAATTTTGCGAATTTCCGGCCGCTTTCTTTCAAAGAAAACGATTATTGCATCTTTAGAGCCGCTCTGATTTCGCGCTCGAGTGCTTCCAGAAAGCGTGACCTGTCCGCTTTTGTAAACCCTTTCCCGCTACCGATGCGAAAGGGATCGGCGGCGCGCAGGTCTGTCATAAGATCGCGGGTTGCCAGTACATTGCCGATATTGGCTTGCGTCAGGGCCTCCCCGTTATGTTTGATAACGCGTGCGCCCGCCTCTACACATCTCGCAGCCAGAGGTATGTCACCCGTCACCACGACATCGCCACGCCCTGCACGATCAGCGATCCACATATCGGCTACATCAGGTCCGTCAGGGACAATAACAGTCTCTACATAGGGGTTTTGCGAAGGACGCAATCCGCCGTTAGAGACGACGAACATTTTGATTTTATGTCGTGTGGTAACCCGCTCCGCCTCTTCTTTGACGGGGCAGGCATCGGCGTCGATATAAAGGTGGGTCATGCAGACCACAGCGCATCAGCGTGGAAGGTCACGTGATCTTCCATGAATGTTGCGATGAAGAAGTAGCTGTGATCATAGCCGGGCTGCATGCGGAATGTGCCGTTTTGGCGGCGTTTCGCCATTGCTGCACTCAATGCTTCGGGCTGTAACAGATCAAGAAACTGGTCGTCGGTGCCTTGGTCTATCAGCACCGGACCGTCAAAGCCGTTCTCTTGCATGAGAAGAGTCGAATCGTGTGCAGTCCAAGCCGTCTCGTCAGTACCAAGATACGCTGTCAGCTGCTTGCGGCCCCAGTCGCTGGCGGTGGGGTGGGCAATAGGCGCGAAGGCCGACACGGAAGCAAATCGGCCGGGTAGGGACATGGCGAGCGTCAAAGCACCGTGACCGCCCATTGAGTGACCCGTGATGGACTGGCGCGCCATATCCAGTGGAAAATGCGCAGCCAGCAGCGCGGGCAACTCGTCCGCGACGTAGGACCACATCTGAAAATGGGGTTTCCACGGATCTTGTGTTGCGTTGACGTAAAACCCGGCACCTTGCCCTAGGTCATATGCCTCGTCATTCGCGACGTCTTCTCCGCGCGGAGATGTATCTGGAAACACCAGTGCGATCCCTTGCTCGGCGGCCCAGCTTTGGGCGCCTGCTTTGACCATAGCGTTTTCATGGGTGCAGGTCAGACCTGACAAAAACCACAAGACAGGAACCGGTCCGTCTGCTGCCTCTGCGGGCAGAAACAGTGCGAATGTCATATCACAACCACAGCTTTGCGAAGGGTGTTTGATGACATGTTGTGTGCCGCCGAAACAGGCGTTGGATGATAGCGTTTCCATGAAAGCTCCTTAATGCGTGTTACCTCATGGCTATCCAGCAGGGGCACGCGGGGCAAGTGCCGTCTAAATGATTTTGCGCTCAGCCACCGGTCAACCATGCAATCCAGAGGCTAACCGTCACGATACTAAGCGCGGTTGACACAAGGATTGCGGCGGACACGCGTTGTGGTGACACGTTATAGTGCTGCGCAAGAATATAGACATTTCCGGCAACTGGCAGGGCTGCAGCAGAAATGATGACCGTGGCCTGATAGGGCTCAACCTTGAACAGGACGAAGCAACCAAATGCGACAAAGACTGGATGCAGCACCAATTTACAAAAGCTCAGCCACCCCGCAATCGACAATCGCTCGGCTGATTTTGAGGCGAGAGACGCACCGATCGCAAACAATGCACCAGGGGTGGCGGCGGCCCCCAGCAGTGAAAGGAATTCGTTCATCGGAGCTGGTATAGGTAGCTTGAGACCTGACCATAAAAGCCCCAAAGAGATGGCAACAATCATCGGATTCTTTATCAGGCCCAGACCCACTGTACGCAGGATTGTCACGCTCATCCTGCCATCGCGTGAGCCTGTTATCAGAATGACGATTAGTGAGGAAAACACGATCAGGTCAACCGCGAGGGCCAGCATAACAGGCCCGATTGCTTGCGGTCCCAGCAAAAGCACCAGCATCGGGACACCCAGAAACCCGACATTCCCGATCACGGCGCACTGTGCTTCGATGGCCGCTGTCTCGATGTTGAGATTGCGGAAATAGCATACCAGTGTTGCAATGCCGTAGACAAAGGCGGTGCCCCACAAATACGCACCAACCAGTCGGGCGTTCCAGACCTCGGCCAGCGACAGATTGGCAGAGAAATTGAACAGCATTGCGGACAAAGCAAAGTAGAACACGAACTTCGTCAGATAGGCCGTCGCCTCGGCGGTGAAAAACCGCGTACGTCCCGCCCAGTAGCCCAGACCGATCAGTGCAAAAAAGGGTAGTGTTTTGAGAAAGATCGCCAACATGGCTGCACAGATAGCTTGGCGGCGGATGTGGCGCTAGTCAAAATAGATGACGATGGGTCAATGCTTTGGATGGGCACGATTAACCCTTGGAAGTGAACTGATCAGTTCATAAGATGATCACTCGCAAACAGGAGCCGTAATGACCCTCACCCAGACACCATCGCAGGATCCTGTCGCGCCGCGTGGCCGTAAATACGACCAAGTTCTTGAGGGCGCGCGCACTGTGTTCATGGCGGATGGTTTCGAAGTGGCAAGTGTGGACGAAATTGCGCGTGTGGCCGAAGTCTCAAAGGCGACGCTATACAAATATTTCGCCGACAAACGGGAACTGTTCACGCAGGTCGCAACGCTGGAATGCCAGCGGCAGGCTGGATCGGCGCTGGACAAGATTGATTTGTGTGCGCCGCCGCGCGATGTGCTGGGCCAGACGGGGCGGCATTTCTTGGGATTTATCACGAGCCGGTTCGGCCAGCAGATATTCCGCATCTGCTTGGCCGAATCTGATCGTTTTCCTGAATTAGGGCGCAGTTTTTACGAATCCGGACCAGCTGTAATGCGCGCGGAAATGGCAGCGTATTTTGCGCAGGCTTGCGCGCGCGGTGAACTGGTGATCGATGACTACGTCATGGCAGCGGATCAATTCGGCGAGCTGTGCAAGGCAGACCTGTGGATGCGCCTGATGTTTGGCGTTATCAAGGAGGTGACACCCCAAGATATAGACCGCGTTGTCGACAACGCAGTCGAGACATTTTTAGCGAGGTACGGCACATGAGATATTCAATTTTTACAGCGCTATTGCTAGCTGGTTGCGGTGCATCGCTGGCGCCCACAACGGGCAGCGCGCCTGCCAATGCACCAGATACATGCAATGCGGCGGCATATCAGGGATTGATCGGCCAAGACGCGGCATCATCGCTCGCCCTGCCTGAACCTAAGCGGCTGTATGGCCCCAATGACGCGGTTACATCCGACTTCAATGCCGCCCGATTGAATGTTCAACTGGACGAGACCGATACTATCATCGCGGTGACCTGCGGCTAGGTTTTTGGCCGTTTGTCGAGGATGCGAACTGCCTTTCCCTCTGATCTGGGAACGGCACCCACTGCGCCGGTATCTACTTTTGCCGATATGCCGATTGTCTGCTTGATTGCGGCTGACAGCTGTTTGGCCGCATTCGCACGGTCCTCTTCGCTTACAGAAGGATCGGCAGCCTCGGTTACGATGCGCATTTGATCCATGCGATCAGGGCGGCTCAACTCGATTTGGAAATGGGGCGCAAGCGCTGGTATCTTCATCAGCTGCTCTTCGATCTGGGTTGGGAAGACATTGACACCACGCAGGATGATCATGTCGTCGCTGCGACCTGTCACTTTTTCCATCCGCCGCATCGTGCGCGCGGTCCCAGCGAGAAGGCGTGTCAGATCCCGCGTTCTGTACCGGATGATCGGAAACGCTTCTTTGGTGAGCGAGGTAAAGACAAGCTCGCCTTGTTCGCCTTCGGCCACTACCTCACCCGTTTGCGGATTGATGATTTCGGGATAAAAGTGATCTTCCCAAATGTGCAGCCCATCTTTGCTTTCGACACATTCCATCGAAACACCAGGACCCATTATCTCGGACAGGCCATAGATATCGACGGCGTGCATGTTGAAGGACTGCTCGATCTGATGGCGCATGGCGTTGGTCCATGGCTCTGCCCCGAATATCCCGACCTCAAGCGAGCAATCGCGCGGGTCCAGACCCTGAATGGCGAACTCGTCAAGAATGGACAGCGCGTAAGAGGGCGTGACTGTGATACCTTTTGGTTTGAAATCCTCAATCAGTCTGACCTGACGCTGTGTCATCCCGCCCGAGATAGGAATGGTAGACAGGCCTAACGCATCCGCGCCCAGATGAATGCCCAATCCACCCGTAAACAGCCCGTAGCCATACGCATTGTGCAGCATATCACCCTGCGTCATCCCCGCCGCGCGAAGCGAGCGTGCGACGAGCTGACCCCAGTTGTCCAGATCGGTCTGGGTATAGCCCACGACGGTCGGTTGGCCTGTCGTGCCAGAGGATGCGTGGATGCGTTTGACCTGATCGCGGGGCACGGCAAACATACCGAAAGGGTAGTTGTCGCGCAGATCGGTCTTAACTGTGAACGGGAATTTCGCCAGATCCGACAATGTGTGCAGGTCCTCGGGATGCACCCCGGCCGCGTCAAAGCTGCTGCGGTAAAAGGCGACGTTTTCATAGGCGTGGCGCAATGACCATTTCAGTCGCTCAAGCTGAAGTGCTGATATCTCGTCGCGGCTGGCAATCTCGATGCTGTCCAGACTGCTTCGGGGCGGTGTTAGATCCTTCATTCGGTATCTCCATCTTCGGGGAATATATGACCCTTTATTGTGCGGGACAGACCGCGCATGGTGGCGACGATGCGGCCGTCTTCACCTGTTACGGTCACGTCATAGACGCCAGAGCGGCCCGCCAACGCGGTTTCAGTAGCGGCAGCGGTCAGCAGCTCACCGTCTTTGCCAGGGTCAATATAGGTGATCTGGTTCTGCTGGGCCAATGTCAGACGGTTGTAGCTGTTGCATGCAAAAGCAAAGGCGCTGTCGGCCAATGTGAAAATATAGCCACCGTGACAAATGCGGTGACCATTCAGCATATGGGTCTGCACTTGCATGGTCAAAGTCGCCGCGCCAGGTGCAATGGCTGTAATTTCCATGCCAAGGCTACGGGTGGCAGCATCGTTGGCCAGCATCATCTTGCCGACTTTTGTTGCGCGGTCTTGCGGGGTCATAGGATAGTCCAATACGTTTCATATTTCGCAAACACTATCTGTATTCGTAACGTACTCAAGCAAATTTATGCGTTTGGGCTTGATTTGCGCAGCACAGGGGGCAACTCTGGTGACATGAACATTCCGACGCTTCCGACAAACGCCGCTAAAGGTGGTGGCCATAGCCGCTCTGTTGAGCAGATTGCATTTCACAGAACCGAACTGTCGGTGATCTTGTCGCTATACGGGCGTATGGTCGCTGCGGGCGAATGGCGGGATTATGGGATATCCTGTTTGCGTGAGGTTGCTGTATTTTCGGTATTCCGCCGTACTGCTGAAATGCCTCTATACCGGATCGAAAAACGCCCCAAACTGCGGCTCAAGCAAGGGCTATATGCTGTTGTGGGGCCAGACGGTCAGGTGCTGAAACGGGGGCATGATCTGAAATTAGTTTTGCGGGTGTTAGAGCGTAAACTGATCCGTGTGGTTGAGTAGGGGGCGCTGCACTAGAGTATTTTTAGCCAGAAAAAATAGGAGCGGTCGATTTGACTGATTATGCAGCAGCCCTGAGCGTTGGTCCGGATGCACTGCCTATTATCGATGTTGGACCTGCTATTGATGGAACGGATGTGGAGGCGGTGGCAGCGCAAATTTACGATGCTGCGACGACATCGGGATTTTTCTATATTTCCGGCCACGGTATTCCTCCAGCTATGATGAGGGCAGCCTTTGACGTCGCGCGCGACTTTTTTGACCAACCTGTCGCGGTGAAAGAATCGGTTGCTGTGAACCGTGATCAGCGGGGCTGGATGGCGACAGGCATGTCGACCTTGCAAGGCGCTGCGACCCACGACTTGAAGGAAGTGTTCTTCTGGGGGGCGGAAACAGCAGCGGACGATCCTGATGTGCTTGCAAGCAAGCCGCTGGTCGCAGTGAACCAATGGCCTGACGGATCCTATCCACGGTTACGAGCTGATCTGACGCCGTATTACGACGCGGTCTGTGTGGTTGCGGGGCGGGTGATTGGTGCCTTGGCGCGCAGCCTTGACTTGCCGTTAGATTTCTTTGCGCCAGCCTATGAAAAGCCGTTGGCGCGCGGGCAGCTGGTCTATTATCCGCCTTCGACCACCGCGGATGATGCAGTGCAGCGGTTTGGCGTTGCTCCGCATACAGATTTTGGCGTGCTTACGTTTCTGTTGCAGGATATGAACGGTGGCTTACAGGTCAGGCTCAAATCCGGCGAATGGGTTGAAGCGCTCCCCATCGAAGGAACAATAGTGTGCAACATCGGTGATCTGCTTGCACGGTGGAGCAATGACCGGTTCGCCTCAACCTTGCACCGCGTCATCAACAGGTCTGGCCGCGCGCGGTATTCCATTCCTGTGTTTTTCGATCCGCACACGGATACTATCATTGATCCACGTGATTTAGGCGTTGCACAGGCAGACTGTCTCTATCCTGCGGTGCGGGCGGGCGAACATATTGCTGG
This sequence comes from uncultured Sulfitobacter sp., assembly GCF_947502895.1. Classification (GTDB taxonomy): domain Bacteria; phylum Pseudomonadota; class Alphaproteobacteria; order Rhodobacterales; family Rhodobacteraceae; genus Sulfitobacter. Next base: position 1,489,458 of record NZ_CANNBM010000001.1, read on the forward strand.
CCGCAACAGAAAGAGTTTTGCCCAGTTTAAGACGTAAGCGTGAGACGGCGGTGCGCCGTGATCGCGCCATCGGTTTTGCCAATCCGCTCAATGGCGTCTTCGATAGGCTCGAACACTGTGGCCATGGCGTGGGCATTCGCATGAATAAGGGTCTCTGCGTCCCAGACAATCGCTACATGGCCTTTCCAGAAAAGTAGATCGTTGCGTTGCGGGAACGATCCGTCTGGCAAAAGCTCGCCCAGCGCGTCCTCTTGCATATCGCTGTCGCCACCACAGTCCATGCCGCACGCAGTACAGGCTGCCTGCACCAATCCCGAACAATCAATGCCCCAACGGCTGTTACCACCCCAAAGGTAGGGCGTCCCCAGATAGATTTCGGCAGCGGCAGCAGGATCGTTCAATAGACTGTCCAATGGTGCGATGTGCTGTTTCGGGATAAACCCATGGCTGGTGCGGATAAAACCGTCGACGTCTTCCTGCATCGCAAGGCGGCTGCCATGGCTAAAGGCGGCGCGATCGATCGATTTCATATTCGCGTTTTGATAAGCATGGGTAGAGGGCGCGGTGACCTTGTGCGTCATCACTTGTGGCTTGGTCAGTGATGCGACGCCGACATAGCCACAATATCCGTCAGCCTTTGACTGGACATAGGCCCAGCCATCTTCGCGTGACATTACTGTTACTTCTGCGCCCACCAGCAGCTGGCGGTCGCGGGCACCGTTTGGTTTGCGCAACAGGTTGACCACGCTCCGCCCGATCTGAGCGGTTTCGTTCAGCGGCATACGCTCGGGGTCGGGGGTCAGTCGGGGGTGGGTCATTGCGCAAGTATCCTGTCGAGTGCATCCAGCAGCGCACGGGTGCCTTGGCCCACGCCGCCCTTTGGGCGTGCAGGTGCAGCGCCGGGTTGCCAGCCGTATATGTCGAAGTGTGCATAGTTACTACCGGTTACAAAGCGGCGCAGAAAAAGAGCTGCTGTGATACATCCTGCAAAGCCGCCCTTGGGCGCGTTGTCCAGATCGGCGACATCGGGCTCGATCATTGTCTCATAGGGCGTGTGAAAGGGCAGGCGCCAGACCGGATCGGCCACTTTGGCGGCAGAGGCTTCAAGGGCCGCAACGAATTCCGGATCATCGCTGAAATACGGGGCGAGGTCTGGGCCGACGGCCACACGCGCAGCGCCCGTTAGTGTCGCCATCGAGATGATCTGGTCGGGCTGTTCCTCATCCGCGAGGGCCAGCGCGTCGGCCAGCACCAGCCGGCCTTCGGCATCGGTGTTGTTGATCTCGACAGTGAGGCCCTTGCGCGAAGTCAGAATATCTTGCGGGCGGTAGGCATTGCCGGAAATGGAGTTTTCCACAGCGGGAATCAGCACACGCAGTTGCACCTGCGCACCTGTCGCCATGATCATATGGGCCAGCCCAAGTACCGCCGCAGCACCGCCCATGTCTTTCTTCATCAGACCCATGGAGGAAGCAGGCTTGATATTGAGACCACCAGTGTCAAAGCAAACGCCTTTGCCGACCAGTGTCAGGGTTCGGCCGCTGCTGCCCCAACGTATATCGATCAGCCGTGGCGCGCGATCAGCGGCGCGACCTACAGTGTGGATCATGGGCAGATTTGCTTCCAGCAGGTCATCACCCGTGGTCACGGTAATGTCTGCGCCGTGCTCCGCTGCCAGATCACGCGCGGCTTGTTCCAGATCAGGCGGACCCATGTCAGAGGCAGGAGTGTTGATCAGGTTGCGTGTCAGCGCTTCTCCAGTGGCGATTGCTTCGATGCGCGCAGCATCGACACCTGATGGTGCGATTAATCCGGCAGCCAGCGGTGACATCTTTTTGTAGCGGTCAAATCGATATCCAGCCAGCAGCCAACCCAGTGCTTCTACCTCAGCGTCTGCTTCGGGCAGACCACTGGTGATCTTGTAAGTGCCCTTGGGTAGCTTTTCGGCGGCGGCAGCCAAAACGAACCGTCCCCGCTTGCGTGTGGCGTCGCTGCCGTAGCCTACTGCCGCCAAGGCAGGAAATTCTCCTGATGCAGGTAAGGTGATTGCCTGACCGACACCCCCTTTGAACCCGCTTGCGCGCGCCCAGTCTTCCGTGGCGTCCGGCAGCTCAGAGAGCCACGCTTCGGCATTATCTTCCGACACGATATGTAGATCAACGGCGTCAGATGTATTGGTGGCAAATCGGAGGGGCATGGGCTGCAGACCTTTCAAACAGGATATACCTGAGCGCAGATTAGCCCATACCGCCCGCACTGCAACCAAACTCAGATACTGAGATCTTCCATCGACCAGATTGCAGACAATGACCGTTCTCCGATCCGCAGCATCCGCGATAGTGTGGCTGCAACGGCAACTTCGTCTTCTGCATCAATGCTGGTTGTGACATCAGCGGCGACCTGCGCCAGCCTGTGCATGCCAATCTGGTCGGCAATAGCGATCAGTGATCTTGCGTTCTTGCGCAATTGCGTCCGATTGCGCGCACGCCACAACGTATCGCATTGCGCCATTCGTGCGGCCAACTCCTCCATTGCGCGGCAAACCACACTTTCCGCACCGGTTTCGCCCAACTGCGCATAGAGCGCTCCGAGCCGCACCTGATCCAGCTGGATTTGCTCCGACATGCGGATTGGTATTATCTCACTCATCTCTCACCCCTATGTATGCCCCCACGGCTGGGATGCTTATGCAGCGCAGGTGTTTTCAAATGGTTGCTGCCGAGGGGTGTTTTCTCTCGAATTCAGTGAGAATTCAGTCTATCTGGGGTCAACTACGTTTTAGGAGACCCGTTCGTTATGCAAGAGGCCAAGCCGTTACCGAATTATCTGGTCCAACGCTATCATGGATGGAAGGCGACAAGTTACGCTGAAAACCGTTCATGGTATCGTAAGCTGGCGACCGATGGTCAGCACCCGCGCGCTATGGTGATTTCGTGCTGTGACAGTCGCGTAAACGTAATTTCCATCTTTGGCGCGGATCAGGGCGAGTTCTTTATTCACCGTAATGTCGCCAATCTTGTGCCAGCCTATAAGCCCGACGGGTTGGAGCATGGCACATCAGCAGCGGTTGAATATGCGGTAGAAGTGCTAAAGGTCGCACATTTGATCGTATTGGGGCATTCGAATTGTGGCGGTGTACAGGGCTGCCTGAGCATGTGTAACGGTGATGCGCCAGAACTGGAAGCGACAGACAGCTTTGTCGGGCGCTGGATGGATATCCTGCGACCCCGCTATGAGGTTGTCAAAGATATTGAAGATCCGTCTGAAAAGCTGCGTGCGCTGGAAAAGCAGGCGGTCATGATCTCGCTCGAAAATCTGATGACATTCCCTTGGCTGGCAGAAAAAGTCACCTCGGGCGAACTGACGTTGCACGGTATGTGGACGGACATTGGTGAAGGCGGATTGGAATATTACAACCCCTCGGCCTCGGCATTTCTACCATTGTAAGAGTGATCGCATAGTGCAGCTTATGCAAAACAGGAGTGCGGATGTCTGAGATACTGAGCCTTGCAGGTCAAAACCTGCTATCGCCGATCATTCTGAGTTTTGCTTTGGGGCTGTTCGCAGCCCTCGCGCGTTCGGACCTTAACATTCCCGAGGCGGTGGCCAAGGGCATGTCAATCTATCTGTTGTTTGCCATCGGGTTCAAGGGTGGCGCGAGCGTGGCCTCCTACGGTCTTGATGCGCGGCTTGGATTTTCGTTGCTGGCGGGGGTGATCCTGTCGGCGCTTCTGCCGCTGGTCGCTTTCTGGTTGCTTAAGGTTATGACGGGGATGAGCCGTCTGGATGCAGCGGCTGTCGCGGCGCACTATGGCTCGATCTCCATCGTGACATTTGTGGCTGCGACTTCTGTTCTGGAAGGGCGAGGGATCTCGTCCGAGGGCTATATGGTTGCCGTGGCAGCAGCGATGGAAGCCCCTGCGATTCTCTCGGCACTATGGCTGATTTCGCGTGGCGGCGGCGATGGTGCCAAAGGCATGGACAGTGCGTTGATGCGCGAGATCATGTTGAATGGGTCAATTGTATTGCTGGTCGGTGCATTTGCTATCGGATGGGCCACAGGCGAGCAGGGACTGAAGGAAATCGAGAGCTTTATCGTCAATCCGTTTAAAGGTGTTTTGTGCCTGTTCCTTCTGGACATGGGGCTGGTGGCCGGCCGTGGTCTGCGTGGTGGCGGAGGTATACTGACCCGTGGTGTACTGGCCTTTGGCGTTCTGATGCCGCTCGTCGGGTCGATGTTCGGCCTTGGTGCGGGCATGTTGCTGGGACTTAGCTCTGGTGGTGTGGCGCTCATGATGGTGCTGTCGGCGTCGGCTTCGTACATCGCGGTACCCGCGGCCATGCGTGTTGCCGTGCCAGAGGCGAATCCGTCCCTTTATCTGACACTGTCGCTTGGTGTCACATTCCCCTTTAACCTGACCATTGGCATCCCCCTTTATGTGGGTATTGCGATGGCCGTGACCGGAGGCTGAGACATGCAAACACACAAAGCCAAACGTGTTGAGATTACGATAGAGAACGTCATGCAATCGCGCCTGACCGACGCGCTGCAAAAAGCGGGCGTGACCGGATATTCCGTACTGCCTGTGCTGGGTGGCTCTGGCCGTTCTGGCGCATGGGATCGCGCAGGGCAGGTCAGCCGTGCGCAAGGCATGGTGCAGGTTGTCTGCATCATCCGCCCCGACCGTCTGGACGAGCTGTTGGATGCAGCATTCGCTGTGGTCGAGCGGCACATCGGTGTGGTGAGTGTTGTGGATTGTGACGTGCTGCGCGCCGAGCGGTTTTAACAGACCGTTAACCATATCCGGGTCAGTCTTGGGTATGGAATTGGAATCAGTCTCTCTCAAGTTGCCGCGTGATCTGCTGTCGGGCGCACAAAGGGTCGCTACGGCGCGGGATGTCACTGTAGGGCATCTGGTGCGGCAACTACTCAAGCGGGAGGTTGATCGACAGCTTGCGGGTGGAAGAGAAGGCGACACCGACGCAAGGCTCCTCGCTGCCCTTCAGGCGCTCCTCGCCCGCGATATGGCCGAGGCGAGCAGTTGGGAGAATCTGCAAGAGCGTTTGAAACCTCATGGTTATGTTTTACGCCGGCAAGGTGGCGGTTTGGTCTTGTACAAGACCAGCTGCGGCACCCGTGTGTGCAAAGGCTCTGAGCTTGGGTTCAGTTATGCCACTCTGGTGGCACGTTTCGGCGTACCCATGCCGGACCATCCGCATACTTCTGCGTCTGTTGGTACCATGCCTGCCGGCCGCATTGACCCCACTCGCCACGCGATGTTGAGCGGCCATATTGCTGCGGCACGCAGTTGGCCAGATCTGATCAACCGCCTCGCTGTCGAAGGGATGGAGCTTCGGCCAATGGGCGCGGGCCTCGGGATTTATATTACTACGACAGGGCGGCACTTGTGCAATTCGGCCACAGTCGGTGCGCGCTACAAGACTCTGGTCAAACGCTATGGCGCTGCGATGCCGGGCCACCCTCATGACATGTCAAACCACCTCAATTCCGCGCTGCCTGAGACTGGGATTGAGCTGATCGAGCGCGACTAGCGCAGCACCTTGCCATCTGGCCAGCGGATAGACTGTTCTATCATCACAGTGTTGGTTGTTTGCGGCGGCATATCAAGGTTCCATTGCATCAGGCCGCGCCTGTCATCCACATCTGTCTCATCCGCGCGTGGCTGCGCACTCCACTGGATCACCAGATCGTCTTGCTCGCTATAAGGGATTGCTTCCAAAAGCTCCAAGTTCCACCGCTCTTGACCAAGGTTCTCGACGGTAACGCGGACCTCTTGGGTTTGCGCGTTGCTGCGGCTGATCAACCCACGGTCGCCTTCGCTGCGGTCTAGCACCACATGGGTGAGGCGAAGCGAGTCAATCGGGCCAAAGGCCTGTGTGATATCACCTCCAGCGGGAACGGCGGTAAAATTGCTCCGCCCGACCAGCGATCCATCTACATATATTTGCGTGGTATCAGCGGCCAACAAAGGTTCGGCGCTGGTGTTCTCTGCTTCGGCCATTAGGAAAGCGGTCGTATCGTGCGCGGGTACAGCGCGGGCAAACACGCGCGCATCAAACGTGAGCGCATCCAACTCGACCCGCGACCCTTCTGCGTTTTGTGCAATGCTCAGCGGCGCGGGAAGGGTATAGGTAACGCCTGGTCCATCGAAATTGGGCTGGGGACGGCGAGCCATCTCCATAACCGGCGCAGGTGTACCCGCCATATCGGCGCTGAGACTGCTCAGGTTGCGCTGGGTCTTGGCACGTAACTGCGGGTCCTCGAAGCGAAGCAGACGGGGGAACAGCTCTGACGGGACAACCTGCCCGCTGGGCGTGAGAGTGGAGAGGGTAAGCTGTACGTTTTCCCAGTTCTCACCGCTATTCTGATAAATCAACGCGGCGCGGCGCAGGGTCATACTGTCGCTATCGCCACGGCTGAGTACAACATCATAAGTAGGCTGCCAAGACGCCTGCGCGGGGTAGCTTATCGTGGCGATAATTTCGCCGGCTTCCTGCGCAGCGATGGAAAGAGCCAACAGCGCCTTTCGCTCTGCTGGTGGTGTCAGGGCAGCAAGGGCCGCGCGGGCATCTTCCAGATCCTTCACGAGAACGGGGCGTTCTTCATCTATACGCCGCGCGTCACGCTCTGCACCAATTCTGGTTTGAGTCGCAGCCAGAGTTTCAGATTGGATCATCTGCGCAATCTCGGTCAACGCAGCCACCTCGGACGGAAGCGTATCGCTGGAGGCCAGGCCGATCAGGAAGTTCAATCGCGCATCCGCCGCTTTCACCACAAGCTTGGCGTCTTGCACCGCATCGTCGAGATCTCTCAAGGCCCGCTCGGCCGTTTTAATCCGCGCTTTGGCTTCAAGAACTGCTTCGTTATCCCCGTCAGGCCGGGGAGGCAGGGCATCAGTGCGCAACCGCGTGCTCGTGATCTGCGCGCCTGATGTGCTTGCGCGCAAACTGCCTGCATCAACCCATTGCGGCAGGTCTGGCAAAACAATCTCATGCGTGCCTGCGCTGACATCCACTGTCACCTGACGCGTAACCATAGCAAAACCACCGTATACTGTGACGGCCGTAGGGGCAGAGGCCACGGTAAAGGTGTCGGCCAAGGCAGGCAGTGGCAGGGCAGCAAGGGCGAGGGTAAAAATGCGCATGTGCAAAAAATCCTTTCGAGATGTTTTCAGCATGCAACGCGAAGGGTCAAAGAAAAAGGGGTGCCCGTCAGGACACCCCTCGACCATGCACCGCCTCGGCGGAAATCAGCCTTTTTTCAGACACTCACGGCCCAGCAACTCTGCGATCTGGACAGCGTTCAGGGCGGCCCCTTTGCGCAGGTTGTCAGAGACGCACCACAGGTTCAGCCCGTTGTCGATTGTGCTGTCCTGACGGATGCGACTGATGAAAGTCGCAAAATCCCCCACACATTCGATGGGCGAAACATAGCCCCCGTCTTCACGTTTATCGATGACCATGATGCCCGGCGCCTCGCGCAGGATGTCGCGTGCCTCGTTCTCGTCTAGGTGATCTTCAAACTCGATGTTGATAGATTCGGAGTGGCCGACAAATACCGGCACGCGCACGCAAGTCGCTGTGACTTTGATCTTGGGGTCGACGATCTTTTTCGTCTCCACCATCATCTTCCACTCTTCCTTGGTGTCTCCGCTGTCCATGAACACGTCGATCTGCGGTATCACATTAAACGCGATCTGCTTTTGGAACTTGTTCGGCGGCACATCCGTCACAGGATTGTAGATGCTCTTGGTCTGGTCCCACAGTTCATCTGCGCCTTCTTTGCCCGCGCCTGATACCGACTGGTACGTGCTGACAACAACGCGCTTGATTGTGGCGCGGTCGTGCAGCGGCTTGAGCGCCACAACCATCTGCGCGGTCGAGCAGTTGGGGTTCGCGATGATGTTCTTGTTCTTGTAGCCGTGGATCGCCTCGGGGTTCACCTCGGGCACGATCAGCGGAATATCGGCATCGTAGCGGTAAAGCGACGAGTTATCGATTACCACACAGCCCTGCTTGGCCGCGACGGGCGCGTATTTCTTAGTCGCTTCGGAGCCGACGGCGAACAAGGCCATGTCCCAGCCCGTGAAGTCAAACGTATCAAGGTCTTTCGTCTTGAGCGTCTTATCGCCAAAGCTGACGTCCGTCCCCAGCGAGCGGCGGCTGGCCAGAACGGCCAGTTCGTCCACAGGAAACTGACGCTCGGCCAGAATATTCAGCATTTCGCGGCCCACATTGCCTGTGGCCCCCACGATCACGACGCGATAACCCATCTCGTTTACTCCAAAATATGTGTTTGATGGTGCGCGCGTGTTATACCGCTTTGGCCATGGGGGAAAGGGGCAGGGGCTATGTGCTGTCGGGTTTGGTGTCTTTGGCGAACAAATAGATCCCCAAACCAACGACCAATGCGACAGCGAAAAGGGTAAGGATGGCTACAAAAGGCTCGGCTACCCATTCAGCGGGCGTTGTCGCATCATAGATTCGGCCCGTTGCAAACTGTGCGATACCAACCCCGCCGATGCTGCACAGGTTGAGCATCGTCACGCCACGCCCCACCAGATGGCGCGGCAGCAGGCTGCGTCCATGTGCCATGATTGCCGGATAAGTCGAGCCAAAAAAGCCGATCGCGCACATCAGAACGATTACCCAAAGTACATTGTTATCAGCGATCAGAATCATGCCAATGGTAGCCAGCAACATGCCCAGACTGCCCACAGCGATCACCCACTTACGGGTGCCGAACAGACGGTCCAGCGGGCTATAGGCCATGGGGCCGATCACCATGGCGATGCCCATAGCAAGGGTTGCCTGCCCGATCAGGCGCGGCTCCGCCGAAAAGACTTCTGTAAGATAAGGCCCGATCCAGAGGCCGCGCAATGCGCCGACCTCGGCGTAGCTGACCAGCATCAGAGGAAAGATGAACCAGAGCGCGCGGATGCGCAGCACCTCCAAAAAGCTGCCCTTTTGGGCTTCTGCTTCTTTCACCGGATCGCGGACTGCGATCCAGATGCCCGCCGCCGTTGCCGCAGACAATGCGGACAAACCCCAGAGTGCAGCACGCCAGCCCATCGTCTCGGCTGCGAAAGTGGTGGGATAGGAGGCGACGATATTGCCAAGTGTTCCCACCCCGACCATCAACGCGGCTAGAAAGGCAAACCGCGCAGGCGGGTGGTCCAGCGCAAAGATGTAATAGGACGCCATAAGCACTGGCGCGCAGCCAATTCCGATCAGTGCCATTGCGATTGAGACATGAACGGGCGCTGTGGCCAACGCAAATACCGCGGCACCGCCGCCGCCACCCAGCAGCAGCAGCGTGGCCGCGGTACGGCGCGGGCCGATTGTGTCCAGCGCCCACCCGATGGGCGGTTGCATTGCGGCAAAGGTAATAAACCAAAGGCCGGACGCAAAGGCCAGATCTTCGGGGGTTGCCGCAATATCAGTGGCTAAAAAGGGGCTGAGCACTGCCAAGAATGCGCGAAAAAACTGGCTGAGCACATACGCAAATGCCAGCAGAGCAATACCTGTGTTCATCCTTTGGTGGCCTGCCATTTTTCCGCCAACTGGCGTGCGGCGTGACCCAGCAAAGAGATATCTGCACCAACGGCTACAAACTGCGCGCCAGCCGCGATGGCATCGTTTGTCATACTATCGCGGGTCGACAGGATGCCGGGCGCTTTGCCAGCTGCGCGGATACGGGCCAGTGCATCCATGATGGCGTTTTGTACGTCTGGATGTCCTGCGTTGCCCATGTGTCCCATGTCAGCGGCCAGATCAGCAGGGCCGATAAACACACCGTCTACGCCTTCAATTTTCAGAATATCGTCTAGCGCCGCCATACCGCGCATGTTTTCTACCTGCACCAGTAGGCAAATCTGCGCGTCTGCCGTCGTACCGTAATCCGCGATGGTGCTGAATTTTGAAGCCCGCGTCAGGGCATACCCCACGCCGCGATCCCCGTGGGGCGGGTAGGTAACATCACGCACCAGCTGTCGCGCCTGATCGGCGCTTTCCACCATGGGCACCAGCACCGTTTGCGCGCCAGCATCGAGGACCTGTTTGAGCATATAGGTTTCGCCCACAGGCACGCGGACGACCGCGTGGGCATCTGTGCTTTCCAGTACCTGAAGCTGCGACAGGATTGTACGCAGATCATTCGGGCCATGTTCTGCGTCAAGCACCAGCCAGTCAAAACCAGCCTGCCCCATCATTTCAGCAGAAAAGCTGTTGGCCAGACCGACCCAGCAGCCGAATTGCAGTTTACCCTCTGACAGGGCTTTCTTGAATGTATTCAGGGGTGCTGGCATCGTGATCTTTCTCTTGGACGGTTTTGCTGCACCCTACGTCCAGAGTATCGTCCTTGACCAGTGGTCGCGATGATTTTGCCCGCTCCATCAGGTTTTGCATGCGTTTGCGTAAGGCTTGGGGGGCAGTGGCTGTATGCCCTGTGCTATGTAGCGGATGTGCGGCCTGTGCAATGCCTGCCGCACCGGGTGCGCGCAGCACACCATCACGGATCAGCGTGTCGAAAAGGCTTTGTGCAACTTCGGGCGAAAGTCCCAATTGGCGCGCCAGCATCGCGGGGCTTGCCTTGGCCTGTGCGCGCACGATCAGATGCGCCCATGCGTAGGCCGTTGGTGGTACCGCAGGTGCGGCGGCGGTGGCCGCCCGCAATGCGGGAAATGGCAGGGCAGCGGCGCCCGCAAGCGCGCCGAGTGAGGCGGTAAACTGTCTTCTGTTCATATTGCATGTATAGCAACGCCTTGCCCTAATTGCGAGTCATTCGCAAAAGCAAGACTACAGAACCTTGATCACATCCTTATCAATCGCCAGCATATAGCCACGTCGCGCGATATTTTTCACCAGCAGCTCGCTCACGATCTGGTTGCCTAGTGTGTCGCGCAACCGTTTGATCCGCGTGGCACCCGCCGCTTCGTCACAATCAGCCGCCGAACGGCCCGATATCACACCTTCAATCTCGGAACCCGACATGATGTCATCATCCATGCGCGCTTCTGCCAGAACGGCGAGGGTTTCCATCGCCGCATCGGTCAGTTTGAAGCCGAGGTTGTTGAGATAGACCTTGTTTTCTTCGCGGCTGATAAGAAGGGATGACACCTGAATTCCCGTCCGCTCAATCTGGGCCATGCGGCGGTTGAAGGTAATCAGCAGCATCAAAAACACGACCGCTGCCACCAGCATCGCGGCGGCAAAGATCAGCAAAACACCAATCAACACGCGGTAGTTTGTCAATGTGTCTGAAAACGCGGTACCCGACTGCGCCAGAATCTCCAGCAGCTTGATTTCGGAGGCCGAGGTCAGATTATCATTTTCAACGAATATACGTTCAACGCGCGCATTGAATGCGTTCGCATCAGGCAAGGCCCAGAACATCACCACTGCGCCAATCGCTAATAAAGCTGCCACCGCGCAGATGCCCGCCACAATCAGGCGGCCTCCGCTGCGGCGCATATCAGAAGCGGAGGAAGTTTGATCCGGCACTATCTTTCCTTTGTGCTAGTCCCTCCGGCCCGAAAACCGAAACAACGTTCAAAAGCGTCCAGCCCTGTGCGCCCAAACGCTGGGCTAGCTGCGCGCGGGCAGCAGATTTTGTGCATCGGCCTGAAATCTCGGCCACACCGTAATGTAGCCTGAGCGGGTTATCCTGTTTTGCCTTGTAGTCGGCGTAACAGTCGGCAGCAAAGGCTGGCCCGCTGAGCGCGAGCAGCATGACTGCAACAAGTGTAATGCGGATGTGTTTCATGACACCAACGATGCGGGTTTCAGCGTTGATATTCAATATCCCATAGCGCCAACGAAAGGCGTTATCCGATAACAGGCGGCTGTTATTGCCTGTCTGAAGGTGCTGCATCCAGTTTGGTCCTATACCCGCCGCATGTCTCCGATGTGCTGCTCCCCTCACTCAAAGGATCACTCTCATGCGTTTCCAACTTCCCACACGCTTTATTGGTACTGTTACGGCTGCTGCCCTCGCTATGACGGCCTTCACCGCTGCGCCAGCCTTTGCTGATAATGATCGCACGGCCCGCACGATTGCCACCATTCTGGGGCTGGCCGCCGTTGGTGCAATCATTCACGAAAACAATAAGGACAAGAAGAGGGCCCGCCAGACCCACGCTAAACCCGTGCGGAAGCAACACAGCCTTGTGCACCGCCACGGCGCCCAGCAGCATAGCCATGCGAATGGCCGTAACGCACACCGCCACACACATACCCAGCAGCGGCAGCGGGTGCAGCCCAAGCCGTTGCCGCAGCGCGTAAACCGCAAGCTTTTACCACAAAGATGTTTCCGCAGCTTTGATACCCGCCGCGGTCAGGTGCGGATGTTCGGGAATCGCTGTCTGGAACGGAATTACCAGTTCGTGAACCGTTTGCCGCAAAACTGCTTTGTTCGGGTTCGGACAAACGAAGGCAAGCGTTCTGGCTATGGTGCGCGTTGCTTGCGCCAGAACGGCTACCGCTTGGCCCGCCGCTGATACAGAATTCGGCGCAAGGAGTATCACCACACCAGCGCCGGACGCCCGTGCGGTACGTCCCCCGCACGGCATAAGGGAAGGGGGAGATGTTCGGGCATCTCTCCCTTTTCGCTTGCGTCGGAGAGCGCGTTTGGGTTTCTGAAACACCATGCAACCTGATTACTCATTTGAGACCCGCGCCCGCGCCCAAGGATATTCCCGTATTGCAGGGATTGATGAGGTCGGGCGTGGCCCTTTGGCGGGGCCTGTGACAGCCGCCGCCGTGGTGCTGGACCCTGAGCGCATCCCCGAAGGCCTGAACGACAGCAAGAAGCTGAGCCACAAGAAGCGTGAGGCGCTCTATTCGCAGATTATGGAGGTGGCGGATGTTTCTATCGCCCATGCGAGCGTTGAAGAGATTGAAGAGCATAACATCCTGCGCGCCAGTCACATTGCAATGGTGCGCGCGGTCGAGGGGCTGAAGGTGCCGCCTGACTATTGCCTGATCGACGGAAACATGATCCCGCGCGGAATGACCCTTCGCGCGGAAACAATCATCAAGGGCGACGCCCGTTCTGTTTCCATTTCGGCGGCCTCAATTATGGCCAAAATATGTCGGGATTATGTCATGTTGTCCTTGGCGCAACAGCACCCCGGTTATGGCTGGGAGACGAACATGGGTTATGGATCAAAAAGCCACATATCCGCATTGCAAAAACTGGGCGTAACCCCACACCATAGACGTCTGTTCAAACCCGTACACAACATCTTGTGGCAAGAATAATTCTTAAAACTTTGATTCAAAAAACAAATTGACCACGAATCGGTCTGCAGTCATCCTTGTCATCAACCAACGAGTGCAAAAAATGCACCGGGGACAGAGGCAGAGTTATGACAGTAAAGACAAAGGGAGCGCAGGCGCTTCCCCTTAATACGATCCTGAGCGGCGACTGTATCGAGGTGATGAATTCATTACCTGAAGCAAGCGTTGATCTCATCTTCGCAGACCCGCCTTACAACCTACAATTGCGCGGTGATTTGCATCGTCCCGACAACTCGAAAGTCGACGCAGTCGATAACGATTGGGACCAGTTCGACAGCTTTGCGATCTATGACAAGTTCACCAAGGCCTGGCTCAAGGCGGCGCGCCGTCTGCTCAAGCCGAATGGTGCGATCTGGGTCATTGGCAGCTACCACAACATCTTCCGCGTTGGTGCCGCTTTGCAGGACCAAGGCTATTGGATTCTCAATGATGTGGTGTGGCGCAAGTCAAACCCGATGCCGAATTTTCGCGGCAAGCGTTTCACCAATGCGCATGAAACGATGATCTGGGCTGGCAAAGACGAGGCCAGCAAATACACCTTCAACTACGAAGCGCTCAAAGCGCTGAATGAAGGCATTCAGATGCGCAGCGATTGGGTCTTGCCCATCTGTAACGGTCATGAGCGTTTGAAAAACGATGACGGTGACAAAGCGCACCCCACTCAAAAACCCGAAAGCCTGCTGCACCGCGTACTGGTTGGCTCAACTAATCCGGGCGATGTGATCCTTGATCCGTTCTTTGGCACAGGCACCACAGGTGCGGTTGCCAAAATGTTGGGCCGCGATTTTATCGGGATCGAGCGGGAGGAAGAATACCGCAAGGTCGCAACCAAACGCATCGCAAACGTGCGCAAGTTTGACATGGAAGCGCTGCAAACCACCACGTCGAAACGGGCGGAACCCCGCGTACCCTTCGGCCAGCTGGTCGAGCGTGGTATGCTGCGCCCGGGCGAGAACCTCTATTCCATGAACAACCGTCATAAAGCCAAAGTGCGCGCCGATGGCACGCTCATCGGTGATGACGTCAAAGGATCCATCCACCAAGTCGGTGCCGCTCTTGAAGGCGCGCCTAGCTGCAACGGATGGACATACTGGTGCTATAAAAAAGAAGGAAAACACGTCTCAATCGACGTATTGCGCCAGCAAATCAGGGCTGAAATGCAAGCCTGATTATCCAGAAATTCGAACACCGCCAGTGTCACTGCGCCCTCTATCCGAGGGATCGCAACGATGACACTCACCTTGGCCCCGCCTTTATGGCGGGGCTTTTTTTATGCGCCGCTGAGTGATGCACCCAAAATGACAGTCAAACAGACAAAGAAAACACCCGTCCCAATCCGCTCAACCACGCGGAGGGCTTTGCCAGTTTTGGTTTTCGGGGGTGGTTCTGGTCTACGGTTGCCAAACCTGACCCCGCCAGAGAGCGCTTGGCCCATCAGCCCTGCGAAGACTGCAATAGTGAGTGAAACAAGAGCGAGAGGCTGTGCTAACGGCAAAAGCGAAACAAGGTAATCCATGTATCTGCAAGTACGCTGACATTGCGCGCGCTACAATTGTGCTGCGCCAAATATCCACCACGCGCAGCAGTCCTGCTCTAGCTCGCGCGCGCGTGGTTTGGCTGACTTTTTCGCAGGGCTTGCTTTACGTACCGGACACCGAACTCGGCCTTGTTAACCACATATAGAACCCCTGCAGAGGCGGCTTTTTCCCACATAAACGGGGTGGGCCAATCGCTGACCATGATAACGGGTGTGGAGGCATGTCTGGGGTCTGACGCCAGTTCAAGCGCAAAATTTGCACCGATGCCGTCTGGCAATCGGTTATCCAGAAGGATCAGGGAGACATCGCCTGTTGCAAGGCACTCGCGGGCGGATTGCAGTGTGCCGACCACCTTTACCTGCAGCCGCTCCCGTGAACGGGCCACAACCCGTGTCATCATCTGTTGGTCAAACTGGCTATCTTCGATGATGAGGCAGGTCGCATCATGCGATGGCTGGGCTGTCACGGTCTGCTGCATAAGAATCCCCTGTTCAACGCTATCGTCAAACCATCGCAGCAAGGGATTAAGAACCGCTTAGCGCGGCTGCGGTGTCTCGGCGCGGTTATAGGCCTGCCAGTCGGACACCTCGGGGTAATACATGCTGCGCCATTTGCGCACGCGCGGGTTCATCACACGGCGCCACAGCGGCGGCATCATCGCCAGCATTGTCATCAGCGGATAACCGAATGGCAGTTGCGGTGCTTCGTCTGGGCCATAGTTCTGCAACACGGCAAAACGGCGATCGGGTTTGTAATGGTGATCGGAATGGCGCTGCAAATTAATCAGCAGCCAATTCGATGCCTTATGCGCGGCATTCCAGCTGTGGTGCGGGCGAACATGTTCGTATTTTCCGTCGCCCAGATGTTTGCGTGTCAGGCCGTAGTGTTCGATGTAGTTGACCAGCTCCAGCTGCCAGATCGCAACACCTGCCTGCACCAGAAACAGCCCGACACCGGCCCAACCGCCCAGTAAAAACGCCAGCACAAAGCAGCTGAGCTGCAGCGCCCAATAGCGCCAGAAGGGATTGCTGCGGTCGCTCCACGGCAGGTTTTTGCGGGCCAGCATCGCCTTTTCAGCGCCAAAGGCACTGACCAGACTTTGCCGCAGAACCCGAGGGTAGTAGCGGTGGAATCCTTCGTTATAGCGCGCGGTCACGGGGTCGCGCGGTGTAGCGACATAGCGGTGATGCACCAGCAGATGCTCGGACCGGAAATGGGAATAAAGAACCATTGCCAGCAAGATATCGGCCATCCAACGTTCGACCTTGTCCTTTTGATGCATCAGTTCATGGGAATAGTTGATGCCCACTGTGCCTGTAATCACCCCGGCGCCAAAGAACACGGCAATCCGCTCAAACGTGCTTAGATGGTCGGCTTGCGGGACGTACCATAACAGACCCAGCAGCATCGCGCCCTGCACGGGCGCCCAAATGATCGTGATCATCTTGTACCAGTACATATCATCGTCTGTGGCAGACAAATCGGCATTTTCCGTGTTAAGCCCGATTGCGGCGTCCAGCGCCGAGAACAGATACCACGTCGCGGCAGGTACAATCACCAACGTCCAGCCGCCATAAAACGCCGAGATCCATATCAGCGGCACCAGCGCCAGTGATAGCCAGAAAGGCAAGGCGCGGCTGAGCTTGGACAGCTCGGAGGGCGGAATGGGTTGGGCGGTATCTGTCATGGGTTGGAACCTGTTTGTCGCTGTGCAGATATTATAGCAGAGACCCGCCTTGTGTCATACGTGGCGTTACGTCCTGCGCGTTCAAATCATAGGCCTTGCGCATGACAGTTGGCAAATCGGACGGGCTGAATGCAGCTAGCGGTTTGAATTCACCCTGATCGGGCTGCGCGTTCTGTGGAAGTCGGGCCACCATCACCCGCAGAATGAGATGGAAATGTGTGAAAGTATGGCGCACCTCGCCTTCCAAAGCGCGCCAGTCGCCTTGGATGGGGGGGGTGCTGTCGGGGTGCGGAAGGGCAGTATCAACCCAATCCGATCCAGGCCAGCCGAGCATACCGCCCAACAGTCCTTTTTCAGGGCGGGTCTCCAGCAGCCACGCACCATCCTCACGCCGCCCCAGATAGACGGTGCCATGGCGGATGGGCTTGGCCTTTTTCGGTGTCTTTTTAGGCAGGTCCGCTGCGGTGCCAGCTGCGCGTGCAGCACAGGGATCACGCCATGGACAGATGCCGCAAGCAGGCGATTTCGGCGTGCAAATCGTGGCGCCCAGATCCATCACGGCTTGGGCATAATCGCCGGGGCGTTTTTGCGGGGTCAGCGCCTTTGCCTCTGCTATCAATTCTGGTTTCGCCTCTGGTAGCGGTGTGTGGATATTGTGCAAACGGGCCATCACACGCTCGACGTTTCCGTCCAGAACAGCATGTGGCAGATCAAACGCGATCGAAGAGACAGCCGCCGCCGTATATGGCCCGATCCCCGGCAGCTTGAGCAGGGTATCGTGATTTGCGGGAAAGGTGCCTGCGTGATCGGCTACAACAGCGCGGGCGCATTTCAGCAGGTTGCGGGCGCGCGCGTAATATCCAAGACCCGCCCATTCGGCCATGACATCAGCATCTTCCGCCGCCGCCAGCGCAGCAACAGTCGGCCAACGTGTGATGAATCGCCTGAAATAGTCTTTCACCGTCGCGACAGTCGTCTGTTGCAACATGATCTCGCTCATCCAGATGGCGTAAGGGTCGGGCATCACCCCCGCGGCGCGGTCACGCGGCGATACACGCCACGGCATCTCGCGGGCGTTTGCATCGTACCAATCCAGCAAGGTTACAGACATGTTATCATTGTCACGCACTGTTTATGAACCAATCCCTATTTGTCATAGTGGCAGGGGCGCATGGTTGCGCTATGATGCCATGTACTCCACATAGCGCGGGCACCTTTCGGGTGCCACCGCCCTGACACAGAAAGCCGTTATGCCGCCCCGCCGCACCACAACCAAAGGATTTGCCCGAACGGCCAGCTTGCTCACCGGCAAGATTCGCAAGGCGTCCGAAAGCCGTGGTTTTGCGCAGTCCCGTCTGCTGACCAACTGGGCTGAAGTGGTGGGTGATGATGCCGCAGCTATATCACGGCCGGTTGAGGTTTCCTACGGACGCGGTGGCATGGGAGCAACTTTGACCTTGCTGACGACAGGGGCCAATGCACCCGTGCTTGAGATGCAAAAAGAACAGCTGCGTGCGCGGGTCAATGCCGTCTACGGCTATAATGCCATCGCGCGGGTGCGGGTGACGCAAACAGCAGCGACCGGATTTGCCGAAGGGCGCGTGGCGTTTGAACATGCGCCCAAGAAAACCACTGCTGCCCCAGATCCTGCCCTGCAAGCGAAAGCAGCGGAAAAGGCGGCGCAGATCGGCGATGACGGTCTGCGCGATGCGCTGGCACGACTCGGCGAGAACATATTGAAAAAGCAAAATAGCTAGGCATGCGCGTTGTATGCTAAACAAGATTCACTGATCGAAGGACACAGACGATGAACCGCAGAAATATCCTCCTTGGCGCCTTTGCCGCCCTTGGCCTTGGCAGCTGGTACATGACCAGCAACCGCAGCGCGACAACAGTTGCCTTCCCCGACGCAGCCCTGCCGGGTGCCGCCAATGCGCAAGGCACAAGCGGTGATGTAGACACCTCCGCAATCCCTGACATGATCGCGGGCAATGCGGACGCCACCGTAGAGATTATCGAATACGCCTCTTTCACCTGCCCGCATTGCGCGACCTTCCACCAAGGCCCGTACAAGCAACTGAAAACCGATTACATTGACACGGGGAAGGTCAAATTCGTCTACCGCGAAGTCTACTTTGACCGCTTCGGCCTTTGGGCTTCTCAGGTGGCGCGCTGTGGCGGGAAGGACAAATTCTTTGGCATGGCCGACCTGATCTATGCCAACCAAGCTCAATGGACCCGCGCAGGTGACCCCGCCGCCATCGTGGAAGAACTGCGTAAAATTGGCCGTTTGGCAGGACTGGACAACGAGACAATCGAAGCCTGCCTGCAAGACAGCGACAACCAGCAGGCACTGGTGGCGTGGTACAAGGAAAACGCCGAAGCCGACGGCATCGACAGCACGCCCAGCTTTGTCATCAACGGTAAAAAATACTCCAACATGAGCTATGCCGAGATGAAGGAAATCATCGAAGACGCATTGGCAGGCTGATGGCAGCGCCTCTTACCGGATTGAAAGTAATCGAATTGGCCCGCGTTCTGGCGGGTCCTTGGGCTGGCCAGACCCTGTCTGATCTGGGCGCTGAAGTAATCAAGGTCGAAAGCCCCGCTGGCGATGATACGCGCCAGTGGGGTCCACCTTTTGTGCAGCGGGATGATGACAAATCGGCCTCTTACTTCCACTCGGCCAATCGCGGCAAAGCATCTGTGATCGTCGATCTACGCACACCCGAAGGGCAGCAAAAGATGCACGCCCTGTTGGAAGATGCCGATATCCTGATCGAGAATTTCAAAACGGGTGGGCTTGCCAAATACGGGATGGACTATGAAACGCTCAAGGCGCGCTTCCCCGGACTGATCTATTGCTCGATCACCGGTTTTGGCCAGACAGGTCCATATGCGCACCGCGCTGGGTATGATTTTATTATTCAGGGTATTTCGGGCCTGATGTCCATCACCGGAGAGCCTGACCGCCAGCCGCAAAAACACGGCATGGCAATTACGGATATCTTTACAGGCATTTATTCCACCACAGCGATCCTCGCCGCGGTTTACCAGCGCAATACAACAGGTGTAGGCCAGCATATTGATATGGCATTGTTGGATTGTGCGGTTGCGATCACAGGTAATCAGGCGATGAATTACCTGACAACGGGCAATGCGCCCACACGTCTGGGCAACGCCCATCCCAACCTTACGCCATATGAAGTGTTCGAGACCTCTGATGGTCATTTGATCATCGCCACAGGCAACGACGGGCAGTTCCAGCGCCTCTGCACCCTGCTGGCGCTGGATGACATGGCGCATGATGCCGACTATGCCAGCAATGCAGACCGCGTTGCCAACCGCTCCGCGATGAACGCACGGCTGGAGGGGGCCACCCGCCTTCATACCCGCGATGCCCTTTTGCAATTGTGCGAAGACCACAATGTTCCCGCAGGGCCGATCAACACGATGGAAGACACGTTCAACGACCCTCAGGTGATTGCGCGTGGCATGCAGATCGAAATTGATGGTGTGCCGGGTATCAACTCACCCTTCAAGTTTTCCGGAGCGGAGCTGTCGCTCAAACGACCTGCGCCAAAACTGGGCGAGGATGACTAGGGCTTAGCGGCCTCCGTGGCAATCCTGTCCAGCGCGTCCCATAGCGCGTTCTGATCGGATAGCCTGAGCCTGACAGGCAATGTGATGACCTTGCTGCGGAACGCTGCCGGGAGGCGAACAGCATCTTTTTCCGTTGTCACCAGTTGCGCACCTTGCGCGCGGGCGTCCGCCTCCAACCGTCCCAACAGCGCAGAGGTCAGCGGCTGATGATCCTCCAGCGGTTCTGCATGAACCAGCGTGGCACCTAGACCGCGCAGTGTAGCGAAAAACTTTTCAGGGTGACCAATGCCCGCAAAGGCAAGCAGAGGCGTGTCTGTCCAGTCCATACCAGTTTGCAGCGGAGTCAGTGCCGCTTGAACATGGGAGGGCGTGTTGGCTGAAATCCCCGATTTAAACTGCTCTTGCGCAGAGGCGTCACCGATAGACAGTAGCAGATCAGCCCGTGCCAACCCTATATTTGCGGGTTCGCGCAGCGGTCCTGCGGGTAGGCATAAACCATTACCAAACCCTTTTTGTGCATCTACAACGACGATGCTCAGATCATAGTGCAGTGCGGGGTTCTGGAAACCGTCATCCAGCACGATCACCTTTGCGCCTGCTTCTTGCGCGGCCATCGCGCCTGCGGCGCGGTCACGTGCAACCCAGACTTCTGCAAAGGCGGCCAACAGCAATGGCTCGTCGCCGACTTGTGCCGCAGTGTGGCGCGCAGGGTCTACGCGCACGGGGCCTTCCAACGTGCCGCCATAGCCGCGCGACACGATATGCGGCTCAAGGTACATGTCGCGAAGCCTCTCGACCACTGCAATCACCGTGGGCGTTTTGCCGGTGCCACCTGCGTTAATATTGCCCACGCAAATCACCGGCACATTCATCTTTTGCCGTGTGCCTTGTGCCAGCCTGCGCGCTGTCGCACGGGCATAAACCGCGCCAAGCGGCTGTAATAGTCTTGCGCGCAAGCCAGGCCGCGTGGTGTGCCAGAAGGCAGGCGCGCGCATCATTCAACTCCTTGCTGGGTGTCGAGCATATCCTGCACCAGATCAGTAATCCGGTCCATCAGCACTGCGCCTTCGCTAACCACTTCCCAACCCGCATGAGCCATGATGGCGGCCTGATCGGGTGCAACCAGCCGCGAGACGGCCATGCCCAAGGCGGCACTGTCGTTGATGATCCGCGCAGCACCCGCCGAGGCAAGGCGCGAATAGCTTTGCAGATACCGCCCGACGCGCGGGCCGTACAGAACGGCAGAGCCGAGGGCCGCTGCCTCTAGCGGGTCAACGCCGCCGCGCCCCGCAACCAGTGAGCCACCCAAAAACGAGACAGGCGCCATGCGATAGAACAGTCCGATATCATGAGGGTCTTCGCTGATCAGAACTTGAGTTGTTTCATCAGGATACTGACCTTCATCCCACTGAAGCACGCGAAATTCCTGCGCGCGGATTTGGGCATATGCATCTTGTGGGTCCAGCGCACCAGCGGGCCGCAACACCAGCAACAAGCGGTGGGACAGGCGCAGGGCCTGTCGGTGGGCGGCGAGCACAGTTTGCAATTCTTCTGGTTGTACACCGTTGGCAAACCATATCGCACGCCCGATACACGTGGCTGCCAGATCAGCCAGATCGGTTTCGTTACAGGCCAATGCCTGTCCCCCTGCTTGCAACGGCGCAGTGATTTCCGTTTCCCCGTGGCCCAGCCCCAGTTGGGACAGCCGCCGCGCTGCTGCGGGGTTGCGGGCCATGACGGCGCTGAACAAAGGCAGTAGATTGCGCGCCACATCGGGGAGCCAGCGGTCCCTGCGGCCATCAAACCCTGCTGCATCCGCATTGATCAAAAACATCGGACAGTTCCGTGCTGATGCCGACAGTAGCAGATTTGGTCGCAGTCTGCCCCATGTCCAGACGCAGCAATCTGGCGCCCAGTGATCCAGAAATGTCTCGACGCTGGCGGGATGCTCGTCGCAGACCTCCGTCAGAATGATATGCGCTGGCGGCGTGGAGTCTGTCATGCTGCGCGGAAGGTCGGCCATTGTAATCAGCACATTCAGTCCGGGCCTGCTGGCGATCTGGCGCATCGCCAGATCCTGTACAGCGAGATAACCGTCAGGCTCGCCACAATGTATCCACAAAAGCTCGCCTTCGGGGCGCGGGATATTGAGGGGCGGCATCCGCCCCTCGCCGCGCCCCGCAATCGCACGGTACGCCGTCAGGCCCAAAGAGCGGGCCACGGGCCGCCTTAACCCAGTTCTTCTGTGGGAGAAGCTGCTGTTGCTTCATCGCGCAAACGGTGCAGATGGGCGATGAAATAGCGCATATGGGCATTGTCCACGGTGCGCTGCGCTTCGTTTTTCCACGCGTTATAGGCGGCTTCATACGTTGGAAAGATGCCAACAACATGAATGTCGTCCACGTTCTTGAAGGTGTTTTCGCTGGGTTTTACCAGCTCGCCACCAAAGACTAGGTGCAGGCGTTGGGTCATATTCATGGGTCCTTTGAGGTTGGTCATTGCGTGTTTGCACGGCGCGAGGTGGTGCCGTCAAGCAAACACATGACCTTATGCCAGCGCACCCATTACGGCAGTGTGAATAGCAGCACCTCCCGCAACAACTCCGTCGAGACGCGGATCGGGGTTATTGAACCGCAAGGCTTGTCCGCGCTGATCGGTAATGGTGCCGCCCGCCTCGGCAACAATCAACGCACCTGCGGCGATGTCCCACTCCCAACTGGGCCGCAGGGTTAGCATGGCGTCAAACCGCGCTTGCGCCACCAGCCCCAGACGGTAAGCCAGCGAGGGGCGATAGGCAGGTTTGAACGGCGGGCATGCGCCACTGCGCCAAACAGTACTGGCCATTGCGGGTTTTGCAGCAAGGATGGTGGCCTGTGCAAAGCTGTCGATTTGCGAGGCACCAATGGGGAAGCCGTTCAGAAATGCGCCCGAACCCAGAGCAGCCGTGTACAGCAGATTGCGAAGCGGCAGATAGACTACCGCTGCAGTAATCTTGCCATGTTCAGCTACAGCTATTGCATGCGCCCAAGTGTTGGCGCCTTCGGTGAAGCTGCGGGTGCCGTCTATGGGATCGACGATAAACACACGATCATGACCCAGCCTGATCGTGCCGTCTTCGGTTTCTTCCGATAGCCAGCCATAGTCGGGACGCGCCAATAGCAATACCGATTGCAGCAGGTCATTCACGGCCAGATCAGCCTCTGTCACGGGGCCTGCACCGCCTGGCTTGTCCCAGCGTTTTGCTGACGCGCCGACATAGCTGGTCGCAACGCGGCCTGCCATGCGGACAGCATCAATCAACAGGGGAAGATCAGTCGCCGGCAATGGTCATACCCGATACTAGTAGTGACGGCACAACGCGGCTGAGGTGTGTGCGTGCATCATTGGCAGGTACGATTGCCAGCAGCATGTCGCGCAGATTACCCGCAATCGTGCATTCGTTCACCGCATGGGTGATCTCGCCGTTCTCCACCCACAGTCCCGCTGCCCCGCGCGAATAGTCGCCCGTGTTGGGGTTGATGGTCGATCCGATCATCGAAGTGACCAGCAGGCCGGTACCCATATCGCGGATCAGATCATCGCGGCTGGCTGTCCCTTGGGTCAGTGCCATGTTCCATGGGCTGGGCGAAGGGCCGGACCCCGTACCGCGCGCGGCATTCGCAGTAGAGGGCAGACCCAGTTGTCGACCCGTTGCCAGATCAAGCGTCCAACTTTGCAGTATACCGTTCTCCACCACCGCCCGCTTTGCAGTGGGCAGACCTTCAGCATCAAAAAGGCGGCTGCCTGTGATGCGGGGGCGGTGCGGATCTTCGATCAGCGATAGACCTTCTGGAAGCACCTGTGTTCCCATCGCATCGCGCAAAAAGGACGCGCCGCGCGTGATGGCGCTGCCATTAATCGCACTCAGCAGATGCCCGATCAGCGAGCTTGCGATGCGTTCATCAAACAAGACAGGATAGCTGCCTGTGGGCGGTTTGCGCGGGTTCATACGCAGCAAGGTGCGCTCTGCTGCGGTGCGTCCGATCTCTTCTGCGCTGCGTAGGTCGCGCTGGAAGATGCGGCTGTCACCGTCATAGTCGCGCTCCATTCCCGTGCCGGTGCCAGCAATGGCAATACAGCTCAGGCCACGATCGGTGCGGTGGGTTCCGCCCGCAAAGCCGTTGCTGGCGGCCAGATGTATCTCGCGCGCACCATATCCTGCGCTTGCTGCATCTACTTGCTCGATGCCTGCTACATCCAGTGCAGCCGCCTCGGCGATCATGGCATCTTGTTGCAATGCTTCTGGGGCCGGTTCTTGTGACGGGTCGAACAGCTCCAGCGACGTGGCGTCGCTAACGGTGCTCAGCTGATCCGCATCCGCTAGGCCGGCATAAGGGTTTTCAGGTGCTTCACGCGCCATGGCCACCGCCCGTTCCGCCATGTCAGACAGGGTTCGCGCAGAAGTGTCAGAGGCGGAGACAATCGCCGTGCGCTGGCCGACGAATACCCGTAACCCGACATCGGTCCCTTCCTCGCGCTGGGCTTCTTCCATCGCGCCCGAGCGGACAGTCACTGAAAGTGATGTACCGCGCACAGCCATAGCATCTGCGTTATCTGCGCCTGCGGTCTTTGCCGCCTCCAGCATATGCGCTGTCAGCGCCTCAAGGGATTGGGTCATCGTACACTCCTGATCAGGGGGTAGAGGTAGCGGTGGGATAGACCCCCCGCAAGGGCGTGCGCTAAAAGAAAAGCGGCCCGCGATTGGACCGCTTTTCAACTATCAAAGATAAATGGCGTTATTTGATCCGTTGACCATTGGCCAATATCTGCCCTGCCTCGTTAAACTCTATCTTGGATTTCAGCGTGTCATCTGCGTCACCTGGAACGGCGAACAGGCCCAGCATCATGCGCGCACCCATTACCTGATCGGCTGGCAGCAGGCCCATCGCAACCAGCTTGTCCATCAAAGCATTGGCACCCGCAACGTCGATGTTGATGTCACCGACAGGTTTGGGAAATCCCGGCAAAGTGGTCGTGTCGGTATTGTCAAAAGTGAAGTCACCCGTGGCATCCACCCTTGCACCAACCGCGTCTACTGTGAGGCGGTCAATCGTGAGGGCATTCAGTTCACCCGGGACGGCGCCGCTGCCAGCCAGCTTACCCATCTGTTCGGGATCGAGGGTATCGAACAGAACCTTTGCCTTACCCCTCAGGCCCAAGGCGATCGTGGCTGGGTCGCGGGGCAGCTGACCTGACGGATCAAACAGCGCCCAGATGATATCCGACATGGTGAAATCCGTCATATCAAACGCCAGCGAAAAGTCCTGCGGGGTCTCGGACTTCATCACAGGTGCCCGCATCTCGAACCCCGACTGCGCCATTTCTGCAAACAGGGGAAAGGGCAAACCCGCCAGCTGCGCACCCAACTGTACCTCAGTGGCCGCGACGTCATAGATGATTCCGTCCGCGCCCATCGCGATCCCTAAGGTCGAGCTGGCCGAGCCTGTCTTGATCTTTGATGTACCTTCTTCCGAGACTACTTCGATCTTTGTTTCGCTTCCCGTCGCTTTAAAGGTGCCGTCGACGGCAAAACCTGCCGCGATCAGGGGCATGATATCCTGCGTCTGGGGAATCTCGGAAACAGGCAAAGCACTGATGCTCTCAAGAGAGAGATTTTGCATTGTGTTGTTGAGGGTCATCGCCTCAACCCCGTCGGGTGATTTGAAGAACAAATCATGCGCGGCTTGCCCGATTTTTAGCGACTGCGTGTATCGCCGTGTCTCGCCCACGCTGACATTGGTTTTGGATTCAACGCCCGTCCCCGTTAAAACAAATCGTGCGGTGGTCTCGTCAAACTCTGTCCCGTCTACCGACAGGCCCGACAGGGCAATGCCGAAGCTGTCCGCCGTGTAGTCATACTGCATGGCAGCCGCATCGCCGCTTGCGATCATCCGCTGGCCATCTTGAGTATAGTCAAGCGAGATGCGCGCAGGGCGTGGTGTGCTTTTCGGGACGATATCAATTGTCATCGGCATCACCGCGGGCATCACGACCTCTACTGTCCCATCACCCAGCTCCACAAATTCGAGCATCCCCATACGCATGGTCATGGAAGAGATGTCAGGACCACCTTCGATCTGCACAGCGATATCGCTCACCGACAACTTGTCGCCCGATACATCCTCGGTTGCTGTGACAACATAGCCCATGCCTTCCATATACCCGCGCCAGTCTTCCCAGACATTGGTGGCGGTCAGATCGGCGCTTGCAGCGGTCGCAAACAGTGACAGGCTGATCGCGGTAGAGGTCAGATAGGCGCGGGCAATAGACATTGGTGAAATCCTTGTCATTCAAATGTTGGTACAAACGTCAGGCAAACAGCACAGCGGGTCAAGGGGCGGTGCGCTGCTGTATACATGGGGTGGCCTGCAAGGCGCGGTCGCGCTACCTAAATGGTCAATATGATACAAAAACCTGCAAGATCTTGGAGAATCTAGATGGATATGACGGCAAAGACAGTGATGATCACAGGCGCCAGTCGCGGCATCGGGGCGGAGGCTGCGCGGGTTTTCGCCAATGCGGGCGCAAATGTTGTGCTGCTGGCGCGCTCACAGGATGATATCGCCGCCCTCGCAGGAGAGATTGGCGAACGGGCGATTGCTATTCCGTGTAATGTGGCGCGCTACAGCGAGATGTCCTCGGCAGTGGCAACAGCCGTGCAAGTCTTTGGTGGGCTGGATGTGCTGATTAACAACGCAGGCGTTGTGGACCCGATCAGCCTTCTGGGCGCGGCAGATCCCGATGATTGGGGCCAGCTGATTGATATCAATGTCAAAGGGGTGTTCAACGGCGTCCATGCCGCGCTGCCTGCGCTCAAATCAGGTGGCGGCGGCTCTGTTCTCACCATCAGCTCAGGGGCTGCGCATAACGCGATTGAGGGATGGAGCGCTTATTGCGCATCCAAAGCGGCGGTTAACATGCTCAACCGTTCGCTGCACCTCGAAGAGTCTGTAAACGGTATCCGTGCGATTGGCCTGTCTCCCGGTACAGTTGCCACCGAAATGCAGCGTAAAATCAAAGCGTCGGGCATCAACCCCGTCAGCCAGCTGGATTGGGAGGTGCATATCCCTGCCGACTGGCCGGCCAGATGCCTGCTGTGGATGTGCAGCGCAGATTCAGACAGCTACTGTGGCGAGGAAATATCGCTGCGCGAGGAAGGCATCCGCCGCGCGGTGGGCCTGATATGATCGAGCTGTCGCAAGAGGCGGGCGTCTGGACCATCACGCTCAATCGCCCCGACAAGGCCAACGCGCTGACCGAAGACATGCTGCGCGAGCTGTGTGAGATAATGGAGCGTGCGGGCGAGGCCCGTGCTGTTATCCTAACAGGGCGTGGCAAGATTTTCAGCGCGGGCGCCGATCTGGACGCTGCGCGCGCAGGTCTGGCCGTTTCGGACCTGTGGGAGCGTTTGTCAGGCGCAATAGCGCGGCTGCCTGGCCTCACCATTGCGGCACTAAACGGTACACTGGCGGGCGGTGCCATGGGCATGGCGCTGGCCTGCGATATTCGCATTGCCGTACCTGGGGCCAAGTTTTTCTATCCGGTGATGAAGCTCGGCTTTCTACCGCAACCCAGCGATCCTGCGCGCATGGCAGCTCTGATCGGCCCTGCACGCACCAAGATGATCCTGATGGGCGGCCAGAAGGTACTGACAGACGAGGCGCTTGCCTTTGGCCTGATAGACCGGATCGTAGAACCGGACGATCTGGCAGCAACTGCGCGTCTGCTCTGCGTTGATACCTTGGCCGCGCCCGAGCATATCGCCCACGGGATCAAGGCCATGTGTCATTAGATCAGTGGGACGAACGGCACGTCACAGGCGGCAAGCATCAAAAGGGATGTGAGGATAATCGCGATACGCATAGGACTGCTCCAGTTATTGCCTGTTCAGGCGGTTTTTTCGGGGCATATCACAAACCTACCGCTTGCGCATACCCCCCGGTATTTTTGAGCGGAATGACGGCGGGCGCTTGGCCACCCACGCCGCAAATTTGGCCAGTCGCGGGTGCGCGCGCAGCGCTTCGGGCGTGTGATAGCTGCGGGCAAGCTCCGCCTCGGTCAATGTGGCGTGAATTTCGCGGTGGCAGATGTGGTGCATCAGGATCATCGGACCGCCCTTTCCCCCCTTAAGCTTGGGGATCAGGTGATGCTGGCTCTGCGGGACGCCTTCGGGGATCGGCCGCAGGCATAGCGGGCAAATCGGGTCGCGCTTTTCTTTGTCCAGTGTACGGGCCACTTGATCCTCCTTTGTCCCTGCGCCAAGAGGGTGGTACGGATAACCAGTCAGGCAAGGGTACTAACATGAATTTTGACCTCTCGGGATATCCGCCAATCGTGCAGCAGATTGCGGGCTACGGCGTACAAGCCTATGAACTGGCACTGGGTTGGTTGCTCAGCCCTGCGGCGTGGTCACAGTTTGCCATACTGGTGGCGGCCTATCTTTTGGCAGTGGTGATTTCGCGGCGGTTACGCCCGGCGCTGCAACGTCTGGTCGACCCTGGCGAAACGCAGAACATGTTCACCTCGGCGCGTTTGCTGGTACTGCAATTCCTGCCTTTAATCCTGCCGCTGCTGGCCTACGCCCTGACCGGAATAGGCGAACAGATTGTCCGCTCGATCTTTGACAGCGGGGCGGTGATCGCCTTTGGTAAACGCCTGTTCATTTTTCTCGCTGCACGGATATTCGTGCGCGACATTCTGCGTGATCCTTTCCTCAAGGTGCTGGGCCGCTTTGTCCTGCTTCCGATTGCGGCGCTCTACACCTTCGGGCTGCTTGATCTGGTCACTCTCACGCTGAGCGAGACGATCGTCGGTGTTGGCAACATCCAGTTCTCGCTCATCTCGATTGTGCGCGGTCTGATCGCGGGGTCGCTGCTGTTCTGGCTGGGCCAGTGGTCCAACACGCAAACCTCTGCCTTGATTGAAAAGCAAGAGATGCGACCGTCGATCCGGCAACTGCTGATCAAGACGGTTGAGTTTATTATCTTTGCTGTCGCCTTCCTGCTTCTGATGAATGTGATGGGTATCAATCTGGGCGCGCTGGCGGTCTTGGGTGGTGCAATCGGTGTTGGTCTGGGTTTCGGTCTGCAAAAGATCGCCTCCAACTTTATCTCGGGGGTGATCCTGCTGGTCGAGGGGCAGGCCACTGTCGGCGATTATGTTGAGCTGGACGGCGGCGAGTCAGGCCAGATTGTCAAAATGACCGCCCGAGCAGCAATTTTGGAAACCTTCGATGGCCGCTGGATTGTGGTCCCCAACGAGGACTTCATCACAACCCGCGTGGTAAACTATTCCGATTCCGGCTCGGCCAATAGATATGAAGCGCCGTTCTCGGTCAGTTATGACACGGATATCAATCTGGTTCCCGCAATCATCGAAGCGGCAGTGGCCACGCATCCCGATGTACAGGATCTGCCTTATCCCCCCGATTGCGAATTGCGCGGGTTTGGCGATAGCGGCATCGATTTTGCAGTCGAATTCTGGGTCAACGGTATTGATGACGGCCCCAATAAATACACCTCCGACGTGTTGTTCCTGATCTGGAATGCCCTGCGCGACAATGGCATCGAAATTCCATATCCGCGGCGCGTGATCGAAATAAAGGGCAACGCGCCGTCCGAGCCGCAGCAATGAAGCATGCCGTTGTTATCGGTTCTGGCCCCGCAGGCCTGATGGCTGCGCAGGTGATGGCCCAGAATGGTGTGGCCGTCACGGTTTGTGAGGCGAAACCCTCCGTCGGGCGTAAATTCCTTATGGCAGGCAAGTCTGGCCTGAACCTTACCAAATCGGAAGACACTGCGCGTTTTCACGCAGCCTACAGCAATGCGGCGCCGTGGTTGACGCCCATCATGCAGGGCTTTGATGCGCAGGCGGTTCAAGACTGGGCGCAGGACCTAGGCCAGAGCGTTTTTACAGGCTCCACCGGACGTGTGTTTCCCGATGCGATGAAGGCCTCGCCGTTGCTGCGCGCATGGATGGGGCGGTTGACCGATCTGGGTGTGACGTTCCACACCCGTTGGCGTTGGACCGGCTGGGGGCATGACGCGCTGACCTTTGACACGCCCGAGGGTGCGCAAACGCTGGTTGCGGATGCGACAATCCTTGCGCTGGGCGGGGCCAGCTGGCGGCGTCTCGGCTCGGACGGGGCGTGGGCCGATTTGCTGGTGGCAAAAGATGTGCCATTAGCGCCCTTCGCCCCTGCCAATGCAGGCGTTGCTGTCGCGTGGTCTGCGTATATGGACAAGCATCTTGGTACAGCGATTAAAGGGATCGCCCTGTCATCGGGTGATTATATCTCACGTGGAGAGGCCGTGATCTCACGCGCAGGTCTGGAAGGTGGCGGCATCTATACCGTCTCGCGCGGCGTGCGCGAAGGGCATCCGCTGTTGATGGATATGGCGCCTGATATGGACATGGCAGCAGTTGTTCAAAAGCTGTCCAAACCTCAAGGTAAAACCACACTGAAGGAACATATCCGCAAAACGCTCCGGCTGGATGCGGCCAAGATTGCGCTGTTGCAGGAAATGGCTATGCCCTTGCCCAAAGACCCTGCTGCCCTCGCGGGCATCATCAAGGCGCTGCCTCTCGAACATGCAGGCCTGCGCCCGATGGATGAGGCGATCTCGACTGCGGGCGGGATTGCGCACAGCGGACTGGACGAAGGATTGCAGATCAAGGCCCTGCCAAACACCTATGCAGCAGGGGAAATGCTGGATTGGGAAGCACCCACAGGCGGCTATCTGATCAACGCTTGCCTTGCCACAGGGGCATGGGCGGGCCAGCACGCGGCGGCCCGCCTGAAATCCTAGGCCGCTTCGCGGGCGCGCACGGCCTTGAATGCGTCGCGCTTGCGCAGGCCAGCCGCCCATGCGCCCAAGCGTTCATCTACTGCCGGAAATCCCGCACCGATAGACCAGTTGATGCAATGCACAGCCAAAATATCAGGCACGCTCATTTCTTCGCCCATCAGGAAGGGGCCCTCCAGCCGCTCGGCCAGCAGGGCGGCTGAACGCGCGAACTCGGCCTTCAGGCTGTCCTTAATCACAGGCACACGTTGATCCTTGGGAAAAACAAAGCTGTGTTTGGCAGCCGCCCAAAGGATCGCATCGAATTCGTCGATCAACCAGAACAGCATGGCATCCTGCCGCGCACGTGCTGGCGTGCCAGCAGGCGCAGTTAACGCGCCATGCTTGTCTGCAAGATAGAGCATGATCGCAGAGGAATCCGTCAGCACGTCGTCACCGTCCACCAATGCAGGTACTTTGCCCGAAGGATTGTACTTCCGCGCCTCGTCCGAGCGGGGGGCCGCATCAATGATCTCGTAAGGCTGGCCCAGCTCTTCCAGCAGCCACATCACCCGAAACGCGCGTGATTTTACGCCACCAACAACTTTGTACATTTGATCTCTCCCTTGTTTTCTTGCTCAGCTGGCCCCGAACATGGCCAGCCGGATGAACGTCCGCTCGATGATCGCCATAGCGGGGGCCGTTTGACCCGCCGAGCGGAGCTGTAGGTCGGTATCTGTTAGAATCCCCAGCGCGGTTTCCAGCTTGGCAGTGCCCCAGTCGCGTGACTGGCGCATCACACGGTCACGGTCGCGCACGCCCCAGATTGGCGCACCGGGGTTGCAGGCAGTGCGGTGCAACGTGCGGAAATGGCGCATGGCCATAATGCTCAGCGTCACCGCATTTACCCCTTGGCTCTGCAATCGCCGCATCATCGGGCCAATCTGTGTTGATTGCTTTTCCGCGACGATGTTCAGGATATCATCCACCGCTGCCTCGACCGAGGCAGGTGCACAGGCCGCGATATCGTCCAACTCGACAGGGGTGCCTTGCGCACTTAATTTATACAGTGACAGTTTTTCCAGCGTCTGGCGAAAGTCACCAGGGTCCAGACTGCGGGCTAGATCTTCGAGTGCGGCCATGGCTGGGCCTTCGGCGCGCAGATCGGCCTCGTCCAACAGCCGCTCGATCTCGGCACGGTCGGGGGGATCATCGTAGATGCCCCAAGCATATGCATCGCGGTGGCTTTCGAATGTTTTGAGCAGCTTGGATGTTTTCTTGAGATCGCCAGCGGTCACGACAATCTGCGCATCACCCGGTTGCCAGTCTTGGATGGTCTGTATGATGATCTGCGCGACCAGCTCTGTTGCGCCTTCAACAAAGGCCGCGCGCGGACCGGGAAAGAACCCGACAGCCTTTATCGCATCCATCAGCAACGCAGGCTCGCGGCGCAAATCAGCGGCAGGAATACGCGTCAGTCGCATTTCCTCATCCGCAGCAGGGCCAAGCAAAGCCTTGAGGTATTCCTGACGTTTGAGGGCGACCCGCATCTGGTCACCTCCATAGAGCAGCAGCCCCACCTTGTCTTTGGGTGGTTTTGCAATGATGCCCGCCCCGTCGCGGCGGCCCAGCTTCATGCCGGCAGCGCCGCCGCATAGAGGCGCGCCGTGATCTGGTCACCCAATATCACCATCAACCGCTCTACCGCGTCCCGCTCGGAGGCGAGCGTGGCAACGGTGGTGCCGGTTGCGGAATAGGCGGTAAAGTTTTCGACTGTGTCCGAGGTGATGATTGCACCTGTTGACGTATCCCGCAGGGCATATTGTACGCGTCCAATCAGGTTGAACCGCGTAATGTCGCCCGTTGCGTTGATGGCAAGCCCGTCTTCTTCCAGATCAATGGTCAGATCCAGCGCATAGCGCGCAGCCGTGCCACTGCGTCCCAGACGCGTTTCCAACTGCCGCGTCAGCAGATAGCCCGCTTGCGATGACGGCTCTTGCACCAGTACCTGACCACGCAGCTGCGCGCCTGTTCCATCTGTGCCGTATACGGGCGTAAACCCGCATGCGGCCAGCGCGACAAGCGGCAGTGCAATCAGGCTGCGGCGGCTATACAACGACATTCACAATCCGCCCCGGGACAACGATCACCTTCTTGGGTGTTCCGCCGTCAAGGATACGGATCACGGCCTCATGGGCAAGGGCCAGCTTTTCGACCTCTTCTTTCGGCAAGTCGGCGGGCACTTCAATCTCGCCGCGCCGCTTGCCGTTGACCTGAATCGGCAACGTAACGGTATCGTCCTTCAGCATCGCCTCGTCCGCGACAGGCCAAGGGGCGGTGGCGATCAGGCCCTCGCCGCCCTGTCTGGCCCAGATATCCTCGGCCAGATGCGGCGTCATGGGTGACATCAGCTGCGCCAGCGTCATTATCGCTTCGCGCTGGGCGGCGCGGGACGCTTTGGATTTTTGCAGCGTGGCGGTGAAGCCGTATAGCTTGGCCAATGCAGCGTTAAAGCCAAAGCTTTCAATCGCCATGGTCACATCATGGATGGTTTTGTGCATGGCGCGCAGCAGGTCATCATCCCCTTCGCCGCCAGCACCATCCATTCCGGCAATGCGATCAGAGATATTCCAGACGCGGCCAAGATGCTTATAGGCCGCCTCGGCACCTGACGCCGTCCATTCCACATCCCGCTCGGGGGGCGAATCGCTCAGGACAAACCAGCGCGCGGTATCGGCTCCGAAGGATGAAATGATATTCAGCGGATCGACCACGTTGTTTTTGGACTTCGACATTTTGGCCGAAGGGATGATCTCAACCTCTGCACCGCCTTCTTTGAGGAACGCCTGATCGCCTTTCAGGTCCACTTCTTCTGGATAATGGAACACGGGGCGGTCATCTGCGCCGATGGATTTGTAAATCGCATGTGTCACCATGCCTTGGGTGAACAGGGCATCGAACGGCTCAATCGCAGATTCGGGCAAATGCCCTGTGATCTGCATCGCGCGGGCAAAGAAGCGCGCATAGAGCAAGTGGAGGATCGCATGCTCTACTCCGCCGATATACTGATCGACGTTCATCCAGTATTCCGCGTCCTCTATCACCGTGGGCGTATCGGCATGGGGCGCGGTAAAGCGGGCATAGTACCATGACGAATCGACAAAGGTGTCCATCGTGTCCGTCTCGCGCAGCGCATCTTTGCCGCAGGTGGGGCAGGGCGTGGTGCGCCATTCCATATGACGGTCCAGGGGATTGCCCGGAATGTCAAAGGTGACATCGTCGGGCAGTTTTACGGGCAGGTTCTCTTTCTTCTCCGGAACAACACCGCAATCTTCGCAATGCACAACGGGAATCGGGCAACCCCAGTAGCGCTGGCGTGACAGCCCCCAGTCGCGCAGGCGAAACTTGGTCACGCCCATGCCCACCCCTTGGGATTCGCAGAACTCGATCGCTGCATCGATGGCCTCTAGGCCTGTCTGCACCTCTTCGCCCGCAAAGCCGCGTGTATACAAAACCCGTTCGGTTTTTTGCGGCACGAACGCTTCGCCCCCGTCCTCGGGTGCATGGTATGATGTTTCATACGGCACATATGTCGATGTCACGGGCAAATCGTATTTGCGGGCAAACTCCAGATCCCGCTGGTCATGGGCAGGACAACCAAAAATCGCCCCTGTACCGTAGTCCATAAGGATAAAGTTCGCGATATAGACAGGCAGTTCTTGGGCCGTGTCGAACGGATGGCGGACGCGGATACCAGTATCCATGCCCAGCTTTTCACCTGTCTCGATAGCTTCTTCCGTGGTGCCGCCCTTGCGACACTCCGCGACAAAGGCCGCGACGTCCGCATTGTCGCGCTCCAGCAGCTTGGCAATCGGATGATCGGGCGAGATGCCGACAAAGCTGGCGCCCAGCAGCGTATCGGGGCGGGTCGTGTAGACTTCGATCTGGTCATGGCCGTCAGGTGCATTGACGGTGGAGAAGGCAAATTGCAGGCCGCGCGACTTGCCAATCCAGTTTTCCTGCATCAGGCGCACCTTGGCGGGCCAGTTCTCAAGATTATCCAGCGCGCCCAGCAATTCATCGGAATAATCCGATATCTTGAAGAACCACTGCGTCAGCTCGCGCCGTTCAACCAGCGCACCGGAACGCCAGCCGCGCCCCTGCTCGACCTGTTCGTTCGCCAGAACAGTCATATCGACAGGGTCCCAGTTCACGATGGCGTTTTTGCGGTAGATCAGGCCCGCATCGATCATATCGATGAACATGGCTTGCTGGTGTTGATAGTAGTCGGGGTGACAGGTCGCAATTTCGCGCGACCAATCCAGCGAGAAGCCAAGCGGCTTCATCTGGTTCTTCATGTCCTCGATGTTCTGATAGGTCCACTCACCAGGATGGATGCCTTTTTGCATTGCTGCGTTTTCAGCAGCCAGACCAAACGAGTCCCATCCCATCGGGTGCAGCACGTTGAACCCTTTTGCCAGCTTGTAGCGTGCGATGACATCACCAAGGGTATAGTTGCGCACATGGCCCATGTGGATGCGGCCCGATGGATAGGGGAACATCTCCAATACATAGTACTTGGGTTTGTCGGCCGAGCGGACTGCCTTGAATATTTCGTTTTTGTCCCACGCGGCTTGCCAGCGGGCTTCGATCTCGGAGGGGGAATAGCGGGTCATGTGCGGGGCCTTTTTACGCAGCAACGCCGGACGTGTGATTTGTCACAAAGCCCGGCGCTGCACTATTTGGATAACGAATGGGGGCGATCAGAGTTTGTTGTCTGCGATCCGAAGTTCGCGTGCGCGCGATAGAATCGCATCTTCAACGGCACGGCTTGTGGCTTTGCTCACTGCAGAGCCGCCGCGGTTCTGCAAGGCGACGTTCAAGGATCGTGCATCAAGCGCTGGATCATCAATCAGAACAGTGGCGCGGTACGAGCGGCCACCACCGGGCGGCGTGCCGTAGCCAGTAACGATAACACCTGTGAACGGATCAACAGACTGGATCGGCAAAAAGTTAAGCACTTCCAGCGTCGCACTCCACAAATACCGATTCACCAAGACGGTGCTTTCGGTGTTCTTTTTATTGAAGATCGACCAGATCGTGTTGTTTGGATCGGTCTCCACGTTCGCGGGATTGTTGGGATTCGTGTACTGCGCAGGACGGTCCGTCGCAGGAGAGCCGATGCGCCCGATGGACCCGCAGGCCGTCAAAGTTCCGATGGCAACCGCCAGTATCGCTATGTTCCGAGCCCGCATACGTGCCATCCTTGCCACCTTATTAGCCTTGTTTTCTATGCAATACCCAAGCCTGCGCATCTGGGCAAGGTCTATGTAAGATAGTGCGGGGCCGGAAACGGGCGCGTTGACCATAGGTAAGCCATTCAGACTGTGGCAAAGCTGCACCATCGCAGGCTGCTTTGCTTTCGGGCTTGCTGCTTTGCTTGCCAAAAGGCGGGGCGGGGCGCAAAAGAGGCTCATACCTAGATCGGAATTCCCCGGTCGGGTCCTTATGAATTCAAACCGAGGGAAAACTCATGAAAAAAGTTCTCTTCGCAACAACAGCTCTGATCGCCACAGCTTCTGTTGCAGCAGCAGACGTTACCTTCTCCGGCTACGGCCGCTTTGGTATCCTGTACGTGTCTAACGCAACAGGCACAGACGAAACAAACCTGACAAGCCGCTTCCGCTTGCAGATCGACGCGACAGCCGAATCCGACGCAGGCGTCACATTCGGTGCACGCGTTCGTCTCGAAGGCGAAGAGCGCGACGCAGCTGGCGGCGCACGTCCGCAGATCAACGGCGTACGTTACTTCGCACGCTCCGGCGGCCTGGAAGTCGGCGTTGGCAACATCTTCGGCGCGCTTGAGTTCATGCCTGGCATGTACCCAATCGACCTTGGTCTGACCGGTCACAACTACGACTACACCGCATACAACTTCCGCGGCGATGCGTACTCTTCCGGTGGTCTGGGTAACGGCGGCGACAACGGCGTTGAAGTTCTGTACTCCGCAGGCGACTTCTCCGCGCACATCTCTGCTTCCGACACAGACGACCGTATCGCAGCACACGTTGCATACACATGGAACGGCTGGACATTCGCATTGGGTGCACAGGACTCCGACAACGCAGCTGACACCGAGTTGGCCGTATCTGTTGGTGGTTCCTTCGGTATCGCAGACGTGACACTGGCATACGCAGACAACGGCACAGCAGGCGATCACATCGTTCTGGCCGGTCGTGTTGACGTAGGCGCAGCCACAAACATCGAAGCGTACATTGCTGACGCGGACCAGTGGGCCGATACTTCCTTCGGTATCGACTTTAACCACGACATGGGTGGCGGCACGTCGCTCCGTGGTGGTATCTCCACAGGCGGTTCGTTGGGTGATGAGACAGCACTCGACCTGGGTGTTCGCTTCAACTTCTAAGTTGAACGCAACAACCTGAATGATTTGGGGCAGACTTCGGTCTGCCCCTTTTCTTTTGCGCCATGCTGTTATCTTTAGTCCTCCAAACAGGAGGCCTCTATGACACTGCGCGACATCACCGATAAAATTGCCAAAGCCGAAAAAAACGCAGGCCGCGATGCTGGCGCTGTTTCGCTGATTGCCGTCAGCAAGGTGCAGCCCAATGCGCGGGTGCAGGCCGTGCTGGAAGAGGGCCACCGTGTATTCGGTGAGAACAAGGTGCAGGAAGCAGCTGGCAAGTGGCCTGACTTTCGCACGCAATATGACGGGATCGAACTGCACCTGATCGGTCCGTTGCAAACAAACAAGGCCCGCCAAGCGATGGAGCTGGCCGATTCGATCCATACGCTAGACCGTCTGAAACTGGCTAATACCCTAGCACGCCTTGCCCAAGAGCTTGGCCGCTGCCCCGATCTGTTCATTCAGGTGAACACGGGCGAAGAGGAACAAAAGGCAGGCGTTATGCCTCTGGAAGCCGATGGGTTCATTTCCGAATGTCGCGCACTCGATCTGCCCGTGCATGGCCTGATGTGCATCCCGCCTGTGGACGAGGAAGCGTCACTTCACTTTGCCCTGCTGGCCAAAATTGCAGCGCGCAACGGGCTGCAAGGGCTTTCCATGGGGATGAGCAGTGATTTTGAAAAGGCAATTGCACTGGGCGCTACGCATATCCGCGTAGGATCGGCAATTTTCGGCGACCGTGTTCCGACCTAACCGACAATCAGCCGTGTGCGGTATTTGATGCGCCGCGCTATGGCGTGCAGATGGCAGCGTGAAAACGCCACGCAGCCTTCGGTGGGATAGCCGGGCCTGCGATATTGATGCAAAAAGATCGCTGACCCGCGCCCGCGTACTGCGTAGGGCCAGTTCCAATCCGTGAGAATCACCAGATCATAGAGCGGGTCTGCGCGGCGCAACCGCTCATGGCTGTGGGGGTAGGGCGCACGGACCATCATGTTGTAGTCTTCATCTGTCGGATCATCCGACCATAGGTCCAAAGGACCAATCGGCTTGGCCCAACTGACAGGCCGTGCGATGCGGTCGGGGCGATAGAGAATCCCAACAATACGATGCACACCGCGCGGTGTGGCCCCGTCCCCTTCGCGCTTGCGCCCCGAAATACCGCCTTTGCCAATTGTGCAGGGCCATATCCGCCCCAGAAAACGCACCCCTCGGGGCGTCAGCACCATGTCGTCCGGTGTCACAACAGATGCCCCGATTTAGCCGCTTTGGTCGCCAGATAGTCCTTGTTGTGGCGGTTCTCTCCAACGGCCAGCGGCACACGCTCGGCGACATGCACACCGCATTGCTCCATCATCGACACTTTGCGTGGGTTGTTGGTGAGCAGCCGCACAGCGGAAAAACCCATGGTCTGCAAAATGTCGGCGCCCAGCCGGAAATCCCGCTCGTCATCCTCAAAACCCAAGCGATGATTCGCCTCGACGGTATCAAACCCCTGATCCTGCAGCGAATAGGCGCGCATTTTATTGGCAAGACCAATCCCGCGCCCCTCTTGGTTGAGGTAGAGTAGTATCCCGTGTCCCTCACTGCCCATTTGCGCCAATGCAGCGCGCAGCTGGGGGCCACAATCACATTTCAGGCTGCCCATCAGATCACCCGTGAAACAGGCCGAATGCAGGCGGCACAGCACGGGGGCGCTGCGATCGGGCCGACCGATCTCGATAGCGTAATGCTCCTCGCCGCCGTCTTCCGGGCGAAAAACATGCAAACGCCCCGCTTCCGACACTTCCATAGGCAATCGCGCATGGACCACACTATGCAGCGGGCTGCGCTGTTTCAGATGGGTGGCCGCGGCAGCGCCGTCCAGCGACGTCAGGCTATTGGCGCGCGCGAATGCATCCGCATCTTGCAGCGGGACAATCACGGCAGCAGGCAGCAGGCGCGCTGATTTCACCAGCGCCAACGCCGTGCCATGCGCCGTTGCATCGCCTGTCCGCTCGGTGGCGAGTGGTCCCTTCATCGGCGCGCGAAGATCATCGGCGGGGTCTGCAATGCTCTGGACCCAGCCAAGCGTCGCATCTTCGGGCAGCATGATCCGCGCCAACTCCCCGTCGTAGGCGCGTGCTTTTAGCGTTTGCGCACGCCGCGCCGTGATCGCCAGCACGGCAGACCCTTCCAGCGCCATCGCCTCGGCCAGCCGCGCAGGTGTCAGCGTCTCGGTGGCCAGCACCAGTTGATCGCCCAACACAACAGGCACGCCCATGCGCAGATCAGCCCGCGCACGGGCCAGTGTTTCGGTCACATCAGGGGCGAATGGCATAGGAATTGTTACAACTCATCAGTTCGGTTGAAAGATATCTAGGCCATGAGGGGACGAATTGAAACAATTGACCGCATTGCGACACACAGGCGTGAGAACACCGGCCTGCCCCTTGTTGATTGCCCATACTTCCATATCTTTAATTCAACGAAATTGGAGACGCACAATGGCACAGCTCAAGAAAATCCTGCTGGTAGACGATGATGACGACCTGCGCGAAGCGCTGAGCGAACAGTTGATCATGACCGAGGACTTTGATGTGTTCGAGGCCGCCAATGGTGCTGATGCCATGACCCGCGCGAAAGAGATGATCTATGATCTGTTGATCCTTGATGTGGGCCTGCCGGATACCGATGGCCGTGAGTTGTGCCGCCTGCTGCGCAAGCAAGGGATCAAAAGCCCGATTATGATGCTCACAGGGCATGACGGGGATGCAGATACGATTCTGGGTCTGGACGCAGGCGCCAATGATTATGTCTCCAAGCCCTTCAAATTCCCTGTTCTTCTAGCGCGTATCCGCAGCCAACTGCGCACACATGAACAGTCCGAGGATGCGATCTTTCAGCTTGGGCCATATACTTTCAAGCCCTCGATGAAGATGCTCATTACCGAAGATGACAAGAAGGTTCGCCTGACCGAGAAAGAGACAAACATCCTCAAGTTCCTGCACCGTTCTGCCGAGGGTGTCGTGGCCCGCGATGTGCTGCTGCACGAAGTTTGGGGCTACAACGCAGGCGTCACCACCCACACGTTGGAAACGCATATTTACCGTTTGCGCCAGAAAATAGAGCCTGACCCCTCCAACGCCCGCCTTCTGGTCACGGAATCAGGCGGTTATCGGCTGATGATCTAAGCGCGGGAACTTTTTGCGCCTCTGCTATGTTACCCTTACAGCAGACAGGATTTTCATGAGTTTCCTGTCGGTTTGACCCGCAAGAAGAATGGCCGGGACGATCGCCATTCTACCTCCCTGTTGGACTTGGCCGGGCCTTTGTG
Source organism: uncultured Sulfitobacter sp. (assembly GCF_947502895.1). Classification (GTDB taxonomy): domain Bacteria; phylum Pseudomonadota; class Alphaproteobacteria; order Rhodobacterales; family Rhodobacteraceae; genus Sulfitobacter. Next base: position 1,530,172 of record NZ_CANNBM010000001.1, read on the forward strand.
CCCGGTCTTTTTTTGCGCGTGTTTCGGGTGGTTGTGCCGCATCCGGCGGGTTAGTGTGCAGCAACTTTACCCGTCAGGAGCGCGCGCCAATGTCCTTTACCCTTGCCACTTGGAACATCAATTCGGTCCGCCTGCGCGAGCCGATTGTGTGCAAACTGCTGGCCGAGGAAGGGCCGGATGTGCTGTGTCTGCAAGAATGTAAAAGCCCCGTAGATAAAATCCCGATGGAGGCGTTTTCGGCGCTTGGCTATACCCACATGGTTGCCGAAGGGCAGAAGGGGTATAACGGCGTGGCGATCCTGTCCAAAATGCCGTTAGAGCCTGCGGGCGCGCATGATTTTGCCCAATTGGGCCACGCACGGCATGTTGCGGCCAAACTGTCCAATGGCGTGACTGTCCATAACTTTTATGTGCCAGCAGGTGGTGACGTCGCAGACCGTACGGTGAATGAGAAATTCGGTCAGAAGATGGATTACCTCGCCCAGATGCGCGACTTTTTCCATGCCGAGACGCCTGAAAAGGCAATCCTTGTCGGGGATCTGAATATCGCGCCACGCGAGGATGATGTCTGGGACCACAAGAAGATGCTCAAAGTCGTCAGCCACACCCCCGTCGAGGTCGAGGCGCTGACACAGACGCAAGACGCGGGAAGCTGGGTTGATGTTACGCGGCAGGATATCCCTGACGGGCTCCTCTACAGCTGGTGGAGCTATCGTGCCAAGGATTGGGACGCAGCCGATAAAGGCCGCCGTCTGGATCATGTCTGGGCCACGCCCGACATCTCCAACGCCGCCCACGGCAGCCGTGTGTTGCGCGCCGCGCGCGGTTGGGAAAAACCCTCCGACCATGCACCCGTTTTTGCAACTTTCGATCTTTGAGCGTAAGGCTCTTTGAAACAGGGCGGCGCGGTCACATATAAGGACTAACCCGTAAGATTTGCACAATAGGACCGATGACATGATGGATCTCAACCTTTCTGCCGCAGCGCCGGCGGATGACCTGATCAAAGACACAACCGAAGCCAGCTTTATGGCCGATGTGATCGAGGCGTCGCAAACGACCCCGATTATTGTTGATTTCTGGGCGCCGTGGTGCGGCCCATGCAAAACACTTGGCCCGCAACTGGAAGCGGCAGTGACGGCCGCCAAAGGTGCTGTGAAAATGGTTAAGGTCAACGTCGATGAGGCCCAGATGATCGCGGGCCAGTTGCAGATCCAGTCGATCCCGACAGTTTATGCGTTTTGGAAGGGTCAGCCTGTCGATGGCTTCCAAGGTGCCGTGCCACCCTCCGAAATCACTGCCTTTGTTGATCGTGTAATCAAGGCGGCGGGCGGTGAAGCGCCGTCAGATACCCTGAACGATGCTGTTGAGGCCGCCGAGGAAATGCTGGCCGAGGGTCAGGCCGAGGATGCGTGCCAGACATTCGCCGCTATTCTTGGCGAAGACCCGATGCACGCCGCTGCCTACGGCGGCATGGTGCGGGCGCATATCGCGCTGGGTGATCTCGATCAGGCCGAAGGCGTGCTGAACGCCGCCCCGATCGAGATATCCAAAGCCCCCGAGCTTGAGGCCGCACATGCGCAATTGGAGCTTGCCCGCCAAGCGGCCGATGCAGGCCCTGTGGCCGATCTGACCGCTGCAGTTGAGGCAAACGCCGACGATCATCAGGCCCGTTTTGATCTGGCTCAGGCGCTTTATGCCAACGGCGATGCAGAAGCGGCTGTTGATCAGCTGCTTGAGCTGTTCAAACGGGATCGCGAATGGAACGAAGCGGCAGCAAAGACACAGCTTTTCACCATCTTCGACGCATTAAAACCCAATGATCCCGTAGCCTTGAACGGAAGACGGAAATTGAGTTCGATGATATTTGCCTGATCAGTCCTGCGCGCTACTTGTCTGACATGATAAAAAAAGCAGACCTGCCCGATACGATCCCGATCTTTCCGCTGGGCGGAGCACTGCTATTGCCGCGCTCGCGCCTGCCCCTGCACGTGTTCGAGCCGCGCTATTTGCAGATGATCGACGATGCGTTGAAAACGAACACCCGCCTGATAGGCATGGTGCAACCAAATGTCGTTCCGGGCCGTGAAGGTCCGGGGCTGCATACAATCGGCTGTGCGGGCCGGATTACCCAGTTCTCCGAGACCGAGGATGGCCGGTATATGGTGACGCTGGCAGGGATTTCCCGCTACCGTGTCGTGAACGAGATTGATGGCTTCACGCCCTATCGCCGCTGCGAAGTGTCGTGGGACGGGTTCGGCCTCGATATGGAATCCGAAGAAACAGACGCGAGTTTCAAGCGCGGTCCGTTTCTGGATGCGCTGGGCCGGTATTTCGACGTGCGGGGGCTGTCTGCGGATTGGGAAACCCTCAAAGATGCGGATGACGAATTGCTTATCAATTCGCTGTCCATGATGCTCGATTTCGACGCCGAGGATAAGCAGGCGCTGCTGGAGGCACCTTCGCTCAGCACGCGTCGCGAAACGCTTGTCACGTTGATCGAATACGCACTTCGCGGCGGCAGCGAAGGTGAGTTGATGCAGTGAGCGACGTGGTCGTCGAGTTTGACCGCAGGATGCTGGAGGCGCTGATATGTCCGCGCAGCCAGCAGACCCTGCGTTATGACGCAGAGCGCCAGGAGCTGATCTCGAAATCCGCAGGGCTCGCCTATCCCATCCGCAACGGCATCCCCGTTATGCTGGTAGATGAGGCGCGCCTGCTGGACTAAAGCGGCAAGCCCCGCATCAAGCGCGGCAGATCACCGTTCAAACCTGCGGCCTCCCGAATAAACGTGCGGCGTAGGCCGGGCAGGGCGCCGATCACTCCCATGCCGATGTCACGGGCCATTCGGATAAGCGGATTATCATTCGAGAACAGCTTGTTAAAACTGTCGGTCGCCAGCGCCAGTGATGCGTTGTCAAACCGCCGCCATTCCTGATACCGCGCCAATGCAACGCCAGCGCCGAAATCCTCGCCGCGCCGTTGGGCATCCACAATTACTTCGCATAGGGCGGCGATGTCACGGAAACCCGCATTCAGGCCCTGACCTGCAATGGGATGTACGCCATGCGCGCTATCGCCCAACAGCGCCACACGCTCTGCCACCATGCTGTGCGCCAACGACAGACTCAGCGGGTAGGTATACCGCGCGCCCGCCAATTCGATCTCACCCAGAAAATCCCCGAAACGGGGGCGCAACACATCCAGATACTGGGCATCGGGCAGGGCATGGATACGCGCAGCATTGGCTGCGGTTTCCGACCACACAATCGAGCTGCGATGGCCCGTCAGTGGCAAAATCGCCAATGGGCCCGGCGGCATGAAAAACTGATGCGCAATGCCGTTGTGGGGCAATTCATGCGCCACAGCACAAACCAGCGCTGTTTGGCCATAAGCCCACCCCGTCCGTTTGATCCCTGCCCGCGCAGCGGTTCCTGAGGCGCGGCCATCTGCCCCGACACACAAACGCGCACGCATTTGCGTGCCATTGGCCAACGTCAGGGTAATTCCAGTGATATCAGCCTCTTGTGCCACAACTTCCGTCTTGTTCATCACGGTAATGTTCGGCGCAGCCTCAACCGCTTGCATCAAGGCAGCGCGTAGATAGCGGTCTTGGACCATATGGCCCATCGGACCTTCCTCAATCTCGGCATGGTCGAAATGCATAAAGAACGGAGAGGGCCCTTCGCCCGCACGCCCGTCTGTTACCTTGATTTCCAGCATGGGCTGGGCATGTTCGGCCACGGCCTCCCAAAGGCCGATCCCTTCCAGCAAGCGCACCGATGTGAGCGCCAGCGCATAAGACCGCCCGTCAAAATCTGCTGCGGCGCGGGTTTGCGCGGCTTGGGCATCAATTATGGTGATGTTCAGGGCTGTTCCCGCCAGCGCGAGCGCCAGCGCAGGACCGTTCAGGCCACCACCGACAATGGCAATATCTGTATCAAAACTCATGCTGCCCACTATCGCGGGTTGCTGGGGATTGTCCATGCGCCCAACCGCCGCTACCGTCATCCCATCACCGCAATTGAGGGAGAGCGGAATGCAAGACTGGCTAACCATGACAGCGGCAGATCTGGGGCGCGGTATCGGGGCAGGGCGGATTGATCCGGTCGCCCTCTGCGAGGCCTATCTCACCGCGATTGAGGCACATCCTCTGCGCGACCGCATCTATGCACGCGTTACCGCCGCCCGCGCGCGCAGCGAGGCGGCAGCAGCAGCGAAACGGGCGCAATCGGGCCAACGGCTTTCGCTGCTTGATGGCGTGCCGATCAGTTGGAAAGACCTGTACGACACTGCGGGCATCGGCACCGAAGCGGGGTCAAGACTGCTGGCAGGCCGCGTGCCAGAGCATGACGCTTTGGTCGTGCAGAACGCCACTGCCGCAGGTCTGGTGTGTTTGGGCAAAGTCCACATGAGCGAGATCGCGTTCTCCGGCCTTGGCTACAACCCCTCCACCGCAACGCCGCCCTGCGTGAATGATGCAGATGCCGTGCCGGGGGGGTCGTCTTCCGGCTCTGCCGCGTCCGTGGCGTTTGGACTGGCCGCCGCCAGCATAGGGTCTGATACAGGCGGTTCTGTGCGTATTCCTTCGGCATGGAACGATTTGGTCGGCCTCAAGACGACCCACGGGCGGCTTAGTCTTGAAGGCGTTGTGCCACTTGCACTGAAATTCGACACTATCGGTCCCCTCTGCCGCTCGGTCGAGGATGCGGCCCTGCTTACCGCTGTTCTTGAAGGCAGCAAAGCGCCGGATTTGCGGGGCGCATCGCTGAAGGGCCGCCGCTTTGCCATCCTTGAAACGGTCATGCTGGACGGTATCCGTGATGCTCCGAAATCTTCCTTTATCCAAGCGGTTGCGAAACTTGAAGCTGCGGGCGCCGTCATCGAGACGATAACCGTACAGGCAGCGCAGGACGCATTGGATGTCTCTGGCCCGCTCATCACCGCCGAAGCCTACGGTCTTTGGCGCGATGTGATCGAGGCAGCGCCAGAAAAGATGTACGCCGAGATTCTGCGACGCTTCCGCCTTGGCGCGGAGTATTCCGGCCCTGATTATGTGTCTGCTTGGGCCAAGTTGGACGCCGCGCGTGCCGCCTATGATGCGGCCACAGCGGGCTATGATGCGATCCTTGCGCCAACGGCCCCTGTCCTGCCGCCAAATCTAGAGCGGTTGAACAGCGACCACGATTATTATGTCACCGAAAACCTTCTGGCCCTGCGCAATACACGCATCGGTAACCTCCTTGGGCTCTGCGCGCTGACCCTGCCAACGGCCACGCCTAGTTGCGGTTTGATGCTTATGTGTGCGCCGGATCTGGATACGGGATTGCTGCGTTTGGGGGCAGCGGCAGAGGCGGCACTGGCATAAGGGGCGAAAATGCCACAAGCCGCCGCCTTGTCTCGGATTTTTCCTAGACGCCGCCCAGCGGTTTAAGCTACCTTGGCACAAACGGGGCGATAACGATCCCGATCCGAGGCAGTTTTGATGAATTTTCCTGAGCGGTTTTCGAACCTTCCAGCTCATGCGTGGCCACGTCTGCGTGCACTTCTTGATGTGCACGAGGGGGGCGGCCCGCTGATCCAGATGACCATAGGCGAGCCGAAACACCAGTTTCCGGCTTGGGTTACGGACGTGATCGTGGAAAATGCCGTTGGTTTTAACAGCTATCCACCCAATGACGGATCGCCTGCGTTGCGCGGGGCAATCGCCGCATGGATTAACCGCCGCTACGGCGTGCCTGTGGATGCAGATACTCAGGTGATGGCGCTCAACGGTACGCGCGAGGGGCTCTATAACGCTGTTATCGCCCTGTGTCCCGAGACCAAAAATGGTCAAAAGCCCGCGATCCTCATGCCCAATCCCTTTTATCAGGTCTATATGATCGGTGCGATTTCGGGCGGGTGCGATCCGGTTATGGTCAACGCCACTGATGCCACGGGCCATCTGCCCGACTTCCAAGCTGTCGATGCTGCAACGCTTGACCGTACAGTGGCTGTCTACATCTGCTCTCCTGCCAACCCGCAGGGCGCTGTGGCCAGTGCGCAGTATTGGGAAGACCTGATCCGCCTTGCCGAGAAACATGATTTCATCATTTTCGCGGATGAGTGCTATTCCGAGATTTACCGCGACATACCTCCCGCTGGTGCGTTGCAAGTGGCCCATCAAATAGGTGCCGATCTGAACCGCGTTGTGATTTTCCACTCGCTGAGCAAACGCTCCAACCTGCCGGGCTTGCGTTCAGGATTTTGTGCATCGGGCGCAGATTCGATGCGCGAGATCAAGCAGTTGCGCAACTATGCAGGCGCGCCTTTGCCGCTGCCACTGCAAGCTGCTGCCGCTGCTGTTTGGGAGGACGAGGCGCACGTAGTCGAGAACCGTGCGCTCTATGCCGAGAAATTCGATATCGCCGATCGCATCTTCGGCAATGTGGCGGGCTACAGCAGCCCCGAAGCAGGGTTTTTCCTGTGGCTTCCTGTTGAGGATGACGAGGAGGCAGCCGTCAAACTGTGGCGCGAGACGGGCGTAAAAATCCTGCCTGGCGGGTATCTGGCGCAGGATGTTCCGGGTGTCGAGAACCCGGGCAAAAAGTATATAAGAGCGGCCCTAGTGGCCCCAAAAGAAGAGACAGAGCGGGGGCTACAGGCCATCCGTGACTGCCTCTATGCGGTATAAGAGGGACGAGTTATGGCATATCAGACACGGCAACGCGAACCACTGCTCGACAGTAATACCGCACAGGCGATTGAAAAGCGTGGCAAGGAATTGCTGGGCATTGTGCTGCTCGCGTTTGGCGTGATGGCCGCCATGATGATCGGCAGCTATACGCCTGATGACCCCAACTGGATGCTGGCCACCGATGCGCCTGCGCAAAACTGGCTGGGTCGTATGGGGGCCTCGCTTGCCGCACCGCTGTTTATGATTGTGGGCTGGGGTGCCTGGGGTTTGGCGGTTGTATTGTTGGCGTGGGGTACGCGTTTTGCGCTGCACCGTGGTCAAGACCGTGCGATGGGCCGTCTGATCTTTGCACCCATAGCGATGGCGCTGGGTGCGATCTATGCCGCAACGCTCACACCCGGCGCTGAATGGCTGCAAACCCACAGCTTTGGCTTGGGCGGTCTGTTTGGTGATACGGTGATGGGCGTGATCCTCACTGTTTTGCCCATCGGCTCTACCTTCGCGGTCAAACTCATGTCGGTTGTCATGGGTGTTGGCATCCTTGCACTGGGCGCATTTGTACTGGGCTTCACCCGGCACGAGCTGCTGGCATTTGGCCGCTTTTTGCTGGTTGGCACGATCATGGCCTACGCCACACTGATGAATATTCTGGGCCGGGGCGCCAGCGGGGCCGTGTCTGCCGCACAAAGCCTTCAGGTCAAACAAGCCGACCGACGCGCGCAACGCCGAACCGAAGCCGCCGAGGCCGCATCCCTCGCCGCCGAGCAGGCTTTGGCAGAAGCACAAGTTGCCCCTGCTGCGGCGCGCACTCCTACTATCATCGCAAGCCGTTCAGCCCCCGTTCCAGAGGCTGCTCCGGAATACACCTATGCGCCCGAACCCGAGGTCGCAGCCCCGCAGCCCGAGACAAAGACAGGCCTGCTTGCGCGCATGCCCGGCCTGATCAAACGCCCCGATGTGATGCCGGAGCCCGAGTTGGTCGAGACGCAGAATGATGTCGCACTTGAGCAAGCACCAGATGCCGACCGCATAAAAACAAAAATCTCGGATGTGATCAAAAACCGTGTGCGCACGACCAATGCCGTGCATGTGCCTGCCACAGCACCTCTGACACGCGGGCGGGGCCGTGGGCCTGATCCGCTCTTGCTCAATACGACACGGTCCGAGCCGCCGCTGACTGCCGCCGCTGCACCCGCACCCTTGCCGTCCGAACCGCCTTTGACTGCGCGCGCAATCCCCACAGCGCCGCCGCCCGTTTATGCTGATGCCGCACCCAGCGAAAGCTATGCTGCACCGGTAGAGCAGCAATATGTGGACGAGGACGTGAATATCTTCCTTGAGCCCGAAGTGATCGAAGAGCCGCAGCCCGTAGTGACGCCCATAGCGGCGCCCGCTGCTGCAACGCCAGCGCCGCAAATCCCTGTGCCAGAGCCCAAGCGCGTTGTCATGCCCATGATGCGCAAGCCAGTGCCGCAAAGCAAACAGGCCAAGGCCGAAGCGCAGCCTGTGCTCTCATTCGAAGACAGCCATCCCGGATTTGAACTGCCGCCGCTGAGCCTTCTGGAATCCGCCGATGATGTGCCACGTCTGCACCTGAGCGACGAGGCGCTGGAAGAAAACGCGCGTATGCTTGAAACCGTGCTGGATGACTATGGCGTAAAGGGCGAAATCGTCGCTGTACGGCCCGGTCCTGTTGTAACAATGTATGAGCTTGAGCCTGCTCCGGGCCTCAAAGCCAGCCGCGTGATTGGTCTGGCCGACGACATCGCCCGCTCCATGGCAGCACTTTCTGCACGCGTCTCTACTGTGCCGGGCCGTTCAGTCATTGGTATCGAACTGCCGAATGAGAACCGCGAAAAAGTCGTCCTGCGTGAAATCCTCAGCAGCCGTGATTTCGGCGATGGTAACCAGAACCTGCCGCTCGCGCTGGGCAAGGATATCGGGGGGGAGCCTGTGGTGGCAAACCTTGCCAAGATGCCCCACCTCCTGATCGCGGGTACGACGGGCTCGGGTAAATCCGTTGCAATCAACACAATGATCCTCTCGCTGCTGTACAAACTCAGCCCCGAAGAATGCCGCATGATCATGATCGACCCCAAGATGCTGGAACTCAGCGTCTATGACGGCATCCCGCATTTGCTGTCGCCCGTTGTGACCGACCCCAAAAAGGCACTGGTGGCGCTGAAGTGGACCGTGGGCGAGATGGAAGACCGCTATCGCAAGATGTCCAAGATGGGCGTGCGTAATATCGAAGGCTACAATGGCCGTGTCCGCGAGGCGCTGGAAAAAGGCGAGATGTTCAGCCGCACCGTGCAGACAGGCTTTGATGATGATACAGGCGAGCCAATCTTCGAGACGGAAGAGAACACACCGGAAAAGCTGCCCTATATCGTCGTGATCGTTGACGAGATGGCAGACCTGATGATGGTCGCAGGCAAAGAGATCGAAGCGTGTATCCAGCGTCTGGCGCAGATGGCGCGTGCATCGGGTATCCACCTGATTATGGCCACCCAGCGCCCCTCGGTGGACGTGATTACCGGCACGATCAAGGCAAACTTCCCTACGCGGATCAGCTTTCAGGTGACCAGCAAAATCGACAGCCGCACCATTCTGGGTGAGATGGGTGCCGAGCAACTGCTGGGCATGGGGGATATGCTATATATGGCAGGTGGCTCCAAGATCGTGCGCTGTCACGGCCCGTTTGTCAGCGACGAAGAGGTTGAGGAAATCGTCAACCACCTCAAGCAATTCGGCGAGCCTGACTATGTCTCGGGCGTGGTCGAAGGCCCGCCAGAAGATAAAGAGAGCGATATCGACACGGTGCTGGGCCTCAACACGGGTGGCAATACCGATGGCGAAGACGCGCTGTATGACACCGCAGTGGCGATTGTGACCAAAGACCGCAAATGCTCCACTTCCTATATCCAGCGCAAACTGGCAATTGGGTATAACAAGGCCGCTCGTCTGGTCGAGCAGATGGAGGACGAAGGTCTTGTTTCTCCTGCTAACCATGTCGGCAAACGTGAGATACTTGTGCCGGAACAGGGCTAAGCCCCAAACCGGATCCTCGTGGAAATGGCTCCCCTGCTCAGAGGGGGGCCATTTTTTTATGCGGTGGCATATGCCCGCCGATCAGGGGGGAAACGGCGCAAAGCTGGCGCAAATGATGCAGTTGATATCGCATATCACGCCAAGGCCGCCTATGTTGAAGCTAACGCAGTATTCACGATTACAGGAAAATCACATGCGATTTCTGAAAACCTTCGCGCTGGGCGCAGCCCTTGCTCTGGTTGCAACCGCCTCTTTGGCCGACAAACTGCCACTGGGCAGCATCAGCAGCTATCTGAACGCGATGACCACCGCCAAAGGCGAGTTCACCCAGATCAACAGTGACGGGACGATTTCAACTGGCACGATCTACATCAAACGCCCCGGTCGCGTGCGGTTTGAGTATAACGCCCCCGACTCGGGGTTGGTCGTTGCTGGCTCCAATACGGTCGTGATCTACGACACCAAATCAAACCAGCCGCCCGAGACGTATCCCCTGTCGCGCACGCCTTTGTCGATCATTCTAGCGCGTAATGTGAACCTCAATCAGGCTAAAATGGTGACGGGCCATTCCTATGACGGAACGGCGACAACCGTTACAGCTCAAGATCCGGAAAACCCGCAATACGGCAATATCCAGATGAAATTCACCGGCCCCAAACCAGAGCTGCGCCAATGGATCATCAATGACGGCAACGGTAGCCAGACAACGGTTATTCTGGGCGCGCTCCAACAGGGTGGAAGCCTGCCGAACAAGTTGTTTGATGTAGGCAGCCCGGGTTCGGTAAATCGCTAGGCCCGCGCGCTGCGCCACAACAAAACAGCGGCAATCAGGGCGGGGACTGTCTGTATCAGCGCAATACGCGGTGACACGGTAATTGCACCTACGATGCCAGCAACCATGACAAACAGCAAAAAGCAGGTGGCGATATTGCGTTGCCATCTGCCATTGCCAATCGTTAGCGTCCAAACCAGACCAGCCGCCAAAAACGCATTATAGATGCCTTGGTTTGTGGCCAGACTGGTGGTCTGGGCAAACAGATCAGGCGGGAATGTGGAAAACACGCGAGGCCCTGTTGTCTCCCATGCGAACATCTCGAAGTAAGCGATATACGCATGCAGAGCAGCGATCAGAGCAATCAACAAACGGGCAAACAATAACATATCAAAGCCTTTCATAGGCTGGAGAATGCAGGCCCCTTAATAGAGCCTGCAAAGAGCTTTCAGCGCAGACGACAGCCCGCGATCTGCTGCTCGTACATGTCCGAGCGGGCATCAACTTTGGCAGCAACAGCAACAAGCCATGGCTTGCTGTTATAGCTTGCGCGTCGGAAGCCTGTATGCCCTTCGTGATAGGCCAGATACTGGTTGCGTGCGTCATCTAGGGCGACGCCGTTACGCTCGCGGGTGATGTTCTTGTACCAACCCATAAAGTCTGTTGCATCGTCAATCCGGTCACGGCGCGCACCGCGGCGGTTTTCGGCCACAAGGTATTCGTCCCACGTGGCATCCAGGGCCTGACCATAGCCGAAGGCGCTGGATTGTCGGCCCATGGGAATCACGCCCAACACATAGCGGAACGGTGTGCGCGCATCGCCAACAAACTTGCTCTCTTGATGGATGGTCGCCATTTGCACGTGAATGGGAACACCCCATTTCCGCTCGGCCTTTTTGAACGCTTTGTGATAATCGGGGCGCTGTTTGAGGATCGAACAAGCATTATCCAAATCCCGCGGCGGGGAGGTGGAGGAGCCGCCACAGCTTGCCAGCAGTAGCACGATAATCATAGCGCGAAGGGGTGTTTTCATCTGCCTATCGCCTCAAGTTTGGTTTTTTATATTTTGCAGCATTATATCAAACCACGGCACTGTTTTACAGCGAAAACCTACAACAACACTGCCAAAAGAAGCGGTAAAGCGCCGACCGAGATCAGGGTCGAGACGACAACCAGCCCTGCCACCGCTTGCGCATCAGCACCGTATTTCTCTGCCAGCAAATAAGACGTCACTGCAACGGGTGTGGCAACTTGCAGCACCAGCACCCCGAATGCGATGCGGTCCAGATCAAACGCAAGGGCCGCCAGCCACGCGATTCCCACACATAGCGCCAACTTGACCATCGACAGCACGATGGCCCGTCCGATTCCCCGCGGGCTCAGCCGCGCCACTGCGACCCCCAGCGTAATCAACATCAGCGGGATCGCCATTTGCCCAATCAGCTCCAGCGTGTTGGTCAGGAACGTCGGCGTTTGCCAGTCCTGCCACAGAAACAAACCGCCCAGCAACGTGGCCCAGACCAATGGCTCACGCAGAACTTTGCCAAAGCTTCCCGCGCCTGCGACAAGCCAGATGCCAAACGTAAACGTCCAGATCGCCATGATCGCGAATACCACCACAGCATAGCTAAGCCCTTCCTCTCCAAACGCAAAAAGCGCCAGCGGCAGGCCAAGATTCCCCGTATTTCCAAAGATAAGCGGCGCCAGATAGGTGCGGGTGTTCAGCCCCGTCAGACGTACCAGCACAGCCGCCGCAACAGTCACACCCAAATACGCCACGACCGAGGCCAGCGACAGCGCCGTCAGCGCAGCAGGTGCAATCTGTGTCTGCATCAGCGCAGTAAAGATCAGGCAGGGCACGGCAAGCGTCGTCGCCAGCTGTGTGACAAAGTTAATCCGATACTCGAATCCCAGCTTTACCCACGTAAATCCTACGGCAGCCAACAGGAAAACGGGGGCTACAATTTCGAGCACCGTAAGTGTCAAGTTCACAGACTGTTTCCTTTAAGTCAGCGGCATTTATTGGACAAAATGCACTTGTTTCGGATAGGAACCAAGAGTAGGGAACGCATTGCTATGATCCGAACACGCGCCAAATATCATCTGGGACAGGTTGTCCGCCACAAGAAACACCCTTTTCGCGGGGTGATTTTTGATGTCGATCCCGAATTCGCAAATACCGAAGAATGGTATGAGTCGATCCCCGAGGAAAGCCGTCCGATCAAGGGGCAGCCGTTCTATCATTTGCTCGCGGAAAATGACCAAAGCTACTATGTGGCATACGTCTCGGAGCAGAATTTGGTTGCCGATTACAGCGGGGAGCCTGTCGACCACCCCGATATTCCAGACCTCTTCGGTCCGTTCGAAAATGGCACCTATCCGCTTCATTTCCAGTTGAATTAAAAAAGGGACCGGCCCCCTTCGGCCGATCCCTTTCTGACAATCTATGCGATTCGCAACTGGGCCTAGTACCCCAATGCACAACCGTCCTTGCGCGGGTCTGATGCGCCTTCCAGAACACCGCTTTCGTGAATTTTGATGGCCTGCGCGCCGCCAATTGCCACATCGGGGATTGCAACCTTATGCCCCATGTCCGCCAGCTGGGCCCGCACCGCGTCCGAATACCCGCGCTCGACATTGAGTGTTCCGTTGTCTGAAAACGCACGGGGCGCATCAATCGCTGCCTGCGGGTCCATCCCGAAATCAGTCAGGTTGGAGGCAAATCGCGCATGGCCGCAGCACTGGTATGCTCCGCCCATCACGCCAAATGGCATCAACACGCGGCCCTTCTCGCGGATCATCCCGGGAATGATCGTATGCATCGGGCGCTTGCCGCCCTTCAATTCGTTCGGGTGGCCTTCCTCAAGGGTAAAGCCCGCGCCACGGTTCTGCATCAGCAGCCCGAACTTGTCTGTGGCGATGCCAGAACCAAAGCCGTGGAACACCGAATAGATCAGCGAAACAGCCATGCCATCCCCATCGACGACGGTGATATAGATCGTGTCCTTATGCACGGCTTCGGACAGTGCGGCCGGGCTCTCCATCGCCTTTTTGGGATCAATCAACGCGGCCAGCTTTTTGGCGGTGTCCATGTCCAGCATGTGATCGGCGCGGCTTGCATATTCGGCATCCGCAAGGAACCTGTTGCGCGCGTCATAGGCCAGCTTGGTTGCCTCGGCCTCTATGTGCACACGTTGCGCGCTCATCGGGTGCATCCCTGCTACGTCGAACTGCGACAGTATATTGAGCATCAGCAGCGCAGTCGCACCTTGTCCGTTTGGCGGATGCTCGACCACTTCGATATCTTTGTACGTACTGGCGATCGGCGTGGTGGGCGTGCAGGCTACAGCGGCAAAATCATCCGCTGTGTGCTTGCCCCCCATCGCGGTCAGCGCGGCAATCATATCGTCGGCCACCTCGCCCGTGTAGAACGCATCGCGGCCTTGTGATGCAACACGGCGCAGCACCTCGGCTTGGCCTGGTGCGCGGAAAATATCTCCTGTCTGCGGAACCTTGCCGTTGATAAGGTAGTGATCGCGGGCAACGCCTTGCAACGTGCCTGCATCTCGCGCCCAGTCAAACGCCACGCGCGGGGCCACTGGCACGCCTTTCTCTGCATAATGGATCGCAGGTGCAAGGATTCCCTCCAGCCCGATTTTCCCGACAGTATCAGACAAGTGACAGAATGCGTCCATCGCCCCCGGAATGGTGACAGCATGGGCAGAGCGCAGTCCAACCGTCGCATCTCCCGCCGCGCGCAGCTCCGCCGCATCCAGTGCGGCAGGCGCGCGCCCAGACCCATTGAGGGCGTGGATGTCGTTACTGCCGGCATCCGACCAAAGTACAAAGCAATCGCCACCAATGCCCGTCATCTGCGGCTCACATATGCCCAGCAGCACAGCACCCGCTATCGCTGCATCCATCGCGTTGCCGCCCTGTTGCAGCACATCAATGGCGGCTTTTGCGCCCAAAGGATGGGAGGTGGCACACATGCCGCCAGTGGCCAGCACTTGGGACCGGCCAGGTAAATGGAAATCGCGCATCGGGAAAGCCTCACTCATACAGATGTCTTGAGCAAGCCTAGTGCCTTCGCGGCGCAGTGCCAATGTTAATGACGAAGTATATAGAGGGGGGTGTTAGTGCTCCGGTGGCGCGCACTGGGTGGGGGCAATTAAACGCGCCACCGGAGGAAGCTATATGCAGCTACAAGACCATGTATGCTGTGTAACGGTGGCGTAAATGTGGTGATGCAGGGACATCTCTAAGGTATCGTCATGGCGATACCGTGCCACAGCTTCTAGATTCCCACCGCCAACCTCAGCGTTAGATGGTTGCAGTCACCTACCCGCGAATACTGCACATTGGTTGCCAGCGTATGAATCATAAACCAGCCAAAACCGCCTTCAGGCATATCAGCATCGGCCACGTCCACATCTGGCGCTTTCGCATCCGGTGTCTGGCCTTTCGGCATTGGCGCACCTTCGTCGATGATCGACAGCCGCAAACCGCGGCGGTCATGCGTGCCGCTGATTTCAATCATGGTCTTTCCGTCTGTTGCGGCCAGCGCGTGTTCAACCACGTTATTGAGCGCCTCCGCCAATACCAGTTCGACCGTACCCGCCTCATCAACGCTCAGCGATAGGGGCGCGAGGGACGACATCGCCTCGGCCAATCCTTCGCGCACAGCACTTTCCGCGCCTGTAAGAGTAATACAGAACAGCGGTCGGGCCTCCGGGTCATTCACGGGCACGCTCCGCTATTTGGGTATTCATCCCTGCAACTCCGCCAGAGCGTCATCAACGGTGGAGAACACGCCGAATACGGAATCCATGCGCGTCAGGCGAAACACCTTATCGACCGTGGGCGTAAGCCCCGCCAACACAAGACGGCGATCAGGGCTGAGGTTTTTCATCGCTGCAACAATCGCACCCAATCCGCTGGAATCGATAAACTGCACATGATTGAGATCCAGCAGCACCGTATCGATCCCGCCCTCGGTAATTTCGCGCATACGATCCTTGAAGGTCAGGGCAACAGCCGCATCGATGCGCTGTTCCTGAACCGTCACGATCTGGAGGCCGGGTTCTTTTGAGCTGGTGAGTTCCATGATACATTCCTGCAAAGATTGCGTGCGACCTCTTGCTAAATCCAAATGGCTAAGAAGTTGTAAGCAGATACTCAAAAGGAGACAGCACATGCAAAAAGTCGTAATCGCAGGGGCCGCGCGCACACCTATGGGCGGATTTCAGGGCGCTTTTTCTGGGATGTCTGCCGCGCAGCTTGGGGGTGCCGCCATTCGTGCCGCGCTTGACGGCGCAGGTGATGCCGCGGTTCAAGAAGTGCTGATGGGGTGCGTGCTGCCCGCAGGTCAGGGGCAGGCGCCTGCTCGTCAGGCGGGTTTTGCTGCTGGTCTGGGCGAAGAGGTGCCGGCCACCACGCTCAACAAGATGTGCGGATCGGGCATGAAGGCTGCAATGATCGCCTACGACCAGATCGCGCTGGGCCAAAGCGATGTTGTCGTCGCAGGCGGCATGGAAAGCATGACAAATGCGCCCTATGTGTTGCCCAAAATGCGCAGCGGGGCACGCTTGGGCCATGCAGCAGTGGTCGATCACATGTTCCTCGACGGGCTGGAGGATGCCTATGACAAGGGCCGCCTCATGGGTACCTTTGCAGAGGATTGCGCAGAGGAGTTCCAGTTCACGCGTGAGCGGCAAGACGCATATGCACTCGCGTCCCTCAGCCGCGCGTTGCAGGCGCAGGACAGCGGCGCGTTCGAACATGAAATCGCGGCAGTAGAGGTCGCATCGCGCAAAGGCTCCACCCGCATTAGCGCGGATGAGCAGCCAGCCACGGCGCGCCCCGATAAAATTCCCCAGCTCAAGCCCGCCTTCCGCGAGGGGGGCACTGTAACAGCGGCAAACTCGTCCTCCATCTCAGATGGCGCAGCGGCTCTTGTGCTTGCATCAGAGCCCGCGGCAAAGGCACAGGGTTTGACCGTACGTGCGCGCATTATGGGCCACGCCAGTCACGCTCAGGCTCCGGGCCTGTTCACAACAGCCCCGGTACCAGCCGCCCAAAAACTGCTCAAAAACCTCGGCTGGGCCAAAGAAGATGTAGACCTGTGGGAGGTGAACGAAGCCTTCGCTGTGGTGCCCATGGCCTTCATGCATGAAATGGGCCTGTCTCATGATATCGTCAATGTGAACGGCGGCGCGTGCGCGCTGGGCCACCCCATTGGTGCATCGGGCGCACGGATCATGGTCACGCTGCTCAACGCACTCGAAAAACGCGGACTCAAACGCGGTATCGCCGCCATCTGCATCGGCGGTGGCGAAGGAACGGCAATCGCCATCGAACGGGCGTAACCCCCGCTTCTTTATTTTTCCTGTAAACTCAAATCGGCCCCTCGGGGCCGACAGCAACAGTGACTACAAGGTGCTCCATGCAAGTTGATTACCCGACATTGGCCAAAACAATTGCCTCCCTTACACAGGGCGAGGATGATGCTGTCGCGCTGATGGCCACAGTCACATGCGAGCTGCACCACAGCGATGATCGCTTTGACTGGACGGGGTTCTACCGCGTCACCGCACCCGAAACGCTTAAGATCGGGCCCTATCAGGGCGGACACGGTTGTCTGGTTATCCCCTTCTCGCGGGGGGTCTGCGGTGCGGCGGCACGCACAGGGCAGGTGCAACTGGTGCCTGATGTAGAGGCCTTCGAGGGCCATATCGCCTGTGCCAGTTCGACACGGTCCGAACTGGTTTTGCCCGTCTTTGGCGCGGGGGGCAAATTGCTGGCGGTGCTGGACATAGACAGTGATCAGCCCGACGCGTTCACACAGGCTGATGCAGATGCGCTCACTGATATTCTCGCGTCAACTTTCAGCCACGTGAAATAATTCTAGCTTTTTTCATGGACCTCTGACAAAGATTTGGGAGCAATGCTGCGCCTGTGGATTCGCGGGCCACGCACCACCCTTTTTTGCATAGGTCCCCGATGCGCCATGACTTGCCTCAATCCTCGCAGACTTTGGGTGTGGATTTGCGTGCGCTGCGTCGCGCGCGGGGGCTGACGCTGGCACAGACGGCGCAGGCGCTGGGGCGCTCTGTCGGTTGGCTCAGCCAGGTTGAGCGTGACAAATCCGACCCCTCTATTACCGACTTGCGCCAGATTGCCGCCTATTTCGAAGTCCCCGTTTCGATCTTGTTCCGGCACGAGGCTGCGCCGGCCCATGAAGCCGGATTCATCGTGCGTTCAGGGGCGCGCAGACCGATGGGATCATCGGTGGCAGGTCTGCTAGAGGAGCTGCTCTCACCTGATCTGACCGATGATTTCGAGATGGTTCATTCTACATTCCAGCCCCATAGTTGCATCAAAGAAGCGGTCCAGCGCCCCACCCAAGAGGTGGGCTATGTGATCTCGGGCACGCTGGAGGTCGAGATTGGCGGCACAGCCTTTTCGCTGAACGCAGGCGACAGCTTCCGCATCCGAGGCGAGCCATTTCGCTGGGCTAACCGCACCGCAGACCCCGCCGTGGCGATCTGGGTCATCGCCCCCCCCGTGTATTGAGCGGGGCAGGGGATGAGCTTTGAAGCATGGACCATATTCGCACTGTTCTGGGTGGTGTTCGTCACCACACCGGGGCCAAACGCGGTAAACTGTATCAACAACGGTATGACGCTGGGCATGCGCCGCGCGTTGGTCGGCGTGTTGGGGATTCTGACCCAAGCTCTGCTGTTCCTCACGCTTTCGGCATTGGGCATCACCGCGTTGATTGCAGCATCGCCGGTGGCATTCACAGCGGCCAAATGGCTGGGCGCGGCATTTTTGATCTATCTTGGCATACGTGGATGGATGAACGCGACCATACCACCCCGTATGGAGAGCCGCCCCGCCAAATCCGTCTATTTGCGTGCCTTTGCCATCGCCACGATCAACCCCAAAAGCGTGGCAGGATACCTCGCCGCGTTTTCGCAGTTCGTACAGGCCGATGTGCCGATCTGGGACCAGATGATAGTCATTGTGCCAACCGCACTGACGCTAACCGCGCTCAGCTATACGGGCTTTACCGCTCTTGGCGCAGGCCTCGGGCGCGCGGCACTGGGCGCAGTGTTCAACGTCTGGTTCCGCCGCCTGATGGGCGCGTGTTTTGTCATATACGGGCTTTTGCTGGGCAGCGCATCCGTACCGGTCAGGAGTTAACGCGATGAAAAATGGATCATGCTTGTGTGGTGGTGTGCAGTATACGCTGACGGGTGCTTTGCGCCCCTCGGTTGCTTGCCACTGTGTGCAATGCCGCAAGACGTCGGGCCATTACGTATCAGCCACCCAAGTGTCTGCGGATCAGCTAAAGATCACCCAAGACGCCACACTGCGCTGGTACGCTTCCTCGCCCAAGGCGCAGCGCGGGTTTTGCAGCACGTGCGGGTCTTCGCTGTTCTGGTGTCACGCAGATGACAACGGGGCCACATCCGTAATGTCCGGCACCCTCGACGGGGCCAGCGGGATCACCACAGCCAAACATATCTTTGTCGCCGACAAAGGCGACTACTACACAATTGCGGACGGCCTTCCGCAACATGAACAATAGGGAGAGAGCCATGTCAGATTTTCCAACCACGGCCCGTGTGGTCATTATCGGGGGCGGTGTCGTCGGCACCTCAACACTGTACCATCTCGCCAAAGCGGGCTGGAAAGATTGCGTTCTGCTGGAAAAGAACGAACTGACAGCAGGCTCTACATGGCATGCTGCGGGCAACTGCCCGAACTTCTCCAGCAGCTGGGCTGTCATGAATATGCAACGCTACGGGCTGGAGATGTACCGCACGCTGGGCGATGACGTGGACTATCCCATGAACTATCACGTCACAGGCGCACTGCGCCTTGCGCATACCAAAGAGCGCATGCAGGAGTTTGAGCGGGTCTCGTCAATGGGCGCGTATCAGGGTCTGGATATGGGTCTGATCACCCCGCAAGAGTGTAAAGAATACAATCCCTTCATGGAAACACATGATTTAGCGGGTGCCTTGTGGGACCCGTTGGATGGTGACATTGACCCTGCCCAGCTTACGCAGGCCTTGGCCAAAGGCGCCCGCGAAGCAGGCGGTCGGATTGAGCGGTTCTGCCCGATGATCGGGCTTGACCGCGTTGGCGATGAATGGCTCGTCAAAACCGAAAAAGGCGAGATCCGCGCCGAGATCGTGGTCAACTGCGCAGGCTATTACGCGCAGCGTGTGGGCGAGATGTTCAAACCCTTCGGCGGGCGCACTGTGCCGATGGTCGTCATGTCGCACCAGTATTTTCTGACCGAGCCAATTGCAGAGCTGGAGGCATGGACCAAAGAAAAAGGCCATAAAATGCCGATGATCCGCGACGTGGACATCAGCTATTACCTGCGGCAGGACAAAAACGGCCTGAACCTCGGCCCGTATGAACGGAACTGTCAGGCCGCATGGGTCACACCGGATGATCCAATGCCAGAGGATTTCTCCTTCCAGCTGTATCCCGATGATCTGGACCGCCTTGAGTTCTATATCGAGGACGCGATGGAGCGGGTGCCCGCCTTGGGCACTGCTGGCGTCGGCCGAAACATCAACGGTCCCATTCCATATGCCCCCGATGGCCTGCCGATGATCGGGCCGATGCCCGGTGTGAAAAACGCCTTTGAAGGCCATTCGTTCACCTTTGGCATCGCGCAGGGCGGTGGCGCTGGCAAAGTGCTGTCCGAATGGATCATGCACGGCGAAACAGAGCTTGATATGTGGGCCGTCGATCCGCGCCGCTACACAGACTATACCGATCATGACCATTGCCTTGCCAAGGCACTTGAGACCTATGGCCACGAATACGCCATGCATTTCCCGCACCATGAATGGCCCGCAGGACGTGACAAAAAGCTGTCACCAAACCACGCATCGCTACAAGCGGCAGGCGCACAGTTCGGAGCTTACAATGGTTGGGAGCGGGCCAATTGGTTCGCGAAAGATGGCGATGATACCTCCGAGGAAAGTACACAGACCTGGGACCGGAACGGCCCATGGTCTGTACGGATCAAAGAGGAGGTCGAGGCCGTGCGCGATCATGCGGGCGTTCTGGATATGCCCGGCTTCTCGCGCTACGCGCTGAGCGGTTCAGGTGCTGCGGAATGGCTGCGCGGCCAGACAGCAGGTGCTTTGCCCAAGGTTGGTCGCATGAACCTTGCCTATTTCACCGACAGCCGCGGCCGTATCCTGACCGAGATGACAGTGATCCGCTGGGGCGAGGATGACTTCTGGCTTATGACAGCCGCAGTCGCGCTGTGGCATGATTTCGAGCTACTCAAAAGCCGGATGCCCAAGGACAGCGCACTTAGCCTGACCGATATCACGCTCGACTGGTCGACCCATATCGTCACAGGCCCCGCATCGCGTGATATTCTGGCTGGCATGACCCAAGGCGCAGACCTTAGCGCCACATGGATGTCTGTTCAGGATGCAACCGTTGCAGGCAAGCCCGCCAAACTGTTCCGCGTTTCTTTCGCGGGCGAGCTGGGCTGGGAGGTCCACACGTCATTCGAGGACAGCCCCGCAATCTACGAGGCGGTCGTCGCCGCAGGCGCAAAACCCTTCGGCATGTACGCGCTCAACTCCATGCGGATCGAAAAAGGCTACCGCACGTGGAAGGGCGATCTCTCCACTGACTACACGATGCTAGAGGCAGGACTGGACCGCTGGGTCAAATTCGACAAGCCGCAGGATTTCATCGGCAAGGCCGCGCTGACCGCGCAGCGCGATGAAGGGGTGAAAAAGCGTTTCGTAACCATGGTCGTGGATGCAGGCGATCAGGATGCCCCCTATATGTCGACGGTCTACCACGGCGACGAAGTGGTGGGCGAGACAACCAGCGGCGACTGGGGCTACCGCGTGAACAAATCCATCGCGCTTGGCACTGTGCGCGCCGATCTTGCCGTTGCGGGCACTGAATTGCACATCAATATCTTTGGAAAAATGTGCAAGGCAATCGTTCAGGAAGATGCCCCATTGTGGGATTCGCAAAACGCGCGCATTACCGCCTGATTACGTTCTCCCGCGTGCGGCGGGGGGACAGGTAATCGCAGATAAACAAGGTCTTGGCCGCAGGTGCTGCCAAGATCACTGATAAATGGAACAGACATAAAATGGCGGCGATAACACTTTTGGACGGCTCAATCGGGCAGGAACTGGTCAAACGCAGCAGTGGTGCGCCCACGCCGCTGTGGTCGACCCGTGTGATGATTGACCAGCCCGAACTGGTCGGTGCTGTCCATGCGGATTATTTTGCCGCAGGCGCAACCGTTGCCACAACCAATACCTACGCTGTTCACCGCAACAGGCTGGAGCGGGAACAGATCGAGGATCAGCTTGCTCCATTAATCTTGGCTGCTGTAGAACAGGCCGTGCGCGCGCGGAACGCCCATGGTGCAGGCCGTATTGCTGGCGCGCTCGGGCCGCTTCTGGCCTCCTACCGCCCCGATCTGAAACCCGATGTTGCACTGGCGGCGGCACGGTTTTCCGAGAACATCACACTGATGGGCGACCGCGTGGATTTGATCCTCGCTGAAACGGTCTGTTCGCTTCAGGAGGCAGAGGGCATTTTTCAGGGCTATGCGGCATCGGGCAGTGATAAACCGCTCTGGATCGCTATGTCTGTTGATGACAATGACGGGACCAAACTGCGCTCTGGCGAGCCCCTGTTCGTGATGATGCAGATGATGATGCACTACCAACCCGCCGCTGTGCTGATCAATTGTTCCAGCCCCGAGGCGATCACCCAAGGTCTGCCCACACTGACCGATTGCGGCGTGCCGTTTGGTGCCTATGCCAACGGCTTCACCATGATTACCGATGGCTTCAAAGAGGACGCGCCAACCGTCGACGCGCTGAGCGCACGCACCGATCTGACACCAGAACGCTATGCCGACCATGTGATGGAATGGGTCGGCGCCGGTGCCACTATTGTCGGGGGTTGCTGCGAAGTCGGCCCCGCGCATATTGCTGAAATCGCCCGCCGCCTGACCGCTGCGGGTCACACAATCGTCTAGAAAGGTCTAACCATGGCTGATGTTCCCTCCCACGCTCGCGTTGTCATTATCGGTGGCGGTGTTATCGGTTGTTCAGTGGCCTACCATCTCACCAAACTGGGCTGGAAAGATGTGGTGCTGCTGGAGCGCAAACAGCTTACCTCGGGTACCACATGGCATGCCGCTGGTCTGATTGCACAGCTTCGCGCAACGGCGAACATGACCAAACTCGCAAAATACTCCCAAGAGCTCTATGGCAATCTGGAGGCGGAGACAGGCGTCGCCACAGGCTTCAAACGCTGCGGCTCCATCACTGTGGCCCTTACCGAAGAGCGCCGTGAAGAGATTTTCCGCCAAGCGGCCATGGCCCGCGCATTCGGTGTAGATGTTGAGGAGATTTCGCCAAAGGAAGTGCAGGAACGCTATGCGCATCTGAATATCGAAGGGGTAACTGGCGGTGTTTACCTTGACAAGGACGGGCAGGGCGATCCGGCAAATATTGCACTCGCACTGGCCAAAGGCGCGCGGCAGGGCGGGGCGAAAGTGATCGAGCGGACAGCCGTTACAGGCATCGCGCGTCAGGGCCGCCGCGTCACTGGTGTCGATTGGCAAAACGGCGATGAGACAGGCCATATCACCGCCGATATGATCGTGAATTGCGGCGGCATGTGGGGTCACGCTTTGGGCCGTATGGCAGGCGTAAACGTACCACTGCATGCCTGCGAACACTTCTACATCGTAACCGAGGCTATCCCCGGCCTGACCCAATTGCCCGTGCTGCGCGTGCCCGATGAATGTGCCTACTACAAAGAGGACGCGGGCAAGATGCTGTTGGGCGCGTTCGAGCCGAACGCCAAGCCTTGGGCGATGGACGGTATCCCAGCCGATTTCGAGTTCGATCAACTTCCCGAAGATTTCGACCACTTCGAGCCGATCCTCGAGGCCGCCGTCGAGAGGATGCCAATGCTCGCCGAGGCGGGCATACACACCTTCTTCAACGGTCCTGAGTCCTTTACGCCCGATGATGCCTACCATCTGGGCCTCGCCCCCGAGATGGACAATGTCTGGGTCGCGGCGGGCTTTAACTCCATTGGCATCCAGTCGGCGGGCGGTGCTGGCATGGCGCTCAGCCAGTGGATGGATGCGGGCGAAAAGCCGTTCGATCTGGGCGATGTGGACATTTCCCGCATGCAGCCGTTTCAGGGCAACAAAACCTATTTGTTCGAGCGCAGCAAGGAAACGCTGGGCCTTCTCTACGCCGATCACTTCCCCTTCCGCCAAAAGGCCACGGCGCGTGGAATACGCCGTACACCCTTCCACCATCACTTGATGGAACGCGGCGCCGTCATGGGCGAGCTTGCAGGTTGGGAGCGCGCCAACTGGTTCGCCCGCGAAGGGCAGGAGCGCGAATACCAGTACAGCTGGCAGCGCCAGAACTTCTTTGAGAACATACGCGAAGAACACATGGCCGTGCGCCAGAATGTCGGTCTTTACGATATGTCGTCCTTTGGCAAAATCCGTGTCGAAGGCCGCGATGCCGAAGCCTTTCTGAACTACATTGGCGGCGGTGACTATACGGTACCGAATGGTAAGATTGTCTATACACAGTTCCTCAACCGAAGCGGTGGGATCGAAGCAGATGTGACCGTCACCCGCCTGTCTGAATACGCCTATCTGGTCGTCACACCCGCCGCCACGCGTCTGGCAGACGAAACGTGGATGCGCCGCAATCAGGGCGATTTCGATGTGGTCATTACCGATGTGACAGCAGGCGAAGGCGTGCTGGCCGTTATGGGCCCCCGCTCGCGTGAACTGTTGCAAGCCGTCTCACCCAATGACTTCACCAATGCAGTTAATCCGTTCGGCACGGCCCAGGAAATCGAGATCGGAATGGGGCTGGCCCGTGTGCACCGTGTCACCTACGTGGGGGAACTGGGCTGGGAGGTCTATGTAAGCGCGGATCAGGCGGGCCATGTGTTCGAAACACTTGCCGAAGCAGGGCAGGACTTTGGAATGCGCTTGTGCGGCATGCATATGATGGACAGCTGCCGCATCGAAAAAGGTTTCCGCCACTTCGGGCATGACATCACCTCAGAGGATCACGTGCTTGAGGCGGGCTTGGGCTTTGCCGTGAAAACAACCAAGCCCGACTTTATCGGGCGCGAGGCCGTGCTGGACAAGAAAGAAGCAGGTCTCGATATGCGGATGCTGCAATTCAAGCTCACGGACCCCGAGCCGCTGCTCTATCATAACGAACCGATTGTGCGCGACGGCGAGATCGTCGGCTATCTCAGCTCAGGCTCTTACGGGCATCATCTTGGCGGTGCGATGGGCCTCGGCTATGTGCCGTGCAAAGGCGAGAAACCCGCCGATGTGCTGGCCTCCACTTACGAGATCGACGTGATGGGCACACGTGTCCGTGCCGAGGCTTCGCTAAAGCCCATGTATGATCCTGCCTCCGAGCGGGTGAAGGTGTAACGGGTACAATCTAACTCTTTCCCTTGCCCCTCTCCTTGCCCTAACGCTATCGGGCAAGGAGATCGTTATGCGCACACCCAATAGCACCACGCCGAACACGGATCAGGACACGCCCCAAGGCCTGTTTTTTGCCGGAGGTGCCTATGTGCTTTGGGGGTTTCTGCCGCTCTATATGAAACTGCTCAGCCATATCCCCGTGGCCGAGGTGATTGCACACCGCGTTATCTGGTCGGTGCCGATAGCGGCTGTTGTCCTGATCCTGCTTGGCCGCACAGCGACCCTGCGCGAGGCGTTTCGCAATCCGCGGATGCTGGCGATGGGTTGTGTGACTGCGGCACTCATCTCGCTTAACTGGGGCATTTATGTCTACGCGATTGTTACCGACCGCGCGCTGGACGCCGCGATCGGCTACTACATCAACCCGCTGTTTAGTGTTTTTCTGGCCGCCGTGCTGCTGCGTGAACGGCTTGCTGGGGCACAATGGGTCGCGGTGGCAATTGTATCAGTCGCGGTTCTGGTGCTGATAGTAGATGCCGAGGAAACGCCGTGGCTCGCCTTCGGGATGATGCTCACATGGGGGTTCTATGCCCTCGCGAAAAAAAGCCTGCCAATCGGACCGAACCAAGGGTTCTTGATGGAAGTGCTGCTGCTCCTGCCCCCCGCGCTTGGGTATGCCATCTATATGGGGGCCACGGGCGGCGCAAAGTTCTTGGGCGGCAACAGTGTGGACACGTGGTTGTTGCTGGGCTGCGGCCTTGTCACGGCAGTGCCGCTGCTGTGTTACGCAAACGGTGCCAAGCTGCTGCGCCTCTCGACCATCGGCATCCTGCAATACATTGCGCCGACGATGATAATGCTCAACGCGGTTTTCATCTTCGGCGAGCCGTTTGGCCGTGCGCGTGCCATCGCCCTGCCACTGATCTGGCTTGCGTTGATTATTTACACTCTATCAATGGTGCGCCAGATGCGCGCCAAACAGGCGCTAGCTCAAGGCTGATTTGTGCTTCATGAACGACGGGTCTTTTGCAACACGCTCGTTCATGGCTGCGCGCAAGGCACCAATGGTTTTGTAAGGGCGCATCACAACCTCAAAGGTCTGCATCAACCCCTCATCATTGAGCGTGATCAGATCGACCCCAACACAATCCAGTCCCTCGACCTTGCATTGGAATTCAAGCGCCCAGTCGTTGCCTGTTCCCATCACGCGGCGGTACTCGAAATCGGTGAATACCTCGTTCACATGACCCAGCACAGCTGCAACCGCGTCGCGGCCATTCCATGTTGCCCAATAGGTAGGGGGCTGAAACTTGACATCATCTGCCATCAACGCGGGCACGCCGCTGTGCTCATTGGCAAGAACGAGGTCGTGGAACTTCTGTATTGTCGGATGCATGGCGGGCCCTTTCATTTGCCCCAGCCTGCCACAGTGCGGGTTGAAAACCCAGCCTCCCCGTGGGAGTGAAGCACGCATGGACGCAACGTACTCTCCCCCGATGGACCCGCTAGAGGTCCTGCACCTGGATCACGAAGTGATACTGGTCAACAAGCCCGCAGGCCTGCTCTCTGTCCCTGGACGAGGCGAACATCTTGCCGATTGCCTGCTGGCCCGCGTGCAGGCCGCCTTTGCGGACGCATTGCTCGTGCACCGTCTGGATCGTGACACGTCCGGTGTGATGATATTCGCCATGACACCCTACGCGCAGCGACATCTCGGCCTGCAATTTGAAAAGCGGATGACGAAAAAGACCTATGTCGCGCGTGTTTGGGGTGTGCCAGAGGAGAAAAAGGGCACAGTCGATCTGCCGTTGATCGTGGATTGGCCAAACCGCCCCCTCCAGATGGTATGCCATGAAACAGGCAAACCCGCCCAGACAGACTGGCGCGTGACAAAAGATGAAGGCTCTACCGCGCGTCTGCGCCTGACCCCGCACACTGGCCGCAGCCACCAGCTGCGCGTTCATATGCTGAGCCTCGGCCACCCCATACTGGGCGACCCCTTTTACGCCAGCGGCGACGCGCTGGATTACCCGCGCATGATGCTACACTCCGAAGAGCTGCGGTTCAAACACCCCGATGGCGGCATTACAACCAAAGTACGCAGTAAGGCGCCATTTTAACGCCGCTGGTGGAGTGGGTTGATGGTACGGGATTGAGTTTATAGGAAAAATAAAGAAGAGGGGAGATGGTCCACTCCGTCCGTACTCTCTCAAGCAGGACGGAGCTTCTTCACTTTTCACGCGGGATAGCTCTCCAGCGATCCGCGCTCCTCAACGCTAACTAAACAGGGTTAAGGGAAGTTTAACGCGCGACAGGTCCCTTCTTTATTTTTCCTGTAAACTCAATCCTGTCCTCGCCTCGCGCGCAGGACGCAGAAAATGAAAAGGGCCGCCCGCAGGCAGCCCCTTAAGCTATACAGTAAATCGGTCAGCCTATTCTGCAGCCCAACCAGAGACAGCTTTGACTTCGAGGAACTCCTCAAGACCAAAGACGCCGCCTTCACGACCATTGCCCGACTGTTTGTAGCCGCCAAAGGGCGAGCCCTGTGCGAAGCCTTGGCCGTTTGTCTCGACCATACCCGAACGCAAGCGGCGCGCCACGCGGCGGCGTTTTTCATCGTCTTCGGTCTGGACATAGTTCGTCAGGCCGTAGGGTGTGTCATTTGCGATGGCGATCGCTTCCTCTTCGGTCTCGAAGGGGATGATCGACAGAACAGGGCCAAACACTTCTTCGCGTGCGATGGTCATGTCGTTGTTAACGTCCGCGAATACGGTTGGTTTGACATAGTAACCACGGTTCAGCCCATCCGGGCGGCCAAGGCCACCTGCAGTCAGGCGCGCCTCTGACATGCCTTTTTCGATCAGACCCTGAATTTTGTTGAACTGCGCTTCGGAAACAACGGGACCGATATGCTTGCCTTCTTCCGATGCGGGGCCAACATGGGTATTGGTCGCCACTTCGGAGGCGGATGCGACAGCTTCGTCGTAGCGTGATTTATGCACCAGCATACGAGTTGGCGCGTTGCACGATTGTCCCGAGTTCCGGAAACAGCGGATGGCACCTTGTTTGGCTGCTTTTGGGTCAGCGTCTTCAAAGATGATGTTTGCGCCTTTGCCACCCAGCTCAAGCGAGACGCGCTTTAGCGTGTCGGCGGCGGCTTTGGAAATCGCGATGCCTGCCCGTGTTGAGCCTGTAAAGCTGACCATATCGACTTCGGGATGGGCGGACAGTTGGCTGCCGACACCGGGGCCGTCGCCGTTCACAAGGTTGAACACACCTGCGGGAAAGCCCGCCTCGTGCACGAACTCGGCAAACAGAACACCTGACAGAGGGGCAATCTCGGACGGCTTGAGGACGACAGTGTTGCCAGTGGCCAGCGCAGGGATCACTTTGAGGATGATCTGGTTCATGGGCCAGTTCCATGGCGTGATCAGCGCGCAGACGCCGATAGGCTCAAGCAGGGTTTTCTCGGAGGCGGTGAAATCACGCTCAAACGAGAAATCCTTGAATGCATTCAGAAAGCCACCGATGTGCCAGCTGCCTGCACCGACCTGTTGTGCACGGCTGAGATTGATGGGCGCGCCCATCTCCATTGACATGGCCTGTGCCATTTCCTCTTGGCGGGCGTCATAGATCTCGGCCAACTTCTGGATCAGGGCGGTGCGCTCTTCTTTGGAGGTTTGTGACCAGCTGTCAAAGGCTGCACGCGCAGCCGCAACGGCAGCGTTGGTATCAGCCTCACCCCCGAGGGAGATAACAGCGCATTGCTCTTCGGTGGAGGGGTTGATGACAGCGAAGTCATTTGCAGTGGTGGGTGCTGTCCACTGGCCGTTAATGTAGAAATTGCGATGCTCAATCATGGTGGTGATCCTTCTGGCGAAATTTGGCATACTGTGTCACTGCCGCTGGCTGCCTGCAAGATGGGGATGGAAGTCAGAGAACGAATGATTAAGTAATGTCCAACACCCCGAATAATGGAGAACGGTAAAATGAGCTTGCGTATTAACGACACGATCCCCGATCTGAAGGTCGAAACGGATCAGGGCACATTCACAATGCATGAATTTGTCGGCGACAGTTGGGCGATCCTGTTTTCGCATCCGAAAGATTTCACGCCTGTTTGCACAACCGAGTTTGGCGCAGTGGCCCAGCTGGCCGAGGAATGGGAAAAGCGCGGCACCAAAGTGATCGGCGTATCTGTTGATGGTGTCGAGGACCACAAGAAGTGGAAAGGTGATATCGAAACTGTTGCCGGTGCCAAGGCGGGCTTCCCGATTATCGCGGATGCGGGGCTGGAGCTGTCAAAGGCGTTTGATATGCTACCCGCCGAGGCTTACCTGCCAGATGGGCGCACACCTGCGGACAGTGCTACGGTGCGTTCGGTCTTTATCATCGGACCTGATAAAAAGCTGAAATTGTCCATGACATACCCTATGACTGTGGGCCGCAACTTTGCCGAGGTGCTGCGCGCGCTGGACGGGTTGCAGACGAGCGTGGGGCAGGGTGTGGCCACGCCTGCGAACTGGAATGTGGGCGATGACGTGATTATCCCTGCAACTGTGTCCGACGAGGATGCGACCGCGAAATTCGGCACGTTCACCAAAGTACTGCCTTATCTGCGCACTGCAAAACTGCCTGAGTAATCGCAACGATTGATGCGAAAGCGCCCCGTGGGAGTGTATCCTGCGGGGCGCTTTCTTATGGGCTGGTTGTACGCGGAGCGCGGACGGGTTTGAGTTTAGGGGAAAAATGAAGACCCTGGACTGTGCCTGATCTACCTAGTGGAGTACCACGCGGGTGCCGTTGGGGACGCGGTTATAGAGGTCGATCACATGTTCGTTGATCATTCGCACACAGCCATTGGAGACGCGCGCCGCGACGGTTTGCGGCTTGGGCGTGCCGTGGATCCGCAGATACGTGTCACGGTCGCCTTTGTAGAGGTAGAGCGCGCGCGCACCCAGCGGGTTCAGTCCGCCACCCTTCATGCCAGCTGCGTGCTTTGCGTAGATATGCGGCTCGCGGCGGATCATCGCTGGGGTAGGGGTCCAGCTGGGCCATTCGGCCTTACGGCGAATGCGGAAGGTGCCAGATTTATAGCGGCCCGCAGTGCCGATACCGACGGAATAGCGGATCGCCTTACCGTCAGGTAGCGTCCAATACAGGGCGAAATGGCCTGGATCGACATGGATTTCATTGGGGCGGAAGCGGTCCTTGATCTCGACAATACGAGGGCGCAAATGCTGTGGCACCTGATAGGTACTTGTGGCTGCAAACGCGGGGCCAGTGGCCAGTGCGGCTGCACCAGTCAGCAATAGGGAACGACGGTCAAATAGGGACATGGCAGTGTCTCCTGTAAAATTAAGTGATTCTTATAAACAAGCGCCAGAATAGGGGAAAAGTTCCAAAATTGTGAGTCTGGATTCCCCTACCCTGACCCTTCATGCTGCATAGGGGTCAGTTGAATTAGGTTTAAAAACTTGATTTTGAAAGATAAATTTAAAGGCGTTAATCCGAGATGACGATGCAGATGTCCGAATTGCCTTGTGCAGACTGTTTCGGAACGGCGCAGTAATCGCGGGAATCAGACAGCCGCGTTTCGCATTGGCAAACGCAAAAGGCCCCCGCGTTTCCGCAGGGGCCTGATGATTCAAAAGCAGTAAAGAGTTACTCTTCTTTTGCTTTTTCTTCTTTTACTTCTTCGCCAGTTTCCTGATCGACCACTTTCATGGACAGACGCACTTTGCCGCGATCGTCAAAGCCCAAGAGCTTTACTTTCACTTCCTGACCTTCCTTCAGCACGTCTGAAGGGTGGTTCAGGCGGCGGTTTTCAATCTGGGAGACGTGGACCAGACCATCCCGCTTGCCAAAGAAGTTCACGAAGGCACCGAAGTCTACGATTTTCACGACCGTACCTGTGTAGACCATGCCCTCTTCAGGCTCGGCTACGATGGAGTGGATCATGTCGTAGGCTTTCTTGATCGCTTCGCCATTGGGCGATGCAATCTTGATGATGCCTTCGTCGTTGATGTCGACTTTGGCGCCAGAGACTTCGACGATCTCGCGGATGACTTTGCCGCCAGAACCGATCACTTCGCGGATTTTATCCGTCGGGATCTGCATGGTCTCGATACGGGGTGCGTGCTCGGAGAATTCTTGCGCGCCCGAGATGGCTTTGTTCATCTCGCCCAGAATGTGCAGACGGCCCGCTTTGGCCTGAGCCAATGCTTTTTCCATGATCTCGGGCGTGATGCCTGCGATCTTGATATCCATCTGCAAGGACGTGATGCCCGCCTCTGTACCGGCCACTTTGAAATCCATGTCGCCGAGGTGGTCTTCGTCACCAAGGATATCCGACAGGATCGCATATTCGCCGTCATCCTCAAGGATCAGACCCATAGCAACACCTGCAACAGCGGATTTGAGCGGAACGCCCGCATCCATCATCGACAGAGAGCCACCACAAACGGACGCCATGGAGGAGGACCCGTTGGACTCGGTGATCTCGGACACAACGCGGATTGTGTATGGGAAATCCGTCGCAGCAGGCAGAACCGCCTGCAACGCACGCCATGCCAGCTTACCATGGCCGATTTCGCGGCGACCCGGAGGGCCCACACGACCCACTTCGCCAACCGAATAGGGCGGGAAGTTATAGTGCAGCAGGAAGTTGGATTTGAAGTTGCCGTGCAGCGCGTCAATGAACTGCTCGTCGTCTCCGGTACCCAGCGTGGTCACGACCAGACCTTGCGTTTCGCCACGGGTAAACAGCGCCGAGCCGTGTGTACGCGGCAAGATGCCTGTCTGGCTGACGATATCGCGGATTTCGTCCGTCTTGCGACCGTCGATACGCTTGCCTGTTTTGACAACGTCACCGCGCAGGATGGAGGCCTCAAGGCCCTTCATCGCGGAGCCGAGGTTGGCATCGGCCAACTGCTCTTCTGTCAAAGCGGCTTTGACTGTCTCGCGTGCGGCGGCAACAGCGGCGGTGCGCTCTTGTTTGTCACCGATGGCGAATGCTGCGCGCATTTCTTTTTCGCCAGCTTTTTTGACAGCAGCGGACAGATCGGAGTAATCGACAGGCTGGAAATCAAACGGCTCTTTTGCCGCTGTTTCGGCCAGATCAATGATCAGGTCGATAACGGGCTGGATCTGCTCATGGGCGAATTT
Source organism: uncultured Sulfitobacter sp. (assembly GCF_947502895.1). Lineage (GTDB taxonomy): Bacteria > Pseudomonadota > Alphaproteobacteria > Rhodobacterales > Rhodobacteraceae > Sulfitobacter. The sequence goes on from NZ_CANNBM010000001.1 coordinate 1,562,356, forward strand.
CACGGCACCCAGCATCTCTTCTTCGGTCAGCTCGTAGGCTTCGGATTCAACCATCATCACGGCGTCTTTGGTGCCGGCAACAACCAGATCAAGACGCTGGTCAGGGTTCAGACGCAGGTCCTGCATGTCGTCGATTTCAGGGTTCAGGATGTAATCGCCACCCTCATACCCTACGCGACAAGCAGCAATCGGGCCCATGAACGGCGCGCCGGAAATGGTCAGCGCAGCAGAGGCTGCAATCATCGCGACCATATCGGGGTCGTTGACCAGATCGTGGCTCAGCACGGTACACATCACCAGCACTTCGTTTTTGAAGCCGGGGACGAACAGCGGGCGGATCGGACGGTCGATCAGACGGCTTGTCAGGGTTTCTTTTTCTGTTGGACGCGCTTCGCGTTTAAAGAAACCACCGGGGATTTTACCCGCAGCGTAGTATTTCTCGTTGTAGTGCACTGTCAGCGGGAAAAAGTCCTGACCCGGCTTTTGCTGGCGTGCGAATGTCACGTTCGCCATTACGGATGTCTCGCCATATGTGGCGATAACAGAACCGTCGGCTTGGCGCGCAACTTTCCCTGTTTCCAGTGTAAGCGTCTCTTCGCCCCACTGCATGGATTTCTTAACTTCGTTAAACATCATCGTTTCCTTGTTGGCTCATTAGCCATTGCATAGAGGGCGTATTCCCTCTGACCCCTTTATTTCCTCGCCTGCATCGGGGTCTGGGTGCGGGCGGGTCGATGGGGGGGCTGTACATGAGAATGGATAGGATGGGAAGGGAGAGAGGATTGCTGTCACAACTGACCAATGCAACGATCGACATGCAATCTTTGGTTGTGCCGCCGATTTGCGGCATGTCTGCCCGCAAACAGATCTCACGTGGGGGCATATCGCGTGCATCGCCTGACGGGTTCACAGCCCCGCAGGCATGATGACCAGACAAACCGGCCAAGGTCCGTCTCGATCAAGCCCTGGATTGCTCAATCAGCCGTAAAAACGCCGCGCTGAGACGCCCTGATGTAGGTCCACGCAATGAAACGGCTGGTCTTTTGCCCCTGTGCCATCTCAACAACCCTGTACTCCGCCACCTTGGCCTTTTTTAATATCCTCGACAGCGTTTGAACATTGTCTTTCTTCGACACAAGCGAGGTGAACCACAGGCACTGCTCGGCAAACTCCTTGCTCTGTTCAACCATGGTCGCGATAAACTTTATCTCGCCACCCGCGCACCAAAGCTCACCACTCTGCCCTCCGAAATTGAGATCGCTGGATCGTCCTTCCCCAAGGTTGCTCCACTTGCGTTGCGTACCTTTGCTGGCCTTTTCCATCGACGCATGGAAAGGCGGATTGCAGAGCGTGATGTGAAACGCATCATGGGGTTTGATTACACCTCTGAAAATATCCTTGGGTGTGCTCTGCTGCCTCAGCGCAATCGTCAGTTTGTTGCGCGCGCATATCTGCTGTGCCGATTTGATCGCATCAGGGTCAATATCAACGCCCGTGAAGTCCCAGCCGTATTCGCTTTGACCCAGCAGGGGATAAACCAGACTGGCACCCGTGCCGATGTCCAATGCCCTGACACCCCGTCCGCGCGGAATTTTTTGATTGTTGTCAGCAGCCAGCAGGTCAGCAAGATAATGTATATAATCGACACGGCCCGGAATGGGCGGGCAGAGGTAGTCGGCAGGGATATCCCAGAAATCTACTTGATAATATGCCTTCAACAAGGCGCGGTTAAGCGCACGAACCGCCGCTGGGTCGCGAAAGTTGATTGTCGTCACGCCGACAGGATTGCGTGTCGTAAACGCCTCAAGCTCCGGTGAATGCGCCACCAGATGCACAAAATCATAGCCGTCTTTATGGCGGTTGCGTGGATGCAGCTTGGGTGTGCTGGCCATGGAGGAGCCTTTATCAAAATGGTTGGAGACAACGTGCCAGACCGTGCAGCGTTCTTAGACCCTCGGGCGCAAGTAGTAAAATTGTTAGGCTGCACAGCGGCGACAGATGGGAAAACCTACAACTTCGTATTCATGCGCCCTGCAGCGGGCGTGCAGCAGCGGCAAAACAAACCGTGACCCTGTGCAAACCGCCTCGCTCCCGCTAAACAAGCCCGACAGTATTCAAATCCAGAGCACCCAAATGACCAAAATCTTCACCACCAACCGAGAGCTGCGCTTTGGCGATTGTGACATCTCGGGCACCGCCTATTTCCCTGCCTACCTCGACATTCTCAATGGCGTGAACGAGGAATTCTGGGCGCATATCGGCTATCCGTGGCACGAGATGATCTGGAAAGAGCGTTGGGGCACACCCACCGTGCATCTCAGCTGTGATTTTTCGGTGCCGTCCCTGTTCGGCCAGACCCTCACATTCGATCTGCGTGTGGTCAAGGTGGGGCGGTCGTCCATGACGGTCAAACACATCATCAGCTGTGCAGGCGAACAGCGGTGGCGCAGCACACAGGTCCTCGCGGCTTCCGATCTGGATAAACATACCTCGATCCCGTGGCCCGATCCCGTGCGCGCCACGCTAGAGACATGGCTCAACCCAGAAGAGACCTAGCAACGCACGGTCTGTTACCCCGTAACCGGTGCACAGGGGGGTGTACGAGGGGTGCACACGTTCTGTACGCAGCGCACCCCCGCTATTCCTCATATTTTTAGGGCGTTAACAGCCGATTCGCTGGCTTAGCCTGCAGGTGTTGCGTCACACCCGCTCGCCTGCGTCCAATTTCGCCAAAACCGCTTCCGCATCAGCCAGCACAGTGGCGCGCTTGTCCTCGTCCATGCGGTCCCATGTGCGGTACATGTTCCCCATGCGCGCATTGTTCGAAAATCGCTCGCGGTGCCGATCAAGGAAATGCCAGTACAATGTATTGAAAGGGCAGGCCCCTTCGCCTGTCTTCTGGCTCACCTTATAGGCGCACCCCTTGCAGTAATCCGACATTCGATTGATGTAAGCCCCTGAAGACACATAGGGTTTCGAGGCAATAACACCCCCGTCCGCAAACTGGCTCATCCCCACAACATTGGGCGCTTCGACCCATTCAAACGCATCTGCATAGACTTCAAGATACCAGTCCGACACTTGGCTGGGATCAATCCCCGCCAGCAGCGCAAAGTTGCCCGTCACCATCAAACGCTGGATATGGTGCGCATAGGCTTCGCGCGCAGTCTGGCCCACGGCGGCGGCCATACAGGCCATGTCTGTCTCGCCACCCCAATACATCGCAGGCAAATCGCGCTTTTGTTTCAAAGCGTTGCTCTTGGCATAGTCAGGACCCTCAAGGAAATAGATGCCCCGCACATATTCCCGCCACCCGATGATCTGGCGGATGAACCCCTCAACTGCGTTGATCGGGGCATCGCCGTTTTCATATGCCTTTTCAGCCGCTTGGCAAACCTCCAGCGGCCCCAATAACCCGATGTTGAGATAGGGCGAGATGATGGCGTGGAACAGAAAATCCTCTCCGCGCAGCATCGCATCCTGATAATCGCCGAAGGTCGGTAGGGAGTGGGTTATGAAATGTTCCAGCGCCTCCAGCGCCTGCGCGCGGGTGGTGGCAAACCAGAACGGGCGTAACTCTCCGAAATGGCTTCCGAATTTCGCCTCGACCAGCGCCAGGACATCTCCCGTAATGTTGTCAGGCTCGAACTTCAGCGGCCCTTCTGGCGCAATACTTCCCGGTGCGGGTTTTCGGTTGTCATGGTCGAAATTCCATTGCCCGCCCGCAGGTTTGTCGCCGTCCATCAGCAGGCCTGTCTTGCGGCGCATGTCGCGGTAAAAATATTCCATTCTCAGGGCTTTACGCCCCTCGGCCCATTCCTCGAACTCTGCATGGCTCGCCAGAAAACGATCATCTTGCAGGAGCGTTGTCTTGATCGGTGCATGGGCCAATTTGTTGATAAGCCGCCATTCTCCGGGCTCGGTACAGATCACCTCCTGTGCCCCCGTCTGTTCGGCACGGCGCAGCAACTCCCCCACGATGGATCCTGCATTGTCCGTATCGTCCAACTGGGCATAAGCCACGGTCCAGCCGTCATTCTCCAGTGATGCCGCAAACTTGCGCATCGAACTGAAAATAAGAGCGATTTTCTTGGGGTGGTGCTTTACATAGGTGGCCTCTTCGACGACCTCCGCCATCACCACCGTGTCCGTCGCGCGGCAGCCTTCGCGCAATGCGCTCAACCCTTCGCTCAGCTGGTCGCCCAGCACCAGTACAAGACGGCTCACCACGCCACCTCCTTACCGGCCCAATCATAAAAGCCACCAGACTGGTTGGCGCTCAACCCGCTCATTACATTTATCAAATTCTGTGCTGCCTCTGCTGCGGGCACGGACGGATGCCGCGCCAGATACTTCGCCGTAAACGGTGTCTCGACAGTGCCAGGGTGCAGCGCCACACAAATCGCCTCGCTGTGCGTCCGCTTCAGCTCTATCGCGGTGGTATGCACAATCTGGTTCGCCGCCGCCTTTGCGGCGCGGTAGCTGGTCCACCCGCCGATCCCGTTATCCCCGATGGAGCCGACACGCGCGGTCAGCACCGCACACACACTGAGCCCCTCACGCGGCAGCAACCGCGCTGCATGCCGCAAAATCAACGCAGGCCCGATTGCATTGACAGCAAACTGATCCGCCATCGCCTGTGCGCTCACGGCACGGATAGTCTTCTCTGGGGCGGCGCCGTTGATTTCCAGCGCGCCTGTGGCCACGATGATCCTGTCAAACGGTCCCTCCAGCGCACCCAGATGCTCCTCAACCGATGCTTCATCCGTGATATCCAGACCGTCTTGTCTGCGCGATAGCCCAACAACTTCAGCGCCTTGCGCCTCAAACGCGGCAACCAGCGCGTCACCAATGCCGCCCGAGGCGCCTATAATCAATACTTTATCCATACGCCCCAGATAGCGCACCACCTGCGGGCATCAACGCCACCCCCGTCTTCATTTTTCCCTTAAACTCACGGAAGGTTGCCCTTGGGCAATCTTCCCATAAAGACTCCGATAATCCCCCTTCCCATCTGAAAAACCCTCGTTATAAATAAGGCCATGTATATGAACGCACATAGCCCCTCCTCTGCGCGCCCCGCCGCGCCACTGCTACGTGCCCTGCTGCTAGCCCGCCTCTGAGCGTGCCCAACGGCGCGCCCGCTCAGAGGGATGTGCCGCGCGCCAAAAACAGCAGACAAAAGAAAGACAATCACATGACCGATACGACCCCAAATGCGCCCGCCTCCGGTGTGATCCAAGACCGGGTTTTGATCTTTGACACGACATTGCGCGATGGCGAACAATCCCCCGGCGCGACAATGACCCACGCGGAAAAACTCGAGATTGCCCAGCTGCTCGACGAGATGGGCGTCGACGTGATCGAAGCGGGCTTTCCCATCGCCTCCGAGGGTGACTTCGCGGCTGTGTCCGAGATTGCCAAACAGGCCAAGACCGCCCAAATCTGTGGCCTTGCCCGCGCGCAACTGGGCGATATTGACCGTTGTTGGGAGGCGATCAAGCACGCCAAAAACCCGCGCATCCACACCTTCATCGGCACATCGCCCCTGCACCGCGCCATCCCGAACCTGACAATGGACCAGATGGCCGACCGCATTCACGAAACGGTCACACACGCGCGCAACCTGTGCGAAAACGTACAATGGTCGCCGATGGACGCAACACGGACCGAGGCCGACTACCTCTGCCGCACAGTCGAAATCGCGATCAAAGCGGGGGCGACAACCATCAACATTCCCGACACAGTAGGCTACACCGCCCCACGTGAAAGCGCCGACCTGATCCGCATGCTGCTTGAGCGTGTGCCGGGCGCAGACGAGATCATCTTTGCCACCCACTGCCATAACGATCTTGGCATGGCGACGGCCAACTCCCTCGCCGCTGTTGAGGCTGGTGCGCGCCAGATTGAATGTACGATCAACGGCTTGGGCGAGCGCGCGGGCAATACCGCACTCGAAGAGGTCGTCATGGCCATGAAAGTGCGCAATGACATCATGCCTTACCAAACCCGCGTGGATGCAACCAAGTTGATGAACATCTCGCGCCGTGTCGCCACGGTCAGCGGCTTTGCCGTACAGTTCAACAAGGCCATCGTCGGAAAAAACGCCTTCGCCCACGAGAGCGGCATCCATCAGGACGGTATGCTCAAAAACGCCGAGACATTCGAGATTATGCGCCCCGAGGACGTAGGTCTGGCCGAGACGAATATCGTCATGGGCAAACACTCGGGTCGTGCGGCACTGCGCTCGAAGTTGGAGAACCTCGGGTATGAATTGGGCGACAACCAGCTCAAGGATGTGTTCGTGCGGTTCAAGGAACTGGCCGACCGCAAAAAGGAAATCTATGACGAAGATCTGATCGCTCTGATGCGCATTGCCTCCGACCCCGAAGCCGACCGGATCAAGCTGAAGTCCATGCATGTGGTCTGTGGCACCGATGGCCCGAACGAGGCCAAAATGACCCTCGTCATCGACGGCGCCGAACACAGCACAGAGCAGTCAGGCGATGGTCCTGTCGATGCATCGTTCAAGTGCATCAAGGCGCTGGTAGATCACTCTGCGCGCCTGCAACTCTATCAAGTGGCCGCTGTGACCGAAGGCACGGATGCGCAGGCCACCGTGTCTGTGCGCCTTGAGGAAGAGGGCCGCATCGTGACAGGGCAATCGGCAGATACCGACACCGTCGTTGCATCCGCCCGTGCCTATATCCACGCTCTTAACCGTTTGCTGGTGCGCCGCGAAAAAGGCGGCACCGACAAGCGCGAGATCAACTACAAAGACGCAAGCTAAAGACGGGAGGGGCTGGACATATGTTCGGCCCCGTTCTCGCACATGCCAAGACACTTGGCATAAGCTGGACTTGTTTCACCCGTCTCCTTTGTCAGGGTAGTGGCGGCGCAAGATAAGCGGTCTCGTCCGGCTCAGGCTGCATCATCGTTTCGCGCCATCGGTTCTGTTCGGCGGTGATAATGTACAACTCCCAAACACAGGCTACGGCGGGACGGTTTATGGTGTCTAATGGTTTGGCATCGCTGTACTGGTGGCGATAGATCCGCTGGCACAGCACCGACCCCTGCGCCCACCAATGCGCAGCGATCGTAAGACCCGTATCACCGGGATGAATGATCACAAAACCCAAACCGTTGCTGTCCCCCATGTCTTCCACATCGCCAAGAACGTCCTCGCGCAAAAAATGGCCAGCGATGTCTATCATTTCGCGGGTTACGGTTTTGCCCTCGGCAAGCAGCTCGTAAATCTTGAATTTGACGATATCCAAATCCCAAACCCCGCGGTCAACAGTGGCACGGGGTCGGTAGGTTTCGGTGCTGCCTGAACTCATTTCAACCGCCTGTTTGGGTGCGCAATAGCTTTGCTACACAGTCGTTAAAATGTCGTGGGCCTGGCCCAAAGTCTCGACCAGACCTGCCAGAAAACGGTTTGCGGTGACATCAATCAGCGCCTTGCCCTCGACGTCTTGTAGCGTAAAGGGCTGATCGCTCAGTTTTTCCAGCTCACGCAGGCTTTTGCCGCCGCCGTGTTTGAGGACATTTGCAGCAAGGTAATAGTGATAGACCGTCTCCGCGAGGTCGACATGGCCCTCGGCCACCAGCTTGTTGCGCAGCTTCACGAAAAACGGACCGCGGGCGAAATGATGCTGAAGCCGCGCTTCAAAAGCCGAGACAGTCTCGACCACAATGGTTTCGATCTCGGATACATCTGCATCGGTATTCCGTGCCGCCGCATCCGCATTTGCGAGCAGTTGGGCAACGTCTGGGGTGTCGGTCATGGCATGGGCCTTTTGGGTAAGAGGGTGCGCCATTAGCAGCGACTGTTGACCGCGTCATACGGGCAGGGGGGCTATGCGGGCAAGGGGCGCTATAGGTTTGGCTGCTTCGTTGTTGCCCGGATAATGCCCTCGCGGTCCCGCCTTGCATTGCAAGCCTGCGGCCACTGTTTCTGATTTTGGCATAATTGTTTCTAATTTGGGTCCAATTTCCACCGTAATGCCAGCCGATACTTAACCTAACGGAAAGAAAAGGATCAGGCACATGGCCACGGTTGGCTATTACTCAATGACTACCGGACAGGGTCTGGCGAGTCAGGTAGACGAGATCACCAACAATGGTGATACGGCCGTGAACGTGACTGTGCCGAACACTGCACAACTGTCGTCTTTGGACAGCCTTTATGTTGTGAATCCCAGTAACGGCAGCTTTGGCGCCGAGTATTTGGCAAACCTCCCCGATATCGCTGCTGCTGTGAACGGCGGGATGAACCTGATTATCTTTGACCGCTATGTCACCAACGCCCAAACGATCTTGCCAGGGGGCTCTGGCATCACATCAGTCCGCAATTTTGCAAGCGGTGCGGACGTGAACGTCGCCGCAGGCGCACCGTCCAGTTTTGTGAACGGGCCGAACGGGACCATTACAGACAGCACGTTTGATGGGGGCAATTTCTCCAACCACGGCTACGTCGAAAGCACCTCAATGCCCCCTGGTGCGGTGCCGCTGCTCACGACATCAGACCCGACGCATATTGTTGCATTTACCTATCCTGTAGGTGCGGGAAACGTATTTTATTCTACGATACCACTGGATTTCTATACCGGCTCGAACAACGCGAATATTACCCCTGCTGATGTGTTCACGCTATTTGGAAACACGACCGAGATATTGTGTTTCACACGTGGGGCGTTGATTGAAACGGCGCGCGGCGAGCGTCCTGTCGAGCAGTTGAAAATAGGCGATGCCGTGCGCGTGGCGCGGGGTGGCACGCGGCGCATCCGCTGGATCAGCACCAGCAAGGTAAGCCGTGAGATGCTCAGCCGCCAACCCAAGCTGCGCCCAGTGCGCATTTGTGCAGGCGCGCTGGGCAGCGGGCTGCCTCGCCGTGATCTGTTGGTCAGCCGACAACACAGGATGTTGGTGCAATCCGCCGTTGCCGAACGGATGTTCGGCACGCGACAGGCGCTGATCTCTGCGAAAAAACTCACCGCATTGCCGGGTATCTATGTGGATGAGCAGGTGACAGAGGTGTCGTATTTCCACATCTTGTTTGACGCCCATGAAGTGATCCATGCCGAAGGCGCCCCAAGCGAAAGCCTGTTCACTGGGCCAGAGGCGCTGAAATCCATTCCCGCTGCGGCGCGGGCCGAACTACAAAGCATCTTTCCCGAATTATGTACGTCAGATCATTGCAGCAGTCCCGCTGCCCTTATTCCCACAGGCAAGGCACAAAAGCAGTTGGTGGCGAGACATCTTAAAAACGAAAAAGCGGTGTATGAAACCGCGCGACAGCGAGGTCGCGCGGTCCACCTGCATTAAGGGCCGAACCCGGCGTTTAGCGGCTAAGGCTCGGGAAATAGTCCTCACATTTGCCTTCACGGTAAACATCTGCCGTGCAGCAATGCAGGCCACCGCCAAAGGCATAGGCATCGCGCAGCTCTACCTCGACAACTTCCATGCCCAATTTGTCCATCTGCTCGGCCTGATAGACCTCGGATTTCTCGACACAAACGGTTTTGGGGTCCAGCACCAGCACGTTCATGCTGAGCCATGTGGAGGAATAGCACAGCGGTGGCGGTGTGTTATGCGCGGGGCTTGCGGCATCCACAATCTCCCACCCGTTGTCATTGTACATCTTACGCTGCTCTTCGGGCAGGCGGCGGTGCGGGTTGTTGAGGATCAGACCGGGGCGCAGCGGCGTGAAGGTCGCGTCGATGTGGATGGGGTAGGGATCACCGGGGAAATTGACCGTATGTACGCGGTGATCGGGGAAGTGGCGGCGCAGCCATTCGATGCCCTTTAGGTTCGTCGTAAACCCGTGCTGAACGACCAGATCGCGGCCAAAGCGCAGAACGTCGGCGGCGTCAAACAGCGGCTCTTCCTCGGTAGTGACAAAGTGGCGTTCTTCTGCCCATTTCAGGCGCTGTGCGTTCCCGATTTTGTCGTTCAGGTAATCGGGATGGTAATCCGCGTCCGTCAGGCGCGGCTTTGGTGCGCTTTCATGGCGGAAGTTCGGGTCTTCGTCAAAATACTGCTGCATCAACGGGCGGTAGTTGAGGTATTCGAACCAGCGGCAGCGATAAGACATCGTTGCTTCCAGCATCTCTGACCCTACCGTCAGCAGAACATCGCGCGGCGGCATGCAGCCGAACTGCGACTCGGTGTGGAAATCCGGTGTGGTGGCGGGCACGGAGTGGTCGATGCTGGTAGGGCGGTCCACGCGCACGCCGCGCTTTTGCAGCATAGCAGCAAAGTTATCCAACAACTCGTTCGCACGGTCGATGGTTTCTTGCGGGCGGCGGCCCCACTGGCCGCGCATGTCGCTGTCCTCTGGCACCTTGGCATCCAGTGCAGGTTCCTCGGGCGGGATGTGGCAATCATCGGCACGCCCGACAATGACGTGCTTGAGCGGGTCCCACTCGTTCCAGCTGTTCACGACTGTTTTTTGCATGATGCACTCCCCTGCGATTGATTTGGTCAAATGGGTAGGGCGTCCGGCATGTGGGTGCAAGACGTGGATGCGATACGATTGCACTGATTGCGCAGTTCGTGTCACGCTAAAGCGGAAAGAGGAGGGGCTTATGGCAATTTGGGAATTGGACGGTGCAGAAATCGCGGCGCAGATCGCACAGGGTGCGATAAGCGCGCGTGAAGTAGCCGAGGCTACACTTGCGCGCATGGATTCGGTGAACCCGGTGATTAACGCGGTTGTGGCGCGCGATGATGCAGCAGCACTTGCCGCAGCTGATGCGGTTGATGCGGCACGTGCCAGTGGTGCTGCGCTGGGGCCGATGGCGGGCGTGCCTGTTACGATCAAGGAAAACGTGGATCAGGCAGGATTTGCCACAACAAACGGTCTGCGCATCCAGCGCGACCTGATAGCCGAGCAGGACAATCCCGTGGTCACCAACCTGCGCCGCGCAGGTGCTGTAATTGTGGGGCGGACAAACACCCCTGCTTTCTCGCTACGCTGGTTCACCCGCAATTCGCTGCACGGGCATACCCGCAATCCGCACAACGCCGCGATCACGCCCGGCGGGTCTTCTGGTGGGGCGGCCTCTGCCACGGCGGCGGGTATCGGGGCGATCGGGCATGGCACAGATATTGGCGGCTCCATCCGCTATCCTGCCTATGCCTGCGGGTTACAGGGCATCCGGCCTACGCTGGGGCGCGTTGCGGCATGGAACGGCAGCGCGCCGGATCGTCATATCGGCGCACAGCTGATGGCGGTGTCGGGTCCGCATGCGCGCTCCGTGCGGGATGTGCGCATGGCGCTTGACGTGATGAGCCAGCCTGATCTGCGCGATCCATGGCACACGCCTGCACCACTCATTGGCGCCGAATACCCCCGCCGCGCCGCGCTCTGTGTGGCCCCCGAAGGGCTGCAAACACATCCGCTGGTCGAAGCGGCGCTGCGTGATGCGGCCTCGCGCCTGATTGATGCGGGTTGGCGCGTAGACGAAGTCGACAGCCCGCCCTTCCGCGCTCCCGCGCGATGTCAGGCGCAGCTGTGGCTGGCGGAAATGGCACGGGGCGCACAGGCGGCATTTGCCCAAGAGGATGATCTTGATGCCAATCATGTGCTGGCCGAAATGCATAAACTGACGCCAGTGCCTGACCTGAACGAGGTTCTGGACGCGATGCAGTCGCGCCTCGGCTTTCTGCGCGAATGGCAGTCATTCCTCGCCAAACATCCTGTTTTGATTTGTCCAATCTCCGCCGAGCCGCCTTTTCCCGACCTGCTGGACCTACAGGACTTCCCCCGCGTGATGGAGGCGCAACTGACACAAGTGGGGCTGCCGTTGATGGGTTTGCCCGGCATGTCGGTCTTTACCGGATTTGAACAAAGTGAGGCAGGGCGCGTCCCGTTGGGTGCCCAATTGATTGCAGGGCGTTACCGCGAGGACATATTGCTGGATGCAGCAGAAGCGATAGAAGCGCGCGGCCCTGCAATACAGGTGGTGACACCATAAGGCCTTGCAGAAACGGGTCTATGTCAAAATTTTGCGAATGCAAGTAAACCTTTAGCCATGAATTATACACGGAACGCAAAGTTGCAATCGTCAACCGGCCAGCAAAAAGTGGTGTTGGAGGTGTGGGGCGTGGATGGGCCAAATTCCGCTAGCATCGAGATTACCAGCAAGTGCAATTTGAAGTGTACAATGTGCCCGCTCACTCTCGCCACCAGCTCTACTTCGGGCGCTGTCACACACTTGACCCTGCCGCTATGGGAGAAGTTTCTAAAAGGGTTGGAGCAAGACATATCGCGCGTGCTGCTCACCGGCTTTGGGGAGCCGATGTTACATCCTCATCTCCTGCGCTTTCTAGGCGATCTACAAGAGCGGTCCTTGCTGACCAGCCTCACAACAAATGGCGTCAGGACAACGCCAGCGTTTCTAGCTGCGATGCCCGACCTGACTTATCTCGACCATCTGAATGTCTCTATCGATAGCTTTGACCCTGATGTTTATGAGGCAATCCGCAAGGGTAAGCTGGGAAAATGTCTGGACACAATTTCGAAGTATGCAAAGGCGCGGGGGCCGCGCACCACCCTTAGCGTTTCGAGCATACTGATGCAGTCTACCCTTCCTTCGCTGAAAGAGGCGCCGCGAAAGCTGGCTGATTTGGGGGTCGAGCATCTGGTTTTGCAATCACTGTTCGATCAGGCGCCCGAGGGACTTGATCAGCATTTGAGTGGTGAGCAACTGGCAGATCAGATCGGGGAAATCCAACACCAAGGGGCGCAAGCAGGGGTCGAAGTGCATTTTGAACTCCCTGATCGGTTGCAGTTGGAATTGCACGATCCAGCTGCGGCAAACCGCAATTATTTTGATGATAGTCGCGCACACGGACAAAGCCGAGTGTGCGGGTTGGCGTGGGATACGACACATGTGGATGCCGCGGGGAAGGTCTTTCCATGCTGTCGGGCAGCAGCGGTCGATCAAGGCGCGCTGGGTGATCTGGGCAAGGTGTCGTTTGCTGAAATCTGGCAGGGCCAGCCCTATCAAGCATTGCGCAGCAGCTTCGGTCAGGCAGATCGGCTGAGCGATCTGTGTGCAACTTGTACGACAGTGCCGGCGGGGCTGCACGTCCATGCAGGGTTCGAAGGGCGCGTAGAGCCGGTGATTGATCAAGCTGATGATGGTACGTTGACGCTATACGTGACAAACTGTGGCACGCGCGACTGGGATGCGGAGTATCGCCCCAGCATAGGGACAGCCCGCCCCAATGATCGTGAATCGCCTCTCTATAACAAAAGCTGGATTAGCCGGAACCGTGTCGCCAGGATGCATGAAGGTCGTGTTTCGCCCGGTGGCAGGGCGCGGTTTACCTTGCCCGTCAACGTATCCGATGGCGAAGCTGCCAAAGAGCATTTTCAACTGGTGATAGATGGAATGTTCTGGATACCTGGAACGCACTTTTCGCTTCGGTGGGACGTCAGGGCAGACAACATCCAGCACTAAAAAAAGCCGCGTACCAAATGGCACGCGGCTTTGAATGTTTGTAGTTTCGGGTGCGCTTAGCGGCGCAGGCCCAGACGCTTGATCAGGTCCTGATAGCGCGCTTCGTCCTTGGACTTGACGTAGTCCAGAAGTTTGCGGCGTGTCGCGACCATTTTCAGCAGACCACGGCGACCGTGGTTGTCTTTTTTGTGGGTTTTGAAGTGCTCTGTCAGTGTCGCGATGCGCGAGCTGAGAACAGCAACTTGTACTTCGGGGGAGCCGGTATCGCCGTCTTTGGCGCCGAATTCCTTCATCACACGTGCTTTTTCTTCTTTCGTAATCGACATCGGGGTCTCCTTTTCAAAAAGGTTATAGGGATGGCTCAGGCCGGGATGTCGTCCAGCACAGGCCCATGGAGGAATCGCAAACCTGCGTCTGCGATGAGGGCGTATAGGCGGGATTGGCGGCTTTGGCAAAGCCTTATTCCGCGTGAGCACAGTGTTTGGCCAAAGAGTATCCGCAGCAAAATTGCTGGCTGGCGGGCCACAACCGCAGATCGCTTATGTATCGGTGGAGGCAAGACCGAATTGTGTCGCAGTGCTGAGGGGGATAAGTGCGATATCGCCCGGCAGCAGATCGGTTCCGTTGACTGTCGCCACGACGGCCCCGTCGAGCATCACAAGGGTCTGGTTGATGTCATCTGGATCAGCAGAAAGGGTAATCTGCGGTTCACCCTGCTCGCCACTGTCATCCCAAACCAGAACGATGCTGTCATCATCTGCGGAATAATCGAGAATCTCTGCCGCTTCGCCTGAAGAAAGCCAGTCGCCCAGCACGATTTCGTCCGTGCCTTCCCCTGCGGTCACGATATCGCCCGCACCCACAAGGATACTATCATCGCCGCCACCACCGTTCAGGAAGTCGGCATCATCATTGTCGTTGCCAGCTGCGTCCCGCATCAGGCCGCTCAGCACATCGTTGCCCCAACCGCCAAACAGAGCGTCAGAGCCTGCACCGCCGCTCAGCGTATCGTGATCCAGCCCACCGTGCACCGTATCGTTGCCGGTCCCGCCTTCCAGCAGATCATTTCCTGCGGAACCTTGCAGCGCATCATTGCCTGCATCGCCCATCAGCGTGTCGTTCGCGTTGTGCCCGAACAGGTCATCGTCCTGATCGCCACCTGACAGGGCATCACCACCGTCCTGACCGTGCAGCGTGTCATTGCCTGCCTGACCGGCCAGCGTATCATTCCCCGAATCGCCGCGCAGGGCGTCATTGCCTGCACCGCCCGACAGCATATCGTCACCGTCCAGCCCGCGCATACGGTCATTACTTTGCGTGCCGGTCAGATCGTCGTCGCCGTCCGTTCCATCGCTCAGCGTAACGCTATGTGATTCACCAGGGTCAAGCGGCGGCAGCAGTGCTGCATCATCGCCGCCACGCGGATCATAATCAGGCTCAAAATTGTCTTCGGGAATTTCATCAAGAGGGCCGTCAGCATCCGAAAGAACTTCGACCGTGTCGGTGCCAAAATCGCTGGTCGTTGGCGCAGGGGCGACAAAATCACCCTCGTCTTCGTCATTTGTCTGGGGGTCTACAAAGGTGACAGCGCCAACTGCCATTAGTCCCATTAATCCCGCTAACCACAACATACTGAACGATCCATTAATAATCGGGTCATGCCCAACTGCATAAGCACAGATTTGGCACGAATCGTCAAAATTGTAAGGGGAAAATGGTTAACGCCCTCTGACGATCCGTGTTAGTCCCGCGCCTGCTCCCAGAGAACGGGTTGGGCGCTATAGGGCAGGTAGAGCGGGTGACGCGGATGGCCTGCTTTTGTCAGCCCCAGATGATGCAATGCGTAGCCTGCCGCGCGCAGCTGCGCGGCGGTTTGAGGGCCTTGGTTGCGGTGTTCGCCATGCACGCCCCATGCGGCAATCACGGTATCGGCCCATTGTGCCGCTTCGCGCAATGCAGCCGCGTTGTCAGGCCCTTCCGGATCGGCCGCGGCGCGCATATCGCGTGGATCGGTGGCGCGCAGGGCAAAGATGTTCACCGCACAAAACCCGCCAAACTCCAAACGCCGCGCGCGTTGCTCGCACCGCTCGATTGTGGGGTCGTTCTGTACCTCGGTCGCGGTCGAGGGGTTGAGCATGACAAAGGTCACGCGCGGAGCGCCTGCGTCCCAGACCCGTCGCAAACTATATCGAAACCGCTCGCAGTCGGAATAGACCGCGATGGAGGGGGCGTCCCCCTTGATATGGCTGCGTGTAATCATAACCTAGGACGAACCGGTGTTGAAAACCCGTGATGGATGCAACTCACCCGACTTGAATGTACCAACGGCCACAGCGCGGCCCTCATGGGCGGCCCAGCATTCATCGCCGTATTCAACATCATTCGCAAAAACCATGCCGGGGTTGCCGTTGCGCAGACGCATGGCGCCATCGCTGCTGGCAGTGACTTGGGGCAGGTCTTGCAGACCCAACTCAAGCGGGCCGAGGTACTCGTCCAGCGCGGGGGTTTTGGCCATCTCGTCAACTTGGGCCAGAGTAAGCGCGTTTTCCACCTCGAAAGGGCCGGACCATGTGCGGCGCAATTCGCGCACGTGGCCCTTGCATCCCAGCACCTCACCCAGATCGCGCGCAATAGAGCGAACATAGCCGCCCTTGCCACAGACCATCTCCAGCGTCACGTGATCCGCGTCGGGACGCTCCAGCATAATCAGGCTGTCAACGAACAACGGGCGCGCGGCAATTTCCATCGCTTCGCCGTCACGTGCGCGCTTATACGCACGCTCTCCATCGATTTTGACGGCCGAAAACTGCGGCGGCACCTGTTCGATATCGCCTACAAATCCGTGCAACGCTTCCTTGATGGCAGCGTCGTCAGGGCGCAGATCAGAGGTGGCAATCACCTCGCCCTCGGCATCGTCGGTATTGGTTGCAGCGCCCAGACGCACGGTAAAGACATAGGCCTTTAGTGCGTCAGTGATGTAGGGCACCGTTTTTGTTGCCTCACCCAAGGCAATGGCCAGAACACCCGTCGCATCAGGGTCCAGCGTACCTGCATGGCCAGCCTTGCGCGCGTCAAATGCCCAGCGGACCTTGTTGACAACAGTAGTTGATGTGGGGCCTGCGGGTTTGTCGATAACAACCCAGCCGGAAATATCGCGGCCTTTGCGTTTGCGTGCCATGTGCTGTCCTTGGAAGTGAGAAGCGTTCCGCGCCGTTTTGCAGATTGCGCGATCGGGCGCAACGGGGACTATTCGTCGGCGCTCTCTGCCGTGGCGGGAATATCTGCGGACGAATCAGGGCCGGCCTCTGCCTCAGTCGGAGCGGGGGGCGGTGTTTGTCCCTCAACCACCCCGATGATCGGGCCAAGCGCCCCAAAGCCGATATCGTTGCGGCCCAGATCGGGTGCGCGCAAACGCGATACATTGCCGTCGAAATAAAGTGCTTGGCTTAGCCCGAGATGGTCGCGGAATACGCTGCCGAAAGCATGGAAGGTGACGGGGCTATTGGAGATGACAAAAACGGCGCGCGTGCCGTCCGGGCTGGTGCCAACCCCGTTGCGGATGTAGCGCGAGGTGGAATCGCGCAAAAAGCGCGGATGCAATTCACCGTCGATAACCAACATGGGGCCTGACTGGGTCGCACTGATACACTCGGGCGCATCGGCCACATAGCGTAGCGTCTCGATCACATCGGCGCGGCGCGGGCGCAGACACAGGATGCCGTTGGGCAACAGACCAAAGTTGCCTGGCCCTGCGTTGGTAATAACGCGCTGCACGGTCACACCGTCCTCGATGTAGAGGCCAACAGGCGCACGGTCATCATGATACATGCCCGCATTGGCAGCAAAACCTAGGGAGAATCCCTGATCCACAAGGGCGGCGTTGAGTGTACCGAAGTAACCGTAAGGGCGGGTTGTTTCAGGCTCATACAGAAACAGGCGAAGCACCTGCTGTGTCAGGTCTACATCGCAAATTGCATATTCGACGCCCTTGTAGGTTTCCTCACGGCATGTGGCGGCCTGCGCAGGCGGTGCGAGTGAGGCGCACAGCAGCGCAATCGCGGCCAATGCAGCGCACAGTCTCACGTGTCTGCTGTCCCGTCTTCTTCACCGCTGCGGTCTGGTGCGGCTGCGTCGCGTCGCACGACATCCTGTGCCAGCATGCGGCGGGTCTCATCCATCTGGTCAAAGGTACGGTCCAGCTGGAACCGCAGTTCGGGCGAGAATTTCAGAGTGAGTTTCTTGGCAACCATCTTGCGCAATTCATGCTTGTTGCGGCCAAGGATCTTTAGAACGTCTTCCTGACCGATGCCGCCCAGCGGCAGGACATAGGCGGTGGCGACCTTCAGATCGTTCGAGGTCCGCACCTCGCCCACGGTGATGGACATGCGCGCCAGTTCGGGGTCGTGGACATCGCCCCGCACCAATACTTCGCTCAGCGCACGGCGGATGGTCTCGCCCACGCGCAGCTGTCTTTGTGTCGGGCCTGCGCCCTGCGATGATTTGTTCTTTGCCATGGCTTCCGTCTAAGGGGTCTGATCTTCTTTGCCAAGCGGATGCGGGCGCGCTACACCGCATGCCAGCATAAACCAGCAAGGATTTCGCCCATGACACAGACAACAGGTATCGCCATTACAGGTGTATCGGGCCGAATGGGCCAAATGCTGGTGCGTGAGGTAATGGCCCATGCAGACCTGCACATTGCAGGCGCAATCGAGCGGTCTGGCCATGGGTGGCTAGGGCAAGATCTGGGACTGGCCATGGGCGGCACGGCGCTGGGTATCCATGTGACAGATGACGCTGCGGCAGGATTTGCGCAGGCCCAAGCGGTGATCGATTTCACCGCCCCTGCCGCCACCATCGCTTTTGCAGCGCAAGCCGCCACGCATGGTATCGTGCATGTGATCGGCACAACGGGGATGAGCGAGGACGAGATCGCCCAGCTGGCTGTACCCGCCAGGCGCGCCGTGATCGTGCGGGCTGGCAACATGAGCCTCGGGGTGAACCTGCTCACTTTGCTGACGCGCAAAGTGGCCGCTGCATTGGACGCTGATTTTGATATCGAGATCATCGAATCGCACCACAATCAAAAGGTCGATGCGCCCTCTGGCACTGCCCTGATGCTCGGTGAGGCCGCCGCCGAGGGCCGTGGCGTAGCGTTGCGCGATGTCAGTGACGCGGGCCGTGACGGTATCACGGGGGCGCGTAAACGCGGTGATATCGGCTTTTCTGCAATCCGCGGCGGCGATATTGTGGGGGAACATGACGTGATGTTTGCTGGCGCAGGAGAGCGGATTGTTCTGCGCCACATCGCCTCTGATCGGGCGCTATTTGCCAAGGGCGCACTCAAGGCCGCACTCTGGGGTCAGGGGCGTGAAGCGGGTGAATACGACATGCTTGATGTGCTGGGGTTATCCGAGGGTTAGGACAGTCTCGCGCAAAAACTCCTGAAAAAATGAAACCAAATGCGCGGCTGGTGCGTATGTTTCGCATAGGACCTCAATAGGAGCGACCCCATGCCGCGCATTCTACCAGCTTTAGGAGCCCTGTGCATCGCAGCCGCGACGCCTGCCGCTGCCGAGTTTTCCAAAGTGACCAGTGCGTCGCAGTTCAAAAGCCTTGTCAGTGGCAAGACATTGACACGCCCTTTGGTAAAGTTGCGCGTCAACAGCAACGGGGCCATCACAGGCAAAGGTGCTGCTTGGGATGTGAGCGGCAAGTGGACGTGGAAGAACGGCTACTTTTGCCGCAGCCTCGACTGGGGCGGCGAGGATCTGGGTTATAACTGTCAGGAAGTTCAGGCGTCCGGCAAGAAAATCCGCTTTACCTCCGACCAAGGCACGGGCGACAGCGCAGAATTCAGCCTCCGCTGATGTAACGGATAGCAGACGGGTTTCGGGCGTCACAGCACTGTGGCGCCCGTTTTGTTCGGCGTAAGGGTGCCACCGCCTAACAGCTAGAAATCTATCGCGATTCCCTTTTTCTCCCAATCACCGTAACGCACAGGCTCTGGTCCCTCGCGCCCACCCAGTTCTGGTGGCAGGTCCAGCTTTTTCGCGGCTTCCCGGCGCTCTGCCGCTTCGGCTAACGCGCGCTGGGCGGCTGGGGGCAGATCGGCTTGCGCGGTGTCTGGAACGGGTTGATCGGGGGTGTTTGCATCATCTGTCATCGGGCGTTCCTTTCTCATTCCCCCCTTGATATACATCGCGCCTTGCCCCAGACAACCGCGATACACCCAGCCGACCGCCAAGAGAAAGCCCGCATCATGTCAGACACCGGCGTATCCGCCCGTAAATCCGCTGTTTTCCTGCTCGACCAGATATTGGGCGAGGGCAAGCTGATGTCAGAGCTTTTGGGCGCAGGTGTGCTTGATCGTTTGCCACCCGATGATCGTGCAAGGGCACAGCGACTGGCGCAGGATACTTTGCGCGGGATGGAGCGGGCAGACCGCATCTTGCAAAAGCACCTGAATAAGTACCCGCCCCTGACTGTGCGCAATGCCCTACGCATCGGCACGGTAGAGCTTTGCACAGGCGGCGCGGCGCATGGCGTGGTAAACGCCATGGTTTCCGTTGTTGCAGGGGACCGTCACCTGAGCCACCTCAAAGGCCTGACCAACGCTGTGTTGCGCAAGGTCGCAGCAGAAGGGCCAGAGGCATGGACAGCGCGCCGCGCGCCGCGCCTGCCGAAATGGCTGCGTGGCCCTTTGGTTGAAGCATGGGGATCGGATGCGATTGCCGCAATCGAGACTGCCCATTTCGCAGGAGCGCCTCTTGATCTGACAGCCAAAGGCGATCCGGCTGAACTGGCCGAACAGCTGGAAGCGACCCTGTTACTGACCGGATCTGTGCGCCACTACGGTGGCGGTCAGGTCTCCGCAATGGAGGGATTTGCCGAGGGGGACTGGTGGGTGCAAGATGCCGCCGCCGCATTGCCTGCGATGATCCTCAATGCGCAGGCAGGCGAAGTGGTGCTTGATCTTTGCGCTGCACCGGGCGGCAAAACGATGCAGTTGGCGACTACGGGCGCAGAAGTGCGCGCAGTGGATGACAACCATTCGCGCATGCAGCGCGTAAAAGAAAACCTTGCGCGTACTGGCCTGACGGCGCGCACTTTTATCAAGGATGCGCGCCAGTTTCAGGGGCAGTTCGATGCCATCCTGCTGGATGCTCCGTGTTCTGCCACAGGCACAATCCGACGCCACCCCGATTTGCCCCATGCCAAGGACGGCTCGGACTTTGGCGCGCTGATCCAGCTCCAAGAAGAATTGTTGGACCATGCTTGGTCCCTGCTCAAACCGGGTGGGCGGATGGTGTTTTGTACCTGTAGTCTGCTGCCCGACGAGGGCGAAGTGCAGATTGACGAAGCGCTGGAGCGTCACGGCGACATGACCGTAGACCGCAGCGCATTGGACATCGCGGGTATTGATCCTGAATGGATCTCCTCCGAAGGCGGTCTACGCCTGCGGCCTGATTTCTGGGCCGATCAAGGCGGCATGGACGGCTTTTACATCGCTTGCTTGCGCAAGGCATCCTAACCCGATGCTGATCGAGGCGGGTTAGACACCGCCATGTATTGCGCCTTTGGTATCCGTATTAATCCGTGCAGGTCGAGAATACGGGCATCTTCGCCAGATAAGGCGTTCATGGCTTCCAGAACCGCCTCAAATATCGTGTCGGCGTTTTGATGCGCCCCCGTGATATAGGGTAACGCGGGGCTTGGTGCTGTGTATTCTAGCACCCGCAGGTCCTTCGCGAAATCCTCATACCGCTGGATCAAGCGCCACGTCTGGGCGTCAATCGCTGCAACGTCGGCATGGCCCGTTGCGACCATCCGCGCGGACGACAGATGCCCGCCACTGGCGATGCGCTGCGCAAACCAAAAGTTCAAGGGCCGCGTATGGGTATAGATCGCGGCAAAACCAGACTGGGAATGCGCCATGTTATAGGCCAATTTTGCCTGCGCAAACTCGGACAGGCTGCTGCGGGGATCAACCTCACGCACGACAATGGCGCTGCGGTAGTGGCCTGCGGGACAATCCTCGAGCTTATAGTCAGGGGTCCCGGCCAGTTGCACAGATGTGTGCAGACGCGTGCGATAAGGCATCCCGCAAGTCTGGCTGAAAACCAGCGCCGGGCTCTCCCAAACCTCCCATTCGCCAGCATTTTGTGACAGGTGCAGCGGCGCGGCGACTCCGTGATCTGCAAGACTAGCGTGGATGTTGGCCCAGAAGCGATTGTGGGCAGGGGCAAGTTCGGGGCGGGCGTACATCATAAGAGAAGCGATCATGCGCCTAGACTTCGCCGTGTTGGGCACCCCGCGCAAGCCCGATTTTCGCGCGCGAATAATCGCCAGTGCAGCGGATTGCGCGGGTTTGTGGCTGAAAGGCGGTGACTCCCCCGTCATTGCGCGTTAACCTGCCGCAAACGCCTTCAGAGCGTATAAGGCAGAGCACATGATTCAATTATCCCAGCTGAGCGTGTATCACACGCGCTTGTTAAACCAGTTACATGCGCGTGCGGCAGCGCGAGTGCGCGGGCAGGTGCGCGGGTTTGTCTCTTCTCCCGAACCGAGGACGATCGGTTCTTTTGCGCGGGGCCGACAGCTGGCAGCGGGCAATTTCCTCTTCGCGGGCAGTCTGATTACAGCGCCTGACCAGACCCCTTGGGAGGTAGACGCGCCTGACACAGCCTTTGCGCAGGCGCTGCACGGATTTGCCTGGATGGATGATCTGGCCGCCGTGGGCGACAGTACATCGCGTGCGGCCGCACAGCGTTGGTTATGGCAGTGGATCGAGCTTTACGGCGGCGGGGGCGGCATAGGCTGGACTCCCGACCTGACAGGACGCCGCTTGATCCGCTGGATCAACCACGCCTTGTTTGTGTTGCACGGCAGTGGCGATACTGCGCCCGACAGCGAGGCATTCTATCTGTCGCTGACCCAGCAGACGCGGTTTTTGTCAAAACGCTGGCACGCCGCAGCCCCCGGTCTTGCGCGGTTCGAGGCGCTTACAGGTCTGATCTATGCCGGCCTGTCGCTCGAGGGGCTGGAGAACCTCGCCGATCCCGCGATCAAGGCTCTGGCACGTGAATGCGAAGTACAAATCGACGCGCAAGGCGGCTTGCCCACGCGCAACCCGGAAGAGCTGTTGGACGTGTTTACGCTGCTTACCTGGGCTGCGGCGGCCTTGTCAGACGCAGGGCGTGGCACGCCGCAGCCCCATCTGGCAGCAATCGAACGCATCGCGCCCACCTTGCGCACCCTGCGCCACTCGGACGGCAGCCTTGCGCGGTTCCATGGGGGCGGGCGCGGGGCCGAAGGCTGGCTGGATCATGCGCTGGCCTCGTCAGGTGTACGCGGTACCCAGCCCGAGGGTTTGTCGATGGGCTATGCCCGACTGTCGGCGGGCCGGACATCGGTGATTATTGACGCAAGCCCGCCACCCGGTGGGGCGGCATCCGCCAATGCGCATGCCAGTACGCTAGCGTTCGAGCTTACATCGGGGCGGCGGCCCTTGATCGTGAACTGCGGATCGGGCGCTTCTTTCGGAATAGAATGGCGCCGCGCGGGGCGGGCGACGCCGTCCCATTCCGCCCTCAGCCTCGGTGGGTACTCCAGTGCGCGTCTGGATAACGAAGACCGCCGTACAGGCGTTGAATCCCTCATTGACGGGCCCACACATGTGCCAGTTGAAATCACACCTGTTAGTGACGGAATGAAGTTTCAGGGCGGCCATGACGGATATGTCCTGACCCACGGTTTAACCCACGCCCGCACACTGGAGTTGACCCACGATGGCCGCGCCGTAGCGGGTGAGGACATGCTGCTGGCCATGGACGAGGTGCAAAAACGCCGCTTTGACCGCGCATTGGACCGCACCAAGCTGAAAGGCATCGGGTTCGAGATACGGTTTCATTTACACCCCGAGGTCGATGCGACCCTTGATCTGGGTGGGGCGGCAGTGTCGATGGCGCTAAAGTCAGGTGAAATATGGGTTTTCCGCCATGATGGCACGACTGAATTGGCGCTGGAGGCAGGGGCCTATCTGGAAACCACGCGTCTCAAACCACGTGCAGCGAGCCAGATTGTTTTGACGGGACGTGCGATAAATCCCGCCACTCGGGTGCGCTGGTCCTTGTCCAAAGCGCAGGAAACTGCGATTGGCGTGCGTGATTTGGAACGGGATGACCCGTACCTTGAGGATGACTAACCCATAGGAGCCCTGCCATGGCTGATCTGCACCCCGTAAAACGCGCCCTTCTTTCTGTATCCGACAAAACCGGACTGGTTTCGTTCGGGCAGGCATTGGCGGCAGCCGGTGTTGAGCTGTTGTCCACCGGTGGCACGGCAAAGGCACTGCGCGAGGCGGGGTTGGATGTAAAAGACGTGGCCGAAGCCACAGGCTTTCCCGAAATGATGGATGGGCGCGTCAAGACGCTGCACCCTGTGGTGCATGGCGGTTTGCTCGCGCTGCGCGATGACGCAGGCCACGTTGCCTCGATGGAGGAACACGGCATCGGAGAGATCGATTTGGTGGTGGTAAACCTCTATCCGTTCGAGGAAACTGTGGCCAAAGGTGCGCAATACGCAGAGGTGATCGAGAATATCGACATCGGCGGACCTGCGATGATCCGTTCTGCCGCCAAGAACCACGGCTTTGTCAGTGTGATCGTCGATGTTGAGGATTACGCGCCATATATTGCCGAGCTGGAGGCGAACAATGGCCAGACCACCTATGCAATGCGCCAGCGTTTGGCGCAGACAGCCTATGCGCGCACGGCGGCCTATGACACGGCCGTCAGCACATGGATGGCTGATGCTGTGGGCGGCACGCCGCGCCGCCGCACCTTTGGCGGGACACTGACCCAGACTTTGCGGTATGGCGAAAACCCGCACCAGTCGGCGGCATTCTACACTGACGGGTCCAGCCGCGCAGGCGTTGCTACAGCCAGGCAGCATCAAGGCAAGGAATTGTCGTACAACAACATTAACGATACCGATGCCGCATTTGAGCTGGTGTCGGAGTTTGATCCTGCAAACGGCCCCGCTGTGGCGATTATCAAACACGCAAATCCCTGTGGTGTGGCCACGGGCGAGACTATGGCCGAGGCCTATGCCCGCGCCTTCGATTGTGATCGCACCAGCGCATTTGGCGGGATCATCGCGCTGAACCAGACACTGGACGCACTAACAGCCGAGGCGATCACTGGCATTTTCACCGAAGTCGTGATTGCGCCCGATGCGGACGCCGAGGCGATCAAAATTTTTGCTGCCAAGAAGAATTTGCGCCTGCTGACAACGGGTGGCTTGGCCGATCCGACCGCTGCGCGCCTTGCGCCGCGTCAGGTGTCGGGTGGCTGGCTGGTGCAGGACCGCGATGTGGGCCGCATCAGCATGGATGACCTTAAGGTCGTGACAAAGCGTCAGCCCTCCGAGCAGGAGATGAAAGACATGCTGTTTGCCTGGACTGTCGCCAAGCACGTTAAGTCCAACGCAATCATTTACGTGAAAGATGGCGCAACCGTGGGCGTGGGTGCCGGCCAGATGAGCCGTGTTGACAGCACGCGCATCGCTGCACGAAAAGCCGTAGATATGGCAGAGGCGATGGGCCTGCCTGCGCCGCTTACCCAAGGCTCGGTTGTGGCGTCTGATGCGTTCTTTCCCTTTGCTGACGGTCTGGTGACCGCCGCTGAGGCAGGGGCCACCGCGCTGATCCAGCCGGGCGGTTCCATGCGCGACGACGAGGTTATCGCAGCGGCGGATGAGGCTGGCCTTGCGATGGTGTTCACCGGAATGCGCCACTTCCGGCATTAATGAGGAAATCGGGTTTATGCGGATGATCTTTTGGGCGGGCTTTGCAGCCTTTGCTATCGACCAGATCAGCAAATATGTGGTGATCCACATGATGGAGCTTGCCCGCATCCGCAGCATTGACGTGCTGCCGCCGCTTATTAATTTCCGATATGGTGAAAATCGCGGTATCAATTTTGGCCTGTTCGGGGACGGATCTGACACAAGCCGCTGGGTTTTGATCGCGCTGGCCGTGGTGATTTGTGTGGCTGTGGTGCTTTGGGCGCGCAAAAACGCGCTGACCCGCATTGCGCAGATCAGCGCGGGCCTGCTGATCGGGGGGGCGCTGGCAAATGTGCTGGACCGTCTGATTTATGGCTATGTTCTTGATTTTCTGAACATGTCCTGTTGCGGTATCAACAACCCGTTTGTGTTCAACATTGCGGATATATTCATTTTTGCAGGCGCGCTGGGCCTGATCTTTTTCACCGATGATAGTGACAGCGGCAGCGCGAAAAAGCCACGCAAGCCGCGTACGAAAAAAGTCGGGTGACAATGCCGCCCCGCCTGCGATATTGAGGGGCGAGCGGTCTGGAGGCCATGATGCGTAAACTTGCTATCTTGTTTGTACTGCCCGTGCTGGTCGCGGGATGTGCCAATGTGGGCCTGCGCGATTTGCAGAGCACCTCCAAGGGTCCTGATGAGTTCGGGATCAAACCCGTGGGCGCATTGCAAGAGCCTGCCAACTACCGCGAATTGCCAACCCCGACACCGGGTGGTGCGAACCGTGCGGACCGCTCGGCGCTGGCTGAAGGCACCGCTGCCTTTGGTGGACAGGCGGGTGATCCCAACGGGCCCGTCCCTGCGCGCGACGGTGCCTTGGTTCAACACGCCAGCCGTTTGGGCGTAGTGCCTAATATCCGCGCTGATCTGGCAGAGCGTGACGCGGCTTTCCGCAAGCGTAAGGCGCGCTTTACCCAATACCGTATCGTGCCGGTGGATCGCTATAATCAGGCGTACAAGCGTGAGGCGCTGGACGCCCGGGCCGAACAGAACCGCTGGCGCAATGCTGGGGCGCGGACACCCTCTGCTCCGCCTGCAAACTGATCCAATATTACATCTGTGTGATAATGCCGCGCGCTGCTTGAACCGCTGCACTGCGGGCGTATCTATATTGCGTGCGCCCGATTTGATTTACCGAAAAGGACCCGAGTGATGCTTCGATACGCCCGATCCGCAGTGCTGTCTGCGATGCTGCTTCCTGCCGCCGCGATGGCTGAAACCAGTGGCAAGGTCACTGACTTCATGCTGGATAACGGGATGCAGGTGGTTGTCGTCGAGGATCACCGTGCGCCTGTGGTGCAACACATGCTTTGGTATCGCGCCGGATCGGCGGACGAGCCCAAGGGCTCGTCAGGTGTGGCGCATTTCCTTGAACATCTGCTGTTCAAGGCGACAGATAAACTCGAAGCGGGAGAACTGTCCAAGACCGTGGCGGCAAATGGCGGGCGCGACAATGCCTTTACCAGTTATGATTACACGGCCTATTTCCAGCGTATCGCGGCAGACCGTCTGGAACTGATGATGACGATGGAGGCGGACAGGATGAAGAACATTCGCCTGACCCCCGAGAACATCGAGACCGAACGCGACGTGATTATCGAGGAGCGCAACCAGCGCACCGAGAACAACCCCCAAGCCCTGTTCGGCGAGCAAATCAACGCGGCACAATACCTCAACCACCGCTACGGCACCCCGATCATCGGCTGGATGCACGAGATGGAGGAACTCGACCTTGAGGATGCGCTCAGTTTTTATGAGCTGTATTACTCACCGAACAATACCGTGCTGGTTGTGTCAGGCGATGTAACCCCCGAGGAGGTCCGCGCACTGGCGGAGCGGCACTATGGCCCGATCCCGCGTAACCCTGATCTGCCCGAACGCCTCCGCACAGAAGAGCCGCGCCAGAATGCCGAGCGGCGGGTGATCTTTCGCGATGCGCGTGTGGCGCAGCCCTATATTTCGCGCAGCTATCTCGTGCCCGAGCGGGACAGTGGCGCGCAGGAAACTGCGGCAGCACTTACGTTTCTCGCCGAAATTCTGGGCGGCGGGGCTACATCGTTTTTGGCCGAAAAGCTGCAGTTTGACACTCAGGTAACCAGCTACACCACCGCGTGGTACTCTGGTGTTTCGCTGGATGACACGACGTTCCGCATGATCATTGTGCCGTCTGAAGGTGTAAGCCTTGAGGAAGGCGAAGCGGCGCTGGACAAAGCCTTGGCCGATTTTCTGGAAGAAGGGGTCGACCCTGAACAGCTCGAGCGTATCAAGCTGCAAATCCGCGCCTCGGAGATTTATGCGCAAGACAATGTAGACAGCATCGCCAACCGGTATGGCCGCGCGTTGACCTCTGGTCTGACAGTGGACGATGTAGAGGCATGGCCTGCCATTTTGGACGCTGTTACCGCCGAAGACATCATGCAGGCGGCAACCCTGCTACGCCGCGAAGCGTCCGTGACAGGCTGGTTGATGCGCCCGCAAGGAGAGACACAATGATCCGTTTTGCAACTGCCCTGTTCGTAGGCACCTTTCTGGCCCTGCCTGCGCAGGCCGAAGTCGACATCCAGTCCGTTACATCGCCCGGTGGGACCAGCGCGTGGCTGGTTGAGGAACACTCGCTGCCGTTTGTAGCCCTTGAATTGGCCTTTATTGGCGGCACATCGCTGGATGTGGAGGGTAAGCGCGGTGCGGTTAATCTGATGACTGGCTTGCTGGAAGAGGGTTCAGGGAATTTGGATGCCCGTGGTTTTGCCCGCGCAACCGAGGCGCTTGCGACCAGCTTCGGTTTCAGCTCCAACTCCGAGAGTGTCACCATTTCAGCGCGCTTTCTGACCGAGAATTTTGATGCTTCTGTGGCCTTGCTGCGCGATGCAATCCAGAACCCGCGTTTTGACGATGCCGATATCGAACGGGTGCGCGCGCAGGTGATTTCGGGTTTGTCGTTTGCGGCCAAAGACCCGAACGATATTGCAGGTAAAACATTTGCCGAAATGGCGTATGGCGCACATCCCTACGGCACCGCCGAGGAAGGCACTGTCGAAAGCGTTACGGCCCTGACACGGGACGACCTGCTGGAAGCGCACCGCAATGTGCTGGCCCGTGACAATGTGCTGGTTGGTGCGGTGGGTGACATAACGCCTGAACAGTTGGGCGCATTGGTGGACGCACTGCTGGGTGAGTTGCCGCCGTCAGGTCCGACCCTGCCGCCGCAGGTCGAACCGCAGATTGATGGTGGGATTACGGTTGTCGAATTCGACACGCCACAATCGGTGGCGCTGTTCGGGCACAGAGGTATCGCGATTAGTGATGATGACTACTTTGCTGCTGTTCTGCTCAATCAGATTCTTGGTGGTGGCTCGTTCGAAAGCCGCCTTATGCAGGAAGTCCGTGAAAAGCGCGGCCTGACGTATGGTGTCTATTCCTACCTTTATTCCCGCGATCTGGCGAATGCTTATATGGGGCAGGTCAGCTCGTCCAACGACCGTATTGCAGAGGCGATCGCGGTTATCCGCGAGCAGTGGGACCGCGCGGCCACTCAAGGCGTCAGTGCAGAAGAATTGCAGAACGCGAAGACCTATCTTACAGGTGCCTACCCGTTGCGGTTTGACGGCAATAGCACGATTGCCGGCATTCTGGTGGGGATGCAGATGATCGGGCTGACGCCTGACTACGTCAACACCCGCAACGCGCGGGTAGAGCAGGTCACGTTGGAAGACGTGCAGCGCGTCGCCGCTGAACTTTTGGACCCCGAGGGGCTGCATTTTGTAGTGGTGGGCAAGCCTGAGGGGCTTGTGACCGAATGATCTGTTGCTGATCTGAACCCCTCAAGAGGGGTTCAGATGATGAGTTTATTGGAAAAATGAAGCAGGGGTCACTCCCCGTAGGGGACCCAGACGTTTTTGATCTGGGTGGCGTGCATCAGGAACGCCTTAGTGTCTGGCTTGTGCCAATCGCGGGCCTGCCCGTTTTGCACCCATGTGCGTTTGAGATTGCTCGCCGATGCGCCTTCGATGATGGCATCGTGGGCCGGATCGCCAAAGCTCCACACAGCGTTGATATCCATATGGCGCGCCATCGGTTCGGCCATGTCATTGTGGGGGCCGGTCAGGATGTTCACCACACCCGCCGGGACATCGGACGTTTCCAGAACCTGGACAAAGTCCGTCGCCGCAAGCGGGTAGGCGTCTGATGCAGACAGGATCACGCGGTTGCCCATGGCGATTGCAGGAGCCATGACGCTGACCAGTCCGGCCAGTGGAGCATCCGCGGCACAGAGTGCGCCGATCACGCCGACAGGCTCTTTCATCGCGAGGGCCACGCCACGGATTGGAATACCGTGGATTTGGCCATCGTATTTGTCGGCCCAAGCCGCACAGGTGAATAGGGTCTGGACTGCTGCCTCGACTTCCTTTGTACCCGATTTGCCGCCTTTCATAGCATCAATACGGGTGGCGAACTCATCCGCGCGCGCTGATAGGTTTTCACCAATATAATAGAGGATTTGCGCGCGCAGATGGCCTGTCGTGTTGCTCCATGCCTTTGCGGCATGGGCGGCTTCGACCGCATTGCGCAGGTCCTTGCGGGCAGCATTTGGCACATGCCCTAACAAATCGCCGTTCTTGCCCCAAACGGCTGTGGAGTAACCGCTGTCGGGCCGCGCTTGCTTGCCTCCGATGTAGAGTTTGGCCGTCCGGTCAATCCCGTCGGACGGAGCGCCGCTGCCTTGAAGGGCTTTAACAGATTTCACGGATTTTGATTTGGTCTTTGGTTTGGTGTAGGCGCTCAGCCCCTCCCACCCGCCTTCGCGTCCGAAACCGCTTTCGCGGACTCCGCCGAACCCTGCAGCTGCATCCATCATGTTGGTTCCATTGATCCAGACAATGCCTGTTGCCAGCTTGGGCGCGATATCCAATGCGAGGTTTACGTTCTCGCTCCAGATCGTCGCAGCAAGACCGTAGCGGGTGTTGTTGGCGATGCTCACCGCCTCTGCGGGGGTGCGGAAGGTGGTCGAGACGAGAACGGGACCAAAGATTTCCTCCTGCATCAGTGTATCGGCAGGGTGCAGGTCGGTGATGAGGGTAGGGGGATAAAAACTCCCCTCTGTGGGGATTTCACATGCGGCGACATGGGTCGTGCCAGCGTTGTTCGCCGCAACCATTGCGGTGATCGCCGCCAGTTGTTTGGAATCTACGATAGCGCCCACGTCGATGCTCTTGTCCAAGGGGGACCCGATGCGCAGCTTGTCCATCCGCGCGCGCAGTTTTGCATGAAACAGATCTGCCACCGGCTCATGGACCAGCAGGCGCGAGCCCGCGCAGCAGACCTGCCCCTGATTGAACCAGATCGCGTCAACCAACCCTTCGACAGCGGAGTCGAGATCGGCATCGTCGAACACGATGTAGGGGGATTTACCGCCCAGCTCCAGCGTAAGCGCGCGGCCACTGCCTGCAGTTGCTTCGCGGATGCGGCGGCCCACGGCGGTGGAGCCTGTGAAGGCAATTTTGTCGACATCTGCGTTCACGATCATTTCGCCAACTGCACCGTCACCTGTGACGATGTTGACCACGCCCTTTGGCACGCCTGCCTGTGTGCAGATATCGGCAAAGAGCAGTGCGGTGAGAGAGGTATATTCGGCGGGTTTCAGAACAACTGCATTGCCCATGGCCAAGGCAGGGGCAACTTTCCACGCGAGCATCAGCAGGGGGAAGTTCCACGGAATGATCTGGCCGCAAACGCCAAGGGCTGCGGCATCTGGCAGTTCGGCCTCCATGAGCTGTGCCATGCCTGCGTGGTAATAAAAATGCCGCTGGGCCAGCGGGATATCAATGTCGCGCGCTTCACGGATCGGTTTGCCGTTATCGAGGGATTCCAGAACTGCGAACAGACGGCTGTGTTTTTGCAAAAGACGCGCAAGCGCATAGAGAACACGGGCACGTGCGGCGCCGCCTGCGGAGTCCCATTTGGGCTGTGCGGCGCGGGCGGCCTTTACGGCGGCATCTACGTCTGACTGTGTGCCTTGGCTGATATGGGCCAGCACCTCGCCCGTTGCGGGGTTGCGGCTCTCGAATACATCGGCGGGATCGGTCATGCGACCGTTGATGAAGTGGCCAAAGCGCCCGCCTTGATCAACGATCCACGCCAAGGCTTCGGCGGCGGATTCAGGGGCGGTGCCATAGTCCATGGTTTCAAATATTTCGGATACGGTCATGTGCTGCGCCTCTGGGTTCAAGATGTCGGGTGGCGGTAAGCAGCAGAGTAGCTGCCTGTCACGTAATGCTCTAGCTGCCGCTCAATATCGTTCAGCAGGGATGACGCGCCAAAACGGAAGAGGTCGGGCTGCAACCAACGATCGCCCAGCTCTTCCTTTATCAGCGCGAGATAGGTGATCGCGTCTTTCGCCTTGGATATGCCGCCAGCGGGTTTATAGCCCACGCGGTATCCTGTACGGTCATAATAGTCGCGGATTGCGCGCACCATCACGAGGGTGACAGGCAGGGTCGCATTTACGCTTTCCTTGCCTGTCGACGTTTTAATGAAGTCGGCACCCGCCATCATGCACACAAGGCTGGCACGTGCCACATTGCGCAGGCTGCCCAATTCGCCTGTGGCAAGGATCGCTTTGACATGAGCTTCGCCGCATGCTGCACGAAACGCCCGCATCTCGTCATAGAGGGCTTGCCAGTTCCCCTCCAGCACATGACGGCGCGAGATGACAATGTCGATCTCGGCTGCGCCTGCGGCCACGCTCTGTTCAATCTCGGCGATGCGCAGCGGCAGAGGAGACAGGCCAGCGGGAAAACCGGTGGAGACAGCCGCAACCGGAATACCGCTGCCGTGCAACGCGGTAACGGCAGGGGTAATCATCTCGTGGTAGACACAAACTGCGCCCACGGTGATCGGCCTCATTCCCAAAACGTCCAGTGTTGCAGCAGCGATCGGTTGGCGCGCCTTGGCGCACAGACGCCCGACACGGCGTGCAGTGTCGTCGCCCGACAGGGTCGTCAGATCTATGCAGGTGACAGCACGCAGCAGCCATGCGGCCTGATGTGCCTTTTTTACCGACCGTCGCGCAGGCAGCGAAGTAGCCCGCCGCTCTATCGCGGAGGTGTTTGCCTGCGCACCCAGAACCCAGTTCAAATCAAGTGGCATACCCGCATTCCGCGGCTCGGTGATTTGGGGCAAATGATTGGTGGCAGGCGCGGTAGCAGACAGGGTGGAGGCGGACATAAAAGCACCTTTTGATAAACGCCCTCACAGGGTCGCATGGGGGTGGGCCGATTGGCAAGATAAGGGTGTAGGTGCCGCAGGGGCAATTTGGCGCGTGAATTTGCGCGAAAAAGTGCAGAGACGGGTGCCAAACCAAACCGATTCGCAACATTCGCGTCTGATTCGCCGCATTTATGGTTAATGATTCGTTTTTACTTTGACGAGGGATTCGCCTTCGGCCTATATCTGGTGAATAATCTTTGAAGCGCCATTTTTGTAGCATCTGCTGCTATATCTGGTGGTTTTGGCCTGGGGGGCGAGATGATTGGACGAACGGCGCTCTTTGTGGCGGCCATTGCTGCGCATACAACTGTTTTGAACGCTCAGGATCAGACGGCCAAGGGACAAGCCTCGTTCATTTTCAATGGTTCGCAAATTTCTATCAGTCAAAATTCTGCTCAGGCCGCAGACTATGCCGCGCGCTTCTCGGCGGTTCCGCCCTCTTGTGACCCGCACTGCATCGCACCATTTCAGGCGGCCGTCGGTATCGAGACGGTAATTGAGCCGCAGGTATTGAACTTCTTGGTCAACGCTGTGGGCAAAAACGAAGGTCTGCTGCTGGACGCGCGGATGCCAGAAGACCGCGCGTTGGGCTATATCCCCGGATCTGTCAGCTTGCCCTTTGCGACGCTGGCGCAAGACAACAAATTTCGAGACCAGATTTTGATGGCGCTGGGCGTGCGCGTGTTTGAAGACGTTTACAATTTTTCTGACGCCCAAAGACTGATGATTTATGACAATGGCCCCTCGCAGAATGATGCGGGTGTGCTGATCTCCTATTTGTTGGAGGCCGGCTATCCCCCCGAACTGATGAGCTACTATCGTGGTGGCATGCAGGTTTGGTCTGTTTTGGCGCTCACGATTGAGGAGTAGTGAAATGAGTAATGGTTCCCCCAAGATTTCTTTTTCACCCACCCCTGTCGTGGCAGAGGTGTCTAATGATGCGTATGAACCCGCAGAGCCACAGGTGGCTCAGCCGACCCAGCAACCCGAGATAGAGCCCGCCGAGGCGGCAGTCGCACCACGCAAGCGGGTAGAAATAAAGCCCGCACCCCAGCCGCCCGAGGCCAGTGTAAAAGAGGCCAGTGTTAAAGCTGATCCCGTTGCCACTCCGTTTGCGCCCAAAGGTCTGATGGCAGCACCGCCGCCCGAGCCAGGGTTTTTCCAGCGTAACGCGATGGCGATCGCTGTAAGCCTGATCGTGGTTTTGACATTTATGCTGGGTGTGACAACCGCACTGTTGTGGAGTGGTAATATTCAACAGGCAAACGCGCCTGACGATGTAACACCCACATTCTCTATGGCATCGCAGGACAGCCAGCCGATGGCGGTCCTTGCACAAGATCCGATTATCGCGGCCACCGAGAGCGAAGTCGTGACGCGGACAGCTGTAGCTGATTTTACAGACATTGCACCGGTGGAGACTGCCCCCGAGAACATTACAGAAGTCGTTGCCCCGATGGAGCAACCCGAACCAGCCCCCGTGGAGGAGGCACCTGCGCCTTTGACGCTCGCGCAGAAAATTGCCAACGCTCAGTCGATATTGAACGCGAACAAACTGCGGATGTTGCAAGAGGGAGTGCTGGCAGGTCTCTACACCATCGAGACCAAGGAGATTGATGGCGTCAAGCGCGTCAGGCTGGATACAATCAACACCGATTTGTCTGATGACGGTGTGGGCAGGCTGTTGCTGCAAGCCGCCTCTGAGGGTCAGATTGAATTGCCACGCTCGTTCCGCAATTCCGAAGGCGGGGTAGATCTTGATACAATGATGTTCAGCCTCGTGCAAAATTCACTGGCCCGAAACGGCACAGAGGATGGCGTGAAAGCGGCGCGGGACATGTCGCGCAAGATTTTTGCCGCCTCCACCGTGCGAACAGAAGATGTTGGCGGCAAGCGCATCTACACCGTGCAGCGCGGCGACAGCCTCGCGTTTATTGCGCTACAATTTTATGGCAAACCCGGTGCGTTCAAACGCATTCTGGATGCCAACCGAGACACGTTACAATCGCCCGACAAGATCCAGGTAGGCCAGCGGTTAATAATACCCAGCTGACATAAAAATAAGAAAAGACGTCTCAATGGCGTCGGGCGAGCGGCGGGCTGGACAGAAATGTCCGGCCCGACTGTGTTTTGGGGTGCCGGACTGCCTGTTTGCATACGTCCAATCTAGTGGAAATAAGCAAGGGTAGCACCAGCACTGCGGGTTTCAGAATCGCGTGATCCTATGCTAGGTGTTGCGGCATGGCGCAGATTGACCCCAACATAAGCACTTCACAGCCCGTCATCCGCCAGTTGGATGAAACGGCGATCAACCGCATTGCCGCTGGCGAAGTGGTCGAGCGGCCTGCATCTGCGGTTAAGGAGCTGGTCGAGAACGCGATTGATGCGGGGGCGCAGCGCATCACTGTTGAATATGCTGATGGCGGCAAGACAATGATCCGTGTCACTGATGATGGCTGCGGTATTGCCGGCGCTGATTTGCCACTGGCGCTCTCGCGTCACGCGACCTCCAAAATTGATGGCACCGATCTGCTCAACATCCACTCCTTCGGGTTTCGTGGTGAAGCCTTGCCGTCGCTGGGGGCGGTGGGGCGATTGACGATCACGAGCCGTGCGCAGGGCCATGACGGTGCCGAGATCAGCGTGACAGGCGGTAAACATGCGCCCGTCAAACCCGCAGGGCTGAGCGCTGGGACAGTCGTGACTTTGCGCGATCTTTTTTATGCTACGCCCGCGCGGTTGAAATTTCTGCGCACTGACCGCGCCGAGGCGCAGGCGATTGGTGATGTGATCAAACGTCTCGCCATGGCCGAGCCTTTCGTCCGTTTTGTGCTGCGCGATGTCTCTGGCGACGGGCCGGGGCGGGATGTCTTTCGCGCCGAAGCCGAGCAGGGCGATCTCTTTGAGGCGCTGCACGGGCGCTTGCGGCAGGTCTTGGGGCGCGAGTTTGCCGAAAACGCATTGGCGATAGATGCGCAGCGCGAAGGGTTTCATCTGACGGGGTTTGCCGCCCTGCCGACCTATTCGCGCGGCAGTTCGGTGGCACAGTACCTTTTCGTTAATGGCCGTCCGGTGAAAGACAAGATGCTCATTGGCGCGTTGCGCGGCGCGTACTCCGATTTCCTGAGCCGTGACAGGCATCCGGCCGCTGCGCTCTTTGTGGATTGTGATCCCAATCTTGTGGACGTGAATGTGCATCCCGCCAAATCCGAGGTCCGCTTTCGCGAGCCGGGTGTGGTGCGCGGGCTGATTGTATCGGCGCTGCGGCATGCGCTGGCCGACGCCGGCCACCGTGCCTCAACTACGGTGGCCGATGCCACACTGGGTGCGATGCGCCCAGAGCCTACAGGCGATTCTCCGCGCGTCTACCAGATGGACCGTCCGACACATGGCGCACGTCACGCGGCCTATCAGGCCCAAGCGCCCGAAGGCTTCGCCGAAATGCGCGGCCCGTGGGGCAGGGTGGAGCGTTCGGACGAGGAGCGCCCGCAGGGCAGCGAGGAGCCTGTCGAGTACCCCCTTGGCACCGCACGGGGTCAGGTGCACGAGAATTACATAATCGCCCAAACAGCCACAGGCATGGTGATCGTGGATCAACACGCCGCTCATGAGCGGTTGGTCTATGAAAAGCTCAAGCGCCAGATGGCCGAGAACGGCGTTCCTGCGCAGGCGCTGCTGATCCCCGAGATTATCGCACTTTCGCCGTCGGATCGCGCACGGATCCTCTCCGTAGCCGAGCCGTTGGCCCGATTTGGATTGGGGATCGAGCCGTTCGGCGGCGATGCCATCGCCGTGCGCGAAACCCCCGCAATTCTGGGCGAAGTCAACGCCGAGGCAATGATCCGCGATATTCTGGACGAGCTGGAGGGCGAGGGAGAGAGCCTGCTGGTCCAAGCCCGCATAGAGGCGATCCTGAGCCGCGTTGCCTGTCACGGCTCTATCCGCTCGGGCCGCTGGATGCGCGCCGAGGAAATGAACGCCCTGCTGCGCGAGATGGAGGCCACACCCCACTCAGGCCAGTGCAACCATGGCCGTCCCACGTATGTCGAGCTGAAACTCACCGATATCGAACGGCTGTTCGGCCGCACATGATCCAGCTGGCGGGGGTTGAGTTTGATCTGAACGATCCTGTGGTTCTCGTGGCTGGTGCTGCCTTGATTGCCTTGATGCTGATTGTCGTGCTGCTGGTAGTGATGCTGTTGCGGCCCACGCGGGTGCCGGCACCTTTGGTGCAGCAGCTGCACCATCTGGGGCGCGGTCAGGACCAGTTGCGGGGTAATCTGCAAACCGTCTCCGATACCCAAGCGCATGCACAAACCCAACTGATCCAGAGCCTTGAGGCGCGGTTGGGAACAGTGCAACTGCAGATGCAGCAGCAATTGGCCCAGATGCAGGAGCGCACGAACGCAAGCCTGCATGGCTCGGCCCAGCGGACAACCACCAGCCTGACGCAGCTGCAAGAGCGCCTGCGTGCGATTGACCGCGCCCAAGACAACATCACCAAACTGTCAGGCGACGTTCTGTCGCTTCAGGATATACTGAGCAACAAGCAGACGCGCGGGGCCTTCGGTGAAATCCAGCTGAACGATATTGTGTCAAAAGCCCTCCCAAAAGACAGCTATTCGATGCAAAAAACGCTGAGTAACGGACGCCGCGCCGATTGTCTGATCCACTTGCCCAATCCCCCTGGCCCGATCGTGATCGATGCCAAATTCCCGCTGGAAGCCTATGAGGCGCTTCACCGTGCGGGCACTGATTGGGAGCTCAAATCAGCCGTGGCGAACATGCGGACATCCGTGCGCAAACACATCCGCGATATCTCGGAAAAGTACATTCTGGATGGCGAGACTGCTGATGGCGCGCTGATGTTCCTGCCCTCCGAGGCTGTCTATGCCGAACTGCACGCAAATTTTCCCGAACTGGTGCGCGAAGGGTTTGATGCGCGTGTCTGGATCGTATCGCCCACCACCTGCATGGCCACGCTGCACACCATGCGCGCAATCCTCAAAGATGCACGGATGCGCGAACAAGCGGGCGAAATCCGCAAAACCCTGCGCCTGCTTCACCGCGATGTGGAACTGGTGGTGCAGCGGGTAGGGAAACTCGATACCCATTTCCGCCAAGCGCGCGAAGATCTGGACGGGATCGGCACAGCGGCCGAGCGTGCGGGCAAACGGGCGGCGAAGCTGGATAATTTTGACTTCGAAGAACTGGACGCAGAGGATGAACCCACCCCTCTTGCCGCTGTCAAAGGACCAGCTAACTCATGACCCACGCCGCACCTGACACTTCCGACATTTCGCTGGAAGCCATTCACGCCAACACCGACACGCTGGCGCGGGATGTCCGGCGCACGCCTTGCCTCACGCTGGACAGCGGTGTTGTCTCCGACATGCTGGGCGGTGGCCAAGCGGTGCTCAAGCTGGAGTGCTTTCAGCACACAGGCACGTTCAAGGCACGCGGCGCGCTGTCCGTGGCGCGAGGGCTGGACCAAGCACAACTGACGCGGGGTATTACGGCGGCAAGTGCTGGCAACCACGCCATTGCCGCTGCTTGGGCCGCGCGCAAAGTCGGTGCCTCGGCCAAAGTGGTGATTCAGTCAAATGCCAACCCCTTCCGCATCGCCCTTGCTAAGGCGCAGGGTGCCGAGGTGGTTATCAAAGCACCGGGTCCGGACACATTCGCCGAGGCCGAGCGTCTGATGGCCGAAGAGGGCCGCCATTTCATTCACCCTTTCGAAGGGCCGCTTACATCGCTGGGCACGGCCGGTGTCGGGCTTGAATTGATGCAGGATGCTGATGATCTGGACGCGGTCATCGTCTCCATCGGCGGGGGTGGCTTGATCAGCGGTGTCGCTGCTGCGGTCAAACAGATCAACCCTGCGTGCAAAGTATACGGGGTTGAACCGATGGGCGCTGCGGGGATGCAGAAATCGCTGGCGGGTGGTGGTCCTGTCACGCTGGACGGGGTCAACACAGTGGCCGATAGCCTCGGCGCGCCAATGACACTGCCTCTGGGTCACGCGCTTTGTGCGGCCTATGTCGACGAGGTCGTGTTGCTGGATGACGATATGATCTGTGCGGGCATGGTTGCCTTTCAGCAAGAGGCGAAACTGGCCGTTGAGCCTGCGGCGGGGGCGGCGCTGGCTGCTGCACTGGGGCCGCTGCGTGCGCGGTTATCGGGGCTGAAAACCGGCATCATTGTTTGTGGTGCGAATATTGATGTCGCAACATACCAAATGCTGATCACACGCGGGCTGCCCGTCTATGATGCGCTGCTGGCAACCCACGGCTAGAATTCCGACAGCTGCCGGACAAGGTGCGTCAGATGCGGGCAAATTTCTGCCATATGCGCGGCAGTAGACCAGAGAAGCGCAAAGGTGCATCCGTCACGGCAAGACATATGCAGTCTTCGTGGATGTCCGCGACGGGGATATGCTGCACGTCGCTGTCTGCAATTTCAATATCACCGCGCGCAAAATAGCCATCGTCATCTTGAAACGCGCCTTTGAGAACCAGCGTCATCTCGGTGCCATTGTGGCTATGATCGGGCATTGCTGCACCTGCAGGGATATGCAGCAATCGTGCTGACGCACCCTTCGAAGTGGGCAGAATGGCCTGCTTGACCCCCATCCCCAGCCCGCGCCAGCGTACGCCTTCAAGACTGTCCCCAATGTAATCGCGCAGGGGCGCAGGCACATCGCTGGCAATGCGTTTGCTGGGTGCAGGTGATGCTG
Organism: uncultured Sulfitobacter sp.; assembly: GCF_947502895.1. GTDB lineage: Bacteria > Pseudomonadota > Alphaproteobacteria > Rhodobacterales > Rhodobacteraceae > Sulfitobacter. The sequence goes on from NZ_CANNBM010000001.1 coordinate 1,601,680, forward strand.
GTGCGTCCAGCCGCGCCATGACCTGTGCAAGGCTTTGTTCCGACAGGGCCGATGTTTCATCCGTATCCAGCAGTGCGCCACCAACTGCATCATAGGCTTGCGCCGCGGCGCGGCATGTATCGCAAAGCGACACGTGGGTGGCGACGATCAGGTTGAACGCTTCGGGCAATGTACCGGCCGAGTAGGCAATCAGAGTGACCTCATCCAGGTGATGTTTGATAGCAGACTGCTGCGTGTGGGTTTTCTGTGTCATGGGTTCTATTTCATTGCGTGGCGCAGGCGGTCCAGCGCGAGGCGAATACGGGATTTGATCGTGCCAAGGGGCAGACCGGTGAGTTTCGAAATTTCGGCTTGGGTCAGATCGCCAAAATAGGCTTGTTCGATCAGACTTCGTTGGTTTTTGGGCAGCTGTGCGATGGCCTCGACAAGACGCGCGCTTTCTTGCTGCATCTCGATTACTTGCGATTGTTCGGGTTCAGGCTCGGGGCCCCATGGCAGTTCTTCTGGTTCGGGCCGGCGATCACGGCGCAGCATGTCGATGCGGCGATTACGCGCTATGGTGAATATCCACGTCGCGACAGAGGCGCGCGTAGGGTCAAACTGTGCAGACTTGCGCCAAAGCGTGGTCATAACGTCCTGTGCGCATTCTTCAGCGAGTGCTGCGTCCGCGCCTGACTTAATGAGGTAGCCTTTGATGCGCGGTGCGAAATGCGCGAATAGCGCGGCAAAGGCGTCGCGGTCGCTGTGATCGCGAACACGGATCATTTCGTCGACCCAGATCTTTGATTTTTCGGCGTTTTCGTCCACGTGCGGGTGCCTTGAAACATATGATGGCCCCGCCAAAGCTGTGGGCGCCGAAAGGTCAAAGCCTTGAGACGTTCTGCGCGATAGGGTCTGGACAGAGTTTATCATGCATCAGATACGGCGCAATGTGCTTCTTGGATCAATAAACATACTAAAAATTCATTTACATCCAATCCATGCTCTGGCCCGTATACCCCAAGATTGCACTTAAGACAGGAAACAGCTTCCCCATGACTTTCGAAGCGCCCGTATCTTCCCCATCCACAAACCAAACTGGCCGTCGCCGCATCGCGGTGATCGGCGCGGGTATATCGGGCATGGGCGCTGCGCACATGCTGGCCCCTGACAACCATGTGACGCTTTTCGAGGCCGGGCACCGGTTGGGCGGGCATGCCCGTACGGTAATGGCGGGCAAAAATGGCGATCAGCCTGTGGATACGGGCTTTATTGTTTTTAACTATGCCAACTACCCGCATCTGGCGGCGCTGTTTGCCGCACTCGATGTGCCTGTCGTTGCCTCTAACATGAGCTTTGGTGCCTCGATTGACGGCGGGCGGCTGGAATATGCGCTGACCAGCCTCAACGCGATGTTCGCGCAACGCCGCAATCTGGTGAACCCCCGTTTCATCGGAATGCTGCGCGATGTGGTAAAGTTCAACAAACACGCGCTGACCTTGGCGCAAGACAAAAGCCTCAGCCTCGGTGCGTTTCTGGCCAAGCTGGGGACGGGTGATTATTTTCGCGACTATTACCTGCTGCCGCTCTCTGGTGCGATCTGGTCTACACCCACCGAAAAGATCATGGATTTTCCTGCCCATGCGCTCATCCAGTTTTTCGAGAATCACGCGCTGCTGGGCTATTCGGGTCAACATCAGTGGTACACCGTGCAGGGCGGCTCGATCTCGTACGTTGAGCGGATCGAGGCTGCGATGCGCAAAGGGGGTGTCGATATCCGCCTCAATGCAGCGATTCAAGGGGTGCGCCGCGATGCCGTGGGGGTCGAGATCAAGACGGTTGGTGGCGAATGGGAGCGGTTTGACGAGGTGGTTATGGCCACACATTCGGACGACAGTCTTGCCATGCTGACCGACGCCAATGAGGGCGAGCGTGACGCACTGGGCGCAATCGCCTATCAGCCCAACGATATTGTGCTGCATGCCGATACAGCGATCATGCCAAAGCGGCGCGCGACATGGGCGTCATGGGTCTACACCGAGGATGCAAAAGCCAAATCAGACCGTATTGATCTGACCTACTGGATGAATTCCCTGCAGCCCATCCCCGAAAATGACCCGCATTTTGTGACCCTCAACACCAAACGAACAATCCGCGAAGAGTTGATCTATGATCAGGTCACGCTGCGCCATCCTGTGTACGACCTGCCTGCATTGGCCGCACAGGACCGCGTGCGCGAAATGAACGGCCAAAACCACACATGGTTCTGCGGCGCGTGGATGCGGCATGGTTTCCATGAGGATGGACTGGCAAGCGCGGTCGACGTGGCCAAAGCGCTGAAAGACCGCCATACTGCTGCACTGGCTGCTGAATGAACGCCACCGTCGATCATATCGTCGGGCAGACCTATCATGGCCGCAAGGGCAAGGTAGAGAATGCGTTTCGCTATTCGGTGGATTATGTGATCTGCGATGCCGAAGCAGTTGAGCTACAGACGCCCCGTCTGTTTGCGCGCAACGGTCGCGGCCTGACCTCGCTACATGACAGCGATCACGGCGGCGCACCTGGAAAGGGGCGCGGCGCCCTATGGGTGCGTGACGTGCTGGAGCAGTACCAGATCAAAGGGATCACGCGGATAGAGCTGTTGGCCCAACCCCGCGTATTGGGACATGTTTTCAACCCCGTAAGCTTTTGGCTTTGCCGCCGCGACGATGGTGCGTTGACCGCCGTGATCTCCGAAGTGACCAACACCTATGGCGACCGCCACAGCTACTTGTGCCACCATCCCGACCAGCGCGAGATTTTGCGTACGGATCAGTTGCATGCAACCAAGATGATGCATGTCTCGCCCTTCCAGCCGGTCGAGGGGGATTACACCTTTCGTTTTGACATTACCGATGCGCGGATTGGCATCTGGATCGACTATGGGCGTGCCACAGGAGGCTTGATTGCCACGCTGACGGGACGGCGGATGCCGCTGGGCAATGCAGGCATAATGCGCAGTATGCTGCGCCGTCCACTCGGCGCGCGACGGGTGTTGGCGCTGATCCACTGGCAGGCACTCAAACTGTGGATCAAAGGTGCCCTGTTCCGTTCCCAACCCGAGCCGCCGCAAGACGAAGTCTCAAAAGGGTGAGCGCCACTGCCACCAAACGCTTGCCCGCTTATGCATTGTTCGCGGCGCTGTTGGCCTGTGCAGGCCTTCCGATCTATATTCATGCACCCAAGTTTTATGTCGACGAGTATGGTGTTTCGCTGACAGCACTTGGCGCGGTTTTGTTTGGACTGCGGTTGCTGGATGTGGTGCAGGACCCTCTGCTGGGCCGTTTGTCCGAGCGATTGCGCAATCAACGTGGCACGGCAGTGGGCATGGGATGTGCAGTAATCGCGATTGCGATGATCGGGCTGTTCGCTGTTCCGCCGCTGACGCAGCCTGTTGTCTGGTTTGCGATCATGCTGACGCTTGTGTTTTCCGCCTTCAGTTTCTTGACCATCTGTTTTTACGCTCAGGGTGTCGCCAAAGCAGACCGCATGGCGGGGCAGGGCCATCTGCGTCTCGCCCGTTGGCGCGAGACAGGTGCGCTGTTGGGGGTCTGTGTCGCCTCCGTGGCGCCAGTTGCGTTGGGCGCGATGATGGATGCACCGTTCGCAGGATTTGCGGTAGGTTTTGCGGTGCTGGCTGTTGCAGCCGCACTTGCAATGCGGGGCGAGTGGGTGTCGGTGGATGTACCTCCTAGCACGGGCTTTGGCACTGTGCTGGGCGATCCTTTGGCACGGCGTCTGTTGTTGATCGCCCTTCTGAACGCCGCCCCTGTCGCTGTTAGCTCTACCTTGTTCCTGTTTTATGTCGAAAGTGCGCTGGGCGCGCCCGGATTTGAAGGGCCGCTGCTGCTTCTTTTCTTTCTGTCTGCGGCAGGTACAGCGCCTGTCTGGGGTGTGCTGGCCGAACGGTATGGCACCAAACCTGTTTTGCTGGCAGCAATGGTGCTGGCGATCGTTGCATTTGGCGGCGCGCTGTTTTTGGGCACGGGGGATCAGTGGTTGTTTGCGGTTGTCTGCATCGCCTCGGGTGCAGCCATGGGCGCAGATCTGACCCTGCTGCCTGCGCTTTTTGCCACGCGAATGGCAAAAATTGCTCCTTCTGCTGCCGAAGGCTTTGGATTGTGGTCATTTGTATCAAAATTCACCTTGGCATTGGCAGCAGCGATCCTACTTCCTTTACTAGAAAGTGCCGGCTACGTCAGCGGAACGCCCGAACCTGCACCGCAAGAAGCCATTGATTTGTTGCGGCTGCTTTATGCGGGTGTGCCATGTGTCTTGAAACTTGCCGCGATATTATTGTTGTGGCGCACAAAACTGGATAGGGATGCAGGATGAGCGATGCAGTGTTTTTCTTTGGCCTCGGGGCAGTGCTGGTCATTCTGGTTTTGGTGCTGCGGCGGCGATTTGCTGATTTCTCTGGCCAGTCTGCTGATGATTATGTGGAGGAACATCCGCAATTCGACATGCGCGCCCATCTGGATGGCCAGATGTCTTGCGACGGCGTGATCTTTGGCCCGCTGGGCCGCGTGACCAGCACTTTCGAGGCGGATTTCGACATCAGCTGGGAAGGCCACGTCTGTACCATGAAAGAGCAGTTCCGCTATAACGACGGCTCCACGCAGGACCGCGAATGGCGGATCGAGCTGGATGGAAGCGGCGGATTTGATGCGCTGGCAGAGGATGTGCCAGGCAAGGGGCGTGGCGAAGTTGCGGGCAACGCAGTCCTGTTCAATTACCCCATCAAGCTGCCCGAAGACGCAGGCGGCTACACGCTGAATGCGTTTGATTGTATGTATTTGACAAAAAACGGCACCATCGTGAACCGAAGCCAGTTTCGCAAGTTTGGTTTCAGGGTCGCTGAATTGGTGGCGACCATTCGCAAAAAGGACACGGAATGACACAGTGGCAAGGCAAGAAATACTGGTTGGTAGGGGCAAGCGACGGATTGGGGGCTGCGTTGGCTCACAAGCTGAGCAGTGCAGGTGCCGAAGTGATCTTGTCTGCCCGATCCGAAGACAAGCTGCGCGCATTGGCAGAAAGCCTGCCCGGTAAGGCGCGCGTGGTGAGCGTTGACGTCTCGGATGCGCAAAGCGTTTCGGAGGCCGCAAAGGCTGTGGGCGAGATTGACGGTGTCGTGCATTTGGCGGGGGTATATTGGCCTTTTGGTGCCAAAGACTGGAACGCGGAGCAGGCCAATGCCATGGCCGATATCAACTTTACCGGTTTGATGCGCGTCATGGGCGAGGTCGTGCCGGTGATGGTGGCCAAAGACGACGGGCATATCGTGATTACATCCAGCCTGACGGGCTTTCGCGGTCTGCCGCGCTCTATCGGGTATACGGCATCGAAGGCGGCGACCATGTCGCTGGCCGAGTGTATGTATGCCGATCTGCGCAATAGCAGCGTAAAGGTGCAGGTGGTGAACCCCGGCTTTATCAAAACGCAACTGACGGACAAAAATGACTTCAAGATGCCTTTCATCATGGAGCCCGAGGATGCCGCAAGGGAGGTGTTCGAACATATGAACACCGACAAATTCAAAAAGAGTTTCCCCTTTGCCTTTTCGATGCTGTTCCGTGGCAGCCAGTTTCTGCCAGACTGGCTCTATTTCCGCATCTTCGCCTAAGATAAAGCGCCAAAATTGATCCTGACGTGCCGCCCTTGGGGCGGCATTTCAATTTTTAGGCTACGCCACGCTGTGGCCGTTGTCGTCTGCAGTAGGGGGCGTACGCGTTGCCGCGCCGCAGGCGTGAGGCAGGCTTACAACATACCGTCTGCACGGATTTTTTTGACGCTGTCGCGGCTCTCCATGCGGGCAAGATACGCGGTGGTCGCGGGGAAGTCCGACAGGGTGACACCATCATCCGCCAGCCAGTTGCACACGACAAACAGGTAGGGGTCTGCGATTGTAAATTGATCGCCGCAAATATAATCGCCGCGCAAACACTCCGTCTCGACGTAGCTTGCGCAGGCCGTCATGGTTTGGGGTACTTTCGCCGTCATGTCGGCGTGGCTCTCGGCGCTGTCAGCCCAGCGGCTGCCGCGCATTTTATGGGCATGGGCCACATGCATGGTTGAGGCGAGATAGTACATCACACTGCGCATATGGGCTGCATCGTCAGGTGCCGACGGGATCAGGCCTGCGTTGGGTGCAAGGGCCGCGATATAGTCTAGCAGCGCGCCCGTTTCTGTCAGCACGCTTCCATCGTCCAGCACCAGCGCAGGCACGCGCCCTTTTGGGTTGAGGGCGAGGTATTCGGGCTTGGTCTGCTCGGCAGTAGCAAAGTCGATGCGGGCGAGGGAATGGGGCAGGCCTGCTTCTATCAATGCAAGGGCGGGCGCGATGGAGATGGTCCCATTGGCGTAGAATAGCTTCATCGGTGAATCCTCTAGATGTTGGTTTTGGACAGGCTGCGGGCGGGCACGTCCAGATGGGGCGTGGCATTGAACAGGACAGGCGATAAATGCCCGCCAATCGGGTGCAACTGGTGCAGCGAAGTGTGAAAAATCGCGATTGCTGTGCGGGCTGTGGCGGCCACGCTCAGCTCCATCTGCTGACCGAAAATATGGGCGATCAGCCCACCAGAGGTAACAACCAGTGCGGGGCCGGTGCCTTCGGCAATCTCTCTCAGAGCGTCGCTGATGCGGGTTTGAAACTGCGCATAGGTTTCAGGGGCGCCATCCAGCTTGTCGTCCTTCCAGTGTTGGAAAACGGTGGGAAGGTGATCAATGAAATGTGGCTGCTCGGTGGGGAACGGGATGCCATGCTGTTGCTCTAGCAGGTGTGCAAGGGTGAAATACTCAAGCTCGTTCAGACGTGCATCGCGGACAGGTTCCAGATCAGTGGCCATGCCTTCGGCCGTCTCGATGTGGCGCTGCAATGTGCCGGTATAAAGACGCGTGTGGTGCGCCCCTGATGCGCGCAAATGGTCGCCTAGCCAAGCGGCTTGTTGGTGGCCCAAATTGCTGAGCTTGTCATAGCTCACCTCGTCCTTGGCGGTTGAATTGGCTTGGCCGTGGCGGATGAGGGTGATGGTGGACATGAACGCTCCTGATTGTTGGTGCCATTGATAGACGTGCGAAGAGAGCAGCGAAAGAGGTCTATCGGAAACCTGCGGGCGGGTGCATGGCGGAAATGCGAGGTGGCGTGTCGGGAACAGCCTTTCGATATGGGGCGGCCACGTCTAGAAACAGGCAAAGCGCATGGAGGAGGCCCGTTATGACGGATAAAGTCACATTCACCCTAGATGGTGAAACCGTAGAGGCGGACGCCGGCCTGACAATTTGGGAAGTGGCCAATGGCCGTGGTCTGAAAATCCCCCATCTGTGCCACAAACCTGCGCCCGGCTATCGCCCTGACGGCAACTGCCGCGCTTGCATGGTTGAAATTGAGGGCGAGCGAACGCTGGCGGCCTCGTGCATTCGAGAACCAGCCGAAGGCATGGTTGTCACCACCAATAACGCCCGCGCAGAGAATGCGCGCAAGATGGTGGTCGAACTGTTGATGGCCGATATGCCGGATCAGGAAATTGCGCATGATAAATCCAGCCATATGTGGGATATGGCCGCGCTGAACGGGGTTGAGGACAGCCGTTTCCCAAAGCTCGAAGAGGGCCGTATTCCCTTGCTGGACGACAGCCATGTCGCGATGAGCGTGAACCTTGATGCCTGTATCTCGTGTGGTCTGTGCGTGCGGGCCTGCCGCGAAGTGCAGGTGAACGATGTGATCGGTATGTCGGGGCGCGGCGCGGGCGCTTATCCGACCTTCGATATGGCCGATCCGATGGGCGACAGCACCTGTGTCGCCTGCGGTGAATGTCTGCAGGCCTGCCCCACTGGCGCGCTGATGCCTGCCTCGGTCGTGGACGAGAACCAAGTTGGTGACAGCGCTGACTTCGACCGCGAAGTCGAGAGCATCTGCCCCTTCTGTGGTGTGGGTTGCCAAATCTCGCTGAAGATAAAGGACGACAAGGTCAAATACGTAGACGGCATCAACGGTCCCGCGAACGAGGGGCGTCTGTGCGTCAAGGGTCGCTTTGGCTTTGACTATATCCACCACAATCACCGCCTGACAAAACCGTTGATCCGCCGTGAGGATGCCCCCGCCAAGGGGTTAAACGTAGATCCGGGCAATTATCTGGAAGTATTCCGCGAGGCCACGTGGGACGAGGCGCTGGATGCAGCAGCGAACGGGCTTAAAGGCATTGGCGGCAAGGGTGTCGCGGGCTTTGGCTCTGCCAAATGTACCAACGAAGAAGCCTATCTGTTCCAGAAAATCATCCGTCAGGGATTTGGCCACAATAACGTCGATCACTGTACGCGTTTGTGCCATGCCTCCTCTGTCTCTGCCCTGCTGGAGAATGTGGGGTCGGGTGCGGTTTCAGCTACTTTCAACGAAATCGAAAACGCCGATGTGGCAATTGTGATCGGGGCCAACCCGATTGAAAACCACCCTGTTGCGGCGACCTATTTCAAGCAGTTCACCAAGCGTGGTGGCAAGCTGATCGTCATGGACCCGCGCGGACAGGCGCTGAAACGTCACTCCTCGCATATGCTGCAATTCCGCCCTGGCACGGATGTCTCAATGCTCAACGCGATCATGCATGTGATCGTTGAGGAGGAGCTGTACGACAAGCAGTATATCGAAGCCTACACCGAGAATTGGGAAGCCGAGAAGGCCCATCTTCAGGACTTTACCCCCGAAAAGATGGCCGAGATTTGTGGTATCGACGCCGAGATGATCCGTGATGTTGCACGGACGTTTGCAGGGGCGAATGCCGCGATGATTTTCTGGGGTATGGGCGTAAGCCAGCATATCCACGGTACAGACAATGCGCGTTGCCTGATCAGTCTTGCACTTATGACAGGCCAAGTGGGCCGCCCTGGTGCGGGCCTGCACCCGCTGCGCGGTCAAAACAATGTGCAAGGTGCCTCTGACGCGGGGCTGATCCCGATGTTCTTGCCTGACTACCAGTCAGTAACGGACGATGGTGTGCGCTCGGCCTTTACCGATGTATGGGAGAGCGGCGATTTCAGTGCCGAGAAGGGCCTGACTGTGACCGAAATTCTGGATGCGGTGCATGCTGGCGACATCAAAGGGATGTATATCCTTGGTGAAAACCCTGCTATGTCGGACCCGGATGTAGAGCATGCGCGCGACGCGTTGGGCAAGCTAGAGCACTTGGTGGTGCAAGATATCTTTATCACTGAAACGGCGAATTTTGCAGATGTAATCCTGCCTGCAAGTGCCTTTGCCGAGAAGTCGGGGACTGTCACGAACACCAACCGTCAGGTGCAAATGGGCCGTCAGGCTGTGACGCCTCCCGGTGACGCGCGCGAGGATTGGTGGATCGAAGTTGAACTGGCCAAGCGGTTGGGGCTGGATTGGAACTATGCCTCGCCCGCGGATGTTTTTGCCGAAATGAAGCTAAACATGAAGTCCCTCGACAACATTACATGGGACCGCTTGGAGAGCCAGAACGCAGTAACCTACCCGTCGCTGAGCCCTGAAGACCCCGGGCAGGCGATTGTGTTTACCGACGGCTTTCCCCGTGCGGACGGTCGTGCCAGATTCACGCCGGCCAGCATCATTGCGCCCGACGACACACCTGATGCAGAATACCCGATGATCCTGACCACAGGTCGTCAGTTGGAGCATTGGCATACAGGTTCCATGACGCGCCGTGCCACTGTGTTGGACGGGCTTGAGCCTGAGGCGAACTGCTCGCTTCATCCGTCTACACTGCGCAAGCTGGGGGTCGAGCCGGGTGAGTTTGTGCGCCTGACCACCAAGCGGGGTAGCATCGAGATCATGGCACGGATGGATCGTGCGGTATCGCCTGATATGGTGTTTTTGCCCTTCGCCTATGTCGAAGCGGCAGCAAATATTCTGACCAATCCGGCCGTCGATCCCTATGGAAAAATCCCTGAATTCAAGTTCTCGGCGGTAAAAGTTGAAGCGGCGAAAGCTGCCGTGGCGGCAGAATGAAGAAACGGGGCGCTGACGCGCGTTCTACTTTATTTTGCTGATGAGGGGCTTTGCCCCTCAAACTCCCCAGAGGATTTATAGCCAAGAGAGATAAAGACTGCGTGTGAATATTGATGCTGGGCGATTTTTGGCTGATTTGCACAGGCTGCAGTCATTTGGGGCTTCCGGTGTTGGCAAGGGTGTTGTGCGCCCTGCGTATTCCGAGGCGGATGTTGCAGCACGTCGTTGGTTGGCGGAGCGGATGCAGGCGGCAGGTCTGCGTGTAGAAACCGATTCAATGGGCAATCTGTTTGGATTGGCTGACGGGCCGTCGATCTTGTTGGGATCACACAGCGACAGCCAGCCCGAAGGAGGGTGGCTGGATGGTGCGTTGGGCGTGGTTGCAGCATTGGAGGTCGCGCGAGCGAGCCGAAACGTTGGGGGGCCTGCCGTGTCAGTCGTGTCTTTTCAGGATGAAGAGGGACGCTTTGGCGTGACCACGGGCAGTGCCGTGTGGTCGGGGCATTTGAGTTTGGCTGAGGCGGACTTGTTGTGTGATCATGACGGGGTGACGCTGGCTGACGCGCGGCGTGTAATGGCGTCGACAGGCGAGATAGACCCCGCGCAATTCACCGGCTTCATCGAGATGCATATCGAGCAGGGCCCTGTTTTGGATCAAGCCGACGAACGGATTGGTGTGGTGTCTGACATCGTTGGTATCCGCGACATGAAAATTACTTTTGACGGGCAACAAAACCATGCCGGCACCACGCCGATGCATATCCGTCGTGATGCGTTTCAGGCAGTTTCGGCCTTTAATCAAGCGCTTGGGGAGCGGTTTGCGAATGTTGTCACGCCCTCGACCGTATGGACGATCGGGCATGTAAGTTTGCATCCGAACGCTTCGTCCATCGTGCCGGGGCGGGCCGTGTTTTCCATGCAGTGGCGGGATGGGGATGCCGAACGGCTGGACCGCATGGAGCGGATCATTCGCGCGTTGGCGCAGGAGGTGGCGCAGGCGCGTGGCATGGAGGTTTCATTCGGTCAGTTGCTGGGATTGGAGCCTGTAGCGATGGATGCGCGGCTGCGGGGTGCACTGGAGAACAGTGCGCAGCAGGTGGTGCCGGAGCGTTGGCGCGTGATGCCATCGGGTGCGTTGCATGATGCCACGAATGTGGCGCGGCTGATGCCTGTGGCGATGCTGTTTGTCCCCTCCATCGGGGGGATCAGCCACGCATTTGAAGAAGATACAGCCGAGGATGATCTGGTTACGGGGCTGCGGGTTTTGGCGGGGGCTGTGTCGGGGATGATGCCAGAACTTGGGGGGTGACTTTGGTACACCGGCTGTACACCCTCTGGCGTACAGGTGAACTGCCAAAGGTTCGTGCGGTTTGGCGGCTAACATGTTCTCCGAGCATTTCCCGCGGAGGCGCTGCATCTTCTCGCAAGCGCTGTGGAGTGAGGAGAGCTTCCGAGAATTTGTCGGGAGTGGCAACTCTCCGTTGGACTTCATGCAGGGCTTTGCCGGGTGTGAGGGTCAGACCCAGTTGACGTCACCCAGAAAGATGTATCCTGCGCCGTAGATCGTTTTGATCAATTGCGGGTTTTTGGGGTCTTCGCGAAGTTTTGTGCGCAGGCGTGAGATGCGGACATCCATTGCGCGGTCAAAACTTTCGGAGGCAGCACCGCCAAGGGTTTCTTGCATCTGTGAGCGGCTGATCAGGCGTTTGGGTGCGTCGAGAAAGAGGCGAAGCACTTCGCCCTCGGCGTGGCTGAAAGGGGTCTCGGTGCCTGTGGCGTCCTCCAGCACATAGCGGTCAAAATGGGCGATCCAGCCGTTGAATTGCGCTGTATTGCTGGCCCGTGTGGCTGGGCGTGCGCCGCGCAAGCGGGCGCGGATGCGCGCGACCACTTCGGCAGGATCAAAGGGTTTGCTGATGTAGTCGTCGGCCCCCAATTCCAACCCTGTCACGCGGTCCTGTACCTGTGCGCGGCCCGAGATGATAATCACCACAGCACCTTGTTCGAGCGCGAGGCGATGCACGAGGGTCAGACCATCGGTGTCGGGCAGGGACAGATCGACAAGGCAGACATCTGGTGTGCGTTTTGCCAGTGCAGCCTCAAACGCCGAGGCGCGGCCAAAGCTCTGGGTGTCAAACCCTGCTTCTTGCAGGACGTCCGACAGGAGGGTCCTGATCTCGGGCTCGTCGTCGAGTATGCTTATAAGTGGCTTGTTCATCAGGCGGCCCCTCTTTGCGGCGTGACTAGGGCGGCAAGATCATCACTGGTGAAGGGTTTGCGCAGAACAGGTGCGTGTTTTTGCGCTTCTAGAAACAGGGGGGCATCGGCGGGCAGGGATGTCATCAGAATAATGGGCGGGGCTGTTCCGTCCAGTCGGCGGGCCAGATCTGTGCCTGTGGCTTCGCCCTCTAGCTGGATATCGCTGAGGATCAGCGCGATGTCGGGCAGGTCAGCCAATAGGGCAGTTGCCTCATCTACAGACGCGGCCTCAATCACGGAATGGCCGAGGGTCATGAGGATGTCGCGCATAAGCGCGCGCAGATCATCGCGGTCTTCCACCAGCATAGCGAGGCCTGTGGTGGCGGGTACGGCGGCGCGGTAGGGCAGTCTGAGCGTGACTTGGGCACCTTGCGCGGTATTGGCTAGTTTCAGATCGCCGCCTGCGAGTTGCGTCATGTCATAGACCATCGACAGCCCGAGGCCCGAACCTTCGGACCCTTTGGTTGTAAAGAACGGGTTGAGCGCGTCCTGCAATGCTACGGTAGAGAATCCGCCGCCTGTATCGCTGACTTGAAATTCGATCCATGTGTCATGTACGGGGCGCACGGCCAAGACGATCTCGCCGTGGGTGCCCATAGCGTCGCGTGCGTTGAGGATGAGATTCAGAAGACTGTCTTGGAGCATGCCCTGATCCAGAAGGATTGTGCCTGTCGGGGCGATATCGAGGGTCAGCTTCATCGCTGCGGGCAGGGTCGGTTCCGCCAGAGTGGCCAGATCTTGCATGACTTTGTGGATGTCTGTTGCGACGGGCCGAAGGCTGCGTGGATCGGTGATATGTGCGATGGAGTTCAGCAGCGCACCGCCGCGCCGTGCGGCTGCGAGTGTGCCCTCAATAAGAGGGGCAGCCGTGGGCGGGAGGCCTGACAGTCGGTCGAGGCGGGATTGCAGGCCAAGGATGATTGTCAGCAGGTTGGAGAAATCATGCGCAAGGCCAGACGTGATTTGCGCGGCAAGTGCGCGGCGGCTGACCTGTTGCAGGGCGGCGCGTGTCTGGGTTTCTTCGGTCACGTCCATGGACAGAATATAAACGCCGCCCGTGCGATCGGGGGTAAAGGCGGTACGGATACGGCGCGCGCTGCCTTCATCGGTGAATTCCTGCACCGAGGCTGTGCCGTCATAAGCTGTGGCCAGAGCGGTTTTTATTTTGTCGAACGTATCGGCGCCGAGGACATCGCGTATCGGGCGGCCCAGAATATCGGAGGGGCGGTGCGGGATGATCGTGCCGAGGCGTTGATTGGAGTAGGTATAGTGACCTGTTGCGTCCACATGGGCGATATGGGCGGGCAACATTTCAGTGGTAAGGCGTGCGCGGGCCTCGGAGGCGGTGAGCTGGCGTTTGGTTTGTTCCAGCGTGGTTATCATGGCGGCGCGTTCGCGGTTGGTCTGTGCCAGCTTTTCGGTGTGCGCCAATACCTGATCGCTCAGCGCGTCCGAGCGGGCGCGCAGCAGGGCCTCTTGCGATTTGGTCGCGGAGATATCGGTATAGACGGTGACCCAGCCCCCATCGGGCAGGGGAGAGCCTTCGACGCTGATGGTGCGGCCATTGGCCCGTGTCCGCTCCATATAATGCGGTTTGAACGCGCGGGCCTGTGCCATGCGTTCGGCCACGAAAGCGGGGACATCCGTGACCTCGCCGTATTCGCCGAGGGTGGCGAGATGGGTGATTGTATCGTGGAAAGTAGCACCGGGTGTGACGAGCGCATCTGGCAGATCGAACATGGTCTGGAACGGGGCGTTGCACACGGCAAGGCGCAGATCGCTGTCATAAATAGACAGGGCTTGGGCAATGAGGTTGAGCCCTGCCATGGTCATTGCTGTGGTTTGATCGTCTGCGTGCTGCATGAGGTGCAGTTTGCACCCGTAGCGATGCGTGTCAAAGGTGGAAGTGGCGCTGTTACAATTCGTAAGGATTGAGAAAACTTTATGAAATTGTTGACGTGCCATGTATCCCTGCCATTCTTGGCAACAGACTGAATCGTGCAAACGCGATCTGCCCGTCGGCAAGGACGGGACTTGGGAGGATACACTTTGGCTTTGATTGAATGCCCCGCGGGGCAACCCGCATCTGTTCCAGCACTGTTGCACCGCAATGCAAAGCAGTTTGCGGACAAGCCTGCATATCGCGAAAAAGAATATGGCATCTGGCAGAGCTGGACATGGAGCCAGACGCGCGACGAGGTTGAGGCGCTGGCGCTGGGCATGTTGGAGCTGGGCCTGAAAGAAGGGGATTTCGTCTCGATCATCGGGCGCAACCGTCCGTATCTGTATTGGGCGATGATGGCGGCCGAGATGTGTGGCGCCGTGCCTGTGCCGTTGTACCAAGACGCCAACGCCGAAGAGATGGCTTATGTGATGAGCCATTGCGGCGCGCGTTTTGCCATTGTGGGGGATCAGGAGCAGGTAGACAAAATCCTCGAAGTGCAGGACCAGTTGCCTGATTTCGAGCGGATGATCTATTTGGACCCGCGCGGATTGCGTAAATACGATCACGCGTTTTTGGACCAGTACAGCACTGTTCAGGAGACGGGCCGCAAGAAACGCGACAAGCTGATCGCTGAGTTGGAAGCCCGTCAGGCCAAACTGAATTACGACAGCACCGGCGTCATGCTGTATACCTCTGGTACCACGGGCAAGCCCAAGGGTGTTGTGCTGAGCAACCGCAATATCATCGAGACGGCCAAGTCGTCTTCGGAGTTCGACAATCTGCGCGCGGATGATGATATTCTGGCCTATCTGCCGATGGCATGGGTTGGGGATTTCATTTTCTCGGTGGGTCAGGCGCTCTGGACCGGTTTTTGCACGAATTGCCCCGAGAGCGCGGACACGATGCATGTTGATCTGCGCGAAATCGGCCCGACCTATTATTTTGCCCCGCCACGGGTGTTCGAGACGCAGTTGACCAACGTCATGATCCGCATGGAGGACGCAAGCAGGTTCAAGAAAAAGCTGTTTGACTATTACATGGCTGTGGCGCGCAAAGTCGGGCCTGACATTCTGGACGGCAAGGACGTCGGCTTTGTGGATCGTCTCAAGTACCGCTTGGGTGAATTGTTCATCTATGGTCCGCTGAAGAACACGCTGGGCTTTAGCCGTGTGCGCGTGGGCTATACCGCTGGTGAGGCGATCGGCCCCGAGATTTTCGATTTTTACCGCAGCCTCGGAATTAACCTCAAACAGTTGTACGGGCAGACGGAAGCGACAGTGTTTATCACGGCCCAGCCTGACGGCGAGGTGCGCAGCGATACCGTGGGTGTAACCTGCCCCGGTGTGGAGTTGAAGATTGCTGACAATGGCGAGGTTTTCTACCGCTCGCCCGGGGTGTTTGTGGAATACTACAAAAACGCCGAAAGCACGGCGGATACCAAAGACGCAGAGGGCTGGGTGGCCACGGGTGACGCGGGATTTGTAGAGCCTGACACGGGGCATTTGCGGATCATCGACCGTGCCAAAGACGTGGGCAAAATGGCTGATGGTGCCCTGTTTGCGCCGAAGTACGTTGAAAACAAGCTCAAGTTCTTTCCAAATATACTGGAGACAGTGGTGTTTGGTAACGGCAAGGAAGAATGTACTGCCTTTATCAACATCGACCTGACAGCAGTGGGCAACTGGGCCGAGCGCAACAACATCGGCTATGCCAGCTATCAGGAACTGGCGCGGCATCCTCAGGTCATGCAGCAAATCCAGGAGCATGTGGAAGACGTAAACCGCTCGGTTGCGGGGGATGAAATGCTGTCGAGCTGTCAGGTGCATCGCTTTGTTGTGCTGCACAAAGAGCTGGACGCGGATGATGGTGAGCTGACCCGCACGCGCAAGGTGCGTCGCCGGATCATTGAAGAGAAATATCATGACATCATCACGGCGCTTTATGACGGGTCCGAGCAGGTGAGTACGGAAACCGAAGTGACCTATGAAGACGGGCGCAAGGGCAGCATCAAGGCGACACTGGAAGTGCGCGCGGCTGCTGTGGTGCCTGTGGCCCAGAAGATGGCAGCGGAATGAGTGTGCGACGCGCGGCTGCGCCGACGCCCCGCCCACCATCCCGTTTCACGATGAACGGCGGTGATGCGCAGGTGCTGGGTGCAGGATCGAGTTTAATTGGAAAAATGAAGACGGGGTTGGGTGCGTGAAAGACACGGTCGAGAGTTACGTCACCGAGGATGGACGCACGATTGGTCCTGTTGTGATGGAAATGAAGAACATCACGCTGCGGTTTGGCGGTGTGGAAGCAATCAAGGATATTTCGTTTGATATCCGCGAGGGCGAAATTCGTGCGATTATCGGGCCGAACGGCGCGGGCAAGTCCTCTATGTTGAACGTAATATCGGGGTTCTATGTGCCGCAGGAGGGCGAGGTCTGGTACCGTGGTGCGCCGCGTCCGCCTGTGAAGCCGTTTCAGGTGGCCCAGCAGGGGATCGCCCGGACGTTCCAGAACATTGCTCTGTTCGAGGGGATGAGCGTTTTGGACAACGTGATGACCGGTCGATTGACCCATATGAAGACGGGCATGCTTTCCCAGATGATCTGGCGTGGTGCGGCGGAGCGTGAAGAGGTCGAGAACCGTGAAGTGGCCGAGAAGATCATCGACTTTCTAGAAATTCAGGCAATTCGCAAAACGCCCGTGGCGCGGCTGCCGTATGGTTTGAAGAAGCGGGTGGAGTTGGCGCGTGCGCTGGCGGCCGAGCCGTCGCTTTTGCTGTTGGACGAGCCGATGGCGGGGATGAACGTGGAGGAGAAAGAGGATATGAGCCGCTTTATCCTTGATGTGAACGATGAATTTGGCACCACAATTGCGCTGATCGAGCATGATATGGGCGTTGTGATGGATCTGAGCGACCGTGTGGTTGTGATGGACTATGGCAAAAAGATTGGTGATGGCACGCCGCATGAAGTGCGTAACAATCAAGAAGTGATTGATGCCTATCTGGGCGTTGCGCATGATTGATTTGGTGCAGCGCAAACAGACTGGCCTGCGGTCATGGTGCGCGGCGGTGCTATTTGCGATGCCGCTGCCAGCCTATGCTGTCGGGATTTGTTCGCAGCCTGCGCCGGAGATGGCGCAGATTTGTGGAGTGTATAACACTCACTGTGCGGCGTTTTTTGCCGATCCTGACGGGTTCGAGAGGGCAGACCTGCTGCCGCTGCCGCAAAGCGCACAGGGGGTCTTCCGGTCTAATGTGTTGCGGACGGATGTTCTGGGCTACCGCAAGACGGCGCATGACAATGTTGTTGTGGTTTATGCTGACGCGCAGCCGACGTGCGAGATGTTGATAACGGGCATGTCATATTATGAGATCGCTACAGCCTATCGTGCGTGGCGAATGGCAGAGGGTGAGACCTTTGTTGCGACAAGCGATTTTGAACCTGTTTCAACCAAAGACATGCCGCGGGCTTATGCGGCAGTATTTCTTGCGTCGCGCAATGATGCGGGCCGCGTGACAGAAATTACTTTGAACTGGAATTTGGGCGAGACAGGGCTGACGCGTCTGTCTGTTTCGGATCAGCCTGAACGTGAACACACCCGCAATCTACTCGCAGAGGGACCAAGCCAATGAATGAACAACTGGCCTTTACCATTGAAGTGTTCGCCAACGGCCTGATGGCGGGGGTGCTTTATGCGCTCGTGGCTCTCGGTTTTGTACTGATCTACAAGGCGTCCGGCATTTTCAACTATGCCCAAGGGGTTATGGCGCTGTTTGCGGCGATGACGCTGGTGGGCATCCAGAATGGTCAGGTGCCGTTTTCGCACCTGATCAACGCGATTTTCGGGACGGACATTCATTATTTCGGTTGGGACGTCCATTCGTTTGTGGCGATTGCGCTGACGGTTGTTGTGATGATCGTGCTGGCATGGGCCGTGCAGCGGTTTGTGTTCCGGCATCTGGTGGGACAGGAGCCGATCATTCTGTTTATGGCGACGATCGGTCTGGCATATTTTCTGGAAGGTGTTGCGGACCTGATGTGGGGTTCAGAACTGAAGGCGCTGAACGTCTGTGCGGCCGAAGGCGCGTGTCTGCCGCAGGGCATGAACACCTGGATCGACGAGACGACGTTCAATGCGCTCGGTTATGGTTTCTTCATCGACAATCTGGATATTGTGGCCAGCCTGATCGCTGCTTTGCTGGTGGCGGGACTGGTGATCTTTGCGCAGTACACCAAGCAGGGCCGCGCGATGCGGGCCGTAGCGGATGACCATCAGGCGGCATTGTCTGTTGGCGTATCGCTCAATTTCATCTGGATTTTGGTGTGGTCGCTGGCGGGGTTTGTGGCCTTGGTCGCTGGTATCATGTGGGGGGCGAAATCGGGCGTGCAGTTCTCGCTGTCGCTGATCGCATTGAAGGCTTTGCCGGTGCTGATGTTGGGCGGGTTCACGTCCATTCCGGGCGCTATTGTTGGTGGTCTGATTATTGGCGTGGGTGAGAAGCTGTTTGAATTCCTGATTGGGGCACCCTTCCTTGGGGGGGCGACCGAAAACTGGTTTGCCTACATGCTGGCACTGGTGTTTCTGGTGTTCCGTCCGCAGGGATTGTTCGGGGAGAAGATCATTGAGCGGGTTTAGGGACACATGCGCATGTTAAATCCTGATATGCTGCTGGCGGTGATCCAGTGGGCGTTGATCGGAGTGGGGCTATCGTTGTGCTTTGCCGCGATCCTTGCGCCATTCATCCCGTCTTCGGTAACGCCGTATGTCTACACCTACCAAGATGGCCAGACAGTAGAGGCGGTCCCGTCGGGTGATGTGGATGCTTTCGCCCAGATATTGGCGGTCTTGGCCACTTTTGCTTTTGGTTTGTTGGCGATGGCGCTGGGAGCCATACTGTTCTGCCTGCGGCGGATCGGAATTTACATGGGCGATTTACGAAGTGAATTGCGCCAGTCGAATAGTGAGGAAATTTGAATGTTCTACCGTGAAGCAGGCGATTTTAGTACGACCTACGCCGAGGATCAGCAGACGTTTCCGATCAAGTTTGATCGCTACCGCTATTATCTGGTGCTGTTCATAGCCATCGTTGTGGTTCCGTTTTCACTCAACGACTATTGGGTGAACTCGCTGCTGTTGCCTTTCCTGATCTATTCGATTGCAGCACTGGGGCTGAATATTCTGGTTGGATATTGCGGGCAGGTATCGCTGGGGACTGGTGGTTTTATGGCTGTGGGGGCCTATAGCTGTTACAAGTTCATGACAGGCGTCGATATCTGGTGGGGCGGCGAATTGCTGTTCCGGCTGCCGGAATTCAATATCTTTCTAAGCGTCATTATGGGCGGCGTCATGACGGCCATTGTGGGGGTTTTGTTCGGTCTGCCGAGCCTTCGGATCAAGGGGTTCTATCTGGCGGTGGCGACACTGGCGGCGCAGTTCTTTCTTGTGTGGCTGTTTAACCGTGTATCGTGGTTCTACAACTACTCGGCCTCGGGCCAGATCAGCGCGCCCGAGCGGGACCTGTTCGGCGTGTTGATTACCGGGCCTTCGGTAGCGCCTTGGGCGGCCTATGTGTTCTGTCTGTTCTTTACGATTGTCTGTGCCTATGTGGCGCGGAATCTGACGCGCGGATCGGCGGGGCGCAAATGGATGGCGATCCGCGATATGGATATCGCCGCCGAGATCATCGGGGTGAACCCGCTGCGTGCCAAGCTGACAGCCTTCATGGTGTCGTCGTTCTTTATCGGTATCTCGGGGGCGCTGTTTTTCTCTGTCTATCTTGGCGCGGTCGAAGTGGGCGAAGCATTCGGCATCCAGAAGTCATTCCTTGTTTTGTTCATGATCATCATCGGTGGTTTGGGCAGCATCTTTGGCTCTTTTGCGGGGGCGGCGTTTCTGGTGTTGTTGCCTGTCGCGTTGAAAGTGATCGGGGTGGACTGGCTGGGATGGCCCACTGACATCGTGGCACATTTGCAGCTGGTGATTGTCGGCCTGTTGATTATCGTATTCCTGATCGCAGAGCCGCACGGCATCAACCAGCTGTGGCGTGTGGCGAAAGAGAAATTGAGATTGTGGCCTTTCCCGCACTGACGGGGGGCTGCTGATACCAGAGGTAGAATAATCTGCCCATGAAGACCAATCGGATAATATCCAAGGGAGGAAACACCGATGAAATATAAACTAGGTACAATGGCCGTCGCGGCCCTGATGGCAGCAAGCCCCGTAATGGCGGATCTTGTGTTCCCGTCGCTGAGCTATCGCACAGGTCCATATGCTGCGGGTGGTATCCCGTTTGCGGATGGCTATGCCGATTATTTCACCATGCTCAACGCGCGTGATGGCGGTATTGGTGGCGTGATGACGCGCGTTCTGGAATGCGAGACAGGCTATAACACCGAAAAGGGTGTTGAGTGCTATGAAGCAACCAAAGGCGAAGGCAGCCTTGTGTATCAACCGCTGTCCACAGGTATCACATACCAGCTGATCCCGAAAACCACGGCAGACGGCATCCCGATGCACACGATGGGCTATGGCCGTACGTCTGCGGCAAATGGCGAAGTGTTCAGCCACACGTTCAACTATCCTGCGAACTACTGGAACGGTGCGTCCGGTGCGATCAACTATTTGCTGGCCGAAAACGGTGGCGATCTGAAGGGCAAAAAAGTTGCTCTGGTTTACCACAACTCTGCCTACGGCAAAGAGCCGATCCGCACACTGCAAGAGCTGTCGGCCAAGCATGGTTTCGAGTTCAAGGAAGTGCCAGTTGACCACCCTGGTCAGGAGCAGAAATCACAGTGGCTGCAAATCCGCCGTGACAAGCCTGATTATGTGATCATGTACGGCTGGGGCGTTATGAACCAGGTTGCCATTCAGGAAGCCGCGAACATCCGTTTCCCGATGGAAAACTTCATCGGCATCTGGTGGTCCGGTTCCGAAAATGACGTTCTGGCGGCAGGCGATTCGGCCAACGGCTACAAAGCGTTGACGTTCCACGGTGTGGGCAACGATTTCCCAGTATTTGACGACATCAAGACGCATGTTGTGGACAAGGGCGATGCGGCTGGCGCTGGCGATCAGATCGGCACAGTTCTCTATAACCGTGGTCTCTATGCGGCGATGCTGGCAGCGGAAGCTGTGAAAACCGCGCAGGAAATCCACGGCGTTGCCGACATCAACCCCGCGCAGATGCGTGACGGTATGGAAGCGTTGGAAATTACCGAAGAGAAGATGGCAGCACTTGGTCTGCCGAACTTTGGTCCTGCGTTCAAAGTATCGTGCCAGAACCACGGTGGTGACGGTCTGGTTGGTGTGACCCAGTGGGACGCTTCCTCCAAGACATGGAGCCTGATTTCGGACTTCGGGCCTTCCGACATGGAAGTTATTGGCGCGCTGATCGAAGAAGACTCTGCTGCCTATGCTGCGGAAAACAACATCGAAGCCGGCTGTAAGTAAGCCGCTTCCCCTCTGGCCGCTGCATTGGTGGCGGCCAGAAACCTCAAGAATTCAAGAAGGGTATCAGGCACATGTTGGATGCGAACACCGCCGAGGTGCAGGTCGAAAACCTGCTCGAAGTGAACAACATCGAAGTGATCTACAACCACGTGATCCTCGTACTCAAAGGCGTGAGCCTGAATGTGCCCAAAGGGGGGATTACGGCCCTGTTGGGTGGCAATGGCGCTGGCAAGACGACCACGCTTAAGGCGATCAGTGGTCTGTTGGCCTCGGAGCGGGGCGAAGTGACCAAAGGCTCGATCAAGTATCGTGGCCAGTCGATTGCGGCCCAAGACCCTGCCGAGACGGTGAAAAAGGGTGTTGTGCAGGTAATGGAGGGGCGCCACTGTTTCGAGCACCTGACCGTTGAGGAAAACCTGCTGACCGGTGCCTATACGCGCGCCGACGGCAAGGGTGCGATCGCTGCTGATCTGGAAATGGTGTATGACTATTTTCCGCGTCTGCGCGAGCGGCGCAAGTCCCAAGCGGGCTATACTTCTGGCGGTGAACAGCAAATGACAGCCGTTGGCCGCGCCCTGATGAGCCGCCCCGAGACGATCTTGCTGGACGAGCCGTCAATGGGGTTGGCCCCGCAGCTGGTCGAGCAGATTTTCAGCATCGTCAAGACAATCAACGAAAAAGAGGGCGTGACCTTTTTGTTGGCCGAGCAGAACACCAATGTGGCGCTGCGGTTTGCCCACTACGGCTACATTCTGGAGAGTGGCCGCGTGGTGATGGATGGCCCCGCCGCTGATCTGCGCGAAAATCAGGACGTCAAAGAATTCTATCTGGGCATGTCGGACGAAGGGCGCAAAAGCTTTCGTGATGTGCGCAGCTATCGCCGCCGCAAACGCTGGCTGAGCTAAGGCAGAACGAAGCCCGACCTGTGCGATGGCGCAGGGCAGCAGACAAGCTATCAGGATGAGCAAGATGACCTATTTCGATGCGTTGGAAACCCGCAGTGCTGACGTGCGGGCTGATGATCTGGCCGCAGCACTGCCTGCACAGATTGCACGGGCGCAAGCACTGGCCGGTTACGCGGAAACACTGGCGCAGGTGGACAGTGCGCAGATTACCACGCGGGAGGCGCTGGCCACATTGCCCGTCTTGCGCAAATCCGATCTGGGTCGCGCGCAGGCGCAGGCCGCACCTTTTGGCGGTTTTACCACCAAGCCTGCGACCGGGTTCAGCCATGTGTTTCAATCGCCTGGCCCGATTTACGAGCCTTCGTCGACGGACCCTGACTGGTGGCGTATGGGGCGGTTTTTGCATGCGGTCGGCATCGAGGCCGGTGACATTGTTCACAACTGTTTTGGCTACCACCTGACGCCAGCGGGCATGATATTCGAGAGCGGTGCGCGGGCCGTGGGGGCCACAGTGCTGCCTGCGGGCACGGGCCAGACGGAACTGCAAGTCATGGCAGCGCGCGATATTGGCACCACGGCGTATGCTGGCACGCCCGACTACCTCAAGGTCATTCTTGAGAAGGCGGACGAGATGGGCGTAACGCTGGGCATTACCCGCGCCGTGGTAGGGGGCGGTGCGTTGTTCCCATCGCTGCGCGAATGGTATGCCGCGCGCGGCATCACCTGTCTACAATGCTATGCCACTGCTGATCTGGGCAATATCGCTTATGAATCACCTGCTGCCGAAGGGCTGATCGTAGACGAAGGTGTTATCGTGGAAATCGTCACGCCCGGTACTGGCGATCCCGTGCCAGAGGGTGAGGTGGGCGAGGTTATCGTGACCACGCTGAACCCCGACTATCCGCTGATCCGATTTGCGACAGGGGATCTGAGTGCTGTGCTGGCTGGCGAGTCGCCTTGCGGGCGCAGCAACATGCGCATCAAAGGCTGGATGGGCCGCGCGGATCAAACAACCAAGATCAAGGGCATGTTTGTACGACCGGAGCAGGTAGCACAACTGGTAGCGCACCACGCGGAAGTCACCCGTGCGCGTGTCATTGCCACACGCGAGAACGAACAGGATGTAATGACCGTACAAATCGAAAGCGCCGCCCCTGATGCGGATGCCTATGCGCAATCAGTAGCCCAGTTGCTGAAGCTGAAAGGTAAAATCGAGGTTGTCGCGCCTGACAGTTTGCCCAAAGACGGCTTGGTTATCGAGGACCAGCGCACCTACGATTGACGCGTTTGACAGATCGTCGCGAGTTGTAGCGATGGGGTGCTTTTCTTTCTGACTAAAATGGTCGACATAGGCGTATGGCTGATGTTGCAACACCTGTGAAAAAGACCAAGCGTGACAGTGCGCGTGCATTGTCGTGGTTTGCTGTTCTGGTCGCGGCCACCTGTGCATTGCCTATGCTGGCGGTGTTGCTGGCAGCAATGTCGGGCGGCGTGGAGACGGTTCGGCATCTGGCCGATACCGTTCTGGGTGATTATGCGCGCACCACGCTGACACTGGTTGTGCTGGTTGCGACGGGGACGTTTTGCGTAGGCGTCGGTGCTGCGTGGCTGGTGACGATGACCCGCTTTCCGGGAGTGCGATTTTTCGAAATTGCGCTGGTGCTTCCTCTGGCTTTTCCGGCCTACGTGTTGGCCTATGCCTATACACATGTGCTGGATCACCCCGGGATCGTGCAAGCGACACTGCGGGATCTGACGGGGTGGGGGCCACGTGACTATTGGTTTCCCGAAATCAGATCGCTTGGCGGTGCTGCGGCGATGCTGGTGCTGGTGCTTTACCCCTATGTGTACCTGCTGTCGCGCGCGGCATTCCTGCAGCAAAGCGGCACAACATTTCTGGCTGCCCGCGCGCTGGGGTCATCCCCGTGGGCTGCGTTTTTCAAGATAAGCCTGCCACTGGCGCGTCCCGCGATCGCGGGGGGGGTGCTGCTGGCGGTGATGGAGACGATTGCCGATTTCGGCACTGTTGCGTATTTCGGGGTGCAGACCTTTGCGACAGGCATCTACACCAGTTGGTTTTCGTTGTTTGACCGTGTGGGTGCGGCGCAACTGGCCCTGTGTTTGCTCAGCTTTGCCTTGTTGCTGGCGATGCTGGAGCGGTTGCAAAGGGGTGACGCGCGGTATCACGATCCAGCACGGCGGGCGAATGCGGCACCGCCGCTGACGTTGAGCGGGTGGCGCGGTGTTTTCGCCACGGCGCTGTGTGCAGTGCCTGTTGTGTTCGGCGCGCTGCTGCCGATTGGTGTGTTGTTCTCGATGGGTCTGGGGTCGGAGCAGAACCTGCTGAGTGCGCGCTATCTGGGGTTCATTCAGAACTCGGCTACGCTTGCATCGGTTGCGGCGGTGGTGACTGTACTGGCGGCGATCAGCGTGGGTTTCTATCAGCGGCTGGACGGGGGCCGCCGATCAAGCGGGGCGGCCTATGTCGCGCGGCTGGGGTATGCGGTGCCAGGTGGTGTGATCGCTGTCGGTTTGCTTGTGCCGTTTGCGGCGTTCGACAATGCGCTGGATGCGTGGATGCGGGCGACATTTGATATCTCGACCGGTCTGCTGATCACGGGGAGTATCTGGCTGTTGGTGATTGCTTATATGGTGCGGTTTCTCGCGGCTGCCCTCGGGGCGTATGAAGGCGGGCAGGCCATGGTGCATGTGAACATGGACGCGGCCTCACGATCGTTGGGACAGGGGCCTGTGGGCACGCTGCGGCGTGTGCATCTGCCGATCCTGACGCCAAGCCTGCTGACGGCTTTGCTGATCGTGTTTGTGGATGTGATGAAAGAGCTGCCGGCCACATTAATCATGCGGCCCTTCAATTTTGACACGCTCGCGGTGCAGGCTTACCGCTTGGCCAGTGACGAGCGGTTGGAAGGGGCGGCGGTGCCTAGTCTTGTGATTGTAGCGATGGGGTTGCTGCCGGTGATTTTGATTTGTCGTCAGGTGAAGCGGCAGTAAGAGTTTGTGCGCGGGCGGCAGTGCATTTCGCCCCTGTGGGATTGAGTTTATTGGAAAAATAAAGAAGCGGGACGCGCGCACCAATCGTCGGTGCGCGCGCCTTTTCTGGTGCTATTTTGCAACTTTGTCTTGGGTTTTGGTGTCAAAGTCGCTGGCATCGTGCCGCTCATGCAGTTGCATGGACAGATCATCGCCAAAGGCGCGGTTGACCATGCGACCGCGGGTGACGGCAGGGCGTGCATCAATTGTTTCAGCCCAGCGCATGACATTCTTGTAAGAGGCCACGTCAAGGAATTCTGCCGCCGAATAGAGGCGGCCGAGCACCAACTGGCCGTACCATGACCAAATCGCGATGTCGGCGATGGAGTATTCGCCTGCAAACCATTCGTTATCGGCAAGGTGGCGGTCCATTACGTCAAGCTGGCGTTTGGTCTCCATCGTGAAGCGGTCGATGGGATATTGGAACTTTTCAGGGGCATAGGCGTAAAAATGGCCGAAGCCGCCACCCAGATACGGGGCCGAGCCCATCTGCCAGAACAGCCAGCTCATCATTTCGGTGCGCTGTGCGGGGTCTTTGGGCGTGAAGGCACCGAATTTTTCGGCGAGGTAGAGCAGGATTGCACCGCTCTCGAAGACGCGCTGGGGCGGCGTGGTGGAATGATCCATCAGTGCGGGGATTTTGGAGTTGGGGTTCACGTCGACAAAGCCAGAGCCGAATTGCACACCTTCACCGATGTTGACCAGCCAGGCGTCATATTCAGCACCCTTGTGTCCTGCGGCCAGCAGCTCTTCGAGCATGATGGTCACTTTGACGCCGTTTGGCGTTGCGAGGGAATAGAGTTGGAACGGGTGCTTGCCGATCTCTAGCTCTTTGTCATGTGTCGGACCTGCGATGGGGCGGTTAATAGAGGCGAACTTGCCGCCGCTTTCGGCCTCCCATGTCCATACTTTGGGCGGAGTGTACTCGGTCATGGCGGTGTCCTTTGTCATGTGGTGTCTGTTGCAGATATACTGCGCGTTGACAGGGACAAGTACCAGTGCGCACGGCCCAATTGTTTGTGAAGGCTGGTTACGCTGACTGGCTTGTATAGTCTGACAACGTGAATAGCGGGAGAAGGCGAATGGGATATGCCAGATTTAAACTGTGGTGCTGCGGCGCATTGGTAAGTCTTTTTCTGGCGCCGGTGCTGTTAATGGCGCAAACCGTCCCTTGGGACGATGACAAACCACGGCAAGGCCTGATGTGGAATAGAACAGGCCTGCCTGCGGTCTTTCCACTGCAAGTCAAAACCACCATTGGCGAGGACTATGTGCTGTTACTGTCGGATCCGCAAACGGGGGCCGATGTGCTGGCTGCATTTATTGTAGGGGGCCGGTTTTTTCGTGTGTTGGTGCCACCGGGTACGTTTCGGGTGCGGTTTGCCGCAGGTGTGACATGGCAAGGCGCGGATACCATGTTTGGCCGTGCCGGACAGACGAGAATCATAGAGATGCCCGAACTGCTGACCTTTGAGGTGAAAGGTTTGCGAACCAAGAGGGGACATTTGATCGATTTGACGAATTCGTCGGTAGGAGAGTTGGCGCTGCGGCTTCCTTTGCGCGGTCAACTGGTGCCACCGGTCAGCAGGTTAGAGACGCGCGGTCGGATTGCCGTTGCCCCGTCCTGAGCACCGTCCTGATTTCTACAAAGCCAACGGCACAACAGAAAAGAGGCTGCATCACGGGGAAGCAGCCTCTTTCAAATCTGTGTCAAAGCGAATTAACCCTGACGGGCTTTGAAACGCTTTTGTGTTTTGTTGATCACGTAAACGCGGCCTTTGCGGCGCACGACGCGGCAATCACGGTGCCGGTTCTTCAGCGAGCGGAGCGAATTGCGAACTTTCATCGAATTCTTCCTTCCAGTTGTCTGGGCGCGGGCCAGCGCCGGGTTACGGGCGACACATTTGTTGCACAAATGCGCCAGTGAATACATGGTGGGCGATACTGGGATCGAACCAGTGACCCCTTCGATGTCAACGAAGTGCTCTACCGCTGAGCTAATCACCCACTTATATGAACGAAGTGACCTTGCCCCAAACAAAAATGGGGCGCGAATACACCGCGCCGTCCGCGTGCTATAAAAGGAGTCGGCTGCGTGATCAAGGGCTTTTGGCTTTGTTATAAACTGCGCTATGTCTTTTCTGACCAAGGAGACGTTTATGCCCGCTGCCGCCTTCGATGTATCTCTGCCTGCAACTGCATCTTCATGCGTTGTTTTTGCATCCCCCCATTCGGGGCGGGACTATACCTGGTCGTTCATGCGCAAAACGGTTTTGAACGAACACGCGATCCGCTCGTCCGAAGATGCCTTTGTGGATGAGCTGTTTGAATGTGCGCCACAGTACGGCGCTGCGTTCATAAAAGCGGGTGCGCCGCGCGCCTACGTTGATCTGAACCGCGCTCGGGACGAGTTGGACCCTGCCTTGATCGAAGGGGTGCGGCGCGTGGGGCATAATCCGCGTGTGGCATCGGGCCTTGGCGTGATTCCTCGCGTGGTGGCCAATGGCCGCGCAATATACCGCGGTAAGATGACCCTGCATGAGGCCCAAGAACGTATTTCCCAATATTGGGAGCCGTACCATGACCGCCTGCAAGCCTTGCTGGACACTGCACACACGCGCCACGGCCAAACGGTTCTGATCGATTGCCATTCAATGCCACATGAGGCGATGGACGGTGTCGCACGCGCAGGCGTCCGCAGGCCCGATGTTGTGCTGGGGGACCGTTTCGGCGCGGCTGCCAGCGGTGATGTGGTCGACAGGATCGAGGCAGCTTTTGGTGATGCGGGGTTCATCGTTACCCGTAATTCGCCTTTTGCTGGGGCTTATATCACGCAAGCCTACGGCAAGCCGAAGATCGGCCAGCATGCGGTGCAGGTCGAAATCGACCGCTCGCTTTATATGAACGAACAGTTGATCCGCCCGAATGGGGACTTCGAGGCTGTTCAGAAGGCACTGCGCGAAGTCATCAAAGAAGTGGCGCTGATCGGTCAAAGCCGCATTCCGCTGGCTGCTGAATAGCATCATCAGACGAGGCGCCTATTTTTCTTGGCCTTAAATCCTCCGGGGAATCATCCCTTTGGGGATGATGGGGCTGGCCCCATACCTGCTCACCGCAATGTGCGTCCTTTGACAATGGCGCGGGCACCGAAGCGGTCGCGGATCGCATCCGTGGCGCGCTCGGCCTCCGAACGGCGTGCGGCATCGGGGTCCAGCAGGTCGCCCAGCTTGTCTGCTCCTGTCCCATCGCTGAGGTCGGATATGCCACAGCCCAACAGGCGGTATGGTCCCTGTGCGCCGACCTGATCGAATAAACCACGCGCCGTACGGTAGATGCGATCAGCCAATTGTGTCGGATCGCTGAGTGCGACCCTGCGCGACAGCAGCGTATGGTCTGCACGTTTGAGTTTCAGGGTTACGACCCGCCCTGCAAGGTTTTTTGCCTTTGCGCGGTCAGCGACTTTCTCGGCCATCCGCCAGATATGGCCGTCCAGCAGATCGGGGTCAGACGTGTCCTCGCCAAAGGTTGTCTCGTTCGAGATGGATTTCATAGGCGCATGAGCCGAGACGCGCCTGCGGTCTTGCCCTCGCGCCAGATGGTACAACCGCTCGCCCATGCCGCCAAAGCGCGCAATCAGGTCCCGTTGTTCCCATCGCAGCAGGTCCGAGAAGGTGCGGATGCCCGCCTTGTCCAACGAGGCCTGGGCCGCAGCGCCCACGCCCCAGATCATGCGCACGGGTTTGTCGCGCAGAAAATCCATTGTCTCGGCCTGTCCGATGACCGAAAATCCGTGGGGTTTGTCGAGATCCGAGGCAACCTTGGCCAGAAATTTGTTGTGGCTTAGCCCGATAGAGCCTGTCAGGCCAAGCTCTGTCTTCATGCGCCGCACCAACCGCGCCAGCATGACAGCGGGCGGCGCGCCGTGCAGTTTGGTGGTGCCGCTCATATCAAGGAAGGCCTCGTCCAGCGACAGTGGCTCGATTGCGGGTGTCAGTTCCTCCATCATCTCGCGGATGGCGCGGGAGGCTTTGACGTATTCCTCCATGCGCGGACGGATGACGACGGCCTCGGGGCACAGCTTGAGCGCCTGAAACATGGGCATGGCCGAGCGGACACCGCGGATGCGCGCGACGTAGCACGCTGTCGAGACAACACCGCGCCGCCCGCCGCCGATGATAACGGGTTTTCCGTCTAGTGTCGGGTCGTCACGTTTTTCGACAGAAGCGTAAAACGCATCACAATCCATATGCGCAATACTCAGATCCCATAGCTCGGGGTGCCGCGTCACGCGCGGGCTGCCGCAGGCGGGGCAACGGCGGGTATCGTCGAATTGGTGTAAGCAATCGCGGCAGAGTGCGGGCATGGCGGGGATTGTGATCTGTTGAAGGATGCCCGACCATAGACCCGCCGCACGGAGAATCCCATGCAATTCGACATCACACCCTATGACGGACAACCCTTTGAGGGGGCAAAGCTGGCGCTGTATCTTGGTGCGCGACTGGCAGTGATCCTGCGCGATGCGACACCTGGTCTGATCTTTGCCGATCATTGGGATCTGCCAGGGGGCGGGCGCGAGGGGGGCGAAACCCCTCTGGTCTGCGCCTTGCGGGAGTGCCGCGAAGAACTGGGGCTGATAGTACCCGAAGGCAATGTCGTGTGGGGGGCGAAGTTTTATGAGGGAGTGGCAGCCAAGTGGTTTTATGTGGCGCAGCTACCACAGCAGTTCATGCAAGATGTCGCGTTCGGCGATGAGGGGCAGGGATGGACATTGATGGAAGAAGACCGGTTCCTGCACCACCCCAAGGCGGTGCCGGTATTTCAGGAGCGGCTGTCGATCTGGAAACAGACGCAGAGCGGAAATATCTGATATTGTTTGATAAATTTTCAAAAACCCCCCCGCTGCTTTTAGCGGGGGGAAGGTGACGAACATCAGGAAGATCCAGTTCGTCGGGGAGTATCACCATCAATAAGGTAGCACGAAAACGGTCTTTCACATAGTCAGGGATACCTGACTTTTGCGGCAAAATCGCCGCCTGTGTCTGAATTAGCACACGGTTAGGTTGTTGCGGCCACGCCGTTGATTTCGGCCAATACTGCGCGTGCGGCTGCTGCGGGATCGTCCGCACGGTGGATCGGGCGTCCTACCACCACGTGATTTGCGCCGTTCCGGATGGCTTGTGCGGGCGTCGTGACCCTCATTTGATCACCCAGATCGGCCCCTGCGGGGCGCACACCGGGAGTGACGATCAGCTTGCCTGCGGCCTCGGGCTGTGCGCGGATCATGGCGGCCTCTTGCGGGGAGGCGATAACGCCGTCTGCGCCTGCCTCGAACGCATGTATGGCGCGTTCGACCACCAGATCAGGCACATCGCCTGCGCGGATCAGGCTGGCGTCCAGATCGCTGCGGTCCAGCGAAGTC
This sequence comes from uncultured Sulfitobacter sp., assembly GCF_947502895.1. Taxonomy (GTDB): domain Bacteria; phylum Pseudomonadota; class Alphaproteobacteria; order Rhodobacterales; family Rhodobacteraceae; genus Sulfitobacter. The sequence goes on from NZ_CANNBM010000001.1 coordinate 1,632,714, forward strand.
AGGATGGTGACGCCGAGAATTTTCATATCACTGCCTGCAGCCCCTTCTTTGGCTGCGCGGACAACATGGGGATCGCCGTGTACTGTGAGAAAATCCAGATCGAATTGAGCAAGGCCGCGCACTGCGGCCTCAACGGTGGCACCGATATCGAACAGCTTCATATCCAGAAAGATGCGTTTGCCGTGCTCTTGTTTAAGCTCGTTGGCCAGTGCCAGACCGCCGCCTGTCAGCATGCCTAGACCGATCTTGTAAAAACCGACCGCATCACCGATCCGCTCGGCCATCTCTAACCCTGCAATGGCATTGGGGACATCAAGGGCAACGATCAGGCGGTCATCGGTATGTGCTACGGTCATTGGGGCGTTCTCCATCGGGGCAAGAATTGACAAACGTCCGAGGCCCTATGTCAGCACGGGGGAGATGTACAGAAAAAAGGTCCGGCTGCACAGGGGCAAGCCGGACCAAGTATCACAGACAGTGCAGGCAGGCAGACGTCTGTGTGTTTGCGCGCGGCCTTGGCATGCAGGGACAGGAGCATGCTGTGGCGGTGCGCGCAAAAGGGAATGTCGTGGTTTCAGGCAGCCTTGTGCGCAGAGCCGAAGCCAAGCTGTGCCAGCCATTTGCGCGGATCAAACCGCTGACGGCCAGCGCGCGGTGCAGGCGCATGGCTGCGCATCTGCGATTTAAGACCAAACCGCTGTGTGTGGCGGCGCAAGGCTTGCGTCGTCAGACCTGCGGCCGCTTCGTCAAACTCCATCGTGATGGGCGCTTGGATGGCGCAGGGGTATTTCGCTGTGCGTGACCCCGTATCTACGATGACCAGCGCCTCAAAGCATTGGCTGGCAGCATTGTAGATCACATCGTTGATCTGGACTTTGGGCTGTGTGTTCAGTTGTTGTGTCATTCTCGTCACCTCATGTACCCCATTATTTTTGCAGGGTTTGTTTTACCGCTAAAATCAAAATGGTTACTTCGATTGCTTATTTAACTGTTAACTTGCGACTTAGTTTCCCCGCGCAGCCATAAAATATGGTAAAAAACTATAAATACACTTTAAAACAATTGGTTATGTGTGGCGGGATTTCGCTGGCTTTTGAAAAACAGACCGTGATCGCGTGAAACAATTCGGCCAAAGCAGATATCTTTTTGCTGGATTTGATGCTTTCAGGCTCTTGATTGGGGGCGCTGCCCTCCCCAAATAATCATTGTGAGGTTCGCAACAGAGGTATGCCGCCGGGCGGGTACCCCGAAGACGCGAACGCTTTGATATAAAGGAGAATACCATGGACTTGAGCAAGTTCACGGAGCGGTCGCGCGGCTTTGTACAAGCGGCGCAGACGATCGCCACACGCGAAAGCCACCAGCGGCTGGCGCCAGAGCATCTGCTAAAAGCATTACTGGATGACGAGGAAGGGTTGGCCTCCAACCTGATTAGCGCAAGCGGCGGTGATGCTGCGGCGGTCAAGCAGGCTGTCGATATCGCATTGGGTAAAATGCCCAAAGTCACAGGTGATGCAGCACAGACTTATCTGGACGGTGCAACCACGCGGGTACTGGCCGAAGCAGAAGCCCTGGCCAAGAAAGCGGGAGACAGCTTTGTCCCTGTAGAGCGTATCTTGATGGCGCTGTGCATGGTCAAATCGGGCGCCAAGACTGCACTTGAGGCAGGCAAGGTAAGCGCGCAGTCGCTGAACTCGGCTGTGAATGATCTGCGCAAGGGGCGTACGGCAGACAGTGCCAGCGCCGAAGACGGTTATGACGCGTTGAAGAAATACGCCCAAGACCTGACCGCGCGCGCGCAGGAGGGCAAGATTGACCCGATCATCGGCCGCGATGAGGAAATTCGTCGCGCCATGCAGGTGTTGTCCCGCCGCACCAAGAACAACCCCGTTCTGATCGGTGAGCCTGGTGTGGGTAAGACAGCAATTGCCGAAGGCCTCGCCTTGCGGATCGTCAACGGTGATGTGCCTGAAAGCCTGCGCAACAAAAAGCTGTTGGCGCTGGACATGGGCGCATTGATCGCGGGCGCGAAGTATCGTGGTGAGTTTGAAGAGCGTCTCAAGGCTGTGTTGACCGAGGTTACACAGGCCGCAGGCGAGATCGTGTTGTTCATCGACGAGATGCACACGCTGGTGGGTGCGGGTAAGGCAGATGGCGCGATGGACGCGGCCAATCTGATCAAGCCTGCGCTGGCGCGCGGTGAATTGCACTGCATTGGGGCGACGACGCTGGACGAATACCGCAAATACGTCGAGAAAGACGCGGCCCTTGCGCGGCGGTTCCAGCCGGTGATGGTTTTGGAGCCGACTGTAGAGGATACGGTCAGCATCCTGCGCGGCATCAAGGAGAAGTACGAGCTGCACCATGGTGTGCGGATCACCGACAGCGCCTTGGTGGCGGCGGCCACGTTGAGCCATCGCTATATCACCGACCGTTTCCTGCCTGACAAGGCAATCGACCTGATGGACGAGGCGGCAAGCCGTCTGCGTATGGAAGTCGACAGCAAGCCCGAAGAGCTGGATGCGCTGGACCGTCAGGTCTTGCAGCTTCAGATCGAGGAAGAGGCGCTGAAGCTGGAAGACGACCAAGCCAGCAAGGACCGTCTGGAGACGTTGCAGAAGGATCTGGCGGAATTGCAGGAGCGCAGTGCCGGAATGACAGCAGCGTGGCAGGCCGAGCGTGACAAGCTGGAAGGTGCGCGTGGCATCAAAGAGCAGCTTGACCGCGCGCGTGCCGATCTGGATATCGCCAAGCGGGACGGCAATCTGGCCAAGGCTGGTGAGCTGTCTTATGGCGTGATCCCCGATCTGGAACGGCAGCTGGTCGAGGCCGAAAGCCGCGATGACGGTATGATGGTGGAAGAGGCCGTGCGCCCCGACCAGATCGCATCTGTGGTCGAGCGGTGGACGGGTATCCCCGCAGGCAAGATGCTGGAAGGCGAGCGTGACAAGCTGCTGCGCATGGAAGAGCAGCTGCATGGCCGCGTGATCGGGCAGGATGCCGCCGTGAAGGCCGTGGCCAACGCTGTGCGCCGTTCACGCGCGGGTCTGAATGACGAGGACCGCCCGCTGGGGAGCTTCCTGTTCCTTGGGCCGACAGGTGTGGGTAAAACCGAGCTTACCAAGGCGGTGGCCGAGTTCATGTTTGATGATGACAGCGCAATGGTGCGGATCGACATGTCGGAGTACATGGAGAAGCACGCGGTTGCCCGTCTGATCGGCGCGCCTCCCGGCTATGTCGGCTATGACGAGGGCGGTGCGTTGACCGAGGCCGTGCGCCGCCGCCCCTATCAGGTGGTGCTGTTCGACGAGGTCGAGAAGGCGCATCCGGATGTGTTCAACGTGCTGTTGCAGGTGCTGGACGATGGTGTGCTGACCGACGGGCAGGGCCGGACGGTGGATTTTAAGCAGACGCTGATTATCCTTACCTCCAACCTTGGGGCGCAGGCACTGAGCAATGCACCTGACGGCAGCGACATGGCGCAGGCCAAACGTGATGTGATGGACGCGGTGCGGGCGCACTTCCGCCCCGAGTTCCTGAACCGTCTGGACGAGACGATCATTTTTGACCGCCTCAACCGCGAAAACATGGACGGTATCGTCACGATCCAGATGGCACGCCTGCTGAAACGTCTGGCGGCGCGCAAGATTGATCTGTCGCTGGATGACAGCGCGCGTAAATGGCTGGCGGATGAGGGGTATGACCCTGTGTTCGGTGCAAGGCCACTGAAGCGGGTGATCCAGTCAGCGTTGCAAAACCCGCTGGCGGAAATGCTGCTTGCGGGGGATTTGAACGATGGGGATACGATCCCTGTGAGTGCAGGCGCTGATGGTTTGATCATCGGCGACCGCATATCGCCGAGCAACAAGCCCAAGCCTGACGAGGCAACGGTGCACTAAAACGGTGCATTGATAAGATAGGAAAGGCCGGAGCGTTTGCTTCGGCCTTTTTCGTTTCGTGTCCGGAATAATACCGTGTTCTGGCCTCATTCACCGCAAGGTTTTGTTGAAAATTCAACACCACTGGCAGGGGGCGGCGGAAGCGCCTCTGGGAATGAGGTGACGCTATGCGCGGAAATGTACTGAAAATAATTGTAGGCGTCGTGGTGGGCGGGTTCTTAGTGAACGCGATTATCGGTCTGGGCATGGTCGCCGTCATCCAGTCCATGATGAACGAGGGTGCCTATGTTGCGCCCCGAAAAGAAGTAAAAGAGATCGCGGGCACGCCTGTCGTGTTGCCCGAGCTGAGTGTGGACAGCGATCTGTCGCGACCCATCGTGTTGAATGAACGCGCAGTGCTATCGCTACAGCTGTCTCGTGCTTTGGGCGTCGGCACGGATGGCTGGCAGCTGCGGTACAACACAAAGGAGGACGGTTTCGCCCTGCGCCCTGATCTGGCTGAGTGTATGACCGTGCCATACGACACCTGCAAATTTATCATCAGAAAGCATGATGCGGAGGTGTTTGTAAAAGGCGACTACAGGCTTTTTGTGCAGCCCCAATATTACCGTAAAAAGCTGTTTCGCGGATTTGACAGAGGGGATGAGAAAACAATCAAGGCGCGGTTCCCCAAGCGGCGCTGGACCCTGCTCAATCCCGACTTTGCGATTGCAGATTATCTGGAGACCGAATGGGTCACGCTGGAGCCTTGGAACGGATTTAACCTTGAGCGCATGGAGAACCACGGCGGCAACGGCGCGTATTTCCTCAGGGCGACACTGGAGGGGGATGGCAAGCTGACGCTGGATATGATGACCAATGCGCCGCTTGAGGAGGTTAAGGCCCAGTTGGCTGAGATGGATCTGGATCTGTTGCGGGCGATGGTAGTCCCAGTTCCCTTCGGCGGGTTTGATACGCTAGATCTTTTTGTGTCTGATGTGTTGGAAGACCGTCTGAAAAACACCCGCTATCTGCCGCCATCCGATGAGGAATTGCTGGCCAAAGTGGCGCAGATGTCACCGAGAGCGAAGACTGAACATTTCGGAGCTTTGGTACGGGCCGCGCGGCTGAAACGGGCATCCATTTTTGACTTTGACGTGCTGTATCGCGCAGACGAGGATCAGGGATTGCAGGATACGCGCGACTTCCTTGCAGGGCTGATAGAGGAAGATGACGTTCGCTATGACGTGCTGAACAAAGAGCATAAGCAGGATTTACGGATCGGTAGCTGCGTCGCAACCCAAGCAGGCACCTTCTGCAAAGATAACGCCGATGCAATTCGTATCATTCAAGAGCTGCGCAGGCAGGTGGCCGATGTACCAGAAGAGCCTGTGGCAGTCGAGGGTGATGAAGAGGAGCCTCAATATACCGAAGAGTTGTTTCAAAGGGACATGCGCGAGATCGAAAGGCAGGTCGCGACACTGCTGGCGAAGCTTGGCAGAAGTTATGCCGCTGAGTGAGCCACCGTTCTGGTTCACTTACTGATTCCTGAAAGAAGAAAGCCCGCCGACTGAAACTGTTGGCGGGCTCCCTCATGCCTGAAACTCTGGGGGAGAGTTAGGTACCGGGCATGATCACTTTGTCGATGACGTGGATTACGCCATTTGTGGCTTCGATGTCGGCGGCGGTTACGTTCGCGTCATCTACCATTACGCCATTGTCGAGGTCGATCATGACAGTATCGCCGTTTACGGTGGCTGCTTCCATGTCATCGGTCAGGTCGGTGGACATGACTTTGCCTGCTACCACGTGGTAGGTCAGGATGGCTGCCAGCTGCTCTTTGTTCTCTGGCTTGAGCAGGTCTGCGACGGTGCCTTCGGGCAATGCTGCGAACGCTGCGTCGGTTGGGGCGAATACTGTGAAGGGGCCTTCGCTTTTCAGTGTGTCGACCAGACCGGCGGCTTCGGCTGCGGCCAGCAGTGTGCCGAAGTCACCAGCGGCTGCTGCGGTATCTACGATGTCTTTTGCGTGGCCTGCGGCAAATGCGGAAGTTGTCAGAGCGGCGGCGGCTGTCAGAGAGAGGATTGTCTTACGAAACATGGTGATCTCCTAGATTATCATTGGTGATGCGTTTGTGACATCGGAAGGGATACGCGCCGTTGACGGTTTGGTTCACAAAATTTGAGGGATATATTTTCTTGACCCAATGGGCGGTTGAACTAACCATGCATTTGGTGGCGGTATTCGGCCAAGGCATTGGTTTATTGGCAAGAAATCGCCAATTATTGGTTGCGAGCTGCGACAATTTCGACATCTGCCTTGCCTTGTTGGCGAGGCCTCTGTGGCAGTGGTTTGCTGCGTCGCTCAATTGCTACGGTGTGCTGACAATCCGGTGTGCCGAATGAAATGTAGCCTGAAAGGATTTGGTGCCGGGGGGATGCAGGCTTAGGTATAGTGCAACAAGCAAGGAGATTGCCCCATGGCCATGCGCTGGACCAATACGCTGAAAGAGTCCGATGTGACGGACGAAGCTACATTCCTCAACCGTCGTCAGTTAATGGGCGGTGCTGCTGCTGGTTTGGGGCTGGCGAGCATAGGCGGCGGCGTTGCGGCGGCCGAGGGGCTGACGCCAAGCAGCTATGACGACATCACCCAGTACAACAACTATTACGAGTTCGGTACAGGCAAGGATGATCCAGCCCGTTACGCGCACCAGCTGACCACTGCGCCCTGGACGATAAAGATTGACGGTCTGGTAGACAAACCCGGTGACTACGCCTTTGACGATATTATGGCCGCCATGACGATTGAGGAACGCATCTACCGCTTCCGCTGCGTCGAGGCATGGTCGATGGTGATCCCGTGGAACGGGTTTGAGCTGGCTGATCTGCTGGATATGGCGGGGGTTCAATCGGGTGCAAAATACGTGGCCTTCGAGACGGCCCTGCGTCCTGACGAGATGCCGGGCGTGAAGTACCCTGTGCTGGACTGGCCCTATGTAGAGGGTCTGCGGCTGGATGAGGCGGTGCATCCGTTGACGATGATGGCGACAGGTATCTACGGCAAAGACATCCCCAACCAGAATGGCGCCCCGCTGCGACTGGTGGTGCCGTGGAAATACGGATTTAAATCCATCAAGTCGGTCGTGCGGATCACGCTGACCGACAAGCAGCCGCCCACAAGTTGGAACAAGGCAAATGCGCGTGAGTACGGGTTCTATAGTAATGTGAACCCAGAGGTTAATCACCCACGCTGGTCACAAGCGTCCGAGCGGGTCATCGGCGGCGGGTTGTTCTCCAAGCGGATTCCCACGTTGATGATGAACGGATACGAGGCCGAGGTCGGCAGTCTGTATGCGGGTATGGACCTGAGCAAAGACATATAAGAGTAGTATATAGAGAGAAGGCCGGAGCGTGAGATGCTCCGGCCTTTTGTTTGTAAGGCAGTAGGGACGTGCGCATGAGTGGTTATGTAGACAAGATTAATGGTGCTGCGCGCCGCGTGCCGACTTGGGTTGTCTATATACTGTCTCTATTGCCTGTGCCGTGGCTGCTGTATCTCGCGCAGACGGGCGGCCTTGGGCGTGAGCCTATCAAGGCGTTGGAGCATGAGTTGGGCGAGATTGCTCTGCAATTGCTTATCATTGGGCTGTGCATCACACCGCTGCGCCAGTATCTCGGGCTGAACCTGCTAAAATTCCGCCGCACTTTTGGTCTGTTGGCCTTTACCTATGTGGCGCTGCATCTGCTGGTCTGGGTTGTGTTGGATATGAGCCTGCTCTGGGGGCAGATGTGGGCGGATATCTGGAAGCGTCCTTATATCACCATTGGCATGGCGGGTTTTGTGGCGCTGCTGCCCTTGGCGATTACCTCGAACAATATGTCTATTCGCAAGATGGGTGCCGCTGCATGGCGCAAGCTGCACAAGCTGACCTATGTGGCCGTGATACTGGGGGGGATACATTACCTCTGGTTGGTCAAAGGCATCCAGTTCGAGCCGATCATCTATATGGCTGTGATCCTCGGCTTGATTGCGCTGCGGTATAAACGACTGCTGAAGTAACATCCCGCGATAGGCCTTCGGTATCCGGAGGGCTATCCCATGCAGTTACACAATACTTGTCCTTGTTAAGCCCAACGCGCGCTTTGGCAGCGTGCCCATTTGTTGGGGGGTAGGGATGTCTGTAACGCCGCGCATCGTAGGGGCTGGGCCGATGCGGCAGTTGGCGCTGGGCATGCTGGTCTTTTGGAAGCATTGTTATGCGCAAGAGGCGGGGTGGGGAAAGCCGCTGACCAAGCTGGTAGCGTGTCGCTGGCCTACTTGATCGGTGGGCATGTGTTTGTAGGGTTCGGTGCTGTGATAGGGCTGGGGGCATTACGGTCTGTGGCAACCGCGCAAAGTGCCGATGTTGTAGGGGTGGTGCAGATCGTTGGAGTTTGTCTGTGCCTCGATCGTGTTCAAAGGCCTGTTGGATGTGAACAGCACGGAATGAGAGCGACCATATCGATGATTCCCCGATTCCTGACAGTGATTCACGCGAATAGACGGGGAAGAGCATCTGATTTGCCCTGAATCGGAGACCGGGTTGTGGGTAAATCTGTGGATAACACCAGATGTGGATATGGGGTGCCAATAGTTGACCTAAGGGAGGCGCAACAAAGCTGCGCAAAACACCATTCTAGCGCAATCACATTAGGCTAAATCGTTGAATTTACATAAAAATAGGAAAAACGAGAAAAAAATGAAAATAGGTGAAAAATCTGCTTGCGGGTTCTGGGAAGTAACACTAGAACCCCCCTTACCGGAGACGCAGAGATGCAGACCTGGGGCA